>NZ_JBSSGR010000003.1:0-1164012 GCF_054063855.1 Williamsia sp. R60
TCGGTGGCGAACTGGGCTGTTGATCGGCGGTCGAGATGTCGGGCATGGCAACGAACCTTCTCTCCAGATGTCGACTAGATACCCCCTGGGGTATACACACAAGCCCGAACGTACCCCTGGGGGTATCGTCGGGTCAACCCCCGACCGAACCGCGCGCCTATACCCCCTGGGGTACCCTGGCATTCGTTACACAAACAGAGAGGCATGACCCGTGACCGGTGACGAAGAATCAATGGCGGCTGTACTGAACCGACTCCGCCGGGCGCAGGGACAACTCTCCGGGGTGATCGCGATGATCGAAGCAGGCCGCGACTGCAAAGATGTCGTCACCCAGTTGGCTGCAGTGTCACGCGCGCTCGACCGAGCCGGCTTCAAGATCGTCGCCTCAGGCATGCGCCAATGCATCAACGGCGCCGACGGTGACCAGGCGCCTTTAACCGAAGCCGAGCTGGAAAAGCTGTTCCTCGCTCTAGCCTAGAGACCTACCCGGGCATCCACACCCAGGTATTGCCCGATCGGCACAACAATACCGAAGTGGTTGTCGTAGGCTGGGTTCCAGGATTCGGTGCCGCCTAAGGTGGAATCGGCTCGCTGCTCCTGGGCGCTCACAACGCAGATGGCGAACTCGTCTACATCGGCCACGGGGTACCGGATTCTCTTCTGCGATGCGGCGGGAACTACTCGAGATGCTCAGCGAGATCGAGACATCGACTCCGCCGTTCGCTCAGACTCCCCCTCGGGCCATCGCAAAAGACGCTCACTGGGTGACGCCGAAATATGTCGGCGATGTCGAGTACCGCGAGTTCACCGGCAAACTCCGCCATCCCAGCTGGAAGGGATTGCGTGATGACAAGTCACCCGCCGACGTCGACTGGCCAAGAGACTACTGAATTATGCTGCGTCAGACAGTATTTCGACCTTCCCTACCCCTGCCAAGCCTTGAACCGCGGGTTCCCCTTGTTGATCACATAGATTTTGCCGCGACGGCGCACGACCTGCGAGCCGGGCTGGTTCTTCAACGACTTGAGTGATGCACGAACCTTCACGAAGCGACTCCTGTGTTGTCCTGGCTATTGACAATGATTGCCATTAGGCTACACCCCATGGATGGTCTGGTGGGTACGAGAGTCGAGCGCGCACGGGCAGTCCACAATGCCCTCACCGACTCGGGCCCTCCTGTGTCGCCGATCCGGCTGGCGGAGGGCGACGGGGTGATCACGCTGAGTGAACCCTCCGACGCGCCATCGGTTCCCATCGACGGCGTCCTCCGCGACCGGCGCTCGCGGTACAGCTACGGCCCGCTTGGCCACCCAGACCTGTCGGCGTTGCTGCGGTGGGCGCTCGGTCCACAGCGCACCGTACAAACCGGCGACGGCGAGGAGCGTTCCTTGACTTTCCACCCCAGCGCCGGTGGCCTGCCGTCGACCACCGCCTACGTGGTTGCGCTGCAAGCACTCGCCGAGATACCCGTGGGTGTGTACGAGTTCGACCGCGGCCACCACCGGTTGCTCCGGCGCAGAACAGGCGACGTACGCGGCGCACTCGCACAGGGTCTCGTTCAACCGCAGTTCGCCCGACGCGCTCCGGTTGTCGTCATCCTCGTCGGCGAACTCGACGCGACACTGACCAAATATTCTGAGCGGCACTATCGCACCTTGCATGTCGATGCCGGCCTGGCTGCAGCACACCTGTACCTCATCGCCACCGCACTCGACCTCGCCTGCTGTGCGATATCCGGGTTCTATGACAACCGGATCAGCGAGATGCTCTCGTTGCAGCGCAGCCAGGTCCCACTACTCGCCTTTGCCGTGGGCGCTCGGTGTGAGGTCGGCAAGCAGCGGGAGCCGAGCGACCCCCATCCGCCAGCCGACGAAGGCTGAACACAGCAGGGCCACCGCGCCGGCGGACACCGCCACACCGACACCGCCGACCTGCGCCACCGCCCCACCCATCGCAGCGCCGAACGGGGTACCGCCCATGGCAATCATCCGCGCCGTCGTGTTCACCCGCGCCTGCAACTCGTCAGGCGTGATCGATTGCCGCACAACGATTCCGTTGACGATGATCATCGTGTTGGCAGCCTGGTACACAACCAGGATCACCAGCGAGACGACAAACCAGGCCGTCTGTGCCCACAGCAGCATCGCCCCGGCGGACACGGCGATCCCGGCGAGGGTGATCTTCCCGGTATCCACGACGCGCTGGATTTTCGCGCTGACGAGGCTGATGAGGAACGCACCGAGCGCGGTGGCCGCGTACAACGCACCCAGTCGGGCGTCGCCATCGTCCAGGCCCAGTCGCCGGACACCCACCACCACCATCAGTCCGACCACCACCCCGTTGGCGAGGCTCACACCGATTCCCACCAGAGTCAGTGCACGCACCACCGGCTGCTGCCAGATGTATCGCAACCCCTCACCTATCTGGTCCGAGATGCGACGGCCCGGAACGGCTTCGACGGCGTTCGGGGGAATCGCGATGGTGACGGTGAGTGCCGCTGCAGACAGATAGCAGCATGCATCGATCGCGATCGCACCGGCGGGACTGAGCGCGGTGGCCGCCACACCACCCAGTAACGGTCCGGCGATCCCGATGACTGTACCCACGGACACCAATGTTCCTGTGGCGTCGGCTATCCGGTCGCGCCCGACCAGAGCGGGCACCACTCCGAACGACGCCGCATCGTAGAACACGAACAGCGTCGACACTCCGAAGGCAACGGTGAGGGCGTGCACGATCAGGACGTCCCCAGCGACATTCGCCAGCGGAATCGACGCCAGCGCAACCGCACTCAGCATCTGGGCGGCAACCAGGATGGACTTTCGGTCGAACCGGTCCGCCACCGCGCCGGCGAAGAGCCCGAACAGCAGATAGGGCAGCGACTCGACGGCGAACGTCACACCGGACAGCAGTGCCGAGCCGCTCTGCTGGTAGACGAGAAGGGGCAGTGCCACCAGCGTGACGGCGTTGCCCGCCCAGCAGATGGCGCGCGCGACCACGAATGTGCGAAACGGGTTCATAGGCTCGGAGGAGCCACCAGCAGCAACGAGTTCGGGTCGTCCGGATCGCAGCCCGTCGCCTCTGCTCGCGCGACCTCCCGCCAGCGCGGCAGACCGAAGTAGGGGAACCCCGCCGGGGCGTTCGGGATCAGACCGGCGGCGCACACCCGCGCCACCCGCAGCGACGTCAATGCGATGTCGGGCGTGGTGATGTCGCAGACAACGATCTGGTGACCGGCAGCGCGCAGTCGGTGCTTGAGATCCAGGAGGTCGCCGGTGGGCAGTTCGTCGATACCCACCGTGGTGGCCGGTTCGGTGAAGCGCGGCAGCAACGCTTCCTGCGTCAATGGATCCAGCCATACCTGCGCCTGCGCCCCGAGATCGCGGACATGCTCACTCCGCACACCGGCGGCATCGAGGTAACTGCGGTCCGCCCGATGGTCCAGATACAACCCGCGGGAGAGGACCCCCGCCTCCATGGAGCCGAACACCCAGCCGTCGGGCTCCAGCAGGCCCCGCGTGAACACCCAGCTGTGAATGGCCTCGAGTACCGCCTTCCGGGCGGTCTCGGCCGGGTCGAGCTTGGCGGAGAAACCCCCCGCCACGATGCCCAGTTCCGGGTCGTGGATCACCGCAGCGACCACCGGGACACCGAAGTATGCGGGCAATTCGAGCAGGTGACAACGTAATCGGGTGTCACCGAGGTCGTCGGCCAGGCCTGGCACGCTACCGATGTCGATACCGCGGGCGGGCAGGTTCAGATGCCACCACAACGACAGTGAGTCCCGTTCTACGAGTTCGAGCAACCCCCGGGCGGCGGCATCGTCCAGGCCCGCCCCGGTCGCGATGCCCGCGTAGTTCAGATGGTGTAGCCACGGGTCGCGCTTACGGGTACCGGTTCGCCAGTTGAGATAAACATACGACGCGGGTACCAGCGTCGGTTCTCCGTCATCACCGCGGCCCTCACACCAGGCGATCACGGTGTCATGGGTGAACCGCTCGAACGGGAACCGCGTCGTCTCGAGTTGCCAATCAGCGAAGAAGTTCAGTTCATCGGGCCCGAGATGGCGCACACCCGCGCTGCGTAACTCCCGAGATGTCGCCCGCAGCAGGCCTTTCGGCACGTAGTTGCCGCAGTACCGCTCGACGGCCTCGCCGATCGCCGCGATACGGGCACCCGCCTCGTCGGCGAAGGTGGTTCCGAGGGACACCAGGTCACTCGGCCAGTTCCCATGCGTTCTGGTGTCGGCGATCTCGGCGGTCAGTCCCACATACCGTTCAGGCATCGCGTCGAGCCGGTCCACGGGGTGCAGGGCCCGGATGACGCCGGCGTACGGATCGATCAGATCCTCGGCCGACAGAACGGCTGATGTGTTCTGTTCTGCCGCAGTCGGGTTCATGCGGGCATGCCAAACGTCACGGACTCGACCTCGCGAAGGACGGCACGCGTTTCGGTGCCGGCAAGGTGGTCGCAGCTGGACTGGAGATCCCGCGCGTGACGAGGGAAGGAATGCGCCGAGAGGATGAGGACCATCGATTCTCCTGTGTCGAGGTGGGCGGCCACCGGGTGAGGTGGATCGTCGTGTGCGTGGACATACCGTGCGCCGTCTGTTCGAGTCGACCGTCGCGGCGCCGGATGGCGAGCAGAGCGCCCCAGTGTCCGGCTCCGCGAGTCGGATGCACTCGTACGGTGGGTGTTCCGATGAGTGCGGCAGAACGGTTCGGCAGGTCGAGAACAAGGCAATCCGGCCGCGCGGCCGCCTCGCTGAGGTCTGCCCCGTGAGCCATCGAAGGGAAGGGATCGGTGGGGTCGGCGTGAAATCGCCCGCCTGGCAGAACAGTGGACGCCTCGGTGCTCGGCCACCGGGTCGGGTCCACCGTCCCTCCAGGGAGGCCGAGCACCTGCGCGCCGGTTGTGGGGGTGCCGGCACACACGTCTTCAATCCACGACTCCATGCGGCGGGCTCGGTCGGAGCCGCGCAGACTGTGGTCCCAGGGACCCATGACCAGCGCCGCCGGGCCACCCCAGGACGTCCAGAGGTCGACAGTGTCCTGCGCAAACCAATCCGCCATGCCACCGATGGCAAGCAACGGACAGCGCAGCCGCGAAACCTCGGCACCACGTTCACAATCTCGACGCTCAGCTCGGATCACTCTCTCCCACGCCGAGATCTGCGGTGTGGCGCGGCGACCGATGTCGGCCACCGGCAGCGTGTCGAGCAGGCCGTCAGGGATTGCGGCGCCGGGCGATTCGGATCCTTCACCGTGTTCGAGCCACCAGCCCACCCGCGACTGCAAGTAGAAGCATCCGTCGATGTTGCGCGCCGTCTCACCGAGGCCGAGCGCGGGAACCGCCACCGACACCCCGCCGACGGCGTCGACCCCCGCCTCGGCCGCGGCGATCGCCGTCTCCACCGCGCAGTGCGCGGAATACGACGTGCCGTACAGGATCACCGGTGCGCCGGCCCACGATCGGCTCGCAACCCACTGCAGGGTCGCGAGCCCATCGGCCCCCTCGTTCTCGAACGGCCGAAAACGACCGCGGGACCGGTGACGTCCCCGGACATCCTGGGTGACCACTGCGATTCCCCGACGGACCCATGCGTGCGCTTCTGCCCGATAGGCGTCGGCATCGTAGGGCGTGCGGATGACGAGAACAGACCTCGGCGCGGTATCCGGCAGGAAGACATTTGTGTGAAGTCCGTCGACCTGGGTCTCGGTCAGCGAACAAGTCATTGCGGCACAGCGGGAATGGGCAACACGGGTCGCCGGACCACCCGCAGGGTGCGTAGGTCGACAGTGGTCAGCAGATGCCGCGAGCGGCTCGTCGGCGACTCGGTGATCGGCCGATCCTGTCGCTCGTCGATCTCGGTGACGATGAGGTCTGCGATCACATCAGCTGCCCGATCAGACACCGGATGAAGGGACGACTCCAGCCGCAGCCCGCCGTCGACCGGTCGGTGATACGACTGCATCCGGTCACGATGAATGGCGCAGGCACGACGCCGGCCGACCACGTCCGCGATACCGACCGCCTGCGGCGTGATCACCTGGATGATCCCGTCGCGATAGCTGGCCAGGTCCACGGCGCCGACCTCGGCCGGGTCAACGGGATCGTCGCTGACGTGACAGACGACGTCAGCGCTCACCATCTCACCGGATAGCCGCGTTCCCAACCTCTTCGAGGTCGAAGCCGCAATCTTCCCCTGCCCACACACTGCCACGGTCGGCCGCGACACGGCGGTGACCACGTGACCTGCGTCGACCAAAGCACTCAGGGCGGCACGGACCCTGCCCGAGGCAGGTGACGCGTCGCCGGACAGCACCGACAAGAGCTCGTGCACCTCGTCACCACCCAGAGTGAGTTCGAAGTGCTCGTCGTCGGCGGTGCGCAGGACAAAGCCCTGATGTGCTTGATATATGGCGGTATTCGGGGACAGCTGCACGGGTCTCGCTTCTCATCCGGTCCCGCGTGCCACCCGGGACGTCACTCGAATGGCACGCGGGCTCTTGACACATCAGGTGATGCGAGGACCTATCAGTCCTCGGAATCCTGTGCGTCGTCGAACGGGTTCTCGACGAGCGCATTGCTGTGGCCCGCGGAATGGGTCGCCAGGCTCACCGGCGCCTGGATGGAACGGAAGAACTCATTGTCGTTCATGAATCTCCTTCGCTTGTAGTGAATTCGGCTGCATCGCAACCGAATCGGTCGCTCATCGAACGACCAGGACTCACGCTAGGCTATTTGACAATCATTTTCAATAGCGTTGGCGCCTCCCGTCAGGACTTTGCCAACTCGTCCGTCACCTCATCGAGAACGATGCCCAACGACACGGTCCCGCGGCCGGTGGCCCACAGGCCCGCCTCCACCTCGACCACGCGGTTGTTCTGTGCTGCCGCGATCGAGGGCCAGATCGGGTTCGTCGCCAGTCTCGCCGACAGCGGTTCCGCGTCGTCGCCGGACGAAAATGCCTGCGCGAAGATGACATCGGGGTTGACGCCGGCGATCTGTTCAACCGACACGGTTGCGAAGGCGTCGGTGCCGGCCGGCCACGGGTAGTCACTGACCTCGGCGAGAAGCGAACCGACCGGCGTCTCGACGGAGTCGACACCGAGACTGCCCGGCTCCCCGTACATCGACAACGTGGTGAGGTCACTGCGCTTCTGGCGCGCGGTTTCGACGCGCTCGACAAGCGATTGGGCCGCAGCGTCCGCCTCTGCCTGCTTGCCCGTCAATTGCCCTACGGTGCGCAAGAACTCGACCGAGTCCTGCCAGGAGGACGGATCGACGAGATACAACGGCGCGGACTCCTCGACAGCTGCTCGCAGCCCGTCTTGTACGCCACCGAGCCCGATGACCAGGTCAGGCTCGGACATGGCGATGTCTTCTACGTTCTCCTCACCGAAGCCGCCGGTGATCTTTCGCATGTCTGCGTCGGGCCCGAAGAACCGCTCATCGAGGGCCAGATCCTCCCGGTAGGCAACGGGGGTGATCCCCACTTCCTTGAGAGCGTCGACGCAGATCATTGTCAGACAGGCGATTCGGTCGGCCGGGCCCGCCAGGGTGACCGTGGTGCCGGTTGCGTCGGTCACGACGATCGACTCCGCGGCCGGCTCGTCACCGTCGGTGCCGCAGGCTGCCACCCCCAGTAACGCCAATGCCGATGCGGCCGCGACGAGGCCTCGAGTGGTGGACAGAGCGATGGACTTGCGCATTCGATCTCCCTTGCAGATGATGTTGAGCGAAATGATAACCATTGTCAATACGACTGCCCAGAGGCGACCCAACCGACGGCTCATCGGCTCGTTGCTGCTGGGTACGGCCGCGATCGCAGCGGTGGTGGTAGTCGCCCTGTGCGCCGGAGACCCGGTGGTGACGCCACTCGAGGCTTTCGCCGCACTCACCGACGCTTCCGATCCCCTTCACCCCTACGTGGCGGATTCCCGGTTGCCACGAGCACTGCTCGGCGTGATGTGCGGGGCCGCCCTCGGCCTGGCGGGCATCTTGATGCAGGACGCGATACAGAACCGCATCGCCGGCCCCGAACTCCTGGGCGTGTCCTCGGGCGCTGCCGTGGTGTTGACCGCGGTGACCGTGCTCGCGTTGCCGGTGGGACTGCACCAGCTGCCGTACGTCGCCCTGCTCGGCGCCGCAGTGGCCGGCTCGACGGTGCTCGTGGCAGTGGGAAAAACCCACGACCCCACCACGATGCTGCTGATCGGCTCGGCGGTCACCGCGCTGGCGTCTGGACTCGTGATCGCGCTCGTGAGCCTGGGCACCGAGGGCAACCTGCCATTGCTGTTCCGCTATCTGCTGGGAAGCCTCAGCGATCGCGGCTGGCCACACGTCGCGGTGGTTGCTCCCTGGCTCGCCGTCGCCGTGCCGGCAGCCCTGTTCTTACGGCACCGCGTGGCAGCGCTGTCGCTCGGCGACGATGTTGCAGCGGGCTTGGGCATCAACGTGTTTCGTGCACGGCTGTCGGCGCTCGGGTGCGCCGGTGTCCTGGCGGCGGTTGTCGCCTGCGTGTGCGGCCCGGTGGCGTACGTGGCCCTGTTGGCGCCGCACCTGTGCAGGTGGGCGCTGCGCACCACCAGCGCCCGCCGGGTCTTCTGGCTGACACCGGTCGCGGGCGCACTGTTGCTCACCGCAGCTGATCTCTTGTCCCGAATTACGCTGTATCCCATCGAGATCCCGGTGGGTATCACCACCACCCTGATCGGCGTCCCGACTCTGCTCATCGCACTACGCCGCCAGGACTCGGCGGCATGAGGGAACCGAACCTGCTGCGACCCCTTCCTCTCCTGGCCGGCGGCGCGGTCGTGCTCGTCGTACTCGTGATGGCGCATCTGATGATCGGGCGTTCCGACCTCGGCGCCGCCGACACTTTTCGAGTGCTGACGGGCACGTCGGATGTCCGCGCACACGAGGTCATCGTCCTCAAGTACCGGCTCCCCCGGGTACTCGTCGGCATGGGCGCCGGTGTCCTGCTTGCTCTCTCGGGCGCACTGCTGCAAGCCGTGATCGGTAATCCGCTCGCCGAGCCGGGAACCACCGGAGTCGGGGCGGGCGCGGCACTCGGTGTTGTCGTGGCCATACTCGCGTTCCCACGCCAGGGCTCCCCACCGCTCCCGTTCTCGTTGGCAGCCATCGCGTCGTTGGTCGGTGCGGTCGTCGCCGGTGCTTTGCTGTACCTGGTCGGCCGACGCTCACTCGCGGTGGCGGGAATTCTGTTGGGCGCCATCCTCGGTGCAGTCACCTCGTTGCTGCTTGTCGTCGACTCGCAGCCGATGGGCGTGGTGCTCCGGTGGCTCATCGGATCACTCAACGCGCGTACGCAGTCCGATTGGAATGCCCTGTGGCCCTGGGTCCTCGTACTCGGGGTTTGTGCTCTGCTCGCATCCTCGCGGGTCAATGTCCTCTCGCTCGGCGACATCACCGCCACAGGTCTGGGATTGCGCACGGCGCGAACCCGTTTCGTGCTGCTGATGGTCGCGGTGCTCGCGGCCGCAGCGGCCGTCACGGCAGCCGGTGCGGTGGCATTCATCGGGTTGATGGCACCACATCTGGCACGCATCCTCGTCGGCGGCGACTACCGGGATCTGATACCCGTCAGCATGGTGCTCGGGGCAATCGCTCTGTCGGCCGCGGATCTCCTGGCCTTCAGCATCACAATCGATCTGCCCGGGAGTGGCCCGGCGGTCACCGGCCTCCCGGTCGGCGCCGTCACCGCGTCACTGGGTGCGCCGTACCTGATCTGGCTCGTCCGAAAGGAACGCAGATGAATCAAAGTCCGCCGCTGCTCGAGGGATTCGACCTCGAGCTCGGCTATCGGGGACGTGCCGTCGTCGACGGCCTGAACCTGCGAATCGAGTCCGGTACCGCAACAGCACTGGTGGGGCCCAACGGCTCGGGCAAGTCCACGCTGCTGATGGCTCTGGCCCGGGTACTCACCCCCCGCCATGGGGAAGTTCGACTGGACGGTCAACCCATCGCCACGCGCAAGACGGTCGACGTTGCACGCAGACTCGCGATCCTTCCGCAGACCTCCACGATCCCGGCAGGGTTGCGGGTTCGCGAGCTGGTGGAACAGGGCCGGTATCCGCGTCTGGGTCCCCTTGCCATGCTCAGTCGCCGCGACGACGAGGTGATGACCAGGGCGATGTCGATGGCGGGGGTGACGTCGATGGCCGAACGGCGCCTCGATTCGTTGTCGGGTGGTGAACGTCAACGGGCCTGGATCGCGATGGCACTCGCCCAGGACACGAGCGTGTTGCTGCTCGACGAGCCGACCACATATCTCGACATCCGGCATCAGATCGATCTGATGGAACTCATCGTCGAACTCGTTCGCGCACATGACAAAACGGTTGTGATGGTGCTCCACGACGTCAACCAGGCCGCGCGATACTGCGATCGGATCGTGGCGATGCGCGACGGCACGATCATCGCCGACGGTCATCCGGACGACGTGCTGACCGCCGACCTGCTGCACACGGTGTTCGACGTACGCGCCCGGATCAGCCGTGACCCGGTGTCGGGGCGGCCGATGTTCACCGCGGAATGAAGTGCGGCGAGATCAGAGCCCAGCGCGTTCGAGCGCGTCGTCGAAGATCTCCGAAGCCACCTTTTCGCTCTTGCCGTCGGCGAGCGCTGCCGCATACACCGCGTACAGCTCACCACCGACCTGCTCGAACCTCTTGGCCCAGGCTTCCCCGTCGAATCGCCAGTAGCCGATGATGTCGCACTGATCGGCCTTCCAGCCGAACTGCTTGCGGAAGTGCTTGCGAACAGCGCGCGATGCCTTCGCCTCGGCGGCGAACCAGCAGTACCCGCGGCCCTCGGGGTGACCGAACTGCTCGACTGCTTCGCCGAGTCGGCTGTCGCCGTAACCGTTTCCGCTGCCGACCAGACTGATCAGGTCCACGTTGTCGCGCCGGGGCAGATAGTCGAGATCGGACTCGTCGACAACCTCCACGATGGCGGTGACCCGGGCCTGCGCAGACAGTCCTTCGATGATCCGGGCGAGCGCGGGCAGACCCGCGAGGTCGGCGACCAGCAGTTGCCACTCGGTGGTTGCCTCAGGGCGGTACCAGCCTCGAGCGTGGGACATCCCGACCTCGTCTCCGACCTGGGCACCCTGCGCCCACAAGGTGGCGACGCCGTGGTCGTGCACCACGAAGTCGACCACCATCGTGTTGGCAGTCCGATCGACAGAGCGAACCGTGTAATTGCGACCCTCCGGTGGGGTCTCCTGGTCGTAGTAGCCCCAGACACCGTCCCGGTTCTCCATCGCCGGGGGCCGGCCGCCACCAGCGGTCGGAAAGTAGATGCCGACCACTTCGTCCGCCAGGTCAGGCAGTTCGAGGACGGCCACATCGGGTACGGAGAAAACGATCCGGCGGAGCCGCGGGTTCAGCTCGGTGTTCTCGACCACCCGCGCAAACGAAAATCCCATGCGGGGAAGGTTACCCTAACCAACTGTCGTTGGGCAGTCGCGATCTTCGTCCAGAATGTTCTGCTGGATCGCCGCAAAGGCCGTGGCGCATGACGGACACAGCGTGTGGTGGTCGCTCACCGACCAGCCGTTTGCAGTGGCCACGGCAGCAGCGGCGGCCGGACCAGCAAATCTTGACGCCGCGAGCTCGAATCCGCACCACAGGCACATGATCGATGACGAATCCCCACGCATCAGACAGTCCACCTCGATAAGTCACCCCGGTGAGCCCACGGAATGCGGGCACACAGCGCGTCGCGCTCGGCGAAGTGTGCCCACAACGGCACCACGTCAAACCCCGTCGATCGGGTTTAAGCCCATCAGCAGTGGGAATTCGGCCACCACATTGCACGCAGGGCCAGACCAGCCGCCAGTGGGTCGACTCCTCGAAGTCGAAGCGCTCACGCCAGAGAGGACCACACCCCATGACCGAGACGACATCCGCGCACACGTCCGCCGGGCACATCGCTCCGGTACCCCGGATTCGCGGTGCCGGTGCCCTGCGCGTACTCGCGGAGCTCGGCTTTGCCGCCATCGCTGCCGGTGTCATCGTGCGCCGACCGCTGGTGATGGCCGGGCTCGAGCGAGTGCAAGCCGACTCCACCGCACTCAAGTGCGCGCGCCGACTGCGCGAGCAGTACGGGTCCGGACCCGTCGAGCTGGTACTGCCCGGCCGCCGGATTCTGGTGATCCTCGATCCTGCCGACGTCCAGCGGGTGCTCGAGGAATCGCCGGATCCGTTCAACCCGGCGACACGGGAGAAGAAGGCTGCGCTCAACCCGTTTCAGCCGCATGCGGTTCTCATCTCGGAGGGACACCTCCGTGAGCAACGACGGCTGGTCAACGTCGCCGCGCTCGACACCCCGCGTGAACTGCACAGGATGGCAAGCACGATCGCGGACGTGGCCGGTCAAGAAGCAGACGTCCTTCTCTCTCAGACGACAGAAGCGGGGTCCATGAGCGCCGACGACCTGTTGATCGCCTGGTGGAAAGCGGTACGGCGGATCACGTTCGGCGACGCCGCACGCGACGACGAGCAGACCACCGACCTGTTGAGAAGACTCCGGGCGGCCGGCAACTGGTCTTTCCTGTCGCGCCCGCATCCGATGCGACGGGAGCGGTTCATCGAGCGGCTGTACCAGTACGTCGCCGACCCGGCCCCCGGAAGTCTGGCAGCGGCACTCGGCGAGATACCGACGACACCTGCGGTCGACCCCATCGGGCAGATGCCCCACTGGCTGTTCGCATTCGACGCCGCGGGAATCGCGATGAGCCGTGCACTCGCGCTGCTGGCCACCCATCCCGAGCAGATGCAGCGGGCGTTGTCGGAGATCGGATCCGACGGCGCGGAGCCGCGCACGTACGACTTCCTTCGCGACTGCATGCTGGAATCGGTGCGACTGTGGCCCACCACGACCAGCATCCTGCGGGACACCACAGCCGACACCTACTGGGGCGACGACCGCTCGATGGTGGCCAAAGCCGGTGCCGGAGTCATCATCCAGGCGCCTGTCTTTCATCGGGACCCCGAACTGGCGAATTACGCCAACACATTCGCCCCGGACATCTGGAGCGACGGCCGGGCCGCAGCACGCCCGGATCTGGTGCCCTTCAGCGCCGGACCGGCCCGATGCCCTGGCGAGAACCTCGTCTTGTTCACCACGAGCACGTTCCTCGCCCATCTGTTGCGGGGTGGGCGCTTCACGCTGACCTCCACACCGCACCTGTCGCCCGACGCACCGCTTCCCGTCACCTTCAACAACTTCGGTCTCCGGTTCGAGGTGTCTGCACCCTCTGCGGTGTGATCGGGCGCTCCGCGGTGTGACCGGGCCAGCGGCCGTGGCCCGCCGGTACCCAGACGCGGCGGGCCCGGCGAGCGGACGTCAGCTCGGAGTGGCGCCGATCAACATCAACGCCAGCAGTCCGAGTACTGCCGCGACCACCAGATAACCCGACCAGCCCGGCCCGGGTTCGTCGCCGATCGGACGAGTGTGGGCACGGAACGTCGGTGACGTCCATGTCGCCGGCGGCGAGTAGGAACTCATGGTCCACCTCCTGATATCTCCCGCCCGACAAGGGCGGCTGACTCACACAGCGAGATTCCAAACGTCAAGAGACAGCTGTTTATTGCGTCCGGCGGACGGATGTAGCCGACGCCACATCGGGAGGCCGCGAGCCTCGCTTCGAGAGCGGTACGGGCGGGGTCGACGAGCGACCAGAGGAACCGGCGGATTGTCACACCGGGAAAAATAGGGCTCCGGTTGAGCTACAGGGTCGGGGGTCGTGCAGCTCAACCGGAGTTATCAAGTACTTCGCCGTAAGGGCGCCGGGCGTTACACACCTTCAAAAAGTTTTTTCAGATGTGCAATTCCCGGCGTCCGATCACGCCTCGATGATCGCGGTGACGCCCTGTCCGCCTGCAGCGCAGATGGAGATCAGCGCACGTCCACCGCCGTTCTCCTTGATCTGCTTGGCCGTCTGGGCGACGATCCGGCCGCCGGTGGCAGCAAACGGATGGCCGGCCGCCAGCGAGGACCCGTTCACGTTGAGCTTGCTGCGGTCGATGCTGCCCAGTGCCGAATCGAGGCCCAACCGCTCCTTGCAGTACGCATCGGACTCGAACGCCGCCAGCGTGCACAGGACGACCGAGGCAAAGGCCTCGTGAATCTCGTAGTAGTCGAAGTCCTGCAAGGTCAGGCCGTTGCGCTCGAGGAGACGCGGAATCGCGTAGGTGGGAGCCATGAGCAGGCCGTCGGGCCCGTTGACGTAATCGACCGCGGCGGTCTCGACATCCACGAGGTGTGCAAGCACGGGCAGCTTCTTCTCCGCAGCCCACTCGTCGGTACTCAGCAACACAGCAGAAGCACCGTCGGTAAGCGGAGTCGAGTTGCCCGCAGTCATGGTGGCGTCGCCGAGGGACACCCCGAAGACCGGCTTGAGGGTCGACAACTTCTCGACAGTGCTTCCCGGCCGCAGGTTCTGGTCGCGGGTGAGACCGAGGAACGGCGTGATCAGGTCGTCGAAGAAACCGCGGTCGTAGGCGGCCGCCATGTTCTTGTGGCTGGCTGCGGCGAGTTCGTCCTGGTCGGACCGCTTGATGCCGAACTCCTTGGCGGTGATCGCGGCGTGTTCACCCATGGACATGCCGGTACGGGGCTCACCGTTGCGTGGGATCTCGATCCCCAGCGACGTCGGGAGCTTGGCGATGGCCTTGAGGCGGTCGACGGTGCTGCGGGCCCGGTTCACTGCCAGCAGCGACTGCCGCAGATCCTCGGATACCGCGATCGGGGCATCGGAGGTGGTGTCGACACCGCCGCCGATACCGGCGTCGAACTTGCCCGTCGCGATGCCGTCGGCCACAGCAGAGATCGCCTGGAGACCGGTGCCGCAGGCCTGCTGGAGGTCGAAGGCCGGGGTGTAGGGCGACAACGCCGAGCCGAGGACCGACTCGCGGATGAGGTTGAAGTCACGCGCGTGCTTGAGCACGGCACCACCGGCCACCATGCCCAGCCGCTCGCCCTGAAGGCTGAACCTGCTGATCAGGCCGTCGAGCGTGGCGGTGAACATGTCCTGGTTGCTGGCCTTGGCGTAGGCCCCGTCTTGCTTGGCGAACGGGATCCGGTTGCCGCCGACGATCGCGACAGGTCGCACGGTACGGGTCTGGTTATTCGATACCACTGTGGATCTCCCAAGTTGTGGATGGCTCTTATGGCGTATTCTTACTCCCGAGTAAGTTCGTTGTCGAGCCGCCCCCGGGATATGCCCGACTCGGGTGGTGCACACAACACACATGCCGTACGCGAGGCGTTCAAAAGCAAAGAAAAGGGAGTGCACGTGTCTGCCACAGGAACCACCGACCTTTACTCGACCATCGTCAGCTCAGGACCGGGCGCATTCATCGCGAGCAAGGTCGGCTTGCCACAGCCGCCCACGCTGCGCCGCTACAAGGCCGGCGAGCCCCCGCTGGCAGGGCCCGTCCTGATCGGCGGCAACGGCCGGCTGATCGAGCCCCTTCGCGAGATCCTCGGAGAGGACTACGAGCTGATCGTGAACAACACGAGCGGTCGTGGAGCAGACAAGTTGGGCGCCGCTGTGCTCGATGCCACCGGCATCACCAAGTCGTCCGAGCTGTCGCAGCTGTTCGAGTTCTTTGCGCCCACCATCCGGTCGGCGGGCAACAGTGCGCGGTTCGTGGTCATCGGCACCACTCCGGAGCTCATCAAGAACCCGAGCGAGCATGTCGCACAGCGTGCGCTCGAGGGCTTCACCCGTTCGCTGGGCAAGGAACTGCGCAACGGCGCAACCGCCCAGCTCGTCTACGTCTCCCCCGATGCCAAGACCGGTTTGAGCGGACTGGAGTCGACCCTGCGATTCCTGCTGTCGGCGAAGTCGGCGTTCGTGGACGCCCAGGTCATCCGCGTCGACGAGAAAGATGCTGTTGCCCCGGCCAGCTGGGACAAGCCGCTGACCGGCAAGGTCGCCGTGGTCACCGGTGCCGCCCGCGGTATCGGTGCCACCATCGCCGAGGTCCTCGCGCGTGACGGCGCCCACGTCATCGCCGCCGACATCCCCGCGGCCGGTGAAGCGCTGTCGGCCACTGCCAACAAGGTCGGCGGAACCGCGCTGCCGATCGACGTCACCGCTCCCGATGCCGGCGCCAAGCTCGCCGAGCACGCACTCGAACGTCACGGCGGCATCGACATCATCGTCAACAACGCCGGCATCACCCGCGACAAGCTGCTCGCCAACATGGACGACGCCCGCTGGAACGCGGTCATCGGCGTGAACCTGATCGCCCCGCAGCAGCTGGTCGACGACCTGCTCGAGGCCGGCGCACTGCGCGAGGGTGGCGCGGTCATCGATGTGTCGTCCATCGCCGGGATCGCGGGCAACCGCGGTCAGACCAACTACGGCACATCCAAGGCCGGCGTGATCGGGCTCGTCGACGCGTACGCGCCGGTTCTGGCGGAGAAGAAGATCACCATCAACGCTGTTGCGCCCGGCTTCATCGAGACCGCGATGACGGCGGCCATCCCGCTGGCCACCCGCGAGGTGGGCCGTCGGATCAGCTCGCTGCAGCAGGGCGGTCAGACCGTCGATGTCGCCGAAACCGTTGCGTACTTTGCCAATCCGGCATCGAGCGCGGTGACCGGCAACGTGGTGCGCGTGTGCGGTCAGAGCATGCTGGGAGCGTGACGTGCCAAAAACCATTGAGCTGAAAGGGTTTCCGGCCACCTCCGACATCTATCGTCGCGCGGTGGTCGGGATGCTGCCCGGTATCGGCAAGTCCGGTCCCATCAAGGCCGACGCGCACCTCCCCGACACCGAACTCGCCCTGTCCGACGTCAAGGTCGACCTCGACCAGCTGCGCGCGTACTGCGCCAGCACCGGTCAGCGGTTCGGCGACACCCTGCCGCTGACCTTCCCGTTCGTGATGCAGTTCCCGCTCGTGATGGAACTGCTTGTCGCCCGCGACTTCCCGTTCTCGGCGGTGGGTTCGGTGCACGTGGAGAACACCATCGAACGTATCCGCCCGGTCGCGGTGACCGAGCCGCTGAGCATCCGTACACACACGGAGAATCTGCGGGAGCACCGCAAGGGGATGCTCGTCGACGCGATCTCCGAGTTCTCGGTGGGCAACGAGCTGGTCACCCGTCAGACCGCGACGTTCCTCAGTCAGCAGCGCACAAGTTTGTCCGGTGGTGAACGCGGCGAAGCCCCCAAGGACCGTCGTCCGGCGCCTCCGGACGCGACTCTGGTCGCCAACCTCGGCCTGATTCGTAAATACGCGTCCGCGAGCGGCGACCGCAACCCGATCCACATGAGTGACCTGGGCGCCAAGGCATTCGGGTTCCCGCGGGCCATCGCCCACGGGATGTGGACCGCTGCGCGCGTGGTGGCGAATGTCGAAGGACAACTGGACGACAAGGTCACCTACAACGTGCGGTTCGGCAAGCCGATCGTGTTGCCCGCCAAGGTGAATCTCTACACCACCCGCACCGGCGACGGATTCGACCTCTCGGTGCTGCATCCCAAGAAGGGGTACCCGCACCTCACGGCGACCATCCGCTGACCCCGAATTGGTGGGTTCGGGCGAGCATTTCCCCTGGTGGGACTCGCCCGAACCCACCATTTTTGGTTCAGGGGCGGTCGGTTCAGGGGCGGTCGCCCGCCAGGCCTTTCCAGCCCATCGAGACCATGAGGTCGGCGGCGACGTCAAGGTCGATGTCGCCCTCGGAGATCCGGTCGGCGACAGCCTCACCGGCCCCGACGAGCGCTACGGCCATCAGCTCGAAGTCGGTGTCGCTGGGGTGCGGGACGGTGGTGCCGCGACGCAGCAGATCGGCGACCATCTCGATCAGCCGGGCGCGGCTCGCGGCCACCAGGCCGGCGAACTTGGCCTGACCGCTGGCGAGGCGGTAGAGCACTCGCCATGATTCGCGGTTGTCGTGCACATAACGCAGAAAGCTGTAGATCACCGTGCGGGCCTGGTCGTGCTGGCGCAGATTGGGGTCGAACCCAGAGCTCATCGCCTCGATGAACCGAGCGCCTTCACGGCTGATGCACGCGCCGAAGAGTTCGTCCTTGGAGCCGTAATAGAGGTAGAGCATCGGCTTGCTGATACTGGCCTGGGCAGCGATCGCGTCCATCGACGTCTCACGAAAACCGTTGGCGGCGAACACTTGCACAGCGGCGTCGAGCATCTGCTGCTCTCGTACGGCGCGTGGCAAACGCTTCGTTCCTCCGGCCACGACGACCACACCCCCTTTGAATTCAGACGAATGTCACCTTACCAGCCGGTAAGTTCGCCGCGGCCCGTCAAGTGGCTACGGCGCCTGATCGGCAGTCGAGTTCTGATCAGCAGTCGAGCTCACCCTTGGCACGCAGAACCCGCACCACCGATTCATCGACCTGCTGGGCCGGCAGAGTGCCGGAACCCATCGCCGCAGTCATTGCGTCGAGCACCGCGGGCACCTTGTCGGTCGAGAGCCACAGGGCGATGTCGGCGCCGGCGCTGATCGCCAGGGTGGCCGCCTTCTCGATGCCGTACTTGGCACTGATCGCAGCCATGCCTGACAGATCGTCGGTGAAGATCGGACCGTCGAAGGGCTTGCCGCCATATCCCGTGCCGTCGCGCAGCAGGGACATCGCGGGTTCGCTGATGCTGGCGGGGGTGTCCGGACCGGTCAGGCCCGGCACGATCAGATGCCCGACCATCACCGCCACCCCGGGCTGGATCAACGTCCGGTAAGGAACCAGGTCACTGTCCTGTAGTTCGTCGAGATCCGGGGTCGCCACGGTTCCCGTGTGGGAGTCACCGGACCCGTGCCCGTGCCCGGGGAAGTGCTTGAACACCGGCATGATTCCCGCGTCCTGCAGACCATGCGCGTAGGCGTTGGCGTAACGGGTCACCACCGCGGGGTCGTCGCTGAACGAACGGTCCCCGATCACCTCGTCGTCGGATTCGTCGCTCACATCGGCGACAGGCGCGTAGTCGACGGTGATGCCGAGCTCTTTCATCTGCAGGCCCTGCTCTTTGGCCAGGGCACGCACCTGCTCCACCGTCATCGTCGCGGCCAGTTCGCGCGCCGACGGGCTGTCGATACCGAGGCCGGACAACCGCGAGACGCGGCCACCTTCCTGATCGACCGTCACCATGACCGGCGTCTCGGCCGCCTTCTGTACAGAAGCCACGCCGCCGTCGGACAGCATCCCGAGATCGGTCCAACTGCCGATGAAGACGCCACCGATCTGTTCCCGGCGCACGATGTCCACCGCATCCTGGGTGCCGGTCACCCCGACGACCAGCAGCTGGGCCAGCTTGCGCCGGGGCGACATCTCGGCCAGTTCGCGTGCGCCACAGGCTGCCGGCACCACCTGCGGCGCGGCGGACGTCGACGACGACGGTGCCACCGACGACGAGGACGGGGCGTACGCCGTCGTAGAACTGAGGCCGCTGCCGCCGTCGCTGCCACTGCATGCGGCGAGCATCGCCACGCTGACCGCGAGTACCGCGAGAGTGCGGCCGGGGCGATGCCGTCCGCCGCGCGTCGACGCAGGTCGACCGGCTCTTTCAAGCCTTGCGCGAGGACGGGTCGGGCTGGGCCGGGGGCGAGCGAACATGGCACGAGTGTTGCATGCCGCCCTGGTGTGACGTGGGTTACATTGAGCGGTATTCTGAGGCTTACAAGCCCGTACGGGAGGAAAACGCCATGTCCAGTCAGTCCGGTACCGGCAAGCAAGACACGATCATGATCGCTTACGACGGAACCGACAATGCCGACCGTGCGATCGACTACGCCGGCCGCTTCCTCGCCGCCCACCGAGCGTTTGTCGTCACCGCATGGGAATCGGGTGTGCACCAGAGCGCACGCCTGTCCGCACTCTCCGGAGGTATGCAACCCGTGCTGCACTCGGTGGTCGACCAGGACATCGACGACGCCCTCCACGAGGATGCCCGCACCCGCAACGCCCGGGGAGTCGAACGCGCGATCGCCGCCGGTCATCGCGCCGAAGGACGACTCGCCGAGGTCGATTCCACCGTCTGGGGTGCGCTGGTGGACGCCGCGGACACCCTCGACGTCGACATCCTGGTGACAGGCACCCGCGGGTCGTCCGGCCTGCGTGCACTGCTCCACAGCAGCGTTTCCGAGCACGTCCTCAAGCACTGCCATCGACCGGTGCTGGTGGTGCCGGCGGGGTGCGCCAAGCGCCGCGTGGATACCCGCGCCGACCTGCGCGCCAGAGCACGGGTGGTAACTTCGCTGCCATGATGAACAACCGCCTGATCGCCGGCGCCGTTGCTGGACTCCTGGGCGTGGTCGTGGCCATCGCGGCGGTATTTCTGGGTGGAGTACTGACGTCCGAGGACAAGCCCGCCACCGACGTCAACAGCTTCAACGCCGACAGCGGATTCGTGAAGGGCTCGGTGGACTACGGCACCAGGGACAACGCCGGAGTCACAAACTGACCAAACGGGGACTGCTTTTTGCAGCTCTGTGGGCGCTGCTGGCGTCATTCGTTCAATCTCCCGGCCTGATCGCTGCCGACACCAAGCTCGATCTGACCGGCGACCCCCTCGCCTTCCTCGGACGCGCGGCCCACCTGTGGTCGTCGATCGCCCCGCTCGGCCAGGTGCAGAACCAGGCCTACGGGTACTTCTTCCCACACGGTGCATTCTTCGCGCTGGGCGATCTCCTCGCGATACCGCCCTGGGTGATCCAGCGCCTGTGGTGGGCATTGCTTTTGTGGGTCGGTTTCGTGGGCTTCATGCGTCTCGCCGACGCCCTCGGGGTGGGATCGCGGTGGTCGCGCATCTGTGCTGCCCTGGTGTTCGTCCTGAGCCCACGGGTGATGACCACCATCGGATCCATCTCGTCGGAGACACTGCCGGTGATGTTGGCGCCCTGGGTGCTCGCGCCTGTGGTGATCGCATTGAATCGCGCACAGCCGACGAACTCCTTGCGGCGCCTCGCCTTTCAATCGGCATGCGCACTGGCATTGATGGGTGCGGTGAACGCTGTCGCCACGCTGGCCGCGGCATCCGTCGCCGTGTTGTGGTGGCTGCTGCACGCACCCCTGCGTGGTCCGGCTGCCCGTTGGCTCCGGTTCGGCGGCTGGTGGCTGCTGGGTTCCGTCCTGGCCTGTCTGTGGTGGCTGGTGCCACTACTGATCCTGTCGCGCGTCAGCCCCCCGTTCCTCGACTTCATCGAATCATCAAGGGTGACAACCGAATGGGTGTCGCTCACCGAAGTCCTCCGGGGCACCAGCGCCTGGACACCATTTGTCTCGCCGGAGCGGGTCGCGGGCGCCGGCCTGGCGACGCAGCCGTACGCAGTCCTCGCCACCGGTCTGCTCGCCGCCGCCGGATTGGCCGGGCTCGCGATGCGGTCGATGCCGGGTCGCGGCCGGTTGATCACCATCGCATTCGTCGGCCTGCTCGCCATCTGCCTCGGCTATCCCGGACAGCTCGGTTCACCGATCTCCGAGTCGGTGAGGGTGTTCCTCGACGGTGCCGGCGCGCCACTGCGCAACGTGCACAAATGGGACCCGCTGATCCGTATCCCGCTGGCCCTGGGTATCGCCCATCTGCTGGCCCGGGTGCCGACGCCGGACATCGTCGGCTGGCGCGAGACCGGTCGGGTGTTCGCCCACCCGGAACGGTCGCGACCGGTGGCGGCCGCAGTGGTCGTGGTGGTTGCCTTGCTGGCCGCGGGATCGATGGTGTGGACCGCCGGGCTGGCGGCGCCCGCGAGCTATCGCGCGATCCCGTCGTACTGGAAAGATGCGGCGACGTGGCTCGATGACCACGGCGCCGATGAGGATCGGCGCGCGCTGGTGGTCCCGGGGTCGCCGTTTGCGAATCAGACCTGGGGCCTTACCCGTGACGAGCCTCTGCAGGTACTCACCGAACAACCGTGGGCTGTGCGTGATGCCATCCCACTCACCCCTCCCGGCGCCATCCGCGCCCTGGACTCGGTGCAGCGGGCCATCGCGGACGGCAGGCCGTCGCCCGGGCTGGCCGCGACCCTTGCCGGGCAGGGCATCGCCTACGTGGTGGTGCGGGCCGACCTCGATCCGTCCACCTCCCGTTCGGCACGGCCGCTGCTCGCACAACACGCTGTCGCGGCATCGCCGGGAATGGTGCCGGTCGCGCGGTTCGGGCCGGACGTCGGACCGAACACCATCGAGGATGTGGTCGCAGACGACGGTCTGCGTCCGAAAATGCCTGCGGTACAGATCTTTGCGGTCGAATCGACCGTGTCTTTCCCAGGGACCCGGCCCGCCACGGTTCCACTGTCGTCGATGCCTCGGGTGGCCGGCGGTCCCGAAGCCCTTGCAACACTGCAGGACAACGCCGCGCTCGCCGGGCAACAGCCTCTCGGTCCGGCCCTGCTCGAATCCGATGCCCGCCGAGCGGGTCTCGCCGAAGCACCCGTGGTGGTCACCGACACCCCCACCGATCGCGAAGTCGACTTCGGGCGCGTGGACAACCACAGCTCGGCCATCCGGACCCCACAGGACCGGCGCCTGACCCAGAACGCCGTCCCCGATTACCCTGTGACCGGCCAGCCCTTGGTGCACGGCGAGTGGCTACTCGACGGGCAGCCTGGCGAACTGAACGTCAGCGCGTCCGGATCAGCTTCGGATGCAACGCAACTGGGACAGAGCGCTCCGGGCAGCTCTCCTGCCGCGGCATTCGACGGCGACACCAACACCGCCTGGGTCAGCCGTGGTCTCGACTCAGCGGTGGGGCAGTATCTGCAGCTCGACTTCACCCGCCCCCGCGAGCGCCTGGCCCTCGACATCACCGTCGGCAAGGCCCTCGGCCCCGAGGTGGACACCCTGCTCATCACCACCGAAGCCGGCAGTACGGTCGCCACCGGGGTCAAGGCCGGCACCCCCGCCACGGTGGTGCCGCCGAGCGGACCTACCCGGTGGGTTCAGATCCGGGCCATCGCGACCCAGGACAACACCGGCGGCAATCAGTTCGCGATCTCCGAGGTGACCCTGCGCGACGCGGCTGCTGCCCGCGATCTCCCCATCCGGCACCGGGTGGTGTTGCCGCAGTTGGTCGCCGGCCAACAGGTCTCGGGCTGGGTCCTCGGACCCGAGCTACCCGCTCGCGCGGCCTGCGTTCCCGGACCCGGCGCCACCCGCTGCTCGGCGGGGCTGGGCCTGGCGGCCGAGGAGCCAGGCGTGTTCGGTCGGGTGCTCTCGGTACCGACCACGACGTCGGTGGACACCTCGGTCACGGTCACCGCCAATCCGTCGGACGCTCTCAACGCCTTGCTGTCCGGGCTCGGCTCGATCGGCGCCTCCGCGGAGTCGGCCGTGACCGATCCGCGCGGCAGCGCAACGGCCGCGGTCGACGGCGACCCGACGACCACCTGGATCGCCGGGGACAGCGGCCCGACGGCCGAGCGACCCACTCTGCGACTCACCCTCCCGACCCCACGCGAGGTCGATGGATTACGGATCACTGTGCCACCGGGTCAGTTCCCGGCACGCCCGCAGCGTCTGGCCATCGACCTGGGCAACGGCAGGCAGGTCCGCGACATCCCCGCCGACGGCACCATCGAACTCGATCCCCATGTCACCTCCACGATCACGATCACCGTGCTGGAGAAGGACGAGGTGCTCGACGTGAACAGCCTCGGATTCGCCGAGGTGTCGCCCACCGGCATCTCGGAGATCGGTGTCCTCGGGGATCCGCAGCCGGTGGCCGACCCGAACCGACGAATCGACGTGAGCTGCGATCAGGGTCCGGGACTCACGATCGCCGGTGTGGCGCAGCGCTTCTCGCTGTCGGCCACGGTTCAGCAGCTGCGTTCCGGCGAACCCTTCCGGGCGACTGTGTGCGGCTCCGACCGGATCACGCTGCCCGCGGGTGAGCAGGAACTGATGGTCAACCCCGGCGACGCGTTCAGCGTCGCAGGGGTGAGCCTCACCGCCGGTTCCACACCGCGTGCGGTCCCGACACCGGTTTCCGTCCAGGAATGGGAGGCGATCGATCGCAGCGTCACCGTCGGTTCATCCGCCGAGGAACGGGTGCTCATCGTGCCCGAGAGCGAGAACGTCGGCCGGCAGGCACATGCGGACGGACGCGAGCTGACGCCCATCGTGGTGGGCGGTTGGCAGCAGGGCTGGATCATCCCCGCCGGGTACGCCGGCACGATCGACCTCACCTTTCCTCTCGACCGTCCGTACCGGTGGTCGATCGGTGTCGGGCTCGCCCTGGTGGTGCTGTTGTTCGCGATGACGCTCTGGCCCCAGAGAACCACAACACCTGTCTCGCTGCCGGTTTCACGCCCCTTGCGGGCAACTCTGGCGGGCCCGTTGTTCTTGGGCGTCGCCATGTTCCTGCTGACCGGGCCGATCGGGTTCGCGATCGCCGCCGCGGTCGCGGCCGCCCAGACCGCGGTGCTCATCACCCACCCGCGGCTGCGCCTACGGCGGAGTGCACCCGCGTGGGTGGCCGCGCTGATGATGGCCGCGACGTTCGGCCTCGCCGCAGGACCTTGGCGGTCGTCGCTGGGGTACAACGGCTGGGACTGGTGGGTTCAGTTACCGGCTGTGCTGGCCTTGGTGGTCCTGGCGTGGAACGCCATCGCCGTGCCGCGGTGGCTGATCCGGCTCCGGGTTCGCCGCCGCCGTCCTACCTGATCTGGCTTCCCACCGACGCAGCCACCGCCGCGCGGGATCTTCGACCCACGCGTAGCCGGCGGCCGAGATGCCGATCGTGAGGAGGACGGTCAGGGCCCACACGGCAGGCATCGATCCGGCGAACGGGAGGACACCCGCCAGAGGGAACACCGCCGACAGCACCACCAGATGCCAGATGAAGATCGAGTAGGACCACCGGCCGAGGGCCTGCATCGGCCCGGAATCGAGGATGCGGTGCGGCCGCGGCTCACCGAGCACCAACGGGCCGAGCAGCGCGAACCCCAGCACCGCGCCGAGGACGATCTTGACGGCGAACTGCCACGGGGCCAGTGGGGCCAGGCCGGTGGGCCCGGCGAGCTCGGTGCACGAGAGTGCGAAGGCCCCGGCCGCGACCACGGCCATGACGATCGGGCGCGACCCGACCCGGCTCAACACCCCGCCTGCGGGTACGACAACCAGTTCGGCGAGCACCAGTCCGGCGATGAACCATGGCATGTGACCCGGGAGCCAGTTCTTGGCCTCGACGCCCTGTGCGAGCGGGAGCTGTTCGGCCACCCACGCCCAGGCCAGACAGACCACCGCGACCGACAGCAGGACGGGGACCCGCCACCGTGCCCGGGGACCGCGCAACCACACCAGGAACCACGCGAACAACGGCAGCAGCAGATAGAAACTGACCTCGACCGACAGACTCCACATCTGCGTCAATCCGGCCGTCAGCGTCAGCGGGACGTACACCTGGGTGAGGGTGAGATTGGCCAGCCACACCGTCGCGCTTGCGGGGCGCGCGTCCGGGAGCAGGCTGAGCACCACCACCACGACCACCACGTATGCGGGCCAGATCCGGAGAACCCGGTGACGCAGGTACCGCGCCAGGCCGGGCACCCTGGCGGTCGGATCATGGGCTGCCGCGGCATGCGGCCGCCACAGCAGGAAGCCGGAGAGCGCGAAGAACAGGGCCACCGCCATGTCGAAGCGACCCCAGACCGCGCCGAGCACGTCGTCGCCCACCGAACCCGTCTGGAAGGCGACGTGGGTGGTCAGCACACCGATGGCCGCCAGCGCCCGCATTCCCTCGAGCGCGGGGACGAAGCCCTTGGCCTGCTGATCCGGACGCATGATCAGCCAATGTACCGGTGGCCGATCGTGTTGCGCCCTGTCCTGACGTGCCCGTTCCAGCCGACCTCGGCTGTTAGTCTCGCAAGAAACCACCAGCTGCACCGATCGAAGACCTGAAGGAGAACCGACGTATGGCTACAGGGCCTCGGATGTCTGCCAGAGACCTTGCCGGACCGGTCGCGATCTTCCTGGGGGCTCTGCTGCTGGTGGCCGCCATCGCGCTACCCCTCTATTACGTGGGTACGTTGAAGAAGACGCCGATGGACCTCGACATCACCAGCGTGTCGGACAGTCAAGCGCAGCAGGGTGTCTCGGGCAGCGATGCGCTGCCCGCGAAGATCTTCAACCGATGCTCGCTGGAAGGCCCGCGCGCCGAGGTCTCCGACGCACACCTGACCGATCAGCAACGCGTGCTCGTGGTGGACCCGGCCGATGCCGACAAGGTCACCTTCCAGGCAGGCAATTCCGTCCGCATCGACTCGTACACCGATGGCGACGAGACCGTCACCCCGCCCGCCGACGGAGCCGACTCCGGTTGCATGAGCTCGCTACTCACCGCCACCCGTGACCGCATCACCACCAACCGCGAGACCGCCGAGCCGCAGATCAGCGGTGGCGGACAGAGCGAGGTGCAGGTCGACGCCGGCGAGAACAGCGTCAGCCTCCCCGACCGCAAGGGCCTGCAGTACCGGTTCCCGTTCGGCGTCGAGAAGAACGACAGTTACCTCTACTTCGATCTGCCGACTCGCACCACCAACCCGTTGACCTTTGTCGACGAGCAGGAAATCCAGGGCGTGAAGACCTATCACTTCACCCAAGAGGTCCCCGAGATGGATCTGAGCACCCTGACCGATGCCAACGACCAGCAGCTCGCCGGAACCTCGATCGACCAACCTGCCGGCTGGTACGGCGGATTCCCGGGATCCCGGAACAACGACCGGCTGCCTGCCTCGCTGATCCAGAAGACCACTCGCGACCTGTACGTCGATCCGGTCAGCGGAACGATCATCAACGAGCGTGAGCACGTCCAGCAGTACTTCAAGCTCAACGTCAGCGAGGACTCCCCGCAGGAGATGCTCGACTACAAACTGACCGCACTGGACGTCGTCTTCTCGTACAACCAGAGCACCCAGGAGCAGTTGGCCAGTGACGCCAAGAGTCTCGACGATCCGATCAAGCTCTGGGGTCGCTGGATCCCGATCGTGATCGGAATCCTCGGCGTCCTGCTGCTGGCTGCGGGCGTGTGGTTGCTCCTGCGCGGTGGACCGAAAACCCCTGCGCCGGCCGCGGATTCGCCGTACGACCCGAACGAGCAGCAGCGCACCGATCTGATCGGACAGTACCGGGGCGACGACCGCGGCAACGTCTATCCCGCCGCCGGTGCACCGATGGGTTCGCACGAGCAACAGCCCTACGATCCCGATCAGACCCGCCAGATCCCCGCTGTGCGCGACGACCGCGGGGACGGTTTCGCCGAGGTCGGCGACCACTATCCGTACATGGATCAGCAACGGATCGGTAATGACGGTTCGGCGCAACAACCGCCATCGGGCGACCCGGGCTGGGTCACGCCGCAGCAATCCGACGTGCCCCAGACCGGTGCGCCTCAGTCCGATGCGCCCCAGTCACAGGATGACTCGCTGCGCCGCAATCGCGACGAGCCCTGGCGCCGGCCCGGTGAATAGTCCGGCGGGCCGGCCTACCGCCTAGGCGAACAACGGGGACAACGCTTTTCCGGCCAGTTCCACCATCCCGGGGACGTGACCGTTGGTGACCATGTTGATGGTGACGCCGTCCACTCCGGCATCGATCACGCGTTCCTTGATCTGTGCCGCGACCTCGTCGGGCGCACCAACAAAGAACCTGCTGTTCGCCTGCGCCCATTCCTCATCCGTCGCGGTGGCGCGGTCGATTCCCCTGGCCTTCAGCAGATCTGCCGCCTGAGCGCGGGCCTTGTCGCCATCGGGGTCGAGGATGACAAACGCCAGGTAACTGGTCTGGATCGTCGACCGGTCGCGGCCGGCTTCCTCGCATCGCTTCGCGAGTGCCTCGAGCTTGCGAGGCAACTCGTCGACCCCCGCGATGATGTTGAGGTGCTGCGCGTACCGGGCAGCGAGGCCGAACGTCTTCTTCTCGCCGCCTCCGCCGAGCATGATCGGAATGTCGGTGCGCAACAGCGGTGAGGTGCGGGTGCCGTGCGCCTGGTACCACTTGCCATCCAGCTCGGGTTTGCCTCCGCGCAGCATCGGTTCGATGATCTGCAACGCTTCCTCGAGTCGTTCGAAGCGTTCGGTGAATGTGCCGAACTCGTAACCCATCTCGCGGTGTTCGAGTTCGAACCATCCGGCACCGAGTCCGAGGATCGCCCGGCCCCCGCTGACCACGTCGAGCGTGGTGATGGTCTTCGCCAGCATCGCGGGATTGCGGTAGGTGTTGCCGGTGACCAGCGTCGACAGGTTGATCGTCGAGGTGGCCGTGGCGAGGGCACCCAGTGTGGTGTAGGCCTCGAGCATCGGCTCGTCAGGGGCTCCGATGCCAGGCAGTTGATAGAAGTGATCCATCACCAAAACGGTGTCGAAACCGGATCTTTCGGCTTCTTGCGCTTGCGCGATGACCGTGGGGAACAGCTCTGCGGTGGTGCCGGGGTAGGAGAAATTGGGGATCTGATAGCCGAGGCGGATGCTCATGCATCCACAGTACGACCGCGGTCTTGCGTCCGGGTGACGCTCAGCGCAACCAGCGTCGACACCGTTCCGACCACCGCGCAGCTCGCAGCGATCACCGCGAGCGTGACGATGCTGTGTGCAACGGTGACCACCAGCACCACCTCGACGGCGAGCACCGTCCAGCTCAGCAGGCCGATCCAGGTACGGTCGCGCGCGATGGCCGCCAGAAGGCCCACTTGCAGCACCGACAGCGCGCTCCCGGTGAGAGCGAACAACCAGAGGATCGGGGCGACCGGCCGGTAGTCCTCCCCGGCGATCACCGGAACCAGTGGCCCACAGATCGCCGCACCGACCACCACGGTCGCGGCGATGGCGGTGAGCCACCCGACCGCGGTACGCAGGGCGCCGGCCGTCTTCGCGACGTCTGCGAGTTGTGGGTACAGCACCACGCCGATCGCCTGCGGCAACCAGAACGCCGCCTTGGTGGCGATCGTCCCGAGCGCGTACACCCCAGCGTCGTATTCGCCGAGGATCGGCCGGGCGGCCAGCAGATCAACCGACGACAATGCGATCAGCACAAGCTGCACCTGCGAGGCGTGCAACACGAGCCGCAGCGCCAAACCCTCGGATATCGCGCTGTCGGCGGGCTTGTCCGCCAACACGATCAGCCAGATGACAGAAGCGGCGATGGCTGCGCCGACTGCGGTTGCGGTGAGGGCACCGGCCGCGCCCGCGCCGACCGCCAACGCGACCACGCCGGGAACGGTGCGGGCCATACCCACACCCGCCAGCACCCACGACAGCACCGAAAACCGTTGTCCGCCCTGCAATATGCCCTGACCGGCAGCGATCAGAACCAGCAGGGGCGCGGTGGAGAAAGCTGCGATCGTGGCCGCCAGGCCGGTATCGGCCACCGCCATCACCACCGGTACTGCGAAGGCCGCGGCCACCAGCACCGCAGCGGTGGTCCGCAGGGTGATCGAGATCAGGTCGGCGACGGCACGCCCTCGCACGACCTCCCGGGCGATCACGACCTGCAGAGCCAGCGCCGGGACACCCAGCACCAGCATCGCCTGGAGCAGCACTGCGAACTCGCCGTACTCCGCGGGCGACAACCATCGGGTGGCCGGCAGGTGGATGAGGTAGGCGCAGATGTTGGCGACCATCGTGCCGGCGGCCACGCCACCCACTCCCGCCATCGCACCCATCGCCATGGGTTCAGTCTCGCAGGAGCGATCAGCGGCGCAGGGAGACAGGCTCGTTCGCATCAGATGCGGCGGGCGCCGGCGCTGGTGGGACTGCGAGTGCGGCTTCGCGGAACCGCGCACGCTGCGCGATCCACACGAGCAGGCCCAGCACCACACCGACCGGGTAGATCCACCGGTCGAGGTGTTCGCCCAGCAGCAGCGCCGACCACGCGATGGTGAGCAGCGGCTGCACCTGCTGGATCTGGCCCACGCGGGCGATACCACCGCGGGCCAGCCCTCCGTACCAGGCGAAGAACCCGAGGAATTGGGAGATGACGGTGATGTAGACCATCCCGATCACCACCGGGCCGGTCAGCGAGAACGAGCCCGTCGCGGCGGTGAGCGCGCACAACGGAACCGATATCGGCAGCAGCAGCACTAGCGACCACGAGATGCTCTGCGCTCCGCCGATCCGTTTTGCCTGGGTTCCGCCGACCGCGTATCCGAACCCGGCACTGACCGTCCCGAGCACCATCCACAGGTGACCCCAGCTCAGCGCGAACCCGGACAGCGCGTCAGGACTCGTCGAGACCAGGAACGCACAGAGGACAAGCACGCCGGCGCCGGTCGCGCCCCAGAAAAGCCACGGCAGTCGTTCTCCGCCCAGCAACGCCGCGAATGTGGCGGTCATGGCCGGCAGCAGTCCCAGGATCACCGCACCGGTCGCCGAGTCGATCCTCTCCAGCGCCAGCGAGGAGAACAGCGGAAAACCGACAACCACACCCAGACCGGAACACAACAATGCGGCGAGGTCGTGCAGGGCCGGACGCTGCGCCCCGACGATCCGCAGATACGCCAGCGCGAGCAGCCCGGCCAGCGCCGCCCGCCAGACCGTGACCCCCACCGCATCGATTCCGGCGACGGCGAGTTTGTTGGCCGGCAGCGAGAAACTGAAGGCCAGGACACCGAGACAACCCAGCAGCACGCCGGCGTGAGCGGACGACTTTCGACGTCCGTTATCTGCTATCGCCGAAAACCGCGAACTGTTATCGTTGATCTTCATGTACAACGATAGCGGAGTATCGGTCCTGACCGAAAGTCTGCGTGCCCTGATCACCCAGAGCACGCCGGGTACCCGGCTCCCGTCGGTACGGACGCTGCAGGAGCAGCACCGCGTCTCGCCCAACTCTGTGCAGCGGGTTCTGCGCGATCTCGCCACCGAAGGTCTCGTCGACGTCAGACCGGGTGCCGGATCCTTTGTCGCAGCCGCGGCGCCACCGCGCTCGCCTGCCGACACCTCGTGGCAGGAATCGGTACTGGGCGCCCGGATGCCGCCCGAGCTCTCCCGCACGCTCGACCTGTGGCGTGTCCCCGGGTCCGAGGTCGTCCGGCTCAAAGGCGGGTACCTCGACGACGAACTGCTGCCTCACGCCGCACTCGACGCCGCCATGACCCGGGCGATCAAACGGTCCCGGAGCTGGGGCCGCTACCCCATCGAGGGCAGTCCGGAACTGCGCCGCTGGTTCGCATCCGAGATCGACGGCATCCACGCGTCGGAGGTGATCGTGACCGCCGGCGGACAGACCGCGCTGTCGGTGGCGGTCCGCGCGCTGATCCGGCCAGGAGAATCCGTGATCGTCGAGAGCCCCACGTACACGGGGCTCATCGCGATCGTGCGCAGTCATGGCGCCGAGGTCATTCCCGTGCCAATGGACTCCGAAGGAATCCGCACCGACCTGCTGGCCGACGCGATCAGCCGCACCGGCAGCCGCCTGCTCGTGGTGCAGCCGGCGTTCGCCAATCCGAGCGGGGTGACACTGGCCGCACATCGCCGCAAGCAGATCATCGAACTGGCCGAACAGCATTCGCTGTTCGTGATCGAGGACGATTACGCGCGGTACCTCGGCATCGACGGTGACCCGCCCCCACCGTTGACGGCACAGGATCCCAATGGCCATGTGGTGCACATCCGTTCGCTCACCAAGCCTGTCGGGCCCGGGATGCGGGTCGCCGCCCTGTGCGCTCGGGGACCCGCATTGGCGCGGCTGCGGGCAGCCAAGATGCTCGACGACTTCTACGTGGCCGGCCCGGTCCAGGAGGCCGCCGTCGAGTTCCTCAACTCTCCCGCGTGGCCCCGGCACAACCGGCAGGTGCGCCGGGCACTCGGAGAGCGCAGGGATGCCCTTCTGGGACACCTGGGCCGGCTGATCCCGGAGATCGAGGTCGCCGCGGTGCCCCGTGGCGGCATGCATCTGTGGGTGCGACTCCCAGACGGGCTCGACGATCGGGACGTGGCGGCAGCCGCTCACGCCGAGGGCGTCATGGTCGGCGAGGGAACGCCGTGGTTTCCCGCCGAATCCGACCACTCTCACCTGCGCCTGACGTTCGGGGAGACGCCGGTGCCAGTCATCGGCGAGGCCGTCTCCCGACTGGCGAAGGTGTTCCGTTAGCGCTTGTTAGGGTCCATGCATGACCCGCAGGCATTGGCTCAGCCTGTGGCTGACCAGCATCGCCCTGTCGATGGCGATCCTCGGGCCCGTCTTCGGTCCGGGATACCTGCTGATCCGCGACATGGTCAGCACTCCCCGCTCCTTTGTCACCGACTCGGCGCTCGGCTTGTCCGATTCTGCGCCGCGGGCCGTGCCGCAGGACTGGCTGATCGCCGTCGCCTCCGGCGTGATCGACGGTGGAATCGTGGTCAAGGCACTGACTTTCGCGGCCATCGTGCTGGCCGGCGTCGGGTACGGACGATTGGCTCGGCGCGTCCTGCCCGCGGCGGGGACACCCGGCATGCTGGCGGCCACGGTCATCGCCGTCTGGAATCCCTATGTGGCCGAACGCCTTCTACAGGGCCAGTGGAGTCTGCTCGTCGGCTACGCAGCGCTCGGATGGATTCTGGTCGCCGCGGTCGACGTCCGCCGCGGTTGCGGCTGGGCTCGCTGGTCGGTGCTGACGGGCTGGCTCGCCGTCGCCGGGATCACGCCGACCGGTTCACTACTCGCCGGACTTGTGCTGCTCGCCGGTCTGGTCATCCCGGCGCTTGCCCGGCGCGAATGGCGAATGGCGCTGACCGCGCCCGTGCTCTGGGCGGCGTCGTCCCTCCCGTGGCTGACCGCATCGTTCCTGGGTGCGGGCACCGGTACGGCTGATCCCGGATCCGTCGCGCTGTTCGCAGCCCGCGCGGAGCCGTGGCTCGGAACGGTCGGTTCGCTGTTGGGCCTCGGTGGCGTGTGGAACGCCGACGCCGTACCCGAGAGCCGGACCTCGCCGTGGGCACTGGTGGCCACCGCCGCCTTGCTGCTGGTTGTCCTCGTCGGGCTCCCGGGCCTGTGGCACCGCCGACGCAACCCGGTGATCAGGGCAGCAGGCGGCCTTGCGATCGGTTCGGTTGTCCTGGTCGCCCTCGCGGCCACGCCGTTCGGCATGGCGATCCTGGAATGGCTGGTCGATACGATGCCCGGTGCCGGTCTGCTGCGCGACACCCAGAAATGGATCGCCCTCGCGGTTCCGGCATACGCGCTGGCTGCCGCGTCAGCTGTCCAATCGGCCGGCCGACACGTGCCGAAAGGGTTTGCCGCCGTCGTCGCCTCCGCGCTGATTGTCGCCCCACTGCCCGACCTTGCGTGGGGTGTGGGCAACTCGCTCACCCCGATCCACTACCCGGGCGACTGGCAGGTCGTTGCCGACACCATCACGTCCGGACACGGCGATGTGCTCGTGCTCCCGGTGGGGACCAACCGCCAGTACGCCTTCGCCGATTCGGTGTCCCTGGATCCGGCCCCGAGACTCGTGCGCGCCGACGTCCTGCAATCGGGTGAGCTGATCGTCGACGGCCGCAGTGTCGATCGACCGGATTCACGGGCCACCCGCGCCGAGGAAGCACTCCTCGCCGGATCGTCCCCGCAGGCGCTCGCAGCACTGGGAGTCGGATGGGTTCTCGTCGAGGGCGATTCGGCCATCAACGCGGCGCCGCGCACCCTGGCCCAGCTCGACCTCGCGTTCGACGGTGCCGACCTGCGCGTCTATCGGGTGGACATCGATCGTTTGCACAGTGCAATCGGCGAGCCCTCATCAGTCGAGCGGGGTGCGCTGTGGGTTGCCCATCTGGTGTGGATTGTGCTGATCGCCAATGGATTACTCGCAGCTGTGCTGAAATGGCCCCACCGAACGGCGCACCGAAAGAGGCTCTAGGCAGTGGACGAGCTCGAAACCTTCACACAGATCGAAGCGATCAAACAGGTCAAATACCGGTATCTCCGTGCCTTGGACACCAAGGCGTGGGAAGAGTTCGAGACCACCCTGGCCGAAGACGTCACCGGCGACTACGGCGACAGCCTGTCGTTCACCACCCGAGCCGAGCTCGTCGACTTCATGAAGTCGTCGCTGGGGGCAGCGGTGCTGACCGAGCATCGAGTCGACCACCCGGAGATCACCGTCGACGGCGACGAGGCCACGGGCCGGTGGTACCTGCAGGACCGGGTCATCGTCGCGGACTTCAACTTCATGCTCTTCGGGGCGGCGTTCTACAACGACCGCTACATCCGGACGGCAGACGGATGGAAGATCAGCGCGACCGGCTACGACCGTACCTACGAGGCCACGGTGTCACTCGAGGACATGCCGAGCTTCAAGGTGAAGCCCGGTGCGGCACTCAATCTCTGACGAGGCCCGATACACGTCGCCCTGAGACCGTTTCGGCCAGAACATATTTCACCCGGGCGGCTGCCGCCGACCATGAGTAGTCCCCGGCTCGCTCTCGCGCCTTGTCGCCGAGTTCACGGCATCGCGCCGGCTCATCGAGCAATTCCGCTGTGGCCGAAACCAATTCGTCGAGGTCGTCTACGAGCAGTCCGGTCACGCCGTCGACCACGGAGTCGGTGAGGCCCCGAGAAGATCGATACCCGATGGTCGGTACGCCGTGCCCGGCGGCCTCGACGACGGCAAGTCCCCACCCCTCGGTCTGCGACGGCATCAGATGCAGCGCCGACCCGGCGAGGATGCGGTGCTTGTCGGATTCGCTGACATGCCCATGAAAACTCACGCGCCGGTCGACACCGAGTTCGGTCGCGCGCTCACGAAGACGGGTCGACCACCAGCCGTCGCCCACCACGTCCAACGTCACGTCCGGATGGGTGGATGCAAGCCGGGCCATCACCTCGAGCGCGTGTTCGATCTGCTTGTGCGGCACCAGACGAGAGAGCACCACCAGCCGGCGCGGATCCGGTTCGACATTGACGTGAGGTGACGGGTCGGTGCCTGCGCGCACCACCGACACCCGGCCGGCGTCCACACCGAGTGAGACGAGATCTTCGGCCGACGGCAACGACACGGTCAGGTACTGCGAATCCCGATGCACCCAGGGTGAAAGGCGGGATTCGATGAACCATCCGATCCGGCCCATCGCGGCGCCGGCGACCGGCCATTGGCGGCGATGGCAGTGATGCACCAAAACCACCACCGGCGCGCGCATCACCCAGCGGGCGAAGAAGGGGATGCCGTTCTGGGTGTCGATCACCACGTCGGGATCGAGCCCGGCCATCGGTCCACGACCGAGCCGGCCGGCGACGATCGCCGCGAGCGCCCGCGGGTACACGCTGAGTCGGCCACCGCCGCGCGAGACCCGGATGCCGTCACGGATCTCCGTGCGCGCCGCACCCGGGTAGCCGGCCGTCCGCAGGGTCACGCGCACGCCGTCGCGGACGAGTTCGGCCCCGATGCGCTCGAGGTACCGTTCGCTGCCGCCACCCTGCGGGTGGTCGGAGTCGCGCCAGCACAGCAACAGCACCTCGCGGACGGGCGCGGTGGGCTCACCTTTGGCGACGTTGTCAGGTTGTTCGTTTTTCACTGTTGGCCAGGGTAGCGGCCGGATCACCACCGACGTCCGACCCGTATCGTTTCGCTGGTGAAAGACACCACCCGCCGTGCCCGTCAGCGCGCCACGGTGGTCCGTTCGGCCACCTTGCTGAACCACTTCCGGTACGAGCAGTCCGACCCCGACCGCTTCTACGGCGCCCTCGCCGATGACTCGGTGGAGTTGATCGAGGCGCTGCACCGCGGCGTCACGGGCCTCGACCCCGGCGGCCCGGCCGGCCTCGACGGCAAGGTTGTCCTCGATGTGGGAGGCGGTCCCGGCTACTTCGCCGAGGTGTTCCGGCGCCGCGGCGCCCACTATGTGTCGGTCGAACCTGACCCGGACGAGATGCATGCCGCCGGTCTCCCCCAGCAGGCCGGTGTCCGCGGGTCGGGGACTGCACTGCCGATCGCCGATGCCGTGGTGGACATCTGCTACTCGTCCAATGTCGCCGAACACGTCGCCGAGCCCTGGGCCATGGCCCGCGAGATGCTGCGGGTCACTCGCCCCGGCGGCCTCGTCCTGCTCAGCTACACCCTCTGGTACGGACCGTTCGGCGGCCACGAGATGGGTTTGACCCATTATTTCGGCGGTGCCCGGGCGGCCCGCTGGTACACCAATAAGCACGGCCACCGGCCCAAGAACCTCTACGGCACATCGTTGTTCAAGGTCACCGCAGCCGACGGGCTGCGGTGGGCACATTCGGTGCCGCCTAGCGAGGCGACGCTGGTGGCAGCCTTTCCCCGGTATCTCCCGGGGCGGCTGTGGTGGGTGATGAAGGTGCCGCTGATCCGGGAAGTACTGGGCACCAACTTGGTGCTACTGCTCCGTAAGGCCGACCCGACGAATCCGCTATAGGACAAGCCCGTCGAGGTCGGTGTCCGGGGCCTCGATCGGCGGGACCCGGAGAGCGGTCACCGTCGCCCACCCGTCCGCGATGAGGGCGGCATCCGAACCCGGCGGGCTGTCGTCCTGCTCCTGGGCACGGATCTCGTCGAAGGTCACCGCCACCGACTCCTCATCTCGTTCCCCGATCCGGGCCTGCACGGCCCCGAACGGTGCAAGCGATGCCCGCCGCAGCCCCTCCAGATCCGCTCTGGCCAGATCGGGGATGTTGACGTTGAGCACCGAACCGGGCTGGGCCTTGTCGACCACCCACGCTGCTGCGACACGCGCGACCTCGGCGACGCAGCCCCAATCGCGGGGCTCGGCGGCGTCCACCGACACCGCCAACGTCGCGGCGCCGTGGGCGGCAGCGGTGAACGCCGCGCCCACCGTCCCCGAGTGCAAGATCGCGTGTCCGGTGTTGGGTCCGTGATTGATTCCGGAGAACACCAGATCCGGAGGTGACCCAAAAGCTCCGTCGCACGCGACAAAAGCGATGAGGGCAGGCGACGCGTCCACGGCGTAAGCCGTCACGCCGGGCAACTCGGTCAGGTCGGTGGCTCGCATCCGCAACCGGCCGCCGTCTTCGATGGCACTGAGCGACGCGCTCGCGCCGCTGCGTTCCCGGTCGGGCGCAGCAACCACCACGTCGAGACCCAGGTCGGCCGCAACTCTCGCGAGCACGCGGATCCCGGCACGGTCGATACCGTCGTCGTTGGTGATCAGCACCTTCACGACGTGCCCTTTCCGGGTCGGTCCACCTTGCGGACCTCGGCTCGTTCGGCCAACTTCCGGACCACCTCGCCGTGGCCCGTCGCCAGCCCTCGCCGGGTCACCGTTGCCGCACCTGCCGCGACCGCCAGCCGCAGTCCCGACTCGAGGGACTCGCCCTGCGCGGTCGACACGGCCAGCGCAGCGGTCATCGAGTCGCCGGCACCCCGATGGTCGATCGATTGGGCGGGCGGCGCGATGGCCTCCCAGAACTGACCGTCCTCCCAGGCCAGCGTGGATTCTTCACCACGCGAGATCACGACCACCCTGGCGCCCTTTTCTCCGAATTTCTCCATCGCCGTGGCAAGATCCGCAGGCTTCTCCGACTTCGCGAACCCGTCCTCGACGAGGTCCTCGTGACTCACCTTGAGGATGTCGAGGCCACCTTCGAGCGCGCTCTGCAAGGTCGGGCCGGACAGGTCGGCCACCACCGGGATGCCGTTGGCCGTCAGATCTGCAGCCAGGCGTCCGTAGGTCTCATCCGGGATCACCCCGTCCTCATGGGGGCCGCCGAGTGCCGCGACGCCCGAGGTGAGCCCCTCGGCAAGGCAGTTGCTGAAGAGGTCGTCCACCTCGTGCCGGGTGAGCACTTGTGGACGCACACTCACCACCTCGAGGCGGTTGCCGCTGCGCCGATCGTGGACGTACGAGCCGTTCTCGCCGCCCATCGCCACGCCTCGCACCGCGACGCCCTCACCTTCGATCAGTGGGCGCAGTATCTTTCCGGCCTCGCCGCCGAACACCCCACACAACGTGGTGTTCAGGCCGAGCGTCTCCATCATCCGGGCGATCCAGAAACCCTGCCCTCCGGCGTGGACGTGCAGCTCCGCAGCGTCGCTGGCGTCGGCTTCGATTGTTACGGTCAGTAAAGGGGTCGGGGCGAAAACCAGACCATGTGAACTCATGATGTCCTCCTCGCGGCCCGCTTACCCGCTCGCGCCGGCCGGAAAACGGACAGAACCCCCGCACCGGGATCGGCGCGGGGGTTCTGTTGTCTGCAGTGTCGTGGACTAGTTGTCGATCGCGTCCAGCGGTTTGGTCTTCGCCGCCCGCGAGGCCGGCCACAGGGCCGCCAGCACTCCGACAACGGCCGCACCGACCAGCGTGATGACGATCAGACTCCACGGCAACACCGGAGCACCCAGACCCCAGTACTTCAGGGTGCGTACCAGCGCCCAGCCGAATGCCACGCCCAGCACCACACCGAGCAGCGCACCGAAGATCGCGATCAACAGCGACTCGACGTAGATCGTCCGCCGTAGTTGAGCACGGGCCATCCCGATCGCCCGCAACATCCCGATCTCACGTTTGCGTTCGATCACCGACAGGGCGAGCGTGTTGACGATGCCCAGGACTGCGATCACCAACGCCAGTCCGAGCATTCCGTAGAGGACGCTCAGCATCTGGTCGATCTGCGATGACTGCTCGCCCTTGAACTCGGCAGGCGTCCGGATCTTCACCGTCAGGTAGTCGGCGGTGACATCTTCGACCCGGTCGCTCACCTCGTCGACGTTGGCGCCCGGCACCGTCTTGATGGCGGCGAAGACCTCTTGCCGCAGCGGTGACGGGATCAGCTTCTCGTAGGCATCCGAGCCCATCGCCCACGGATCGATCAGCGGGTTGTCCTTGAAGATGCCGGTCACCCTCACCGGGACCACCGTGCCGTCGTAGTTCGTGAACTCGATCGTCTCGCCGACGTTCCAGCCCTTCTCCTTCGACGTGCGTTCGCCGACGATCATGCCGTCCGGTTCGATCGTTCGCGGCCCCTCGACCATCTCGTACGGGGTGACCGAGTACATGTCACCGTCGGGCGAGTACCCGAACACGCCCTGACCATCGACCTCGGCCTGGATACCCCCGAAGCCGACAACCGATTCGACTCCGTCGATCTCGGCGATGGCCTCCACCACCAGGGGCGAGAACCCGCTGCCCTGATCGCCGGACACCAGCAGATTCGCCGTCAGTCCGGTGTCGATCGCATCGTCGATCGTGCCCTTGAACGTCGAACCGAGAGTGCCGATCACCGCCACCAGCATCAAACCGAGTGTCAACGCGAAAGCTGTTGCGGCAGTACGCCTCGGATTGCGGACAGCGTTGGTACGCGCTAGCTGACCGATCTTGCCGAAAGGCCGTGCCAGCACTGCACCGAGCACGGTGACCGCCGGACGTGACAACGCAGGCGCGGCGAACACCACCGCGAAGATCATCACCAGCGCACCGAGTCCGACGATGCTCGCAGCTCCGGACCCCTCACCGGAGGCACCGATCGCCAGCAGCGCCAGTGCGATGACCGCCAGCACGATGCCTGCGATGGTGCGCACCTTGAGTGACGCCTGACCATCGGTGAGGCTCTCCCGCATCGCCTCCACGGGCGACACCTTCGATGCCCGTCTGGCCGGCGCATACGCACTGACCATGGTGACGAGGATGCCCACCAACAGACAGGCGATCACCGCCGACGGACCGATCTGGAGCGACGTCGTCGGCAGACCGGTCGAGGACGTCACGGCCTTGAGGACTGCTGCGATACCGATGCCGGCAGCCAAGCCGACCAGCGCGCCGATGAGCCCCACGACAAACGCCTCGAGGAGCACCGAACGGGTGACCTGTTTGCGGCTGGCCCCGATTGCCCTGAGCAGGGCCAACTCTCGCACCCGCTGGGCAACGATCATCGAGAAGGTGTTGTAGATGATGAACGTGCCGACGATGAGTCCGATCGCGGCGAACGCCAGCAGGATGTAGTTGAAGACGTCGAGGAACTGGTTGATCGAGTCCTTCTCGTCCTGACGCACCTGGTCGCCGGTGCGCAGCTTGTAGTCGTCGCCGATCAGGCCTGCGACACGTTCTTTCAACTGCTCGGGGCTGACACCCGGCACCGCCTGCAGGTCGATCGCCTGCGAATGCGAGCCGTCGGTGAACAGGTCTTTGGCAGTCTCCTCCTGGAACTGGATGCTGGTGAATCCGCTGGTGGCGCCCGGCACGTCGAGGATGCCGACCACCGTCACCTCCATCGGCGCCCCGCTGCCACGGCCCACCGCCACCTTGGTGGTCGAGCCGAGCTTCAGGTCGGCCTCGTCGGCGGACGAATCATTGAGGGCGATCTCGTTGGGGGCAGTCGGAGCACGGCCGTCGATGAGATTGCTCTCGGTGTCGGACAGCCGTTGGTCCGGCGACTGGAAGGCGCTGCCCACACTGGGCGCGCCACCCGTCTGCAACGCCTTGCCGTCGGCCTTGGCGATGGTGGCCGGACCGCTGTACTGCGGCAACACCTTTGCCACTCCGAGCTCGGCCTTGTTGTCCTCGATCTGGGTGAGGACCGAATCGGGCACACCCGACGAATTGGAGTCCTCCGGTGAGATCTGGGTGTCCACGCCGAGTGCGACCTTGTCGAAGATCCCGTCGAAGGCGCTGGACACGGTCGCGGTGAAGATCATCGAACCGGCGACGAAAGCGGTGCCCAACACGACCGACAGAACAGTCAGGACAAGGCGAAGCTTATGCGCGCCAAGGTTTCTCAGTGAGACCTTACGCATCGCATTCGATGCCATCACAGTTCCTTGGGAGCGCGCGAGAAGCCTCCGGTCGACGGGGTCTCGTCGAGGTTCTTCATGTACTCGAAGATCTCGTCGGCATCGGGATTGCGGAGCTCCTGCACTATCTGGCCGTCGGCGAGGAAGACCACCCGGTCGGCATAGCTCGCCGCACGGGGGTCGTGGGTGACGATCACAACGGTCTGGCCGAACTCGTCGACCGCGGCGCGAAGAATGCTGAGCACCTCGCCCGACGACCTGGAGTCGAGGTTGCCGGTGGGCTCGTCACCGAAGATGATCTCGGGTTGCCCGACCAGCGCTCGCGCACACGCCACGCGCTGCTGCTGACCGCCGGACAGCTCGCTGGGGCGATGGCCCAGACGGTCGGCGATACCGAGGCGCCCGATCACGGTGTCGAACCATTGCTGATCGGGTTTGCGGCCGGCAATGTCGAGCGGCAGCGTGATGTTCTCCCGGGCCGTCAGGGTCGGCACCAGGTTGAAGGATTGGAACACGAAGCCGATCCGGTCCCGGCGCAGGAGCGTCATCTGCTTGTCGGAGAGATCGGTCAGATTGGTGTCGCCGATGCTCACCGTTCCGCTGGTCGCGGTGTCGAGTCCGGCGAGGCAGTGCATCAACGTGGACTTGCCGGACCCGGACGGGCCCATGATGGCCGTGAACTCACCTCGGACGAACTCCGCGGTGACACCCGCCAATGCATGCACTTGGGTGTCTCCGGATCCGTAGATCTTCTTCAGATCGCTCGCGCGGGCCGCAACTGCGGTGGGTGGGGCGGTCATGTCTGGCCTTTCTCATTCTCGGTCAGTTGATGCACGATGCCTGGCTACCGGCAGTACAAATACTGACTGCCATGCCATCGCCGAATCATCGGGGACCACCCTGATCTTTCCCCCTACATCCCGCCGACGAATCGGCCGTGAGGATGATTTGGCCCCCTCGCAGTAGTACCGCAGAGTGAGGTCGCGGTCCAGCGAATACAGGTCAGTCAGGGAATTGCACGGCCATGACGTGCAGCTTGTTGGGTACGGCAGGCGAGTTGAAGCCGTTGTCGGACACGGCGAGAAGAGCGCGCCGATTGTTCGAGAGTCTCGGCCCCCACGCCAGACCTTCGACGTCGCCCGGCCTCAAGTTCGTCAAACTGCTCAGGTTGTAGACCAAGTGCTTCGGCATCGCCTTCTCGTTCCCTGCCAGGGCTGCTTTACCCGTGACCCGGTCGGCGCCGTTGGTGGTCGTCCAGAAGATCTTGATGTCGTAGGAGTTGCGAGCGGGATCGTAACCGCGTTCGAGCACCAGGAAGTCGGTCTTGTTGACGGCCAACACCTCCGAGACACCCTTGAACGCCCGGCCCGACGAACCCGGGGTAAGCGGGTCGGTGCGATAGACGAACTCGCCGCTCACACTTCCGTTGCCACGTAGTTGCAGAAGCCGCGAGCTGGTGCCTGCGGCCAGGGTGGGCCGTGGGCCATCCTGGGCGAGTGAGTTCTCGGTGATGGTGCTGATGAGGCCGCCCTCGCTCACCGCCAGGGATTCCAGACCCAGGTGCCCCCGCAGCCCACTGCCCTTCTTGGGGACATACGCAGCGGGGAGCGCGAAGTCCCGCTGATGGAGCCCTGGGGCCGAGACCATCCGGATGAACGGCTCGGGCCCATCACTGGCGACGATCAACGAGTTGCCGTAGTGCCTGATGGTCTCGAACTCGTAGCCGGAGCCGGGCAGCATCGGGATGTTGTTCGGCCCCAGCACCACACCACCGCCGACCAACGCGGGGGCGCCGACCGACATGCCGTCGCGGCCCAGTGGAACGCTGACGTCGTAGTAGCGGGTGGGACCGTTGGCGCCGGTGTCGTCGGTGATCACCGAGTAGTTGCCACGACCGTCACCGTCGATGCCGGAGATGCCGCCGAAGCGGGCGGGCGCCGGAAGCCAGTCGAACGGCAGGTTTGTCGTCGACAGGAACTTCGCGGACACCACAGGTGCTGCCGCCGCATTCACTGGTGCAATCAGACCCGCTGCCAGCGTGGCCGCGACAACTCCTGTGGCCGTTGCCAATACACCGCGCAGCTTCGCTCGCCTCATGGGCGGGATGTTACCGGTGCCGCCCCACCTGCGCGCGTTCAGAAGTGACTTGAAGGATCAAGAATCGGCGCCGAGCCGATGCTTGAGCGCCTCGAACTCGTCCCGGATGCCCGACGGCAGCTTCTCGCCGACGAAGTCGAACCATTCCTCGATGGACGGGATCTCGCCGCGCCACTCCTCGGGGTTCACCGCGAGCGCTTCGGCGACGTCGGCCTCGGAGACGTCCAAGCCGTCGAGGTCCAGCGCTTCGGGCGTCGCCACGATGCCGATGGGGGTCTCCACACCGCTGGTCTTGCCCTCGATGCGTTCGACGATCCACTTCAGCACGCGGCTGTTCTCACCGAATCCTGGCCACAGGAAGCGCTTGTCGTCGCCGCGACGGAACCAGTTGACGTAGAACACCTTCGGCAACTTGGACTCGTCGGCGTTCTTGCCGAGGTCGATCCAGTGGTTGAGGTAATCGCCGACGTTGTAGCCGAGGAACGGCAGCATCGCCATGGGATCGCGGCGGATGGCGCCGACGGTGCCCTCCGCTGCTGCGGTCTGCTCCGAGCCGACGGTGGCGCCCATGAACACGCCGTGCTGCCAGCTACGGGCCTCGGTCACCAGCGGGATGGTGGTCTTGCGCCGGCCGCCGAACAGGATCGCCGAGATCGGCACACCCTGCGGGTCATCCCACTCGGGTGCCATGATCGGGCACTGGCTCATCGGGGTGCAGTACCGCGAGTTCGGGTGCGCAGCCTGCGTATCCGAGTCCGGGGTCCAGTCGTTCCCGCGCCAGTCGATGAGGTGCTGGGGGTCGCCTTCGAGGCCCTCCCACCAGACGTCCTTGTCGTCGGTGAGCGCAACGTTGGTGTAGATGGTGTTGCCCGCCTCCATGGTCTTCATGGCGTTGGGGTTGGAGCTGTAGTTGGTACCGGGCGCGACACCGAAGAAGCCGAACTCCGGGTTGACCGCGTACAGGCGGCCGTCTTCGCCGAACCGCATCCAGGCGATGTCGTCACCGAGGGTCTCGGCACGCCACCCGGGGATGGTGGGCTGGATCATCGCGAGGTTGGTCTTGCCACAGGCGCTCGGGAACGCGGCGGCGATGTAGTACGCCTTGTCCTCCGGGCTGATCAGCTTGAGGATCAGCATGTGCTCTGCGAGCCAGCCCTCGTCGTGGGCCATGGCCGACGCGATGCGCAGCGAGTAGCACTTCTTGCCCAGGAGCGCGTTACCGCCGTAACCCGAACCGTACGACCAGATCTCGCGGTCTTCCGGGAAGTGGGTGATGTACTTGGTCTCGTTGCACGGCCACGGCACGTCTTCCTGGCCGGCCTCGAGTGGGGCACCCAGTGAGTGCAGCGCCTTGACGAAGAAGCGGTCCTCGCCCAGCGCCGCGACGACGTCGGGGCCGACCCGGGTCATCACACGCATGGAGAGCACGACGTATTCGGAATCGGTGATCTCGACACCGAGCTTGGGGTCGTCGGAGCCGAGCGGTCCCATGCAGAACGGGATGACGTACATGGTGCGGCCGCGCATGCTGCCTCGGTAGAGCTCGGTCATCGTCGCGCGCATCTCGGTCGGATCGACCCAGTTGTTCGTGGGGCCGGCGTCGATCTCGTTCTTCGAGCAGATGTAGGTGCGTGATTCCACGCGTGCGACGTCGGCGGGGTCGGAGTTGGCCAGGAACGAGTTGGGCTTCTTCTTCTCGTCCAGCTTGGTCATGGTCCCGGCGGCGACGAGCTGGGTGGTGAGGCGATCCCACTCGTCGTCGGAGCCGTCAGACCAGACAACCCGCTCCGGTTCGGTGAGTTCTGCGACTTCTCGCACCCAGGCCAACAGTTCGGCGTGCGACGTCGGCGCGCTGTCGGGATCCAAACCGGGAATGGTTGCTGAAGTCATGTGTCATCTCTCCTACCGGTGACCGACGGGCACAGGAACCGCATGGGTTCATCGTCTGCGCCGGTCAGCCCCTCCGTGGCGGCCTTTTATTCAGATTACTTCGGGCGTACCCGCTGGCATCAATCGGGGCGTGTATCAGGGCACATCTCACCGTGTGAGTGACGAACATTGTAGTCGGCCCAACAACGCGCTGACCAGCCGAGCTATCGGAGTCGACCGGCGTCGGTGGCTGTCCATTCCCCGGTCGCCGGGTCCAGCCGATGCGAGCTGTAGCCGCCATCGCCACGCACCTCTGTGATCAGATCCACCTGACCGTCACGATCACTATCGGTGTACACGGTCAATCCAGCTGGTCCTGGCCTCGTGAGCGAATCCGCGACCCCGTCGGCGTCGGTGTCGATGTCGGCGGGCCCCAGATCCCAGACCCTGTCGTTCTCGACGATCCAGAGATTGTCGTAGACGCCGTCGATGGGCGGCGCCGAGACCGGATGGACGAACACCGGCTCATTCTGGTCGTCGCCGCATCCGGCAAGGAAGTCGTTGTCCATACCGTGCACCCACCCGCCCGTCGAAGAAGAAGTGTCCCGGTGGGTTGGACGCAGAACACGTCGGCACGGTTCCCGCCCACCGAGGGTCGAGTGCGAGAGGTCAGGTCAGATCAGTGTCCGATCGCCTCGAGGAGGGGGTCGAGCCGGTCCCGCACCTCGGCCGCAGCCGCAAGTTTCGCGAGGTCGCCGTCGCGACGACCGACCGCCGCCTGCCGCACCCGCCTGATCTCGCGGTCCATTTCGGCGATCCGGGCGGCAGCCCCTTGCGACCGCCTTTCGTAGTGGCGGGTGAGTCTGCCGCCGATGACCGACTCGGCACTGGAGACCTGCCGCACTATCTCCCGCTCGATCTGTGACCGCAGATCACCGACCGCGTCGTGCGCCCATGTCGTCATCGCCGCCCGCCGGGTCGACAGTCGGCGTATCCGGACCATCCCCACCGCGATCCCTACGCCGAGGACAAGCGTCAGCGGCATCGAGATCCACTGCAATGTGTCGACCGCCGCCATCGGGGTGACCACCAGACGGCCGAGACCCAGACCTGCCGAGGCCCCGAACACCACGAGCAACGCCTCCTCGGCGCCCCGGCGCGGCACCGGCAGGGCGGGAACTGCCACCGTCTCGTAGGAACGGGCCGGCGCCGTGGGGGCCGCCTGCTCCAGCCCGAGCATCGTGCGCGCCTGCAGGCCGTCGAGCTCGTCGTCGAGCCGGTGGAGGATGCCGGTGCGGACCTCTGTCGGCTCGCCCTCGAGCCACTGCACAAACGACGTTTCGCCGGAACGGTTGAGTCGCGCCGCAGCTGCTGTCGCCCCCGCGTCGATGGCTCGCGTCGTCGAATTGAGTGCGCCGGTCACGTCACCACGGATCTGCCCGGCACCGGCGCGCAATGCAGCCAACCGGTCCATCCGACCGCGGTCACGGGTTCCCGCGAGCACTGCCCGCTCGTCCAACAACGCGGCGGCGGGGTCCGAGCCATGGTCGACAGTGGCCAGGTCCTCGACAAACGCTTCGAGAGTGCGATCAGCGGCCACGGTCGCCAATCGTTCGCGGCGATCAGTGGGGTGGAGTTGCTCGTGCAGCCAGCCCGTCAGCGCCTCGAATCCTGAGCCGGTGTGATGACCGGCCAGCGCGGCCGCGGCCGACACGGCAAAGATCGGCAGTCGTCCGTGCGGGTCGAGTAGCTGTCGATTGGCCTTGAGCAACGTGGGCCAATCCCAGAAGGCATCGATCTTGTTGCAGACAAGCGCGACGATCGGCGCGGTGGCGGTCAGGGCTCGCAGCAGCTCGACCTCTGGTTCCCCCACCCCTGATGAGGGATCCACGATCAGCAGGGCAATGGCCGCGCCGCCGCCTCTTCCGTGGACATCACCGTCCGGCCGATCCACCTGATCCGGCCCAGGCCACTCGGAGGCCTTGATGCCTGCAGCATCCAACGCCGCGGCGATCGAGGTGACCCCGACGCGACCGAGCCCTGCCACCATCACCACGTCGGAATCGACCTGGCCGATAGACGAACCGGTCAGCTCCGAGACACCGGCCACCACGGCCCGCATCTCCCGCAGGTCAGCGGTCGTCGTCATGTCAGCGCTCCCGACAGCATGGATCCGGACAAGACGTGCTCGATCTCGTCCCGCAGGATTCCCTGGGCCGCGATGATCTCGAGCTCATCGACCACCCGTCCGACGCGTCTGTGCTCGGCAAGGGACGCAAACTCCGTCAACGGGTCGGCCAGTGCGTCGAGTCCACTGCGCTGGTGGAGCCGGGCGGCGAGTTCCTCTACGGTCAGAGGCCCGCCGCTCAGCAGGGCCAGCGCACTGGCGATGCCGTACGCATCGAGCCTGCGCAGCAACGACAGCCGTTGCAGGCGCTGGTGCGGCCCGCCCGCGTCGAGGAACTCGGCCTGCATCGGCGGCACCTGTTCACCTGCCGTGGCCATGGCGGCCATGAAGTCGATGTCGTCCATCCGCAGATCCGGTACCGCCAGCAACGGCATCACCGGCACCACCGCCCGACCGAGCGATGCTGCGCATTGCGCTGCGCGATCACGAGCGGACGGCCATGACCCCAGCGAGTCCGCTTTCCCCAGAACCACCAGGCTTCGACGTGGATCGAGGTCGGCGATCGCGGCGACGTCGTCCGGCCGGGGCCAGCCCGAGAGCACGTGGAGCCATGCGTCCGCATCGGACGCGTCGTCGCCCGGTCCGATCGGGCTGACGTCGTAGGACTGCCTCAGCGCACGGGCCACGGTGTCGCGGCCGGTGCCGAATCGGCCCACCACGGCCACCCTCAGCGGCCCCTGCAGATCGTCGACCGCGCGGCGCAACGCGACGGCCCCCGGCAGGTGGTCGCACAGAGCGTGCAGCCGGCCCATCAACTCGCCGATCCGAGAGTCGGCCGGCCCATCATCGTGCCGATACATGTGATTCCTCCCCCGAAGAGCCTTGCCACCTGGTCAGACGCACGATTGCAGTGCCCGGTTCCGCCTCGCCGCAACACGGCTTGATCGCGGTTTGGTAAACCCCTGCTGTCACATCGGTGAGTAATGCGGGACTATGGCCGGGTGACTAGCCCAAACCCGAAGGCCCAACGCAGTGTGTTGCCGGCGCCGGACGAGCGGTCGGCTCCGGATGACAAGGCCGAGATCGACGCGGCCCGCCGTGAACGCGCGCGTCTCTACCCTCGGGTGACCAGCTTCCGGTCGCGCCGCGGCAGTCTCACGCCCGCTCAGCAGGACAACTGGGAGCGGCTGTGGCCTTCGGTGGGTCGAGAGGTCAGCGAGAACGACCGGATCGATGCCGAGGCCTGGTTCGGACGTAACGCGCCCCTGATCCTCGAGATCGGCTGCGGAACAGGGACCTCTACCGCCGCGATGGCGGCCGAGGAGCCCGACATCGACGTGATCGCCGTCGACGTCTACCGGCCAGGGATCGCACAACTCCTCGGGATGATCGGCCGGGAGAACCTCGCCAACATCCGGGTCATTCGAGGTGACGCCGTGATCGTGCTGGGGCACATGATCGCGCCCGCCTCGCTGACCGGAGTCCGGGTGTTCTTCCCCGATCCGTGGCCCAAAGCTCGCCATCACAAGCGGCGTCTGCTGCAGCCGAGCACCATCGAGCTGATCGCCGAGGTGCTGCGGGACAACGGTGCGCTGCACATCGCCACCGACCATGCCGACTACGCCCACTCGATCGCGGAGGTGCTCGGCAGTCAGTCCCTGCTGATGCCGGCCGAGACCGCCGTGCCGTTCTCCACGGCCCGGCCGGTCACGAAGTTCGAGGGACGCGCCGAACGCGAAGGCCGCCCGGTCACTGAGTTCGTTCTCACAAGGGTCCCCCGATGAGTCCTGCATCCTATTCGGACGAGCCCGTCAGCACACCCGACAACTCGGTCGCCCACACCATCTCGGGGGCGAGCCAGGAAGCCCGGGTGCTGCTGATCTGGGACGCACCGAACCTCGACATGGGTCTCGGGTCGATCCTCGGCGGCAGGCCCACCGCAGCTCACCGGCCCAGGTTCGACGCTCTGGGACGCTGGCTGCTGGGTCGCACAGCGGACATCTCCGCGGCCACCACACCGTCGGTCGACGGCACCGCAGGCGCCCGCAGGAGCTTCGCCGCGGTCCCCGAGGCGACCGTCTTCACCAACATCGCCCCTGGTACGGCCGAAGTCGTGCGCCCCTGGGTCGAGGCGTTGCGTAATGTTGGTTTCGCTGTTTTCGCCAAGCCCAAAGTGGACGAAGACAGCGACGTGGATTCGGACATGCTCGACCACATCGAGATGCGCAGGCACACTGTGGGGCTGGCGGGTCTGATCGTCGCCTCGGCGGACGGGCAGGCCTTCCGCGAGCTTCTCGAGGACGTCGCCGCCGATGGGGTCCCGGTGCAGGTGCTCGGATTCCGCGAGCACGCAGCGTGGGCACTGACGTCGGAGAGTTTGGAGTTTGTAGATCTAGAAGACATTCCAGGTGTGTTCCGGGAGCCCCTGCCCCGGATCAGTCTGGACTCGTTGCCCGAAGAAGGCGCGTGGCTGGCTCCGTTCCGGCCGTTGTCGGCACTGCTGTCCGGCCGCCCCACCTGAGAGCGATGAGCGAGCTGTGACATCGACGCACGATTGGCGACGTCACGGACGTCCCCCGCGCGACCACTCTCAACCAGCGAGTGACGAACTAGCGAGTACGGAAAGGAACCTGCGGTGTTTGGTGCCATAGGCAACTTCGTGTACCGGCTGCGCTTTGTGGTCATCGCGGTCATGGTTGCCCTGATGGCCGGGCTCGGCCTCTACGGGCTCGACCTCAACAAGCATCTGAGCCAGTCCGGATGGTTCGACCCGGGCTCCCCCTCGGTCGAGGGCTCGCAGCTGCGTGACGAGGTACTCGGCCGGGACCACAAGTCGGACGTCATCATGCTGGTGACGCCGCCGGCGGGCACCAAGGTCGACGACCCGGCGTTCGCCACCAAGGTCGAGCGAATCGTCGAAGACCTGATCGCACAGCACGGTGACGTCGTGGACCGCACCGACCCCGGCATCGTGGACCCGTTCAAACCGGCCGCGAACGACTTCGACAAGGCCACCCAGGCGCAGGTGCAGGCACGGCTCTTCGACGCCTCCCGCGAACACGGGTTCGTCAGTATCGGTGTCCGAGGTGACGACGACACCACCATCTTGAACAACTACAAGAAGATCGAGCCCTTCTTCGACGACCTTCCCGAGAAGTACGACCTACCCGGCACGACCATCGAGATGGCCGGGCTGCAGCCCGTGGCCGGCGCGATGTCGGCGGGGATGGACGAAGACATCAAGCGCGCCGAGATCATCGCGCTGCCGCTGGTCGCCGTCATGTTGTTCTTCATCTTCGGCGGTGTCATCGCTGCCTGTCTGCCCGTGGTGATCGGTGGCCTGACCATCGCAGGCTCGCTGGGCATCATGAAGCTGCTCACCCACGTCACCGAACTCAACATCTTCGCCCAATCGGTGGTGACACTCATCGGGCTGGGTATCGCCATCGACTACGGATTGTTCATCGTCAGCCGGTTCCGCGAGGAGCTGGCCGAGGGATACACCACCAAGGACGCGGTGCGCCGGACCGTGATGACGGCCGGTCAGACCGTGGTGTTCTCGGCGACCATCATCGTCGCCGCGCTTGCGTGCCTGCTGCTGTTCCCGCAGGGCTTCCTCAAATCGGTTGCCTACGGCGCGATCGCGTCGGTCAGTCTCGCGGCCATCTGCTCGATCACCGTGCTTGCGGCGATCCTGGCCATCCTCGGCCCACGCATCGACATGTGGGGCTTCTCGTTCCTGCGCCGTACCAAGACCAAGAAAGAGGTCGAGGACAGTTTCTGGGGCCGCCTTGCCGGCTGGGTGATGCGCCACCCACTCAAGACCGCGATCCCGGTCGTTCTCTTGCTCCTCGCGTTGGTCATCCCGTTCGCGGGCATCCAGTTCGGTGGCATCACCGAGAAGTACCTGCCGCCGAACAACGACAACCGCATCGCGCAGCAGAACTTCGACAAGTTCTTCCCGACCGAGCGCACCGAAGAGATCAAGCTCGTCATCGAGTACAACCCGGAGAGCAGCGACGACGCGGCCAAGCTGCAGACCATCGCCGACGAGGCCAACAAGATCCCCGGTTTCACCAAGGAGTTCACCCTCGACGGCGCGCAGGCCGAGGGCAACGTCGTCGAGTTGGCTGCCGGTCTCATCGACCAGAACACCGCAGGTGAGGCGGTCAAGGAACTGCGTGACATCGACACGCAGGGCCTCAACATGTACGTCGCGGGAACCCCTGCCCTGACGCAGGATTCGATCAACGCGCTCCTCGACGACCTACCGCTGATGGTCGCGCTGCTGATCCTGGTGACGAGCCTGCTGATGTTCCTGGCGTTCGGCTCGGTGGTGTTGCCCATCAAGGCGGCACTCGTCTCGGCGCTGGGACTCGGATCGACCCTGGGCATCTTGACCTGGATCTTCATCGACGGTCACGGGTCGTCGATCGCCAACTTCACGCCGGGCCCGCTGATGTCTGCGGTCCTGGTCCTGATCATCGCCATCATCTACGGCCTGTCCACCGACTACGAGGTGTTCCTGCTCTCCCGGATGGTTGAAGAACGGCAGAAGGGCGCGAGCACCACCGACGCGATCCGGCGCGGCACCGCGCACACTGGCCGGATCATCACCGCGGCCGCGGCCATCCTGGTGGTGGTCACCGGCGCGTTCGGGCTGTCCGAGATCGTGATGATGAAGTACATCGCGTACGGCATGATCGCCGCACTGATCCTCGACGCCACCATCATCCGCATGCTGCTGGTGCCGGCAATCATGAAGCTGCTCGGCGACGACTGCTGGTGGGCCCCGCAGTGGATGAAGGTGATCCAGGAGAAGATCGGTCTGGGCGAGACCATCCTCGACGACGAGAACGACCCGGGTCGTGCGGCGCGAGCTGTCCGCGGGGCCCGCAGCGCCGGCACCGTGGTCGCCGAGGCACCCACGTCGGCGATGCGGATGCAACCTGCGACGGACGGTCGTCGACCGGTTCCCGCTGGTGCCCCCGCAGCGCGCCCCTCCGGTCCGATCGGACGGCCCCCGGCTCCGAGGCCTTCCGGCCCCATGTCCCGTCCGGCGCCGGATCGGGCTGTGCCACAGCAGGATTCCGAACCGCAGCCACGCGCCACACCGGTTCCCGCGATGGGTGGCGTCCGCAAGCCGTCGTCGTGGACCGACAGCACGTCGGATGCCGGTCCCCGCCCGGCTGACACCAATGGACGCATCGGGCAGGTCCGCAGGCCCGACCCGATCCGGCCAGGGCAGCCCCAACAGGCCGGTCGACCCAGCGAACCTCCGGTGAGCGGCGTCGTCCGCCGGGCACCGAGCAGGCCCGCCCCTGATTCGGATCCGGTGGCGCCGCGCACACCCAATCGTGAGAACGCCCGCCGCAACCGTCCGGACACCGGCGGTTGGAGTCTCGGCGCCGGCGGGATCCGCCTGGGTGACCCCGTTCCTGCGAACGGCACGCCCGGGCCGTCCGAGAACGGCTCTGACCAGCATCACCAACCCGGCCGACCACCGCGTCCGCAGCCGATCCGTTCCGACCGCATCGGACCGCAGCAAGACCCTCGCCCGACCGAACCGCGGCCCAGTGGTCCACCGGTGTCGAGTCCGCGCGGCGTGCCCGCGGGCCGGCAAGATCGCGCTGGCCGATCCGACGGCGACCCGAGCAGCCCACTGCGCCGACGGCCCGACCTTGGCCCGGCAACCCCGGCTGGTCAGCCGTTGATCGCCTCGCTCAACCCCGAGCAGGCGCAACGTACGCAGAACCCCGCGCCGACACCTGCACCGCCGTCGCCGCGGCCGACGGCACCGGAACCGGCGCCGGATGAGGACGACTCGTCTAGCGGGCGCAGACGCGTCCGCGGTGCCGGCGACGGCCAGATCAGCGTGCGAGATCTGTTGCGCCGCCGCACCGATGGCCCCGGTTCCCAGTCCGGCTCCGAGTCAGACAACTGACCTGCCCATACGAAAGGGTGACCGCCACCAGTTCGGTGACGGTCACCCTTTTGTGCGCGTTGCTGCGCCGGCTTCTGATCAGTGCCGGGCTGGCGCGGGTTCGCTGTTGGGTCGACCGGGTTCACCGGCACCCTGCCCCAGCGCCCGGGCATAGCCGGCACCCACTGCGAGCAGGATCAATCCGACCACGATGAACACCGTCACCCGGAAGATCCCGTCCAGGGTCGCCAGATCGAACAAGAACAGCTTCGCCACGGCGGCGGCGGTCAAGCCGAGCCCCGCGCCGACGGCCATGTTCCGGCTGAGTCCACCGAAACTCCTGTGTCCCCGGGCAATCGAGATCGAGACGATCAACAAGGTGGCCGCGACCACCATCCAGCAGATCGTCGCGGCGACGTGGCCACCGAGGAATCCGCCGTCGGGTCCACCGAGCGCGACGCCTGCTGTGACGGTCAGCGCAGTGAGCGCATACAGGGAGATGAGCGCCGACACGATGCCGAAGGCCTGAACGTTGTCCGCAGAAGGGCGGGCACTGCTCGACCGGTACCACGCCCAGAAGTTTGTCCACACGGCGGCGATCAGGAGCACGCTGCCCACGATCACCGAGATGGCCTGTCCCCCATCGATTGTCGGCGCCTCGACCACATCGTCCGGCGAGCAGATCACGAGGAAGGCCATACCGCCGATCAACCCGATCACCACAGCGATCAAGCGCGCCACGTGGTCTCGTCGTGCACCGACGGCAACCACCATCGACATCGCCAGCAGTACGGGGGCAACCACCGGGCCCTCGAACGCGACCACGACGGCGATGACCGCTGCGGCAGCCGACGTGCTTGCGTAGATGTGCCGCGACACCGCCGGCAACGAACGGTCGAGCGCCGCCAGGGCCAGCAGCGCCAACGAGGCCCCGGCGATGAGACCGGCGGAAACGGGCCTGCTCAAGGCAATCGGAGACAGCAGTACGGGGATCACCGTGACGCAGCCCAGCAGAGCACACAGATGGGGAAGGGCCGTGGTGCGCAACAACACTGCTGACGACGCCACACCGAACACTGCGTTCACAGCGATCGCCACGGCGGTGAGGGCGAGATGACTTTCGTCGCCCCATGCGATCGTGCAGATCCACAGAGTGAGAACCGAAGTGCTCGCGACAACCCGTACCGCGTGCAGCAGCGGCCAGTCGTTGCCGAGCTGGATGGGGAAAGCACCGATCGACATGGCGAGCATGAAACCGATGAGCAGAAGTGATGGTCCCTCGGTGAGCACCGGGGCAAGGATGAACACCGGGACGAGCACCAGCAGTCCCAGATGTTGCGAATCCCAGCGCCGGGCCAGCAGCAGCCCACCGAATGTGACCGCGGCCGCCAGCAACAGTCCCCCGTAGTCCGGGAGCCAGTCGTAGAAGCGGGTCACCGCCACCACGTCGAGGTAAGCCGCCGCGATACCCGTTGCCGACAGCGCGATGGCACCGACACGGCCACCGGGCCGGGCAGACATCTTCATCGCGATGACCACCAGAGCGACGGCGAGACCGGCACCGGCGCCCACCCGGATCTCCGGGCGCAGGATTCCCGCCTGAGCGGCGAGCACCAGCATCATCACCACGCCGATCAACGTGACGGCAACACCGGCAACGGCAAGGATTTTCCCGATCAGTCCACCGCCCGGGTCAGCGGTCATGCGTTGCCAGAGCGACGCCGTCGGCGGTGGCGGCGGGCCGGCCGGGCTCTGCAGAGCGCTTCGATAGTGCGCCGCCGTCGCAGCCGCGAGGTTCTGGCTCCCGGGATGCTGGGGTGCCGGACCCTGGGGCGCCGGGCGAGTTGCTCCGGGATTCTGGAACTGCGCGGTCGGCTGCACCAGGGTTGTCGGGGGTTGCGGCATCATCCACGACGGATACTGCGTCGGAACCTGCTGCGGCGGAGCCTGCTGTGCTCGGCCGGGTACGTACGAGCCGGCCGGCATGCCCGGCCGTGGGTACTGGGGTGGTCGAGGCGCCTGGGCGCCAAGGGGTGGTTGCGGGTGGGGTGTTGGCTGGGTTTGCGACTGCACCGCAGCCTCAGGTGCAGCTGCCTCACGTGCAGCAGCCTCTGGTGCTGCGGCCTCTGCGGCTGGACGGTGAGTGGGCTCGGCCTGTGACGAACGGGCCAGAACGGTGCCCAGCTCGAGTAATTCGCTTGATACCCGGGCGAATTGACTCGACAACGAGTTGAAGTCAGCGGAGAGCCGGCTGATGACGGCCTGATTCGGTTCGGTCATGTATCGATGGTCGCGAACGCCCCGCCGCGGCGGATGAGTAACTCTACTCATTACTCATAGGGACTTACCACGAGCCGGCGACCCACCCCGGCCAGAAGTGGCGGCCCGAGAAGGCACAGGCCCGGAAGGTGTCGCGGTACCTTGCCGATGAGTTCTGTCGCCCATACGAGTCTGACTTCACGTCAGCCCCTCAACCAAGAAGGAACACTCATGCCGCGCACCAACCTCTCCATGTCCATGTCGGCGGACGGCTATGTCGCAGGCCCGGATCAGAGCGAAGAGCATCCGTTGGGTGTCGGCGGTCAGCTGCTGCACGGCTGGCACATCGGGCCCGCCAGTGACCATCCCGTGAACATGCAGATCGTGTCCGAGATGATGGACGGGATGGGCGCCACCATCATGGGACGCAACATGTTCGGGCCGGTTCGGGGCGACTGGGGCAATTCGGACTGGACCGGATGGTGGGGCGATGAGCCGCCCTACCACTGCCCGGTCTTCGTCCTCACCCACCATGCCCATGAGCCGATCGCTCTGGAGGGCACGACGTTCCACTTTGTCACCGACGGCATCGAGTCCGCGTACGCGCAGGCCGTGGCAGTCGCCGATGGACGCCCCATCAGCATCGCGGGCGGTGCTTCGTGCGCCCGGCAGGCGATTCAGGCGGGCCTCGTCGATGAGATCGACCTACAGGTGAGCCCCGTCATCTTGGGTTCGGGTGAGCGACTGTTCGACGGTTTCGACGCCGGGACCCCACAGCTCGAACTCGAGCGGGTCCTGGAGGCTCCCGGAGTGGCCCACCTGCGCTACCGCGTCAAACGGTGACAGCTCGGACACATCAACACGGAGGTCAGCCGGGTTCTGTGTCCAGACCGTTCTCGATGGCGTAGCGCGTCAGCTCGACCCGGTTGCCCAACTGCAGTTTGCGTAGCGTCGCCTGCACATGGTTTTCCACCGTGCGGTGGCTGAGCGACAGTTTCGACGCAATCTGCTTGGCACTGAGACCCTTCGCGACGTATCGGAGCACCTCTGTCTCACGGTCGGTGAGAGCAGGTGCGTCAACGCCGCGGTCTGGGTCTCGCGCTATTCGCCGGTACTCGCCCAGGACCAGGCCGGCCAGCCCAGGGGTGAAGACTGCCTGGCCCGCGGCTGTCGCCCGCACCGCCGACAACAGTTCTTCTTTCGACGCACTCTTGACCAGATATCCGCTGGCTCCGGCCTTGACCGCTTCGAGGACGTCGTCGCGTTCATCGGACGCCGACAGCACCAGGACCCGCGTGGCGGGTGACGCCTCGAGGAGACGCACCGTCGCCTGAGCGCCGTTGCCATCGGGCAGCTGCATGTCCATCAGCACCACATCCGGGCGAACGGCCTCCCCGCGCCGGGCAGCCGAATCCACGCTGTCCGCGGTGGCGACCACCTCGAATCCCGCGTCGGAGAGGTCACGCGCCACCCCGTCCCGCCACATCGGGTGGTCGTCCACCACCATCACCCGCAACACATCAGGCATGAGCAGAACCCCTCCGTTGATCGTCTGCGGACCGGCTCGCGTTCCCGCCTGCCATCCGTTTGGACACCTCGAGTTCCCATTCGGTTCCCTCCCCCGGTGCGGTGTCGAGCCGGGCCGTGCCCCCGAGCGCCTCGATCCGCGCCACGATCGACTCCGACACACCCATCCGACCCTCCGCGACAGCCTGCGACAGCCTGCCCTCGGCAATGCCTCGCCCGTCGTCGCGGATACTCACCACCACCTGTTCACCGAGATCTTCGATGAGCACGTAGGCGCGCACACCGGGGCCTGCGTGCAGGCGAACATTGTCGAGGGCGTTGACCACGGCGGCTTCCAACTCCACGGCGAGCCGGTGATCCACCGGTACCGGCTCACCCGGCTCGCTGATGGTGACCAGGTCACTCGCGTGGGGCCGGAGCAGCATACGTAGATCGATCTCCGCAGGCTCACCGGGAACCAAGGCCGGTTCGATGTCCGCGATCAGGCGCCGCAGCGACCGCTCCTGCTGGCCGGCGAGCTCAGCCAATTGAGCTGTCTCGCCGCCGATCTCGGCCCCGCGCCGACTGATCAGCGCGAGCACCTGGAGTACGCCGTCGTGTACCTGGCGGCTCAGCCTGGCGCGCTCGTCGGCGGCGGCTGCCACGCGCATGGCCTGTTCGATCCGGACGTGATTGCGGCGGGCGGTCACCGATGCCAGACCCACCCCCACTCCCACGGCCAGCAAGACGACCACGGTCGCGTCCCGCCCGACGTTGAGGTCGTAGCCCCCTTTGGCCACCGCGCTGGCGATTCGCACGGCCAGCCCGAAAGCTGCACCGATCAACGGGCCGCCGAGGATGGCCGCGGACACCACCGCGTTGGTCGCCCACAGCGTGGTCGGAAACGACTGGTTCGACGCCGCCCAATCGGCAGAGGCGATGAACCTGGTGGCGACGATCAGCGCACACACCACCACCAACTCGATCCCCACCCAGAGCCATCGGCGGCCGGTGCCCTTGAGATAGAGGATGGTGCTCACACCGGTCCAGAAGGTCAGGATCGCGAAGAGGAACCAGCTCCAGGCAACGCGCTCGTAGTCCCCGAACACGGCGAGCTGGAACCCCAAGGCGTAGATGTAGCTCAGGAGGCGAAAGACCTGCGCCGCCCGCCACATCGGCCCCACCGGGTCGGCGTCGTCGGTGGTGGCGTCACGCCGGGTGAGGGACCCGAGCCGCCCAGGACGGTACGACATCACCGAACTCAGCTCGAATCGGCGGTATTGCCCGCTGTCCCACCGATTTCGGGCTCGCCGCGAGCACTGGGCGTGCCGGGCACCGCCGACTCGTCGACCACATCGCCGCGAACACCGGGCGCATTCTTCTGGTCCCACAGTGGGCCATCGGGCTCGGCCTCGTACATACGCTCGGCATCGCCGTGTTTTCGCAAGGCGGCCTCCCGCGCCGCAGCAACACCATGCGCCTCTGCCGTCCGCTCCTGCAACGTCCGTACCGCCGTGTTGAGGAAGGCGATGATCGGCACGGCCAGGAGCCCGCCGATGATCCCCGCCGTCACCAGGCCGGCCGCGATACCGAGCACCACGGCGACGGGGTGCAGGCGAACCGACCGCCCGAGCAGGAATGGTTGCAGCACATGACTTTCCACCTGCATGACCGCGACGACGATCGCGAGCGAGATCGCAGCGGCGACCCAGCCCTGGGTGACCAGCGCGACCAGCACCGCCAGGCTGCCGGTCACCAGCGCGCCGACGATGGGAATGAACGCACCGATGAAGACCAACGAGGCCAGCGGTAATGCCAAGGGGACCTGCAGGATAGCCAGACCGACGCCGATCCCGATCGCGTCGACCGCCGCCACCACCACGGTCGCCCGCACATAACCGACCAGTGAGCCGAACCCGCGTTGCCCTGCCTCCCAGACCTTTTCCCGTGATGCCTGCGGGATGGCGAGGGTGAGAAACCGCCAGATCTGACCGCCGCCGTAGAGGAAGAAGATGATCAGGAACAGCATCAACAGTGCGCCGGTGACGATCTCGCTCACCGTGGTGGCGGTGGCCAGCGCGCCGGAGGTGACCTTGTCTTCGTTGTCCTGCAGCACCTTGATCGCGTCGTCGCCGAGGTGGTCGATCTGATCCTGGCTCAGGTTCAGTGGCCCGTCCACGAGCCAACCCCGGCTGTCGTCAATCGTTTTGGTGACCTCGTCGGTCAGTTGGGGTACACCGTCGATGAACTGCTGCACGACAAAGGTCAGAATCCCGGCGATGGCACCGATCCCGACGATGAGAGTTCCCACCACTGCCAGGGACCGTGGTATCCCCCGCCGGTTGAGCCAGTCCACCACCGGAACAAGCAGCGCGGTACCCAGGATCGCGAGCCCGATCGGGACGAAGACCTCTTCGAAAGACTGGATCACCCGCATCAAGGCGTAGACGGCGGCACCGATGACCAGCAGGCGCCATGCCCATTCCGCGGCAGCCCGCACGACCGGATGTACCTGAAGTCGATCGACTACACCGCTGTCCTGGGTCTTTCCATCGCTCACCCGGGCAACACTAGACCCGAAACACCGTCTACGCGGGCAACTGAAGTCGTCGCCAGTACACCGTCTGGCCGACCATTTCCGAACCGTGGCACACCCGCCCGATAAGGTGCTGGACATGACGGCGACGCGCGGGGCCCGCCGCCGGTTCTGGTGGGTGCGTTGGGTGGTTCTCGCCCTCGTCCTGGTGGTACTGGCCGTTGAGGCCTACCTGGTGTGGCCGAAACTGAAGGAAACCTGGGTCCACATCGATGACATCGAGTGGGAGTGGGTGGTGCTCTGCATCCTCGCCTCCATGTTGTCGATGGACAGCTTCGCGCAGGTCCAACGTGCACTCCTGCGGTCGGCAGGCCTCAAGATCAAGCAGTGGCAATCGCTTTCAGTGATCCTTGCCGCCAACTCGCTGAGTCAGACCATGCCCGGGGGCCAGGTGATGGCGCCGGCTTTCACCTACCGGCAGACCCGCAAGTGGGGAGCCACGCCTGTTGTGGCCTCCTGGCAGGTTGTGATGTCGGGACTGCTCATGGGTGTCGGACTGGCGGTTCTCGGATTGGGCGGCGCGCTGCTGGCCGGCGCCAAGACCAGCCCGTTCTCCATCATCTTCTCGATCAGCGGTTTCATCGCGTTCGCTCTCGTGGCCCAGTACATCGCGCGGCACCCGGAGTCGATCGAGGGGATCGGCGTCACGATCCTGCGGTGGATCAATCATCTGCGCGACAAAGCGGCCGACCACGGGGTGGTCCGTTGGCGCGAGATTCTCGTGCAGCTACGCGCGGTGCAGCTCAAACCCAAGGACACCTCGATCGCCTTCGGCTGGTCGTTGTTCAACTGGGTGGCCGACGTCGCATGTCTGGCCTTCGCCTGTTACGCGGTCGGCGGCCAACCGAGCATCGCCGGCCTGATGGTCGCCTACGCGGCGAGCAAGGCGGTCGGCACCGCCATCCCCCTCCTCCCGGGTGGGCTCGGGGTGGTGGACGGCGTGCTGGTTCCGGCGCTGACCTCCGCCGGCATGGGTGCCGCGGAGTCGGTGACCGCGGTGCTGGTCTACCGCATGATCAGCTATCTGCTGGTCGCCCTGATCGGCTGGGTGGTGATCTTCGTTATGTTCCGGGGCACCTATCGCGCTGAAGACAACGTCGATCTGATGGAGAAAGAGGTCGACGCCCAGCTCCAGGACAGCACGTCAACGGACCGCAACCTGGGCACTTCTGACCCCGACCCGCCTGTCGTCCATCCGTCCGACGACAAGCCCGATTCCCCCGATTCGGTTCGCTGAGCCGCTCGGCAAAACGCTACGGTGGCCTCTATGCGCCGATTGTTCACCGCCTCAGCAGACTTCTTCGCGGTGCTGGTCTTCGCTTTCATCGGTCGGATGAACCATGCCGAAGGCCTGTCGCTTCACGGACTGTTCAGCACCACATGGCCCTTTGCCCTGGGCGCAGCGATCGGATGGTCGCTCGCCTACCTGTATGCGCACATGCGCGCCGATCACGGCTTCGACTACCCGTTCCACCCCGAGCGTGTGTTCCCGGACGGGGTGCTGGTGTGGGTCGGCGCCGTGGCCATCGGCATGATCCTGCGCCAGCAGTTCCATCAGGGTGTGGCGCTCAGCTTCATCATCGTGGCAACCATCGTGCTCGGTGTCTTCCTGCTCGGCTGGCGCGCGGCCCGCGTGGTGCTCTCCCGACGTCGTCAGACGGTCACCACCTGACGGCCTCGTCGGGGGATATCGACGACGACAACGCAGCGACCGCGTGCAGCTTGGCGGGGTTCCTGACGAACAGCAGTGTGTTGATCCCGTCGGCCCCGATGTCGAACGACAACACGGTGTCGGGCCGGCCATCCCGAATGGTGAGCACAGCCGGTGACCCGTTGACCTCCACCAACGTCGAATAGGCGCCGGCGGCGAACTTCTCGAGTGTCCCGAGGACGAACCTCGCCACCTTGGCGCGACCGATGATGGGTACCCGCGCGGCACTGACCACACCGCCTCCGTCGCTGACCGCCGTCACCTGCGCGGTGAGCACCGACTCGAGTGCGGCCAGATCCCCCGACTGCGCGGCGGCGAGGAATGCGCCCAGGATCTGCGCCTGCTGGTCCGGGTCCGCCGGAGCCGCCCTCTCGACGGCGATGTGGTCGCGGGCACGGCGCACGAGTTGTCGGGCATTGGCCTCGCTGGTGTCCAGCAGCTCGGCGATGTCGCGGTACGGGTAGTCGAAGGCCTCACGCAGGATGTACGCCGCGCGCTCCTTGGGAGCCAGACGTTCGAGTAACCGCACCACGGCCATCTCGAGCGCCTCTGCTCGTTCGGCGCCCAGTGCCGGATCGTCGGTGGTCGATATGGGTTCAGGCAACCACGGTCCGACGTAGGTCTCCCGGGTCGCCCTCGCGGACGTCAGCGCGTTGATGGCCAGTCGGGTCGCTGTGGTCGCCAGGAATGCCCCCGGATCGCGAACGGCCGATCTATCGGTTCGAGACCACCGCAACCATGTGTCTTGCACCACATCATCGGCGTCCGATGCCGTACCCATCATCCGGTAGGCGATCCCGAACAAACGAGGTCTGACCTGCTCGAACTCGGCCAGTCCCGCTTCCTGCGCCATATGACGTCACCCTTTCGTGCCAGGCCGTTCCTCCGCTGGTGAACGTTCGAGGCCCTTCTGCCCGCATGAGCTTGTCACATTCGCGGGTGGCTGCCGGTCTTTGACTGCGAGAGGATCACCACGACGAAGGGCTTGAGCATGACGACTTATCTGGTCACCGGAGCAACCGGCCGGATCGGTGTCCCCACCACCAACCGCCTGCGGCAAGCGGGGCACGACGTGAAAGCGCTCAGCCGGCGCGCGGGCGACGGCATGATCACCGGAGATCTCAGGACCGGCGTCGGCATCGCCGAGGCCATGGACGGAGTCGACACCGTCATCCACCTGGCCACCACCAACGGGGCCGGCGACATCGAAGTGGCGCAAAATCTCGTGAGTGCGGCGGCCGAGGCGCACGTCGAACACATCGTCCTGCTGTCGATCGTCGGCATCGACAAGATCCCCTTCGGCTTCTACCGTCAGCGACTCGAGATCGAGGCGATCGCCGCCGCCGGTCCGGTCCCACTGACAATCCAGCGGGCAACCCAGTTCCATCCTTTTGTCGAGCAGATGTTCCTCGCGCAGCGGTTCTCGCCGGTTCTGCTGTGTCCGTCGATCAGTTTTCAGCCCATCGCAACCGATGAGGTCGCAGCCCGGCTGGTGGACCTGGCGGCCGGCGATCCGATGGGACGCGTCGATGACATCGGCGGACCGGAGCAGCGGACGGCGCGCGAACTGCTGGCCGAGTGGAAACGCGTGACGGGTCGTCGCCGTCCCGACTTCCCGGTGCGGCTTCCGGGCAAGACCTTCGCGGCGTTCAGGGACGGCGAGAACTTGGTTCCCGGAACACCTTTCGGGCGCGAGACGTTCTCCCTGTACCTGACCGCCAAATACAGCTGACCCCGGCGGCCTTCAGTTGCGAGCGGGCGGTCGGTAGCCGACGGCGTCGCGGGCCACGGCCTGGTACCGCTCGATGATCTTTCCCTCGCTGGCGGGCCCTGACGGCCGAAACCACATCGCGACCGCCGTGCAGGCGGTGACGACAAAACGGGAAGCCTCGGTCGGGTTGGTGGTGAGGAAGACTTCGCGCCTCACACCATCTGCGACGACCCGGTCGAAGATACGTTGCTGCGCATCACGATTGGCGATCACCCGCTCGAGGGCAACGGCGTCGAGGCTGCGCAGTTCGGAGTTGCCGATGTAACTCTCCAGCGGATTCTCTGCGTGCACACCCACATGCGTGCGCACTATCGCGTCCAGCCGGTCGGCCGGATTGGCCGGGGCGTCGAGCAGGGCCTTCTCGGTGCTCTCCACCAGCGCCTCACCGCCGCGGACCAGAATGGTCACCAGCAGATCGTGTTTGGAACCGAAATGGTTGTAGATGCTGCCCGCACTGAGTCCGGCAAATCCTGCGATGTCCCGGACCGACGTCCCGTGGTAGCCGCGTGCAGCGATCATCTGCACCGCAGCACTGAGGATCGCTCGCGCCGTGGGGTCATCCCCCGGCCGGACAGCCGCCGAGGTGAACTGCGCGGCAGCTCCTGTCGCACGCTCGGTCATCAGGCCCCCTTCACGAGTGGACTCTCCTGCACCGACCCGTGCCCGGCATCGGTGTGATTCGGCCGTCGGTGAACGATCATTCAGTACCCAGTTGGCGGCGGCGACAACCCAGCGAGTCCAACACTACCAACCATCACGTGCGAAAAGGCAGTCCGAGCAAGGTCTCGAAGCCAGTCCAACAAACCGCTGCGCGACTGTCATGGGATCGGCTACGGTGCCGCTGAACGCTTGTTCACCAGCTGGACGTCGAGGAGCAGCATGAGCACTTTCGAGACCACGACGGTGGCGGCGGCCCCCGGACGGCGTATGTCCCACGGAGATCAGCTCGCTCGCAACGCAAGGAAGGTTCCCGACCGCGTAGCCTTCGAGTACAACGGCCACTCTCTGAGCTACCGCGAACTCGATGCCCGCACCAACCGGCTGGCCCGGGGAATGCAGACCCTCGGAGTCGAACGTGGCGACCGGGTCGCCGTGCTGATGCTCAACCGGCTCGAGCTGATCGAGACCTATTTCGCCGTACTGAAACTCGGTGCGATCGTCGTGCCGGTCAATTTCAGGCTGTCGGTGGCCGAGATCGTCTATGTTCTCGACGATTCGGACGCCACGGTGTTGTTCGCCGACCATCTGCTGGCGCCCAGGGCCGCGCAGGCAACGGGATCGCGCACCCTTGTCGTCAGCGGCGGTGACCACGAGGATGTCGAGCAGGCAATCGATTACGACACCCTCCTGGAGACCGACGACGACTCGCTCGACATCGACGTCGACGAGAACGAGCCCGCTTTCATCATGTACACCTCGGGAACAACCGGAAAGCCCAAGGGCGCGGTACTCACCCACATGAACCTGCTGATGAACACCATCAACGTCTGCCTCGAGCAAGGGGTGAGCGGTGACGGCGAAGTCGGGTTGTCCGGCTTACCGCTGTTCCACATCGGCGGCTTGTCGGGGATGCTCGCCTACGTCTTCGTCGGTGGCACATCGATTCTCATCGACGTCCTGAACTTCGACCCCGTCAAGGCGCTCGAGACCATGTCGGAGCGAGGGGTGGTCGCCGGGTACTTCGTCCCCACACAGTGGAAGGCCATCTGCGAGGCCGCACTGGCCAGGAAGCTCGACTACTCGCTCGAACGCATCGCCTGGGGCGCCTCGGCCGCTCCTCCGTCGGTGTTGAAGGCCATGTCCGACGCCTTCGGCGACGTGCCGGTCTTCAACGTCTTCGGCCAGACCGAGATGAGTTCTGCCACTTGCATCCTGCGCGGAGAGGATGCCCTCCGGAAGAACGGCTCGGTGGGTAAGCCCCTGATGAATGTCGAAGTACGTCTGGTGGACCCCGACATGAACGACGTGCCGGTCGGCGAGGTCGGTGAGATCGTGTACCGCGGGCCCACCGTCATGAAGGAATACTGGCGTAACCCAGATGCCACCGCAGATGCCATGCGGGGCGGCTGGTTTCATTCCGGCGACCTGTGCGTGATGGATGACGAGGGTTACATCAAGGTGGTCGACCGGACCAAGGACATGGTCAACTCCGGCGGGGAGAACATCTACTGCGCCGAGGTCGAGGACGCCATCGACTCGCACAGCAAGGTCTCCGAGGTCGCCGTGGTGGCCAAACCGCACCCCCGATGGGTGGAGACCCCTGTGGCAGTCATCGTCCCCTCGGACCCCGCAGACCCGCCCACCCTGGAAGAGATCTCCGAGCACTGCAAGTCGCTGATCGCGTCGTACAAGAAGCCGACGGAGATCCTGGTGGTCGATGCCCTGCCCCGCAACGCCGTGGGCAAGGTGCAGAAGTTCAAACTGCGCGATCAGCTGGCGCAACCCTAGACATCTCACGACCCGACAGGAGAACCATGGGACGCACACAAGACGGCGGCAACTGGTCACTGGCCTGGACCCCGCCGGACTACACCGTCGACGAGAAGGGCAAGCGCGTTGGTTACGTCAACACCTCACAGCCCAACAACTGGGGCCGCTGGGGCGAGGACGATCAGCGCGGAACCGCCAACTTCATCACCCCGGACATGGTCAAAGCCGCTGCGGCGCTGATTCGTACGGGACAGACGGTCAGTTGCGCAATCCCACTGGACGCTTCCGGCCCGGTCCACCCGAGTCGGCCCGGGGTGGTGCACCTGTTCGGCTACACCGGCGCCGACTTCACGGTCGGCTCACAGCTCCAACTGATCGCGCCCCGCATCCAGGGCGCCGACGACTACATCTTCATGCCACTGCAGGGCAGCACCCAGTGGGACAGCCTGGCGCACATCTGTTCTGACGATGTCATGTACAACGGCTACTGGATCGGGAACACCGAGTCCGGCGGCGGTGCGGGCCGGAACTCCATCCACCAGCTGAAGACCTCTCTCGCCGGCCGCGGTGTCCTGCTCGACCTCGCCCGGTGGCAGGGCGTCGACCGGCTCGAACCCGGGGTCGCGATCACCCCCGGCGACCTCGACGCCTGTGCCGCCGAGCAAGGGGTCACGGTGGGCACCGGCGACATCTTGCTGCTACGCACCGGGCATGTTCCCTGGTTCTATTCGCTTGCAGACAAATCCGAGTTCTGGACGGCCGGATCGCCCGGGCTCGGACGCGACTGCGTGGAGTGGATACACCGTAAAGAGATCGCCGCCGTGGCACTGGACAACATCGCCACCGAGGTCGAGCCCGCCGAGGACCCGAGCGACCGACTGTATCCGCTGCACATCCGGTTGATCCGCGACCTCGGACTCACCTTGGGTGAGGTGTGGTGGCTCGACGACCTCGCCGAGGTATGTGCAGCCGAGGGCCGCTACGAGTTCTTCTTGTCCGCCCCGCCGCTGAACGTCACCAATGCCGTCGGCTCGCCGTTGAACCCCATCGCGATCCTGTAACCGCCCACACTCACCGATCAGCAAGGACAATTCAGTGGATTTCGACCTGCCCGAATCGATCACGCAGACACTCAGGGAGATTGACGAGTTCATCGAGGCGGAGATCAAGCCTCTGCAAGAGGCCGACGACAACATGCGGTTCTTCGACCATCGGCGCGAGTACGCACGCACAGATTTCGAGGGCGGTGGGGTGCCCCGCCGGGAGTGGGAAGAGCTCCTCGGCCAGATGCGTCGGCTCGCCGATGACGCCGGCTGGCTGCGGTATGCGCTGCCCGCCGAGGTCGGTGGTCGTGACGGCTCGAACTTCGACATGGCCGTCATCCGGGAACATCTGGCACACAAGGGTTTGGGTCTGCACAACGACCTGCAGAACGAGTCGTCCATCGTCGGGAACTTCCCGTTCGCCCACATGTTGATGCAGTTCGGCACCCCTGAGCAGCGTGAGGAGTTCCTCGAACCCATGATCCGCGGGGAAGCCCGCATCGGCTTCGGTCTCACCGAACCCGACCACGGGAGTGACGCCACGTGGATGGAGACCACCGCCCGGCGCGATGGTGACGACTGGGTCATCAACGGCGGCAAACGATTCAACTCCGGCATGCACAACGCCACTCACGATGTGGTGTTCGCGCGCACCTCGGGCAAAGACGGCGATGCCCGCGGCATCACGGCATTCTTCGTTCCCACCGACCTGCCCGGTTTCTCCGTCGATTTCCAATGGTGGACGTTCAACATGCCCACGGACCACGCCGAGGTCACCATCAGTGATGTGCGGGTGCCGAATTCGGCGATCTTCGGCGCCGAAGGCGAAGGCCTTGCGGTCGCGCAGACGTTTGTCCACGAAAATCGGATCCGGCAGGCCGCCTCCGGAGTCGGTGCGGCTCAGTACTGCATCGACCGCAGCGTGGAATACGCGCGCAAGCGGATCACGTTCGGCGCTCCACTGTCGAGCAGGCAGGCCATCCAGTTCCCACTCGTCGAATTGCACACCGAGGCCGAGATGGTTCGCGGCCTCGTCCGCAAGACGGCGTGGGAGCTGGACCGATTGCCGCACATGCAGATCAGCGACAAGGTGTCGATGTGTAATTACCGGGCCAACAGGCTGGTCTGCGACGCCGCCGATCGCGCCATCCAGGTGCACGGGGGGATGGGTTACACCCGCCACATGCCGTTCGAACACATCTATCGACACCACCGTCGGTACCGGATCACCGAAGGCTCCGAAGAGGTTCAGATCCGCAAGGTGGCCGGCTACCTGTTCGGATTCGCCGGACCCGGCAAGATCAAGACCGACAATCAGGCGTGAATTCGATGGAACCCGGCACCGACGACATCGGTCTACGCCTCACCGAACGACTGACAACTGTTCTTGGCCAACCGGTTCGGATCGCGCAGCTGCGGCGACTGACGGCCGGGGCGAACAGTGAGACGTGGTCGTTCGAGGCACACCACGGCGCGCATGTGCAGCGAATGGTGCTGCGTCGTCAACCCGGTGGTGGCCACGGCCCGATGGGTATGACGAGGGAGGCCGAGGCCATCGCGGCCGCGCACGCTGCCGGCGTCCCGGTACCTCGGGTGGTGGACTACGCCGATGACGGTGAAGCACTGGGCGCACCGTACCTGATCGCCGACCACATCGACGGTGAGACCATTCCACGGAAGATCCTGCGCGACAACCGCTATGCCGACGCCCGCACCTCGATGGCATCGGAGCTCGGTCGGACGCTGGCCCGGATCCATTCCATCCCGCTCGGCTCGGTGCCGGCCTTGCGCAGTGCCCCGACTGCGGATCTCGACCATCTGCGCACGATCTACCTCGACCTGGACACACCGTCGGCCGTCACCGAGATCGCGTTGGCGTGGCTGGCCACTCACCAACCCGAACCGGTCGGGGAAGCCGTGGTGCACGGCGACTTCCGCAACGGAAACCTGATCATCGACGAAGGAGGGCTGGCCGCCGTCCTGGACTGGGAGCTCACCCACATCGGCGATCCCAGGGAAGACCTGGGCTGGCTTCTGGTCAAGTGCTGGCGATTCGGTACCGAACCCGAGGTCGGTGGCTTCGGTTCGATCGACGAGCTGCTGGACGGTTATGCCGAGATCAGCGGGTCGCGGCCCGACAAGGACGCGGTTTGCTGGTGGCAGATCTACCGCACGGCATGGTGGGGTATCGGTTGCGCCCAGATGGCGCAGCGACACCTGTCGGGCGAGGTCCGGTCGGTGGAACTCGCTGCCATCGGCCGGCGGGTCTGCGAGCAGGAGCACGACCTGTTGCTCGCCCTCGGTCACCCGGCCGACCCCGCTCCGACCGAGTTGACCGAACTGCCGTGGACCGAGTTACACGGCAGACCGACCACCCCGGAACTCGTCGGTGCGGTCACCGAGTTCCTCCGCGCGTCCGTGATGACCGCCTCCGACCCGGCTCTCGCATTCCAGGCCCGCGTCGCCGCCAATGTGCTCGACATCGTCGAGCGTGAATTGACATACGGGGGCGTCCAGCAGCAACGCCGGCGCAGTCGCCTCTCTGACCTCGGCTTCGACACCGAGGCCGAGTTGGCCCTGGCGATCCGCTCCGGGTCGATCGGCGCCGACGACCCGGCCGTCGTCGCCGCCACACGCGCCGCTGTGACTGATCGTCTGATGGTGGCCAACCCGCGATATCTGAACATGTAGGACCGGCGCGAGCGCGTTCGGCGCTCTCGCTCGCCGTGCGGTCTGCGGTGTGCGGTGTGCGGTGGTGGCAGGGTCACAACACCACTGGTACGGACCCGATCCGGCGCCCGTCACGGTCGAGCACGGAGCCGAGTCTCTTGGAGGTCTCGAGCGTGACAGACCGGTCCACCACTGTCAGCCCCGGCACCCGTCGCTCCAGTTCGTGTTCGAACTGCGACAGCTCACTGATGTGGTGCAGCCACACGGTCATGATCACGTTTGCGGTCCCGGTCACCTCGCAGCAGACGCGTACCTGAGGAAAGGCGTCGAGCGACTCGACCAGAGTGTCGAGGGCGCGTGAGTTCCCGCGGGCCCAGACGTTGGCGGTCACCGGCCACGCGCTGTAGGCATGCGCCACCTCGCAGCGGATCGACAGGATTCTCTCGGCCATCAGCCGGGTCAACCGCCTCCGGACGGTCGGGGCACTGAGTCCGGTGAGGTTGGCGAGGTCGACGGCGGATCGGCGGCCGTCGGTGGCCAGGGCAGCCATCAGTTCCAGGTCCGCCTCGTCCGGCTCGTGTGTCATCGGCACGGGCGCAGGTCGGTACTGGGCCAGCGCCGCCTCTTGGGTGTCCGACAGCGCGTGCACCCGCCAACGCTCGCTCTCCCCGTGCACACGCATGACCACGCGGGTACGGGTCCGGGCCGAACCATCGGTATCTGCCAGCCGCTGAACCCAGTCGCCGAGGAAACCGAGGTCGGGCACCATCACCGTCAACAGCAGGTCGCTGTCGCCGGCAGTGCGTTGGATGGTCGCCACGTGACGATCCCGGATCAGTTCGTCGAGTAGACCTTTCGGGCGCGCCGCGGTGTGTACTTCCACAAATGCGCTGCAGCACTTGTCGAGGTACGCACCCCCCGGGTACGTCACTATCCATGCGAGCCCGTTCTCCACCAGGCGGTCCCACCGCCGCGAGGCGGTTGCCGCACTGATTCCGAGTACGTCCCCGACGGCTCCCCACGGCGCGCGCGGCGCCACCTGCAGCGCATGCACGATCTGATCATCGATGTCGTCGGTCACAGCACAATCGTGCAACATGACAGCGAAATTTTTCAGTCGACGCCGGAGCCGAGACGCCGACGGGTCGCGATTGTAGTTTTCTCGCATCGCAATTGGAGCCGCGCGAGCGGCACGATGAGAGACGAGGAACGGGTATGAAGGTTTGTGTCATCGGTGGTGGCCACGGCGCCTATGCCGCGGCTGCGGAGCTGACCGAGAACGATCACCATGTGACGTGGTGGCGCCGGGAGCAGAGTGCTTTCGACGCCCTCACGTCGGTGGGTCACCTCGACATCAAAGACCATCGCGGGGCACGTCGGATTACGGTCGACGGTGGCGGCATATCGGTGACTTCCGATCTCCGTGATGCGGTCGCCGCGGCCGATGTGATCGTCATCCCGATACCCGCTTTCGCACATGATGATCTCGCCACCGCCCTAGCCCCACATCTGCAGGACGGGCAGGTCGTGTACCTGCCGCCAGGTAGCTTCGGCTCGTTCATCTTTGCTCGCGCACTGCATGATTCGGGAAATCCGGCCGACGTTGCCTTCGCGGAGACCGGCACGCTCCCCTACCTCGCCCGCAAGTACGGCGAGTCCAGGGTGGTCGTGAGCGGGTATGCCACCCGTCTACCCACCGGGGTGTTCCCGGCACGCCACACCGACCGGGCACTTGCCACCTTGACCGAGGTCTACCCTTCGGTGGAACGAGTCGAGGACGCACTCAGCGGAGCGCTCATGAATGCCGGGCCGATCATCCATCCACCGCTGATCCTCATGAATGCCGGCCCATTGGAACATTTCCCGGCCTGGGACATCCACAACGAGGGCACTCAGGATTCGATCCGCAGGGTCACATCGGCACTGGATGCAGAGCGCATCGCGGTACGACGCGCCCTGGGTTACTCGGCCCCACATTTCCCTCTCGCGGACCACTATTCGGCCGACGGCGACGAGTGGATGTACGGAAATGCGGCACACGAAAAGCTCACGGACAGTGGGGATTGGCGCGAGAAGATCGATTTGCACACGCATCGCTACATGACCGAAGACGTGGAGATCGGGCTGGCCCTGCTGTCGTCGGTCGGCCACTGGGCATCGGTGCCCACACCGGTCGCCGACGGCCTACTCGCCCTCGCGGGTGCGATCACCGGACGCGCCACCGGCACCGGTGGCCGCACGCTCGAGGCGCTCGGCCTGTCCGACCTCGATCGCGACTCGATGTCGGACTTCCTGCGGAACGGATTCTCTCGGTGACCATTTCGAATGTCGCGATAGTGGGCGCCGGGCGCATGGGCCAGGGAATCGCGGCGGCGCTCGCGTTCGGACACGTCGCGGTGTCCGTCGTGGACCTCCGTGACCGCGGCGACGGCACAGGGTCGTACCTGCAGGCGGTGGAGGCGTCGATCCGCTCCATGCTGGAGCGAAAGGTCATCCTCGGGCTCTTGCACCCCACAGACCTGGAAGAAGTAATCGATCGGGTCACGGTCGTGTCGGCTCCGGACGCCCTGACCTCGATGTCTTCTGCCCAGCTGGTGTTCGAGGCCGTCCCGGAGATCATGGAGGTCAAACGCGTTGCGCTGTCGTGGATCGAGAACACCGTCGAAGACGATGTACCGATCGCCTCCACGACGTCTAGCTTCCTAGTGACCGACCTCTACGAGTTCGTCTCCCACCCAGAGCGATTCCTGAACGCACACTGGCTCAATCCCGCCGACCTCATCCCCCTGGTGGAGATCAGCGCCGGCGTCCACACGAGCGAGCTGGCGGTCGAGGCCACACGGGAACTGATGATCGCCATCGGCAAGACCCCGGTGACCTGCTCACCTTCTCCTGGCTACATCGTGCCGCGCCTGCAGGCGTTGGTGATGAACGAGGCAGCCAGGATGGTGGCCGAAGGTGTTGCCAGTGCCGAAGACATCGACCGTGCGGTGCGAATCGGTTTCGGTGCCCGCTTCTCGGTTCTGGGGCTCCTCGAGTTCATCGACTGGGGTGGGTGCGACATCTTGTACCACGCGTCGAACTACTTGAGAGGTGAACTGGGCGAACGATTCTCGCCTGCCGAGCTCGTCGAGTCGAACATGGTATCCGGTCGTCGAGGCATCTCCGACGGGCAGGGATTCTATACTTTTGACCCGCTCACCGTCGACGAGTACCAGGCCCGCCGGACCGCCGAGTTCGCCCGCATCCTCGACGCCTTGGGTGAACTCCCGCGCTACGGGGATCTCGTTCCCGCGACTTAGCCGAGCACACAGCAACTCTCAGGACAGCGTCTGCCCGGCGTTGCGCTCGACGCTGCCCTGATGGCCCGAGGTCGCAGCCAAGGTGGCTGCGCAGTAAGGCTTTTCCCTATTCGCAGCGCGCCGAGATGCGCGCATCATCGATCCATCCGCCAGACCCGGGCCCTGGCATGTTCGCCAGACCCGGCACTTTTCATCTGTCACGAGGAGCATAGACATGGTGGCCACAAATCATCCAGTCGCACGAGCCGGCGAAGACCGCCGCGAAGGAGCCACTCGCATCGGGGTGGCCTCCGGCGCCGGAACCATCCTGGAGTTCTACGACTTCGCCATCTACGGCACCGCCACCGCACTGGTGTTCAACAAGGTGTACTTCAACGTCGACGACCCGTGGTTCGGCACGTTCCTCGGCTTCGCCACGTTCGCGGTCGGGTTCATCATGGCCCCGATCGGCGCGGTGATCTTCGGGTACTACGGTGACAGATTCGGCCGACGAACCGCGCTGACCACTGCCTTCCTCCTGATGGGAGGGGCGACTCTGGTGATGGGCATCCTGCCCGACAGCAACGCCATCGGTGTGGCGGCACCCATCATCCTGATATTCCTGCGCATGGTGCACGGCATCTCACGAGGCGGCGAGATCGGCGGGGCCACCTTGCTCGCCGCCGAACACGCACCCCGCGAGCGCCGAGGACTCTATGGCGCTTTTGTCACGTTGGGCTCGCCGGTCGGCGGAATCCTGGCCAACCTGTCGTTCGCGCTCGTACTGCTGCTCCCCATGGAAGATGTGATCGCGTGGGGCTGGCGGATCCCGTTCCTGGCCGGCGGTCTGGTGCTCGCGATCGGGATCTGGACCCGGGTGAAGATCAGTGAGACACCCGATTTCGTGGCGACCACCGCCGAAGAAGACGTCGACGCCCCCAAGGCGCTCGCGGTCGTCAAGGAAAACTGGAAGCGGGTGGGACTCGCGGCGGGTATGAACATCGGCCAGAACTGCTACGCGTTTCTGCTGTTCACGTTCATGCTCTCGTTCTTGACCGAGTCATCGCCCGGCCGTGGCTTCGTCCGCTCCGAGGTTGTCCTCGGAATCACCGTGGCCCTTGCATGCCACGCCGCAACCGTCGTACTGGGCAGCTATTTGTCCGACCGGATCGGACGCAAACCCGTGATCGGGTTCGGCATGGTCACCGCACTGTTGTTTGCACCGTATCTCTTCTGGGTCACCGAGAACGGGTCGTTCACCGCCTGCATCACGGTCATCTCGATCGGGTTCGCGCTGACCGGATTCGTCTACGGACCAATCCTCACCACGTTTGCCGAGCTCTTCCCGGTCAGCCAGCGCTACAGCGGGATCGGCATCGGCTTCCAGGTCGGGGCGGTGCTGGGCGGCGGTTTCGCACCGATGATCGCCAACCGACTGGTCAGCGCAACGGGCAGCGTAATCCCCGTCGGCTTCTACGCCGCAGCCCTGATGGCGGTGAGTCTGGTGTGCCTGCTGTCGATCAAGGAGAGTGCTCCGGTGATCAAGGACCGCCGCGAGGCACGCCGCCATGCCGACGCCCTGGCCAGGACCCACTGAGCCATCCGGAACTACTGCGGATGTACCCGAGGTGTCAGGAAACGTTGCGCCACAGCAAGTGCCGCAGTACCCGACCGTTCGCCCTCGCAGTAGACGACAAAGACCTTGCTGCCCGAGATGCCGACAAACCAGCCCGGACCCTGCGGGCCGTTGGTGCCCACGAGCGCTCGCATTCCGGACGCATTCGTCAGGTCGCTGGCATCACCCGTGGTGGCGGTGTCGCGCATGGCCTTGCCGACCGTGCCGAGCACCGCAGGATCCACGGTCCCGAGCTCTCCCCCGGAGACCCGGCCCGGTTGTCCCACGATGATGGACGGGGCGATCGAACTGCCGCGAGCTATCGCCACCCCGAGCGTCGCCATGTTCAGCGCGGACACGGTGAGGTCCTCGGAGCGGAAGGTCACCGGCTTTGCGTCGATGCCCTGCCCTCCGCCCTCGGGGCGGACACCGGGGATGGTGAAGTCCACGTCGAGGCCGAGTTGGGCCAGCAACGCGGCCGCCTTCGAATCATCGGATCCGGCAACCTCGTTGATGACCTTGGCGGCCGGGCCCAACGTTGTGCCTGCCGGGTACTGCCTGCCGATGGTGATGCCGTGTTCGGTGGCCAGGTCGTTGCGGGTGGACGCGCGGATCGCCCCGGTCTTGGCGTCGAGCACCAGGATGCTCGCCGGTTGTGCAACCTCGACGACGGCGTCGAGGGCGTCCAACTGGGTGATCGGGTCGATGGTGGTGGGCACGTTCGGCCCGGCCGGCCCCTGCTCACCGGCGAGCTCCAGCGGCTTCTGGCCGGGCGCCAGCATCTGGACCGCCCACCCGGATGTCGCGTCGCGGATGGCCTGCCAGTAGTCGTGGACGCCGTCGAGTACCGGCGAATCCAGTCGCCGGTCGATCAGGACCAGCTGCGGCACCTTCCGGATCGAGACTCCGGGCACCGACTTCGGGTCGCCGGCCAGCGCCACCATGTCCGACTCGCGCACGGAGACGACGGTGACCGGCTGATTACCCGAATCGCGGAGCTGCTGGGTCATCACGGCGGGGGTGACCAGTGGCGCGAGCGGGGCGATGATTCCGGCAAGTGCCGTGGTCGCTGCCCCCAGATCACGGGTGGCGCCGGGATCGAGAACGATCTCGTTGATCGTCTGCAGGTTGAGCATCGGCTTGCCGGAGCGGTCGAGCACCACCGGCGAGGGCCGTGCGTCGGTGCGGATGTTCCGGAGGCTTCCCCCGGCGGGCATGTCGTCGGCGAGTAGTTCGGGTTGCCAGTTCACCCTCCAGCCGAGGGACAGCTTGCGAGCCGAGCCGGCCGTCTTCGTGGTGAATTCGCGCTCGTTGCCGAGTTGCCAGGTGGTCTCGAGGTCGAATGTCGCGGTGCCGTCGGTGTACTCCTGGGCGTGCCCCACCTTCACGTCGACTTTCTGTGCCGACATCCCCGTGAGGGTGGCCTGCAGCGCGGTGCCGGCCGGCCCCGGCGCCGATGTGAACCCGGCCGCAGCCGCCGAATCCTGGTCTTCCATCGCGGCGGCGAACTGGTTCAGCATCGCTGCGGCGCCGGTGTCGAGTTCCTTGCCGAAGGCGCCACAAGACGTGGCGGCAAGCGCGCAGACGAGCGCAAGAACTGCAATGGCCGCGGAACGGCCGGGGGAACGACGCATAGTCACAATTTTCACTCCTGTAACAGGGTGAATGGCACCAATGTAGTTTCCGACTTGCTTACGAGACCGTCACAATCGAGTAACTACCCTTAAATCAGCTGCTTTTCGGCCCTATTCGTCCACTTTGCGACCACGACCGAGCAGGCGGAAGATGGATGGGGTGAGTCTCCATCAACTGGTCCGCGCTGACGACCGACCCACCACCCGCATCGACTGGCTCGATTCGCGGCACAGCTTCTCGTTCGGCGACAACTACGACCCGGCCAACACACATCACGGTGTGCTGTTGGTGAACAACGACGACCGCGTCGCCCAGCAGCAGGGCTTCGACACCCATCCTCATCGGGACATGGAAATCGTGACGTGGGTGCTGTCGGGGTCGCTGGTGCATCAGGACTCGATGGGCCATTCCGGCGTCATCTATCCGGGGCTCGCCCAGCGGATGAGTGCGGGCACCGGTATCCGGCATTCCGAACGCAACGACACCTGGCAGCTACACCAGGGAACTGGCACCGACCCCGTGCACTTCGTGCAGATGTGGGTGCTTCCCGACGAAGCCGGCATCGAGCCCGGCTACGACCAACTCGACATCGGCGATCAGTTGCAGTCGGGCGGGCTCGTCACCGTGGCGTCGGGTATGCCGAAGTACGACTCGGCGATCCGGATCGCGAACCGCTCGGCAGCCTTGCACGTGGCCCGGCTCTCGGCCGGCCAATCGATCACCTTGCCGGAGCTGCCGTGGGGCCACGTCTTCGTGGCATCGGGGTCTGTGGATCTCGAATCCACCGGCCGGGCGCACTCCGGCGACGCAGTCCGGATCACCGATGGGGGCGGCGAGAGACTCACCGCCACCACCGACGCCGAAGTCCTGATCTGGGAGATGCATAAAGCACTGGGTCAGTAGCTGCACGACCGCGCTGCCCGCGAGAGGCGAGTCAACCAGCAAAGGCCTCCCCACCTACTCCCGCACGGTTTTGTGCCTCACGCCCATGTTTGAACACGGGCGTGAGGCACAAAGCCGTGCGCCAGCAAGACAACGGCCCGAAACTTCACCGCCTCACCCCGCCCGGCAGACGGCCCGCGTGCTCTGGACAGAGGAGCGAGGGAGCGCAGCGACCGAGTCGACGAAGGAAGAGCACGCGACACAGGCCGTCTGCCCGCGAGCGAAGCGAGCCAAACTACACAGCAGCAGCCGCCTTCACCGCATGACTGACCTCCGACCGCAATGCGTTGTACTCGGATGAACTCCGGAGTGCTTCGGCATCGACGTCGCCTCGCGGTAGATCGACCTCTATGTCGAGTGCTATCCGGCCGGGACGCCTGGTCAGCACCACGATCCGGGATCCGAGAAACACGGCTTCCTCGGCACTGTGGGTGACGAACACCGAGGTTCGGCCGGTGTCGGTGCTCACCGCACGCACGTCTTCTTGCAACCGCTCCCGCGTGAGAGCGTCGAGCGCGGCAAACGGCTCGTCGAGCAGGAACAGCGGGTTCTCGGCGGCCAGTGCGCGGGCGATGGCCACGCGCTGTTGCTGTCCGCCCGAGATCTCCCAGATCCGCCGATCGGCGGTGCCCTCCAGACCGACCCGTTCCAGTAGTTGGTCCCGTCGGCCCGGCCGGTCCGATGTGGCGACACCGGCGTATCTCAGCGCCAGGTCGATGTTGCCGCCGACGGTTCGCCAGGGAAAGAGGCGCGGTTGCTGGAACACGACGCCCGCCGAGTCGCCCGGGGTGGGTGGGCGGCCGAGCACGTCGACGCGGCCTTCGGTGGGCCTCTCGAATCCCGCGATCAGCCGCAGAAGGGTGCTCTTGCCACACCCCGAGGCCCCGACCAGGACGAGGAATTCCCCGGCCGGTACATCGAGGGAGACCGGACCGACCGCGGTGACGGTGTCCGAACCCTTGCCGTAGCGGTGCGAGACGTTGTCCAGCCGGATCGCACCCGACGTCGAGGCGTCACTGTGCGAAGGCACCGGGCAAACCTTCGACGTAGATCGCCTGCTGCAGTTGCTCGAGGGTGGGCGCCTTGTCGATCTGCTTCTGCTCCACCAGGAACTCTGCGGCACTGAGCAGGTTGTTGGCGAGGTTGCCGACGGCCCCCGGCGTGCCGAGCCACTGCGGCGACGCGATCGATTCCGGGGTCAGGTACACACCCTGCTTCAACTGACCGAGTGCCTCATCTGCGCTGATCCCCAGCTCGGGTGCGATGAACCCGGCCGCTGCGGCGGGATCGGACTTGATGAGCTCGAGAGCGCGGGCCTGCACCTTGCGCCATGCATTGACCGCTTCCGGGTCGCTCTCGATCAGCTTGTTCGACACCACGCCGAGATCCAGTGTGGGATTGCCTGATTCACCGATGGCCCGGCTGGTGACCAGATCTTTGCCGGTCTTGCGCAGCTCGTCGAGCGTCGGCAGCCAGGTGTAGGCGGCGTCGATGTCGCCGCGTTCCCATGCCGCCAGGATCGCTTGGGGCTGCAGGTCGACGATCTTGACGTCGCTCGCTTTGAGACCGGCCTGCTCGAGGGCGACCAGCAGACTGTAGTGAGCTGTGGACGCGAGCGCGGTTCCGATGGTCTTGCCACGCAGATCGGCGACGCTGTTGATGTTCGTGCCGTTCCGGGCGACGAGCGCCTCGTTGTCACCGGCGACATCCAGGACGAACGCAACCTTGTAGCCGATGGGTGAGGCGCCGGACAGTCCGCGGGCCACCGGGCTCGACCCGATTGCGCCGATGTCAATCGAGTTGCCGATGAACGCCTGGTTGATGGTGGCTCCGGATTCGAACTTCGTCCACTTGATGGTGTGGTCGGGCAGCGCTTGCTCGAGCCACTTCTGGTTCTTGACGATGAGGTCGCCGCTGGGGAAGGCCTGATATCCGATGGTGATGGTCTTGCCGCTGTCGCTGTCGTCGGAGCAGGCGGCGAGGCCGAGCGTCAGGGTCAGAGCCGCGAGCGCGGCGACCACGGTTGTCCATCGTCGACGCAGGCGTCCGGGCAGGGCTGTATCACTCATGTTCGTTCGGGTTCTTTCTCTCTGTGGGACTTGCTGTATGGAGTTCAGGCGGAGTGGGTCAGGCGCGACCACGCCAGGGCACGGTCTTGCGCTCGATGAGTTGCAGCAAGCCGTCGATGATGAGCCCCGAGGTTCCGATGGCGACGATGCCCACCAGTACCACCGGAGTGTTGTTGTAATTGGCGGCATCTCGCACCATCCCGCCGATTCCCGGCAGACCGTTGACCAACTCGGCCGCGACCAATGACGAGTAGGCGACGCCGACCGCGAGGCGGATGCCGGTGAAGGTCTCCGGCAATGCCGACGGCACCACCACATCTTTGATGACGTCGAACTTGCTGCCGCCCAGCGCCTTTGCCGCTTCTGTCAGGCTTTGCGGTGCTGCCAGCACCGCAGATGTGGTGGCGACGGCCACGGGAGGGAACGCAGCGATGGCCAGCAAGGTGATCTTGGGTTCTTCGTTGATGCCCAGCCAGATGATGAGCAGGGAGAAGTAGGCCAGCGGCGGCAGGGTGCGCAGGAACGTGATCCACGGTTCGAAGACCGCGCGGACCTTGCCGAACGTGCCCATCAGCAAGCCGAAGGCGATCCCGACGACGATGCCGATCACGGTGCCGTATGCGATTCGTTCGAGGCTGATCAGGAGGTGCTCGTACAGGTATTTGCCGGCGTAGCCCCGCACCCCGTCGTTGGTCGTCGAGGTCTGAACGAAGGCGTCCCATACCGCACTCGGGGCCGGAACGAGGGTCTCGCTCCATATCTTCAGGCTCACCACGAGCTGCCACAGCGCGATGAAGATGATCAGCGACAGAACCGGCAAGCCGATGCGCGACAACACCTTCGAGCTGCGCCGCCCACGGGGCGACGATGCCGGAGTGATGGCCCGGTCGCCGTCCTGATCGGTCGGTTCGGAGATGGCTGGCACTACTGACACTGCAAAACCCCTGGTGACATGGAGGCTCGTATCGAGCGGGAGACGATCGATCCCCGAGGCCGGTCGGGGGCCGCGCCGGAAGGATCGATCAAGAGGGACGGGAGAACGCGCTCAGGCGTCGGCCGACAAGCCGCAACCGCGCTCGAACATGGCTATCGACAACAGCTCTGGGCGCCGACGCGGCACAGATCCACCGCAAGCCGTCGCACCAGGGTCGTCGTGAACACTGCGTCACAGTAGCCCCGCCGACATCGGGCAGGACGAGATACAGTTCGCCCGCTCGCAACTCTTTACGCCCTGGCGGGCATGTAGTAGGCACGACATCGGCCGACGATGGCTCTCACTGGTCCACATCCGGCATCACAGGCGGTGAGCGGGGGTGCGTCCGCCATTGCGACTCGTCCGCGGGGCGTGTGGCGATGGATCGCACCTTCATGCTAAAAAATCTTTAGCTCCAGATAGTGGGCCTCATCTAGCCGCCAACCTGCACCACAGCGCGACGGTTCTACAACTCTGTCCGCACGTTGGCCGAGGAGCTTCTACATGGAAAACAACCCCACCGATGGTCAGTCCATCGAACATGTCCTGGGTGGCACCCCACACACGGTGGGTAGTTTCCGCTTCTACGCCAGAGAACGGCGTTGGGAGTGGTCTGATGAGGTCGCCGCGATTCACGGGTACCGTCCCGGCGAGGTGAATCCCACCACGCAGTTCCTGCTCGACCACAAACATCCCGACGACCGCGAGCGGGTCGCCCAGGCCATCGACGGCCTGGTCCGGGACGGTCGGCCCTTCAGCAGCCGTCACCGCATCATCGACCGCGACGGCCGGGTTCGGCACGTGCTGGTCATCGGCGACCAGATGCTGGACGAGTCGGGCGCCGTGACCGGCACCGAGGGCTTCTACGTCGACCTCTCCGACGGCCACGACAGCGAGCTCAAAGAGACGATGGACGCGGCGGTCAAGAACTTCGCGACATCGCGGGCCGTGATCGAGCAGGCGAAGGGCATGTTGATGCTGGTCTACGGCATCCCGGCCGACCGGGCTTTCGACGTCCTGACCTGGCGATCACAGCAGACGAACACAAAACTGCGAACCCTGGCACAGAACATCGTCGCCGCTGCCTCGGGCGCGGTGACCATCGACGACACGGCTCGCCAGAGCTTCGACCACCTGTTGCTCAATGCCCATCAGGATGCCGAACCGGCCGTCGGCTGACGAAAACTGGCTCTAGTGCCAGGATGGTCTGGTGACTTCTTCCACCGATACCCCTTCCATCACCGCCGACGCGTCGGACCCCAGGTCCGGGATCGACCTCAGCTGGGTCGATGAATCGGTGCGTCCGCAGGACGACCTGTTCGAGCACGTCAACGGGGCATGGTTGCGCGAGCACATCATCCCCGACGATCGTCCCGTCGACGGCGCGTTCCATGTGCTCCGCGACCGCGCCGAAGAGAACGTCCGCGACCTGATCACCGAATGCGCGGAGAACGACCCGGCCCCGGGGAGCGACGCCCAGAAGATCGGCGACCTCTTCGCCAGTTTCATGGACGAGTCCCGCATCAACGAAGTGGGCATCTCGCCGATTCGCGGCGACCTCGACGATCTGGCCGCTGCTGCGGACCGCACCGAGCTGGCCCGCCTCGTCGGTGCACAGCAACGCCGTGGCATCGGCGGGCTGTTCGGGTATTACGTCGACACCGACGCCAAGCAGTCCGACCGATACTTGATCCACATCACGCAGTCGGGGATCGGTCTGCCCGACGAGTCCTATTACCGCGAGGACAACCACGCCGAGACCGTGGCCGCCTACCGCGCACACGTGGAGAAGATGTTTGCACTCGCCGGCTTCGACGACGCGGCAGCGCGAGCGGCAACGGTTGTGGATCTGGAGACGGCCATCGCCGCGCAGCACTGGGACGTGGTTCGCCGCCGCGACGCCGACCTGTCCTACAACCTGCGCTCTTTTGCCGAATTGACCGACCAGGCAGCAGGCTTCGACGTCGAATCCTGGATCTCGGGGCTGCACACCGAACCTGCGACCACGTTCGGCGAAGTGGTGGTCGGGCAGCCGACTTTCGTCGAAGGTGTGGCGGCGTTGTGGGCCGACCGCGACCTCGACGAGTGGAAGACATGGGCGCAGTGGCGTCTGTTGCATTCGGCATCGCCGTACCTGTCCGACGAGTTCGTCGCCGAGAACTTCGCCTTCTACGGCAAGACCCTCACCGGTTCGGAGGTGATCCGCGACCGCTGGAAACGCGGGGTCGGGCTGGTGGAGCAGTGCCTGGGCTTCGCTGTCGGGAAACTGTATGTGGCCAAGCACTTCCCGCCCGAGGCCAAAGCCCGGATGGACGTCTTGATCGACAACCTCGTCAAGGCCTATCGCCGCAACATCAGCGACCTCGACTGGATGAGCCCGCAGACCCGCGAGAAGGCGCTGGTCAAGCTCGAGAAGTTCACCCCGAAGATCGGTTATCCGGCGACCTGGCGCGACTACTCATCGCTACGCATCGAACGGGACGACCTGTTCGGCAACATCGCTCGCGCAAGCGCTTACGAAGAAGACCGGGAGTTCGCGAAGATCGGCAGCCCGGTTGACCACGACGAGTGGTTCATGACCCCGCAGACGGTCAACGCCTACTACAACCCCGGCATGAACGAGATCGTCTTCCCCGCGGCCATCCTGCAACCGCCGTTCTTCGATCCCGAGGCCGACGATGCGGCGAACTACGGCGGCATCGGCGCGGTCATCGGTCACGAGATCGGGCACGGGTTCGACGATCAAGGTGCCAAGTACGACGGCGACGGCAACCTGGTCGACTGGTGGACCGACGACGATCGTGCCGAATTCGGTACCCGCACACGCAAACTCATCGACCAGTACGGCAACTTCACCCCCAAGGGCCTCGACGAGAAGTACAAGGTCAACGGCGAGTTCACCATCGGCGAGAACATCGGCGACCTCGGCGGGCTGTCGATCTCGTTGGTGGCGTACCAGATCGCGTTGGACGGCAAGCCTGCCCCGGTGATCGACGGACTGACCGGTCTGCAGCGGGTGTTCTACGGGTGGGCTCAGGTCTGGCGCACCAAAACCCGTGACGCCGAGGCCATCCGCCGGTTGTCGATCGACCCGCATTCACCGCCGGAGTTCCGCTGCAACGGGGTGATCAGCAACATCGACGCCTTCTACGAGGCCTTCGATGTCAGCCCCGACGACGCCCTGTATCTCGACGACGGGGACCGCGTCCGCATCTGGTGACCCCAGCACCCCGATTTTGGTGGGTTCCGGTGAGCACGACCTGCGGGTTCACTCGCCCGAACCCACCAAGATCGGGGGTCTACGGCGTGGTGAAGTCGGTGAGGCCGTCGGTGGGGTCGACGGTTCCGCCGATGGTGTTCTGCACGATGACGGGTGCGCCCTTGGGTGCGTTCTCGAAGAACCAGCGGCCGTCCTCGGTGCTCACGTTGAGGCAGCCGTGCGAGACGTTGGTGTTGCCTTGCTGTCCCACCGACCAGGGCGCAGCATGCACGAAGATGCCGCTGTTGGAGATACGCGTCGCGTACTCGACGTAGGTGCGGTAGCCGTCGGGCGAATCGACCGGCACCCCGTAGGTCGAGGAGTCCATGTACATGTCGGCGAATCGTTCCCCCACGGTGTAGACCCCGTTGGGGGTGGGGTTGTCGTTCGACCCCATCGACATCGGCATCGTGCGCACCACGTCACCGTCGACGGTCACGGTGATGGTGTGGGTGTTGTCGTCGGCAGTGGCCACCCATGACTCGCCGATCGTGAAATTCGATGTGGCACTACCGGCTTCGACAGTCACGTCGGTGCCGGCCGGCCAGAATCCCTCAGGCTTCCACCGAACCTCTTTGTGGCCCACCCAGTAGAGGTGGCCCTTTACTTCCGGACTGGTGGTGACGCGGATGGCCTTCTCGGCGGTCTTCTTGTCGTCGACGGCGTCTTGGAACCTGATCACCACGGGCTGCGCCACGCCGACGGTCTCACCGTCAGCTGGATCGAGCGACGGTGTGGAGAAGTTCGCCCGGCCGAGTGGGCGGTCGTCGCTCGGCGAGGTACTGGGGGTGGTGCTGGGGGCCGAGGGCGCGGAAACGCCCGGGACCTCGGGCCCACCGGGCCACAGGGGGTCGGCTCCGATGGGGGACGCAGAGATGCCCGCACACAGAGCAGCCCCCGCCACGACGACCGTCAGCCGGCCGAGGCCGCGACGGCTCGTTGCGTTGATCTGCATGTAATTCCTTCGGTTGATCCCCCGCACGCCAGAACGCCCAACATACTCGACAGGGTGTCCTTTGTTCAACGGCCACAACCGAATGCGAGAGTCGTCGTTCACATCACCATCTCGCCAAGTATTCCCACGTCGCAGCTATTTCCGGGGCAGTATGATCACGTCAGTCGAGACGCGGCAATTTGACATCGGAAAGTAAGCTTTCCCTGTCGTCGGGAAACGGCATTGCGAGGATGAGGTCACATGGAGTCACAGCAGATCTACCCACCGTCCACCGCCCTGTCGGCTCAGATGGCCGACGTGGCGCGGCTTTTGCGGTCGGAGAGTAAAGACACCGAGTCCATTTTGCATGCTATCTCAAAGTCGGCCGTTGAGTCGGTTCCCGGCGCGGAGTACGCCAGCGTCACGCTCGTGACGGGCAAAGGCCAGGTCCAAACACCCGTGATGATCGGTGACCTGGCAGGCAAGTCGGACGAGTTGCAGCAGGAACTCGGAGAAGGTCCCTGCATTCGCTCGGCCCTCAGCGAAGAAACCGTGCGCATCGACAACATGGCAACCGACTCCCGCTGGCCGGCGTTCGCCGCCGGCGCGAACGAGCTCGGCATCAAGTCGATGATCTGCTTCTGCCTCTACATCGAGAACGAGAACTTCGGCGCTCTCAATCTGCACAGTTCGACGCCGAATGCGTTCGACGACGAGTCGGTGTCGATCGGCTCGCTGTTCGCCGCGCACGCCGCGATCGCGTTCTCAGCCGTTCGCGAACGTGACCAGATCCGCGCCGCTCTCACCAACCGCGACATCATCGGTCAGGCCAAGGGCATGATCATGGAACGGTACGGACTCGACCCCGACGAGGCCTTCCGCCTGCTGGCACGACTGTCACAGGATGCCAACGTCAAGCTCGCGGAGATCGCCCTTCAGGTTGTCACCGCCGGACCCGACGCCCACTGACCCAACAGCGGCGACCGGTTGCCGGCGACTCGACTCACCGACCCAGGAAGTCGAGTACCGCTCCCTCGAAGGCCCTCTTCGCCTCGATCATCACCCAGTGGCCGCAGTTGGGGAAGATGTGCAGTTCGGCGTTCGGGATCAGCCGCATGGGCACCATCGACATGTCCGGCGGACTCACCCGATCGTCGCGACCCCAGGTGAGCAGGGTCGGGCACGACACCTTGTGCATCATCGACCAGTAAGGCGGCGTGTCCGATGCGGCCATGAACTGTTGCTGCATGGCGAAAGCCGCTGAGCCGTACATCATCTGCGCGGTCTCCTGTGCGTCCGGGTTGATCGCCGCTTCCCATCGCTCCTCGATGAGCTCTTCGGTGATGAGCGCGGGGTCGTAGACCATGGCGGTCAGCCACCGCACCAGCTTGTCCCGGTCGGGCCCGTCGGTGAACTCCTGCAACAACCGCAGTCCTTCGCTGGGGCTGGAGCTGAAGACGTTCGGGCCGACGCCGCCGATGGTCACGAGCTTGCTGACCCGCTCGGGCTTCTTGATCGCCAGGTTGACCCCGACCACACCACCCATGGAGTTGCCGATCACCGGCGCTGATTCGATACCGAGAGCATCCATGAACCGGATGACCGACGATCCGGCGGTGAGCACGGGGTGTCCTTTGACCGGGTCGCTGACCCCGAAGCCCGGGAACTCGAGCACGTAGCAGTGATGGGTCTCTGCAAAGACCCCGATGTTGCCGCGGTAGTTGCGCCAGCCGGTGACACCTGGTCCCGAACCGTGCAGCAGGATCAGCGGCGGACCCGACCCCGCTTCGTGGTACCGCAGTACCCCTTGGTCGGTCTGCAGTTCCCTTTTGCTCTCTTCATATGTCACGTCCACCGCTCTAGATTAGAACGTGTTCCTGTTTCGCGGGTGCGCACGGTCGGTTCTCGTCGCGCCCCGTCATCGCGTTGCGAGTGACTCGTCGATCGCATGGAGTTGACGGACCTCCACCGAACGCAGTACCGCGAGTGACGCCGTCACCGCCAGGTCGCACGCCGCGTCGATTCCCGCACCGGACACGATCACCGCGCGGTAGGCCACGTCCAGGCTCATCCCGAGGAGCAGCGAGGCCAGGGTGTCGGCGCTGGCCTGCACCTCCACCCCTCGTTCGGCGTAGTTGGCCCGGAGTCGTTGCGCAATCCGCGGTTCCAGGGCTGCGAAGAGCCTGCGCCCGGGGACGTTGTCGTCGGCGCGGTTGGTGAGCAGTACCCGGAAACCCTCGGGCTGTTTCCGGGCATACTCGAACAGCGACTCGACCGAATACTTCGCCCGGTCACCGTAGGCCATGGTTTCGCCCTTGTCGTACGCGGCGAACATCCATGCGGTCAGCGCATCCAGCTCACGGTCGATGACTGCGTCCACGAGCCCGTCACGAGAACCGAAGTGCGCGTACAAGGTCACCCGTGAGGTGCCACCCCGGTCGGCGATCATGTCCATCGTTGCGCGTTCGGCGCCGACGTCCGCGATCACCGACAGCGCGGCGTCGAGCAATTCGGAATCGGTGGGACGGTTCCGAGTGCTGCGGGCAGCGGCTTTCGCTGCGGACGGCTTGGCAGGAGATCCACCACGCTTCTGGCTGCTCGCCTTCGGCACTGCCCCTCCTCCACGCGAATCTGACGCAGCATCCACCGAATCGGTGTCTAGTGCGTGGCCGCGACGTCGCCGTCGACCCGGCCGAAGTATGCCGCCTCCACCTTGTCTCGTTGTCCTCGGAGGTCACTTGCGGGCCCGGACAGTGCAACCCGGCCATGGTGCAGCACTATCGCTGAGTCGGCGATCGCGAGCGCGAGGTCGATGTGCTGCTCCACCAGGACCACCGCCATGTCCTGCTCGTCGGCGATGGTGCGCAGACGGGGCAGCAGATCTTTCACCGCGATCGGCGACAGTCCCAGGCTGAGTTCGTCGATGAGCAACACCTTCGGTCTGGCCAGGAGCGCCTTGGCCAGGGCCAGCATCTGCTGCTCCCCACCCGAGAGATTGCCGCAGCGACGACCTTTGAGGGTCTTGAGCTTCGGGAAGTACTCGAAGACGTCACTCAGCTCGGCACCGTTCTTGCGTTTCGACAATCGGAGGTTGTCCGAGACCGTGAGCTTGTGGAACACACCACGGTTGTCCGGCACCATCGTCACCCCGCGGCGGGCGTTGCGCTCGACGCGTTTGTCCAGCGGCTGTCCGAGTGCGGTGACCTTGCCCGACAACATGGGTAGCGCACCGATCGTCGCGAGCAGGGTGGTGGTCTTTCCGGCGCCGTTGGGCCCGAGCAGAGCCAGTATCTCCCCCGCGCGCAAGCTGGCATTGAAGTCGCGGACGGCCGGCACACCGCCATATCCGACGTTGAGGCCCTCGATGGTCAGAACCGGATCACCGGATCGGGTTGTGGGGGCACGCTTGTCGGTTCCGGCTGCATGCGCCCCTGCAGGACGTGTTGCGGGAGTGTCGGGCAATGACGGGTCGGTGCCAGAAGGGTCGGTGCCCGAAGGATCTGTCCCAGATGAATGTGTCACTGTGCCGTACCTTTCTGCAGTACAGGCGAAGCCGCGGACTGTCCGTTTTCGTCGATCTCTACTTCGGCCTCCACCTCGGCACTGCCCAGGTAAGCCGACACGACCTTGGGGTCGTCGCGGATCTCCTGAGGGGGACCCGCAGCGATGACCTTGCCGAAGTCGAGCACGTACAAGCGATGGCACACATCGAGGACCAGTGACATGTCGTGGTCGATGAGCAGGACACCGATTCCGCTGGCGGCGATCCGGCGCAGCTCGTTGCCGAAGTCACGACTCTCATGAGTGTCCAGACCTGCGGCCGGCTCGTCGAGGAGCACCATGCTCGTGCCCCCGACGAGCGCCCGGGCCACACCGACCAACTTCTGCTGGCCCAAAGCCAGTTCACTCGGACGCTTGTCGGCGGCCTCGGTCAGACCCACCATCGCGAGCGCGTCGCCGATTGTGTCGGCCGGCGGCTTGGAGCCGGTGAATACGTCGGTGACGAGCGCCTTGAGTCCCGGTTTCTGCACCGCGACCGCCAGGTTCTCGGCCACGGTCAGATCGGCGAACAGCTCACCCGCCTGCCAGGTTCGGGCCATTCCCGTCCCCCGCCGCCGGTGAGGAGGGCGTCCGTCGATCCGGACGCCCGCCATCGACACCTCACCGGTCGACTTGGTGAAACCGGTGACGGCGTCGACGAAGGTGGTCTTGCCTGCGCCGTTCGGACCGATCAGTCCGACGATCTCGCCGGCACCGACCTCGAGGGTGATGTTGTCATTGGCGACGACGCCGCCGTACCGCACCGACAGATTGCGGGCCTGCAGCAGTGCGCCATGTGCTTCAGCCGACATGAGAGCTCGCTTTCGGTTCGGATGTTGCGACCGACTTCGTGTCCGGTCCGGATGTGTTGTTGTTTCGGTTCTTCCCGGCCCTCGCCTTGATGTGGTCGACGGTCTCCCTGACGGCTCCGACGACGCCGACGGGGTTCAGGACCGCCATCAGCAGCAGGCTGCCGGCGGCGATGATCTGGTAGTACTGACCGAAATCGATTGTCTGGGTGAGGAACACGTATCCCACGCCCAAGGGGCCGATGATGCCGGCGATGAAGGCACCCGACACCGACGTGATCCCGCCGACGTAGGTCATCGCCAACAAGGTCAGCCCGATGATCACCGTGAACGACGCTGCCGACAGCTGTCCGCGGCTGTATCCGATGAGGCATCCACCCACCCCGGCCAGGAATGCCGAGAGGGCGAAGCCGAGCAATTTTGTTGCGGCGACGTTGATTCCGACCGAGGCGGCGGCCCGCTCATTCGAACGAACGGCCAGGAAGGCGCGTCCGGTGGCGCCTGCCATGAAACGCATCACGATGAGGGTCAGCACGGTCACCACCACCAGGACCATCATCGAGAACTCGATGGTCGTGAGTTCCGAACCTTGGCGCACCGACAGGTCCCAGCCGAACAACTTCGGATCGGAGATCAGGTTGCCCTCGAACGGGGTGATCGACGGGTTGTTGAACACGAAACTCTGGATCGCCAGCGCCGCCGCCAGCGTCACCACTGCGAGCTGGGCACCGCGAATGCGCAGGGCGGGAACGCCGACGACCACTCCGAGCGCGGTGGCGATCAGCGCCGAGAGCAGGATGCTCAGCGGGAACGGAACGCCCCAGTTCGTCGTCACCTTCGACAGGGCAAACCCTGCCGAACCCGCGAAGGCCATACTCGCCAGCGAGATCTGACCGAGATAGCCGGTCAGCAACACCAGCGACAGCGCGATCAGCGACAGGATCATCGACGTCACGATTCCGAATCGCCAACTGCCGGATGTCAACAGCACCGCCGCCACCACGGCACCAATCGTCAGCACAACAGGGATCGGACGGATCTTCGGAATGAAGACCGCGGGCATCTTGGCTTCACCGAGCGAGCCACGAGACGGGATCTTGCCGCCCAGCAGGAACAGCGCGATCACCACGACGATGAACGGCACGGCGTCGCCGACACCGGTCTGTGCCCATGTCGGCCACCACTCCAGGGTGCCGGCCCACAGGATGACGGCCTGGAACGCACCGAGCACAAGGCCTGCGACACAGGCGACCCCGAACGACGTCAGCCTTCCGACGAGTGCGACGGCCAGTGCCGGGATGATGTAGAACGTGTAGCTCGTCGCATCCAAGCCGATGGTGTACGCACCGAGCACCACGATGAGACCTGAGGCCGCACCGGTGATGACCCACACGATGGCGGCGAGCCGGTCGGGCGAGTACCCCGCGAGTCGTGCCGCGAGTTCGTCTTCGGAGCCGGCGCGGGTGGCCACCCCGAAGGTGGTCAGACTGAAGTAGGCCCAGAAGAGCAGCGCGATGATTATCGCCACGACTGCGAGCAGGAGGTCGCTGAGGTTGATGACGGCCCCGGCCAGCTCGAAGGTGGTCTGCGGCAGGATCGGCAGCGCCATCAGCGATTCGGTGTCGAATCGCAGGTCCACGAGCGCCTGGAGGAACAGCATGAGGCCGACCGATGCGACGACCTGCGCCAGCACCGGGGCGCGGCGCAAAGGCCGGAAGATGAGGTAGTGCGCGATCAGCGCCCACAGCGCAGCAGAGGCCACACCGATCACGATGGCGAGCACCATCGGCGTCGGACTGTCTTCACTGCCGAGGCTGATGCTCCCGATCGGGAGGACATACGTTCCGTCGGTGCGCAGTGCGGCAACCACATACACCGCCCACAGGGCGATGGAGCCCTGCGCGAAGTTGATGACACCCGTGGCTGCATAGATGCCCACCAGCGATGTGGCGAATACGGAGTAGACCGACCCGACCGCAAGGCCGAGGACGACGAATTGAAGGAATTGACTCATGGGTCGTTGCCCACCTCACTGTGTGGATCTGCGTGACAAGGCGAATATGCGCGTGATCAAGGCATCAAGGCCAGGGGGTGGATCACTCGAGTGTCTCGAGCGATCCACCCCCCAGTGGTTTGTACTGTCGTGGAGCGGGTTCGGCTAGCTGGCGCCCGGGATGGCTTGCAGTGCAGCCGGGTTGGGCTGGGTCAGTCCGCCGCCGACGGGCTCGGTCTTCTTGTCACCGACCACCTCGAAGACGAACATCTCGGTGGTGCAGTTCGGCGAGGTCGCCTTGCCACAGCTGAGCTTCGGGCCCAACCAGCTCTGGTAGTCGGTCACGCCCTTGAGTGCGGCGAGGATCGACGGTCCGGTGTACTCGGCCGGCTTGGCGGTGTTCAGCGTCCGGGCGAAGTCGACGAATGTCGAGAAGGTGCCGTAGGCGTAGAAGCCGCCGGAGTCGCCTGCCTCATCCACGTACTTCTTGGTGATGTCCAGGTTTTCCTGCATCTCGGCCGGGGCCGAATCCTTTGCCGGCTCGAGCCAGATCGGCGAGTAGGTCTGGGCGCCGACAGCCTGTGCACCCATCGTGTCGATGAACTCGGTGCAGGCAGCGAGGAACATGGTGTTCTTGAAGCCGACGGACTTCAGCGACTGCGCGAGCTTGGTGCAGTTGGCATCGGTCTGCGACGTCATCAGACCACCCGCATCGGGGTTACCGGAGTTGATCGTGGATGCAAGCGCGGTGTAGTTCGGGTTGGTGGGTGAGTAGTAGACGCTCTTCACGTCCAGGCCGAGCTGCTGGCCCAGCGGCATCAGGATGCGTTCGAATGTCTGCCGTGCGGCTGCCACATCGACATTGGCAAGAGTCAGGGAGTTCTTTCCCTGCGCCTTGAGCGACTGCATCACGCCCACCAGGAAGGACGCCTGCGGCGGACCGAAGTAGACGCGGTTGTCCGCTGACGAACCGGTCACCGAGTCGAATGGAATCTGGCCCACGAGTGGGATGTTCGCCGACTTGAGAATGGGGAGCGCAGCGCTGGATGCGGCGTCGTAGCCGTCGATGACCGCCGTGACCCCTGCCTGCACAAGCTGATTGGCGCAACCGATGGTGGACTCCGGCGCCGACACGTCGACCGCGCAACTGGTGACCTCGAGCGGATGGCCGTCGACACCACCGAGCGTCTCGTTGATGTACTTGACCGCCGCCTTCTGGCCGACCTCCACTCCGGGCTGGGTGATGGGGCCGTTCGACGGATTGAGGAATCCGACCTTGATCGGAGTGCCGGTCGCCTTGGTACCGCTTTCCGATGGTGCGGCCGCAGCGCTGCTGCTGCCGCCGTCGGACCCGCTGTCGTCGCTACAGGAGACGACGGAAAAGACACACGCCGCCGCGACAAATACTGCCGCCGTCCGGCTGGTTCTCTTACGCATTTCAATGCCTTTCCCGGCGGCCATTTGGTCATGACTAATAAGCCCGGACCAGGCCCTCCGAGTTACACGGGATGTGCGCCGGATGCGAATGCATTCGGCGTGCCCAGTCCGGGGTGTGATCTGGGCCACTCGAAAAGTAGCCCTTGCCTTACAACGGTGTCAAGGTGAATTCGGGAGCAATTCGGGAGCAGAAATAGGCCTGTTGATAAACCGCGAACCCGCCCGAAATGCCCGACTCTGAGCTATAACCGTGCAGCTTGACGCGGTGCGCGCGGAGCGGCGCACCGGAAAGAGCTGGGTCGCCACATAAAATGTCACGGTGAGTTATTCACGTTTTGTGGCCATCGGCGACAGCCAGACCGAAGGAATGTGCGACGGTGACGATGTCACCGGATACCGCGGATGGGCCGACCGGCTCGCCGAACGCCTGTCCCGGGACAATCCCGATTTCCGCTACGCCAATCTCGCCGTGCGCGGACGCCGAACGCGCCAGATCCGGGATCAGCAGCTCTACCCCGCGCTCGCGATGGAACCCGACCTGATCGCCGCACCTCTCGGCATGAACGACGTGCTTGCCAGCACCGGCCTCGCAGAGGTCCGCCGCGACCTCGACTTCATCTATCGTGAACTCGCCCGGACCTCGGCGACCGTGCTGATCTCCACCTATCCCAATATGGCCAGGACCGTGCCCATCGCGCGGCGGATCGAGTCACGACTCCTGGCGGTCAATCAGATGATGCGCGAGTTCGCCGACAGCTACGACTTCGTTCTCGTCGATCTCGCCAGCGCCCCAGTGCTTCTCGACGCGCGGTCCTGGTCACCCGACCGGTTGCACGCATCGCCCTTCGGTCATGATCGGTTTGCGGCCGGAGCCGCGTATGCGCTGGATCTTGCTGACAGCGAACCTGACTGGGGCGCTCCCCTGCCACCACGCCCAGAGCTGACCGCAGCCCAGATCATCGCTCGCGAAGCACTCTGGGCCCGAACGTTTTTCATTCCCTGGATCATCCGGCGCATGCGGGGCAGGTCACTCGGCGACGGACTGTCGCCCAAACGACCCGAGTTGGCCCCTGTCCACCCACCCACCGGCGGGTACGACAACGGCCCGGCCCCCTTGCGGGAACCGGGCCGTGACGAGCCGAGTCGCTGACCTGTCGGTCAGTCCTCGATCACCGGGAGCGTCAGTACTTCTCGCCCTTGGCTGCCTTGTCGACGAGCGACTGCGGCGGCTCGAAGTGCTTGCCGTACTTCGATGCCAGATCGCGTGAGCGGTCGACGAAGCCCTGCAGGCCACCCTCGTACTGGTTGATGTACTGGATCACGCCGCCGGTCCAGGCGGGGAATCCGATACCGAAGATCGAGCCGATGTTCGCATCGGCCACGGTCTCCAGCACACCCTCGTCGAAGCACTTGACGGTCTCGAGGGCCTCGGCGAAGAGCATCCGCTCCTTCATGTCCTCGAAGGGGATCTCCTTGGTGCCCGAGTTGAACGCCTCACGCAGACCCGGCCAGATGCGGACGCGCTTGCCGTTCTCGTCGTACTCGTAGAAGCCCTTGCCGCCGGAGCGTCCGGGACGACCGAGGTCGTCGACCATCTTGTCCACCACGGCATTGGAACCGTGCTGGGGAACCGGCTTGCCCTCGTTGGCGAGTGCCTTCTCGGTTTCCTTGCGGATCTTCTGCGGCAGGGTGAGCGTGAGCTCGTCCATGAGCTGCAGCGGCGGAGCCGGGTAGCCGGCCTGTGCGCCCGCCTGCTCGATGAACGTGGGCTCCACACCTTCGCCGACAGCCGCGATGGCCTCGTTGATGAAGGTACCGATGACCCGCGAGGTGAAGAATCCACGACTGTCGTTGACGACGATCGGGGTCTTGCGGATCTGCAGGGTGTAGTCGATGACCTTCGCCAGCACGGCGTCAGAGGTCTTGGCGCCCTTGATGATCTCCACCAGAGGCATCTTGTCGACCGGCGAGAAGAAGTGGATACCGATGAAGTCCTCGGACCGCTTCACACCTTCGGCGAGACTGGTGATGGGCAACGTGGAGGTGTTGGATCCGAGGACCGCGTCGGGCTCGACGATGTCTTCGATCTCCTGGAACACCTGGTGCTTGACCTCCACCGACTCGAAGGCCGCCTCGATCACCAGGTCGACACCCTTGAAGTCGGCCGCATCGGTGGTCGGGGTGATGCGGGCGAGCAGCGCGTCGGACTTCTCCTGGGTGGTCTTCCCACGCGAGAGAGCCTTCTCCTCCAGCTTGACCGAGTAGTTCTTGCCCTTTTCGGCGGCCTCGATGTTGATGTCCTTGAGGACGACCTCGATGCCGGCCTTGGCCGAGACATACGCGATGGCCGCGCCCATCATGCCGGCGCCGATGACACCGACCTTCTTGGCGGTGTACTTCTCGAAACCCTCGGGACGGGATGCGCCACCGTTGATGGCCTGCAGGTCGAAGAAGAACGCCTTGATCATGTTCTGAGCGACCTGGCCGGTCACCAGCGACACGAAGTAGCGCGTCTCCACGACGTCCGCGGTGTCGACGTCGACGTATGCACCCTCGATCGCGGCAGCCATGATGGCACGCGGCGCCGGCATCGGGGCACCCTTGAGCTGCTTGCGCAGGAGGGCGGGCATGGCCGGGAGCATCTGGGCCAGCGACGGGCTGGTCGGTGAGCCACCGGGCATCTTGTAGCCCTTTGTGTCCCACGGCTGTGCTGCTTCGGGATTCGCCGAGATCCACGCCTTCGCAGCGGGGATCAGTTCGTCCACCGAACCGACGACCTCATCCACGAGACCGGTTTCCTTCGCCTTGGTGGCGTTGAAACTCGGGCCCTGCAGCAGCACGTTCATCAACGCGTTCTGGAGGCCGAGGAGACGAACCGTACGGACCACGCCGCCGCCGCCGGGCAGCAGACCCAGGGTGACCTCGGGCAGACCGATCTTGATGCCCTTGACGTCGGCAGCGATGCGGTAGTGGGTGTGCAGCGCGATCTCGAGGCCGCCACCGAGTGCGGCACCGTTGATGGCCGCGACCACGGGCTTGCCGAGGGTCTCGAGCCGGCGCAGCACTGCCTTCATCTGGTTGGCGTTGTTAGTGATCTGGGTGGCCAGTTCGGCCTTGTCCACACCACTGCGGTCCGACGTCATGTCCTTGAGGTCACCGCCGGCGAAGAAGGTCTTCTTCGCCGAGGTGAGGATCACGCCCGAGATGTTGTCCTTCTCGGCCTCGAGGCGGTCGACAGTTGCCGCCATCGATGAGTTGTACAGGTCGTTCATGGTGTTGGCGCCCTGGTTCGGGTCGTCCATGGTGAGCACAACGACGCCGTCGCCGTCCTGCTCCCAGCCGATCATGTTGTCAGTCATAGGTATTCAAAGCTCTTTCTGGCGAAGGGGAAGAAGTCCGGAGGTCAGACACGCTCGATGATGGTGGCAACACCCATGCCGCCACCGATGCACAACGTGATCAGGCCGTAGCGGCCGCCGGTGCGCTCGAGCTCGTCGAGCACGGTGCCCACCAGCATTGCGCCGGTTGCGCCGAGCGGGTGGCCCATCGCGATGGCACCGCCGTTGACGTTGGTCTTCTCGTGCGGGATCTTCAGATCCTTGAGCCACTTCATGACAACCGAGGCGAACGCCTCGTTCAGCTCGAACACGTCGATGTCCTCGACGGTGAGTCCGGCCTTCTTGAGTACCAGCTCGGTGGCCGGGGTGGGTCCGGTGAGCATGATCGTGGGGTCGCTGCCGGTCTGTGCGGTGGCCACGACGCGGGCGCGCGGGGTGAGGCCGGCGCGCTTGCCTGCCTCTTCGCTGCCGACCAGCACCAGAGCTGAACCGTCGACGATGCCGGACGAGTTGCCGCCGGTGTGAACGTGATTGATCTTCTCCACGTTGACGTACTTCTGCAGCGCCACGTCATCGAAGCCGGTCATCGCGGCCAGGCCCTCGAAGGCCGACTTCAGCTTGCCCAGGCTCTCGACAGTGCTGCCGGGACGACGGTGCTCGTCGTGGTCGAGCAGCGTGACGCCGTTGATGTCCTTGACCGGCACGACCGACTTGGCGAAGTATCCGCCCGACCATGCGGCCTCGGCGCGCGCCTGCGACTCGGCGGCGTACGCGTCGACGTCTTCACGGGAGAAACCTTCGATGGTGGCGATCAGGTCTGCGCCGATGCCCTGCGGGGCGATGTAGAGGTCGTAGGCCGTGGCGGGGTCGGTGAACATCGCGCCACCGTCGCTGCCCATGGGCACGCGCGACATGGACTCGACGCCGCCGGCGATGACCAGGTTGTCCCAGCCCGATGCGACCTTCTGGGCCGCGAGGTTGGTGGCTTCGAGGCCGGAGGCACAGAAGCGGTTGATCTGGGTGCCCGGCACGGTGTCCGGCAGTCCTGCCACGAGGGCGGCGGTACGCGGGATGACCGCACCCTGCTCGCCGACGGGGGAAACCACACCGAGGATCACGTCGTCGATGTCGGCGGGATCCATGTCCGGGAAGCGGACCTTGAGTTCGTTGATGAGGCCGACGATGAGGTCGACGGGCTTCACGCTGTGCAGCGAGCCCTTACGCTGCTTGCCACGAGGCGTACGAATGGCCTCGTAGATATATGCATCAGTCACGCTGAGGTTTCCTTTCAAATGAACTGCGATGTTCGCGGGCGCTCGCCTCGCTGATATTCCTCCAGCTACATGAGGCTAACGCGCTGTAACTTATTTGACCATACCCCGAGTACAGAGCAGCATTCAATAGCGCCTTCATGAGCTAGGGTGGATTCACAATGTCCACCAACCCCGACGTCACACCCGTCTCGCGCCCCCAGCGCCAGAGTCGGCCCGCCGATCGCAAGCGCCAGCTGGTCGACCGCGCGGCCGAACTGTTCCTGGCGCGAGGGTACGACCACGTCTCGGTTGCGGACATCGCCAAGGCCGCAGGCGTCACGGGCCCCTCCATCTACCGTCATTTCGCCGACAAACAGGCGATCCTGTTCGCCGCGGTGATGTCGGGCGTCGAGGACATCGAGCAATGCACCGACACCGCCCTCTCCCCCGCGGCAGACGGCCAGATCCCGATCGGCAAGGCCATCGAGAAGCTGTGTGCGCTCGGCGTCACCAATCCGAACTCGGCAGCACTCTGGCGTTGGTCCACCGCCCACCTGTCCCCAGAGCAGAACGACGAGGTAGCCCGGCGTACCCGCACCGTGCTGCACCGGTGGTCGGGGGCGGTCTTCGGTCACCGCACCGACCTGTCTCCACGTGATGTCGACCAACTGGCGTGGACCATCCTGAGCGTCAACGGCAGTGTGTCCGTACACCGCACCCGCATCTCGAACTCACGCGCCATCGCACGTCTGGTGACGCTGGTCGGCCGGGTGGTGGAGATGACCCCCGATCACGCAGCCGCCATCGCACCTCCACCTGCAGGTCTCGCCGAGCCCGCCGGCCGGCGCGACGAGATCCTCGACGCGGCCGCCGAACTGTTCCAGCGGCGCGGATTCGCCACCGTGGGTGTCGACGAGATCGGCGAGGCCGTGGGTATCACCGGCCCCAGTGTCTACAAGCACTTTCCGAGCAAACAAGCGATCCTGATCGCGATCAGCCAGCGCAGCGCCAACCGCCTCGAGGCCAGCGCGATCGCCGCGTACTCGGTGGCCGACAACCCCGCAGCCCTGCTGTCCCTGCTCGTCGACTCCTACATCCAGGTCCTCACGTCCACTCCGGACCTGTCGGTCTCGTTCAACAGCCGCAGCGTCCTCGAAGGTTTCGACAATGGCGAACTCATCCTCTATCAACGCCGGTACGTGGCACGATGGGTGAACCTGGTCGAGCAGATCGAGACCGACCTTCCAGGCCCGGAGGCCGCACTGACCGTGCACGCAGCACTGACCATCGCCAATGACGCCATGCGCTTGCGTCGCAACTGGACTCGGCCCGAGATGCCTGCGTTGCTCGCGTACCTGATGAAAGGCGTACTGGGCCTGCGCGTGGTTCCGGCAACCGATCCCTCTCGGACGCCGATGTCATGACCGACGAGTCGGATGTCTCCGCTGAAGCGATCGAATCGCTGCTGCTCGGCGGCAAGCGACTGTTCACCCGTGAAGACGTCACCGCCGCACTCAACATCCCGACCGAGTTCGCCGACCGGGTGTGGACCGCTTTCGGGTTCGCCATGGACAAGACCGACGAACCCCTCTTCACCGCCGACGACGTCCAGGCCTTGCAACTCGTCCATGGTCTCGATGAGGCACAGCCCGAGGAGTTCGAGATCGGGATGGCACGTGCTCTCGGCCAGACGATGTCGCGGCTGGCCGAATGGCAGGCACACCACATCGCCGAGCGAATGCGGGCCGCCGACAGTCCGGACCTCGCCCAGATGCTCCAGGCTGTCCAGCGGGTGCAAATCCTGATCTGGCGCCGCCACCTGTCTGCCGCACTGCAGAATGCGCTCTCGATGAGTGAGGGCGAAAATCGCACCATGGCAATCGGTTTCGTCGACATCGTCGGCTACACCAGTCTCTCACGCAAGATCGGGATGGAAGAACTCGACGATCTCCTCGAGACGTTCGAGACGAACGCGTTCGAGGTGGTCAACTCGCGCGGTGGTCACGTGGTCAAGACGCTCGGCGATGCGGTGATGTTCTCCACCGAGGATCCGGTGGCGGGCGCCGAGATCGCCGTTGCGTTGCAACATCTCTCGGCCGAACACGGCCTGCCTCCGCTGCGGGTGGGTGTTGCCCTCGGAACCGTGTTGACACGACTTGGCGACGTCTTCGGCGAGCCCGTGAACATCGCCGCTCGCCTCACCAGCTCGGCGCGCCCGGGCACAGTACTCACCGACACTACATTTGCGAACGCGGTCGATGACGAGCGGTTCTTCTTCAAGTCCGTCGGCCCGCTCAATGTGCGGGGTTACAAGCGATTACGTGCGCGCAGCCTGGAACCGAACCGGAAACCGGCGAGCGTCACCGACTCCTGACCGTTCGACGGTTCGCGACAGGCCTTCACTTGGACAGGACTGCCTTGAGGAACGTCTTGGTACGTTCCTGCTGGGGGCTGGTGAAGATGTCGACCGGGTCGCCTTCTTCCACGATCTTGCCCGCGTCGAACACCAGGACGCGGTCGGCCACATCGCGGGCGAAACCCATCTCATGGGTCACGATCAACATCGTGATCTCCGTCGTCTCGGCGATCGTGCGCAACACCCCGAGCACATCGGCCACCAGTTCGGGATCGAGCGCCGAGGTCACCTCGTCGAGCAGCAAGACGTCGGGGTCCATGGCCAGTGCCCGCGCGATCGCCACGCGCTGCTGCTGACCGCCGGAAAGCTTTGTCGGATGGGCGTTCTCCTTGTCCGACAGTCCTACGGTCTCGAGCAGTTCGCGCGCCCTGCTGGTCGCTTCCGATTTGCTCAGGCCCAGCACATGGATCGGGGCCTCGGTGATGTTCTGCAGCACAGTCATGTTGGGGAACAGATTGAAATGCTGGAACACCATGCCGATCTTGGCGCGCACCACGCGCAGGTGCTTCTCGGACGCACGAACCAGTTTGTCCCCCTTGTATTGGTGGGTCAGCGGTGCGCCGTCGACCCAGATCACTCCGCCGTCCAGCGTCTCCAGGGTCATCAGCAACCTGAGGATGGTCGTTTTGCCGGAGCCGCTTGGACCGATCAGGGCCACCCGTTCGCCTCGGGTGACCCGGAAGTCCAGGTGGTCGAGCACCACATGGTCGCCGTATTTCTTGACGACCTTGTCGAACAGGATCATCGGTGTGTCGTTGTCGCGCGCCGAGCCCGACGTGCCCTCAGTAGGCAAGGTGCTTCTCCAGTCTTCTGATCAGGACGGATGTGGGGTAACTGGCGATGAGGAAGATGACCCCGGCCATGGTGATCGGTTCGAGGTATTGAAAGGTCTTGGCGCCGTACTGCTGCGCCGCGGTGACCATCTCGACCACGGTGATGGCGAAGAGGAACGGGGTGTCCTTGAACATCGAGATCGCGTAGTTCCCCAGTGCGGGTGTGGTCTTGCGGATTGCCTGCGGCAACACCACGGCCCGCCACTTGCGCACCGTCGGCAGCGACAGTGCGTGCGCTGCCTCCCACTGGCCCGGTGGTACCGCGTCGATGCCGGCGCGATAGACCTCGGCCATGTAGGTGGAGTAGTGAACACCGAGTACAACGATGCCGATCTGCAACGCCGAGAACTGCGGCAGCAGGTAGTAGGCGAACAGCAGTTGCACCACGAGTGGGGTGAGGCGGATGAACTCGGTGACCATGCGCAACGGAACCGTCACCGCTTTGGGGGCACTGTGCCGCACCACCGCAACGGCCAATCCCAGCACCGCCGCTATCAGGAAGCCCAGCACGGTGGCCAGCAACGTGATCCGGAACCCTTCGAGCAGCACCGGCAGCGAGTCGAACGCCCGTTCCCAACTCCACTGCGCATTCATCGGCCCACCCCGATGCTCTCGCCGGGCCGCTCAGGGCGCAGCCGCAGAACCTCGCGCATCGATGGGCCCGCCCCGAGACGCGACTTCGCGCGGACCTCCAGCATGTTCATCACCAGCGTCAGCACGTAGGCGATGCAGAAGTACAGAACCAGACCGATCCCGAACGCGAACACCGTGTCGCCGGTCCCTCGTCGAAGCTGCTCGATTTGATACGTGAGATCCTGCAGCAGAACGAAACTGGCCAGCGCGCTGCCTTTCAGCAACTGGATCAGCAGGTTGTTCAGCGGCGGCAACATCTGCACCCAGGCCTGCGGAAAGATGATGCGGTGCAGCCGCTGCCACGGTGAGAAGTTGAGCGCCACAGCGCCTTCCCACTGGGTGGCAGGTACCGCAGCAATGGATCCACGGACCACTTCGGCGCCGTACGCGCCGTAGTTCAGGCCCAGGGCGAGAATCCCACAGAACATCGCTTCGAGCTGGAATCCGAGCAGGGGCAACACGTAGAAGAGCCAGAACAACTGGACCAGTAAGGAGGTGCCTCGAAAGAACTCCACAATGGTGCGGGAGACACCCCTGACCAGCACGTACTTGTTTCCCACAGCGAGACCGAGTAGGAGGGCGAGCACAAAGGCAAGCGCAGCGCCGCCGAGCGTCAGGTAGATCGTCGTGAGGATGCCTTCCTGGATGCGAGGCCATGCATCCAGGAAGGCGTCGAAGTTCTCACCCACGGAGGGATACCGCTCCGGTCGGGATCAAACGCCCTCACACAGTTGGGCAGTGGTCAGGTTGGGATCGGGCAGTTCTTCTTCTGTGAAGCCGAACTCGCCGACCAGATCCAGATACTTCTGCGGATCCGACGTGATCTTCGCCAGTTCGGCGTTGTACGCCTCGAGCAACTCTTTGTCATCGGTGCGGAACACCGTGGCACCGGCACCCACCTGCGGCTTTCCGTCAATGTTCGCCACGAAGGACTCGGTGACGTCAACCGGCGCGCCCGGGTTGTTGGTCTTCATCCAGTTGAGTGAGATGGCGGTCAGCGCAAAGACGTCCGCACGACCCGAGGTGACGGCATCCATCCCGTCCTGCGGCGTGGCCACCTGCGTGCTCTCGATCCCCAGGGACTCGGCGTAGTCCGACTCGACCGCACCGGTCATGGTGGCCAATCGGGCGCCGCTGTCTTTCACCGACTGCATGTCTTTGAGCCCCTTGGGATTGCCCTGCGTGACCATCAGTGCGGTGGTGTAGTTGAACTCGGGGTCACCGAACGCGGCCTGCTCGCAGCGCTGCGGCAAGATCGACATCCCGGCGCTCACGACATCAAACCGATTGGCCTGCAATCCGGGTATGAGAGAACCGAAATCGGCGTTCACACCCTCGACGGTCTCGATTCCCAGGTTCCCGAAGATCTCTCGGTGCAGTGCCACCGTGGCACCGGTCAGATTGCCGTCCTGCTCGAACGAGTAAGGCGCCTCACCCGCGAACCCCACGGTGACAACACCCTTGTCCTTGAGTTCCTGCAGGTGGTTCGAGTCGTCACCGGAATCGGTCGACGTGCACGCCGCCATGGTTCCCGCAGTGAGGGTGACCACGGCGAATGTGATTGCACACCTGCTGGTTACACGCTTGCTCAACACGTTCAATGCCATCTGTCTGGCCTTCCGCTCACTGTCGGGTGCGCAGACAGGCAGCCGCCGACACGCAGGTACCCTCCCCGCCGACGAACGCCATGCCACCCACCCGACTACTGCAGTCTCATCGTTCTCTCCGGTTGGGTGAACGTAACACCTTTCGATGCATCACCGATGAGTGTCGGAATATTCTGATGCCCGAGAATCGGGGTGGGCGCATCCCCGGCCATCGGCAGGCGACCACCGAAAACGCAGACTGCAAGAAACAGTTCATTACCAACGCGAAAGAGCGGGGGTATCAGTGCCGACTCTCGTACACGGTCACTTCACTCGCCTTGATCACCAGGAACACCTCATCGTCGGCAACAAGTCCCAGCTCGGCGACGGCCGACCAGGTCACGGTCGCGGTGAGGATCGTCCCGTCAGCAACCCGGGCGTCGATCCGTGCGAGATCGCCCTGCGGAACGAGTTGCACGACAACGGCCTTCACGGCGTTACGCGGGCTGCCGCTGGGCCGCTCCCGATAGACGGCGACAGCGCGCGGGGAAAAGGCCGCCATTACAGCACTTCCCGGCGCGATCGGCGCATCGAGCAATCCGGAGACCGCAAAGCCGGCGGCTTCCAGGACGTCACCGTTCCAGACTCCGCTCACCAGATTGAGTCCGGCGAGTTGCGCCGAGAACTGGTTGATCGGGCTGGCCAGCAAGTCACGGACCGGGCCACGCGCCACGATCCGGCCCTCGGCCAAGATGATCGCCGAGTCAGCGAGCGTCACGGCGTCAGCCACGTCGTGGGTTACCAGGACCGTGATCCGCGCGCGGTCCGCGAGAATCTGTCGGAGCATCGACCGGATGCGATGGACCACATCCACATCGAGTGCACTGAACGGCTCGTCGAGCAGCAGCACCGACGGCTCGGTGGCAAGCGCGCGCGCCAGCGACACCCTCTGTGACTGACCTCCGGACAGTTGCGCCGGCTTGCGATCCGCGAGTTCGGTGGCGCCGACGGCGTCGAGCCACTTGTCGGTGCGAGCCCTGATCTGAGCTCTTGGCAGGCGCCTCGCCGACGGTCCGAACGCCACGTTCTGCCTCACGGTGAGGTGTGGGAACAACAGTCCCTGCTGCGTCAGCATCGACACGTCGCGTCGGTGTGGAGGCATGAAAGTGCTGTTGCCGAACAATTCTCGCGATCCCAGGGCTATTCGTCCGATACCCGGCCTCGACAATCCGGCCAGCAGATTCATCAGTGTGCTCTTGCCGGCCCCGTTGGGGCCCATGACGGCGACGGTATGCCCCTGTGGAACAGTCAGTTCGACGTCGATGGCCGGCAGCTCATTACGCAGCGACGCGACCAGATCGCCGGTCACAGCACAGCCGTCCGCCGCGAATCGCGCACGTGCACGGCCACCACGACGAGCAACGCGACCACGACGAGCACCACGGAGAGCGGAAGCGCCTGCTCCGGTTCACTGATCGACTCCACGTAGATCGCCAACGGCGCAGTCTGGGTGACACCCTGGAGATTGCCCGCGAACGTGATCGTCGCGCCGAACTCGCCGAGCGCACGGGCGAACGCCAGCACCATTCCGGAGAGCAGCGCCGGAAACACCAGTGGCATGGTCACTTTCCACAGGGTGCGGGTGGGCGATGCCCCGAGCGTGGCCGCCACCTGTTCATATCGCGCCCCGACGGTGCGCAGCGCTCCCTCCAGACTGATGACGAGAAAGGGGAGTGCCACGAAGGTCTGCGCCAGCACCACTGCCGAGGTGGTGAATGCGATGTCGATTCCGATGGCCGAAAGATGTTCGCCCACCAGGCCGAACTTCCCGAAGGCGTAGAGGAGACCGATTCCCCCGACCACCGGTGGCAGGACCAGAGGTAGCAGCACCACCGAACGCACCACGCGCACGGTGCTGCCACCGCGCCGCGCGAACACGATCGACATCGGAACGCCCAGAAGGATGCACAGGACGGTACTGATCGCGGCCGTCTGCACACTCAACGCCAGTGCGTCCACGGATGATTCGGACGTGATGTTGTCCCAGAAGTCGTCCCAGGGAGTGTTCACCGCCAATGCGATGGGCGGCAGCATCACCAGTGCGATACCGAGGGCGGCCGGCACGTACAACCATGCCGGAACGGCCTTGAGACCGGATTGCGAAGCCTTCACGTCGCCGGCCCGAAGCCCATTCGCTCGAGTACCGCCGCCCCCTGCGCACCCGTGACCATCTCGACGAATTGCTGTGCCAGAGGTGCGTTCTCCGACTCGGCTACTGTCCCGATGGGATATGCGTTGACCACCGCGGCAAGGGCGGGGTCGGCGACAGTGGTGACCGAGTCACCCGCGCCGACGGCGTCGGTGACGTACACCAGTCCCGCGTCGGCCTGCCCCGTCTGGACCTTGCCGAGTACCCCGGTGACCGCCGTTTCCTCACTCATCGGCTTGATGTCGATACCGGTGTTCTTCTCGACCAGGGCGGCGGCGCTGCCACAGGGCACACTCACCGAGCAGATGACAGTCGTGACACCGTCTTTCGTCACGTCGGCAAGGGTACGGATGTTCTTCGGATTTCCCGGGGCGGTGACGATGGTGAGCACATTGGTGGCAAAGATCTGCGGATCAGCCACCTTCTCGCCCAGTTTCGCCATGCTCTTCTCGTCGGCCGTGGCCACGACGTCTGCGTCGGCGCCCTGTTCGATCTGCGTGACAAGCGCCTGGGAGCCGTCGAAGTTCAGGGAGACGTCGACGCCGCCGTGCGTCTCGGAGAACTCGTCGGCCAATGCCGTGAAGCTGTTCTTCAACGAGGCTGCGGCGAACACGGTGAGGCCGGCTTCGTCGTCTTGTCCGCCTTCTGTGCCGCTGGTCGAGCACCCTGCGAGCACCAGGGCGGCAGCGAACACCACACCGAGCGACTCGGAGAGTCGAACCGATGTCGTGGGTCTCCGCGGGCCCATCACCTGCTCCTGGTCTCGACGATGACCGTGGTGGCCTTGACCACGGCTGTCGCGACCTCCCCGGGCCGTAGCCCGAGTTCGTTCACGGCGTCGGTGCTCATCAACGAGGTCACCTCGAACGGGCCGCACTGCAAGGTCACCTGGCTCATCACCGGGTCGGAGCGGACGTCGGTGACCAGGCCCACGAATCGGTTACGGGCCGAACGCGCCACCGGTGCATCGGTCGACACGACGCTGGGTGCCCGGTCTCGCGCGACCCTGGCCAGGTCGGCGCCGTCGACCACCTGACGGCCGCTGCCGTCGACATGGGCGGGCAGCTGTCCCCCGCTGATCATCCGGCGTACCGTGTCGTCGCTGAGGCCGAGGAGTTCTGCCGCCTGTCGAATCTTGAGATCGCCCACCTGACGATGGTCCGCCGCATGTGCGGCGCTGTCAATCGAGTACAGCCGCATCTGCGGATCTTGATCCGGTTCGCCGTCGGCGCGATGAGTTCCGGCGGCGCCGTGTGTCTACCTTCCCGAGATCCTTTTCCACACTTCCGAGGAGCCAAAAATGCCAGTTCCCACCCACTCCGACGGCGTTGCGGTCTGGTTCGACCTGTCGAGTACCGACCCCGGCGCTGCCGCGGACTTCTACGGCCGCCTGTTCGGCTGGGACCACACCGAGATGGACGAGCGCTTCGGCGGGTATTCGCAGTTCACCCACAAGGGCAAGCTGATTGCCGGCCTCGGTCCGAAACCCGACCCGGGAATGCCGGACTTCTGGTGCACCTACTTTCAGACCTCCGACATCGCGGCCGCCGTCAAACGCGTCGCCGCCACGGGTGGCAGCGTGCTCCAAGATCCGATGGAGATACCGGAGCAGGGCACCATGGCGATCGTGACGGACCCGGGGGGCGACCCCGAGACAGGCGCAAACCCACACGGCGCGGTGTTCGGCTTGTGGCAACCAGGCCAGCACACCGGCTTCGAGTTGCACATGGAAGCCGGTGCAGCAACGTATTTCGAGCTGCAGAGCACCGGCTACCCACGAGCCGTCGAGTTCTACGGCGAGGTGCTCGGCAAACCCGTCGTCAGCCTCTCGGACACGGACGAGTTCCGATACAGCCAGCTGAGTCTGCCCGACCGGGCGCCGGGCGAGGGCTACGCCGGGATTATGGACGCCTCCGGCTACCTGCCGTCCGAGGTCCCATCGCACTGGGCCATCTACATCGGCACCGAGGACGCCGACGCAACCGTTGCCAAGGCCGTCGAACTCGGTGGGGCTGTCGTGGCCGCGCCGGAGGACACCCCGTACGGGCGACTCGCCACGATCGGCGACCCGTTCGGGGCAGTGATCAAACTGCAGCAGGTTGCCTGAGACGACTGCCGGGTGCGGGCCTCGGCGACGAAGTCCGACACAGGGCGACGGAAAGTCGCCGTCGCAGACGAATACAAGATGAACGGACCACCGGGGGACGAGCCCTTGACTTCAAGCGCACTTGAACGTGAACCATCAGATCAGCTGATCAGGACAGAAGACCATCGGAAGCCGGATTTGTCTGATTCGGCCTTCATCCACCAGAGGAGTGTTCCGTGACCCAGCTCGGCGATAAAAGCGCTGGCCCGATGTCAGAGTCGGTGGATACGGTTACCCGCATGACAACTGCCACGGGGGCCACCGACCTAGCGATCGAAGCCATCGACCTGGTCAAAGAATTCGACGGTGTTCGCGCCGTCGACGGAGTTAGTTTCTCAGTTCCACCAGGGTCCGTCCTGGGACTGCTCGGGCCCAACGGCGCGGGCAAGACCACCACGGTCCGCATGATGACAACACTGAGTCAGCCGACGTCGGGCACTGCTCGCATCGCCGGATATGACGTACGGGAGAACCCGGATCTCGTCCGCAGCAACATGGGCCTCACCGGTCAGGCTGCGACGGTCGACGAATTGCTCACCGGCCGCGAGAACCTGTGGATGATCGGAAGCCTCTACGGCCTTCCCCGTAAAGACGTACGCCGGTCCGGCGACCAACTGCTCGAGCAGTTCTCGCTGACCGACGCTGCGGACCGCGTGGTCAAGACCTACTCGGGAGGTATGCGCCGTCGGCTCGACCTCGCGGTCAGCCTCCTGGCCTCGCCGCCGGTGCTCTTCCTGGACGAGCCCACCACCGGCCTCGACCCGCGCAGCCGCCAGGAACTCTGGGACGTGCTGCGATCGCTGGTGAACGACGGAACCACACTGCTGCTCACCACGCAGTATCTCGAAGAGGCCGACCAGCTCGCCGACGACATCGTTGTCATCGACAGGGGCAAGATCATTGCCGCCGGCACGCCACTACAACTCAAGGAACAAGCCGGACAGGCCAGTCTGGTCATCACGGTCTCGCATGCCGACGATCTCGAAGAAGCCACCCGGTTGCTGCGCGAGAACAGCGGCGAGGTCTTTGTCGAGGAGTCCGCACGCCAGCTCACCGCGAGCGCCGATGGGCTCGCCGACCTGACCCGGATCGCCGGGATCTTCGAACGCAGCGAGATCGCAGTCGACGACATCGGACTCACCCGCCCGAGCCTGGACGACGTCTTCCTCTCCCTCACCGGACACCGCGCCGAGGACGCCGACAACGAGGAGAACAAGTCATGACCACCACCACGTCACCCGCCGACACCGGCCGCTCCACCCCGAAATCCGCTACAGGCCGGCCTGATCTGGTCCGAGAATCCCTGGTCATGGTGCGGCGCAACCTGTTACACACCAAGCGCCAGCCAGAGATGCTGTCCGACGTCACGGTGCAGCCGATCATGTTCGTGCTGTTGTTCGCGTACGTGTTCGGTGCGTCGATCAGTCCTGGCTCCGGATTCGACTACAAAGAGTGGCTGTTGCCCGGCATCATGGGCCAGACCATTGCCTTCTCTGCGTTCATCGTCGCGCTCGGTCTCACCAACGATCTGGAGAAGGGCATCATCGACCGCTTCCGGTCGTTGCCGATGGCACGGTCGTCCGTTCTGGTCGGACGTTCGGTCGCAGCGCTGATCCACTCGTCGATCGGCATCGTGGTCATGGCCATCACGGGTCTGCTCATCGGATGGCGCATCCACGAAGGCATCGCCAAGGCCGCGTTGGCTTTTGCTCTGGTGCTGGTGTTCGGGTTCGCCATGATCTGGTTCGGCATCCTGATCGGTTCGGTCATGCGGTCGCCAGAAGCGGTCAACGGCGTGATGTTCACCTTGCTGTTCCCGATCACGTTCTTGTCCAACGCTTTTGTGCCCACAGAGCCCATGCCCACCTGGTTGCGCACCATCGCGGAGTGGAACCCGATCTCGTCACTCGTCCAGGCGATGCGCGAATTGTGGGGCAATGGACCGGCGGCACCGGCCGATGCCCCGTGGCCACTGCAGAACCCGGAACTCTCCACGGTGCTCTGGTCGGTGGCACTCACGCTGATCTTCGCGCCGTTTGCGTTGCGCGCTTACCGCAAGCGCACCACGGACTGACAACACCCTGTGTGGACATCGAGCGGGCCGGTAAACCGGCCCGCTCGATTGCGTTTCACAGACTCCGGGACAGAGCCTCGATCGGGTCGCTGTAGATCGCATCAAGCGAAACCGCGCCGGCGGCCTGCTGCTGCACGGTGGCACCCGACCGTGACACGCGCACGTCGCGTCGCTCGGACACGGAGGTCTCGCGAACAGCTCTGGCCACCACGGGCAGAGTCGAAGGCGCATCCGTGAACGCCTGCCCGCCCAGGACAACGTGGTCGGGGTTGAAGATGTCAGAGATGAGGCCGACCGCACGGCCGAGTACTTCGGCCCTCTCGGTCAGGATGGCGCGGGCCACGTCGTTGCCTGCGGCAGCGAGCTGGTGCACGTCTTCGACGGTCTCGATGGTCAACCCCGCAGCGATCGCGGCGTCGACCACACCGGTGTCGCTCACGGTCGGTTCGAGGCGACCGGTGCGGTGCGGGTCGAGGAGTTCGGTGCGGCCTGCGGGGAAATGTCCGATCTCCGGCGGCCCGGCGGTGGGTGTGTACACGCTTCCACCGACGGTGAAGGCGATACCCACCGTTTCCCGGGCGTAGAAGTAGACGAAGCTGCCGCCTTCTTGACCTGGATCGACCAGCAATTCCGCTTGGGGGTTGAGCAGGAGTTCCGCGGCGGCCATCGCCTCGACGTGCGACGCCACCGAGATGGGCAGACCGATCACCGACGCCAGTACTTCACCGACAGGTGCGGACTGCCAGTTCAACCGGGAATGGCTCACACGTCCGCCGTTGTCGACCCGGCCGGCCAGCGCCACCCCGGCCCAGAGCACACGCTTGTTCTGCCAGCGGGAGAGGAAACGTTTCGCGCTCAATCCGATCGACGTCAGGGTCTGCTCGGGGGTGTCGGCAGCCGGGGTCGGGATCTGGATGGCGCCCACCACGCGGTGAAACAGGTCGTGGGTGGTGATCGAGGTGACCTTGAGACCGATGTGGATGCCCACCGTCAGGTATTCGGCGGTGTTCAGCTCGAACGGGAGACGGGGACGACCGATGGCGCCCGCGGGTGCCAGGTCGGCGCGCTCGCGCAGTAGCCCGGCCTTCAGCAGGGCGCTGACCTGACGGTTCACCGTCGAGATACTCAACCCCGATGCGGCCGATGCCGCGTCGCGGAACACCGGGCCGTGCAGTCGGGCCGCTCGTAGGACAACTGCCGCCGGTTTGGTCGACAGATGAAGCTGAGGTGTTGCGACGTGGATCCCGGCGCGGGTTCCGCCGAACTTGGCGGGCGCCTTCTGCTGGCCGGGCGCAAGCTGCGGATGAGCGGGCCGAACAGGCGAAACGATCCGAGACCCGGCCGGCGCATTGGGTCGAGCGGACGGGCGAACAGGTGTTGCTATGCGGTGGTCAAGTGTTGCAGTCATCGAAGGTCCTCATCGAGTTGTCGCCTCCAGGACCAACGATGGCCGGGGCGGGGAGATGTCTGAGAGAAATGCCGCGAGCGCGGCGGTTCGGGTCAGGACATTCGACAACAGAGGACACGAGCGAAAGGCAGACGACATCCCAGCGCGGTGGTCACATAGGTGACCTCCGGGATGTGGTGGCCGTTGCTCGTCATGAAGGTCAAAGTAGCAGCGGCGACGACACCTGTCCAACGGACCGGGGTCGTGGACGTGACGATCTGAGCGCAGGTCGGCACCGCGCTCACCGGCGAGAATAGCCCCGCCGCAGCAGCGACCGCCGAGTTGGAATCACACCGATCCGAACCCTGGGATCGCCGCGTGGACGCCGCCCACACTGTGTTCGAAACTCCGGGCTTTTGGCGTCGTCGACCACGGGTCGATCCAGACGAACCGCCCGACAAACAGAAAGGCGTCCTCCGTGTCCCTGCATTTCCACTGGTTCCTGCCGACGTATGGCGACTCACGGAATCTGATGGCGGGTGGTCACGGTTCTGACATGTCCGGAGATCGGCCCGCTGATCTGCGTTATCTCAATCAGCTCGCCGGTGCCGCCGAGGTCAATGGATTCGAAGCCGTCCTCACGCCCACCGGCTTGTGGTGCGAGGACGCGTGGTTGTCCACCGCGATGCTGCTGGAGACAACCGACACCCTCAAGTTCCTCGTCGCCCTGCGACCGGGGCTGACCAGCCCCACCCTGTCGGCACAGATGTCGGCGACCTACCAGTGGCAGTCGAAGGGACGACTCCTGCTCAACGTGGTCACCGGAGGTGAATCGTCGGAACAGCGTGCATTCGGCGACTTCCTGTCCAAGGAGGCCCGGTACGAGCGTTGCGGCGAGTACCTCGACATCATCCGGCAGTTGTGGACCACCGACGGCCCGGTGGACTTCACGGGCAAGCATCTGAGGGTCGAGGGCGCTCACCTGGCCCGTAAGCCCGATCCGCTTCCGCCGGTGTTCTTCGGGGGTTCCTCCCCGGCAGCGGGAACCGTCGCGTCCAAGTACGCCGACACCTATCTGACCTGGGGTGAGAAACCCGACGCCGTCGCGGAGAAGCTCAACTGGATCCGCGGGCTCGCCGCGGACGAGGGTCGTGAACTGTCCTACGGAATCCGGCTGCACGTGATCTCGCGGGACACGGCGGAACAGGCCTGGGCCGAAGCCGACCGGCTTCTCGGTGCACTCGACCCTCAGGTGGTCGCCGGAGCCCAGCAGAACCTCGCCCGCTCGGAATCAGAAGGGCAACGGCGCATGCTCGAACTGCACGGCGGAGGCACCGCGTTCAGCAGCGGTACCGATGCCCGTTCGCTGGAGATCTACCCGAACCTCTGGACAGGCGTCGGGCTCGTTCGAGGCGGAGCCGGCACGGCGCTGGTCGGCTCGCACGACGAGGTGGCCGACCGCATCGCGGAGTACGCGGCTCTGGGTCTCGATCACTTCATCCTGTCCGGCTACCCCCACGTGGAAGAGGCCTACCACTTCGGAGAGGGCGTGCGCCCGAGGCTCGTCCGGCGCGGCCTGCTCAGTGCCGATGACCGCGTGTCCGAGCCTGTCCGAGGAGCCTTCCTGCCGTCGTTGTCGCCGGCAGGCGCGTCCTGACGGGCTGCGCCTTCACCCAACCCGCCTTCACCTAGCCCGATTGACCCCTCCCGCAGAACCATTGGAGCAAACCGTGAGCACCGAACACATCGCCGATCAGATCAAGTTCGCCTACTGGGTCCCCAACGTCAGTGGCGGCCTGGTGACCAGTGACATCGAGCAGCGAACGAGCTGGGACTTCGAGTACAACAAGAAGCTCGCACAGACCGCCGAGAACAACGGCTTCGAGTACGCACTGTCGCAGGTGCGGTACATGGCGTCCTACGGTGCCGAGTTCCAGCACGAATCAACAGCTTTCAGCCTTGCGCTGTTGGGGGCCACCGAGAAGCTCAAGGTCATCGCAGCCATCCATCCCGGCCTGTGGCATCCGGCGGTGCTGGCCAAGTTCGGGGCCACCGCCGACCACCTGTCGGGCGGCCGGTTCGCCATCAACGTCGTGTCGGGATGGTTCGCCGGAGAGTTCAAGGCGCTGGGTGAGCCCTGGCTCGAGCACGACGAGCGCTACCGGAGAAGTGCCGAGTTCCTCGAGGTGATCCGAAAGATCTGGACCGAGGACAATGTCGACTACGGTGGCGACTTCTACCGGATCCGTGACTTCACCCTCAAGCCCAAGCCGCTCAACACACCCGAGCGCCCCAATCCCGAACTGTTCCAGGGAGGTAACTCCACCGCGGCCCGCAGCAATGGCGGACGCTTCGCCGACTGGTACTTCTCCAACGGCAAGGACTTCGATGGTGTCACCGAGCAGGTCGACGACCTGCGTGCGGTCGCCAGGGCGCACGACCGCGAGGTGAAGTTCGGGCTGAACGGGTTCATCATCGCCCGCGACACCGAGGCCGAGGCCCGGGACACCCTCCGGGAGATCATCGAAAAGGCCAATCGTCCTGCAGTCGAGGGGTTCCGGGATTCGGTGCAGCAGGCCGGCGCGTCCACCTCGGACGGCAAGGGCATGTGGGCCGAGTCGAGCTTCGAGGACCTCGTGCAGTACAACGACGGGTTCAAGACCAAGCTGATCGGCACGCCGGAACAGGTTGCCGAGCGGATCGTCGCCTACAAACGACTCGGCGTCGACCTGGTCCTCGGCGGGTTCCTGCACTTCCAGGAAGAGATCGAATACTTCGGTGCGAAGGTGCTGCCGCTGGTTCGTGAACTCGAAGCGGCCGACGCGGAAGCCGGCGTCGGCGCATCGTGAGCACCGCGATCGCCTCTCGCATCGACACTGCCGAGCAGGCAGTGTCGGTGGCCCACGACCTGGCAGCACATTTCGCCACCGGGGCGGTGGCGCGCGATCGCGACCGCAAACTGCCCTATCGCGAGATCGATCAGCTGTCGGCCAGCGGACTGCTGGCGATCACGGTTCCGAGCCGTTTCGGTGGTGCAGATCTGCCGCCGAGCATCGTCGCCGAGGTCGTCCGCATCCTTGCAACAGCCGATCCCAACATCGCGCAGATCCCGCACAGCCACTTCGTGTATCTGAATCTGCTTCGTCTTGCCGCTGATCCACCACAACAGCGCGATCTCTTCGAGGCGGTATTGGGCGGAAGCCGGATCGCGAATGCGCAGTCCGAGCGGGGCGGCAAGACCGTCGCCGACATCACCACCACGGTCAGAGCGGACCGCGGCGTACTCCGTCTGGACGGCTCGAAGTACTACTGCACCGGATCGCTGTACGCCCATACGCTCGCAGTGCTGGCACGGCTCGACGACCCCGACCACAAGACGGGGCTCGAGGAAGGTGAGTACGTGGCGTTCATCCCCGCCGACGCCGCCGGTGTCCGCATCGTCGATGACTGGAACGGACTCGGCCAGCGCACCACGGGCAGCGGCACCATCACGTTCGAAGGAGTGTCCCTGCGCCGCGACCAGTTGGTCGCCCGGGCTCGCGCGGTGGGCGCCCCCGCCGGGTACGGCGCGTTTGCCCAGCTGCTGCACGTGGCCATCGACGCCGGCATCGCTCGCGGAGCACTCTCTGCTGCAACAGATTTTGTCCGCAGCCGCAGTCGCCCCTGGTTCGAGGCAGGTGTTGATCGCGCCATCGACGACCCGTTGGTGATTCAACGCGTCGGCGAGTTGGCCGTGGAGGTGATCTCCGCCGAGGCAACCCTGAAGAGCGCCGGCGAGGCGGTGGACGCCACGTTCGTGGCTGAGGCCGACGCGACAGCAGAGCGAACCGCCGCCGCTTCGATTGCGGTGGCGACAGCGAAGATTGTTGCCGACCGGGCCTCCAACGAGGTGTCGAGCGCACTCTTCGAGGTGTCGGGAACGCGAAGCGCCGCAGCAGATCTCGGCCTGGATCACTTCTGGCGCAACGCGCGTACGCACACCTTGCACGACCCGGTGCGGTGGAAGTACCAGCACATCGGTCGTTCGTTGCTGCACGACACACCACCACCGCTGCACGGGGTCATCTGACGCCAGAAGCGCCGAACGGGTCTCAGGTGTCGTCGTCCTTGCGGAACGTGACATCGACGTGTTCGAAACCCTTGGCTCGCTGGGCCTTTGCTTGACGGGTGTATGTCTTGCGGTCACCGTGGGTGAGGTCCACGGCGTCGGTGAACGGGGTCAGCAACGCCCTCGGGTAGAGGTGATGCACTCTCACCACGTTGATCTCCGCGGTGAACACCACGGCGATGGAGGTGAGATAGAAGAACGCGAGAAGGCCCAGAACCACGGCGAACACACTGTTGGTGGTGCTCGCGTTCTTCACCACCTGGGTGACGTACACCGTTCCGAATGTCTGCAACAGCTGCCAGACGATCGCCATCGCGACCGCGCCCGGCAACACATCGCGATAGCTCACGTCGTTGCTGGTACTGAGGCGGTAGGCAATGGTGAACACCGCCGAGTTGATGACCACTGCCAGAAGACCGATGGTCACCCCCTCCAAGGCCCCCAGGGGCCCGGGTAATCCGGCGAAGGTGGACAACACAGCGGTACCCACCAAGGTCATCGCCAGCACGGTCAGCAGGAGCAGGCTGCGGAACCGGGAGAAGATCGGGTTGGGCCGGTTGTTACGCGGCACCTGCCACACGGTGTTCATCGCGTTCTGGGCCGCCTGGCCGACACCCGAGGCGCCGTACAGGGCGCCGAGGATGCCGATCACGATTCCTGCTGTGCCACCGCTGAGTTCCTGCGGTTCGCCGAGCTGCGGGCCGATCACCGGGAACTGGCCGAGCGCCGAATCGAGTACCTTCGCCTGCCACTCGGGATTGTCGTCGAGCACTATGCCGACGCCGGTGGTCAAGAGCAGCAACAAGGGGAACAATGCGAGAAACGCGTAGTACGTCATGAGAACGGCGAGATATCCGCCCTGATCGTCCGCGTATTTGTAGATCACGGCGATGCCGAAACCCAACACGGGGTGCCGCCTCTGCAGCTTGTCCAAACGCTCGATCATCATGCACCCCAGTCGTTGCCTGGCGCGCCATCGCTTGTTGAGCGCAGCGACAACGCTACCCGAGCCAGGTCACTGCAAGCGGTCGAGCAACCCTTTCGCGTCGTACGGTGCCCTGACCTTTGCGTCGTTGTCGAAGTAGACGAACACATCGCGGTCCACTGCACGCGCCCGGAACCGCTCGGCCCACGAATCGAGTGCCTCGTCGGTGTAGCCGCTGGTGTATAGCTCGGTGTCGCCGTGCAGACGGGCGTAGACGAAGTCGGATGTCACCTCGTCGATCACGGGGAACTTGCCCGCCGAGTCGGCGAGCACCAGCGCCATGTCGAGCTCGCGCAACAGGTCGGGCAGCTCCGGTGTCATGAAACTCGGATGCCGCACCTCGAGGGCGTGACGAATCGGCCGCTCCGCATCGGTTGTGGTCCAGGCCCGGTCGGCGATGCGGTCACTGTGTCCCATGGAGAGTTCGGCTGCTTGGGTGGTGGTTCGCGGCAGCAGATGCGCGAACGCCGTGAGTGTCTCGGCGTCGAACGGCAGATTGGGCGGCAGTTGCCACAGGATCGGCCCCAGTTTGGGTCCGAGTGCCAGTACGCCCGACGCGAAGAAGGTGGCCAGCGGCTGGTCCACCTCGACGAGCCGCTTCATATGGGTGACAAAGCGCGGGCCCTTCACCGAGAAAAGGAAGTCGTCGGGCGTCTGCTCCGCCCACTTGAGGTAGCTGGTCGGCCGCTGGAGAGAATAGAAGGACCCGTTGAGTTCAACCGAGTTCAGAACCCGGGAGATGTACTCGAGTTCGCGGCGTTGGGCCAGGCCCTCCGGATAGAAGGTTTTTCGCCATGGCGGATACACCCACCCCGAGGTGCCGACTCGAATCATTCCCCAACCTCTACACGAGCGGCGGCCATCGCTCGACCGGGCACCCGAAAACCGCCCAACCTGGCGCAATCCATCACCAAAGAACCCTGGTTGTTGTCAGACCGCTCCCGTAACCTTTTCCCCATGACTATCGAGGCCGCGGTAGATTCTGACTTCCTTGAAGTCACCGAACCGTACCGACGTGAACTGCTCGCACATTGCTATCGGATGATGGGTTCACATCACGACGCAGAGGACCTTCTCCAGGAGACGTTCATCCGCGCCTGGCGTGGTTACGACCGGTTCGACGGTCGCGCTTCGGTGCGTACGTGGCTCTACAAGATCGCCACCAACACCTGCCTCACCGCTCTCGGGTCCAAGCAGCGCCGGCCGCTGCCCTCGGGACTCGGCGGCGAGTCGTCGGATCCTCAGGGCGCTCTCCTCGAGGACCACGAGGTGCCATGGCTCGAGCCGTTTGCCGGGTCGGACGAGACGTTGTCCGAGACCGCGGACCCCGCCGCCGTCGTCGGTTCCCGTGAATCCATCCGGTTGGCGTTCATCGCTGCACTCCAGCATCTCCCCGAGCGCCAGCGCGCGATTCTGATCCTGCGTGATGTACTCCAGTGGCGTGCTGCCGAGGTCGCCGAGACGCTGGGACTGACCACCGCAACGGTGAACAGCCTCCTCCAGCGCGCCCGAGCCCAGCTCAAAGAGGTTGCGCCGGAGCGTGATTCCGTGGTCGAACCCGGGGACGCCGCCCAGCGAGAACTCTTGCAGAAGTGGGTCGCCGCCTTCGAGGCGTACGACATCGACGCCATCGTGGCGTTGTTCACCGACAAGGCCATCTGGGAGATGCCGCCCTTCACCGGTTGGTACCAGGGCCCGGAGGTCATCGGTACGCTCATCGGTTCCAACTGCCCGGCCACCGCAGCGGGCGACATGGTGCTGCTGCCGGCGGTGGCCAACGGACAGCCCGCGTTCGGGCTGTACATGCTCGACGCCGACGGTGTGCACAGGCCCTTCCAATTGCAGGTCCTGGACATCACCGCCGACGGCGTCGGTCATGTGGTGGCTTTCTTCTCCGACACCATGGAGGCCGACTTCGCCCGGTTCGGACTACCTGCCGTGCCTCCCGGCCCGTCGGCCTCGGAGAAAGAACCGGTTCAGCCATAGATGCCGAGCTAGCCAGAATGCCGTCCTAACCCGATATGGCGGACTGATCCATCCAGGTGACCTCCCAGACGTGGCCGTCGAGGTCGAGGAAGCTACGGCCGTACATGAACCCGTGATCCTGCGCGTCCATCCACTTGGAGCCACCGATCTCCAGTGCCTTGTCGACGAGTGTGTCCACGGCCTCACGGGACTCGGCGGAGATGGCGATCAGCACCTCACGTTCTTTGCTGGTGTCGGCGATGCCTCCGGTGATGAAGTCCTGGAACCGGGCGGGTGTCATCAGCATGGCGACGGTGAGTTCGTTGATCACAAGGCACAGGGTGTTCTCGTCGCTGAACGTCTCGTTGAACTCGAATCCGAGCTCTCCGAAGAACTTGCGTGTCGCGGGGATGTCGGTGGCGGTTGTATTGAGGAACAGCATGCGAGACATGATGATGACTCCGATCCAGGGTTGTTTTGTGCATCAAGCGGACACCACAACAGACACCGACCGCAACCAAAACTCATCGCCCGCCGAAGTTCCGCCTTTCGCCTGATGCCCCGGGGTCGTCTCGACGCGCATGATCAGGCGATGCGAACCGGTGGGCTGCTGTGACAGAAGGATGGGATGATCTGACGGCTCGGGGCGCGTGGATGCCCGGGGCCGTGCGCGCCGAACTGGAGACCGATCCCCACCCCTTGATCGGCCGGCGGAGCAAACGCGACATCGCGATCGACGTACTGATGATCCTGCTGGCCGCCGCGATCGGGGTCGTTGCCATCAGCCCACGTCTGGACAACATCTCCGGCATGATCGTCGCCGACATTGCGGTCGGGGTGGCGGGCTGCGTGGCCATGGTGTGGCGGCGCCGATGGCCGCTGGCTCTGGCAATCGTCGCGACGGTTGCCTCCGGATTCACCTCGGCCATCGGCGGGGTCGCTCTGCTGGCGGTGTTCTCGCTCGCCGTCCACAAGCCGATGCGTTACGCGGTCTCGGTGGCCCTGGCCAGCTTTGTTGCGGCTATGACAAACCGCTGGCTGTACCCGGAAGGGCAGGAGTCGCTGCTTGCCGTGCTCGTGTTCTGGGCGCTGATGGCCGCGGTGGCGGTCGGGTGGGGAACCATGGTCCGCAACCGCCGGCAACTGCTGATCTCACTGGCCGAGCGTGCGCGAACCGTCGAGGCCGAGCAGCGCGAGCGGATCGCCAATGCGCGGGCAACCGAACGCGAACGGCTCGCACGGGAGATGCACGACGTGCTCGCCCACCGGATGAGCCTGCTGTCCGTGCATGCCGGCGCGCTCGAGTTCAGGCCCGACGCACCACCGGAGGACATTCGCCGGGCGGCCGGGGTGATCCGCGCCGGCGTCCATCAGATGCTGGTCGACCTGCGTGATGTGATCGCCATGCTGCGTGAGGACTCCGAGGATTTTGCTCAGCCCACCCGGTCGCTGAGCACGTTGCCCACCCTGTTCGGCGAAGCCGAGGAGGCGGGCAGTCAGATCCGCGCGACCATCGACATCTGCGACCTCGACGACGTCCCTGGTGTGGTCAGCCGGGCCGCCTATCGAATTGTTCAGGAGGGCTTGACCAATGCGCGTAAACACGCGGGTGCTGTTCCGGTGACCGTGCACATCAGCGGCGGACCCGGAGATGGGCTGAGTGTGAGGATTCACCAACCACTGTCGATGGCTGCCAATTCGGCCATCGAACCGATCCCGGGGGCCAAGTCGGGTCTTGTCGGCATCAACGAGCGGGTCACTCTCGCCGGCGGCGAGTTGTCCTATGGCGTCGTGGAGCGCAACTTCGTGCTGACCGCTCGCCTGCCATGGGAAGCGGGCAGCCTGTGAGCACCGAGGCCCCATCCCCCATCCGCCTGCTGCTCGTGGACGACGAGTGGCTGGTGCGTGCGGGTCTGCGGACGATGCTGTCGGGGCAGCCGGACATCGACATCGTCGGCGAAGCCGCCGACGGATCCACGGTATCGGCGCTTGCACAGCAGACCGGCGCCAACGTGGTGCTGATGGACATCCGGATGCCGAAGGTCAACGGGCTCGAGGCCACCATCGCGTTGCGTTCGATGTCCGAGCCGCCACAGGTGATCATGTTGACCACCTTCGACACCGACGACCTGGTGTTGCGTTCGTTGCAAGCCGGCGCCAGCGGCTTCCTCCTCAAGGACACCCCACCCGCCGACCTCATCGCATCTCTGCGCAAAGTTGTTGCGGGCGAACCGATCTTGTCACCCTCGATCACCCGCAAGTTGATCGTGCGCTTCACCGACCCCGGCGATCGCCGCACGAAAGCAACAGAACAGTTCGATCTGCTGACCGCCGGCGAGCAGCGCGTGGCCATCGCGGTCGCGCGCGGGATGTCGAACGCCGCGATCGCCGAAGAGTTGTTCGTGTCCATCGCCACGGTCAAAAGTCACATCTCGCACATCCTGGAGAAGCTGGCGTTCAACAACAGGGTGCAGATCGCACTCCTGGTTCACGACGCATTGCCAGGTGAGGTGCTCTGAACTCGACGTCGCGCGTTCGATCCTCCACAGACACAGGCTTTTCGTCTCGACGCAGGGGTTGCAACTCCGGCGCCTGGATACAAATCCTGCGAATTCGTCGCTGCGGCAACTACTTCAAGACCAATGCGATGGTGTCGACCAAGAGGTCGACCATCTCGTGCAGGGAGTCCGCGCCGAGCGCGCCGGCCATCTCATCGGAACGCATGCTGATCACCGACTCGACGAGCCGGAACGGCAGGTGTCGACGCGGATCGTCGGGGTCACCGAGTACCTCCCCTGCCAGCGCCGCGTAGATACGCGCCAGATCTGTTCTCGCCTGGCGGAATTCGGCGAACCGCTCGGTGCGCAACTCCGGCAGGAGATACAGGGCGCCGAGGTTCCACCTCGAACCCGCGAGTTGGGCGGCGTCGAATCTGGCAAGCGACTGCAGCCGTTCGAGCGCCGGCTCGCCGACGGCCTCTCTTAGCTGCTGCGCCGTGACCAGCGCCCGTGCCACGGTGTTCTGTAGCAACGCCTCGAGGATGTCGTCCTTGGTCTTGAAGTGGTGATAGAGAGAGGCCTGCCGAATACCGACGGCCTCCGCGATCATCCGGGTAGAGGTACCTGAGTAACCGCGTGTGGTGAAGAGTTCTCCGGCGGCATCGAGGATCTCGTCCCGTGCGGTATCCCCACGGCGACGCTGCTCCACCAACCTCGGGCGACCTGGCCCTGCCGAAACCGAACTCACACAGAGCACCTTACTGTCATCCGCCGCAGCCGATCCGCCGTCACAGCGCGGCTCGGATGGCAAACGGACCTGACCGGGCAAGTGCGCATTCGGAAACACAGTTGTTGCACTCGTTTGCCTCGGGGTAACAAACCTGTCACCCGACAGAAATAGCGAACGGTTTATCTATCACCTGACAGATAAACCGGGCTCATGGGCCCACTACCAGGAAGATCTCCCATGACCGCAACTGCGCAACCACCTTCGGCACCAGTGAGCGGCGGCGTCACCAAGAACGGCGACTCCGACGATCTCTCCGCGTTCGGTTACACCCAGCAGCTCCATCGTTCGCTGGGAACATTCGCGTCCTTTGCGGCGGGATTTTCCTTTGTCTCCATCCTGACGACCATCTTCCAGCTCTTCGGGCTCGGCTTCTCGTTCGGCGGTCCGGCATTCTTCTGGACATGGCCCGCGGTCTACGTCGGTCAACTCCTGGTGGCGCTGTGCTTCGCCGAGATCGCCGCTCGCTTCCCGATCTCGGGGGCCATCTACCAATGGTCGCGCCGGATGGGCGGCGAGGTGATCGGCTGGTTCGGCGGCTGGTTCATGATCCTCGCGCAGATCGTCACCGCCTCGGCGGCAGCGATTGCGCTGCAGGTGGTGATGCCGTCCATCTGGACCGGCTTCCAGCTCATCGGCTCCGACCCTGCCCTCACCAGCACCAGCGGTGCGTCCAACGCTGTGCTGCTCGGCTCGATCCTGCTGGTGATCACCACCATCATCAACTGCATCGGCGTCAACTGGATGAGCCGAGTCAACAGCATCGGTGTCACCTGCGAGATCGTCGGCGTCATCGCCGTGATCCTGGCCCTGTTCACCCATGCCGAGCGCGGCCCCGACGTGGTGTTCGACACCGGCATTCCAGGCGAACAGCCCGGGTACGTCTGGGCTTTCATCGTCTCCGGTTTGATGGCCGCCTACGTGATGGTCGGCTTCGGCTCCGCAGGCGAGCTCGCCGAGGAGACCAAGAATCCGCGGCGCGTCGCACCGCGGACCATCCGTTTGGCGTTGACCGTATCGGCCATCGGCGGTGGGCTCATGCTGCTCGGCGCCCTGATGGCAGCACCGAGCCTCGGTGAAGAACTGGCCGTCGGCGGCCTGCCTTACGTCCTCGACTCCGTGCTCGGATCGTTCTGGGGCAAGGTCCTGCTGTGCGACGTCGTGGTGGCGATCTTCATCTGCACCTTGGCAATTCAGACCGCATGCTCCCGGCTGATGTTCTCGATGGCCCGCGACGACCGGCTTCCCGGATCCCGGATTCTCTCGCACGTCAACCCCAGAACCGGCACCCCGATCGCCCCGTCGATCCTGATCGGTGTTCTCTGTATCGGCGTCCTGGTGGTCAACGTGGGCAACTCGGCGATCTTCGCGACGCTTGCCAGTGTCTGCATCATCCTGATCTATCTTGCCTACCTCTCCGTCACGGGTCCGATGCTGTGGCGACGCCTCAAGGGTTGGCCGCACGGCACCCCCACCGTCGACGCCGAGGGTAAGAAACTGTTCAGCCTGGGCCGGTTCGGGATTCCCATCAACCTCCTCGCAGTCGTCTACGGGCTCGCCATGGTCGTGAACCTGGCGTGGCCGCGATCGGAGATCTTCGACCCGGCCGGCGAGATGCCCATCCTGAAGTGGGCTGGCCCGATCTGCATCGCGGTGGCCATCCTGCTCGGCATCGCATGCTTTCCACACGGCAAGAAGCATCCGATGCCCGTGAAGGTCGCCGCACCCGCAGAGCCCATCTGATCCGGCTCTCCGCGAACAGCTCTCACTGAAAAGGAACTCCGTCATGACAACGTCCACCGAGTCGACAACCGGTTCGACCGGCACCACCGCAGGGGCCCGCGAACATGCGCGGGCACAGGCCGCGACCATCACCGACTCCATGCCGGTGGTGCCGGCATCGACGTGGACACCGTTGCCCGACAACGTCGCCGCGCACGACATGACCTGGGCTGAGACGGTTCCCGGTGGGCGCTACACGGTGAAGGTTCTCGCCCGCGGAACACGCCTGCGACTGCGTGATGTGGCCGGCACCGGATGTGCGCACATCCTCCTGTGGCGCGCTGATGCACCATGGGAGCGGCTCAATGTCGCCGACACGGTCAAGGTGCCCTGGCAGGCGTACCTCGGCTCCGGTCACCCGCTGCTCAGTGATCAGGGGCGCGCACTCGCGACCATCGTGGCCGACACTTCCGGCCATCACGACGCCCTGTGCGGTACCAGCACCCTCGCCGGCAACCTCGCGAAGTATGGTGCCGGAGCTGTTCATTCGACGTCTCCGGCCGGCCGCGAGATGTTCACGCTGGCGGCGGCGAAGCACGGACTGAACCCCACCGACGTGGTTCCGTCCCTGTCGTTCTTCCACAGCATCGTGGTGGAAGCCGACGGAACACTGACGTCGAAGGGCTCCGCCGGCCGCGACAAGTACGTGGACCTGCTCTTGCATCTCCCCTGCACCGTCGCGATCGTCAACACCGCGCATCCTCTCGACCCGTCCCCCGGTTTCGATGTGGGGCCACTGGAGATCTTGGCGTGGAAGGCACCGGGCGATCTCGACTCCGCGTTGGCATCGCTACTCGACACAGACCCGGAATATCAGCGGGCGGTGCTCAACTCCGAGGACGTGTGGGGCGCGGCCCACTTCTAGAATCCGGCCTCCCGCACCTCGTGAACCCCTTCCGCAAACCTTCCGAAAGGACACCGTGATGACCTCTGCCACAACGGCATCGGCTCGCGACCTCGCCCTCGTCGACGGACAGGTGATCCTCGACCACGAGATCGGCGAACGTGCACCGTGGTCAGGCATCGTCGAAGCCGGCGATGTGCTGACCCTCGTCGATCTGCATGGGAACCAGGCCGTGGACACCCTGTTCTTCGGCGGTGCCGATCACACCATCCGCTACTCCGCCCAGACCACCATCGCCGCCCAGGGCAACATCTTCCTCACCACCGGAACCGTGATCCGCGACCACGATTCGGCGCCGATGATGACCATCGTCGCCGATGAGGTGGGCAACCACGACACGGTCGGCGGTGCGTGCTCGCAGGAGTCGAACACGCTGCGCTACGGCCACCACACCAAACACCAGCACGCCTGCGTGGAGAACTTCCTGATCGGTGGGGCGCCGCATGGTCTGGGCAAGGCCGACATGGTAGGCAACGTCAACTTCTTCATGAATGTGCCGGTGGATCCCGACGGCTCGCTCGGCATCGTCGACGGTTTGTCGGCACCAGGACGGCGCGTCGCATTGCGCGCCGAAGCCGACACCCTGGTGCTGATCTCGAACTGCCCCCAGATCAACAACCCCTGCAACGGATTCGACCCCACCTCGGCGCGGGTCATCGTGACACGACCAGAGGCATAACAGATGTCGAGCATCTCGGTACTGCGGGCGGGCCCGCAGAGCACCATTCAGGATTGGCCGGGCCGTATCCGGTATTGGCAGGTGGGTGTACCGCCATCCGGTCCCATGGACGATCTGTCGTTCCGGCTGGCGAACATCGCGGTGGGCAACCCAGAAGGAGCGCCCGGACTCGAATGCACCCTGCTGGGACCGCAATTGAAGTTCGACGAAGACACCGTTGTCGCGGTCACCGGCGCACCTGTGCCGGTGACGGTGGCCGGCGAGGTGGTACCGCAGTGGTCACCGATCGAGGTCAAAGCGGGTCAGATCCTCGATGTCGGCGCGGCAGGCGGCGTCGGGATGCGGATGTACATCGCCGTTGCGGGCGGGATCGACGCGGAGCTGTACCTGGAGAGTCGCGCGACGTTCACACTCGGGCGATTCGGCGGAAAGGACGGACGTTCTCTGACCGACGGGGACACGCTGGCTCGGGCACAGACGTCAGCCGCTGGGTCCCCTCGCCGGATCCTGATCGACGAGAAGCCTGCGTTGACCAACAACTGGCAACTCGCCGTCACTGTCGGACCACACAGTGCTCCAGAGTTCTTCACCCAAGAAGACATCGAGGATCTGTACAACACCGCCTACGAGGTGCATTTCAACTCCGACCGCACCGGTGTCCGCCTGCTCGGACCGCAGCCCCGCTGGGCACGCACCGACGGCGGTGAGGCAGGACTTCACCCGTCCAACATCCACGACACCGCCTATTCCGTGGGCGCGCTCGACTTCACCGGTGACACCCCGATCCTGCTCGGTCCCGATGGGCCGAGTCTGGGCGGCTTCGTCTGCCCGGTCACCGTCACCACGGCGGACCGCTGGAAGATGGGTCAGCTCAAACCGGGCGATACCGTCCGGTTCGTACCGGTGCGCGTTGCCGAGGTGGCGAGTTCGGCCGCACTGGGAACAGCTCGGCGCTCGAACATGGTCACCGTTCTGTCGTCCGGTACCGATCTCGACGACGGAGTGCTCGGATCCACCCGAACCGCTGACGGCACCACCGAAGTGACCTACCGCCGCAGCGGCGACGACAACGTCCTCGTCGAATACGGCGACATGACACTCGATCTCGCGCTCCGGGCACGGGTGCATGCGCTTGCACAACGGATCGAGGCCGACCGGCCCGCCGGTCTCGTCTCGCTCACACCAGGCATCCGGTCACTTCAGGTCAAGGTCGACGCCACCGTGATGCGGCAATCGGTGCTGCTCGACTGGCTCATCGAGTGCGAAGCCCAGCTGCCTTCGGCGTCTGAGCTGATGGTGCCGAGCCGCACGGTGAACATGCCCCTGTCGTGGGACGATCCGGCGACCCGGGAGGCGATCGAGCGGTACATGCTTGGTGTGCGCTCCGACGCGCCCTGGTGCCCGTGGAACATCGAGTTCATCCGGCGGATGAACGGGCTGAAATCCGTCGACGACGTGTACCGCATCGTCTACGACGCCGAGTATCTCGTACTCGGCCTGGGCGATGTGTATCTCGGTGCCCCCGTTGCCGTTCCACTCGATCCGCGACACCGTCTGATCACCACCAAGTACAACCCGGCTCGCACCTGGACCCCGGAGAACGCGGTCGGCATCGGCGGCGCCTACATGTGCATCTACGGCATGGAGGGTCCCGGCGGCTACCAGTTCGTCGGCCGCACCACCCAGGTGTGGAACCATCGGCACCCACTCGAGGCAGCAGGTTTCGAACCCGAGCACCCGTGGCTGTTGCGGTTCTTCGACAAGATCAGCTGGTACCCGGTCAGTGCCGACGAGTTGCTCGACCTACGGGCCGACATGGCCGCCGGCCGAGGACATGTGGAGATCACCGACGGCACGTTCTCACTGGCCGAGCATCAACAGTTCCTCGCCGACAATGCCGACGACATCAGGGTCGAACGGACAGCGATGGAGACGGCGCGCGCCGAGGAGCGCAAGCGCTGGTCCGACGGCGGCGAGTTCGCCACGAAGACAGGGAAAGTCGCGTGACACGCATAGCCGACATCTACGCCCAGATCGCCGCGGCCGATCGGCCGGAGGTGTTCATCACCCTGCGCGATCAGGCGGACGTCGAAAGAGACCACGCTGCCTCCATCGCTGCCGGAGGCGCACTGGCCGGGGTGGTGCTTGCGGTCAAGGACAACGTCGACGTCGCCGGGCTGCCCACGACCGCCGCCTGCCCGGGCTATGAATACCGGCCCGAACACGATGCCGCGGCGGTCGCCGCCCTTCGGGCTGCCGGAGCGGTGGTCATCGGCAAGACCAACCTCGACCAGTTCGCGACCGGTCTGGTCGGCACGCGCAGCCCCTATGGTGCTGTGCGTGATTCACGTCGCCCCGACCACATATCCGGGGGTTCGAGCTCCGGCTCGGCAGTGGCCGTTGCCCTGGGGCTCGCCGACATCGCCATCGGCACCGACACCGCCGGATCGGGACGGGTGCCCGCCGGCCTGCAGGGCATTGTCGGCATCAAGCCCACCATCGGAGTGGTCAGCACCGCGGGCGTGGTGCCGGCCTGTGCCAGCTATGACTGTGTGACCATCCTCGCCGCGGATCTGGACCTCGCCAATCGCACGATGGGGGTGATGGCCGGAGGTGCTGCGTGGCCGGCGTCAACGCATTTCGCTGCTCCCGACAGTCCGGTGGTCGCCGTGCCGGCCACGCTGCCCGCTCTCGATGCACGGTGGCAGGAGGCCTTCCACACCGCGGTGGAACACGCCGAGAACGCGGGTGTGCGGATCAAAGGAATCGATCTGTCGGACTTCCTGGCTGCGGCCAAGCTCTTGTACGAAGGCGCCCTGGTCGCCGAGCGCTATGACGCGGTGGGCGAATTCATCTCAGCGGCATCTTCTTCCGACCTCGTCGACCCGACGGTCGCCGCGATCATCGGCCCGGCCGACCGGTTCAGCGCCACCGACCTGCTGTCGGATCGCCGACGCGTGCAGGCGCTGGGTGAGCGCGCCATGTCGGCGCTCGGCGACGCGACGGCGCTGCTGATCCCGACTGCCCCGATGCATCCGACACTGGCCGAGGTCGAAGCCGATCCCGTCGGCGTCAACGCCACGATGGGGACCTACACCAACTTCTGCAATCTGTTCGACCTGTGCGCGGTGTCCGTCCCGGCGGGTGAGGTCACCGAAAGCGACGGATCGACAGCACAATTCGGCGTCACAGTGGTGGGCCGGGCCTACGACGACGCAGTGGTGCTCGACATCGCCGGCCGGATCGGTACCCGATCGCCTGCAATTGGTCGGTCCTGGCCCGAACGGGCGGGCGCCAAGGCCACCGAGGTGTTCGTGGTGGGTGCGCATCTGCGCGGTCAGCCGCTGATGGGTCAGCTCACCGACAAAGGTGCGCGTTGGGCCGGAGACGCCGCGACAGCGGAGGCGTACCGGCTCGTCGCCCTAGATACCGAGCCCGCAAAGCCGGGGCTTGTCCGCGATGAGTTGTCGGGCACATCCATTCGCGGCGAGCTGTGGGCTCTCTCGCCGGCGGCACTCGGAGAGTTCCTCGGCGAACTCCCGTCACCGATGATGCTGGGGCCGGTCCAACTCTCCGACGGTCGCTGGACCGTGGGCTTCGGGTGCGACCACCAGTCGGTGGGCGAGGCCGTGCCACTGACCGCCACCCATTGGCTCGAACGCTAGGGGTTCGCTTCCGCCGGACCTTGGCGCAGTTCTGAGATCACCCGTCCGAACGCGTCAAGATCTGCCGCCGACGGTTCGATCGGCGTCAGGTAGGTGATCCCGAATTGCTCTCGCAGTTGCCGGATGCGGGTGACCACCTCGTCCTGAGACCCGTGCAACGCGTTGGGTTGGCGCAACAGTTCGCCATCGGTGGCATCGCGGTTGTGGTGACGCAACGTGTCGAGGTCCGGCTCTCGGTCGATGGCGAGGTCGAAGATGATCAGATTCAATTCGAGGTCGTCGAACCTCGGACCTGCTTGGCGCCGAATGTATTCCACGCGCTCGGCGAGCGCCTCGTCGTCGGCGAGACCCGCAAGGGCAACGATGTCCGCATGGTGGGCGGCGATCGTCAGCACTCGGTTTCCCGTGCCGGCGACCATGATCGGGGGTGGTGTCTGCACCGGCGGCGGCGTGCGAGCCGGGTCACCGAGGAGTCGTCTCAGTTCGATCACCATGTCGCGCATGTGGTCGACACGTTGCCCGGGCGACCCGAACGGGATACCCGCTGCTACGAACTCCGCCTCGACATAGCCCGCGCCGAGTCCGATCTCCACGCGTCCACCCGTCAACTGGTCGACACCGGCGATGTCGCGGGCGAGCAGAGCCGGCCGATAGAAGCCCGCGTTGAGGACGAAGTTGCCGACCCGAACGGTCGGTGCGGCAGCTGCGGCCGCGACCAACATGGGGAACGGCGCACCCAGTTCGAGATGGTCAGGCAGCAGCACCACGTCCACACCGCACTGTTCGGCGTGCCGCACCTGGGCCAGGAACTCATCGGCCGTCCCTCGGGCCAGGAAGTTCACCCCGAACCGGAAGTCTCGAGAACCGCTCATGACACACCATTAGAGACGATCGACGCACATCGGCGCGACCGATGCCGGGCGGCGGTCCACCGCACGGCAAGATGATGCCCATGGGTGTCATCTACTTGGTGCGGCACGGTCAGGCCGGTCATGACGAGAACGGTTACGGGAGCCTGACCGATCTCGGACGCGAGCAGGCACGGAACGTGGGCAAGCATCTCGCGCGGCGCGTGGGCCGGCTCGATTTCGCGGCGTCGGGAAATCTGGCTCGGCAGTTGGAGACAGTGCAGGAGATCGTCGCGCAGTTCGAGGATGGGACTGCTCCCGAGCCCGTCGTGAACGCGGGCTGGAACGAATACGACCTGACTCACCTGACCAACCGGGACATGCCACCGGTGGGCACGTCGGCCGCGGCCGCCGACGCTCAGCGTGATTTCCAGCGCGATCTCGACAAGGCACTGCTGGCCTGGGCTGCCGACGGCCACAGCACGGGGGCCGGTTCCTATGCCGAGTACCGCGAGTCGATCCGTGAGGCACTCAAGGAGATCGCGACGTTCGCGGGCCCCGGTCAGGTTGCGCTCGCGGCGTCCTCGGCGGGCACGGTCGCGGCCGTCGTCGCGGAGTTGTGGGGTGTGGACTCGCAAACCTGGCCCGTCATCGCCCGCACCATGGTCAACGCCTCGATCACCAAGCTCATCGTGGGCAGCACCGGCATCAACGTGATGTCGGTGAATGATCACGCACACGCCGACACCCCCGATGACCAGGGGAAACGACGGCTCGTCACCATGCGCTAGAGCGCCTTCGCGTTTGAGATCTCTCGACCTGGGCATTCCGTCGTCAGCATCTCTTGAACCGAGACGATCGCGGTCTCGGGACGAACCCGAATCCCAACCATCGGAGCGCTCATGCAGCCCGCCACCAGTTCGACACCCAGCGCTCTGGTCACCGGCGCCACCGGATACGTCGGCGGCCGCCTTGCACCACGCCTGATCGAACGTGGCCACGACGTACGGGTCCTGGCTCGGACCCCGGACAAGTTGAAGGGCGCTCCCTGGATTGGCAGCGCGAAGGTGATCAAGGGCGACCTGAGCGACAAAGGGTCGCTGGAGAATGCCTTCACTGATGTCGATGTGGTCTACCACCTCGTTCATTCGATGGGCGGTTCCAAAGACTTCAGCGCCGAGGAACGTCGGTCGGCAGAGAACGTCGTCGAGGCCGCACGCAAGGCTGGGGTGTCCCGGATCGTCTACCTCTCGGGACTGCACCCCGAGGGTGTCGAACTCTCCGAGCACCTGAGTTCACGCACCGAGGTGGGCGAGGTCCTGATGGCGTCGGGCATCGAGACCATCGTCTTACAGGCGGGCGTGGTGATCGGTTCGGGGTCGGCGTCATTCGAGATGATCCGGCACCTCACCGAGCGTCTGCCGGTGATGACCACCCCCAAGTGGGTGCACAACAAGATCCAGCCGATTGCAGTCAGGGACGTGATGCACTACCTGGTGGAGGCCGCCACCGCGAAGGTTCCCGAATCGCGCACATGGGACATCGGTGGTCCAGACGTCCTCGAATACGGCGACATGATGCAGATCTACGCCGAGGTTGCTGGGCTGCGCAAGCGCAAGATGATCGTGATCCCGTTCTTGACACCGTCGCTGGCCAGCAACTGGGTCGGCACCGTCACCCCGATTCCCGGTGGTCTCGCCCGTCCCCTGGTCGAGTCGCTCGAACACGACGCGGTCGCCTCCGAGCACGACATCGACGACGTCATCGCACCTCCGGTCGGCGGGTTGACCCCGTACCGCACGTCCGTCGAATTGGCTCTGGCCCGGGTGGGTCGCGGCGATGTGGAAACACCGTGGTCGAACGCGTCGCCCGCATGTGCGCCGTCCGAACCGATTCCCTCAGATCCCAAGTGGGCCGGTGAAGAGGCGTACGTCGATGCCCACACCAGCCACACCGTCGCGACCGCGGCGGCTGTGTGGAAGGCGATCGAAGGACTGGGCACCGAAAAGGGCTGGTACGGAACGGCACCGGCCTGGAAGTTGCGCGCACGGATCGACCGGGCAGTCGGTGGACCCGGATCGTCCGCAAGCCCGAGCCAGCAGGGCACGCCGGCTGCCGGCGACGACCTCGACTGGTGGCGCGTGGAGACAGTGGAGCCCGAACACACGTTGCGGCTACGGTCACAGATGCGGTCGCCGGGTACGTCGTGGCTCGAATTCCGCATCGCCGCAACAGAATCTGGCAGCGAACTCGAACTGCGCACGGTGTTCTATCCGCGTGGCATCGTGGGACGTGTCTACTGGTATGCCCATTTGCCGGCTCATCGCGCGGTGTACCGCACCATTATGAAGAACATCCTGCGCGAGGCCGAGAGATCAGTCTGATCTGACGCACGATCACATCCGAAGGAGCCGAGGACGCATTCCAGCGGGTGTTGGTTTTGTCGAAATCCTCACCAGCCTGCGGCGAACCGATACCAGTCGCCAGAGACGTGGCTGAGTTCGATTGCTTCGAACTGCGCTCGAAATGCGTCTGTAGGGTCATGGAACTGCACGATCCCGAAAGCGCACAAAATACTTACGGCTGTACCGACGTCGCCAACGCTGACAACTGGATCGACTGGTTGAGGGTCCCGTAATCACCTGGTGCCCGTTCGGTGCGCGCGGCATCCGGGACCGATGAGCGCTTCGTCAAATCAACTTGAATAGTTTCTCCTAGCGGCCTGAACCCCTTGTGCGGCAAAAACTTGTGCGCTGAAAGTTCCCCCAGTGGTCAACCCAACGCAGTCACGCGGGCCGGGTTCATGCGAAGACGGACCGTGTCGTCATCCAGCCGTCGATAGCGTTCATGGTTTTGTCGAGTGTTGGCGGGTCGAAGAGTGCGTGGTCGGCTCCCGGTATTTCGACGTGGTCGGCGTCGCGGTATCGCCTGGCAGTGGCGCGAGGGATCCTCGGGTTGACGGCTCTGTCCTGTTCGGCGCCGATCACGAGAACAGGTGCGGTGATCGCGTCGAAGTCGACGCTCGCCGCGTGACGTCGGTCGAGGTACGGGAAGCTCATCTCGCAGTACGCGCGACCCGACTCGGCGACCGCATCGTCGAGGAGTTCGCGCACGTGCTCTGGCGGCTGGTGCTGCGCGATCATCTCAAAGCGAGCCGTGGTGGGCATCAGGGGACGTCGCCACGGTGCGCTCGGTCGAAAGAAATGGGTTCCGAACAGTCGGATCATGGTCGGATATACGGCGAAGATGCCCGCTGCGGGTGCCGGAGCCGCGGCCACGACACCGGCGGTCGGGGTACGTGCGGCGACCAACTGCACCAGTAGACCACCCATGGAGAGTCCGACGACCAGTGGCGGGGAGTTGAGGGACTCACAGAAGTCGACCAGGTCGTCGGTGTAGTCGAGCAGGCTCAGACCGGCGATGAGGGGAGCACCGTCGTCGCGGGGCAGTTCGTGATGGCGCAGGGTCGGGGTGTGAACAGTGAACCCGCGGTCGGCGAATGCCTGCGTGGCCGACCCCCACCAGGTTTCGGTACCGCGGCCCCAGGTGCCATGAACAAGGACGACGTGAAGAGGTGACATGACTGTGAATTTACACGCATCGATCGATTTGGCAATCAATCGATCCGGGTAAATTGGCGCCACTACAGTGGCGATATGGATCGAGAGGACGAGACCGAGGTCGGGATTGATGGTCGTGCCGCTCGCTGGGCACACCGGCGCCCGGAGCTGGTGGCCGCGGCCACCGGCTACGTTCTCGACCATGGCGTCTCGGATCTGACACTGCGGCCGCTGGCATCCGCGATGGGAATCACCATCGCAACAGTGGTGCGTCAGTTCGGAACCAAGGAGGCACTCATCGAGGAGGTCAGCCGGTCTATCAACGCCGACCTGCTGAGAACTCTCCGCGACGATCCCGAACTAGCCGACCTTTCGCCGGCGCAGACCCTTCGCACCCTCTGGCGGCGGTGGCTGGACCCCGCGCAAGGCCGACAGTTCCGAATGTTGTTCGAGCTATACGCCCTGGCACTGCGTCACCCCGAGCAATATCGGTGGTTCACAGAGTCGATCGTCACCGATTGGCTGCCACAGATCGAGTCCCCACTGATCAGCGACGGGGTCGATCCCGCGGCCGCACGCCAACTGTCCACGCTGGTGTTGGCTGTGCTCAGGGGGCTGCACCTCGACCTTGTCGCGACCGGCGACGTCGACCGAGTGGATGCCGCGTTCGAGCTCGCCATGGCGACGCTCGATCCCGCGCTCACGCCATCGGCGGTAGCCAAATCAACGAACATGGGCACCAAGTAACGAATTCTCGCCCGCAACAGCGGGTTCAGGTCTCCATTGACACACATCCGTCCATGTCGCGCCGACAGCTGTGGTTGCCAGCCGCTTTGTTAGTTCCGTTGATCGAAGCCGGCGCCTGGTGGCTCTACCTACGCCGTGTCACGTTTACTTGACACAAGTTAGCTTCCTCAGACGCGAGCGCCCCCAAGCGCCTGTCCGTGCTTCCGAGCGAGCTGCTCGGCTTCGCTACGAAGCGTTGCGGCGAGATTTGTGAACTCGTCGAGCGCCGGGTTCTCACCAACGAGGGTGAACGCGGTTTCGACGACCTCGAGGTCCAGGCTCCAGACATCGGCGAGGATGCGACGCATCCAACCGGTCGCGTGATCCCAGCCCTCGCGTGGTGTCCCGGCCGCGTAGTTGCCACCTTGGACCGTCACGAGCACCGCAGGCCTGCCCGCGAGTACCGGAGCGGCTGCCGGACTGAAGCGCGGGTCGGTCATGACGGTGTCCACCCAGGTCTTGAAGTGTTGGGACACTCCGAAGTTGTACAGCGGCACAGCGAACAGCAGAGCGTCGGCGGCGATCAACTCATCAGCCAGTTCAGCCGCGACACTGAGCGCTTCGCGTTGCTCGGGCGACTGCTGATCCTCAGGGGTGTAGCCGGCGAAGGCAGCTGTGGCCCAGGTCGTCGCGGGAATCGGCTCTGTGCCAACGTGGCGCCGGACGATCCGGTCGTCGGGATGCCCTGCCGTCCACTCCTGTTCGACGATGTCGGCAATTGCCCGGCTGTGTGATCCGTCGACTCGAATGCTGGCGTCGAGACGGAAGAGGGTCATGGGTTCTCCTTGGGTGAGCTGTCAACTTGAACGTGCAAGTTGAACCATACGCCTCATTGTTGAACATTCAAGTTCGCTAGAATGATCGCGTGACCGACACCCCGGATACGCAGGATGACGTGTGGCTATCCCCCGATCAACAGCGCGACTGGGCATCCCTCGTCGCAGTACTGATGACCCTGCCCGGCAAGCTCGACACGCAGTTGAAACAGGTCGCCGGAATCAACTTCTACGAATACAGCGTGATGGTGTCATTGTCGAACGCTCCCAGACACGTCAGCGTGATGAGCGATCTGGCCATGGAGGCCAAGGGGTCACTGTCCCGGCTGTCGCACGCAGTCTCACGTCTCGAGGCTGCCGGCTGGGTGGAGCGCCGGTCGTGCGGCGGCGCCGGCCGACGAACCGAAGTACTCATGACCGAGACGGGCTGGCAAGAGCTTCAGCGTATTGCGCCCACGCACGTCGAGGAGGTACGGCGGCTCGTCGTCGACGCCATGGACGCCGCCCAGCTCGAACAGCTGGGCTCGGCCGCCCGCCTGATCGCCGCCGCCGTCGACCCCGCGCTCGCCGACGTTCTGGCGTCAGCGATTGTTCGTAGCGACAAGACACAGGACTAACAAGTGCCGCTTGCAGTCAACTTATCGAATGGTCGAGCCCACAACGCACATCATGTTCAAGATTCGATGCTCGCTCGACTCAATGCATCGCCCCACGGAGTCGGTGTTGCAGCCGGTCCAGTGCGACAACACAGAGGTATCGTCCGCAGTTCAACTGTGCCGCAATTGATGTCGTCCAAATCAGGCCGACTGTGACATTCACGTTCACTGAGCGCGGCGGGCATTGTCGACCGTGCCCTCAACCTCATGGAATCAGGACCTTCGCCATCGCTTACTCCTGAGCAGTCGTCTGTTCACCCTGCTCACGTGTCGCGGGAACGACCGTCCAGAGCGAACGAGAATTTCATTGACTTACAGTCAACGAAACTATACCGTCGTGCCATGGACGCCACCGCCACCCACGCCGCACCCAAGGAATCGGCCAACCGTCGCAATGACGTTCCCGCCCAGGATGCGGCAGATTTGCGACGCGCGTTCGGATGCTTGCCCGGCGGCGTTGCTGCAATATGTGCCGATATCGAACCCCACCCAACCGGGATGCTGGTGAGTTCACTGACGTCGGTTTCACTCGAACCACCGCTGCTGTCATTCTGTGTTCAGAACGGATCACGGACGTGGGCCGGCCTGCAGAGCGCCACCCATGTCGGGGTGAGCTTTCTCGGCGACACCCACGAACACGTCTGTGTGCAGTTCGGCGGCGAGTCATCACAACGATTGGCGCGCATACCTGTTCGCCGTACCGCTGAAGGTGCGGTCCCCATAGAAGACGCAGCCGCCACCTTTGTCTGCTCGCTCTACGAAGAATTCTCAGCGGGTGACCACACGATCGTTGTACTCCGGATCGAGACGTTCGAGGCGGCACCGGAATGTGCACCGCTGGTCTTTCACCGATCGCGCTACCGCACGCTGACCGGGTAAACACCACTCTTACAACCGATTCCGCGAAACACAGGAGGACCACACCATGACCACAACACAATCACCCCAGATCGACTCTGTTGGCGACGTGCTTGCCCGCGTCAGAGACCTGCTGCCGCTGATCAAACAACATTCGGCCGGCAACGAGCGAGAACGCCGGGTGGATCCGGCAGTCATCGAAGCCCTCCGAGACGCGGGCGCATTCCGCTTGGCTGCTCCGCGACGTCACGGCGGACTCGAAGCCGGGCTCACGTCCATGCTCGAGCTATCGGCGCTTATCGCCGAAGCCGATGGCGGAACATCCTGGGTCACAACGCTATCGAACATCCAGTCATGGTCGACGTGCATGTATCCCCGCCAGACGGTCGACGAGATCTACGCTGACGGACCGGACAAGATTCTGTGCGGTGTGGTCTCACCGGGAGGTACCGCTCGAAAGGTCGACGGCGGATACCGCGTCACCGGCCAGTGGCCGTACGCATCAGCGAGCCTGCACGCCGAGTGGATGGGCGGTGGAGTGTGGGTGCTCGATGACGACGGCGACGAAGAAGACCAGGCAATGATCCTGCTCCCCCGCTCCGATGTTCGGGTTGAGGACACCTGGTATGTCGCCGGCATGCGCGCCTCGGGTAGCAACACCATTGTCGCCGAGGACGTGTTCGTACCCGACCATCGATTGATCTCCATGCTCCCGGTGATGTCGGGTACGTACATGGCCGACCATCCCGACTCTGCGTTCTACCGGTCTGCGTTTGGCCCGATGCTGGTGCTCGTGCTGGTCGGGCCTCAACTGGGCCTGGGCCGCGCTGCGCTCGATCTCGCGGTGACCAAGGCGGCCACCAAGACATTGGCCTACACCAACATTGAACGTCAAGCGGATTCGGTGGCGTTTCAACTGCTCATCGCCGATGCTGCCACGAAGATCGATACTGCCCACCTTCACGCATACCGGGCGACGGCTGACGTGCAGCGTTACGCCGAACAGAACATCTACCCCGACTTTGCCGCCAGGGCCAGAATGCGCGCGGATTCCGCTGTGGCGTTGCGCAGCATCAACAGCGCCATCAACACACTTCTCGATGCTTCTGGTGCCGGGAGCTTCGCCGAAGTCAACGCCATGCAACGTATCTGGCGCGATTCGAACGTCGGTGCGCGCCATGCGGTCATGCTGCCGCAGGTGTCGATGGAAACCTACGGCAAAGCACTGCTCGGCCAACGCGACCACATCACCGCCATCATCTGACCCAGGCCGTCGTGCGCGGATCTCCCCGCCGGCAGACACGTCATCATCCGTCAGTCACAGATATCCAGGAGTAGCGATGCCCGAGATCACCACCACCAGAACACTTCACACCAGCCAAGACAAGGCCTGGGCGGTGATCTCTGACCCCTCCCGATTCGAGGAATGGAACACGCTGCACACCCGGTGGGGCGCCGAGCCACCTACAGAACTGGGCCTTGGTACCAAAATCGTGGAGGTGGTCACCATCAAAGGTGTCGTGGACACCATCGACTTCACCACGTCCGCCTACGACGCACCCCGTTATGTGCAATTGGAAGGGTCCGGGAGCACTGGGTCGACGGTGCAGCTCGATTTCACCGTCGAACCCAACGGTGACAATGCCTGCAACGCAACGCTGCACATTATTTTCGATAGCTCAATCCTGTTCGGCCCTCTCGGAAAAATCATCCAGAAGGCGTTCAGCAAACAGCTCGACAAGTCGCTGGACAAGCTCAGCGAACTGGTCGAATAACACACTGCTGACGGGTTCGCGGAACGATGCCCGCCAGCGAAAGGGTCACAGCCATGAAGACTCGACTCAGGTGGATTGCCGCGCACGGCGTTGTGCGCCGTATGTTGACCAGTGCGGCGCGCGACGGCGATGTGCAGGCGATGCTGCTTGCCGATCCAGTCGCCCGAGCGAATCCACAACAGGTGTTCGAAACAATCAGAGCCTCAGGGCCACTGGTCAAAACGCGTATCAACTACATCTCGGTGTCTCATCGCCTCGCACACGACCTCCTGCGATCAGACGACTTTCGGGTGACGGAACTCGGCGCCAATCTGCCGGGACCGCTGCGGTGGGTGGAGACAAGGACCCGTTCGACTGCCCTTCACCCGCTCAAACCGCCCTCGCTGCTGGCGGTCGAACCACCCGAGCACACCCGGTACCGGAAATTGGTCTCCTCGGTGTTCACCCCACGAGCGGTTGCCAGGATGCGCGAGATGGTGCAGGGCAACGCAGACAGCCTCCTGGACGAAATCGGTTCCGGCGCCGGCCAGATCGACATCATCAGCAAGTACTGCGCGCAGCTCCCGATCGCCGTGATCAGCACCATTCTGGGCGTCCCAGACAACGAACGTCAGCGCGTTCTGGAGTTCGGAGAACAGGCAGCTCCCAGCCTTGATATCGGATTGTCCTGGGATCAGTTCAGGCGTGTCGAAGTCGGCCTGGAGCGCTTTGACGCATGGTTGGCCGACCACCTCGCTGAGCTGCGCCGCAACCCTGGCGACGATCTGATGAGCGAGCTGATCATGGCCACCGAGGAGGGCGTCGGGCTCACCGACGAAGAGCTTCGCGCCACCGCGGGGCTGGTTCTGGCCGCGGGCTTCGAGACCACTGTCAACCTGCTCGGAAACGGCATACGTCTCCTCCTCGACAACCCTGACCAGCTCAGCATTCTGCGGCAAGATCCTGCACTGTGGCCGAACGCGGTCGAGGAGATGCTCCGTCTGGAATCCCCGGTCCAACTGACCGCTCGCAGGGCGAAACATGATCTGACGCTCGAAGGCCGATCTCTGGGGCAAGGCGACCATGTCGTTCTCATTCTCGCCGGAGCCAACCGCGACCCCGAGGTGTTCGACGATCCATACAGCTTCGACGTCACCCGCGAGAACGCCAACAAACACCTGTCGTTCTCAGGCGGCCGCCACTACTGTCTCGGCGCCTCGCTGGCAAAAGCGGAGACAGAGGTAGGCCTGAAAACCCTGTTCGACCGGTTCCCCCACATCACCTCGGCAGGCGACGCAATCCGACGCGACACCCGTGTGCTGCACGGCTGGTCAAGACTCCCTGTGGATCTGGGGCCGGGAACGCTTCGACAACCGGTTTGACCTGGCCCTCAGATCCACCGGCCGACGTAGGCAGTACGCGCAACGTGCAGGGCTCGTCGCCCGGGGATGTCTGATGATGCGCCCTATCGATGGTGCGGCGTTGCCACCCGCTGTCCCGTTAAGATCGGTGGTGTCTGGGGGCGTGGGCAACAATGGTGTGCCACGCCGCGGACGTGACAGCCGCACTGAGGCGAAGACGCTGGCGTTCAGGGAGAACTGATGGAGGTATGTGGTGTCCCAACCTTCAGCTGTCAAACTCGGTAAGCGCGCGGCCCAGAAGGCGGAAACAAAACAGCGGCTGATCTCGATCGCCGTCGAGGTGTTCGCCGAGAACGACTACGACCAGGTGACAGTGGCCGACATTGCCGAGCGGGCAGGGGTTGCCCATGGACTGCTCTTTCACTATTTCAAGAGCAAGCGCGGCATCTACCTCGAGGCAGTACGTGCCTCGGCGGAGCAGATGAACGCCGCTTTTGCTGCAGTGACCGGAACCTCTGCAGGCGAACTGCTGCGGTCGGCCCTCGAACAGCACCTGACGTACTTACGGGACCACCGAGGCCTGGCTCTGCGCCTGGTGCTGGGCGGTCGCAGCGCGGACCCTCAAGCGTGGGAGATCTACGAGGCCGCTCGTTGGGATGTGCTCGGCGGGCTCGCGATGCTGCTCGGCCTCGATCAGAACAACCGTGCACTGCGGTTCGTTGGGCGTGTGACGGTCGGCGCGATTGATGAAGCGAGCATCCAGTGGCTCAACAACCCCGACGATTTCGATCTCCCCCAGCTGGTGAAATGGATGGAATCGCTCATTGTTGCGTGTCTGTCGTCGGCGAGCGTGCTCGACCCAGGCGCGGATATCGCGGCCGCGCTGGCGTCCTTGAAGTAGCCCCCGCCCCCCATTCGTCGACGTTCCGTTCCCCTCTGATCACCACGCGCGGTCGCCGCCTGGTTTGCTATCCGATCAGCGGGATACGGTTGGCCGTCATCGCGGTGAGCTCGTGATCCATCACTGCATGAACACGTCGGCTGAGGACTTCGGCATTCTCTCCATTTTCAGCACGCATCGCTGGGAGCACGGTGGTTGTGATCTTCGTGGGCAAGGGCAGATACGGCAGTAACCCTACGAACCCGGCATTGAGGCCCCACGGCACTGAGACCGTGACAGGAAAGGTCTTCAGCCGCAACACCTTGTCGAGACCAACTCTTTGTGCAGCGCTTCGTCCGCTACTCAGGACGAACAACGACTCCCCCGCGCCGGCGGTGACCACGGGAACAATCGGGACATCGGCGTCGATGGCCAGCCGCGCGAAGCCGGTCCGGCCTTCGAACATGATCTTGTTGCGATTCCTCCATGACTTGAAGCCGTCGACGTCACCCCCGGGGAAGACGAGGACGTGATCACCCGAGTCCAGCGCGCGCAATGCTGTGTCGTGGTCGGCGGGTATCCCATCGAACATGTTGACCAGCTTGCCGACACCGAGCTTCCAGGCAATGGCATGGGTCAGGACCGAGACTCGACGACGCTCACCTAGCCGTTCATACGCCGCGGCGAAAGCCAGCACATTGAGGTCGAACACTCCGCCGAACCCGTGATTGGCCACGAACAACACCGGCCCGTCAGGCATGTGGCAGCGCTGATCAATCTCCATTCGATGATATCGACGCGCAAGAGCGACAGTCATCCCCACGAGATGTCTCGGTACAACGTCCATCCCCAGAGCTTAAGGTCGATTGCTGTGCACCACCGGCTTTTTCGGCACCTGGCGCCACTCGTCGGCGACGACGCAATCGCCCGGTAGACCGGGCTGATGGAATGGGGGTCGACGGCTACGCGTCGGGGATCAGCTGGCCTACCCGGTGTTCGATGAGCTCACGCATCACCAGCGAGGTGGTGGTTCGTTTCACACCCTTGATGTCGAGGATGGTTCCGGCGATGCGGTAGAGGTCATCGGCGTCTCTGGCCACCACCTGGATGAGCAGATCGCTACCTCCGCTGAGCCCGTCGACCGATGTGACCTCTGGAACCTCTCGCAGAGCCTCAGCCACAGGCGCCAGACGTCGCTGCTTCACCTTTGTGAAGACATACGCCCGTAGCGGATATCCGAGGAACGCCGGCGCGACACGGCGATCAAACCCCCACAATGCGGCCTGACTGTCCCATTTGTTGAGGCGTGCCTGCACGGTATTGCGTGATACCCCGACCCGCTGCGCCAAGGTCACAGCAGCAGCCCGTGGATCGCTGATGACCGCGCGTAGCAAACGACCGTCGATGTCGTCGGCGATCACCGTCGTTGCCATATTGCCCACGTTTCCCAACTCCGACGAGGCACTGGCTGTGCAATGTGCATAGCGGCCGGGCCGATGTTTGCACAATTCTAACCCCCGTGATCGACTTGGTCGACGGTTTTGCACACCCCTGGCCGTCGCAGACGACCGCAATCCGGTCCATGGCGCTGCCGCGCGGCACGTGCTCGCCTTGGCAGTGGTTCGGCAACGTCGATAACAACCATCTCCTGTTCTCGACTGCCGGATCACTGTCAGGGGACCCCACTGCTGTCGTCCCCAGGAGGACCTTGACGTGACCGAACACCCCCGAAATGACACCGCAGGCACCCCCGACGATCCGCTCTCGCTGATTGCGCAGCGTGTGCTCTGGACCTCGACAGCCATCATCCACCACGCCAATCATGTTCGTCCGAACACTTCGGGCCTCAAGGTCGGTGGCCACCAAGCATCTTCAGCGTCCATGGTGACAATCATGACCTCGTTGTGGTTCGAGCAACTACGCGCCGACGACCGGGTGTCTGTCAAACCGCACGCCTCACCGGTCCTGCACAGCATCAACTACCTTCTCGGTCTTCTCGACGAGGAGTACCTGTCCACGCTGCGCGAGTTCGGTGGCCTGCAAAGCTACCCGAGCCGAGCCAAAGACCCCGATCCGGTCGACTATTCCACCGGGTCGGTGGGAATCGGTGCGACAGCACCGATCTGGGGAGCGATTGCTCGACGCTACGTCGACACGACCCTGGCAACCACCGGCACCGGGCGTCAGTATTCCTTGGTCGGCGACGCCGAACTCGACGAAGGCGCGGTGTGGGAAGCAATCCTGGACCCTTCTGTCGAAGCCCTCGGCGAGATCGTATGGATCGTCGACATGAACCGACAGTCTCTCGACCGCGTGGTGCCCAACATCGCCGCCAATCGGCTCGAAGCGATGTTCGCCGCGGCAGGCTGGCAGGTGATCACGGTCAGATTCGGCCGGTTGCTCGAGGAACTGTTCAGCCGTGACGGCGGTGATGCACTACGAACCCGCATCCTGCAGATGCCCAACGCCGAATACCAACGCCTGCTGCGGTGTGACGCCGACGAGATCCGGACTCGACTGCCCGGCAACTCACCCGAGGCGGGCTCAATCGCCGGACTCATCGGCGAATTGGACAACACCACCTTGGTGCAGGCGATAGCGAACTTGGGCGGGCACGACTTCGAATCGATGCGCCAGGCCTACAACCAGATCGACGACAACCGACCAACCGTAATCATCGCCTACACCATCAAGGGCTACGGGCTACCCACACAAGGCCATCCCCAAAACCACTCCTCGTTGTTGAGCCCCGCCCAGTTCACCGCACTGGCCAAGCAACTCGGCGAAGACCCGACCCACCCGTGGCGCCGATTTGACGAACAATCACCCGCCGGGATCGTGTGCCGGAAGGCAGCGAAACGGTTGCAGCGCAGACCTGTTCCCGTCCCATCCGAGCTCAGATTCCCCTCTGATATGGGTCGAACCCCGACCACGAAATCCACCACCCAGGCTGCTCTGGGACGAGCCCTGCTCGACCTCTCACGCGAAGCGCCGGATGTGGCCAAACGCGTGGTCACAGTCAGTCCTGATGTCAGCTCCACGACGAACCTGGCGGGCTGGCTGAACAAGGTCGGGGTGTGGTCTCCCTCCGAGCGACGAAACTGGTTCGACGACGACGGTGAAACCATCATGCATTGGCGGGAGAACCCGACGGGCCAGCACATGGAGTTGGGCATCGCCGAAACCAACCTGGTCGGTCTGATCGGGGAGCTGGGTACGACCTGGAGCCGGTGGGGTGAGCGCCTGTTTCCGATCGGCGTGCTCTACGACCCTTTCGTTGAGCGCGCGCTGGAGCCTTGGTCGTACGGGATTTATGCTGGGGGGCAATCGATTCTGGTCGGTACGCCGTCAGGGGTGAGTCTGGCCGCCGAGGGTGGGGCCCATCAGTCGATCAAGACGCCGTCAATCGGGCTCGAACAACCTGGGTGTGTCAGCTACGAGCCCGCGTTCGCCATCGACGTGGAATGGATTCTGCTGAAGTGCATCTCGCAGTTGGGTACGCCCGAGGGACGATCGGCGTACCTTCGGCTGTCAACTCGTCCGGTGGAACAGGCTCTGGCCGAGGTGCCCTCAGATCCTGCGGCCCGCGAACGCCGCCGTGCGCACGTACTTGCCGGCGCCTACACGCTACGGGCCCAACGTAACCCGGCGGCAACGATCGTGACCATGGGCGCCATGGTCTCCGAGGCGATCGCTGCGGCAGACCGACTCGCCGATATGGGAACGGCCGCCGAGATCGTGTGCGTCACCAGTCTGAGCCTGCTGTTCGAGGCCAAACAGGCCCGCCGCGGACAAAGTGCTGGTCCTTCCTGGATCCTGGATCAGGTGTTCCCTCCGGATAAGGCCGCCCCGATGGTCACCGTCCTGGATGGACATCCGAACGCAATGTCGTTCCTACCATCGATCAATCACGTCAAGAGCATCGCTCTGGGCGTCTCGGGCTTCGGCCAGGCCGGTTCCCTCGAGGATGTGTATCGCCATCACCACATCGACTCCGATGCCATCGTGGCCGCAGTACTCGACATCGCATCCTGAAGGGTCCGGCAACCGCACCCGGAACCAACTGCCCCGGTCACCCAGAGAGCGCAATTCGCTCATGACTAAGCGGGTGGGTAACACCGCCCACCCGCCAAAGTCGTATCAGCGGCGAAGGCCGTGCGACCAATTGCTGAGCCGATTGACGCCACCTTCGGTCAGCGCCCTGCGGGCCGCAAACGCAAGAGGTGCACGGCTTCCGACGGCGTAGAAGGAGCGCGGGCGTCGATGTTGAACCGCCGAGACTATTGTCTGCGCAACGCGTTCGGCGGGAATCCCACGCTTTTCATTCCGATCGAGGGCGTCGAGCACCCTCTGAAAGCCGGGCGATACACCGAGTCGTCGGCGATGTACTTGGTGCGGCGCTCACTGATGCCTGTGTTGATCGAGCCCGGCTCCACGGTGATGAATCTGACGCCGAACGGGGCGACTTCACCCCTCGCTGCCGTCGAGAAGGCCTTCAATGCGGCCTTGGATGCCACGTACGACGACCGGTACGCCAGCGGGAAGCTGGCCAACATCGATCCGACCATCACCACCCGCCCGTATCCGCGTTGTCGCATCCCGGGTAGCACAAGCTGCGTCAGCCGCACCGGCGCAAGCACATTGACGGTGAAGAGGCGCTCGATCGCGTCCATCGGCAAATCTTCGAGCGGACCGTTCTGGCTCTCACCGGCGTTGTTGATCAACACGTCCACCGCGCCCACCTCTGCGATGCACTGCTCCGCGCTGTCGACGCTTCCCAACTCGAGCCGCGCATAACGCACGCCCTCGATACGCGCGCTATCGGGAATCTCAGCGGGGTTCCGGCTGGTGCCGTACACCCGAAAGCCCTCTGCGACCAATCGTTCAGCGGTGGCCTGACCAATACCCGAGGATGCCCCGGTTACCAAAGCAGTACGGACGTTCACAACTATCTCCTAAATCGGGGAACCCGAAATGTAAAACTGACGAGGACGCAGTGGCTCTTGTCGCGTCCGGTGGGTCAGCCGACTATCCAGCCGGCAGCGACGAAGGCCGCGAGGGCGCCGCACAGTACAGCTGGCGCAGCGGGTTTGACACTCTTGTCCACGTGCAGATGCAGAATGGCTGCTCCGACCAGAAGCAGCAGGATGGCCAGGGCGCTGATCACCCCGAGTGCGGTCCACCAGTTTCCCGCGATGAGACCGATTGCGCCCGCAATCTCCGCCAGGCCCAGCAACTTGAACGCTTGCATACTGAAACCGAAGTGCTCGGCGTTGTCCCGCATAGATTCGTGCCCAACAACTTTGAGAATGCCGGTGACCGCCACCACGACTGCCAACAACCCCGACGCGATCGCAACAATCACTGACATCGAATCCCCCGTCTCCGAGCCTTGCCTACAACGACCGAACGAGCTCGGTCCGGCCCGCCCGCGTGCCAAAGCTGAGGTCACCGGACGACATTGGTTTGCGTTCCGAGGTCGATGTCGCCGTCAGCGGTCGCGATACGTGCGGTGACCACGTCGTCCGTGGACAGGTATTTTGGGTTGCGTGACTGGCGGGAGAAGAACAATTTCCACTTGATCGTCGCGGGCAGTAGTTCGCCGATCTTCTGCACGATGGCGGGAGGCGCCGAGATGGCCGTTCCGATGGGTGTTCCTGTGAGCAGCAGGTCACCGGGTGACAATGTCTGGAAGCGTGCGAGCCGGGTCAGCGCAGCCGCGGGTGGGGTGAGAAGGTCGTCACCGATGAGTTGATCTTGTCGTACCTCGCCGTTGACTGAGAGCGTCATCCGAAGTTCGGGGATGCGGGCGAACTCATCTGGTTCCAGCAGCACCAGACGTGGGCCGACAGGGGTGAATGTCGGGTACGACTTGCTCTCGTAGACCTGCACCTTCGTCAGCTGTATCTCCCGGGCGGATACGTCGTTGGTCACGACGATCCCGGCCACGAACTCGCTCAACGACTCCGGGGTCACCACCTGGTTGATCGGAACGTGCGCGCCGATCACAAGACCCAATTCGATCTCGTAGTCGAGCAATCCGACCTCGGGTGGTCGACAGATCGGGTCGGTGGGGCCGCTGATCGATGCGGACGATTTGCGAAAGAAGGTCGGCTGCAGGTTGTCCACGTCGGCGCCGGCATCGATGGCGTGTGACCGGTAGTTCAGCAACTGAGCAACCACCCGGCACGGCGCGGTGACCGGTGACACCGGCGCTAGCGTGCCGACAGGTGTGTCCCCGCCGACCGCAGCTTCTACCGCCGGACGGTCTTCCAGCAGCTCGGCCGTCGTGGTTGCGGCCGTGTCCACGCGAGTCGCGACCTCACCCTCGACCCGCCACCAATCCTCGGCTGTGCGTATAACGCTTGTGCTCAACTGACTTCGACCTCCACCAGTTCTTGTTTACTCACAACGTCCTGAAGTTCAGTGTTTTCTTGTTTGCGACGATTTTGCGACCGGGACGGACCCCCGCCTCGCGGCGCCTCAAAGATTCCTGCGTGGCGCCGTTTCGGAGCTGACTGAGCAGATAGTCAGGGTCGATGTTCACACCGATCGGGTTCTCGCTGAACTCGTTGCTGGAGAAGAACTCGGCCGTCTCTTCCGGCGTTGGGAAGTTCTCGACCTGGAACTCAAGACGCACGCCATCAGGATCCTCGTAGTACAACGAGATCGTGGGCCCGTGATTGATCGCCCAAACAGGCCTGATGCCCTGCCTTTTGAGCCGGACGTAATCTTCCAGGAGTCCCTCGAGGGTGGGAACGGTGAAAGCGATGTGGTCGAGACCAAGCACTTTGCGTCGCAGCTTGGCGAACGGGAACAGGTACCGGACCACGTTGGGAACCGAGACGATGGCGAGGCGATGAGACTCATCATCCCAGGTCAGAAAAGTCACCTGCCCATCGTCATGGACCACGCGTGCACCGAAAACCTGTCCATACCAGTCAATCAGCTCAGTTCGCCTGGTGGATTTGACTACCCAATGCGCGATCAGAGCAGGCGCGATGCGACCGGCTTCCACACCATATTGAGCAGGACGAGTAGCCACTGTCATCTCCTACCTACGTAGACGTAACTCAGAATCGGCGAACGTAAGTGCTCGCACGCGATCGCCTGTCGACTCCGATGCCCCTTCAGAGTAGGACATTGGTTGACTAACAGTCAACGAATTGCTTGCTGGCCCGGATCAGCCAGAGCAGCCGGTATTCCATTGCTGCCGCCCTCTCGCCGTAGAATCTGACGATGATCGACAAAGAGCTTGCCGCTGTCCTCGACGCGAACCGTACGGCCCTGATCGACTCGGTGGCCCGCTTGACGGACGTTCAAAGCCGGTCGCGCTTGGTGCCTTCACTGACCACTCCGATTGCACTTGTCAAACATTGCGCCGCGGCGGAAAGGGTCTGGTTCCAACGCACTGTCGCGGGTCTTGCCGAGGCCGAGTGCGACGGCTATGCGGCGGGCGACGACCGCGGATGGCTGGTGGATCCCGAACAAACACTCGCAGACGTGATCGCAGAATACGAAGCTGCCGCTGACCGTTCCCGACACATCGCGCAAGGACCTGATCCGGCCGACCGGTTCGTGCACTACCGCCGCGGCGAGGTGACTTTCCACTGGATAGGGCTTCACATGATCGACGAGCTGGCACGGCACGCGGGCCACGCCGACATCCTCGTCGAACAGATACTCGCCGCCCCGCAGTAGCCCTCCGACGAGGCCTACCTCTCCCCGGATTCAACCCGACGTAGCCAATTTTACCGACGTAAATAGTTTCGCTGCAGGACGTTTCGACACCAGCGACGAAACAGAACCTCACTGCAGCGGATCTGCGTCACCCATGTGGCAAGGTTTGGTGATGACGACACTGCGCCAGCGAGTCGGGGCACGCCGCTGGCGCTTTATCGTTCCTGGGGCGATTCTGGTGGCGCTGGTTTCTGCCGGCATCATCGTCATCGGCAACGAGACGTCGGACCCTGCGGGCCCATCGCTTGCCGCTGCTCTCGAAATTGTTTGTTCGCCCGGAACGCGCAGCGCGGACACTGGTCCGTTGACTGGCACCGTGGCGGGCGGCAACTGTAGGAGCAAAGTCGATCCAGGGGTTCCGTTGTATTACGGCGAGTATCTGGCGGCCTCAACGCTGCGAGATTCCGTGGGCAGTCGCCCTGGCGTGTTCGCGACGGCCCACCTACCCAACTACACCTACGCCGCGATTGCTTGCGAGCACGGCGATCGTTATTTGCTCAAGTCACTTGCCGATCACGGATGGGCGCTCGGCTACGCGATTGAGTAGTCGCATGCAAACGATTTCAACTCAGATTCAGGTTCAGGTGAAGCGACGGCTCATGGCTGTAGTGACGGCAGCGGCACGGGCCCGGGGCGTCTTTATACAGGCGTTCTCCTACAGCTTCCAGCCCAAAGTGTGCGCCAGGTCGATAATCTCGCGGTCGATGACGGGACGGTCATCCGGTTCGGACTGCCACCGTCCTGTCATATCACCGACAGCGTAGATCGCGTAGATGAGCGGTCCTCCGCCACCAACGTCATCGCCGCCGTGACTCCCTGCGTTGCTGTTCCAGATGTGTCCGCCAACCACGGGGTGGACAAAGCCGTCTCCGATACGTGCCGACCACATGCGGCTACAGAGACGGCGTCCCGCGGCCGCCAGCCCATCCCCAAGGTCGCCGCCAAGGTTCAGATACAGCTCCGCGCGAAGCCGAGCCTCTTCGTCGGGTAGATCTATAGCCCCGGCGACCTGCCGACCAAGCTGCCATCGAGAAACGATGCGGCCGACGTGTTCGGTGACCGCCGGCGGAACAAGAGGCACCGGACTGCCGAGGGCGGTCTGATCTGACCGGCACGCCGCCTTGAAGCCGCTGCAGGCATACGAGAACGAGTTCGCAGCGCCTTCGTCCATCGCCCAAAGGGTGGCTTCAAAAATAAAATTGTCGAACTGGTCCCTACGTACCGGCACGCACCTACGCAGTGTTTCGACGTCGGCGAGACCGCCAGACCGCCGGAACCTGTCGAGGACCGACGCTTCAACCTCCCCGATATACATCCCGGCTAGCGTAACGGCCGGCACAAAGAACTCCTACACGCTCGCACAAGGTTTGAGCGCCACGAGTTCAACGCTGGTGTCAGGCCCGACCCAGGTTGGTGCCGGGCCGGGTGAGGACGATGCCGGGAAGCACCGCGTACCGCGACAACTCGGTGACCGCGAACGCCATGGTGGCCACGTCGTCTGCGGTGATCATCTCCGAAGCCGGGATCGCGGTCCACGAGGACATGTCGGTGTTGACGTAGCCGGGCGAGATGGTGGTCGCCGAGACGCCCTTCTCGGATTCCTCGAGGTTGAACGTTTCGCACAGGGAGATCAGCGCCGCCTTCGTGGCACCATATGCGGACAGCTCAGGCTCAGGGTGTACACCGGTGATCGATGCAATGGCAACCACTTTCGCGGCTCCAGCAGTCTCGGCGGTACTGCGCAGAGTCGGCAGCAACGACTGGAGCAACACGTACGCCGAGCGGACGTTGACCTGGTACAGCTTGTCGAATCGGCGAACCGGCAATTCACCGATCGCCCCCTTCTGCCCCATCCCCGCGTTGAGGACCAACGCGTCGACCCTGTCGAAATGGTCGAGATGACCCGTGGCCAGTGTCTGCAGCTGCTCCTCGTCGGACATGTCGGCGGTGACCACCTCCACACGCACCCCGTGTTCGCGGGAAAGGCGTCCGGCCAAGTCCTGCAACGGTTCCAGGCTGCGGGCACTGATCGTCAGATCCCAGCCTGCCGCAGCGAATCGGGTCGCGATCGCCGCGCCGATACCGCGCGAGGCGCCGGTCACCAACGCCACTTTGCGTTCTGCACCAAGTGTCACGTGTGTGCCCCTCTAGTTCTTTCCCTTGATGGCGCGCAATCCTGCCGCCATGAACTCGCCGGTCGCGGCCGCTGCATTTTCGGCGCCGCTCCCCGATGACGAACCATTCAGTGCCCGATGGGTGATGCCCTCGCCGATCACTCCGAGTTTGAAGTTGGCGAGCGCGAGATAGAAGTTCCAGTCGGACAATTCACGACCAGATGCCAGTGCGTACCGCTGGGCGATGGCGTCCGGCGAGGGGTACCGATCACTTGTCCACGCCGCCTTCATGCCCAGGACGGCGTCGAATATCGGTTCCCGGTACGTGCACATCAGTGCGACGTCGGTCAGCGGGTCACCCAGCGTCGACATCTCCCAGTCGACAACGGCTTTCACGATGCCCGGATCACCGGCGTCGAGGATGGTGTTGTCGACGCGGAAGTCACCGTGCACGATCGAGTTGCTGGTCTGCGCAGGGATCGACTCAGTGAGTGCCGCATGCAAAGTCGCGACATCGTCGAGTTCGCGGGTCTTCACGTGTTCCCACTGCCGGGCCCACAGCTTCACCTGTCGTCCGACAAAACCGTCGGGACGGCCGAACTCACCCAGCCCGACCGACTGGTAGTCCACGGCATGCAAGTCTGCAAGTGCCTCGACGAGTCCGGTGACGTTGCGTTCCACGGCTGCGTCGTCGAGAGCGTCGAGCTCATCGGCGCTGCGCACCACGAGGCCGTCGACGAACTCGACCACGGTGAGCGGCGCACCGAGGGCAGTCCCCTCTTTGTCGAAAGCGACGGTGCGCGCCACCGGCACCGGCGTGTCCTGCAGTGCGCGGGTGACGGTCCACTCACGATTCATGTCGTGCGCAGAAGGCGTCAGTCCGCCCGTCGGGGGACGGCGCACCACCCAGTGCGAATTATCATCGCGCGCAGTGAATGTGAGATTCGAGCGGCCACCGCTGATGAGCTCGACCACCAGTTCGCCGGATACCGGCACACCGCTGTCGACCAGGAAGGCGCGTAGGGCTGGGACGTCCATGCCCGGAAGTTCGGTCACGACGACGTTCCGTTCGCGGCGGCAGCGGCTGCCGCCTTCTTCGCCTTGCCCACGGCCCGTTTGGCCAGCGCCCAGCGATGGACCTCGGACGGGCCGTCGTAGATCTGGAACGGCCGCAGCTCACGCTGCAGACGGGCCAATGGCAGCTCGTCGGACACTCCTTGGCCGCCGCACATCTGGATCGCGCGGTCGACGACCCTCGAAAATGCCTCGGCCGCAAATGTTTTTGCGATCGACGTCTCGTCGCCCGCATGTTGACCCTGGTCGAGCGCGTAGCAGGCCTTGACCAGCAACGCCCGCGCAGCAGCTAGATCGATTTCGTTGTCGGCCACCATCTGCTGGATCATGCCCAGATCGCCGAGCTTGCCGCCGAAGGCTTCCCGGCGGGCGACGTAGTCGAGTGCGACGTCCTGGGCACGGTTGGCGCTGCCCATCCAGCGCATGACGTGGGTCATACGCGCTGGGCCCAGCCGCACCTGTGCATAGCGGTAACCCTCGTCGACCTCTCCGAGCACGTCTTCGTCCGGAACGAACACGTCGCGGAATGCCACCTCGCAGTGGCCGCCGATCATCGCGCGGTCGATGGTGTTGATGTGGCGTCCCACCGTGATGCCGGGGGTGTCTGCCGGCGCGAGGAACATCGTCGCGCCGCCGCGGTCACCGGGGGAACCCGCAGTCCGCGCCATGATGATGAAGAATCCGGCACCGTCGGCGCCGGTGATGAACCACTTGTCGCCGTTGATCTTCCAGCCACCGTCGACCTTGGTGGCCGCAGTGCGCAGTGCTGCCGGGTCTGCACCGGCTCCCGGTGCGGGCTCGGTCATCGCGAAGGCCGACCGCACGTCACCGCAGGCGAGTGGAGCGAGGTACTTCTCTTTCTGGTCCGCGCCGGCGATGTGCGCGAGCATGTGCACGTTGCCCTCGTCGGGTGCTCCGATGTGCAGCGCGATCGGACCGAACACCGAGTACCCGGCGGCCTCGAAGACCGGGGCGCGATCGGACATGTTGAGGCCGAGGCCGCCGTATTCGACGGGCGCGTGCGGCGCGAGCACACCGGCGTCGCGCGCCTGGTCACGCAGTTCCAGTCGACGCTTGTCGCCGCCGGCGGCGGTGATGTCACCGGCGAACTCGTCCTCGATCGGCATCACGTGGTCGCGGACGAAGTCACGAGTTTTCGTGACCACGTCCTCGACGGCTGGATCGTAGGAAAGGCTGATCGCCATGTGCACCTCCTTGTGCGGCGCCGGCGAACCCGTGGTTGCGATCCCGACCGAGCGCTCGTTCGGTAATGGGCCCAGAATGTCACGCCCGGACTCGACGGTCAAGCCGGTCGACGTCACCCCTTACGGCTGATCCGGAAAGTACCCCACCATCCGTCTGGCGATCAGCAGATAACGGGCAACGAGTTCGTCGGGACCGAGACGGCCCTGTGGCCGGTACCAGGTGGACACCCCCACACACATGGTGGTGACCGCCCGTCCGGCGTCCTCTGGGTTGGGGCATCGGAAGTCACCCGACTCGACGCCGTCCATCACGAGCCTGTCGACCATCCGCTGCTGCCTGTCACGCAGTTGGATGTAATCGGTGCGGAACGACGGATCCAGGCTGCGGATCTCGGTGGAGCCCACAAACGCCTGGGCCCGCCGGTACATGTGGAACCGCAGCAAGGACTCCACCACGGCGTCGTAGCGTTCGAGCGGCGTCGGACCGGCTTCGGCAAGCGCCGCCTCGGAACGGCCGAGCAGATCACTCATCGTGAGCTCGAGCAAACCCTTGAGAAGCGACTGCTTCGACGGATAGTGGTGATAGAGCCCCGGCACACTCAGGCCTGCGCGTGCGGCGATGTCGCGTACCGAGGTGCCGTGATATCCGTGTTCGGCAAAGGCCGACAGCGCTGCCGCGAGCGGCGCAGGCAGATCTTCCTGGCCGTATTCGCGCCAACTGTCGCCGCCGTGGTCTCTCGGCGTCGGCTCGGGCACGGTGTTCATGTCATCAACCTACTGTGCCGCTCGATCACGCTCACGCGAATACGGGTCGGTCGATGGGCGTTTCGCCGCGGAAAGCCTTCCGATGCCGCCGCGCAGCCTCCTGACCGACGTCGCCGCAGGGCTTCGATCACGCGTCACCGCGACGTATCCGGCAGGCTGGGGATCATGCGACCGACGCCAGGCCCACCCACCGATCCGTCGTCGACGAACCCGGCCTCACCGGGCGACCGGCAGGGGATCAGCAGGTCCCTCGTGGTGTTGTTCGCCATCACGTGCGGCGTCTCGGTGTCGTCGCTCTACGTCCTGCAACCGGTACTCGAGGAGATCCGCCAGGACTTCGATGTCTCCACGGCGACTGCCGCACTGGTGGTGACCACCGCTCAACTCGGGTACGCGGTCGGGCTGCTGTTCTTGGTCCCGCTGGGCGATCTGCTGAACCGGAAGTTGTTGGCGCCCAGCATGATGGTCGCATCAGCAGTCGCCCTGTTGCTCTCGGGACTGGCTCCAGGTTTCGGGACCCTCTTCGTCGCCTCGATCCTGGCCGGCGTGTGTGCGGCCACCGCCCAGATCGTGTTGCCGTGGTCCTCGTCCCTTGCGGTGCCGTCAGATCGCGGGCGCGTGGTCGGCATGGTGATGAGCGGACTGTTGCTGGGCATCTTGCTGGCCCGCGTCGTCAGTGGACTCATCGCCGAATTCGGGGGCTGGCGATCGGTGTTGTTCACGGGGTCCGCCCTGATGATCGTGCTGGCCGTGGTGGTCTACGTCTCGGTGCCACCCGACGCGCCCCGTCCCCGGCAACCCTATGGCCAACTGCTGATCTCGGTGGCCCGGATCGTCCGTGCCGAGACGATGCTCCGGCAACGGATGCTGCTCGGGTTTCTCACGATGTTCGGGTTCAGCGCCATGTGGACCTCGATCGCGTTCCTCCTCTCGGGTAGTCGGGGCGAGCACTTCTCCTACTCGGAGGCTGCCATCGGCCTGTTCGGTCTTGCCGGGGTCGCCGGCGCCGCGGCGGCTCCGCTGTTCGGAAAGCTCGCCGACCGTGGGCATCTGCGGATGGCGACCACGGCCGCGTGGGTTGTCACCATCATCGGCTGGTTGTCGCTCGCGTGGCCCGGAACACCGTTGGCAGCGCTGGTGATCGGCCTCGTGGTGTTCGACTTCGGGGTTCAGGCTTCGCAGTTGGCGAATCAGTCCGCGATCTATTCGCTGGCGTCGGAGGAGCGCAGCCGCGTAACCACGGCGTACATGGTCACGTACTTCGCAGGCGCGGTGGCGGGTTCGGTCTCATCGGGCTACGCATACGGCGCCGGTGGCTGGATTGCCGTGTGCCTGAGCGGTATCGGTGTAGCTGTGGCCGGTCTGCTCGCGTGGCTGGTCTTCGACCGCTGGAACGAACGCCGCGCCGGTCAATCGGTGCGCTGAGCGTTCTCGGGCAACAGTTCGTAGATCGCACCGAACATCATCGTCACGCACAGTTCGATCAATTCGTCGGTGGGGCAATCGATTCGGCCGTCGATCCACGCGTTGAGCACCTGCCCGAGCCCGCCGACGTAGAAGTGGGCTGCTCCTTGGGTGGTCGCGTCGTCGAATTGGGATCCCGAGGTCTGGATGGTCAGCGCCGCGAACATCATGGCGGCGTCCATCCGTTTGGTGGCCAGGGTTCCGCTGAGCAGTGTCTGCGAGAACAGCACCCGACCCTTGCGCCGATCGGTGTCGATGAGCCGAACGATGGCGCCCACCGCGGAACGGATCTGCTCGCGCGGAGACTGACCGCCGGCTGTCACTGCGGTCTGGGCGGCCTCGGCTATGTCGAAGACGACGGCGTCGTACGTGGTGCCCACCAACTGGTCCACGTCTTCGAAGCTCTCGTAGAAGTATCTCGCGGTCAGTCCGGCCTGCCGGCACACCCCGCGAACACTGATCGCCACCCCGTCGGCCGAGCCGAGGATCTCGAGCGCAGCTTCGATCAGCGCTGCCCGGCGACGTTTGACCCGGTCAGCTCCATTCTCGCCGCCATATGGGCGCAAAGGATCTGCCATGGACCTCATCTTTCCACCTTCGGTTAACGACGATTGACTTTCGGTCCGATCGCCGCTTCAATACGAAAGAGATAACGGTTGTTATCAGAAGCAACCTTGGAGGCCGACAATGACGTCTGGAACCGTTGACGGAACGGCTGCCCTGTCCATCGACATGCCGCAGCCCATCCGCACCCGAAATCGCGCAGAGACCGACAGCGCACCGGGCGACCTGCTGGACATGCCGGGCATCTCGGCTCTCGCCGGGGCCGCCAACGTGATCATGCAACTTGCACTCCCTGCGGTCGGATACGGCGTCGCAGAGAGCAAGGTGGACAGCGGCAACCTGTTCAAGCACCCCATCAAGCGGGGCCGCACCACGCTGTCGTACCTCGCGGTCGCAGTGAACGGCACCCCGGAAGACCGCAAGGCATACCGCAAAGCCGTCGGCCACTCACACGCGCAGGTGCGGTCCACCGAGTCGAGCCCGGTCGAGTACAACGCCTTTGATCCCCGCCTGCAGTTGTGGGTTGCCGCCTGCCTGTACAAGGGCTGGGAAGACATGCAGATTCTCTACGGCGACCCATCGGCGATCACCGAAGAGGCATACCAGCAGGGCGCTCTCATGGGCACCACGCTGCAGATGCCGCGCGAGATGTGGCCGGCCACACGCGCCGACTTCCAGGAGTACTGGGATGGCACCGTGGCGCAGCTCGAGATCGACGACACCATCCGGGAACTGCTGATCAGCATCGCCAAGTTCGAGTTCCTGCCCAAGCCGGTGTCCATGCTGATCGGCGACTTCGGCCTGTTCCTCACCGCCGGGTTCCTGCCACCCGAGTTCCGCGAGAAGATGGGCCTCGAGTGGACGCCGCGGCAACAACAACTCTTCGACCTGCACAATCGCATCGTCCGCTCCGTTGTGACGCGACTACCCGAACCGATGCGCGCATTCCCGTTCAACGCCTACCTGTGGGACGTCCGCCGTCGGATCCGGACCGGCCGAAAACTCATCTAGTCGAGTCGTACCTTCTTCAACACCGCCGGCGACAGGTCGGCGGTGCTGGTGTTCCCGGACAGTCCCAGCGTCAGGTCGAGCTCGGCGATGATGTTGGCGACCACGTCTCGCGCACCTGCCGATCCTGCCAGCGCGAGTCCGTACATGTGCGGACGTCCGATACACACCGCGTCCGCACCCAGAGCCAGCGCTTTGAAGACGTCGGCGCCGCCGCGGATGCCCGAATCCAGCAAGATCTTCGCCTTGCCGTCAACTGCGGCCACCACGTCGGTGAGCGCTTCGACTGAGCCGATGGATCCGTCGATCTGCCGGCCGCCATGGTTGGAGACCAGGATGCCGTCCACCCCGGCATCGACGGCTTGCCGTGCGTCGTCGGGGTGCAAGATCCCTTTCAAGACGATCGGCAGCGACGTCCGCTCGCGCAGCCCGGCGATGTCCGTCCAGTTGAGCGAGGGACGCGAGTAGGTCACCAGGAAGGTCTGCACAGACTCTCTGGGCACAGGCGAGCGAAGGTTGGCCAGCACACTGCCGGGGGTGTTCTTCGCCATCGACACCAGGGACTTGATCGCGCCGACCGTCACCTGGGGTTTGGGACCGGGTACGGCCGCAGCGATACGAGCTCGCACCATGTCGATGAAGCGGGGATCAGAGGTGTACTGGTCGATGCCCAACCCTTGCGCGAACGGCAGCGACCCCAGGTTCAGGTCCTGCGGCCGCCATCCCAGCATGGTGGTGTCGAGCGTGACCACGATGGCCGCCGCACCGCATTTCTCGGCGCGCTGCAGGAAGCTGTCCACCAGTTGTTCGTCGCTCGACCAGTACAGCTGATACCAGCGGGGAGCCCCCGGCGACACCTCGTCCATCGCCGCGGCAGTGCTCTCCATCGGTGCGCTGGCCTGGCTGGAGAAGATGTACGGGACACCGAGTTCGGCGGCGGCCCGGCCGATGTGGACGTCGGCCTGCGGAAAGACCAGGCCGCCCGCACCCACCGGGGAGAACAGGATCGGTGCCGGCAACTGCTGTCCGAACAGCTCGGTGGACAGACTCCGCACCGAGACGTCGCGCAGCATCCTGGGGACGATCGCCCAGCTGTCGAGGGCGCGGCGGTTGGCCCGCATCGTGCTGCCTTCACCCGCTCCACCGGCGACATAGGCCCACGCCTTGGCGGACATCGTGCGCTCGGCAGCGCGTTCCAGGTCGTCGAAATTGGTGGGTACCTTGGGCTTTCGACCGAAGACGCCGTCGGTGTAGATCTGGTTCTGTCGAGCCCGGCCGGAAAGATCGGACGCCGGTGGCGTGTTGCTGCTCATCGGCCCACCGTAGCGAACCAGATGAGCGACGATGGTGACTTGAGTTGCCTCACATTCGGCAGCCGACGGAACAGCACGGTCGCCCTTGGCTGTTGACGAGGGAGACCGCAACACTTCTCGACGAGGAGATACATGACCAACGGCACCCGCATCGTCCTGGCAGCACGCCCACACGGCGAACCCAAGGATTCCGATTTCCGATTCGAAGAGTTCGATCTCTCCGAACCGGGGCCGGGCGAGGTGGCGCTGGAAACCCTGTATCTGTCGCTGGACCCCTACATGCGAGGCCGGATGAGTGCGGCCAAGTCGTACGCAGCACCGGTCGAGATCGGCGACACCATGGTGGGCGCCACGGTCTCACGCGTCCTCACCTCGACCGTCGACCACTTCGCGCCGGGTGACGTGGTGCTCGGGTACGCCGGCTGGCGCACCCACTCGATCGAGCAGGCGAAATACCTCCGCAAGCTTGATCCAAAGGCCATCTCACCATCCACCGCGCTCGGCGTTCTCGGTATGCCCGGGATCACCGCATACGCAGGGCTGCTGACCATCGGAAAACCGCAGCCGGGCGAGACGGTGGTGGTGGCCGCAGCTGCCGGCCCGGTCGGGTCAGCGGTCGGGCAGATCGCCAAGCTCAAGGGCGCCCGCGCGGTCGGGATCGCCGGCGGACCGGACAAGGTGGCCTACCTCAAGGACGAGCTCGGCTTCGACGCAGCCATCGACCACCGTGCCGACGACTTCAAAGACCAGCTCGCGGCTGCGACCCCCGATGGCATCGACGTGTACTTCGAGAACGTGGGCGGCGCGGTCTTCAACGCGGTGCTGCCCCGGATGAATCTGTACGGACGCATCCCCGTGTGCGGTCTGGTCGCCAACTACAACCTGACATCGGCCCCTGAAGGCCCAGACCGGTCCGGCGCGTTGATGGGCGCCGTGCTCACCCAGAGCTTGACCATCCGCGGGTTCATCCAGACCGAGTTCGCAGCCGAGCAGATGCCTCGCTTCCTCGAGGAGGCCACACAGTGGGTGGCTGATGGCTCGCTGAAATACCGCGAGGACATCACCGACGGCTTGGACAACGTGCCCGAGGCATTCCGCGGCCTGCTCAGTGGCCGCAACTTCGGCAAGGCTCTGGTTCGAGTAGCCGAGTGAGAGTCGGACTCGAACAGCCCTATCGGCCGTGACCCTGGTTTAGGGTCGGTCATGACCAGACTGCAGATCGTCGTGCTGCTCTTCCCGAACGTCACGCAGCTGGACATGACCGGCCCCGCCCAGGTCTTCTCGCACTTCCCCGACACAGACGTGCACTTGGCGTGGCACAACCTCGAACCGGTGACCACCGATTGTGGTTGGAGCATCGTTCCGACCGTCACCTTTGACCAGGCGCCGCAGGCCGACCTACTGTTCGTCCCCGGCGGGCGGGGAGCGTTCGAGTTGTTCGAAGATGCTGTTGCGCTTGACTTCCTACGCACACAGGCTGCCGGCGCTCGATGGGTGACCTCGGTGTGCACCGGCTCGTTCACCCTCGCGGCCGCCGGCCTACTCTCGGGAAAGATGGCGACAAGCCACTGGGCGTCGATGTCGATGCTCAGCGAGTTCGGATGCGAACCCGTCGGTGAGCGAGTTGTCCAGGACGGCAACGTGATCACCGGAGCCGGCGTCACGTCCGGAATGGACTTTGCCTTGACGGTCGCCGCAACCATCTTCGGCGAGGATGTGGCACGCCGCATCCAGCTGATGATCGAGTACGACCCGGCACCGCCTTTCGACGCGGGCTCGCCGAATACTGCGGACCCGGCTTTTGTCGACGACATGAAACACAAGATGCGGACCGAACGTCTGCCGTTGATCGCGAAGGTGCTTGGGCGCGAGTCGCTTTGATATACCGAGATGCCGACGGCGAGGGTCATCCGAACAGATGACTATCGAATGTGTGTTCGAATAGCTATGCTGATAGCAAGCTGATTGTCCGCAAGACCTGACCCTGAGATACGTGTGACTACGCCACCATTGTGATCGGCTGTCCGATGTTGTTGCCCAATATTGTTGTCTCGGAGGGTGTCTGATGATACGTGTTGTGGATTTGGTTGATGAGGTCATCGGTGTGATGTTTCCTGATGATGCGGCCGGTGCGGTGGGTATGGTGAGGGATTTGATCACGTTGCGTAATGCCGCCGACTTCCAGTTGGCGGTGGGTGCAGCGCTCATCGACCGGATGGGGTTGGCCAAACGGTCTGGATCGACGACGTCGAAGTTGCTGCAGGAGAATGGTGCCGCCCCGGCGACGGCGACGCGATGGCTACGTGTCGGGACCGGACTGGCAGGGTTGGATCGCACGGCCGGTTACGGTCGGGACGGGTTCTTGTCCGTTGAGCATGTTGATGCGTTGGTCACTGGTATGAACCACGTCAGCGGTCGTTCCGGTTCCGCGATGACCGAACAGTTCAGGTCTGACATCGAGCGAAAGCTTCTGGCTGCCGCGATCTCCGGTGCGCCACCGGCGGAGATCAGCACGATCGCCAGGACCGTGGGCAACGAGGTCGCCGGGGAACATGGTGGTGTGCCGGCAGCCGAAGACACCTCACTGAACCGAGTCGACTATGGGGTCACCAGCGACGGCCGACTTACAGGGACCTTCGATGTGGATGCGGTGACCGGGGAGAAGATGATGTCCGCGCTGGACCTGTGGTCCAGACCCCGACCCGAACCCGACGGCAGCAGGGATTCCCGCACACCGTCGCAACGACGGGCGGACGCTCTGAATCAACTTCTTGATTGCGGTGGCGGTGGCGGTGGGCAGGGTTTCGTGTCGGCGCCGAGAACGGAAGTGGCCGTGACCGTTCCCGCTGATCATCCCAACCTTGCGTCACTGCGGTGGATGGGTCCGGTCACCGAAGCCACCGCCGCAGCAGCTGCGTGTGATGCAGTGATCACCTCGATCACCCTGGACGGGCAGCAGGTGCCGATCGACTTGAGTCCACCAAAGCGTTTGTTCACCGGGCCGGTGCGTAAAGCGATCCTGCTTCGCGATACCTGCTGCATCAAGTGCGGGGCACCGGCCACCTGGTCGGACTGCCACCACATCGTGCACTGGGCTGACGGCGGGCCCACCACCCTCGCGAATGGGTGCTTGCTGTGCCGAACGTGCCATCGGGCCGTGCACCACACCGACTGGGACATCACCATGGGCGCCGACCGCCATCCCTGGCTCATCCCACCCGCCCACATCGACCCGACCCGACAACCACTACCGGCCTACAACCGCCGAACCCTCACCCTCGCAGCCTGACTCACCGTCCACTGCAGCGTGCACCTTCGTTCACCTGCAATACGAATGACGACTCACAGACCACTCCACCCGGCCTCACTCGGCACAGCTGAGAACGCGCAGGCACATTGACAACTCCATAGTGTGAGGGCTTCACCCTCAGGAACGTAGCGGAGCTCGCGGTGTCACTCGCTCCTGTCGCGCAGTTCGTCGGTGACCCAGCCGACGTAGCGGTCGGCCGAAAAATGAACGATCGCAGGACCGTTCGACTCGATCACCTGTCCGTCGAACCCTCCGTAGATCCGGTCGAACGACAGCGCCATAACCGTCGCCTCGATTTTCCGGACCAGGCGTGGGGGCAGCGGGATCAGATTGGGGTAGCTACGCATGAACGAGACGCTGCGTCTGTCCGCGCCGACCATGAGGGTGTCACCGACGAAGATCGCTCCCCTGCCATTGCCGCCGTCCGGCCACAGCAGCACAGAGCTGCCAGGGAAGTGGCCGCCGCATTGCACCAGTTCGATCCCGCCGAACACTGGTTGACGCTGGGTCCAGAACCGTATGACGTCGTCGGGGCGGGTCAGTGAGGTCGCGTCGGCCTGGTTGAAATAGACAGGCACCGACTCGAACTCGTGGCTCAGTGAGACACTGGCTCCCACGAGGTGCGGGTGGCTGGACGCGATCGCCGAAATGCCGCCGTGGGACCTGATGAGCCGGACCAACGACTGATCGATGTACCCAGGCGGTTCCCACAGTAGGTTTCCAGCCGGCGTTCGGATCAGGAAGGTTCGTTGCCCGATACCCACTTGCGGATCGAGAGTGATGGCAAGCAGATCGGGCTCCACCTCACTGCAGTCGATGGTTCGCTCATCGAGGTCGGTCGGCCGTGCCCACTGCTGACCGCCCGGCGGAACGAACTCACGTTCATCGGTACAGATCAGACACTCCGCAGGCGGATCAACAGCGGGCGCATACTCGTTGGCGCAGTTGACACAGAACCAAGGGTCTCCGGATGTGGTGTGCGCAGACAAATCAGGAATCTCCAGGCTTGTCGAACTGGGCGCGCTTGTAGTCGCCGAACGGCTCGTCGCGCTCGCGTACCGCCTCGCGGAACCCGACTGTTGCCGAACGCATCTGAAATGCGTAGCCCTCGCGAGTGTGTCGCGAGATGCCGTCGAAGACAGTGCTGACCATCGTCGAATTGGCAACGCCCTGCGACAGCAGGGAACTGTTCATCGCCAACTTGGCCATGATGAGCTGGTTGATCGGCATCCGCGAGATCCGTTCCAACAGATCCTCGGTGCGCTCGTCGAGGCGGTCCGCCTCCGGCGCCTCGATGGCCAGTCCCCACTCCGCAGCCTGTTTTCCGCTCAGGCAGTCACCGGTGAACAAAAGCCGTTTGGCCCGTTGATCTCCGAGTCGGTGCGCCCACATCCCCGCCGCAGGAATTCCCCAGACGCGGGTCGGTGGGTAGCCGATCTTGGTGTCGTCGGCGCAGATGATCTGGTCGGCATACAGCGCGATGTCGGTTCCGCCGGCAACCGCAAATCCGTGGAGTTTCGCCACCGTCGGTTTGTTGGCATGCAGGAGACTGGCGAAACCCCGGTTGAATCGACTCATCATTGCGTAGTCGACCATGGGGTCCCATGTGCCATGAGGATTGTGGTTGCGCGCCTGCACAATCGGATCGAGTACGGTCCCGGCAGCCGCGTCCGGACCGTCTGACGGATTCCCGCCGTTCTCCGCGAAGATCGACAGGTCGTAACCACCACAGAAACCCTTGCCACGTCCGGACACCACCATCACGTGCACTCGTGGGTCAAGGTCGGCGCGCTCGACGGCAGCAGCCAATTCGACCGGGGTGTCGGCCGTGATGGCGTTACCCCGCTCAGGCCGGTTGAAGGTGATCCGCGCGATCCGGTCGGTGACCTCGTAGGTCAGGGTTCGATACTCAGCATCCGGTTCGGCCCGATCCCGTCCGGCGAACAGCGAATCCGCACCCTCCGAAAGGCCTTCTCGCCACGCGGCCGGCCGAGTTCCGGAGTGGTCATCATCAGCCATCAGCCTTCGCCTCCCTCGTGGGCACAGTCCACGTGCGTGGAACCACCGTCAGTATGGGCGATGGGCACTTACTGACGGCGCTGTTTTCCATACCGCGGCGAACGCCGCGTACAGCACGGACGCTCCAAAGATCGCCACCAGCGCTCGAATTGCGTTAGGAGGCGCGCTCAATCCGCAGGTCTCCTCTTGACGCAATTGAGATTGGCCCTTGCGCACTGTGTCAGCACTCGCTAACGTTAGCGATAACCGACATAGCTGACAGTAGGAGTCACCATGGGAGCACCGGTCGCGTTCTTCGAGATCACATCGCACGACCCCACCCGCCTCACCGCGTTCTATCGCGAACTGTTCGACTGGACCATCGACGAGAGCCAGGGTCCCGGATACTCACTGGTCGACACCGGCGCAGGGGAAGAGGCGATCGGCGGCGGCATAGGCGCCGTCTCCGACCCGGCCGAGACCGGCGGCGTGAGCGTGTACATGCGGGTCGACGACCTGCAGGCATCGCTCGACCGGGCCGAAACCCTCGGCGGCAAAGCACTCGTACCTCCCACGGACCTACCGGACGGGTACGGCCGCTTCGCGATGTTCGCCGACCCCGACGGCAACACCATCGGGCTTTGGACATGACCGCAGAACAGCCCGGCGTCGACGAGGCCCTACGTGCGATGGCCGAGCCCCGCCGGCGCGCCATCCTGGAACTCGTTTCCGGTGAAGAGCTCGCGGCCGGCGAGATCGCGGCGCGCTTCGAGGTCAGCCGTACCGCGATCTCTCAGCACCTCACGGTGCTGAAAGACGCGGGGCTGCTCACCGAACGACGTGAAGGAACCCGGCGCATGTACCGCACCCGTCCCGAAGGCATCGACCAACTCCGAGACATGCTCGACGGCATGTGGGCGTCATCTCTCGACGTCGCGCGGCAACTGGTGGAAGCCGAGCGCGGACTGACCGATGGTGACGAGGTGAACCGTGCCGGCTGAACGCGAGACCAACCAGTCCACCCGGCCGGGTAGCGACTCGGTCCTCCCCCTGCGGCGCCCCCCGATCCGCCAATCCACCACCGTGCGCAGCGATCTCGACCACGTCTTCACCACCTTCGTCCGAACCATCGGGGTCTGGTGGCCCCTGCAGCCCATGTCGATCGGCGGCGACCGCGCCCGCAGCGTCACCATCGAGGAGCACACCGGCGGTCGCGTCTACGAGACATGGGACGACGGCACCACCGCCGACTGGGGTCAGCTCGAAGTGTGGGAACCGCCGAGCCGGTTTGTCATGTCGTGGCTCAACACCCCCGAGCCCACCGAAGTCGAGCTGGCGTTCAGCGCCCTCGGCCCCGCACTCACCAGAGTCTCCGTGGAACACCGCGGCTGGGAACGGCTCAGCGAAGAGCAACTCCGCGAAGATTGTGCTGCGCCAGGCGGTTACAGCTCGGGCGCATACTCCGGCGGTTGGGCCACCGCCCTCGCGGCCTCGGTCGCCGCTATCGAATCATCACTCACCTGAAACCTGGAAGGGCGTCGTCATGACCCACTTCGTGTACAAACTCGTTCCACCTCGACCCACTTTCGGTCCCGGCGACATGTCCGACGACGAGGTCGCGATCATGGGCCGGCACGGCGCCTACTGGTCGGAGCTGCTGTCCGACGGCACCGCCGTCATCTTCGGGCCCGTCGTCGACCCGGCAGGCAACTGGGGCCTGGGGGTGGTGCGCGCCGACTCCGAGGCCGAGGTGCGGGCGATCAGCGCCGCCGATCCCGCGATCACCTCAGGTCTTGCGCGCGTCGAGATACTGCCGATGCCCGTCGGTATCGGCCGCGATGACACGGCGGGCTGACCGGCGCCTGCATCACACCGTCAGAACCGGCTTCACAACGGAACCCGACCTCGCCGCCTGCCATGCGCTGTCGAAGTCGCGGAAAGCGTAAGGCGTGATCAGCTTTTCGAGTGGTAGGTCTCCGCGTGAGTACAGATCGACCAGCTCGGGGATGAAGGTCTGCGGCACGCTGTCGCCCTCGACGATGCCCCGGATCGACAGGCCTCTTCCCATCACGAGTCCGACGGGGAGCTCAGCCGTCGGAGCACCCAGGCCGACGATGCCCAACTGGCCTCGCGTACGCAGCGCTGACACGGCTTCGACGAGGACGGCGGGGATGGCGGTGGTGTCGAGGGCGTGGCCGACACCGCCGGCGGAATGTTCCACCACCGCCTCCACCACGGCGGATTCGGTGGGGTCGATGACATGTGTGGCGCCTAGATCCATTGCCAGTGAACGTCTCTCGGCAATCGGATCCACTGCGATGATCGTGTGGCAACCGGCTATCCTTGCCCCCATCACCGCAGACAGACCGACGGCACCTGCCCCGAACACCGCGATCGAGTCGCCGATGCCCGGTCGCAGGGCATTGAGCACCGCACCGACTCCGGTTTGCACACTGCATCCCAGCGGAGCTGCTGTGGCGGCATCGATCTGATCGCCGATCGAGACCGTGTTCCGTTGTGTTGCAATCGCATACGTCGAGAAACTCGACTGGCCGAAGAAGCCACCGACAACCGGGCCATTCGATCCACTCGAGGCCCCCGACCAGCTCAAGGCACCGGACCCGTCCGCACGGTCACCGCGCATGTTCAAGGTGGTCGATCGGTCGCAGTATGCAGGACGACCGGCCGCACATTGCGAACAGACTCCACAAGTGTTGAACGTCAGCACAACACGCTGCCCGACGGCAACCGTGGCACCCGGCCCCACCGCTTCGACCACGCCGCAGCCTTCGTGCCCGAACACGATCGGCATCCGCTTCGCCGGCCATCGGGCAGCCAGGGATATGTCGGTATGGCAGATACCGACAGCACCGATCTTGATCAGCACCTCGTCGCCAACCGGCTCACGGACCTCGATGTCGGCGAGCACCGGGGCACCGCCTGCCTCAGTGAGTACCGCAGCTCGACTCGCGACCATGTCCGCCCTCCACTCGACCGATGAAACCGGATGACACAACGCCCCACCGGCACCGCCATCTGACACTGACTGTAGTCACTTCCATCTGCGACCACCCGATCATTCGCGGGTGTCGCGGGGGCCGAACTCCTCTGGCACGCCGCCCCTCGATGCGGCGGGATCGTCGATGCCCGATTTGGCGGAACCGGGCTCGGCCACGCGTGCGCTGTCGGACTCGTCCTGATCGAGTGCGTCAAGCGCGGCCCGCAGCGCATCGCTTGTGGCGCCCGCCGCCAATGCAAAGGGCTCGAGGACAACGTCCGCACCGGCCGAGCGCAATTGTTCGGCATCGTGGCGGGTGTGCGCGGTGACCACCGTGCGACCGGCGTACTTCGCCTGCCGAAGGTTGTGCAGCAGAGTCCTACTCGTGTCGATCACCGGGATGGTGCTGATGACGTACCGCGTCTGCGCGAGCGGCAATGACTCGAGGAAGTGGACGTCCTCGGCACTGCCGAAGACTGCCGGCTGTCCGCGGTTGTTGTGGTGCGCGACGCGCTGGGGATCGAAGTCGACCACCAGCACCTTGTGCCCCGACTCGCTCAGGTGCTCGGCGACGTGGGTACCGAACCGGCCCAGTCCGTAGACGATCGTGTCGATTTCGGGCGTGACGTCGGCTGCCTCGGGACGCAGCTTCTCGGTCCGTTCGAACACCGCAACCCAGCGCTCCAGGCGGTCGAAGATCGCACTCCAGTACAGGATCAGGTAGGTGGAACAGCCGATGGTGATGAGCCCGACGACCGTGATGAGACTGACTGTGGCGCCATCGATGTGGCCGAGACCGAACCCCAGAGCGGCGAGTATCAGTGAGAACTCGGAGATCTGCGCGAGGGTTGCACCGGTGGCAAATCCCACGCGCACCGGGTAGCGCATCACCGCCATGATCAACATGACGATGATCGGCTTGCCGATCAGGACAAATGCCGAGAACACCAGCGCTTCGACAACTTGGCCACCGGCATCTGCGAACTCGAGTCGTGCTCCGAGGTCGAGAAAGAAGAACAGCAGCAGAAAGTCCCGCAAACTGACCAGCCGCGCACCCATCGCATCGCGATACGGCGTTGCGGCCAGGGAGATGCCCGCGATGAAGGCACCGACCTCGGAGCTGAAACCGAGCCACTCGGTCAGCGCTGCGACACCCACGGCATAGGCGACCCCGAACAGCACCAGCAACTCTTGAGATCGCGCGATGTGACCGAGCAACCACGGCAACACGTACCGCATCATGAGGCCGACGCCCACCAGGAGCGCAATGCCCTTGGCCACCACCAGCACCACGCTGAGCCCGATGTTGGTGTCGCCGCTGCCGTGCCCGACGGCGGTCAGCACGATCATCACCAGCACCACGACGATGTCCTGCACAATCAGGACACCGAGTGCGATCCGGCCGTGGAGCTGCTCGATCTCGTGTTTGTCCGAGAGTAGCTTCACCACGATGATCGTGGACGAGAACGTCAGCGCCACAGCCACATAGAGCGCGGAGGTGGCGTCCATCCCGAACGCGATGGCACCGCCGTATCCGATGACCGCTGTCAAGATCACCTGGCCCAGCCCGGTGATGAGCGCTATCGGCCCGGTGTTTCGGATCAGGTGGAGGTCGAGCCGCAAGCCGACCAGGAACAGCAGTACCGCGATGCCCAGCCGAGCCAGCAGCTCGATGGTCCCATCGGCGACAACCCATCCCGTGCCGACCGGGCCGACGAGCACGCCGACGCCGATGAAAGCCACGATCATCGGCTGGCGCAACCGGGTGGCGACAAGCCCCACGATCGCGGCCATGAGCAACACCAGCGCGATCATCGAGAAGGGCTCGAGGCCGCTGTCGGCACCGAGATCAGCAGAGGTCGCCACCAGGCTGGTCACCAGCGGGCCGCCCGTGGGCCAGGCGCCCGCGCGTGGCCGCCACGTGCATTGACGCAAACTGGCACGGTGCGGGGCATATCGGAATTGTCGCTGTCGGCGCGAGGTCCCACAAGGCCAGAGCCCACGTGTCGGATCAGTCGGGCCGGCTCAGCTCGTCCGGTTGATTACCCAGCGGTCATTCGCGCTCGAGGTAAAAGTAGAAGTGGCGGTCACGGACCAGCGACGTCTTGCCGTTCATGATGCCCATGACGTGGGTGTCGTCGACCTTCTTGAAGTGGTCGATGACCGGCTGGCCGTCGTAGACCATCGACGCGGTGGTCTCGCCGCGGAACTGCACATCCCACAGGCTGGCCTCACCCTTGCCGAGTTCCTGATTCGAGTACAGGTTGCCGTCGTCGTCGCGGCACACCAGCGGTTTGACGTCGTAGATCGAGTTGAATGTCTTGCCGTGCCAGCGCGCCAGCTCGAGCTGACCGTCCATCTTGTGCCCGCTCGGCAGCTCGCCCCCGGACCAGGCGCCGATCATGAAGTCGCGCCCGATCGGTTCCAACGCGGCCCACAGTTCGTCCAGATGGGCGGGTTCGCTCACCGCCTGGCTCTCCTTGAGCTCGAAGAACGTGGCCACGGCCTTGTCGTTGTCCATCCAGACCTCACTGCTCGGGGATTCTGCGCACAAGAGTAGTCAGAAAGGGGCGGCCGACCAACCCGCTTGGTGGATCTGCTTCACAGCGCGCTCACGATGAGACCCACCGCGAGTGACCCCATGACGACGGCCACCAGCACGTCGAGCAGTCGCCATGCCCGGGGTTTGGCGAACAGTGGCGCCAGCTTTCCCGAGCCGAACCCCAGCGCGGCGAACCACAGGAGAGACGCCGCGCAGGCGCCGGCGGCGAACACCCATTTCGATTGCGGGCCATGCGTGTTGGCGATTGCGCCGAGGGTGATGACCGTATCGAGGTAGACATGGGGATTGAGCCAGGTCAGCGCGACCGCTGTGCCGACGGCGGCCCATCTGCTCGTCGCGGCCACCGCGTTGCCTGCGTCGATCGCCGCCGGCCGCATCGCCCGGCGGGCGGCCAGCGCCGCCAGCACCAGGAGGTAGCCGGCACCGGCGAAGGTGGCGAGGTCGACCACCTGCGGGTGCGCGGTGACCACTGCGCCCAGACCGATGACGCCGGCGAGGATGAGGACGATGTCGGACGCGGTGCACACGGCGACGACCGGCAGGACATGCTCGCGACGAATACCTTGCCGCAGGACGAACACGTTCTGTGCACCGATGGCGATGATCAGACCCGCCCCGGTCAGGAGGCCGGCAACCGCCGGGAAGAAGTAGGACACCAGGCCACGCTAAGTCGGTCCGTCCATTCAATCCAGCGAATGATTTTCATGGAGCATTAGACTGACTTAAGTGGACATCACAAGCGAAGGGCTGCGCACGCTCGCAGCTGTGGTCCAAGGGGGCACGTTCGACGCTGCGGCCGACGCTCTGCACGTCACACCGTCCGCGGTGAGCCAGCGGATGAAAGCCCTGGAGGCGTCGGTCGGGCGGGTCCTGGTGCAACGCACCAAACCGGCACGCGCCACCCCGGACGGTGAGGTTCTGCTGCGACTCGCGGCGCAGTGGGACCTTCTCTGGCGCGAAGCCGAGTCCGCTCTGCTCGGCCATCCCGAGGCGCTCGCGGCCGACCCCCGAGATGTCCCCCGCATGCATCTGCCGGTTGCCGCGAACGCGGACTCGATCTCGATCTGGCTGCTACCGGTGGTTGCCGAGATACAGCGGCGCCATCCCGTCGCGGTGGAGGTGCTCAGGGACGACGAGAGTCACTCCACCGGATTCCTGCGGTCGGGACAAGCGGTGGGGGCGGTGACCTCCGACCCCATCCCCGTGCGCGGCTGCGCCGCGATTGCTCTCGGCGCCATGCGTTATCTCCCGGTGGCCAGCACCGACTTCATCGACACATGGCTTCCAGACGGGCTGCGCGCGGCAGACCTGGCGCGTGCGCCGATGGTCGCGTTCGACCGCAAGGACACCATTCAGACGGACCTGCTCAACCGATTGACCCGACGTCACGTCGACCCCCCGATCACCTATGTCCCCGCATCGGTGGAATACCACCGAGCCGTCGAACTCGGGGCCGGATGGGGAGCGGTCCCCGCAGCGCAGATCACCCCGGCGCTGGCGGCGGGAACGGTTCGCACCCTGGGCAATCACCACGTCGACATCCAGTTGTACTGGCAGTACTGGAAACTGGAGTCACCGATCGTCAACGACCTCACCGAACTCGTCGTGGCCGGCGCGAAGCAGTTCCTGATCTGACACGCCTGCCTTCACCTCCACGGCGGGGATTGCTTCGGCCGTGGTGACCACCTCGACAGTCGCCGGCCCGTCGCGCAGGGGATGCGCGATCTCGTCGTGTTGCAGGCGGGCGACGAAGAACGCGACGGCGGCCACGGGAACGGGAGCGATGCCCGCGATGACAAAAGTGGTTGTCAGGCCGATCCATTCACTCACCGGTGCCGCGATCGCCATCGACACGGGCATCAGCGCGATGGACACGAAGAAGTCGAGACTCGAGACCCGTCCCAGCATGTGCGGCGGGACCCGGCGCTGTAGCAGGGTGCCCCAGATGACCATGGGGCCGTCGAACGCGAAACCGAGCACCAGGCCCGCAAGAACGAACACCCACACCTCGGTGGCCATGCCCATCACGACCAACGGCAACGACGACAGACCCCAGACCACGAACATCACCGTCAGATACCGGCGCGGCATCGGCATGGACGCCATCACCAGGGAGCCGACCGCTCCCCCGATTCCGAACGCCGCCAACACCATTGCGTGTGAACCCGCATCGCCGCCGGCGCGTTCCTTGACCGCGAACGGCACCAGCACCTCCAGCGGCCCCATCACCATCAACACCATCAGCAAGGCGAACAGCAGCGTCGCCAAAAGCCAAGGGGTACGCCACATGTACACAAATCCCTCGGCGATGTCGGTGACCGTTCCGCGGACCAGTTCTGCGCGCGGCCTGGGCTCTTGCCTGGCCGGCGTCGGCCGCATCAGGAGGTAGAACACCGCCGACAATGCCGAGGCGACCGCGGACGCGGTGATCGCGAGGGCCGGCGACGACAGCGCGATCAGACCGCCGGCCACTGCCGGGCCTGCTGCCTGAAAGATCGTGGGACGCAACGTACCCTCGATGCCGTTGGCCGCCATGAGCTCCTCGCGCGGCACCAAAGACGGCAGCAGTGCCGAATAGGTCGGGTAGTAGATGCCCGTCGTGATCCCGCCGATGAGCGAGACCAGCGGCAACTGCCACATCTGCAGCGTGCCGGTGAAGCCGAGCACGCCCACGAGGCCGATCACGATCAGTTTCACGACCTCGAGGGCGATCAGGATGGTGCGTTGCGACATCCGGTCGGCCAGCACTCCCCCGAGCAACGTCGAGGCCACCATGCCGACCGCAGCCACGGCGGTGACCAACGACAGCTGCCCTGGGCCGCCGCCGAGGTCGATGACCTGCCACACCACGCCGACCGTCCAGATGCCGTCGGCGAACATCGCCAGCACCAGGCCCATGCACAGCAACCGGTACTGCTGATGCCGGAACGGCTTCAGCGCACGGGGCAGCGACGTCGGTGTGGTCACCGGTCAACTGTGCCCGATCCGGCGACGCACATGCCAGCCGATTTCCGTCGGCATGCTCCGGGCACCTTGGGCACAAAAAGAACCCGCCACCACCGGGTCACGGTGGTGGCGGGCTTGTTCTCGGCGAGAACGTGAGGTCAGGTCACTTCACGCCGACGACTTCTTGCGCGATGGCCGCGATACGGGTCTGTGCTGCCGAGACCACTCCGTGGCGGTTCTTGTGCGCTTCCTCGTATGCGATCACCAGACGGACGTCCGACGGCTTCTCCAACTCCTTGATCGCCGCGACAACCGAGCTCACGTTGAGCGACTCGTAGTCATCGATCGGGAGATCGGCGGGGTCGATGGTGCCAGTGCCTTCGCGGGCCGCGTGCAGCCGGTCCGCGGCGTCGTTCGCGCCGTTGGCCCGAGCAGTCTGCTCTGCCGCTTCCAGAGCCGCGTCCCGGCTCGCGCTGGCAGTCTTGCGTGCGGTGTCTCCAGCGCGCGAGGTGCGGGCGAGTGCATCTTGCCCCGCCTTGGCGGCCCGGCCAAGCGCGGCTTCTCCGGCCTCTTCGGTGCGGTCGAACAATGCGCTGACCTGCGCCGGGGCGTTACGGATCGCGTCGACTGCGCGGTCGACGCCGCGTGCGGTGAGCGTGGCCGGGATGCTGGCGGCGCGAAGAGCAGCTCCGCTGGCGGCCTGCAACGGTCCGCGACGCAGCGCAACCGGTCCGCCGATGGCTTCCTCGGCGAGCAGGGTGGTGAGCCAGACGACTGTCGACTCGTGCGCGTTGATCAGCTGCTCGGACAGGGTGACCACGGTGGTCTCGTTCTCAGCTGTGGCCAGTGCCTTCACGTAGCGTGCCCGGTCGAGCAACTGGTGCTCGAGCGCGAGGTCACCCAGCAGTGCCTCGTCGAGCGGCTGCGCCTGCTCGGCAAGGGCCTTCACGGACGCGGACAGACGGCCGGCGATGGGCCGGATCACGTCGGGCAGACCGCCCAGGTCGCGGATCGCTTCTTCGATGGCCTGTGCCCGGAGTCGGCCGTTCTCGGCGTTCTCGGTGAGCTCGCGACGAACTGCCTCGGTCCGTGCCTGCGCGGTACGCGTCTCGGCGATCTGGATCTCGGTGTTGGTCAGGGTCAAAATGGTGCGCAACTGCTGGCGCAGCGTTGTCGATGTGGTGCTCATATCTCTCCTTCGGTTGGACTCTCTGGTCGATAGAGCTGTCGAGGAAAGGCGTACCCGTGAGGGTTGCAGGTAAACGATGCAGAGATTCAGATCACAATTCGATAACCTTACGGCGCCTAACTACCGTTTTGACCTGCTCGCATTCAGAACCCGCCTGGTCGATAATTATGGTACCAATGGTACCGAATTGATTCGATGGGGAGGAAAATCATGGACCGAGTAGCAGGCAAGGTGGCTCTGATCAGCGGCGGCGCCCGCGGCATGGGCGCATCCCACGCCAAGGCGTTGGTGGCCGAGGGCGCCCGCGTGGTGATCGGCGACATCCTGGACGAGCCCGGGCGGCAACTCGCCGACGAACTCGGCGACCACGCTGTGTACGTCCACCTCGACGTCACCCAGGAAGACAGCTGGCACGAGGCCGTGAAGACCACCCTCGACACCTTCGGCAGCCTGTCCGTGCTCATCAACAACGCCGGGATGGTGAACGGCAACCTGATCGCCGACTTCTCGTTGGCCGACTGGCAGGCCATCCTCGACGTCAACCTGACCGGCACCTTCCTCGGTATCAAGGCGGCAGCGAACGCCCTGGCCGACTCAGCACCCGCATCGATCATCAACGTGTCGTCGGTGGAGGGTTTCCGCGGCAGCCCAGGGCTGCACGGCTACACCGCGACCAAGTTCGCGGTCCGCGGATTGACCAAGTCCGTGGCGCTGGAGCTCGCGCCCAAGAACGTGCGGGTCAACTCGATCCATCCCGGATTCATCCGGACGCCGATGACCGAGGCGATCCCCGAGGACTTCCTCACCATCCCGCTCGGACGTGGCGGCGACCCCGAAGAGGTTTCCGCAATGGTGCTGTTCCTCGCCAGTGACGAATCGTCGTACACCACCGGTGGCGAGTTCGTTGTCGAAGGCGGACTGCTCGCCGGCGTCCCCCACAAGACCTTCTGACCGGGCCGGCATGCGGGTAGCGATCACGGGCGGCACCGGGTACGTCGGTGCACACATCCTCCACGGTCTCGACCGCGCGGGCTTCGACCTCCGAGTAATGGTGGCACCGCACGAGGATCCGTCCCTCGTCGCCCGGTTGGCACCGTCGGGACGTGCCAGCGTTCTGACGGGTGACGTGCGGGATGCATCGGTTGTGAAGAGCCTGCTCGACGGCTGCGACGCCCTGATCCATGCAGCCGGCGTTGTCGGCACCGACGACCGGCAGGCCGACCTGATGTGGCAGATCAACGCTCACGCAACCGAGGCGATCTTGCGGACGGCGGTGGACGCCGGCCTCGATCCAGTGGTCCTGGTGAGCAGTTATGCCGCACTGTTTCCCTCCCCCGACCCAGTGATCGGACCGGACAGTCCCACCGCCACCGCCCGCAGCGCCTACGGGCAGACCAAGGCATATGCCGACCGGGTGGCTCGGGAACTTCAGCAATCGGGCGCGCCTGTGGTGGTGACGTACCCGGCAAGCGTTGTCGGGCCGGCGCTGCAGACGGCCGCGGGTGTGACCGAGCGTGGCTGGGCGCCCATCGTCCGTTCGAGGATCGCGCCGGTGGTCGACGGGGGTATGCAGATGATCGACGTTCGCGATGTGGCCGACGCACACGTGGTGATGATGACGCCTGGACGCGGTCCGCGTCGGTACATTCTGGGCGGTCAGATGCTGACGTTCGCGCGCATGATCGATCTGCTCGAACGCGGAACCGGACGCCGATTCGTCCGGATACCATTGCCGGGCAGCGTGTTCCGTACGCTGGGCCGGATCGCCGACACCGTGGCCGGGATTGTTCCGATCGGCGGACTGAGTTACGAGGCCGCACAGTTGCTGACCGCAGCCACCCCGACGGACGACTCGTTGACCCGCACCGAACTCGCCCTGACCTGGCGCTCGGCGGAGACCGCGATCCTCGAAACCTTCACCACCGCTTCACCGAAGTGATCTGAGCAGGTGAAGAACATGCATCACAATGCGGCCGTGAGGATTTCGATGATCCTGCGCCGCAGGACATCGGAGTCGTCGTCGGTGGCGACCGCGCTCAGGAACAGCGCCGACCCCGCGGCGAGGGCCAAGATGGCGCGGGCATCGACATCGGGATCGGCAGACTTGGTCGACTCCGGGTCGGCAGCGAACAGCGATGCGGGCGGCCCACTGAAGTCCGACCACAGGCGCCGGCGTAGGTCATCGTTCTCCCGCAGCGCCTGAAGCAATCCGGGGACCGCGGCCCGTACCTCCGGGGTGGCGAACAATTCGTGACTTCCGTTGACCGTCTCGGTGATCCACTGCACCCGGTCGGATCCGTCGAACCGCGACATGTCGGGCTCGGGCCCGAGGATCGCATGCAACACCAGTTCGGCCTTGGTACGCCACCGGCGACGCAGACTCGCCCGCCCGACGCCGGCCTTTGCCGCGACAGCACGCAGGCTCAGCCCCTCCCACCCGACATCGAGGAGCATTTCGCGGGTCACCGCGACTATCCGGTCGTCGATCGAACCGTCGCGAGGCCGGCCCGGAGGCCTCGGCTCGTCAGCTGTCGCTTCTGTGTCCGATGTGCTCACCGCACCGATTCAATCACCGCACAGACGACTCGGAGACCGTCGGTGCGGTGGCGGGAGTGATGGCCCGGCCGAAGATCATCGATTCGCCGATGCGATCGAACCGGTGATCGAGGGAATCGAGGAGGAAGTTCTGCCGCACGTTCCACGGACGTCTGGTGCCCGACTTCGGCAGCGCATGTGGCGATCGCAGGACGTAACCCGCCTTGATGTCCCACGCGAACTTCTCGGTGAGCACCTCGTCGCCGAGATGCGGGTAAGCGTGGGTGTAACCGTGGGACGTCATGTGCGACAGCAACTTTGCGACCGATTGCGCTGTCATGTCGGCGCGCAGCGTCCACGATGCGTTGGTATAGCCCACACACCAGGACATGTTCGGCACGTCTTCGAGCATGTGGCCCTTGTAGACAAACCGATCACTCGGCTTGACGTCCTCCCCGTCGACGCTGACGGCGATCCCGCCGAGCGCTTGCAGTTGCAGTCCGGTGGCCGTGACGATGATGTCGGCGTCCAGGTGCTCCCCTGACCGGAGCCGGATCCCATCGGAATCGAACGTCTCGATGTGGTCGGTGACCACGGATGCCTTGCCCTCGGCGATGGCCTTGTACAGATCAGCGCCCGGCGCCAGACACATCCGTTGATCCCACGGCTGATAAGAGGGTTTGAAATGGGTGTCGACGTCGTAACCCTCGGGGAGGTTACGGACGGCGATGTTGCGCAGGAACCGCTTCGCGACGCCGGGCGACTTGCGTGCGACGAGATAGATGAAGGAGTTCAGCAGAACGTTGCGCCACCGCACCACGTTGTGGGCGATCTTGCGTGGCAGCACCTTTCGGATCACATTGGCCAGCGGCTCCACCTTCGGCATCGAGATGATGTAGGTGGGGGTCCGCTGGAGCATCGTCACCGAGTCCGCGGCCTCGGCAAGGGCCGGGATCAGCGTGATCGCCGTCGCCCCGCTGCCGATCACCACCACCTTCTTGCCGGTGACGTCGAGGTCCTCGGGCCAGAACTGAGGATGGATCACCTGGCCGGCGAAGTTCTCCAGACCCTCGAACTCAGGTGTGTAGCCCTCGTCGTAGTTGTAATAGCCGGTTCCGAAGAACAGAAACCGGCACCGGAACGTGGTCTCGGTGCCGTTGTGCTCGGCATGCACGGTCCAGGTGTCGGTGGACGAATCCCAATCGGCCGACCGGACTCTGGTGTCGAATCGGATGTGCCGGTCGATGCCGTACTTGTGTGCGGTGGCGGTGATGTAGTCGCGGATGTGGTCGCCGTCGGCCACCGACTCCTCACGCGTCCAGGGCTCATACGGAAAGCTGAGGGTGAAGATGTCGCTGTCCGAGCGGATTCCGGGGTACCGGAACAGGTCCCAGGTGCCGCCAATCCTGGAACGGCGCTCGAGCAGCGTGTAGGTGAGAGATGGGTTCTTCTCGGCGATCCGGTAGGCCGCGCCGATCCCTGACAACCCCGCACCGATGATGACGACGTCGGTGTAGGGGATGTCGGTGTCAGAGACGTCGGGCACTTCCGGGTGCTCTTGCCCTCGGATGTGCTCTTGCCGTTGATCGTCAATCACTGCGCAGACCTCCACTTGTCGCGGCACCGGGCCGTCTGCCCGCGCGCGGCCGTGGCCGCGGGGGCTCATCCCAGCGCGACGACCGCGCCTACCGACCCGAGGACCACGATAAGCACGAGGAGGTCCATAAATCTCGGACTCCGGTCAGATCGGGACACCGATCCCACGCCACCTCGGGCTTCGATGGCGGCCGCGAGCTCGCGTCCGTTCTGGCAGGCAAGTGAACAGACGATCGGCAGACAGGCCGCCCACCCGTTGATCCTCTCCCGCGCCGTCTGCTCTTTGTCGGATCTGCGCTGGGCGATGGTCTGCAGCAGGGTGCGGAAGTCACTGATCAGGAAGGGACACAACCGCAGGGCAAGGGCCACCGACACCGCGGCCGACTGCGCGGGGATACCCAGTCGCGCTGCCCACCCGACCAGCCGCTGAGCAAACGCAGGTATCTCGACCATTGGGGTGGTCCAGCAGAACAGCAACGCGCTGTACAGCGAGATGACCGTCATGCAGATGAGGATTCCCCAGTACGCGGCACCGCCCAGCCCGAACTCCACCCCGCCGACGGTGACGTACGGCTCGTCGCCACCGAGGGCGGTGATGAACCCGCCGAAGAGTGTGATCCCGACAAGCCAGAGTGGCAGTCGGGGAACGGCAGCGCGTGGGACCTTGCCCAGCACGGTCCAGCCTGCGGCGATCGTGGCGCCGACGGCAACACTGAGCCAGGTGGGTTCGAGTGCGAACATCAGCGCGATCGCCGCCAACACCACGAGTTTTGTTCCCACCCACCATTTGCGCGCGGGTGAGGCGTGGGGCAGCGTGCGCACCACGCTGGCCAGGTTCGCAGTGGATTTCAGACTCGACGGCGGCGGGGCCGGCGTGACCGGCTGCCCGTCGACGGTGCCCTCGTCGACGACAATTGTCCTGTCGACGAGCTCGTCGAGCTCACCGACATCATGCGAGATCACCACGAGTGTGGTGCCCGACGCCTTCACCCGCTGCAGCGCGGTGACCATCGCGGCGCGGGCCGGGGCATCCAGACCGGCGAGCGGCTCGTCGAGAACCAGCAGTCGCGGCTTGCAGGCGAGTAGCCCGGCCAGGGCAACGCGGCGTTGCTGACCCACCGACAGCTCGTCCACCAGCGCATCACCGATGACTGCGGAGTTGAGGCCGAGCTCGAGCAGCGCCGCGTTGGCCGCGGTGTCGTCGACACCCGCGGCATCTTTGACGTCCGCGCGGGCGCGGGACCGAACGATCTGCAGGCGCGAATACTGGAACCCGAGCAACGCGTGTTGCCGACCGTTCTGCACCGGCATCCCGTCGACCAGCACCCGGCCCGAGGTGGGCTGCTGCAGCCCGGTCATCACCCTTGCGAGGGTGGATTTGCCGGCTCCGTTGGGGCCGGTGAGCAGCACGGCCGAGCCCGGCTCGAAGTGCAGGTTCAACCCGCTGAAGATCTGGTTGTGCCAGGGCGTCCCGGCGTCGTGGGCGTACCCGACGTCGACCAGGCTGACCTGAGCGCCGCGGATCGCGCGGCCGGCGCCGGTGGTGGTCCGCAGCTTGGTGGACACCGACGAATGCCGGGAATCCAGCGCGATCTCCCGGTCGGCGACGGCCGATTCGTCGGTGTCGTGGGTGATCTGGAGGACGGCGGTCTCACCGTGGTCGGCGAGCGATCGGAAGATCCCGTTGACCGCCGCGCGACCCTCCTGGTCGATCATCGCCGTGGATTCATCACTGATGAGCACAGCAGGATGTCGGGACAGCGCCGCCGCTATCGCAAGACGCTGCAGCTGACCACCCGACAGCGTCCCGGTCTCGCGGTACAGCATCCCGCCCAGACCGACTTGATCGAGCAACGCCTCCATCTGGGTTTCGGTGAGCCCGGGATTGCCCCACGCCAGGTCATCGGCCACCACCATGCCCAACACCTGGGTCTCGGGCCGCTGGCTGATCACCGCGGTGCCACCCGGACGACCCAGTCCGACCGCCCCCGGCCGGCTGACGGTGCCTGCGGTGGGATCACGTCCGGCGACCACTTTCGCGAGAGTCGACTTGCCGACTCCATTGGGCCCCGTCACCGCCACCAGTTCCCCGGCCGCGAGGGTCATCGACACATCCGCGATGACCGGCTCCGTGGCACCCGGGTAGGTGACGGCGACGTTGTCCAGACGCACGGGCAAGGGGCCGACGGGGCCGGCGTCGGGACGTCGTTCGTCGGTGTGCGGTGTGCCCAGTCGGGCGATCATCGGCGGGACCGGACGGCGATGAAGGAGGAACACGGTCAGAGCGGAGAACGTGACACCCGCGATTCCGGACGCGGGGATCGCGATCCACCAGTAGTCGAGACACCAGTTGACCGCCGGGTCGACCACGGACGTGAACTGATCGAAGCCCGCGTTGTCCATCAATCGCTTGGTGCCCCGCCACCCGTTGTCGATCTGTTTGATCATGAACTCGCGGTAGTCGGTGAACAGCGCCAGAAGACCGGTCGCGACAGCCGCCGACGGCACCGCGATCGCGAACAGTGCGGTGAGGGTGACCCGCGGAGCGTTCCAGCCACGACGCAACGCGATTCCCGAGAGCGTGCCGAAGATCGCCGCACTTCCGACCAGGTTCGCGGCGGAGAACCCACCGAACAAGAACGCCACGATGTACCCGGTGAGCGCGCCGAGCAGACTCACCCGCAGTCGCCGACGCCCGGCAAGGATCGCGAACGGGACGGATGCGACCAATGAGGCCGCGCCCCCGATGGGTAGGAATCGGCTCAATACACAGATCGCCGCCGCGACGTCTGCGAGGGCCGCTGCCTCGGCGATCTCGATGGCGGTGACGCGCCGACGGGCTCTGGCGCTCATCGGTTCGCTCACTGCGCCACCGGCTTCTTGTTTCTGTTGCTGTTCGATCTGTCCAGATTGCCAGAGGACCGAGCCACGGCCATCGGCCTCACGGATGATATTCGGTATGACCGCAGGTCAAACGCGGCTTCGGGTCAGCCGGCCTTACGTTTTGCCGGGGCTTTCTTGGCAGCGGTTGATTTTGCCGCAGCCTTCTTGGCCGGAGCCTTCTTGGCAGGCGCCTTCTTCGCGACCGTCTTCTTCGCGGGCGTCTTGCCCGAATCGGAGTCCTCGCTGCCGTCGGAGTCGTCGGAGTCGTCGGCCGAGCCGGTGCGGTTCTTCACCGATGCCCGCAGCGCAGCGAGCAGGTCGGCCACCTCGGAGTCGTCGTCTTCGTCCTCCGCCTTCTCGGGTGCGGTGAACGCTTCGGTGCCCTCGGCCTTGGCTTCGATCAGCTTGCTCAACTCGTTCTGATAGGTGTCCTCGTACTGGCTCGGGTCGAAGTCCGCCGACATCGACTCGATGAGCGAGGCCGCCATCTTGAGTTCCTGCGGCTTGAGGTCGGGTGACTCGTCGAGCGACGGGAATGCCGCCTCGCGGACTTCGTCCGGCCAGAGCAACGTCTGGAGGGTCAGTACATTTCCGACCACTCGTAGTGCCGCCAACCGGGTGCGGTTACGGAGAGTGAAGGTGGCGATGGCCAACCGGTCTGTGTCTTTGAGAGCCTCGCGCATCAGCGCATACGCTTTCGGCGACTTGCTGGCCGGCTCCAGGTAGTAGGGCTTGTCGAAGTAGATCGGGTCGACCTGATCAACTGGGACGAAGTCGGTGATCGAGATCTCCGGACTGCGCTGGACGGGCAGCTCGGCCAGATCGTCTTTGGTCAGCACCACGGTCTGACCGGTGTCACTCTCGTACGCGTTCGCGATCTGCGAGAACTCGACTTCTTCGTCGGTGCCCTCTCGGACCTTTCGATAGCGGATTCGGGTGCCGTCGTTCGAGTCGACCTGGTGGGATTTGCGATCGTGACTCTCGGTCGCTGAATAGACCTTGACCGGTACGTTGACCAAGCCAAAGCTGAGATCGCCTTTCCAGATCGAGCGCATATCGTCATTGTGCAGGTATCTCGCACAAGACGCAGCCCCCTCCACCAGGAAAGTCCGAACCATGGCCAGCCGCAACACACTCGAGGTCGACGGTCACAAGATCGCCGTCACCCACCTCGACAAGGTGATCTACCCGGCAACCGGGACCGTCAAGGCGCAGGTCATCGAGTACTACAGCGACATCAGCTCGATGATGTTGCCGCACATCCGTGACCGGCCGGTGACCCGCAAGAGGTGGCCGGACGGTGTGAACTCGACCCCGTTCTTCGAGAAGAACCTGCCCGACCACGCTCCGGAATGGCTCGGCCGGGTCCGTCTGGACCACAGCGACCGCAAGGTGGTCTACCCGGTGCTGACCTCGCGCGCCGAGTTGGTCTGGCTCGCACAGCAAGCCGCGTTGGAACTGCACGTGCCGCAGTGGACGCTGCCGCCGGGCCAGGCCGACGTCCCGTACAAAGTCGATCGCATGACCGATCGAGTGGTGCTCGATCTCGATCCCGGGCCGGACGTCACGTTGTTCCAGTGCGCAAAGGTGGCGCTGCGCATCAAGGAGATGCTCGACGGCATCGGGCTGCCGTGCTTTCCGGTGACCAGCGGCTCCAAGGGAATCCACATCTATTTCCGGCTCGACAAGGCCATCTCGTCGGATTCCGCACGCAAGGTCGCCAGACAGATCGGCACCCAGTTGCAGAACGAGACCCCCGATCTGGTGACTGCCCAGATGACCAAATCGGTGCGCGGCGGCAAGGTATTCGTCGACTGGAGCCAGAACAGTGCCTCCAAGACCACGCTGGCGCCCTACTCGATGCGTGGCCGCGAGGAACCCTGGGTCGCCGCTCCCCGACACTGGGATGAGCTGGCCGACAAGGACATCCGGCACATCCCGTTCGACGAGATGCCGGACAGGCTCGAACAATTCGGCGACCTGCTGATCGGACTCGAGGCAGAATCCGGTGACGGCGAGGCCGCGGCAAACCCAGAAAAGGCCGAGAAGCCCGCGCCCGGCCGGGCCGCGGCATCTCCGCCGGTGGTCGACCTCGGGGAGTACCGGCGCAAGCGCGACGAGCGAAAGACGCCGGAGCCGTTCGGCGACAGCCGATCCGAAGACGAGCAGGCCGCCGGGCCCATCTTCGTGATCCAGGAGCACCACGCCCGCCGCCTGCACTACGACTTCCGGCTCGAACGCGGCGGTGTGCTCGTGTCGTGGGCTGTGCCCAAGAACCTGCCGCTCGACGGTGACCAGAATCGGCTCGCCGTGCAGACCGAGGACCACCCGATCGACTACGCCGACTTCGCAGGCGACATCCCCGCCGGAGAATACGGAGGCGGGCATGTCGAGATCTGGGACCGCGGCACCTACGAGACCGAGAAGTGGCGCGACAAAGAGATCATCGTCCGACTGCACGGCGAACGGATTCAAGGCCGGTATGCACTGATCAAGACCGGTGACAAGAACTGGTTGGCACATCTGATGTCCGACGAGCCGCGGCCGATCGTGCCCGACAGCCTCGCCGACCCACGACCGATGCTCGCCACCGACGAGCTCATCGAAGAACTGACCGACGACAAGTGGGCTTTCGAGGGCAAGTGGGACGGTTACCGGATCCTGTTGCGGTACATCGAAGGAAAGCTCCAGCTCACGTCGCGGTCGGGCATCGACATGACCAAGGACTTCCCCCAGCTCCACCCCATCGCCGACGATCTCGGACTGCTCGACGTGGTGCTCGACGGCGAGGTGGTGGCGTTCGACGAGAAGGGCCGGACCAACTTCACCCGGCTCGCCGGGCGCAGCGCGGCCACCGACGACCTCGACATCAAGTTCTTGCTCTTCGACATCCTCTACCTCAACGGTTCGTCGCTGCTCAAACTCAAGTGGGAGGACCGGCGCAAGCTGCTCGAGGAAGTCGCGCAGGCGTTTTCGTCGGATTCGCGGGTGCAGCTGCCGCCGCTCCTCGAGGGTCCCGGCTCCAATGCCGTTGCCTTCAGCCGTGAACGGGGATGGGAAGGGGTGGTGGCCAAGCGCCGCGATTCCATCTATCAGCAGGGCCGCCGCACGAAGACGTGGCGGAAACAGAAGAACTGGACCGATATCGAGGTGGTGATCGGCGGCTGGCGTCCCGGCAAAGGGGGCCGCAGTCAACGCATCGGGTCACTGCTGATGGGGCTACCGGAGGCAACCGGTCTCCGTTACGTAGGTCGGGTCGGCACCGGTTTCACCGACAGCCAGCTCGAGTCCCTGATGGAGGAACTCGAGCCCCTGCGCCGCAAGACCTCGCCGTTCATCGGCAGCCTCGATCGGCCCGTCGAATCCGACGCCGTATGGGTGTTGCCGAAGCTGGTGGCCGATGTGAGATTCATGGACTGGACGAGCACTGGTCATCTGCGTCACCCGTCTTGGCGCGGAATCCGCCGCGACAAGCTGCCCGGGGACCTGTGACGGCGGGCCGGCGAGCACATCCCGCCGGCAATCGGCCGATGCTGAACGCGTCGGGTTGTTCGCGGCGCGTTACGGTCTAGCCTGGCGCTCGTCGTGACCCCCCTCGCTCGTTCGCCCCGAATTGGGTACCCCAAGTACTGGCTGCCCGAATCGGTCGCCCCAGATCGGTCGTCACAGCCGCACAGAAGGAGGCCACGTGCTCGTCGTCGCGCACATGAGTGATCTGCATTTCAACGGGACCCTCCGTGCCCGCCGGCGTATCACCGCTGTGCTCGACTACATCAACGCACGTGCCGAGGGCATCGACGCGCTCGTGATCACCGGCGACATCACCGACACCGGCAAGCAGTCGCAGTACGAGGAAGCGGCCGCCACCCTGCGCAGCGATTTGCCGATCCTCATCTGTCCGGGCAACCACGACGACCGCGGCGAGTTCAGTCACGGCCTCCTCGGTACCCACATCACCGACCGGCCTCTCAATCACTCCCGGACCATCGCGGGCGGCCTGTTCCTGGTGTGCGACAGCTCGATTCCCGGACGCAACGAGGGATATCTCGACGATGCGACCATCGCGTGGATGGATGCCGAGATCTCCTCGGCCGGTCCACACGTCCCGGTGTTCATCGCCTTCCACCACCCGCCGGTCATGCTGCAGATGCCGTTCATGGACACCATTCGGCAGACCGGCGAAGAGCGACTGATCGCCCTGGTCGACAAGCATCCCAACATCGTCAACTTCATGTGCGGCCACGCGCACACCGGTGCGGTCACCGCCTTCGCCGGGCGCCCGGTGTGCCTCGCGCCGGGGGTGGCGTCCACGCTGAACCTGCCCTTCGAAGGCGCCGAGGTGATCAACGAGGGCCAGCCTCCTGGGCTCGCCTTCCACGTGTATGCCGAAGGCCGTGTGATCAGCCATTTCCGCTCGGTGCCGGTCTAGCGACTCAGCATCTCGATCAATGCCTCCGGTGCCGCGTTCTGCCCGACCCGGCGACAGCCGTCGAGTTCGACCGACATGGTCACACCACCCGAGCCATCGGCCCTGGACAATCGAATCGACACCAATCGAGTCGCCGTGAGACTGCAGGGCGCCGCGATAGGCGCGCCCAGGACGGACCGAATCGCGTTCGAACTCTCCCGCGCCGTCAGCCATAGGTACCACCCGCCACCCTGCGCCGGCTCATTCACTCCGTGCCGGCAGGCCTGGAGCGGTCCGACATCGTCGATCGGCAGCGCCAGGTCAGCGAGAAGTGGGCGGGCGGACAGGTTCAAAGCTCGGCGTTCTCTCTCTATCGCGGCCGTGCCGGAGTAGACACCTCCCATGGATCCGCTGAACCGCTCGGTGCAATTGCGAGGCAACGTGATCGGGACCCCGGTGTCGAACGACTCCCGTCCGACTTCGTGGAGCGCTCTGAGCGCATCAAGCGGCTCCTCCCGAAAACTGCACGGGACCGACGGCCAGGCCGGCCGGATTGCGCGACCTCGGGCGTCGACCAGCCACAGCCCAACAGCCGGATCCACACTGATGGCGCAGCTGATCGACACGTTGTCGGGGTAGCGCCTCGATTCGATCGAGAACGCCTCCACCACCGCGGCAACATCGCCGGCCAGCGACACGGCGTCGACTGTTGTGTTGCCCGCCGGGTTCTGCGCGCGTTCACACCGCACCACGGACACCGGTTCGAAGTCGACAGGTGGGTGACCGAGCTCAGGCGCCGGCGCGATGTCCGCCGAGGGCCACGGCCCCAGGCCGGTCAATCCCGTGTAGATGTCCGGGGTCAGGCAGTCGGCGCGGTCGACCACCGGGGCTGTCTTCGGGGTGAACAACACGAAGTCGGGACCGAAGGTCATCCCGGGGGCACAGGCTGTTGTCAGCACCCCGACGATCGCGACAAGGATCAAGCGCGCTGTCGGTCTGCGCTCTGCTCTCAGCCCCTGGTGTCGGGAAGGCCGAGCACGCGAGAGGCGTCGAGGTAGATGTCCCACTGGTCCACCTTCGCAGGCACGGCCACATGAGCGAACAGATCCGTGATTGTTGTCGTCGCACGGGCCACCTTGACGCCGGCGACCTGGAAGTCGACGGCCGCGCGGCGCACCTGGTCGGGCGAGGTCACCAGCACCACGTCGCGAAGTCGCAGCTCCGCGGCCTTCTCGGCACCGAGCAGGGCGCCCTGCACCAGGGTGGTTGCACGTGGTTCCACGTGAATCATCGACGAAGCGATGGCCTTTGCTGTCAGCCATTCTCGGATGCCGGGGTTGTTGCCGACGACGATGATGGGCGACCGTGGGGCTGCCACGGCCTGGAGCCAGGTCGCCACCAGCCGGGCGGTCGTCTCGCCATCGAAACCACCGGCCGCCGGTGGGCCGACACCGATGAGAACGATGCCGGTGGACGGCGACAGCAGGCGCGGTACCGGATCGGGACCGACCAGTACTCCCGTGTCGACAGCGGTCAGTGCCCGCGAGATCACCGCTGCGCGAGCGGGATCGAGACTCCGCAATGCGTTCACCGCGGCCTGGGTGGTGGCCCTGTCGGCGTTGTAGTCCGACCACAGCGCCTGGAGCGCCAGTGCATCAGCGTCGCGCGGGTTCGCCGCGAGCAACCTACGCAAGGCGTTCAGACCGGTCCCGATGTCGCCGGTGCGGAACCCCAGCTGGGCGGCGTTGTACATGCCGGTCACGTCGCCTGCCGACGCGGTCGGCATTACGGCGATGGTCGGGCTGATCACGGTCGGAACCATGGCCACCGCCCCGGTGGACATGCCGATTGCCGCCGCGGCAACCACAAACGTCCGGTTTATGCGCGTCACACGCGCAACATGAGTCACTACAGCCACAGTAGGGCACCGGAGCTACGGCCTCGCACCCACGCGGTCTCAGGTCAGTAACAAGCGCGCGATCGCCGTCCGGTGCCGAACCGCCGCCCTCGGCGCACCCTCACCAGGGCGAATCGACCTGCCGTTCGTGGACGGGCGCGGCGGTCTTCCAGCTCTCGACGCCGTGGTCGGGAGTACCGATGATCGTCTCGCCTGCCGTCACCTCGGCCCAGTGGGCATGGTTGATCTGATGCAGCGAGAAGCAGGCGTTCAGCGCGTTGTAGAAGCCCATGTTGTCGACGGACTGGTTCACCGATTCCTTGATCAGCAGGGAGGCAACCGTCGGACGCTGAGCGATCCGGCGAGCCAGATCCAGGGTCTTGTCGGCGAGTTCGTCGGGGGCGAAGATCTTGCTCACCATCCCGATCTGATGCGCCTCCTGCGCGCTGATCGAATCCCCGGTCAGCAGTAGCTCTTTGGCCCGTCTCGGCCCGAACTCCCACGGATGACCGAAATACTCGACACCACACATGCCCAGGCGCGACCCGACCACGTCGGCGAACATCGTGTCGGTGTCCGCGGTGATGAGGTCGCAGGCCCACGCCAGCATCAGACCCGCGGCATACACCGTGCCATGCGTCTGGGCGATGGTGATCTTGCGGAGATTGCGCCACCGCCGGGTGTTGTCGAAGAAGAAGTGCCACTCCTGCAGCATCCGGGCTTCGGTGCCCGCCTTGGTCCCGCCATAGGTGGACATGGTCGGATGCTGGCCCGAGCCGGGTGCTCGCTCGGCCCGGTCGTCCGACGACCCGAGGTCGTGGCCGGAGGTGAACATGGGTCCGGTGCCGCCGAGAATGATCACCCGCACCCGGTCGTCTGCCTCCGCGGCCTTGAATGCCTCGTCGAGTTCAACAAGCAATCCGCGGTTCTGAGCGTTGCGCGTCTTCGGCCGGTCCAGCATGATCCGGGCGATGGCGCCGTCGTCGATGAGCTCGTAGGTCAGGTACTTGGGCACGAAGGTTCTCCCGTCGAAGGCGGATAAGTTAATCCACATTCGCACGTCCGGACGCCGCACCGCTCCTACCGCGTTTTGCTCGGCGTGGCCGGGCCTGGCGGGGCAAGGTCCGGAGCCACCGCATGCTCGTCCGGTGGTTGTATGGAAGTCGAACAGCCTTACCGTGCTCGGACGCTAGGAGATCCACATGGCCGCCCCACTATCCCGACGCGATCTCGACTTCATGCTCTACGAATGGCTTGATGTCACCGCGTTGATCGAGCGCGAACGCTACTCCGAGCATTCCCGAGAGACGTTCGACAGCATCCTCGACCTCAGCGAAGACATCGCCATCAAGCGGTTTGCACCACACAACAAGAAGGCCGACCAGAACGAGCCCACAATGGGTGCCGACGGCAAGGTCGAGATGATCGACGAGGTCGGCGCCGCACTCGACCAGTTCAGCAAGGCCGGTTTCATCGCCGCCCAATTCGATGAAGAGGTCGGGGGCATGCAACTGCCCACGGTGGTGACCCGTGCCGCCATGGCCTGGTTCCAATCCGCCAACGCATCCACGTCGTCATATCCCTTCCTGACGATGGCGAACGCGAACCTGTTGGTGGAGTACGGTACCGACGAGCAGATCGACACCTGGGTGCGGCCGATGCTCGAAGGCCGTTTCTTCGGCACGATGTGCCTGTCCGAACCGCAGGCCGGCTCATCGCTCGCCGACATCACCACCAAGGCGGTGCCCGTCGACGACGGCAGCTATCGCATCACCGGCACCAAGATGTGGATCTCCGGCGGCGACCACGAATTGTCCGAGAACATCGTGCATCTCGTGCTGGCCAAGGCACCCGATGGCGGCCCGGGCGTCAAAGGCATCTCGCTGTTCGTGGTGCCGAAGTTCCTTGCAGACGGAACCCGCAATGACGTTGTGCTGGTGGGCCTCAACCACAAGATGGGTAACCGCGGCACCACCAACACCCTGCTGAACTTCGGGGAGGGCAAGCATCAGCCGGCGCCGGAGACCGGTGCGGTCGGCTATCTCGTGGGCGACGTTCATCGCGGTCTGTCGTACATGTTCCGGATGATGAACGAGGCCCGGATCGGTGTCGGGTTCCTGGCCACCTCACTCGGCTACGCCGGTTATCAGCAGTCGCTGGAGTATACCAAGACCCGCACACAGGGCCGCGTGCCCACCAGCAAGGACCCGGCCTCCGCGCCGGTGCCCATCATCGAGCACGCCGATGTCAAACGGATGCTGTTGGCGCAGAAGGCATACGTGGAGGGAGCCCTGGCCCTGGGCCTCTACTGCTCCAAGTTGGTCGACGAACAGCAGACTGCTCCCTCGCCGGAAGAAGCCGCCCGGATCGAGTTCCTGCTCGACGTCCTCACCCCGATCGCGAAGAGCTGGCCATCGCAGTGGTGTCTGGAAGCGAACAGCCTGGCCATCCAGGTGTTCGGAGGGTACGGCTACACCAAAGAGTTCGATGTCGAGCAGCTCTACCGGGACAACCGCCTCAACCCCATTCACGAAGGCACGCACGGCATTCAGGGTCTGGATCTACTCGGCCGCAAAGTGGTGATGAAGGGCGGCGCAGGGTTGCAGCTGCTCGTCGACGCCATCTCCGCCACCATCGACCGGGCCGCGGGCGTGGACGCAGCCAAGGCAGACGCCTTGCGGGCGGCCGTCGATCGCTTGGTCGAGGTCACCGGGCAGCTGTGGTCCGCCGGTGACCCGGCGGTCAGTCTGGCGAATTCATCGATCTACCTCGAGGCCGCCGGACACGTGGTGATCGCCTGGATGTGGCTCGAGCAACTCATCGCGGCCGACGGTGCACAGGGCGACTTCTACGACGGCAAACGTGCTGCGGCCCAATACTTCTATCGATATGAACTGCCCCGCACCGGCCCGCAGTTCGATCTGCTGGCCGACCTGGACCGCACAACTCTGGACGCCGACCCGAACTGGTTCTGACCTCCGGCTACGGCCACGACCTCCGGTTGCAACCGGAGGAACTCACCGAAGCCGGAGGGGTTGGCCCCCACCGGCTTCGGTGTCAGCTCTAGAGGGCTTTGAGTTCTTCGATGACCAGGCCGACGGACTTCTTGGCGTCGCCGAAGAGCATCGAGGTGCCCGGTGCGGTGAACAACGGGTTGTCGATACCGGCGTAACCCGATGCCATGCCTCGTTTGAGGACGATGACCGAGCGGGACTGGTCGACGTTCAGGATCGGCATCCCGTGGATCGGGGACGACGGATCATTGCGGGCGGCCGGGTTGGTGACGTCGTTGGCGCCGATGACGAGAGTGACGTCGGTGCGCGAGAACTCACCGTTGATGTCGTCCATTTCCTTCATCGCGTCGTACTCGACATCAGCCTCTGCCAGAAGCACATTCATGTGCCCGGGCATACGACCGGCGACCGGGTGGATGGCGTACTTGACCTCCACACCCTTGTCTTCGAGGATGCTCGCCATGTCCTTGACCGCATGCTGTGCCTGCGCCACCGCGAGCCCGTAACCGGGAACCACGATCACCTGCGAGGCATAGGCCATCTGGATCGCCGCATCGGCGGCCGAGGTGGCCTTGACGGTGCCCTGCTCACCGGCCGGACCGCCCACCGCTGCGTCACCGCCCCCACCGAACGACCCGAACACGATCGCCGGGATGGACCGGTTCATCGCCGTGGCCATCAGGTTGGTCAAGATCGAACCCGACGCACCGACGATCATGCCGGCCACGATCATCGCCGTGTTGTTCAACGCCAAACCGGCTGCCGCTGCCGACAATCCGGTCATTGCGTTGAGCAGCGAGATCACCACGGGCATGTCGGCGCCGCCGATCGGCAGCACCACGAACAACCCCATGATGCCGGCGGCGATCAGCACCAGCACGATCCACCACTGCGACGAACCCTCACCCGGGGTGGCGTTGACACCGATGAACACACACGCCGCCACAGCAACGATCAGCAGGGCGATGTTGGCGAGCTGGAAGGTCTTGGCGTTCTTGACGAATGCCTTCTCGACCTTCTTGTTCATCAACTCCTGCAGCTTGAGGAAAGCGATGAGCGAGCCCCAGAACGACACCGAACCAATGATCGCCGCGAACAGCGACCCGATCACGATGTGGATGGTCGGGGATTCACCGTGCTTGAACTCAGAAAACCCTGCCGTCTCGATAAACTCGGCCCACGCGATCAACGCGACCGTGCCGCCACCGACACCGTTGAACAACGCCACCAGCTGCGGCATCGCCGTCATCTTGGTGCGTTTGGCCGGTGGCACACCCAAGATCACTCCGATCAGCAGACCCGCTGCGATCAGGATCCAGTTGATGGCATAGGTGTCACGGATATCGATGAGCGTCGCGACAACGGCCAAACCCATACCGGCCGCGGCAATCCAGTTGCCACGGACCGCGGTCTTGGGACCTGTCAGCCCGGACAGACCGAAGATGAACAGTGAGAACGCAACGATGTAGAGGATCTGGACGAGGTTGTTCATTTGTCAGCTCCCTCGGCCGGCGCGACCGGCGCCTTCTTGCTCTTGAACATGCCCAGCATCCGATCGGTCACCAAGAACCCACCGACCACGTTGAGGGTTCCGAAGATCAACGCGACGAACGCGATGATCCGCACGCCCCACGGGGCGTCATCAGGCAAGCGGCCCAACACGATCAACGCACCCAGCACCACGATGCCGTGAATGGCGTTGGTACCCGACATCAACGGCGTGTGTAAAGTGTTGGGGACCTTCGAGATGACGGCGAAGCCCACAAAACCCGCCAACACCAAGATCGCGATATTTGCCAATAGACCCGTATACATCTCAGGCACCTGCCTTCACGTCAGTCGTCTCGCGCGTCACGCACGCTTTGGCCAGCACTTCGTCGTCGAAGTCCGGGGCGAGGTTGCCCTCGTCGTCGAGCATCAACTCCAGCAACGCGAGGATGTTCTTGGCGTACAGCTCCGAGGCGTGTTCGGGCATCCCAGCAGGCAGGTTCAGCGGCGAGCAGATCATCACGTCGTGCTTGACGACGTCCTGGCCCGGTTCGGTCAGCTCGCAGTTGCCGCCGGTCTCACCGGCCAGATCCACCACCACCGAGCCCGGCTTCATGCCTTCCACCGCAGCGGCGGTCACCAGACGCGGCGCCGGGCGACCGGGCACCAGGGCGGTGGTGATCACCACATCGAATCCCTTGATCGCATCTTCAAGGGCCTGCTGCTGCTTGGCCCGCTCGTCGTCGGTGAGTTCGCGGGCATAACCACCCTCACCGGCAGCGTCGATACCCAGGTCCAGCCACTGACCGCCCACAGATTTGACCTGCTCGGCCACCTCCGGGCGCACGTCATACCCGGTGGTACGTGCACCCAGACGCTTGGCCGTCGCCAACGCCTGCAACCCGGCCACACCCACCCCGAGCACCAGTACCGTCGCCGGCTTCACTGTGCCCGCGGCCGTGGTCAACATCGGAAAGAAGCGGGTGGAGCGCTCGGCAGCCAAGATCACGGCCTTGTAGCCGGCCACGTTGCCCTGCGACGACAACGCATCCATCGACTGCGCACGCGAAATCCGCGGAATCGCCTCCACCGCAAACCCCTGCACCCCGGCAGACTTGAGTGCGCCGATCTGATTCTCGGCATTACGCGGAGCAAGGAACCCGATCAGCGACGACCCCGACTTCAGCTTGCCGATCTCCTCATCGGTGGGAGCATCAACCTTCACCACCACATCCGCCGACCACGCATCACCGATCGAGGCACCAGCAGCCACGTACAGCTCATCGGGAATGAGCGCGCCCAAACCCGCGCCGGACTCCACGATCACCGACACACCCTTGTTCACCAAAGACGCCGCGACCTTCGGAACCAATGCGACCCGACGCTCCCCCGCAGCCGTCTCGCGCACAACGCCGACACTCATACACGCTCCCTCGTCATGGGTGCGGGCAAGTCACACGGTGCGGCCCGGTTTTCGCCGCCCAGAATTTTTTGCCCACCAATGCCTGATGTGGCGCACGACACGCGCACGCCACATCACTTTGATGGAACATAGCATGATCAAATGGCCCGCCCGGTGTGGCATAGCGCACTGCGATGCGTGACACAGATCTCGGCTGTTGCCTCTTTGATCAGCGCATTTGGTCCAGGCAAACAGACAGCGGGCGTTGTCAGAACTGCACTGCGGTGACGACCTCGCCTGTCGGCTGCGGTGAGCCGCCCTCGGGTTCGATGGTCACTGCGATCCGGTCAGAACCGGTGAGATCCGTGATCGGAACGGCCTGTCGGACGGGCTCGGCGCCCATCGTCCCCACCGAAGTCGGGTCGTGGCCCTCGCCGAGCAGCCACATCTGGTACGTCTGTCCGGGCGGCGTGGGCGGTAGGCCCTCAGCGATCACAACAGCCTGATTGGCCTCTCGTGAGGTCGCGACGATGACACTGCCGCCGTCGCTGAGCGAATCCCGCTTCAGCTGCATGTCCGGCGATCCGAGGATCGCCATGGTCTGTTGTTCGAGCGCGCTGACCGGCGCCTTCTCCTCGGGGGCAGTGACGCGTCCGACCGTCACACCGCCGATCACGAGGATCAGCGCCGCTGCGGCGGCACCGACGGCGATGCTGAACCGGCGCCGGCGTTCGGCCAGATTGATCACCTTTGCCGGCTCGGCATCGGCCTGCGGCACCGCCGACGGAAGCGCCGCGAGCACCGCCTCACGTAGCTGAGGAGGCGGGGGCGTCGCGTCCACTGCGGTCATCTCCACGAGAGCTTCGCGGGTGCGGCCGATTTCCCGCAGGTACTGGGACCGGACTGGTTCGGGTTCCTGGGCGAGCTCGCGTTCGAGGCGTCCCACCTCGTCGTCGTCCAGTGCGTTGATTGCATAGAGCTCGACATGTTCGTCCAGCCAGCTGTGGTCAGCCATGTGATGTCGCCTCCAAGCAGTCTTTGAGGCGTCGCAGTCCGTCGCGGATGCGGGATTTGACGGTCGGGAGTGCGGCGTCGAGCCGCTCGGCGACCTGCCGGTAAGTCATACCGCCGTAGTACGACAGCTCGATGCTCTGCCGCTGGGTGGCGGTGAGGCTGCCGAGACACACCATCACGTCGGATCGTTCTTCGGCCGCCACGACCGAGTCGGCGACGGTGTCGGTGGGTGTTTCCACATTGGAGACGGAGTACTCGTGGCCGCGCTTGCCTGCGGCTTCCTCACTTCGGACCCGATCGACTGCGCGGCGGTGGGCGATGGTGAGCAGCCAGCTCAGAGCCGAACCCGATGAGGGATCGAAACTGTCCGCCTTCTGCCAGACCTGCAGGTACACCTCCTGCACTGTCTCCTCTGCGTAGCCACGATCGCGCAGAACTCGAAGGATCAGCCCGAAAACACGGGAACCCGTCGCGTCGTACAGCTCGGCGAAAGCCTGTCGATCACGGCCGGCCGTTCTGATCAACAGATCAGCTAGATCTACCCGAGCTTCGGGAATTCGGTCGGTCACATCCATGACACTAGCGATAGTCATCAAAACACCTACTCGATCCGGAACACCCGGTTGTGCCAACCGGTCGCTCCGTCGGGGATGGGGGCGACCCTCTCTTCGGGTTGCACTGCCCCCGTTTCGTCAGTTGCGCGGCAGTAGACGGTGTGTTGGCCGGGTGTGGCCTGCCACGTCCAGAACCACTGTCGCCAGGTGTCATTGGAGTACTCGGTGGCCAAGGTCGCAGTGTTCCAGGGCCCGTTGTCGACCCTCACCTCGACCTTCGCGATACCGCGGTGCTGCGCCCAGGCCGTACCCGCGATCACCACTTCTCCCACGGGCAACTTCGCCAATCCGGCGGGCCTGTCGATGCGTGAAGCGGTCTTGATCGGCGCCTTCACACCCCAGTCCCGCTTGGTCCAGTAGGCCTCGGCCTTGTCGAAGCGGGTGATCTCCCAGTCGACGACCCATTTGGTCGCCGAGACGAAGCCGTAGAGGCCGGGCACGAGCTGCCGAACGGGGTAGCCGTGCTCGAGTGGCAGCGGCTCGCCGTTCATCCCGACGACCAGCATCGCGTCGCGACCGTCGGTGAGGGCGTCGATGGGCGTGCCGGATGTCCAGCCGTCGACACTGGTGGAGAACAACATGTCGGCGTCGTCCTGCACTCCGGCGCGGGCCAGGATGTCCTTGATCGGGTAGCCGGTCCAGCGAGCCGTGCCGGCCAGATTGCCGCCGACCTCATTGGAGACACAGGTGAGCGTGATGATCCGCTCCTGCGCCTGCATGTCCATGAGGTCATCCCAGGTCAGCGTGATGTCGTTGTCCACCATGCCGTGGATCTTCAGGCTCCATTCACCGGTCGTGAGCTTGGGGACCTGGAGCGCGGTGTCGATGCGGTAGAAATCTGCGTTGTTCGTCATGAACGGCGTCGCGCCGTCGATCCCGACATCGGTGCCTGCGGGTATCGGTGCCGCGCCGCTGGCGGGACGGGGAAGCCGGACCCTGCGCCGGTCGGCGATCACATCGCCCATCGTCGACATCTGCCGGCCAATGAACGCGGCTGCCACCGAGGCCACCGCGACCACGCCCGCCGAGATGCCGAACTGCCGCCTCGACAGTCCCCGCGAACCGGAGTCCGACGAGTTCGCGGCAGCGTGGGATCCGGTGTCGAGAGGAGCGGAGACCTCCTTCGTGGCCACATCGTCACGGTCCGTGCGCCGGCCTTTGAAGAGAAATCCCCGCAAACCCCTCAGCACCAATATGCCGACCACCATCGCCACCAAAGACGGTGCGGCATACCACATGTCAGATGTCGGGCGATGGAGCGCGGCGAGCACCCCGAAGGCTCCGAAGGCGACGATGAGCGCTGAACCGACTGGAACTGTGCGCCGTTCGGCTATCCCCGCGATGATCGCGAGCACAACAACCGCACCAGCAATGCCCCACAACAGAACCGGCTTGTCATTGGTTCCGAAGGTGTCGATCGCGAACTCGCGGACCGGAGCCGGGGCTCGGTCGACGAGGAATGACCCGACTGCATAGAAGGGAGATGCGTAGGAAGAGACGGCGGCTGCCGCCAGTTCGCCGGCGGCAAGGCCGGCGCCGACCGCGATCAGACCGGCAAGTCCGTCGCGTGCCATCGCTGCGATTCGCAATTGCTCAGCCTTTCAAGAGAAGTCATCGGGTCGGTATCGATGAGGGATTCGGCGCCGAGAACGTTACGGATGGTCATGACCTCTTTGAAAAAGTTTTTCGATCCGCACCCATCCGATTCCGGCACAGCTCCGAACCTGCAGTGATCGACCAAGTGATCGACACACTCCGCCACCAGGTGGTGGACGAAGTCGTTTGCGCCTCCGTAAAAGACAGCAATGGATAGGACAGCGAACATGGCTCTCAAACGAATTCAGCGACTTGCAGTGACCGTGGCGGGCGTCGGCCTGGCAGTAGGACTCGTGGCGGGGTGTTCGGACGACAGTTCCGACTCGTCCTCGAGCACTGCGGCATCGGCACCGATGACCTCTTCCGAAATGACCTCGGGCTCAAGCGCTTCCGCCGAGCCGGCTTCGCTGGTCGGACCGGGCTGCGCGGCATACGCCGAGGCCAACCCCACCGGCGCGGGCTCCGTGAACGGCATGGCGATGGATCCGGTGGCCACCGCCGCATCCAACAACCCGATGCTCAAGACCCTGACCCAGGCCGTCTCGGGACAGTTGAACCCGCAGGTCAACCTCGTTGACACCCTCAACGGTGGCGAGTTCACCGTCTTCGCACCCACCGATGATGCCTTCGCCAAGATCGATCCGGCCACCATCGAGACGCTGAAGACCGACAGCGCGTTGCTGACCAAGATCCTGACCTACCACGTCGTGCCGGGCCAACTGACCCCCGAGCAGGTCGCGGGCGAGCAGACCACAGTTGAGGGCCAGGCCGTCAACGTGACCGGCTCGGGCGACTCGCTCAAGGCCAACGATTCGGCAGTGGTCTGTGGTGGTGTGAAAACCGCCAACGCAACCGTCTACCTCATCGACACCGTGATGATGCCCCCGGCCATGTGATCCATGTCCGACGCGTCATCTCACAGCTGAGGTAGATCAAGATTCGGGCCGGGACGGTTCACCCCCCGACCGGCCGTCCCGGCCCGAGTCGCATGCCGATAACACAATTTTCCAGGGTCTCCCATATCGTGGGGGGTGTGACGGTAGGCCCGGTCCCTGGTGATCAGATCGAAACCGCTCCGGCGGAGACCGATCCGGCCGAGCGGCGAACCATAGTCGACTTTCTGCGCAGACCTGTTTCAGTTCAGGTTCTGCGCTTTTGTGCTGTCGGGATCGCGTGCACCACTGCGTATGCGCTGATGTACCTCAGTTTTCATCCGCTGATCGGCGCGCAGGCCGCGAACTTCGTCGCGATGCTGATCGCGGCAGTTCTCAACACCGGCGCCAACCGCGCCTTCACTTTCCGGCTTCGGGGACAGCGGATGATCCTGCTCCATCACGTGCAGGGCATCGCAGTGTTTGCATTCGGCTGGTCGCTGAGCGCCTTCTCACTGTTCGTCCTTCACCAGATCTCAGAGCACCCCTCGAGCAAGCTGGAACTGGCCCTGCTCATGCTGGTCAATCTGATCGCGACCGCGGTGCGGTTCTTCACCTTCCGGCACGTCTTCTCACGGGCTCTGGCCCGCCAGCTCGAGGCCGGCGGCCAGAGAACCCGTTAGAGCGACGCTGCGTGCCGGCCGGCTCGACGACCGAAGAAGGACCCCTCACCCAGCTGCGTTCCACTGGCGTAGCCCTTACCGTCCTGGGCGATGTTCGCCGCGCCTGCGCCTGCGGCATAGAGCCCCGTGATGACCGAACCGTCGTCGGTGAGCACCTGGCCTTCGGCGGAGGTGGCAAGACCGCCCATCGTGAAGCCGGCGTACATCGCCTTGCCGAGCGACATGTCGAATGCCGCCCATGGTCCCTTGTCCTGGGGCGCGAGCCACTCCGCACGCTTACCGAAGTCCGGGTCTTCACCGCGGGCGGCGTTCTCGTTGTATCGGTCCAGCGTCTCTTGCAGCTGTCCTGACGGGATACCGAGCCCGTCCTCCATCTCGGCCACGGTCTCCCAGCCGTCGATGAACGGGACGAGAGGGAATTCCGGGCGTTCCATGTGCGCTTCGTCCACGATGAGGTAGGCGATCGCGTCCGGCTGCTCCATCACGAATGCCGATGTGCGCGAGTGGTAGGAGTCCTCGTTGACAAAACGCCGGCCGTCTTTGTTCACCGCAAGGCCGGTCAGGAGGATCGACGGCGGGTACAGCGGCGCGGTGACAAACGACTGATCCATGTGCTTTAGTCCGCCACCCACCGACGCGCCCAGCCGGATCCCCAGTCCGTCGTCGTAGGTGCTACCAAGGGTGTACGGCTTCTCGGCCAGTTCCGGCGTGAACTCGGCGACCATGGATTCGTTCATCACGAACCCGCCGGCCGCGATGACAACTGCTTTTGCGCGAATGAAACCGGTCTCCTGCAATCGCTTCCACTTCAAGCCGACAACAGCGCCGGATTCGTCGACCACCAGGTTGCGGGCGCCGGTCTCGTACCGGATCTCGTTACCCGTCTCGGCAAGCCGCTTCACCAGGAGCTCGGTCACCATGCCCGCACCACCGGTGTCGCCTTTGACGGGCACCTTGTGACCACGCGGCGCCGGCTTGGCCTTGTCACAGAACGGCCAGACCTTCTCGTTGCCGGTGAACATCAGGCCCTGGGTACCGGGCTGGATGACGGCCTTCTCCGGGTAGTACGACCGCTCGAACTCGAACCCGAGACTTTCGAGCCAGTTGAAGTGCTCGACACTCCCCTGGCAATAGGCGTGGATCTTGTCCGGTTCGGGATCGCGGGAGACCGCGAGTAGGTACTTCTCCATCTCCTCGGGCGAATCCTCGTGTCCGGTCGCCTGCTGCACCGGGGTGCCGCCACCGAGGTAGAAGTGGCCACCGGCCATCGCCGATGTCCCGCCTGCCGCTGCTGCCCGCTCGAGGACCAGCACACGGGCACCGGCCGACGCGGCCTCCACCGCCGCGCTGCCGCCCGAGATGCCGCACCCGACCACCACGACGTCCACCTCATCGGACCATTCCGACACCTCGGAAACGGGCACTACCTCGGGCAACTCCGCCTGCATCGCGACTTCCTCACTTGTTTGACCGTCGGACGACCGCCATGTCGGACAAATCGTCAAACTAGAACTCGTTCTAATTTAGGTCATTTCGGTGATGAGTGCCATGGCCTTGCACTGTTCGGTGAGCGTCATCGTCGATTGGTTCAGCTCCCAGTGCACTTCGCTCGCGCCGAGTTCACTCGCCTGTGCCAGATCGGCGGGCAGGGTCTCGACGAACCGGTCGAGTGCACCGGGAAGGGAGTCGCGGATCGGATTGAGCCGTAGCGCAACCGGGCCGCGCCCCCCGGCCTGCCGATACAGACCGATCGCCTCGGTGGCCGAGGCCCAGGTAGTAATTGGGTACATGAAGCCATCTGCAATGGCCGCCGCCTGTGCGATGCCCTGGGGCGTCATCGCCGCGATGTACACGGGCAGGGTCGGCTGGGCCGGCTTCGGCTCCACCCAGCTCGGTCGCAGCCGGTAGTGCTCGCCTTGAAAGGAAACCCGGCCAGTGCGCCAGCATCGACGCATCAACTCCAGATGTTCGGCGAGTGCTTCCACCCGGGAAGTCATCGCCACCCCCGCCGACTCGTGTTCGTGCGGGGTCCACCCCTGGCCTATCCCCACATCGAGACGCCCTCCGCTCAGCCGATCGAGGGTGGCCAGCCTCCGGGCCAGCACCACCGGCGGCTGGAACAGCGCATGCACCACGGTGGTCGCGAGCCGAACCCTGGTGGTGTGCGCGGCCGCCCAGGTCAGCATCTCGATGCAATCCCACACCGGTCGGGGCGTCTGGCAGGCCTGGCCGAGGGGTCCGGCGTCGGCCGGTAGCAACAGACGGTCGGCCGAGGACACACTGTGAAAGCCGAGGTCATCGGCGGTGCGGGCGATCTGCGCCACCGAATCGGGTCCGGCCAACGGGCCAAAGGTGGGCAAGCTGATACCGCGGCGGATTGCCGCCATCGCCGCACCTCCTTCGGTCCAGGTGTTGTTGTTCTCACCCGTATGGACCGGTGCGGCGGCGTTTCTTCATCGACACCTGTCACACGTGTTCGGAGATGAGCACCGCGGTGCAGTCCGGTTCGAGGGCTTCGAACGTGTGCGGCAGATCGCCCGGGTAGCTGATGTAGTCGCCCGGGCCCAGTTCGACCGGGTCATCGATGAGTCCGACAAGCGCGCGACCACTGCCCATCACCAGATGCTCGACCACTCCGGCCATGTGGGGGTCGGACACCCGCGGTTCGCCCGGTTGCGCCGTGATCAGGTAGATGTCGCGGCGGGCGTGTGGCGGGCACGCAGCCAGCACAGTCGCCATGTAGTCGGACTGCTCCGACGCCACTGCAGGACCTTCACCGGATCGGATCACCTGCACGCGTGGGGTCGGTGGCTGGACGAGGTGGGCGAAGGGCACATCGAGGGCGGTACTGAGCGCCCACAGCGTCTCCACACTCGGATTGCCGTTGCCCGCCTCGAGTTGCGACAGCGTCGATTTGGCGACTCCCGCGCGGCGAGCCACTTCGGCGAGCGAGAGCCCCGTTCGTTTGCGTTCGCGTTGCAGTGCTGCCGCAATCGCCTGCAGTGGCGCTCCAGCCATGTCCGACCTCCGGTCTCGCCGACAACTCCCCGTGCCGTTCGGCCCAGACTACCTTCGTTCGGCTTGACGAACACCACGGATATCGTTCACCATGTTGATCATGCGTTCGATATGGCGAACACCACGGCTCGGCATCTCGCTTGATGCCGCCACTACCCGCGACGTCGCACTCGTCTGCGTCGCCGTGGGCGTTGTCGGACTGTCCTTCGGCGCGATCGCCGTCAGCAGCGGCTTCCCCCTCTGGATGCCGATGCTGATGTCGGTAGTCGTGTTCGCCGGCGCGTCTCAGTTCACGTTCGTCGCGATCCTGGCCGCCGGCGGTGGGATCTTCGCCGCGGTCGCCGCCGGGTTGCTGGCCAATGCCAGGCACATCCTGTTCGGCTTCTCGATCGGCGACGTGCTCGGGAAGTCCCTCGGATGGCGGTTGCTCGGATCGCACCTGATGATCGACGAATCGGTTGCCTTCACGCTTGCGCAGGACGCACCGAAGACGCGTCGAGCGATCTATTGGGCCTGCGGCGCAGGACTTTTCGTCGCATGGAACGTCGGAGTCCTCGCCGGTTCGGCGGGCGGCACACTCATCACCGACACCGACGCCTTCGGATTGGACGCCGCGTTCCCGGCGGTCCTCCTCGCCCTCATCCTGCCCGGGATGCGCGAGCGAGCCACCCGCAATGCCGCGCTCGCCGGTGCCGTCATCGCCGTCGGTGCCTCGTTCTTCACCCCGGTGGGCGTACCGGTACTACTCGCTTTGGCTGCGCTGGTGCTCGTCGTTCCGATCCCCGGCCGTCGACGTGCGGCCAGCGGATGAACACCTCGACGCCCGTCCTGCTCGTCGGTATCGCCGTATTGGCCTTGGGCACGTACGCTTTTCGGTTCGTCGGACCGGTGCTCGCAGCGCGGGTGACGATGCCTCCGGACGTCCACCGGCTCACAACCGTCGGCAGCGTGGTCCTACTGGCCGCGCTCGTGGCGACCTCCACACTCATCGACGATCAGCACTTCGCGGAGCCGTCCCGCATCGTCGGCGTCGCCGTCGGCGGCGTCCTCGCCTGGCGCCGGGCGCCTTTCGTGGTTGTCGTGGCAGCCGCAGCCGCGTGTGCAGCGCTACTGCGCCTGGCCGGTCTCCCCTGACACCGGCCTTCGGGCGCCGAGCCGGACTGTCAGGCGCCCAGCCAGGTCAAGATGTCTTTGGTGACCGGGTCCGTGATGTCGGCGTAAGCGGGATGCTTCTTCAGGAAGGCCGAGACCAGCGGGCACACCGCAACAATCCGCTTGCCTTGTGCGCGAACATCATCGAGCGCCTCTGAGACGAGGATCGTGGCCAGTCCGCGTCCTCCGAACGCCTCTTGCACCTCGGTGTGATAGAAAACCCGACTCTGTTCGCGGTCTGCGTAGGCTGCGAACCCGACGACCTCGCCGTCCACGGAGACCGTGTACCGGCGCTTGTCCGGATCGGGTGCAACGGTCACGGGCGCGCCGGTCTTGTCGGTGATGGTGGAGCTGTTTTGAGTCATGCCACGACAACCTTTCCGAGGTATCCGCTATTCCACCCACATCAGGACTCAGCGGTCAGACGTGGTTTGATCCGGGCATTCGGCAATGTCGGTGCAGGCAGGCGGTCGACGCCACCTACGTAGCCCTCGACGTGTCCGAACCGGTCGGCTTGCGCCTGCCACTGCGTCCGGTACTCCACGATCTCTTCGTGGCTGCGTCCGACGAAATTCCACCACATCACCAGATCCTCGCCGAATGGTGTGCCGCCCAACAAGATCATCCTGCACGGGCGTTCGTCGGAACTCTGCAACGTGATGTGGTGGTGCCCGGGAGCCAGGTAGGCCAACTCCGTCTGCCCCACCTCGGCTCCTTCCACACTGACCGAGCCCTGGTCCACCAGCACACCGTGCTCGAACGTGGGATGCACCGGGATGGTGACGGACGCACCCATGTCGAGATCGATCTGAGCGCCCAACAGCGGGCTGAACGTGGTGACCGGCGACGACTTTCCGAGCAGATCGCCGATGAAGACACTCACCCGGCCGCCGTCGAGTGCGATCGGTTCGGGAACGAAGTGCTCGAAGTTCCGCGCCGTGTCGCGCGATTCGTCAGGAAGGGCCACCCACAGCTGGACGCCGTGCAACGTGGTGGTGTAAGGCGTAGAGACCTCCGAGTGGGCGATCCCATGACCCGCAGTCATCAGGTTCACCTCGCCCGGGCGGACGAAGGCGTGCACACCCAAACTGTCGCGGTGCTCGATCTCGCCGGTGAAAAGCCAGCTCACCGTCTGCAACCCGGTGTGCGGGTGCGGTGGCACGTCCATTCCACCCGTGGTCCGGACATCCGCCGGGCCGTAGTGGTCGGCGAAGCACCAGGCCCCGATCAGGGACCGGGCACGCTGCGGCAATGTGCGGTGGACAGTCATCGCACGCGGGCCGCCCAGCGGAACGTCGCGCGACGTCAGGATCTGCACGTGATGCCGATCTCCCGGGGCCGGTGAGCAATCGATTTCCGGACCGTTGATTACGTTGCTCATACTGGCGCCTCATTCCTCACCTTGTCGGCGGGCATTCTCATTTCGTGACATTTCAATCCGCAATCCTGGGCTCACGAATTGGGTGACGGTGGTAATACTTTCGATGAGCAACCAGCCGATTCAACTGAAAATCGTCAGGTGACCGCGTCGTTCCACCCGAGTCTAAATCGTGCGCCACAGCTAGACCACTAGTGGAGGTAATCCGAAAATGTCTGCTCCGACGACAGTTCAAAAATTAGCTGCCGAAGCACTGGGAACGTTCTGGCTTGTTCTCGGGGGTTGCGGCAGCGCCGTTTTCGCGGCGAAGGTGATCGCGGACGACGACGGGACCCAGCTCGGCATCGGGTTCCTCGGCGTATCCATCGCTTTCGGCCTCACCGTCCTGACCGGCGTCTACGCCCTCGGTCACATCTCGGGTGGACATTTCAACCCGGCCGTCACGGTGGGCGCCGCTCTGGCCAGACGTTTTTCATGGAAAGACGTACCGGGCTACGTCGTCGTGCAGGTGATCGGTGGCCTCATCGGCGGCGCGATCATCCTTCTCATCGCCAATGGCAAAGAAGGGTTCGAGGCCGAGGGTTCGATGGCCGCCAACGGCTTCGGCGACCACTCGCCGGGCGGGTACACCTTGTGGGCCGCACTCGTGGCCGAGATCGTGCTGACCGCCATCTTTGTCATCGTCATCCTGGGTGCCACCGACACCCGAGCGCCACAAGGTATCGCGGGCATCGCAATTGGCCTGGCCCTCACCCTCATTCACCTCATCAGCATCCCGATCACCAACACCTCGGTGAACCCCGCGCGATCGACGGCGGTGGCATTCTTCAACGGCAATGGCGCGCCCGGTCAGCTCTGGTTGTTCTGGGTCGCACCGCTCGTGGGCGCACTGTTGGCCGGCATTCTCTACCCGCTCGTCTTCGACAAGGGTGCAAACGAACCCGAACTCGATCAGATCCCCAATCCAGCGGTGTCTGCCTGAACTTGCCCGGTCGACAGCTCCGGCCGTCACGCAACCCGGGTGGCGAGCATCGTCTCTTCGAGAGTCCAGGTGTTCTCGCCGTCGTCGGAGAACTCCCCTGTCCATGTGAAGGTGTTGTCGGTGATGTCGGTGAAGCGCCACCGAAGCGTTGGTTCGTCATCTGTGCTGGTCAAAGTGATATCCCCGTCGCCTATTTCGCCGATGAACTTTCGAACACGTGCATTGATCGGCTCCACCCACGTTGATCTCCAGGCTGCGATCGACGGATCGTAGAACCGGATGGTTGACCCATGAAATGCTCGAAATCCCCGTTCCGGTGGCGCAAGAGCAGCCCCGGGCACCATCCACACATCCTGGATCGCACGACCGCCCAGGACCCACCCGAAGTGGAGCTCTCCGTCGAGTTCGGGAGAGTCCGTTGCCGCCGGTATCCAGCGGATATGCCAGGATCCCACGAATCTTCCGAACGCCCGCAAGTGCTCAGTTGCGCCCCGAGCCGGGCCAGGGGAATGCAAGTGGGCGGCCAAGGCGTTGCCGCCTCCGAAATCCGTCAGCATGTTGACATGTTGTCAGATTGCTGACGAATATGCCAGGCTGGGTAGGTGAACAAGGCGGAGGCTTACCGATTACTCATTGCCGACGTCTACGAACTCGCCGGCGCATCGCGCCGGACGAGCGAGGACGTGGCTCGACGGGCCGGACAGACCGTTGCCCGCTGGCACGTGCTCAGCGTCCTGTCCGAACCGTCGACGGTGGCCGGAGCTGCACGACGCCTTGGCCTGTCACGCCAGAGCGTGCATCGCATCTGCGGCGACCTCTTACGTGAAGGGCTTCTGGAGAGCCAGGACAATCCCGACCATCAGACCTCACCCCTACTCCGACTCACCAGCGCCGGCCGGGCGATCCTGGCCGAACTGGTGCGGGAATCGGACGTCGAGAGGTCCCGGTTGCTCACCCGCACACACATCACAGTGGACGAACTTGAGAGCACGCGCACCATCGTCCGCGCCCTGATCACCGCCCTCGAGAGTCAGTGACGCCGGGATCGTCAGCGGAATCGCCTGAGTCGCAGACTGTTTCCGATGACAAACACCGATGACAACGCCATCGCCCCGCCGGCGATCATGGGGCTGAGCAATCCCAGTGCGGCCAGGGGCAGTGCGGCCACGTTGTATCCGAACGCCCAGAACAGGTTTCCCTTGATGGTGCGAAGTGTTGCGCGAGACAGGCGAATCGCATCGCCTGCGGCCCGCAGGTCACCCCGGACCAGGGTGATGTCCCCGGCCTCGATCGCGGCGTCGGTCCCCGTGCCCATCGCCAGTCCCAAATCGGCCTGAGCCAGAGCGGCGGCGTCGTTGACACCGTCGCCGACCATCGCCACGGTCTTTCCCTGTGCCTGCAAATCCTTGATCGTATCGACCTTCGCAGAAGGCAATACCCCCGCGATCACTGTGCTGATACCCACCTGTGCGGCAACCGCTTTGGCGACACTCTCGTGATCACCGGTGAGCAACACCGGCTCGAGACCGAGGTCCACCAACTCCGCAACGGCCTGCCGCGACGTCGCCTTCACCACGTCGGAGACCACGAGCACGCCGCGGGCGCGTCCGCCCCAGGCGACCGCGACAGCAGTCTGGCCTTCCGAACCCGCCCGCTCCAGTGCGGCGACAAGCTCACCGGGTATCTCGTTGCCTCGCTCGGTCAGCAGTTGTGGTCGACCCAGAAGCACCTCCACGTCGTCGACGACACCCTGGACCCCGAGGCCCGCGGAATTGACGAAATCACGAACTGCGGGCAGCGGCCCGGTGCGCTCGCGTGCGCCGTCGGCGATGGCACGCGCGATCGGATGTTCGGACGCGTTTTCGACCGCTCCGGCCACGCGCACAACATGATCCGTCTCTTCACCGTCGGCGACGGCAACCTCCGTCAAGGTCATCTGACCGGTTGTCACGGTGCCGGTCTTGTCGAGCACCACGGTGTCGACCTGCCGCGTGGACTCGAGCACCTCGGGTCCCTTGATCAGTATTCCCATCGTGGCCCCGCGGCCTGTCCCGACCATCAACGCGGTCGGCGTCGCCAGCCCGAGTGCGCAGGGGCACGCGATGATCAACACGGCGACCGCCGCGGTGAAGGCATCGGCAGCGTCATATCCGAGCAGCAGCCATACAGCCAGGGTGCCCAGCGCGAGCGCGATGACCACGGGCACGAAGACACCGGAGATCCGGTCGGCCAAACGCTGTACCTGCGCCTTGCCGTTCTGCGCCTGTTCCACCAGCCTCGCCATCTGCGCGAGCTGTGTGTCGTTACCGATCTTGGTCGCGCGTACGGTGATCCGACCTCCGGCGTTCACCGTTGCGCCGACCACGGCATCGCCTTCGTTCACCTCGACCGGCACCGATTCACCGGTCAACATCGACGCATCCACTGCCGACGAGCCACTTTTCACCACACCGTCGGTTGCGATCCGCTCGCCCGGCCGCACCACGAACAGGTCACCGACGGCCAGGTCTCCGATGGGCACCAGCGATTCGGTGTCACCCCTGAGCACGGTCACGTCTTTGGCGCCGAGACCGAGAAGCGTTCGCAAGGCCGCTCCCGCACGGCGTTTGGATCGCATCTCGAAGAACCGGCCCGCCAAGATGAAGGTGGTGACTCCCGCCGCCGCCTCCAGGTAGATGTTGGCCGACCCGTCCGAGGAGCTCATCTCCATCCCGCCGTGTGCGGTCTGGGGATCACCTGCGGCTCCGAAGAACAGCGCGTACAGCGACCAGCCCAGCGCGGCAATGGTTCCCACCGATACGAGTGTGTCCATCGTCGCAGCGCCGTGACGCAGGTTGATCGCTGCCGCCCGGTGGAACTGCCAGCCTCCCCACACGACCACAGGCGCTGCGAGTGTCAACGAGAGCCACTGCCAATTGTCGAACTGCAGAGGCGGAATCATCGCCATGGCGATCACGGGAACGGAGAGGGCGGCGCTGACCAGCGTGCGATGACGCAGGCGGTTCAGTTCCTGATCATGACCGTCGTCATCGTTGTCGTCGGCGGCGGAATCGGGATGGTCCTCGATCGCTTTCGCCCGGTAACCGGCCGCCTCGACCGCAGCGATCAAGTCGCCGGTGGCGACCGGATCGGAGTAGGCGACGTTTGCCTTTTCGGTCGCGTAGTTCACCGTCGCCTGCACGCCGTCGAGCTTGTTGAGCTTGCGTTCGATGCGGTTGGCACACGAGGCACACGTCATCCCAGCGATCTCGAGGTCGACATGTGCCTGTGGGACAGCCGCTTTCGCGTCGCCGGTGGAACTTGTCGGCGTAGTCGAACTCATTGCTCAGCCCAGCCGGTATCCGGCCTCGTGCACCGCGGCCTCGATCTCGTCCCGGCCGACCGGCTGCTCACTGTGGACGGTGAGCCCGCCGCTGTTCAGGTCCACGTCCACCTTGTCCACACCAGGCACCTCGGACACTTCCTCGGTGACCGATGCGACGCAGTGCTGGCATGTCATCCCCACCACCGTGTAGGTCTGCGCGCTCATGTTCGCCCTCCTTCTACGACCGGACCAGCCGGGCGATCGCCTCGGTGGCCTCTTTGACTTTTTCCTGACCCTGCTCTTCGCTCTGGCGGGCTGCGTCGACGACGCAATGCGACATGTGCTCCTCGAGCAGTCCCAGGCTCACCGCTTGCAATGCCTTGGTCATCGCCGCCACCTGGGTGAGGATGTCGATGCAGTACTTCTCGTCTTCGACCATCCGCTGCAACCCGCGGGCCTGCCCTTCGATACGGCGCAGCCGCTTGAGGTAGTCGTCCTTGCGGTTGATGTAGCCGTGGTGTTGGTGCTCGTCGGCCATGTGTCCTCTTTCGCCCGTTGTTCGTACCGGTTTACCATACCCCCCTACCGTACCCAAGTCGAGGAGTAGAGCTGACGGAACTGCCCAGGTGGGGCGATCGAGTTGATCGGCCCCCTAGGAGAGGGGACGTGAGGCCGGGCCGATGGGCCGCGGCGTGATCATCGGATCCGGCGGATCCGAACCGGCAGGCCGTCGGCGGGCATCGGACCGGTTCCCCAGGTCATCAGAGGGACATAGTCGCGGGGCACCGTCCAAGAGAAGTCGAGGAGGAGTCGATGCAGCACCGCTTTGACGGTCATGGCCGCAAAGTGCATCCCGATGCACTTGTGGGCGCCGGCGCCGAACGGCGACCACGCGTAGCGATGCATGTCCTTCAACACTGCAGGGTCATCGAAGCGACCGGGATCGAAGACGTCCGGCCGCGACCACCACGTGTCCAATCGCATCGACAGATGCACGTTCAGGGCAATCTCGGTGCCCGCAGGTATGTGGTGGCCCAGAATGCTGGTGTCGGACACGGCCTGACGGAACAGCGTCCCGGCAGGCGCATACATCCGCAAAGACTCTTTGAAGGCGCAGTCCAGCAGATGGGCGGAATTGAGCTCGTCCATCGACGCGTCGGCAGGTAGGGCTGCGACCTCCTCTCGCAGGTGCTGCTGCAACTCGGGGTCTTTGCCGAGGTGATAGAGCAGCATGGACAGCGCGATGGTGCTGGTGTCGTGCGCCGCCATCAGCAGGAAGATCATGTGATTGGTGACGTCCTCATCGGTGAAAACGTTGCCCTCGTCGGTGCGCGACTGACACAACACGGTGAACAAGTCGTCGCCGTTTTGACCACGGCGCCTCGGTACCGCCGTCCTGAAGTATCGCTCCAGATGCCGTCTGCCGCGTAGACCACGAGCCCACAGCCCACCGGGAACCGGCTGACGGACAACCGCTTGCGCTCCCCGGACCGCGTCGTCGAACGCACGCGACAGATCAGTCGCAGTCGAGCTGTCGGGGGGCTCGCCGACGAACACCTGACTCGCCATCGCGAGCAGCAACTCCTTGGTGTGGTCGAACACAGGGACTTGCTCACCAGTGGCCCATGTGGCGACGATCCCGGAGACGAGCGGCCGCGACAACGCGAGGTAACCGTCGAGACGGGGACGCGTGAACGCCTGCTGCATGATCCGTCGATGGAACATGTGCTCGTCGAAATCGAGCAGCATGAGGCCCCGACGGAAAAAGGGGCCGATCACGGGGTGCCAACCCCGCTCGCTCGAGAACACCTTGTTCTTGTCGAGCCAGACCTCCTGCAGCGCTTCCGGACCCGTCACGGTGACAACCCTGAAGCCGACGGCGCCGGTCCACGACACCGGCCCGAACCGGCGGTATCGCTCACGCCCGAAGTCGAGAGGATGGGCGATGCTCTCCAGGACGTGCCCCAGACCGGGAATGCCGTAGCTGCCCATGACGGGTTCGAGTCCACTGCCTTCGGGGGGTGCGGCGAGCGGTTCCGCCGAAGACGGGTACAGCGAGGCCAGGCGGGCCGAACCCCGCTGCAGAGTGTCGGTGACCCCTGCCCGCGTCGGCCTCATCGGATCTGGGTCCTGTCGAGGTATGCCCGGCGACCGCCCGGATCGAACGCACCCGGTTCCTTGCCACCCACGAGTCGCTTGGCCTGCAGCAGAAGCCATTCCGGCACACCCTGTTCGACCACGCCCATCGGCGCCAGCCAACGAGGGACCGTGACCTCTGATCTACCGTGACCCGCGCTGGCGACAATCGCCGCCGCGACGTCGTCGGCCTCCAGTGTCGGCTGCAGGCGCAAAGTCACCCCCGAGGTCAAGTCGGTCCGGGTGGCAGCGGGCATCACTGTCGTCACGCTCACCCCGGTGCCGGCGATCTCGGCGCGGATGGCACGCGAGAGTGCGACCACTCCGAACTTGGAAGCGCAGTAGGTTGCCATGCCTGGTGTCGAGACCTTGCCTGCCATCGATGAGACGTTCACGATGTGACCCCGGCCGCGGACGATCATGTGGGGCAGCACCAGATGGGTCCCCGTCACCACTGCGCCGAGATTGATGGCCAGTTCGCGGTGCAGCGCCTGGAGTTCGGAATCGACGAAGCGACCCATCAGCTGGATTCCGGCATTGTTCACGAGCATGTCGATGTCGTGGCCGTCCGCGGCGGCCAGCAAGAACTCCCGAAAGCTCTTCTCATCCGTGACATCGAGAGCTTCCGCCCTGATTCCCAGCTCGTCGGCCGTCGCCGAAGCGGCATCGAGATCGATGTCGCCGATCGTCACGATGGCACCCCTCTGGGCCAAGGCGGCTGCAGTGGCTCGGCCGATCCCGCGAGCACCGCCCGTGACACAGACGCGGGCACCATCGAGGTCGATCACAGGGGTCTTCCGATCGGCTCACGAAGCGCGAAGTAGGCGATGAGTCGGACCTCCCCGCCGGGCATGGTGAGCAATGCGCGCCCCAGATACACCCCCGGGACCAGCTCGACGATTTCATCGCGCGTCCTCTTGATGGGGAACGTGCGGACGCTGGGATTCTTGTATTGGGGCACACCGTAATCGAGCGCGCGCACCATGACTCGTGGCTCGATCAGGCCTTTGTCGATCGCATGGTCGAAGTCGAAACCCTCCACCTCGCCGCGTCCCCGCCGGAGCCCGCGGTACCCGAATGCGACAACCGGCATGGCCAGCCGAGCGATAGGTGCCAATCTGTTGAATCCCGTTCCGGCGCCCAGGTCGAAGGTCTTTCCCCGCCATGTCGGGTTGACGCGCATCAAAGGATTGGCCAGGTGGGCCTCGGGTATCCCGAACAGCTTGCCGACGATCAGTCCCTCCATCTTGCCGTCCGGTCCGTCGGGGGCCGTGCCTTCACCGAACAACTCCGCCAACGCTTCTCGGTCGTTTCGGGCACCGAGTTCTTTGATGTATTGCCACGCCGCTCCCCGGGCGACAGTTGGACGTGCGACTGCCAACTCCCGCAGCTCCGAGGCCATGGAACGAACGGCAGTAACCGACTCCCCATCCCTCGTCGACGAGACGACCTCTTGCTCTTGTACCGACATACGTGGGCCTCCAAACTTTGGTACAACTCTGTTCCAGTTCGTATCTGGAACGGGACGGTACCAGATAGACGTGGGCAATCAAGACCTTTGGCGGACGAAGATGCAAAACTGTGGGCGTGACTAGCGGCAGCACGCGGAACTACGGGGGTGCTTCCGCATCTGCACGTGTCGAGAAGCGCCGGTCCGGTCTCATCGACGCGGCTTTGACGGAGATGGCCGAGAATCGCTGGCGTTCTGCGACCGTCGCCAGCCTGTGTGTTCAGGCCCGACTGAACAAGCGGTACTTCTACGAGAGTTTCGACGACCTCGACCGGCTCGCCGACGCTGTCATCGACAGCGTCGCCGCCGACGTCGGTGGTGCGGCCGTTGCGGCGTATCTCGCGACACTCGACTCGCCTCTGGAGGTGCAGGCCAAGAACACTGTGAGCGCATTGGTCGACGTCCTGGGCACCGATCGGCGCAAGGCGCTTGTCCTACTCGGCGGCGTACCGACTTCCGCAGGTCAGGAGAGCACGCGACGGGCTGCCATCGGTGGTTTGACGGCCATCCTCGTGGACCATGCACGGCGTATCCACGACGTCGAACTGGAACAGGACTCTTTGGCCTTCACAGCCCCGGCGTTTGTCATCGGCGGTACCGCACAGGCGATCTTGTCGTGGGTCAACGGCGACCTTCCGGTCGAGCGCGATCAGTTGATCGACGACATCGCCGCAATCTGGTTGTCGCTCGGCGAAAGCGCGTCGGATATGGCGCGGTCGAGGCTCGATGCCCGCCCGGGTGAGTAACTGTCCCGAGTTTCACCGTTGGGGTTCGGCAGGGCGATGACGCAACGCGCGCGCCAGATCGGTCAGGGCATCCGCGACCGCGAGTAGCGCTTCGTCGACCGTGGGCGTACGCGAGTGGCCGGCCTCCCGGTTCGACTCTGGTTGATCACCGGCCGGACTCACTCCGCTCGGCGCGGGGTCCCGGGGCGAGTCCGCCGTCTCCACCTGCTCCGGGTCAGGTTCGCGGTGTCGACGAGGTGGGGCCTCTGGTGCCATTTCGCGAGACGCGACATCACTGACGGTGACGAGGGTGCCGTTGCGGGAACCGTTCCGGCTGATTTGCGGCTCCGGCCGGTACGGTGCCCCGAAGCCACGCATCTTCGAGGGCGGGGCGAATCGGTGGGGTCCACCGTGGTCGGCGAACAGAACGCAACTGCCTCCGTGAACTCCGTCGGATGCCACACAGCTCTCGAGCTCCGCCAGACGCTGGCCGGGCTGGCCGGGCTGGCCGTCGAGCCACAGCACCCAGGTCCGCCGCGCATCGGGCGGCTCGGATCCCCCGTCACTGCCGTGCGTCCCGTCGTGACCGAGCCCCAGGCGGCATCGTTGAACCCAGCCGTTCTCCGGCGCGTGCGCAAACGCTTCATACGTGTCGGAGGCAGCGATTACCGTGGACCAGCACAGGTCGAATTCGGTCGCCACCGCTACATCTTGGCCTCATCGCGATGCGGTGGCGAGTCCGACACACGAGTTGGGAGTTTTGATGATCGGTTTCGTTAATGCCATTGCCCTCGACGGACCAGATCCGGTCGGGCTCGCGCAGTTCTACCAGCAAGTTCTCGGTGGCGAGCTGGATACAAGCGATCCCGAATGGGTCACGCTGGATTGCGGTTTGGGTAAAGCGAAACTGACATTTCAACCATCAACCAGCTATGTACCCCCGAAGTTCCCCGACCCCAACGGCAGTCAGCAGTTCCATCTCGACATCCAGGTCGACGACTTCGAGTCGGCCGAACCACAGATACTCGACCTCGGAGCGCGCAAGGTCGAGGGTCAGGAACATCCCGGTTTCCGGGTGTACCTCGACCCGGTGGGTCACCCGTTCTGCCTTGTCCTGGAGTAACCGAGGCTTCCTTCTGACTGCTGTCTGACGAAGTCAGGCCGCGTATAGTTGCTGCCATGGTTGCAGTTCTCGACGAGAAGTTGGCCGACCTCGATCGGTGGACACCGGGCGACCGGTGCTCGATAGTCCGCGCCCTCGAGGTGGTCGGGACCAGGACTGCATTGCTGATCATGCGCGAGGCCATGTACGGCACGACTCGTTTCGACGGATTCGCGCGGCGGGTCGGAGTCAGCGACGCAGTCGCATCCGCGCGACTCAAAGCACTTGTCGAAGCAGGTCTGCTGGAGAAGTCGCCGTATCAGGAACCTGGTCAACGCACGCGTTACGAGTACCGGCTCACCGAGATGGGCACCGACCTGGTTCCCGTGCTGTTCGGACTCATGCAGTGGGGAGACAAGTATTTCCAGCCCAAGGGCAAGCCGCTGCAGCTGCAATCCAACGTGACGGGTGAGCCCGTGCACGTGGGACTGACCACGCCTGACGGCACCGAGGTCCCCCTCGACGACTTGCGGATATCGCTGGTCAAACGCTGACGGATAGACTCCTCAGCCATGGTTGCCGACGCTGCGCTGCGTGCTGATCTCGTGGTGGTCGGTGCGGGTGTCGCGGGCCTGACCGCGGCCGTTCGAGCCGCCGAATCAGGGCTCGCGGTGATCGTTCTCAACAAGGGCAGCGGCTGGCGTCCCGACGATCCGGCACCCAACACCGCCACCTACTTCGCGCAGGGTGGCATCGCCGTGGTGGAGCCCAGCAACGCGGAGGACTCGGTCGCACTGCACACCCGCGACACCGTGGTCGCGGGTGCCGGTCTCACCGACCCTGTAGCCACAGAGTCCATCCTCTCGGAGGGCCACGCCGCGGTCTCGGCCTTGGTCAGCTGGGGCGCGCACTTCGACATCGGGGACGACGGGCGCTTCCTGCGGACACGAGAAGGTGGACACAGCGTTCGTCGGATCATTCACGCCGGCGGCGACGCCACCGGAGCGCAGGTGCAACGGTCCCTGGCGGTGCGCGCGCTCGCCCAACCCACCATCACCGTGCTCGACGAATCGTATGCCCAGCAGATCCTGCAGGACCAGCACGGCACAGCGGTCGGGGTGCGCGTCGGACGCTCCGGTGGCTCCTTCCGAGACATTTTGGCGCCCACGGTGATTCTCGCGACCGGCGGGGTCGGGCACCTCTATGCGGCCACCACCAACCCCCTCGGTTCGACGGGTGACGGCATCGCCCTGGCGCACAAGGTTGGTGCGGCGGTCTCGGACATGGAGTTCATCCAATTCCATCCCACGATGCTGTACCGCCCCGGTCAGCGCGGCAGGCGCACACTCATCACCGAGGCCCTACGCGGCGAGGGCGCAAAACTCGTTGACAGCGAAGGCAATTCGGTCACCGAAGGCGTACACCCCCTCGGCGATCTCGCTCCGCGCGACGTGGTCGCCAATGCCGTCGGTGCCGCCATGGCGCGCACCGGCCACCGCTGCGTCTACCTCGACGCCCGTCACATCGCGGACTTCGGCCGCCGCTTCCCCACGGTCACCGCCGGTGTCGCAGCAATCGGCATCGACCCCACCACCGACCTCATCCCGGTGGTGCCCGGCGCTCATTATCTCTGTGGAGGTGTTGTCACCGATACCGAGGGCGCCACCACCGTTCCTGGGTTGTTTGCCGCAGGCGAAGTCGCCCGGACAGGCCTGCATGGTGCAAATCGTTTGGCGTCCAACAGTTTGCTCGAAGGACTGGTGATGGGACTGCGGGTCGCGCGGGCAGCCGCCGGCCGAGCCGGACACCCAGACGCTTCGCGACCGGACGTCGCGACCGAGCTCGACGCACCTGTCGCCCCACGTCGAGACCTCCAGGACCGAATGTCCGCGAGCGCGGCCCTATCTCGCGACCATTCAGGGCTGATGGCTCTCGCCGACCACCTCGACGCGGTGCCGCGTCGGCCACTGCTGGATGGTGCCGACCACGAAGATGCTGCCCTGACCGCCACCGCACGATTGGTGGTCGCCGGCGCTTTGGCCCGAAAAGAGTCGCGGGGTTGCCATCACCGGGTGGACTACCCCGAGGCCTCTGCGCCCATCGCGGGTTGACACACGCGACCCGCCGATTGCCAGGTGGATGTACAGCGCTTTGGCTCCTCAGACTGTTCATAAAGGCTCTCCTGCTTCAGTTTTCGTAGATGCTCATCGTCTTCCCGCCTTTGACGTTCTCGCCTGTGCGCGGGTTCCCGGCCGGTTTCATCTGAACATATGACTATCGAATGTGTGTTCGAGTATCTAGACTGATTCCAAGCTGATCGTCCGCAAGACCTGACTCTGAGATACGTGTGACTACGCCACCATTGTGATCGGCTGTCCCAATGTTGTTGTCTTGGAGGGGGTGTGGTGATGGCTGTTCTCGATGTGGTTGATGAGGTCATCGGGGTGGAGTTTCCGGATGATCCGGCCGGGGTGGTGGCGGTGGTGAAAGATCTGATCACCCTGCGTAATGCTGTGGATGCGCGGTTGGCGGCCGGTGCGGCGATCATCGACCGCCTGGGTGTGGCCAAACGGATGGGTTCGACAACCTCGAAGGTGGTGCAGGCCAACGGTGCCGCCCCAGCGGTGGCGGCACGATGGCTACGGATCGGGACCGGCCTGGCGGGGTTGGAGCGTACAGCCGGATACTTTCGGGACGGGTTCCTCTCCGCTGAGCACGTCGACGCAATTGTTCGGGGCATCAGTCATGTGCGCGGCCGCATGGTGGGTGTGATGAGCGACGACTTCCGGTGTGAGGTCGAGCGGAAACTCGTGGCTCATGCGATCTCTGGTGCACCCCCCGCCGAGATCGGCCGGATTGCCCGGGCGATAGGTAACGAGGTCGCCGGGGAGTCGGGTGGGGTGCCGGCCGCCGAAGACGTTTCGTTGAACACTCTGGACTACGTCATCACTGACGATGGCCGGCTATCGGGCAGGTTTGATGTTGATGCGGTGACCGCAGAGAAGATGATGTCCGCGCTGGACGTGTGGTCCAGGCCGCGACCTGAACCGGACGGGAGCGCCGATGCTCGCACACCGACGCAACGACGCGCTGACGCCCTGCACCAACTGCTTGATTGTGGCGGTGGTGGGCAGGGTTTGGTGTCGGCGCCGAGAACGGAAGTGGCCGTCACGGTTCCGGCGGATCACCCCGACCGGGCCGTGTTGCGGTGGATGGGTCCGGTCACCGAAGCGGTAGCGGCAGCAGCTGCGTGTGATGCAGTGATCACCTCGATCACCCTCGACGGGCAGCAGGTGCCGATCGACCTGAGTCCACCCAAGCGTTTGTTCACCGGGCCAGTGCGCAAAGCAATCCTGATCCGCGATACCTGCTGCATCAAATGCGGGGCACCAGCAACCTGGTCAGACTGCCACCACATCGTGCACTGGGCCGACGGCGGACCCACCACCCTCGCGAATGGGTGTCTGTTGTGCCGGACGTGCCATCGGGCCGTGCATCACACCGACTGGGACATCGTCATGGGCGCCGACGGACATCCCTGGCTCATCCCGCCCGCCGACATCGACCCCACCCGACAACCACTACCGGCCTACAACCGCCGAACCCTCACCCACGCAGCCTGACTCAGGCTGCCTGACTCACGCGAACCAGCACCGCACCGCGAAACACCGCACCCGACACATCGCCGGGACCGCGGACGCACCCTGACAACTCCATAGTGTGAAACCGCGTTCAGGGGCTGTCGCCTGCCCGACTGGCACAGGTCAGGCGACAGCCCTACCAACACGGGCCGGCTCAGGAGCACGATCAGGGCCACATGCGTTGGCGACTTCGAGACGTGAAAAGTGCTGTCGCTGAATGGTTGTTCTTCGCAGGTAGACCGAACTCCATCCCGCCACCACAACCCACGTGATCAGCAGTAGCGCGAACAACGCTGCAGCAATGACGCGCAAGGGTGTCGACCCCACCGCAACGGCAAGTGATGCCAAACCGGTCACGCACGTGCCGATCGGAAAGGTGAAGCTCCACCAGGTGGGCGTGAAGGTCAGTCCCCGTCGGACGTTGTGCACGGTGATCAGCGCCGCGAGGACAAAGACGAACCCTGCAAACCCCGACATGACCAATCCGTAGCCGATACCGAAGACGCGCAGACCGTTTGCGATCGAGGCCTGCTCGCCGTCGAACACGAGGTGGGCACTCGACCCGAGTAACACTGCGGCTGCTATGGATTGGCCGATCATCCCGAGCATGATCCATACCGTCGGTGCAACCTGCACAGACGGCAGTCCGCGATGGATGAGACGCGAATAGACCATCGTCATCGTCAAGAACCCGACAATCAACGTCAGCCCGAACAGCGCGTAACACGTTGCGAGAAGTCCTGATCGGATGTCGCCGGGCGGCAGGTGCGGGAGGAGCAACGGGCCGGTGGCTGCCGACACCATCGGCGGAACCACCGGCATCAACCAACTCGGCATGGCACCGTCCGCCGAACTCTGCGTACCGGTGATGGTCCGAAATGGAACCCACACGGTTGTGAACACGCCCGCGGCGGTACCCACCGCCCACAACGCACCGCCGACCCACACTGCGGCTGAGTCACCGACGAACTGCGGTCCGAGCTCGACCGTCCCGGCCCCGACCGTGAGCAAGGCCATGGCTGGGGCGCCGTAGAAGTGAGCCATACCGGGGTCCGCGGCGTGATCGGCAGGCCCCTTGCCGAGGAACAGGCACGACGCGACCACCAGGCCGGCCAGCGCGATCACCCAGAAAGAGGTGGTGAGAACTCCCATCGCCGGCCAGGCCGAGTGCAACGCCACACCCGACGTGGCCACGATGCCCGTGCCCATCACTGCAGAGAACCAGTTCGGCGTCATGGATTCATGGTCACCTCGTCTCGTCGAGACAGGTAGAGGGCTTGTTGTTGTCCGGGTACAAGTCAGGCTTGTAGCCTCGACAGATGGTGTTGCCCGCTCGAGTCCCCGACCTCTCCGCCCTCGACGTTGTCGTGTCAGTGGCACGGCAAGGCAGTATGAGCGCCGCCGCCCGCGAACAGAACCTCAGCCAGCAGGCAATCAGCGCACGCGTCCATGCCGTGGAACGCGAACTGGGTGTGGTGCTCTTCCGCAGGTCGCCGTCGGGCACCGAGCTGACGCCCGAAGGCGTCGCAGTCCTGGAGTGGGCATCGGGTCTGCTCGACGCGGCGGAACGGTTCTCGGCCGGAATCGACTCGTTGCTGGGCAGCAAGCGCGCCACGGTCACGGTCGCGGCCTCGATGACGGTTGCCGAGATTCTGATTCCGTCCTGGGCCCTGGCCCTCCGGCGCCTTCACCCCGAGACACGGATACGGGTGCAGCCGATGAACTCCGCCGATGTCATCCGGGATGTGTTGGCAGGATCCGTCGACGTGGGGTTTGTCGAAGGGCCACACACCGATTCGCATCTGGATCACCGGGCTGTCGCGCACGACGAGCTGGTGGTGGTCACCCGGCCGGATCATCCCTGGGCGCGAGCCGGCCGCGCGATCTCTCCTGCCGAATTGATGCGCACCCCGCTGGTTCAACGTGAACACGGTTCGGGCACGCGAGTCACCTTCGAGGCGGCGCTCGGTGAGGCCGCGGATCCGTTGCTCGAGCTGACGTCGGTAGCTGCTGTCAAGGCCGCGGTCCTCAGTTCCGACGCACCGGGCGTGCTGTCCAGTCTGTCCGTCGCGCCCGAGCTGGCGGACGGCAAGTTGGTCCGCATCGAGGTGTCCGGCGTCGCAATGCCTCGGGTGTTGCGCGCAGTATGGGATCGAAATCGCGGGTTGCACGGGCCAGCAAGGGATTTGGTCGACCTCGCGATCACCCGGTCTTCCGCTTCGCCCTGACTGAGGTGCCGTCGGGCAATACCATCGGCTGAGGCAGTGGATGCTGCCGAAAGGAGCCATCATGAAGTTCAAAGTTCGCCACATCCCCACCCGGGTCGCCACCGGCGCATTCATCCTCAGTTCGGGTCTGGCCAAGCGACAGGCCGACGAGGAAACCGCCACACAGCTCCACGGCCTCACCGCCGGGACATACCCACTGGCAACCAAGCTCAGCCCACCTGCGTTCATTCGGTTTGTCTCGACCGGCGAGATCGCACTCGGAGCAGCGTTGTTGCTCCCCATCGTCCCCACCGCCGTTGCGGGCGCGGGTCTAACCGCCTTCTCGGCGAGTCTCCTCGGCCTCTACCTGAACACCCCCGGCATGCGGGAACCAGGCACCCTGGCCCCCACCCAGCAGGGCACCGCGCTTGCCAAGGATGTCTGGATGCTGGGCATCGGTGTGGGACTGATGGTTGACGCTCTCGGCGAGAAGGTGCGGTCGAAATAACGGCGGCCTGCCGGTGAGCGGCCCGCCTGCATCCATCCACACCACCGCGATCGGGGACGCCGAACTCGCCTGGACAGAGTCGGGCCACGCCTCCAGGTCAGGCCGGACCGCCATCTGGGCGCATGGGCTGACGTCCAGCGCCACCGCCCAGGAGATCGTCGGCATGTTCGATTGGTCGCCGGTCACCCGCGATCACCGGCTGATCCGGTACGACGCCCGCGGCCACGGCCGATCGACGGGCGGTGCCGATCCGGAGCAGTACACCTGGCCGAACCTCGGCCGTGACCTGCTCGGCCTCCTCGACTCGGTGAGCCCCGACGAGCCGGTCGCCGGGATCGGCTCGTCCATGGGGACAGCCACGCTGCTGTGGGCGGCGGTCGCCGAACCACACCGGTTCCACCACCTCGTGTTGACCACCCCACCGACCGCCGGACAGGTCCGGGCCGCACACGTTGTCGCCTACCGGGCAGGCGCCGACCTCATCGAACGCAGCGGGCTGGCCGCCTACGAAGCAGCTTCCGCAGGACCACCGCCTGCGGTGTTGTCGGGTCTTGCCGACGCCCGAACACCGATCGCTGTGCCCGAATCCCTGCTGCCATCGGTCCTGCGGGGCGCCGCGCGGTCGGATCTGCCGGCGGACGTGGAGCTGCGTGCACTGCGAGTACCCACCCTGGTGCTCGCGTGGTCAGGAGACCCGGGCCATCCGCTGTCCACCGCACGTCGGTTGGCAACCGTCATCCCGGGGGCGCACTTGTGCGTCGCCGACACCCCGGGTCAACTCCGCGAGTGGCCGCAAGGGGTCGCAGACTTCCTGGACGGGTGAGTCTGCCGCTCGGTTGAAGTTGAAAGTTCGGGTACCCGAACTCTAAGGTGAGAGGATGCGAACTCGGTCCAGGGTAGTGCGGGTGACCTCGGTGTTCGTCATCGCCCTGAGCGTGTTGGCCCTCAGTGCGTGTGTCGGCAAACGCGAGCGCAACGACGGTCGGCTGACAGTGCTGACCACGTTCACGGTGCTCCAAGACATCGTCGCCAACATCGCGGGGCCAGAAGTCCGGGTGGAGTCCGTGACCAAGGCCGGCGCGGAGATCCACGGCTACGAACCGACACCGGGCGACCTGCGACGGGCCGCGGAAGCGGACCTCATCATCGACAACGGCCTGCACCTGGAGGCCTGGTTCGAGCAGTTCGTCGACCGGCTCGACGTGGAACACGTGGTCGCCAGCAAGGGCGTCGAGCCCATCCCCATCAGCGATGACGCCGGAACGGGTACCGCGAACCCCCACGCCTGGATGTCCCCGTTGAACGTCCAGACGTACGCCGACAACATCGCATCGGCACTCGCCGAACTCGATCCCGACCATGCTTCCGAGTACCGCCAGAATGCCGTCACCTACAAGGCGCAGTTGCAAGAGGTCCACGACCGGATGGTCTCCGAATTGGCCAAGCTGCCACCGCAGAGCAGAGCGCTGGTCAGCTGCGAAGGCGCTTTCTCGTACCTCGCCCGTGACACCGGTATGCAAGAGAAATACGTATGGCCCGTGAACGCCGAACAGCAGGGCACATCGAAGCAATTGCAGTCCACGATCGACTTCGTGCGCGCGAACAACATTCGCGCGGTGTTCTGCGAGTCCACCGTGAGTGATTCGGTGATGCGCCAGGTCGAGCGCGCCACCGACGCCGACTTCGGGGGCGTTCTCTACGTCGACTCGCTGTCCGAGTCCGATGGCCCGGTGCCGACGTATCTCGACCTCATCCGCCACGATTCCGACACGATCGTCAACGCACTGACCCGAGGTGGATCCCAATGACCACACTTCCTTCCCAGCCTCAGCCGGGCCGAACCCCTCACGACGGGCCCCCCGCCATCGCGATCAACGGGGTCAGCGTGTTCTACGGCGACGTACACGCCCTCGACAACGTCTCCATCAACATCGCGCCGGGGCGCATCTGCGGACTGATCGGGATGAACGGTTCGGGCAAGTCGACACTGTTCAAGACCATCATGGGGCTGGTGAAACCCGACTCCGGATCGGTCGAGATCGCCGGAGGTACACCGGCAGAGGCGCGCAGCAACGGTCTCATCTCCTACGTCCCGCAGTCCGAAGACGTCGACTGGACGTTCCCCATCTCGGTCCGCGAAGTAGCGATGACCGGGCGGTACGGCCGTCAGGGATTCACCCGCAGGCCACGTCGCGCCGACAAGGAAGCCGTCGACCATGCCCTCGCCCAGGTCGAGCTGACCGAGTTGGCCGGCCGTCAGATCGGGCGACTCTCCGGTGGACAACGCAAGCGGGCATTCGTCGCCCGTGGGATCGCCCAAGAGGCGGACGTCCTGCTGCTCGACGAACCCTTCGCAGGCGTCGACAAGAAGTCGGAAGCCACGATCATCGCTCTCCTGACGTCCCTGGCCTCACAGGGAAAGACGATCCTCATCTCCACCCACGACCTCGGCTCGCTCGAGACCTTCTGCGACGAGGCGGTACTGCTGATGCGCACGGTCCTGATGCACGACGAGCCCGACGTCGTACTACGGCCGGAGAGCCTTGCCCTGGCCTTCGGTATGGACGTGCTGGGACGGGGGGTGCGGTCATGATCATCGACTGGTGGCTCGACCCTCTGGCCGAGGACTTCATGGTGAACATGCTTCTCGCGACCACGGTCGCCGCCGCGGTGTGCGCCATGATCAGTTGCTGGATCGTTCTGATCGGCTGGTCGCTGATGGGTGATGCCGTATCCCACGCGGTTCTGCCCGGCGTGGTGCTTGCGTACATCTTCGGCGCGCCGTTTGCGGTGGGTGCGTTGATCTTCGGCCTCGGTGCCGTCCTGCTGATCGGCGTGGTCCGCGACACCAGCAGGGTCAAGGAAGACGCCGCGATCGGCATCGTCTTCAGCACACTGTTCGCCCTGGGCCTGGTACTCATCTCGATCACGCCGAGTCAGACCGACCTCAACCACATCCTTTTCGGCAACGTTCTCGGGGTCTCGCAATCAGACCTGTGGCAGATCCTCGGACTGGCCGTGGTCGCCGTGGTGGTCCTGACACTCAAACGACGAGACCTCACCCTGTTCGCCTTCGACCCCACCCACGCTCACGCGATCGGTTTGTCACCTCGTCGCCTCGGCGCCCTGTTGCTCGGACTGCTGGCTCTCACATGTGTTGTGGCACTGCAGATCGTCGGCGTTGTTCTGGTGGTCGCGATGCTGATCATCCCGGGTGCGTCCGCTTACCTGCTCACCGATCGCTTCAACCGGATGCTGATCATCGCCCCGATCTTGGCCTGTTCCTGCGCAGTCCTGGGGATCTACTATGCGTACTACCTGGACGTGGCACCCGGCGCGATGGTGGTACTCGCCCAGGGACTGGCGTTTGCGGTCATCTATCTGTTCGCACCTCGCCAGGGCGTGTTGATCAAGGCGATCAACCGGGCGCAGCGACGACGCTCCACGGCTCTCGCGGCGTCCTGACGCAGGGCCGGCCCTTCAGGGCCGTCCTGATCGGCGAGAGGATGGCGAGTGATGGGGCTGTACGCGGAGGCTTTTGCGCAGAGTGTGGACGACCCAGACGAGTTCTGGCTTCACGCGGCCAAGGCTGTTGATTGGTACACAGCACCAACCGTCGCTCTCGGCCGACGGAGCGAAACGCAGTACCAGTGGTTTCCCGGAGCAACCCTCAACACGAGTTTCAACGCGCTGGATCGGCATGTGGACGCCGGCCACGGCGATCGGCCGGCCCTGATCTGGGATTCGGCGATGACCGGTGTCTCACGCACCTTCTCCTACTCCGACCTGCTGGCCGAGGTCGCCACATTCGCAGGCGCCCTGCGTGAGCGCGGCGTCACCGCCGGTGACCGCGTCATCATCTACATGCCGATGATCCCCGAGGCCGCCATCGCCATGCTGGCCTGCGCACGGATCGGCGCCGTGCACTCGGTGGTGTTCGGTGGGTTCGCCGGAAAAGAACTCGCCACCCGCATCGACGACGCCCGCCCGGTTGCCCTCATCACCGCATCGGGTGGACTCGAGCCGGGGCGCACCGTGGAGTACCTGCCGATGGTGACCACAGCACTCGAGCTGTCCGATCACCCACCCAGCACGGTGATCGTCAAGAATCGCGAGCAGGTCGCCGGGAGCGCGGCAGACCACGACGGCTGGTTCGACTGGGATGATCTGACTGCCGAAGCGCCTGCCGCAGAACCTGTTCCGGTCGCGGCCACCGACCCGCTCTACATCCTGTACACCTCCGGGACCACCGGTAAACCCAAAGGCGTCGTCCGCGACAACGGTGGCCACGCCGTGGCACTGACGTGGTCGATGCGCAACATCTACGACATCGCCCCAGGCGACGTGTGGTGGACGGCATCCGATGTCGGCTGGGTGGTGGGCCATTCGTACATCGTCTACGGCCCGCTCCTCGCGGGCGCCACGTCCGTGATGTACGAGGGCAAACCGGTGGGAACGCCGGACGCGGGCGCCTTTTGGCGGGTCATCGACGACTACGGCGTACGGGCGCTGTTCACCGCACCCACCGCCATCCGCGCCGTCCGAAAGCAGGATCCGGAGGCGAATCTGATTGCGCAGTACGACATCTCATCGCTTCGGACACTTTTCGCCGCCGGCGAACGACTCGATCCGGACACATACGAGTGGTCGACGAAGGTGCTCGGCGTCCCGGTGGTGGACCACTGGTGGCAGACCGAGACCGGCTGGGCGATCGCGGCCAATCTCCGTGGCCTCGAACCCATGCCACTCAAGGCCGGGTCGCCCACCGTCCCGGTGCCGGGCTTCCGGGTGCAGGTTGTCGACGCCGAGGGGAAAATCGTTCCGGCAGGCGGTGAAGGCAACATCGTCATCGAACTCCCACTTCCGCCCGGAACTCTTACCGGCCTGTGGAATGACGAAGCGCGCTACCACGATTCGTATCTCAAGGCATTCCCCGGTTTCTATCTGACCGGCGACTCGGGATACATCGACTCCGACGGCTATGTGTTTGTCCTCGGACGTTCCGACGACGTGATCAATGTCGCCGGCCACCGGCTGTCCACGGGGAGTATCGAGGCCGTGGTCGCGGCACATCCGGCGGTCGCCGAATGTGCGGTGATCGGCATACAGGACGAACTCAAGGGTCAGCGGCCCAGCGGATATGTGGTTCTCAAAGAAGGGGTCGACATCGATCCGGAGAGTCTCCGTTCCGAACTGGTCGCCATGGTGCGCGAGCAGATCGGCGCAGTCGCGACCTTCCGCGATGTCACCGTCGTCAATGCGCTCCCCAAGACGAGGTCGGGCAAGATCCTGCGCAAGACGATGCGTCAGATCGCCGACCACGAATCCTTCACGGTGCCATCGACAATCGAGGACCCGGCGGTTCTCGAGGCACTGAAGAGCCAACTCGAATGATCGTGGTCACGGGACCTGTCGGTGGCCACCCGTAGATTTGCACCATGCCATTCGCCGACGAACTCCTGGGCGCCTCCGCGGTCGAGGGCCTGACGACGTGCCTGATGCTCGCCGGCTACGACACCGCCCGCACGTCGGCAACCGTCAACGAGTTCGACGGCATGGCGCTCAAGAATCGATCAGATCTCGTCCGTGATGCCCTGATCGGCGATCTGCCCGAGCCGTTCACCGAGTTCGTCGGCGCGGTGAACAAACTCATCGACCAGCCGAGCTGCACCGGGTGGATGGTCTGGCCGATCACCGAAGCAGTGGCCTTGCGTGCCACCGCGCAACGGACAACCAGAGCCTTCGACACCGGCCTGGCGTTGCTCGCCGAGCTCACTCCCCGACTCACATCCGAGTTCGCTCTGCGCACCATGCTTCTGGCCGATCTCGACCGCACCCTTGCCGCGGCGCGCGCCTGGGCGGAATCACCGGACCACCACGTGCGGCGGCTCGCGAGCGAAGGAACCCGGCATTACCTGCCGTGGGCACGCCGGATACCCGAATTACTTAGGCATCCAGAGGCAACCCTCCCGATCGTCGATGCGCTCTACCGCGACCCCAGCGAGTACGTTCGACGGTCCGTGGCCAATCACGTCAACGACCTCAGCCGGCACCACCCCGACCTGGTGGTCTCTACTGCGGCACGCTGGCAGAGTGCACCCGACGCCAACACCGGCAGGCTGGTGCGGCACGCGTTGCGGACGCTGGTGAAGAAGGGCGACCCTGACGCGCTGGCGCTGCTGGGCTTCGATGCGCCGACCGGTCTCGACCTCACCGAGTTGATCGTCGACCCAACCGTGGACACCGGGGACAAACTGGCGTTCGCGGTAACTCTGGCGCATTCCGGCGAGTCACCGGTGAACGTGGTCGTCGACTACAGCATCGGATTCCGCAAGGCCAACGGCGCCATCACCCACAAGGTGTTCAAGTTGGCCACGAAGACGATGAGACCGGGTGAACACCTACGTTTGAGCAAGTCACATTCGTTTGTCCCCATCACCACCCGCCGGTACCACCCCGGCCGCCATGAACTGGCCGTGCAGGTGAACGGCCGGCGCATGGGTGAGGCCGAATTCGATCTTGTCGCCGCCGTAGATCCCACTGTCTTGCGCTGACCATAGTCAGGCCGTACCTTCTGACTATGCTTACTAGTAGTCAGTCGGCCGCGCCGGCGACCGGCAGCGACAACACCCGGTGGTTTGCGCTGGCAGCGGTGTGCTTCGGCATGATGCTCACGTTCCTGAACATCACGGCCACCATTTCGGCCGTTCCCGCGATCCAATCCGATCTCGCTGCCGACAGTGCCACGATGGTGTGGATCCCGAGCATCTTCGCGTTGGTGGTGGCCAGCCTGGTGCTTTCTGCGGGCACCGTCGGTGATGTCATCGGCAGACGAACCGCGTTCATCGCCGGCTCTGCGATCATGTCGCTCGGCAGCCTCTCATCGTTCCTCTCGCACAGCAGCGGCATGATCCTTGCCGCTCAGGCGATCACCGGTGTGGGAGCCGCGCTGGTACTGCCCAACAGTCTGGCCATCATCAGCAACGGCTTCCCCGACCCGAAGGAGCGGACCGAGGCGATCAGCGTCTGGGCTGCTTGCTCCGGCCTTGGCCTCGCCATCGGACCCCTGTCAGCCGGAGCGGTCCTCGGGGCATTCTCCTGGAATGCCGTCTACCTCGTCAACGCCATCGCTGCCCTCGTCGTCGTGGTCATCGCCCCGATTGTTGTGCCACGCAGCAAAGTTCAAGGAGCCAGACTCGACGTTCCCGGCCTTCTGTCCGCCACCACAGCCATCGCCGCGCTCACCTACTGGGTCATCGACGGTTCACACAGCGGCTTCACGTCCACCCACGCGATCATCGCGATCATCGTATTTGCCTGCGCCTTGGCTTTTTTCATCTTCTATGAGCGCTCGACGAACGCCCCGATGCTTGATCTGCGCCTCTTTCGGTCAGCGTCCTTCTCCACCGTCATGGTGGTCAGCGCGACCGTGCTCTTCGGCTTCACCGGACTGTCCCTGATCTCCGTGTTGTTTCTCGAAAGGATAGGAAAGCTGAGCGCCTGGACCACCGGGCTGCATCTGCTCGCTCTGATGGGCACCTACGTTGTCGTCAGTGCGATCGCGCCACGGTTGTTGCCGCGCATCGGATTCAAGGTCATGCTCACAACCGGGCTGATCATCACAGCGCTCGGATCATTACTGCTCCTGCGAGTCCATCCGCACGAGGGTTGGACAAACCTGACCGTGGCACTGGTGGTCCTGGGAGTCGGCTTCGGTTCTCTGATCGCGCCGGCCACCGCTGCCGCCATGAACAGTGTGGCACCCGCTCAGGCAGGGATGGCCAGCGGCACGGTCAACATGTTCCGCCAGCTCGGTGGCGTACTCGGCACAAGCGTGCTCGGGTCGATACTCACCTCGCAGCTCGCTTCCGGTCTGCTGACCCGCCCCGCCGACGAAGCGTTTGAGTCGGCATTCCACACCTGCGCACTGGTGGCTGCCGCAGTCTTTGTCACCGTGGCCATCCCGACCGCCGTCTTCGTCCGAAGCAGGCCCTCACATGGGTGACCCACTTGCATCCGCAGAGTGGGGTGAGCCCCGATCACGCACCGTCACGTGGCACGACCCGTCGAAACCCGCTGCCATATCGCAAACGATGGCCGGGTTGGACTATCTTCAGGCCCTGGCGGCCGGGACGATCCCCGCACCGCCCATCGTCGGTCTGATCGACGCCCAGTTGGCATCGGTGGACTCGGGCACAGCCGTATTCACCCTCGAGCCCAACGAGTCTCACTTCAACCCGATCGGCGCGGTTCACGGTGGCATCATCTGCACACTGCTCGATTCGGCTGCGGGGTGCGCCGTGCACACCACCTTGCCGCGCGGCACCGGGTACACATCCATCGAGATCAAGGTGAACTTCATGCGTGGGGTGACACTCGACTCGGGCCGGCTCACAGCGCGTGGCTGGGTGAAGAAGCCGGGGCGTCGTGTTGCCTTCGCCGAGGCGGAGATCACCGATGCAGCCGGCAAAACGGTCGCGACCGCATCGAGCGCTCTTCTGATCTTCGACACATCCGCGTGAACGCACCTCTCGTCAGCTTCTGATCGAACTCTCAGCGTTCCGCACGGGAATTGACATGTGCGACATCTATGGTCGGCCAAGTGTCTGACGCGATCGTTTCTGCTGCCTCGACCCGTGGCGGGGGCCGCCGATGATCGCCATATTATTGATCGTGCTCATCGGCGCCCTCGGGGTGACTGCACTGTGCCACCGGGCCGGGGTCCAATCCGGATTGGTGATCGTTGTTGTCGCGGGGATTGTTTCGTTCATTCCGGACATTCCGCGGCTTCAGCTGTCCCCCGAGTTGATCTTGACGTTGGTGATACCGCCTCTGCTCTACTCGGCGGCGGTTCACTTCTCGATACTCACCTTTCTGCGCCATCTGCGCGTCATCCTCGCGCTCGGGGTCGGCCTGGTTATGGCGACGGCTGTGTCCATCGGATTCTTCACGTGGTGGCTCGCACCGGGCCTGGGTCTCGGCGGCGCATTCGTGTTGGCCGCCGTGGTCTCGCCACCCGACAGCGTCACAACCGTCCGGCACGGTCGTGAACTCAGTTTGCCCAAACGCGTGGTCGCGATCCTCACGGGCGAGAGCCTCGTCAACGACGCCGCGGCGCTGACCATCCTCGCGGTGGCCGTCGCAGCGGTGACGGGCCGGCACACGTTCATCGCCAACCCCGCCCTTCTGTTCCTCTATGAACTCGGCGCCGGTCTCGCGATCGGTGTGGGTCTGGGGGCGACGGCGGTGTGGATCCGCCAACGGCTCGGCAACCCGGCTCTCGAGTGCGTACTGGGCCTGGCGTTGCCGTTTGCTGCCTACCTCCTCGCCAGCCAGTTGCAGGCATCCGGAGTGCTCGCTGTCGTCGCGGCCGGTTTCACGATCGGAACCCATACGTCGCTTGCGGGCTCCGCCGGCGGTGGTGCGCCGAGCTATCGCACACGGTTGCAGGAACGGGAGATCTGGCCCATCGCGGACACTGTTCTGGAATCCTTCGTCTTCGCGTACATGGGTCTTCAGTTCCGCTTTGTCATCGAGGACCTGATGCACACATCGGGCTCACGCTTCGATGACGTCGGGCTCGGTCTCACCGTGTTGGTCGCGGTGATGGTTGTCCGAATCGTGGTGGTGGGTGCCGCGTTCGGCCGGTTCCGGCGGCACCGAACCGGGCGCGATTCGCAGTCGCCCGTCTCTGAAGGCAGACTGTCGGGACGGGAGATACTGCTCGTCTCCTGGACCGGCATGCGGGGGATCGTCACGCTTGCCGCGGCAGCCGGGTTGCCCATGTCGGTGGCCGGTGAACCGTTCCATGGTCGCGAGCTGATACAGGTGGTCGCCTACATCGTGGCTCTGGGCACCCTGCTGGTCCAGGGGGTGACGTTGCCGCTGCTCGCTCGACAACTCCGGATAGACGTGTCCTCTGAATACGACTGGGAGGCCGCCGAGACCGCTCGCGGTGTGGACATGATCGCGCAGGTTGACCCGAGCGACTTCTCCGGACAACGTGCCGTCATCGCCAGGGCGGTCCGTCGGCGACAGCTGAGCGACGAGATCGGCGATGACCTTCTCCACCACATCGATCTCCAGCAGGCTGCAGCTGAGAGTCGTCAGGTCACTCGGGGCAACTCGATGAGGCCGCCCACCGCCCGTGGTCAGCGATAAGGTGGTTGCACGTACCGACAGGGGAAGCAACATGGCCATTGTGCCCGACACCAAGAACTGGACGTGGGTGCTTGAACGACCCTGCGCTGATTGCGGTTTCGATCCCACCGCGATCGGTTTCCGGGACATCCCGCAACTGATCTCGGTCAACGCGGCGCAGTGGCCTCCAGCGTTGGCCGTGGCCGATCCCTGCCGGCGACCCGATGACTCCACGTGGTCTCCACTGGAGTATGCGGCCCATGTGCGCGACGTGTTCATCAGGTTCGTCGAGCGCCTCGAAGCGATGCTCATTCAGGACAATCCGGCGTTCGAGAACTGGGATCAGGATGCGACCGCCGTTGCCGAACGCTACAACGATCAAGATCCGGCAGTGGTGGCGGACGAATTACTCACTGCCGCATCACGATTGGCCGAAGCCTTTGCTGCCGTTCCCGACAGTGCGCTTTCCCGCCGCGGCCGCCGAAGCGACGGCAGCGAGTTCACCATCGACTCGCTTGCCCTGTACTTCATCCACGATCCGATCCACCACTTGTACGACGTGACCGGCAACAAGTTCTCCCGTCAGCAGTCCTGATACGAGTGGTGTGGATTCTGCCGCTCGGCATGGCCGCGACAGCGGGTGCAGCGACGGGTAAGTCGCTGACGAAGTCCTTGGCGGGCGCGGGGATCGAGTCTCCACTGCACCTCCCGCCGGCGCCATCATCGGGTTCGAAGCAGGTTAGAAATCGACAGCGCCGCAGGTCATACGGGATCGCTCGCAAGGCTCACGATCGTCGCCATGACCGGTCGCGTTGCCAAGGGTGCGCGCAAACAGATGCCCTGTTATTTTGCTGTTATCTTTCCCGCGGGGCCGCATGCGGCACCGGGGTGAGCACCGGTCCGGATCGGGCCATTCACTGGCACCACGTACAAAAGGAAACTGATGCGCGCAAAGCACGCCTGGCGAAAGTTCGTCGCCGGAGCCCTTGCCCTTGTGGCCGGAGTGGCGGTCTCGGTGGCCGCGGCACCCGGCACTGCGTCGGCAGCCCCTCAGACGGTCTACGTCTACTCCGCCGCGATGAACAAGAACATCCCCGTTCGCGTCCTCCCCGCGTCAGGCGGTGGCAGCCATGCCACCCTCTACCTGCTCGACGGCCTGCGTGCACCTAACAACAACAGCGGCTGGCTCATCGAGACCGATGTGCAGCAGTTCTTCGCGGGCAAGAACGTGAACGTGGCGATCCCGTTCGGCGGCGGCGGCAGTTTCTACACCGACTGGCAGCGCGACGACCCGACCCTGGGCCGGCAGAAGTGGGAAACCTTTCTCACCCGGGAACTGCCTGCCTACCTGAAGTCGGCGTTCAACAGCGACAACCGGCGCAACGCCATTGCCGGACTCTCGATGAGCGGTACCTCCGCACTGAACCTGGCCTCCAAGCACCCCAACTTCTACCAGGGCGTGGCGTCGTACAGCGGCTACCCCACGGTCAGCACCCCGGGGTTTGCACAGGGCATCGCCGCATCCGTGCTGGAGATGGGCGGCAACCCGGTGAACATGTGGGGCGTGTGGCCGGCCGGAGCCTGGACAGCGAACGATCCCTCGCTGCACACCGGAAACCTGCGTGGCAAGCGCGTGTACGTGTCCTCGGGTGCGGGTTCGCCTCGGACGAACCCGATCTTCAACCCGGCGAGCCCGTCATTCGACCCGATCAAGTTCTCCCAGATGGTGCCGCTGGAGACCGCGGCGTCGATCAGTAGCCAGCTCTACGTCGCCAGCCTCCGTGTCGCCGGCGTCAACCCGCAGATCCACATCACGCCGGAGGGTGTGCACTGGTGGACTCACTGGGAGGACCGCCTCAAGGAATCCTGGTACGGAACGCTCGCTCCTTCGCTGGGCGTCTAGTCCCACAACAGTCCGTCGGCCGCGCCCCAGAGTTCTCGGGTCGCGGCCGACGTCGTTGTTGCTGTGCTCAGGCGACGAGGTCTATGTTTCAGCGTCCGTTCGTACTCCCCGTTGTCCGAATGTGCCATCGGTGACGTTAACGTCGGCTCATGGATCAGTTCTCAGCCCTGGTGGCGCGACAGACCGACGACGGTATCGAGACCGCAATCGAGACCGTGGACGAATCGTTCTTGCCCGAGGGTGGCACTCCCACCGCGGCGACCGGCGACGTCACCATCCGGGTGTTGTACTCCAGTGTCAACTACAAGGACGCACTCGCTCTGACGCCGAAAGGTGGTGTGGTACGCGATTATCCGATCGTTCCCGGCATCGACCTCACCGGCGAGGTCGTGGAATCGAAGTCACCCGACTTCGCGGTCGGCGATCTGGTTCTCGCCCACGGCTACGAGATCGGCACCGGCCGCCACGGCGGCTACGCCGAGTACGCGCGCGTTCCGGCCGACTGGGTGGTTGCCCTCGGGGCACTCTCGCCACGCGACGGTGCCGCGATCGGGACCGCCGGGTTCACCGCGGCGATGAGCGTGCAAGCACTGCTCGATCGCGGGATCTCCCCCGCCGACGGCCCGGTACTGGTGACCGGCGCGACCGGCGGCGTCGGTTCGGTCAGCGTCGACATCCTGGCGGGTCAGGGCTTCGAGGTGGTCGCGTCCACGGGCAAGGCGGACGCGGGCGATCGGCTGCGACAACTCGGTGCCGCCGACGTCATCGGCCGACTGCCACTGGACCCGGATGCCAAACCCCGCCCGCTCGGCAAGGCCCAGTGGGCGGGCGCCGTCGACTGTGTCGGCGGCAAGACGCTCGCCGAGGTGCTGAGCGGCATCAAGTACGGCGGCGCCGTGGCGGCCAGCGGCCTGACCGGCGGACCTGCGTTGGCCACCACCGTGCTGCCGTTCATCCTGCGCGGTGTCGCCCTGCTCGGCATGGACTCGGTGCAGATGCCGATCGAGCCTCGACGAACCATCTGGGCTGCACTTGCCGGACCGCTTGCCCCCAGGCACCTCGCGCACATCGTGTCGGAGGTCGACGTCAAAGACGTCGTCGGCGTGATCGACCAGGTTCGCGCGGGAGAGTTCTCAGGCCGGGCCGTGGTGCGGGTGGCCGGCGGGTTCTGAGGACTCAGCTCACGGGGTCAACAGAAATGTCGACCCGGTCGGGATAGAAGGCGAGGTGCCCGGCGATCGGCGCGACCGCATCGTAGGGCTCCTCGTACGTCCAGGCCGCATCTTTGATGACGCCTTCGTCGGTGACGACATCGAAGTAGGAGGCACTGCCCTTGAACGGGCAGTAGCTCTCGGTGTCGCTGCGTTGCAGCACTTTTGGATCGACCGCAGCGAGCGGCACGTACGCCACCGGCGGGTAGGACGCCTCACGCAGGGTGAGCGTCTTGTCGGTGTCGGCGACGAGCGTGCCGCCTGCGGTCACGGTCACCGAGTCGGCGCTCGGTTCCACCGTGATCGGATGGTCGGGGCCAGGGATCAATTGCGTTCTCGACATGGTTCGCCTCTTTCTCTCCCTCGGTGCCAACGCTCACCGCAGCCGTGCATTCCCCGCGTCACCGATTAGCGAAGTCGCAGGAACTCCGCCGTCTTGTCGTCGGCCGGATAGAAGCTCTCGACGCTGAGTTCGTCGACCGTCACGTCGAGCGGGGTACCGAACGTGGTGACCGTGCTGAAGAACGACAGCTCACCCTGGTCGCTGCGCAGCCTCAGGTAGATTGCAACATCGCCGGAGAGGGTGGCATCTGCGTCGACATCCTCGTCGGCGTCGGGCACCGGATACCGCTGGAGGCGGGCCAGCAGTGCTTTCAATTCCGTGTCGCCGGTCACCCTGATCTGCCGATCGAGTCGTTCGAACAAGTGCCTGCGCCACTGCCGATGGTTGATGATCCTGGACCCGAGCCCCCGCGGGTCGAGGCTGAACTCGAGCACGTTGAACGGAGGCTCCAGCAAGTCGTCGGGAGCACCGTCGGTGAAGGCGGCAACCGCTGCGTTGGCGTCCACGAGATTCCAGTGCCGGTCCACCGCCAAGGCCGGGGACGGTTCGGTCGCGGCCAGCACCTGACGTAAAGCGCTCCGCACCATGGTCATTCGGGAACCGTCAAGCGGCGTCTCACCGTAGGACGGGGCATATCCGGCGGCGAGCAACATCTGGTTGCGCTCGCGCAGCGGCACATCGAGATGCTCGGCCAGTCTGAGCACCATGGCGCGGCTCGGCACCGATCGGCCAGTCTCCAGGAAACTCAGATGGCGCGCGGAGACGTCGGCCGCTGACGCGAGCTCCAGTTGCGGCACCTTGCGGGTGGTGCGCCACTGCCGCAGCAGGTCACCGAAAAGGTAACGCTGTTCTTCGGTCATGTACTGATCTCCCGGGTTGATCTGTCAGCATTATGGACTGCGGGTTTTGCACCGAGCGCATGTTCGACTGCTGCCCGTCGGTGGGTGTTCGACGATCGAAGAGGAGTTCTCATGACCGTGCTCGACCGCTTTCGGCTCGATGACCGGGTGGTGATCGTCACCGGCGCCTCGTCCGGCTTGGGGGTTGCCTTCGCCAAGGGGTTCGCTGAGGCCGGAGCCCGCGTGGTACTCGCTGCCCGCCGCGCCGACAAGCTCGAGAAGACCGCCGCGCTGGTCGAGTCTGTGGGAGGCACCTCCCTGTCGGTTGTCACCGACATCACGCAGGTCGAGCAGGCCACCGCGATGGTCGAGGCTGCCATGACCGAGTTCGGCCAGGTGGATGTCTTGATCAACAACGCCGGAGTGGGAACGGCCGTGCCGGCCACCCGGGAGACTCCCGAGCAATTCCGGTCGGTCATCGACATCAATCTCAACGGTTCCTACTGGGCTGCACAGGCCTGCGGCCGGGTGATGAAGCCGGGAAGCTCGATCGTCAACATCTCGAGCGTCCTCGGCATCACCACCGCAGGCCTCCCGCAGGCCGCCTACTCCGCGAGCAAGGCCGCGATCTCGGGGCTCACCCGAGACCTCGCCCAGCAGTGGGGATCGCGAAAAGGTATCCGGGTGAACGCGATTGCCCCTGGGTTCTTCGAGTCGGAGATGACCGCCCAGTACCCCGACGGTTATCTGCAGCAGATGGCTGCACGGCAGGTGCTGCCCCGCAGTGGCGATCCCGAAGAACTCGCGGCCACCGCGGTCTGGCTCGCCTCACCGGCCGGCGGGTATGTCACCGGCCAGACCATCGTGGTCGACGGCGGCCTCACCATCACATAGCGGTCTATCCCGGCATCTTGTCGATGAACCCGTAGACGCTGGTGATCTTCTCGTCGTCATTCACCGCGGCGACGTCGAAGCCGATCACCACTGCCTCTTCTCCGCTCTCCGGCACCAGTTCCCAGGTGAAGCGGGCGATGTTGTGGTGCGTCTCGAACACGTCACCCCGAACGAACCGCATCCCCGCGAATTGTTGCTGAGCCCCGGCGAGCACCTGATCGATCGCTTCTGTGCCCGTCACCGAAGCGAGCGGATCGGTGTACACACCCTCGGGGTCCCAGACCTTCTCGACGATCGCTCGCCGTGCGCCTGGATCGGTTTCGTTCCAGGCGCTCAGGTAGTCGTCGACCAGGGCTGTCATCTCGGTCATCGTATCTCCTTCGTCTTGCGTTGATGTTGTGATGACCATGCTGCTGCGCCGCGGTGTGTTGAAGCGATGACCTCCGAGGTAACACTTTTGATCGACCGCTTGCCGCATTGCCGCTCCGGCCGACAATGCTCGCATTCGTCGGCGCGCTCTAGGATTGTCGACAGAATGGTGAGGACGCCGACGATGGAGGGGATGGGTTCACCCGTGGCAGCACCGAAACGAGCTGTGGGAGGCGACGGCTTACCGGTGAGTCTGGTCGACGTGGCCGCGAGGCGGATTCGTGACGAAATACTCAGCGGCGCACTGCAACCGGGCGACAAGATCGTCGAAGAACAGTTGTGTGCTGGCTTAGGTATCAGCCGGGCGCCACTGCGCGAGGCGCTGCGACTACTCGGGCAGCAGGGACTGGTCGAGCATCTCCCCCGGCGCGGATCAAGGGTCACCGAGTGGTCGCCACAGGACATCTTGCAGCTGTTCGAGCTACGGCACCTGCTCGAGCGGCACGCGATCGAGAAAGCTCTGCCGCTTGCCGACGTGACCACCGCTCTGAGTCCGGTGCGGGCCGCGCTCGACGACATGCGAGAGGCCGGTAGGCGCGACGACGACCTCGAGAAGGACGATGCCCATCGTCGTTTTCACGCGGCAGTGGTCGGGTTGGCGGGCAACCGGCAGCTCGACATCGCCATGGAACCCGTGCTGCTGAAGTTGCAGCTCCCGATGGCCATCAATCTGCGCGCGGAGGCGCGGGTCCACGACCCCAGTGACGGCATCCGCCGGCACGAGCGGATTCTCGAGGCACTCGAAACCAACGATGCACGAGTTGCCGTGGAGGCGGCCAAGAATCACGGACAACTCGCGTATCTGGGACTTGAGAGCAACAACTAACACGATCGACACACAACCGTTCCGTCGTCGCCACGATTCTGTCGACAATCGACATTATGACTTTCCGGAAACCGGTTCACGGCCCGACTCTCGGACCCTCGATCGCCGAGATACTCCAATCACACGCCACCGGCACCGGTACCCCGGCGACCACCGCCGCTCGTGTCGCAGACGCCATTGCCGCACGTGGTGACGACGGCACCTGGATCTCCACGGTGCCGCGTGAACAATTGATCGCCGCCGCCGAAGCCATCGAGAGACGGCCCGGGGCGCGCACCCTTCCGTTGTACGGGGTGCCGTTCGGGGTCAAGGACAGCATTGATGTCGCCGGCGTCCCGACCACCCTGTCGTGCCCCGACTTCGCCTACGTGCCAGAGGTCACCGCGGCGGTGGTCCAACGCCTGCTCGATGCGGGCGCTCTGTATGTCGGTAAGACCAACCTCGACCAGTTCGCCACCGGGCTCAACGGCACTCGAACGCCACTCACCGTGCCACGCAGCGTATATGGCAACGAGATGATCTCCGGGGGCTCCAGCTCGGGTTCAGCCCTCGCCGTTGCCCTCGGCCAGGTTCCTTTCGCCGTCGCAACAGATACTGCGGGATCGGGCCGGGTTCCCGCCGCACTCAATGGGGTCGTCGGGTTCAAGCCTTCGCGGGGCGTCATCAGCGCAGTGGGCCTGGTGCCGGCATGTAAGTCGTTGGACTGCATCACGATCATGGCCGGATCGCTCAACGATGTCGACCGCGCATTCGACGTGATGGCAGCCGAGGACGAAAACGACTCGTGGTCGCGCGCACGAGGCAACAGCCACAGCGGTGCGCCGATTCGTGTCGGCCTGCCGTCACCGCAGGAACTCGACTTCTTCGGCGACTCCGACATGGAAACCGCCCATCTTGCCTTCCGCGAACGGCTTTCGCGTGGATCGACAGTGGTGGACGCCCCGCTGTCGCCGTTCCTCGAGGCCGGCGCCCTGCTGTATTCCGGGCCATGGGTGGCCGAGCGACTGGTTGAATTCGCCGACTTCCTTGCTGCACAACCGGAATCGATCCATCCCGTTGTGCGCGACATCCTGCGGAGCGGCGAGCGATACACCGCGGTCGACGCGTTCGCCGCACAACAGAAGCTGCAGGAGTTGCGCGCACAGGTCGGGCGCCTGTGGCGCCAGATGGACGTGCTGGTGGTCCCCACCATCGGAACCACCTTCACAGTTGCGCAGGTGCTCGAGCAACCCATCGACTGCAACACGATGCTGGGGCACTACACGCATTTCGGCAATCTACTCGACCTCACCGGCGTAGCGATTCCCGTGGGTCACACCGCTGATGGGCGTCCGCTGAGTGTGACAGTGCTCGGCCCCGCATTGTCCGACGACATTGTGCTCGACCTCGCAGCTCGACTCCTCAACGAGCCACGCGACGCCGCGCGGGCCGGACAGATTCCCCAAACAGTCACCACCCCAATCGCATCCCACGAGGAGAACCCATGACCGTGGTCACCGTCGACACCGCGGTGCCGGCTCCATTTCCCCTCGAGCTGGGCAGGACAGCCCTGCTCGTCATCGACATGCAACGCGACTTCCTCTTACCGGGCGGCTTCGGCGAGAGTCTCGGAAACGACGTGAGCCTGCTCCTCGATGTGGTTCCGCCACTTACGGCGTTGATCGATGCGGCCCGATCCGCCGGCATCATGATCATCCACACCCGCGAGGGTCACAAACCCGACCTGTCCGACTGCCCCCCGAGCAAACTCCGCCGTGGGGCGGCATCGAAGAGGATTGGCGACCCCGGCCGATACGGCCGGATTCTGATCCGGGGTGAGTACGGCCACGACATCGTCGATGAGCTGGCACCGATTGCAGGCGAAGTCGTGATCGACAAACCCGGCAAAGGCGCGTTCTACGCCACCGACCTGCAGCAGATCCTCACCGACGCGGGCATCACCCAACTGCTGGTAACAGGGGTCACCACCGAGGTGTGTGTTCACACCACAACCAGAGAGGCGAACGACCGCGGATACGAGTGTCTTGTCGTATCCGATTGTGTCGGTTCGTATTTTCCCGATTTTCAGCGCGTCGGTCTGGAAATGATCAGTGCGCAAGGTGGAATTTTCGGCTGGGTTGCCGATTCCACGGCGGCCATCGCCGCCCTGTCTCTCATCCCCGATCCTTCGCAACACAGCTGACAGGAAGCACGACAATGAGTACAGAAGTCAACCAATCGGCGGCTACTCCCCCATCCCCCACCGACGACAAGATCACCGTCGCCTGGTGGACCCGCGGCGACACCAATGCCTTCTTCGGGCTGGGATTCAACATCCTGGTCAACGTCCTGACCCTGACAGGGCTGATGATCGGTGTCGTCAGCGTGCCTGCCGGCGATGTTCTCGGCACAGTCCTTCCCGCTCTTGGTGTGGCCCTGATCCTGGGGAATCTCTACTACACGTTCCTGGCGCGCCGACTGGCGGCCAAAGAGAACCGCACCGATGTCACCGCCCTGCCCTACGGGCCGAGCGTGCCACACATGTTCATCGTCGTGTTCGTCGTGATGCTGCCCGTCTACCTCAACACCAACGACGCGATGGCGGCATGGCAGGCGGGACTGGCGTGGGCCTTCATGATCGGTGTGATCGTGATGATCGGTGCATTCGTCGGACCGTACATCCGCAAGATCACTCCACGGGCGGCCATGCTCGGCACACTCGCAGGCATCTCGATCACGTTCATCTCCATGCGCCCGGCAGCCCAGATGTGGGAGGCGGCATGGATCGGTCTCCCCGTCCTGGCGATCATCCTGATCGGCTTCTTCACGAATGTTCGTCTGCCCGGCAACATTCCGGTCGGCCTGGCCGCTCTCCTCGTGGGTACCGCCATCGGATGGGCCGGCGGATTCATGGATGCTCCGGCGGTGTCCGACGCCGTGAGCGACATCGCCGTCGGCGTTCCCGACCAACGATTCGACATGCTCTTCGACGGCTTGAAAGACCTCGCGCCACTGCTCGGCACCGCCATCCCGCTAGGCGTGTACAACTTCACGGAGGCGATGAGCAACGTCGAAAGCGCAGCAGCCGCCGGAGACAGCTACAACCTGCGCAGTGTGCTTCTCGCCGACGGCGCCGGCGCGGTCATCGGATCGGCCTTCGGTTCGCCCTTCCCGCCCGCGGTCTACATCGGTCATCCCGGTTGGAAGGACGCCGGCGGTCGCACGAGTTACTCACTCGCCAGTGGCGTGGCAATCGGATTGCTCTGCTTCCTCGGCCTTTTCGGGGTGCTCGACTCACTGTTGCCCGTCCCGGCGATCGTCCCCATCCTCCTGTACATCGGATTGCTCATCGGCGCCCAGGCCTTCCAGGCGGTTCCCCGGATCCACGCCGTGGCGGTGGTCATCGCGATCATCCCCAACCTGGCTCAGTGGGCAACGGGCCTGATCGACAACGCCCTCAGCGCCGCAGGCACCACGGCAGGTGAGGTCGGTTACGACTCACTCGACGGCGCCGGCGTGGTCTACGAGGGACTCAAAGCGCTCGGAGAGGGCGCCGTGCTGGTGGGCCTGGTGCTCGGCACCATGGTCACGTTCATCATCGAGAAGAAGTTCCTGTACGCGGCCCTCGCCTCCGTGGCCGGCGCTGCGCTGACGTTCATCGGCCTAATCCACGCTCCTGAGGTCGAGTGGGCCGCAGCTCCGGAGATAGCTCTGGGCTACCTCTTCTTTGCAATCGTCTGCCTCGGTTACCACTTGCTCCCGAACGCGAGGGACGAGGTCGAGATCGATGACGTCGAGGCCGCCCGCGAGTAGCGCAGAATGCGACGGTCACCGAGAGCCTCACGCACGCCGTGGGGCTCTCGGTCTCTCACCATGGACGATCGAAAGGCACGAACGACGCCCCGTACGGTGGTGACAGCAGGACCAGGTGTCAACGAGCAGGAGGACCGCATGACCTTTCCGCATGAAAACGAAGAGCCTGTCGGCGAAACCGACGAGACAGCCGAGCAGAAGAAGACGTACGAAGCAGGCGAAGAAGGCACCGGGGAAGAACGCGACCATGCTCTCGGTGGCAGTGACGGCACGTCCGACGGTCAGTGAGATCGAAGCGTTGATGGAGCCTGCAACCACGGCATAGGGTTCGAGACGAGCCGGGAACTTCCAGCGATGGCGCTGGCCTTGATCATCCGGTTCACCGGACCGAGGATGTGAGATGAACACCGACGCCAGCAACGCACCGGCCATCGTCGTGGGGATCGATGGTTCCGAGGCCGCACTCGGCGCCGCCCGATGGGCGGCGGACTTTGCCGCAGCAAGCCATTCAGCCTTGTCCCTGTTCCACGCCATACCTCGGATCGACTGGTACTTCGCCAACGCGATGGTGTTCACGCCCGAGGCGTTGGCCGCCGAACTCGCCGAGGAAGGCCGCAAGAAGATCGACGAGGCGGAATCCGCCATCCGGGCGGTGCATCCCGATCTGTCCATCGAGCGGCACATCGTGAACGAGGCCGTTGGCCCGGCGTTCGAAAAGATCTCGGCCACTGCGAGATTGGTGGTCATTGGATCTCACTGGACCAGCGCGGCAAGCGATCTCATCCTCGGCGGCCATGTGATCCGGATCGTCAACAACTCGCGCTGCCCGGTCCTGGTGTGGCGCAGGACGGCCTGCCCCGACACCGACGAGACGCTACCCGTTGTTGTCGGAGTGGATGAGTCGGAGAACTCGACGCGCGCGCTGGAATCGGCGTTCGAACTCGCCGACACGCTGCGCGCACCAGTGACGGTTGCACACATGTGGGAGACCGGCGCCGCGGTCGGGCTCGGCTACGGCGAGGGGCCGGTCGACTGGAACCTGCTGCACCTCCTGCAATCCAACCAGGAACAGAAGTTGGACGAACTGGTGGCACCGCTGCGTGCACGGTTCCCGGGTGCACACGTCAACAAGGTGTACACCGACACCGGTCCGGCCAAGGGACTCAAGGAACTGTCACAGTCCGCACAGCTGGTGGTTGTGGGGAGCCGTGGGCACGGCAAGTTGGCCGGAGCCGTTCTGGGTTCGGTCAGCCAGAGCCTCATCCACCATGCTGATTGCTCGGTGCTCGTGGTGCACTGACGTATGGCACGGCTGTTGTGAACAGATCTAAGAAGACGTTCTGCCTTACACCCACGAACAGGATCGGCACACTACGCCCTATACGCGTAGATTGTCGTGTTTTTAGGACTTCTAATCAGTTCGTAACGATCTCATACCCGGAGTACGATCTACAGTTATCGGCCTAAGTGGACGGCACTCGTATGGAGACGACGCCACTCCGCCGCTCAGGGAATGTACTTCGTATCCCTACACGGACAGCTGGCCATTGCCCAGTGTCGTGGCTCGACATCTGCAAACAATTCGCACGTCACCACGGCCCTTTTTTTGCTGGGTCCAAAGGGAAGACAGTCATATGAATACACGTATAAAAGGCGCCATAGCAGCAGCCGCAGCAGCCGTCCTGTGCCTCGGGGGCCTCGGTACTCTCGCCTACTGGAATGATGATGAGTCGACCAACGGCGGCATCGTCTCCTCAGGTGAACTCTCACTCGATCCACCCACGAATGTCTCGTGGTTCGACGTGACAGGCGGAGGCGAGGAGGCCATCGCTGACATCGAAGCCTTCCTGATCGTTCCAGGCGATGAAATCGAGTATCGCGCATCGGTGGTGGTCAATGCAGCTGGCGACAATCTGGCCGCAGAGCTCAACGCAGATGGCTCAACGATCACAGGAGACGCCTCACTGCTGGAGAATCTCGATACGTCGCTGGTGGCATTCATCGGCGTCGCGCCGGGCACTCCGGTCACCGGGGACTATCCGATCACAGCGGCCAATGATGGCGACACCGTCAACGTGGTAGTCACGCTCTCGTTCGATTCGGTCACGACAACGGATCTCGAGGCACAGAACGAGTCCGTGAACCTCTCGGATCTGACGGTGACTCTGCAACAGGTCCAAGAGGCCTGAATCGGCCGGACCGACTGACAGCGCGGAGGCCCTGACATGACCAAATTGGTTGTCGCGCTGATCGCAGCAGCGTCGGCTCTCGTACTCGCCACCTTGGCGACGTACGAGACCGGCGCCCTGTGGAGCGATCATGAGGCAAACGGCGCAACGACAGTCACGTCGGGTACCCTGATTCTCACCGCCGATGGCGTCAAGTCGGTGACGCTGAGCGGATTCTCCAGTACCGCACTCAAACCCGGAGACATCCGGCAGAAATCCTTTCTGCTCAGGAACGCCGGAACCACCCCGCTGACTTACCGCTTGGCGTCAGCAGTCGTTACCGGCAGTCCCACGGGCGGCATGACAGTCAGCGCATCACGAATGGCGTCAGGTTCGGTGGCCGCCGACTGTGACGCCACCATCGCCTTGCCTGGCACCGCACTTCCGGTCAACACCACACCGGCCATCGCGCTTGCACCAGCAACGTCGACACGCATCTGCTTACACGCACTCATCACAAACTTGGCTACCTCAGGAGCAACGTACACAGCTACGTTCACCTTCACCGCCGCGCAGGCCTAGTGCTAGATACCTCAAGAAGCAGGTCAGGACAATGACGCAAACATCCACTCAGGCAACATCGTTGCCGGCCAGACGCACTGGTCCCCTGTGGTGGATTCAGCAGATCGTGACGTGGCTACTGCTGATCGCCACCCTGGTCGTGCTTCTCGCCGTGGTTGTCGTGCCTCGCGTTTCCGGGGCCACGCCATACACCGTCCTCACCGGCTCGATGCAACCTACTTATCCGCCGGGCACGTTGATCGTCGTCAAAGAGGTTCCCACCGATGAACTCGCCGTCGGCACCGTGGTGACCTACCAGCTCGAAACCGGCAAAGCCGCTGTGGTCACTCACCGGATCGTGGCCGTGAACCGGAACACCCGGGGCGAGACCCTCTTCACCACCCAAGGCGATGCAAACGGCGCTCCGGACATCAAACAAGTACAACCTCAGCAGATCCGCGGAAAACTCTGGTACAGCGTCCCTTATCTCGGTCGCGCAAGTTCGATGATCTCTGGTAGCCAGCACATGATTCTACTGGTTGCAGCGGTGAGCATGTTGCTCCTTTACTCCGTTGTCATGTTCTACAAGGGCCACCGCGAGTCACGACGCGAACGGCAGCAATCATGATGCAGGCGCGGGTGGCCCTGCGCATGCTGTGGAAGGCGTGTGCCAGCACGAAGATTCGCGCCATCCTCTCCCTCGGGATGGCCTTGGGTCTGGGAGCGGTGGGCACCCTCGCCGCTTGGAGCGACACCGCCTCAGCAACCTCCGGCGCGTTCACCATCGGTTCGGTAGACATGAAAGTCAATGGAGCGGATTCCTACGCCTTCACAACGTTGGGGATGACCGGCATGACCCCCGGTTCCAGCAAAGCGGCGATGCTCACAGTAAGCAACACCGGATCACTGGCGGTGACCTACCTGGCCAAGGCGTCATCACCTGGCATTCTGGCCCCCTATCTACGGGTGTTCGTGCACGCGGGGGGTTCCGCGACCAACACGACGACCACGGGGACCTGCTCCTCCACCACCGTTGTCGGCACGACAGTCACACCGACGACCTCGCCCGGTGCCACCGTCTTCTCCGCCAGACCACTCGCGGGTACACCGGCCGGTGGCACCGTTGCCACCGACAGCCTTTGCGTTCTGGTCAGCCTGGTCAACACCACGCCGATCACTATGGAGAACAAATCTAGCGTCCTGACGTTGGCCTTCACCGGAACGGCGGCCTGACATGGCAACCCGCCATTCCGCGGCCCGTCGGCACACACGAATCCTTCCCGAGGTGGCGCTGACGGTCGGGGCCGTCGCCGGGCTGATGTGCATCATCGCGGCGGTCCTTGCGCTCACCTTGGGTATCCGCCCATTGATCGTGCGTTCCGGGTCGATGGAACCGGCGATGCCGGTCGGATCACTCGTCCTGGCGAAGGAAGTCGACGCGTCCGCTCTCGATTCGGGTGACATCGTCAGTGTGAAACGGGCGGACGGCTCACTGCTGACCCACCGCCTCGTCGCCATCGATTCCTTGACGCAGGGAACGGCCACGTTCCGAATGAAGGGTGATGCGAACGCCTCTGAAGATCCGGCGCCGTACGTCACCTCCTCTGCTGATCGCGTGTTCTTCACCATCCCTGCCGCGGGTTACGTCGTTTCGTGGCTGGGTACGCCTCCCGCCTGGGGATTGATCGCCCTGACGTCAGCAGGCTTGCTGTTCCTGGCTTTTCGGCCGCAACGCGACGGCGATCATCAAAACCACGCCAGCAGCGGACACAGCCGGAATGGGAGTGGCCGGGTCGGTACCGCGGCAGCATCCCTGGTCATTGCGACCACCGTCGTCACTGCCGGAGTTCAGATCGCCGACACCACAGCCCTGTTTGCTGACACCGCGACCACAACAAGCACATTCACCACAGCCCTCTACGGCAACTTCGCGGTTGTTCCGTCAAACCTGAACTGCGTCGATGATCAGGCCGCACCACGAACTGCCCGGCTCTATTGGACCGCGGCACCGAGTGGCTACTACTACCGCATCGACATTTTCAACGGGACCACCTACGTCGGCTCGCATGTAATCCCCGAAGGCACCACCAGCTATCACCCGACGGCAGGCGCCGCTCCGGCACCAGGCAGCGGCACACGGACCTACACCGCACGGCTCCATACCGTCTACGGGGCAACAGGTTCCACGTCGACGGCCTACTCAACCCACAACTTCACGTCTACCTACGTCAATTTTCTGACAACTATCCAGTGTGCTGCAGGCCAGACGGCGGCCCGAATGGCGGCGCCCGCAACCACCAGCAGCACCAGCACCGCTCCGCCAGCGACGACGACCACAGCGCCCACAACTACGCCGCCGACCACGTCCACAACGACACCGCCAGCCACCACAACGACGACCACAACTACGGCGCCGCCCGCGACGACCCCAACCACAACCCCGCCGGCGACGACGACGACCACAACAACTCCGCCGCCAACCACAGCCTTGCCTGCGGGGGGTGTCACCTCACCGAGCGGGGCCTACACCGCCTACGCGGACGCATCGAATCTGACGATCCGCGATTCAGGAGCATCGGTCGTCTACACAGACAGCATTGTTGCCGGGTCAAATCTGCACTGGCAGTCAGGAACCGACACTCTCTGGGTCATCCACGACGGCCAGGCCGACAAAGTGTCGCAATCAGGCGGAGTGTGGTCGACGACCGCCGTCCCGAACTCCGATCTGCCTCCAGAGATCGCCGCTCTGGTCTGAACTCCGTGGTCACGGGGAGCGACGATCATGGTTCCGATGCCCTCCTGTCTGTCACACAGACGCGGTACTGTCCGATCGTGGACTACACCGATGCACTCGTAGAACAGAACCGGCTCTTCGGCGAGGCGATCCGGGACGCCGACTTCACGCAGCCAGTCCCCACCTGCCCCGAGTGGACGATCCAGCAACTCTTCCGGCACGTCGGACGTGGCGATCGCTGGGCCGCGCAGATCGTGGGCGAGCAACGTGATAGCCCGGCCGACCCGCGCCAGGTGCCGAACGGCAAGCCACCGGAGGACCTCGACGGTGCCATCGAGTGGTTCAACGACGGTGTGCAGACACTCCTCGCCGCAGTCGCGCAGACCGGTGCCGACACCCCGGTGTGGACGTTCACCGGACCCCAGCCGGCCGCCTGGTGGATTCGACGACGGTTGCACGAGACCACCGTGCACCGCGCGGATGCTCAACTGGCGCTTGACGTTCCGTTCGATCTCGTCGCTGATCTCGCTGCCGACGGAATTTCCGAATGGCTGGGTCTCATGGCGGCGCGGCCGGCAGGCGCGACGGCTCCCCTCGACAACGGGGCAACCCTGCATCTACACGCATCCGAGACGGATCTCGGTCCTGACGGCGAATGGTTCATCCGCGGACAGCAAGGAGTGGTGGTGTGGGACCACAGCCACGCAAAAGCAGATGCTGCCGTACGAGGGCCGTCATCGGGCCTGCTGCTGGCGATCAGCCGACGCAAATCGGCGGAGGAAGCTGGCCTGGAGATCCTAGGTGATCGTCAGGTGTGGGACACCTGGCTGGAACGTACCCAGTTCTGACCGGCAGTTCTGAGTCAGCCGATCATCAAGGCAGTGTCCAGAACACCACGGTGACAAGGTAGAACACCACGGTCCACAGAGCCATCACCGCGAGGATCACTGCGAACCCCCGCAAGTTCGTTTGCCTCTTGGGGGTGCTCGGTGACGGGTACAGCCAGTGACCAAGGATCTTGTTGACGTAGTACGGCATCGTGAAGAACGTCATCACAAAGCTCGACAGCAGGTTGCCGATCAGCAACCCGAGCCAGAGCGGCATGCCCAAAGGTGAAAGGGCAAGCGAGAGCAGCACAACGGTGGGATAGAGACCCACCCAGACGGCGGTGGACATCTTCGTGTCCGACGGTATCGGCGCACGGTGACCGTCTTGGTCGAACGCGAACCAGCTACCGAATGAGTTGTCGATCGTGCGCAACTCGAACTCGTTGAACTTCTTGCCCTCGTCCAGCAGTACCTGCCGCTCACGTGAGGTGAGCCATGCATCCAGGTCGGCGGCACTGTCGAAGCGGTACAACGCCGTCCACTCGTTCTGCAGGCCCTCGATGGGCCGGAACAGTTCAGTCCCGCGAAACCCCTTGAACCCGGTCTCGGCCTCGCGCATGCGGCCCTGCCATTCGAGGAAGTCGTCGATGTGTTCCGGTGAGACCCGGTGTGTCACCACCACGGTGACAAGCGGATCCACCGGGGCCGCGCCACCGGTGATGACCTGTTGCGTCGCGGGGCCGTCGAAGTACTTTCGGCCCTTGTCGAGATGTTCTTGCCGTGTGGCGCTGTTGATCCAGGCCTGCACGTGAGCCACCGAATCGAAGCGATACACCACCACCCAGTCGGGCTGCACGTCCGTCGGCTGCGCGGTCTCCGCGGCGATGAACCCCGGATAGCGGGCCGCCGCAGCATTCATGTCGTCTTGCCAGATGGCAAATGCACGCTCAGTTCCTGGGCGGACCTTTTGGCCGATGATCACCGTTGCGGCATTGTTTGTGGTCGTTGCTTCGGCGGTCATCGCCGGCTCCTACTCGTCGTCACGCGGTGGAATCACGGGCAGGCCGGCTTGGGCCACACCTCGACGTGACTCGAAGCGCGTCGTTTCGACTTCCTGGCGGAATCGTACGTGAGACGGCTGCGTTTCACCGGCCGTGTGCAGAAATCGCTCATCGGCACGACCTCGGCGCAACCGAGGGAGGTAGCAACCGCGTGTCACGAAAACCCGGTCGCGCGAGCACCATTGACGCCTCAGACGCTGAAGGCGGCCGGAAATCGTCGACGAAGTGCATCGATCTGTCGACGGACCTCGTACAACTCGAACCGTTTGCGCGAGTGCATCTCCGCTGACACCTTGTTGTTGGTCAGCTCTTCTTCGATCTGCGTTGCCCACAACTCGAGCTGGGCGGCGAAATACGTTGCCTGCGCCTCGTTCGAGTCCTGCTCCCACTGCCCGGAGGTCATGGCGCAAAATTGTAGCCGCTCTATAGTTCCTGTCCGATCCAGATGGAGCCCAGTTCACACCGGCGCAGTCATGCGAGGCGGCGGGTGCACACCTGACGGATCGCGGCGACGACAGACTGGTCGTGACTACCGGCCTGATCGGTGTCGAGCACATCGGTGAGGCGCTCGAAGTAGTCCCGCTCCCCGATGCCGAACTCCACCAGGATGTCGTCGGCCGACCCTCCGCCGTACGGGTACCACCGCCGGGCGAAGTCGAGCATTCGCTCCACCTCGTCCGGCGGGATGTTGCTCCGAGTGGTCATGGTCCAATTATCGATCCTGCGACTGAACTTCGCATCCGACAAAGGGCCGGATCAGCCGTCTGAGAAGATCGTGCGGACCAGAAAGCGAGGGGCAGTGCGACATCGACTGTCGACGTTGATCGAGGTCCTCGACCGCCGGCAAGTGATCGTCTACGTGGCGGCCATCGGTGCCGGCATCGTTCTCGGCCTTGTCGCACCGGGCGCCGGCGAGTCGCTGGACTGGGCCATCAACCCGGCTCTCGGCGCGCTCCTTTACGTGACGTTTCTGCAGATCCCCACCCGTGACCTCGCCCGGTCGCTGCGAGACCGCCGGTTCCTGGTCGCTGTCGCAGTACTCAACTTCGCCATCGTCCCGTTGGTGGTCGCGGCGATGTTCGTGTTCTTGCCGGACGACCAGGCAATTCGGTTCGGTGTGCTGCTCGTGCTGCTCAGTCCCTGTATCGATTACGTGATCGTCTTCTCCGGGCTCGCTGGGGGCAGCGCTCATCGGTTGCTGGCCGCGACGCCGCTTCTGCTCCTGGCGCAGATGCTGTCGTTACCGGTCTACCTCGCCGTGTTCCTCGGGTCGGACCTCGCCCAGATCATCGCGGTGCGACCTCTCGTCGAGGCTTTTGTGATCCTCATCGTGGTGCCACTGCTGCTCGCGTGGGCCACCCAGACGCTGGCGGTGCGTTTCCCGATCGCGCGTCGGGTGAGTTCATGTGCAACAGCCGCGATGGTGCCGCTGATGGTCATCGTGCTGTTCGTGGTTGTCGCGTCGCAGATACCGAAGGTGTCCGGCAGTCTCGGTGACGTCGTCGCGGTTGTGCCGTTCTACGTTCTCTTCCTGGTCGTGATGGCTTTTGTGGGTCGCTGGGTGGCCTCGAGGTTCGCGTTCGACAATCCCGGTCGCCGCGCGCTGGTCTTCAGCGGTGCCACCCGCAACTCACTCGTGGTGCTCCCGCTGGCCCTCGCCCTACCGGCGGGCTACGAGCTGGCAGCGGCCGTGGTGGTGACACAGACCCTCGTCGAGGGGGTCGGCATGGTCGTCTACGTCCGGGTGATTCCGTACCTGCTCCCTTCCCGTTGACATCGTCTGCGCAATTGTCCGAAACGTTCACGATGCCGTGGCCTCCCTGACCTAGCGTGAGAAGGGTGCAACTCGACCAGCAGATCCACTTCCTGACCTTCGCCACCGCCGACCTCGACGCCGCACGGCAGTTCTATGTGCACGCTCTCGCATGGAAGCCGCTGATGGACGTGGAGAACGAGATCATCTTCTTCCAGATCGCGCCCGGCGTTGTGCTCGGGTTCTTCGACGCCGGCAAGTTCGCCGAGGACGTCGGCGTGGCCGGTGCCCCACCGATATCCGGTGCGACAGTTGCCCACAACGTCGACAGTCGGGATGCTGTCCGGGCGGTCGCCGACGCCATGGTCACGGCCGGCGCGACGCTGCTCAAACCACCGCAGCCGGGCGCTTTCGGTGGCATCTTCCACGCACAGGTCCGTGATCCCAACGGCCTCATCTGGGAGATCGCGCACAACCCCGGCTGGCACGTCGAGGCCGACGGAACGGTGGTCCTCGCCTGACTCGGTCCTGGAGAATGCTTTTCGCTCGGCAACAGCAGGTGGCGACGTACGGTGGGGTCAGCACGCGCCCATCACCAGCGAGGATCGATGACCTTTCCATTCGAAGACGAGGAACCTATCGGCGAGACCGATGAACTCCTGAGACAAGCCGCCGTCTACGAGGCGGGCGAGCACGGACACGAGATCAACCGCGGTCACGCCCTGGGTGGGACCGAGGGTTCCACGGACGGGCAGTAATTCACGTGGTCACCGACATCGGCGGCCGCCGTCTGACCTTCGCCGAGGAGTTCGACAACCCCGATCTCGACCCGGCAGTGTGGTTGCCGCACTACTTGCCTGCATGGAGTTCGCGAGCGCTCACCGCGGCTACCTACTCGATCTCCGACTCGTGTCTGCATCTGTCCATCCCACCGGAACAGCCGTTGTGGCTGGCGGGCGAGCACTCCCCGCTACGGGTCTCCGGCATCCAGTCGGGCAACGGATCCGGAGCTGTCGGCAGCACCCTGGGACAGCAACCGCCTTTCGACGGGGCCGTGGTGCGAGAGCATCAACCGGAGTTTCGCGGCTGGACGCCGGCGGGCGGCTACCTGGAAATCCGGATGCGTGCCACCGTCTCGCCCAGATCCATGTTCGCCTGGTGGATGGTGGGCCTCGAAGACGCTCCCGAGCGCAGCGCCGAGATCTGCGTGGCCGAGATCTTCGGCGAGACCATCACCTCGTCGCCCTCCGCCGCGGTGGGTACCGGTCTGCATCCGTTTCGCGATCCGTCGGTGGTCGACGACTTCGCGACGACGGTGCTGCCCATCGACGTGGGCGACTTCCATGACTACGCGGTCGAATGGACCACCGATGCAGTCGAGTTCTACGTCGACGGCACGTTTGTCCGGCGATGCCTCAATCCCCCGACCTATCCCATGCAGATGATGCTGGCCGTCTTCGACTTCCCGGAGCGGTCCAACGGCGCCGACGATGACCTGGTGCCAGAAATGGTGATTGATCATCTTCGCGGCTACGCCTGACCGGGCGGTCAACCGCCGAACAGCAGATACAGACCGAGGAAGGTGTACGCAACCATCGTCAGCAACAGCGCCAACTGCCCGGTGCGCTGGTGACGTGCCGGAAGAAGTCGCAACGACGCATCGTGCGCGGCTATGACTGCGGCGATGTGACCGGCGAGGACAAACCCAACCTTGAGCGTGGCCGCCACGGTCGGGTGTTGTGAGAGAACATAACCGGGGTGGGCGTCCTGGAGCCACAGCACATTCCACCCTCGGCCGAGCGGATCGCCGAGAGCCAGGAACGTCTCCTGCCCCTTCTCCACCAGATATTGCAGATAGTGGGCCAGCACGTACCCGATCACGATCGGGATCAGCGTGTGTGCGAGTTGACCCGGAAGTGCTTGCCGCTGCGCCGAACTCACGCCACCGGTCGCCCGGGTGGCGAGCGTGAAGGTTCCGAACACCACCGCGATGAAAACGACAAGGGCAAGGGTGTGCGCCGCCGAGGAGCCCACATCTCCGCCGCCGATCGACTCCACATAGTCCTTCCACTGGGGAAAGTCGGAGAAGCTGTCGAAAGCGGTGGAGCCGAGCAGCACCGACAGCAGAACCACCGTGCCGGGCAGAATCGGAAGCGTGGTCAGGTGATTCATCGGGTTCCCGACGATGATCCGCCCAGTTGCCCGGTCACGGCCGAATACCGAAAGACGGGAAGCGACAACGCTGTAGACGTCGAACGGGTCGGACCTGGTGAGCCAGCGGTCTCCCCAGACGGCAGCGCCTGCGACCATGAGCACCACGTAGCAGAGCAGCCAGATCCGGATTGCCGGGACCGAATCCGGCTCAGGTGAGGCGAGTTCGAGCCAGACGAAAGCGAACAAACCAATGGATGCGGGCCAGTAGCCCCACGTCGTCGGGTAGACGCGCGTGCGGTCGGAACGCGATCGGCCGACAACTCGGCTATCGAATCGATAGACGGTGCGGATCGGCGAGATGACCCGCCACACCGGGCCGACCAACACGGACAGAACAACAAGCCCCACCCAGAGAAGAACGTAAAAGCTTCCCGCGAAAGGGTTGTCGTCCGAATTCGGGCCGAATACCCCGGCCATCATCACCCACACCGCAAACACCAGAGCCATCACCGACGCCAGGGTGCGCGTCACCCGAGAATCGACGAAGCGATCAACCCACAGCGGTGCCGGCCGCCCAGGTTTGTCCGGACCGAACCTCGGTGTACGCCATGCGAAAACAACCACTGCGAACGAGAACGTCAGCGCCCATGCCCCACCGATGAGCACAGATGTGTACGGGATGGGCAGGTCCTCGGATCCGCCCAGGCCATGCGCAACGATCATCCGCGTGTGTCTCCGGCGTTTCCGTCGCCGCGAACGTATTCGTCGCCGTCGTGCTCGGTGGAGTCGCGTTCGACGTCGCCATCGAGACCGGAGCCATCATCGTCGCCGCGCCGTCGATCCCTGACGGCGATGACAACGATCACGATCACCAGAATGAGCGCCGGAAAGAACGCCGGCGCGGCCAACAGCAGCGAGTGGCCGGCCAGATACTGGACGTTGTTGTCGCCCATCAGGTCTGCGGTTGCACTGTCGGTCGCGTGTCCGTACGGGCCCCGGTCTCCTGCTGCCTGTTGTTGATCCGGCCGGCACCCCACGACAGCGCTGCGATCAAGATCAACGAGCACGCCAACACCACCAGGCCGGCGACCGTGAACAGCCAGCTCGGGTAGTCGAAGCTGCGCTCTCGCTGCAAGATCTTGATCTCGGGCATGAACTCACGTGTCATCGTCGATTCCGCAGCCACCTCAGGGGCGCTGATGCCCGGGTCGGCGGGCAAGAAGATCGGCACGGCGGTCATCGTCGTGCCATCCTGCACGCGCAGAAGCGTTTTCCACGTCCCCGACACCGGCACCGGCTCGGTGGACCGGTAGATGCCGGCACCGACGCGTTCGAGCGGATCGATGAAAAGACCGCGGTCGTTCTCGATGCCGCCCTGCCACGAGAGGATCGACACCCATTCGGGGTCGTCACTGACCAGCCCAGGCGGGTCGATTGTCACCTCGGCCGTCACCATGCGACCGCCATTGCTCGGCACATCGGTGAGTGTGATTGTGGCGCTGGCATTCTCAGGCACCTCGGTGCGCAACCCGTTGGCTACGGCCCCTCCGACGATCAGGACCGTGAGCACCACTGCCACAGCACTGAGGCGGGGACGCGGCAGCGGCTCGCCTCGCAAGACGACGGCCAACAGAGCGCCGCACACACCGGTGGCGATGCTGACCGGGATCGCCATGGCCAGGGCTTCTGCCCACATCCCGGTCGGCCACGGGTAGTGGTACACCGCATCGATCCACCACGACTCGATCCACAGACCGAGGGTGGCCACGCCGAGTCCGGAGACAGCCCCGAACAACACCGGTCGTCTCACCAAGGGCGTTAGGGCCAGCAGTTCGACCACCACGGCCGGGCCGAGGTACAGCGCGAAGAAGTTGATCGGTGCTCCGAGTGCGGGACCGACGACCAGTGCAACGATCCCTCTGATGGCAATTGCGAAAAGGGCTGCGGCGATGGCTGATCCGGGTCCGAGCGTCATGCGGACCGCGACCAGGGCAAACGCTGCCGCGCCGGCGATCATCATGGGCTGCAGGTCAAGCCGGAACTGCTCGACACCGAAGTCGTACTCGATCTGGAAGACCGACAGGCCGATGACAAGTCCGCCGAACGCCATGCACCGAGTGAGCCAGTTGCCCCACCCGTCGGCCGGCGCATTCTCGCCCATCGCGGCGCGGCCCTCACGGTCGAGCAACACCACTGCGATCAGCGACAACCCCGCGCCACCGATCAACATCAGGTGGGTGGGGCCCCACAGGGTGACGTCTTGGCCGAACATGCGGTGCCAGATGTCGTCGAGGGGGAAACCGACCAGGGCGTAGAAGCCACAGCCGGCCAGCAAGATGCCACCGACGGGTGCGTACCAGGTGCGGGTGATCCGAACGGCTGCCGGACCGGGCTTGTCGTACGGCAGGAAGACGGCCAGCATCCCCGCGATGAAGAGGAGGAACAGGCCGACGAGGATGAAGTAGTGAGCAGGGTTTGCCAGCGGACCCTCGTCGCGACCCTTGCCGATATGCAGACTGACGTCCCAGATGAACCCGAACAGGGCGCAGATGATGGTGCTGGTGAACAGGAATACGGGTAGCGCAGCCCATGGCGGGCGGTTCAGGCGGCGACCGGCCCACTCGGCTACAGATGCAAGCCAGGTGATCTTCCGGGTTCGGTGGAGATAGCCAACCCAGAGCAGCATCACCGAGACCACCCCGGCAGCCGCGCTCACGGCGAAGACCTGATCCAGTGCCGCTCCGCCACCTTCGGACGCCGCCAGCACGTTCTCACCTTGTGTCAACATCGACTCCCCGCCACCTCACACCACACTGGGCCGAATCCACTCGACTGGAGATTCTCAGTAAAATACAGTAAACGAACGTGCACCCACAAGGGGACGAAACTACCGCTGCCTGCAAAAATGCGAAGGCTGTGTGGATTGATTTCAGTGCACAGCCGTACACTGGAGGTAGACGAGGCCGTCGGGCTCCGCCGTCTGTAACCGTGCGTTCACCTGACTTTGTACGTTACAACGCCGGGTGTCAAGATCCATTGGGTCTCGAAGTCAGATCACCAAGCCATCCAGGTGGATCGGCGAACGGCCCGGGACAACCTCAGAGGGCCGAGACGAGCCTGGCCACGATGGATTCAGCCGTACCGGAGGTGGCGTTACGAAAGTCCGTACCGGCCCAGAGGTTCGTCGAGTGCGGATCACCCGCAGCGACCGCAGCCTTCCGCAGGGGCCCGGTCAGATGGTGGATCTGCGGGTAGGCGAACGGCGCGGAAGGGTCGTGTTCTTGCATGAACCGGTTGTAAAGACCCCTCGCGTGACGGCCCGAGAACGCTCGTGTGACTCCCGTCGTCGTGAACTCGGAATCCACCAGGGCGGCGCGGTGCACGGCATTGGTCCCCGCCTCGTCGGCGAGCAGGAACGCCGTGCCCACCTGGACCGCCCGTGCGCCCAGGGCGAGTACCCGGCTCACTTCCTCAGGAGTCGTGATGCCTCCGGTCGCGACCACATCGACTCCCCGTCCGACCACGTCGGCGAGGAGCTCGTCGAGGCTGCCCGGTGCGGGTTCAGCGGTGGGGTCGAAGGTCCCGCGATGCCCACCGGCGCCTGGGCCCTGCGCCACCAGCGCGTCGACTCCGCGGCCGAGTGCGATGTCCGCCTCGGTCGACGTGGTCACGGTGCCGAGCGTGAAGATGCCCGCATCGGTGAGTCGGCGGATCTCGTCGGCCGTGGCGCATCCGAAGGTGAAGGACACCGCGTCGGGCTTGAGGTCGAGCAACACCTCGAGCTTCTCCGCCCAGGCGTCGTCGTCGTATCGCGGCTCACCGAGCGAAGCACCGAACTTGTCTGCCAGTGGCGCGAGTTCTGCTGCGTAGGCCTCGATCTGCGCCGGATCACCAGCATTTGGTTGCGGGACAAAGAGATTGACGCCCAAGCGCCCCGACGTCAGAGACCTCGCCTCCTCGATGTCCGCGGCCAGCTTCTCGCCGTTCAACAGGGCTCCGGCCAGAAAGCCCATACCGCCGGCATTTGTCACCGCAGCCGCAAGCGCCGGCGTACTGGGCCCACCGGCCATCGGAGCGCCGATCACGGGGGCGTCCAGGTCACGAAGGTCGAAGGTGGGCACGTGCTACCTCCCGGGGATCTGAGCCTGCGGTCACCGGCTCGGGTGTGCGGCAGTCGGGCTGCTGCATTCGGTCTCGACGCGACGGTAGCCTCTTCGCCATGGCCGACGACATCGACATGGCGACTCCGATCGAGATCTCGACGGACGGAGCATGCCTCGGCAATCCCGGGCCGGGCGGGTGGGGCGCGGTGCTGCGGTACAAGAACCACGAGAAACAGTTGTCGGGCGCCGATCCTGCGACCACGAACAACAAGATGGAATTGACCGGGGCCATCAAAGGACTCGAGGCACTCAAGAAGCCCTCGAAGGTCATCCTCTATACCGACAGCACCTACGTCCGCAACGGGATCATGAAGTGGGTGACCGGGTGGCAGAACAACGGCTGGCTCACCAAGGACAAGAAGCCGGTCAAGAACAGCGATCTCTGGCGTGAGCTGATCGAGCAGTGCGCTCGCCATGATGTGGAGTGGCGCTGGGTAAAGGGTCACGCCGGCGACCACTACAACGAAATCGCCGACCAACTCGCCACCACCGCTGCGAGGGCATTGCGCGACGGCGGACGGACGGGCCAGGTGGCCGGATGACCGCCCCCATCCCGGTGGCTCTGCTGCCGCACACAGATCCACACCTGTCCGAGGCCATAACATCGGCAGGCGGCACTCTGGCCGACCTCGCGGACGCGCGCGCCCTTGTCTGGATCGGGAACGTCGACGGTTTCCCCGATCCGCTGCCCGAATCGATCGAATGGGTGCAGCTGCGGCTGGCAGGCATCGAGTCGTTCCTGCGCGCGGGATTGCTCGACGATCGGCGGATCTGGACCAACGCGTCGGGGTTCTACGCCGAGAACGTCGCCGAGCACGCTCTCGCGCTCTTGCTGGCGGGCCTTCGCCAGATCAACGTCGCGGTCCTGCGGCACTGGGATGAGAAGGCCATCGACCCGGCTGTGCGGTCGCTACACGGCTCCACGGTCGGGATCATCGGCGCCGGTGGCATCGCCAGGTCGCTGATACCCCGGTTGAAGGCCTGCGGAGCCCAGGCGATCGCGGTCAACAGATCCGGCCGGCCCGTCGAGGGCGCTTCGAAGACGCTGCCGGCGAGCAGGATCGACGAGGTCTGGGGTCTCATCGACCACGTGGTCCTCGCGGCTCCGGCCACCGACGAGACCAGGCACCTGATCAACGCCCGCACGCTCACTGCGCTGCCCAGGCATGCCTGGTTGATCAATGTGGCGCGCGGGCCGCTCGTCGATGAAGCTGCCCTGCGGGATGCACTGCTGGCTGGTGAAATCGCCGGCGCCGCGCTCGACGTCACCGACCCGGAGCCACCCGACGCCAACGATCCGCTGTGGGACCTCGAGAACGTGATCATCACCCCGCACGTGGCCAATCCGTCCGCGGGACTCACCCGCACCATGGCGCCATGGCTGGCCGAGAACCTACGGCGTTTCGCCGCAGGCGGCGACATGCTCGCGGTGGTACATCCCGATGCGAGCTATTGATTCTGCCGATGAGTGAGACGCGGCGGCCGGCCGACAAAGAATCTGCGGCACCGAAATGGTTGCGCGGCCTCATGAACATCGGGAGGCTGAAGGCGCGGCATGTTTTCGGTGTCGAGGGCTGAGCCTCAGCCTGATCACACTCCAACAGAATCGAGATTGGCATGAGCGACAACGTCTACCGGGTCACCGAAATTGTCGGTTCGTCGACCACCAGCTCAGACGATGCCATCAAGACCGCGCTGTCACGGGCTGCCCAGACACTGCACAACATCGACTGGTTCCAGGTGGTCGAGACGCGCGGCCATGTGGAGAACGGCGAGATCGCCCACTTCCAGGTGACGGTGAAAATCGGCTTCAAGCTCGAGGACTGACAAGCACGCCGGCGTCGGCGCGGCGTCCGGGTACGGTTTTCACAGGAGCCCAAACCGGACACGGCCGGCGTCGGCAAGGCGCGTTCACCCGGTACCTCCCCGACCGGAAGACGCGCATGACACACAGATTCAGCATCGCGCTGGCGGTGGCGGGTGCGCTGCTCGTCGCCGGGTGCGACAGCCCTGACAACGAACGATCCACTGATCCGGGTGCAACCTCGCAAGCGACCACCCCTGCCTCCTCTTCGGCAACTGTCGCTCCGGCCGGGGCGCCAACGGACCTGGTGACTGGGCTCGACGCGCCATGGTCGATCGTCTTCGCCGACGGTGCACCGCTCATCAGCGAACGCGACTCCGGCAACATCCTCGAAGTCGTCGGCGACCGCACCCGGGTGGTCGGCGCGGTGGCTGATGTCGCACCCGCAGGCGAGGGCGGGTTGCTCGGTCTCGCCGTGCGGGAGGAGTTCCTGTACGTCTACTTCACCAGCGACGACGGGGACAATCGTGTCGTGAGATACCGCCTGACCGGATCAACCGGAGGTCTCGGACTCGGCCCTGTCGAACCCATTCTTGCCGGCATCCCGGGCGGACGAACCCACAACGGCGGCCGTATCGCATTCGGTCCCGACGGCATGCTCTTCATCTCCACCGGCGACGCCCAGGACCGGCCGAAAGCGCAAGATCCCGCCAGTCTCTCCGGCAAGATCCTGCGGATCACCCCGGATGGAGACGTGCCCGCCGACAATCCGACAGCAGGCAGCCCGATGTGGTCGCTCGGACACCGCAACGTCCAGGGTCTGGCGTGGGCAGCCGACGGGACCATGTTCTCTTCCGAGTACGGCCAGGACACCTGGGATGAGCTCAATGTCATCGCGAAGGGCGGCAACTACGGCTGGCCCCGACTGGAGGGCAGAGGCGAGCAATTCGACAGCATCTACATCGACCCCGTCCAGCAATGGAATCCCGACGACGCCAGCCCCAGCGGCATGACCATCGCAGGCGACACCATCTACATCGCCAATCTACGAGGCGAGCGATTGCGTGCGGTACCCGTGGCCGCTCCCGAGACCGCACGCGATCTCTACGTCGGCGAGTTCGGTCGTCTGCGTGATGTCGCCGTGGCCCCCGATGGCTCGCTGTGGTTTCTCACCAACAACACCGACGGGCGGGGCGACGCACGTTCGGGCGATGACCGCATCAAACGCGTGCCGGCCCTCCCCAACTGACCACAAGACGCACCGATACGCGACGAATACCGTTGCGTCACAACATTTTCACCAACATCTCAATATCAGCCGCCAATCCCTTCCGGCGGCCGAGGGGCAGGCACGTCGGCACCGTTTCCGGTGATGTTTGGTTATCCTCGCTCACGGCTATTCGCCAAGAGACACAGATGCGCGCCTCAAGGAGGGAGATCGAGTGGGCGGCGGGAAAGATCACGATGTCCGCGGCGCCGGCCAACCACGCACTGGCGGTTCCGTCTCGACGGGGTTGGGACAACTCTGCGAGGACGTGGTGCACGCCGCCGGTGTTGATGGAGCCGCACTGACCCTCCTCACCACATCGAGCCGGGTTCGCGACCTGGTCTATGCGACCGACGCTCTGGCCCAGCAGCTCGACGATTTGCAGTTCACGCTCGGCGAGGGTCCGTGTCTGGATGCCTACGACAACCACGACGCCCGGCTACTCTCCGATCTCGACAGCCGAACGGCGAGCCCGTGGCCCACATTCGTCGGTGAGGCGTTCGGCCTCGGTGCTCGTGCCGTGTTCGCCTTCCCGGTGGCCGCCGGAGGGACGCCTCTAGCTGTGCTGGAGTTGTACCGTCGCACAGCCGGCGCGTTGAGTGCCGATGAGTACGCTGCCGCGACGGCGACTGCGACGGCTGCCGGGTACACGGTCACCCGTAATTGGCACGATTACCTCGCCACCCAGGGCGACTACGACGACCGGGTTGCCACGGCCGCAGCCGATATGAGTCACGCACAAGACCACACCACGGACAGGTTCTCCCGGTCAGACGTCTACCTCGCATCCGGCATGGTGGCAGCCCAATTGTCCGTGTCCGCCGATGAAGGGCTGGCCAGGTTGCGGGCATTCTCGTTCCGACACGATCGCTCACTCAAGGACGTCGCGGACGATGTGGTCGCCCGGCGGATGAACCTGCGCACCCTCGACCTGGAAGATCACTGAGCGCAGGCGGATATTCGGGCGCCGCGACGTGAGTCACGCGACGAGGATGCGCTCAGGAAGTGAGCTCGATCAGCCCGACCACCCCGAGCACTCCGCCCAGCAGCCCCGACATCGACAGCAACATCGTGAGGTCACTGCCGCTGATGGAGATGCGCGGTGTCTCGCGGGGCGCGATGCTGCGGGTCGTGCGCGTGACAGAGGGCCGGATCGGCCGATGGCCCCCGACGGTGGGGTCCCACAGCATTCCGGTCATCTCGCGCGGAACGGTCCGCCGCGCATCACGACGGACCAGTACTGGCCTGAGCTGCGATTGACGACCCGGCCGCTCAAGAAAAGTCACGCTGTACATTCTGCCGGTTATCGCAAACTCGCGTCGTCTATCGCGAAATGTTCATCCGTTCGACTCACGGGCCTTACCGGCGATGAGGGTGCCGAAGCAGCGGCGTCACCTCCGGCCGTCACACCCCGATGATCGAAAGCACATTCCCCGATGGGTCCCGGAACCATGCGATGTCCGGACCCTGGTCGTTTCGAGATCCGCGAAAGACCCCCTGCTCGTCTTGGTCGAAGTCGTCGTACCGGTCGAACTCGACCCCTCGTTCGGTCAGCGCGGTCACCGCCGCATCGATATCGGGGACCTCGAAGTTGAGAATGGTGAACACTGCCGGTTCGTGGTCGGGCTTGGGATACACCAGCACGTTGGTGCTGCCGGTCAGGTGCAGGTTGAGCAGCCCCATCGGGCCGTCCTCGACCTCGAGGCCAAGTGTCTCGGAGTAGAAACTCCGGGCCTCCTCGATGTCCTTGACCGCGAACCCACTGAACGCGTTGCTGATGTCGAGCATGTCGATCCTCCTCGCCGGCGGTCACCGCCGATGGTCATCGCCTTGCCAATACCGACCACCGATGTGTCCTCAACTCATCGGTCGACCCCGGCGCTCTTCGGCGGCAGATCGTGCTCGACGGCGGGTGGCGCAAAAGTCACCGCATCTCCTCCGCCTTTCTTCGACTGGTACATCGCGGCGTCAGCCGATGGCGCGAGTGCACTCAGCAGAGCGATGGTTGGTCGAAGGCGTCCCGACTTGGTCATGCAGTGCGCCGCCACGGCAACACCGACGCTCACCGTGATCGGGTAGGCATCATGCGGGTTGCGCAGTACGATCCGCAAACGTTCGGCCAGGTCGACCAGCTGCTCGGCTGAGCCCGTGACAGCGACCGCGAATTCTTCCCCACCGACCCTGGCCACCAGCGCTGCCGGACCCGCCGTCGCGGCAAGTCTGGAGGCAGCGAGTTCGAGGACGGTGTCTCCGGCGTGGTGCCCGTGCTGATCGTTCACCATCTTGAACTCGTCGATGTCCAGCATCAGCACGGCCAGCAAGGTCCGGGGACCGTCGAAGCGCAGCTGGGGGAAGTCCACTTCGAGGCCGCGTCGGTTGCGGAGTTGGGTGAGGTGGTCGCGAAACGCGTCGCTGGCGTCGTGGCCGAGGTTCAGCAGGCCGGACTGCATCATGATCGGCGCCGACAACAGGACCGACAGCAAGACTGCCAGCAGAGCGGATGCGATGAATACGTCTTGCCCGGGAGTGACCAGCACGTTGAGGTACAACGCCACGGTGGTCGACGTGGCGAACGCCAGGTGCGCGGCCAGCCATCGCGGGCTGTGAAATGCGCTGATGTGGGCGGCGGTCACCGCGAACAACACACAGCCGGTCATCGCGACGAACGGGTCGGCGAACGTGAACAGCACCACCGCGACACCCACGTCGGAGTAGACGAGGAACAGCTGCGCAGCTCGTCTTGACGGCCATGGGCCCCGGAGCCAAGCCAGGCCGACGACCATGCTGCTGACCGCAGCAACCAAGACCGCACCTTGCGCGGCGACGGTGTCGCGTGGACCGGCCGGGGACCCCAGCGACAGCAGCGCGGCCACCCCGTAGAAGAACGACCACATCCCGACGGCTTGGCGGTTGACGACCAGGGATCCGCGCGAGCGGTGGTAGTTCAGCGTCCACTGATAATCGAACGGTTGCCGCCACCACCTCCGGATGAAGTGCATGCGGCGGCTCCCAAGCAATTAGTGGGCGGTACGAATCAACACGTGAGCAGGCTGCGAAAATGTCACTCTGTCAATTCGGCATCGAAGGGCCGCGAGATTGCTCGGTGAGATGCAGACCACATAAGAACCGGACGTCGCCGGTTCGGTCGTCCAACATGTGGGAACCGATGGAATGGCCCCTCTGACGGGCGTAGTTGTAGAAACCATGACTGATCTCGCAAGCAAGGCAACCACTCTGCTCGAACTCCACCAGCCAGGAAATCCGGTGATCCTCCCGACGGTGTGGGATGCGTGGTCGGCGAACCTCGCCGTGTCCGCCGGTTTCACGGCTCTGACCGTGGGCAGTCACCCGGTGTCGGATTCGATCGGCAAGGCCGACAACGAGGGCATCACCTTCGATGAGTTGATCACCCGCATCAAGCAGATCACCGAAGCTGTCGACGTACCGATCTCGGTCGACATCGAGTCCGGCTACGGCGAAGACCCCAAGCGACTGATCGATGGCCTGCTCAGTGTCGGCGCTGTGGGTTTGAACATCGAGGACACCGTGCACAGTGAGGGCGGCCGCCTGCGTGAGGCACAGGAGCATGCCGACTTCGTGGGAGCACTGCGTGCAGCATCGGACGCCACCGACACCCACGTGGTGATCAACGCCCGCACCGACCTCTTCGTCAAACAGGTCGGCGATGAAAACGACCGCGTCGACCGCGCCATCGACCGCTTGAAACTGGCGGCCGCCGCCGGCGCCGACGTGCTCTACCCCGTCGGCTTCCACTCCGACGACGTCCACAAGCGCCTCACCGCCGAGCTACCTCTCCCGGTCAACGCGATCGGTCACCCCGCCAACGACGACAAGGCAGCCCTGGCCGCGCTCGGTGTCGCCCGGGTCAGCTTCGGTCCGATCCTGCAGATGGTTTTGGCCGAACGCGCAGGCGAGGTACTCGCACGCTGGAAGTGATCAGCGGCCCGCTCGGCGTCGGCTGTCGCACCGGCGTGCCACCATGTTGACGTGGTTGCGACAGCGGCGGCGCACGCTTTGTGGCGCTCAGGGGTGGGGTTGTCGCTGTGGTTCACCGACGCAGACGGCGAACCGTGCACCGGCCACGTGCCGGACGGACTACCGGAGCCGGTCGCCACAGCGGTGTCGGGACGGTCACTGCGGCGCACCATCACCGTTGCCGGCCCCGGGCCCACCCGTCGCGACGTCTCATCGCTGACACTGGGCCCGGCGGCCTCCTGCGACCTCCTGCGGTCAGTGAGCGATGATCCTGCCGTCGGTGGCGAATTACGTTATTACCGTTTCCTTTTGGAATCCACCGAGCGTTTCGTCAGTGCCGGGGCCGTCGCTCCGGCGGTGAACCGGGTCGCCGGCGAGTGGGCAGTGCGCTGGGCTCCGCTCACCACGGCGGGCTGGCGGGCCTGGCTCTCCACAGCCATCGCGTCCGCGCCACCGGTGATCCTGGAGAACGGCGATTCCACCGCCATCATGGACTTCTGTGGCGAGATGACCGACCACCTCTGCCGCATCCGATGCTCCGACATCGCCCCCAATTCAGTGCGGTCGAGCCTGGTCCGAGGCCTGTTGCCAGACACCGATTCGCCGGAGATGTCGGCGGAACGGGCCGCGTCCGCCGCGGCTGCGTGGGCCAACTGGGCCGACGGCCTCCGGCAGGGCGAGTCCGCGCTGGTACTCCGGCTGTGCGAGCCCGAAGAAGACGACAACGACGACTCCGACCTGGTGACCCGGTGGCGCCTGCAGGTGTGCCGGCGAACCCTGGACCGTCCGGATCAACCCGTGGAGCTGCGCCGGCTGGACCCACATCAGATCGATGAGATCACCACCGAGGTCGCCGGAGCCGTCCGCGCATTTCCCGACCTCAAGGCCGCCCACCACGACCACCATTCCCTTGATTTCCTGCTCTCCACCGACACGGTGCTGGCTCTGCTCGACACCGGAGTCGCCGCGTTGGCGGACGCCGGGTTCGAAGTACTGCTCCCTCGGTCCATCGCCCATGTGAGGCCGACCCTGACGCTGCGGGGCAAGACCGAGGGTGGGCCGCGTTCTCGCGCTGTCATGGTGGGGCTCGGCGAGATCCGGGACTTCCAATGGCAATTGGCCTTGGGCGACGACATTCTCGACGCCTCCGAACTCGAGGCACTGGCGCGCCAGAAGGGTGATCTGGTCAGGATCCGCGGCAAGTGGGTGCGCGCCGACAACGCGGCCTTGTCGAGGTCGGCTGCGTTCATCCAGACGCAACGGGCACTGGCCGAGTCAGGTCAGCCGGCCGACATGGGTGAGCTCTTCAACCTCGTCACCGACGGAGACGACCGGCTGCCGCTACCGGTCGGGCGGGTGGAAGGTCTGTCATGGCTCGACGACATCAAGCGCGGTGGGCAACTGGCCCCACCGCCGCTCGAGGCTCCCGCATCGTTGCGTGCCGAGCTCAGGCCCTACCAACACCGTGGGATGGAGTGGCTGCGGCATCTGAGTTCCCTCGGCATCGGCGCGGTGCTCGCCGACGACATGGGCCTGGGTAAGACCATCCAGGTGCTCGCGCTGATCTGCGGCGAAAGTGCACCAGATGATGCCGGTTCGCGCACAACGCTGCTGGTGTGCCCGATGTCGGTGGTGGGTAACTGGGAACGAGAGATCACCAAGTTCGCGCCCCACCTCACAGTGCTCGTCCATCACGGACCAGGCCGCCTTGCCCACGGGCACTTCGAACCGGCGGCGGCCAAGGTGGATGTTGTCATCACGACGTTTGCGATCGCTTCGCGCGACCGGGCGCTGCTGGGTGCGGTGAAGTGGGACCGCCTCGTGGTGGACGAAGCCCAGCACATCAAGAACGTGAACACCGCCCAGTCCAAAGCGGTGCGGGCGATGTCGGCCCGTCACCGTGTCGCCCTCACGGGCACCCCGGTCGAGAACCGGCTCGAAGATCTTCGTTCGGTCATCGACCTGGTCAATCCCGGACTGCTGGGCACCGCGTCGGTGTTCAAGAACCGCTACGCCGAACCCATTGAGCGCGAACGTGATCGGGATGCGGTACGCAGGCTGTCGGCGGTCACCTCGCCGTTCATCTTGCGGCGGGTCAAAACCGATCCCAGCGTGATCTCCGATCTACCGGAGAAGACCGAGCTGACCGTTCGGGCGAACCTCACCGTCGAGCAGGCCGGGCTGTACCGCGCCGTCATCGACGACCTGATGGATGCGCTCGGAAAGGGCGAGAGCCGACAGCCCGGCAGTGAGCGACGCCGAACGGTGTTCGCCGCCCTGACCCGGCTCAAACAGATCTGCAACCATCCCGCGCACTATCTCGGCGACGGCTCCCCCATCCTCCGCCGGAACGAACACCGCTCGGGCAAGGTCGAATTGCTGGCGGACATGCTCGAGAACATCGTCGCCGACGGCGAGCGCGCTCTGGTCTTCACCCAGTTCACCGCATTCGGCACCATGCTCGAACCATGGTTGTTCGACCGACTGGGCCATCCCCTGTCGTTCCTGCACGGGGGCCTCAGCCGCCCGGCGCGTGACAAACTCGTCGCCGAGTTCGGCGAGGCGGACGGGCCACCTGTGATGATCGCGTCGCTCAAGGCCGGGGGCACCGGTCTCAATCTCACCGCCGCGAATCATGTTGTGCACTTTGATCGTTGGTGGAATCCCGCCGTCGAGAACCAAGCCACGGACCGTGTGTACCGAATCGGCCAGGAGCGCCGTGTGGAGGTACGCAAGTTCGTCTGCGTCGGAACCCTGGAGGAGCGAATAGACCAGCTCATCTCCGACAAACGTGAGCTGTCGGAGATGACCGTGGCCACCGGCGAGAATTGGCTCGCCGACACCGGCGACGACGATCTCTACGAGCTGATGCGCCTGCACGATGAGGCGGTGAGCGAATGAGCCGCAAGAAGAAGGCACCTGAACGCGGTTACGGCCTCACGCCGTGGTCCAAGGCCTTCCTGCTGGCCGTCGAGCCGACTGCCGAACAGCGAAAGATCGTCAAGGCGCGCAGCTATTTTCGGGACCGCAACGTCATCGACCTGGTGATGCGGCCGGGCCGGGTCAGCGCCTTGGTGCAAGGTAGCCAGCTCGACCCCTTCGAGGTGGAGATCAACACGCTCGCAGCCGATCCGGCCACTGTCGTATCCATGCTGCGGCATGAAGGCAAGACAGACGATCTCGTCGCCCTGACGCGCGGCAAGCAACCGCAGTTGCTCGGTTCGCTGGTGATCCCGACCGAGGCGTCGGATCTGCGAGTCGACTGCACGTGCCCCGACGACAGTGACCGCTGTATTCACGTGTTGTCGGTGTGTTTCGAGATCGCGGCGTCGATCGACAAGGAGCCCAGCACCCTGCTCACCGTGATGGGGGTTGAACTCGGCGTCTTGCTGGCCCACCTGCGGGACGCACCATCGGCCGATTCGGCTGAGCCTGACGAAGCCTCTGCACCACCGACCGATATCGACTTCTACGGCGACGGGCGCCAGATGCCGGGACTGCCACATCCACCGCCGATCGACGTGTTGTCCGAGTTGGACACCACTGCCCTGACGGCGGCTCTACGCCGATCGGGTTCTGCGGCGATGGATGTGGCGCAGGCAGTGGACGAGCTGGCTGACCTCTACGCCCGGATCATCCGCTGAGCGACTCTGCGGACGAACTCAGTTGAGAACCGACCTGATGACCTCGGAGACCGGGGTCGACTCCCGTCCGATGAGTGCCTGCAGGTCACCACTTGCCGTGTCCAGCTCGCCGCGCGAGATACCGGCGTCCGCATCGGCAAGCATCGCGGCGACCGGTCCCGGCAGGCCGGCCTGCTCCAGTACGGCGGCGTAGTCGGCCTGCGGGAGGTCCTGGTACGTCACTTCTGCGCCGGAGATCTCACTGATGGCCTTGGCGAATTCGGCATAGGTGAGGCGTTCGCCACCACCGAGCTCGTAGATCTTGCCGCCCTGATCGTCGAGCGTGAGGACTGCGGCTGCGGCGGCGGCGAAGTCGCCCCGGGTCGCAGCGGCGAGACGTCCTTCGCCAGCGGCACCGTACAGTTTGCCGGACTCGACCGCCTGCGGGATGGCTGCCGCGTGGTTCTCCCAGTACCAACCGTTCCGCAAGAGCACGCTGGGCACCGACGACTCGGCCAGGCGGGTCTCGGTGGCCTGATGCTCAGGGGCGAGAGAGATGTTGCTCCGGTCTGCGTTCAGCAGACTCGTGTACGCGATCAGTTGGACACCGGATTGTTCGGCCGCGTCGATGACGTTGATGTGCTGCGCAACCCGCTGGCCCACCTCCGAGCCCGAGACGAGAAGCAGTTTGTCCACGCCCGTCAGTGCCGCCCGTAATGCTGCCGGGTCGCCGTAGTCGGCAGATCGAACGTCGACGCCCTTGTCTTTCAGGGCCGCGGCCTTCAAGGTGTCTCGCACCACTGCGACGATCTCGGTCGAGGGCACACCTCGATCGAGAAGGCTGTCGATGACAAGTGTTCCCAGTTGGCCGGTGGCACCGGTGACCGCTGTTGGCATTTCAAATCCTCCGTCTCAAGCGCCGTCCTCAGCGCTACCGTTTCAGTATGCACTTACTTTTAGTAAGCGCAAGCCGATGAGTAACCATCCTGGTCACAGCTGAGTTATCGTGGAGCAATGGCCGACCAGGTGGACAACTCTCTCGAAGCAGACGTCTTCGCGCGCGACTGTTCATCCCGCGAGACACTCCAGGACGTCACCGGTCGCTGGGGGTTACTTGTTCTCGCGGCACTCGCCGAGGGCAGTTATCGATTCAACGCACTCCGCCGACGAGTCGACGGAGTCAGCGAACGGATGCTCTCGCAGACACTGCAAAACCTCGAACGCGACGGCATGCTCACTCGCACGGTGCTCGAGGCCATCCCGCCCAAGGTCGAATACGAGCTGACGCCGCTGGGCCGGGAGATCGCCGAACGGCTGCACGGCCTGATCGAACTGGTGCAATCGAACATGGACGTCGTCTATGCCGCCCGCGCTGCCTACGACAACCAGTGACTGTCCCACCCGTCAGGAACTCCTGCCAGATTCACCGATCCCGACTCCCTGCCTGAGCTGCCGGTTATTCTCGAAACGTAGCTAACCAGTTGCGATGGGCAGTGGGAGCAGAATGCAACGAGCAAAGATCGCCGGGGTGATCGCTGCTCTCGTGTTGACCCTGGGGACCGTGTTCGGGACCGGCCCGGTGGCGGCGAAGGATCCATTGCCCGTCGACTACAACTTCTTCGCAGGTATCCCCAGCGAACTCACTCGGCCCGGCGGCTCCTTGCCCGGGTCCAACGACTGGAATTGCAAGCCGACTCCCGAACATCCGCGGCCCGTTGTTCTCGTGCACGGTACGGGCGGGGGCGCCCAGACCAACTGGGGTACCTACGCGCCGCTGCTTGCGAACAACGGCTACTGCGTCTTCGCCTTGACCTATGGCGCCATCCCGTGGGCGCCGTGGCCGATCAGCGCACTCGGCGGCTTCGCATCCATCGACAAGAGTGCCGCCGAATTGGCCGCCTTTGTCGACAGGGTGCGCGCATCAACCGGCGCGGCCAAGGTCGACATCGTGGGGCATTCGCAGGGCACCTTGATGCCCACCTACTGGATCAAGTTCCTGGGCGGAGCCGACAAAGTTGACAAGTACATCTCCCTGGCGCCGTTGTGGAACGGCACCAACGTCGCCGCGGCCGGTGAGATCGCAGCCTATGCCAAAGCGCTTGGGATAGACCAGGTTCAGCAGCAGACCATCGGGGCCATCTGCGCGGCGTGCCTGCAGATGACCAAGGGTTCGGACATGCTCAAGAAGCTGCAGCGTGATGGCCTCTATGACCCCGACATCACCTACACCAACATCATGACCCGCTTCGACGAACTCGTTGTTCCATACACGAGCGGGGAACTGCGTGCCGAGAACGCCACGAACATCGTTGTGCAAGATGGATGTTCACTGGACTACTCCGAGCACACCGGCATCGCGGGATCTCGCCGTGCGGCGCAGTTCGTCCTGAACGCACTGGACCCGGCGCACCCTCAGGCAGTCGGATGCGAGTTCGTCCCACCCTTCACCGGCTGAGTATGCGACCCCCGGTCGGGTAGGTCGCGAGTGCGGGCGACAACACATCAGGGCCCAGAATTCATCGGCGGTTGACGGGCGGGATATCCCGTTGAACCAGCCGAACCCGATCGCGGCCGACCACACCGGGAAAGAAGTAGTACCCCTGAGGTGACTCGACCAACGTATCGGCGTCCACGCCGCTCACCTCCCACACGTCAACAGGTCCGCCGGTGTTGTTCATTCGAACGAACCAGTCACACTCGTACTCATTGGCGGCGAGAAAGCACCCTTCTTGCTCCGGCCGATCCGAACCGGCAATGCCACGCGCGGCGCCCATGAGCCGCCAGTCCAACCCGCTCCGAGAGATGGACGCACGATTCTTTACAGACGTGACATGAAACCGAGTTGGGCACTCGCGCTCCGACGCTTCTGATTGCATCCGGCCATTGTGCTGCTCCGAGACCTGAAAGCTAAGTCATTTTTCCAGCGGGACGAGACCATTCGCCTCCACCTACATACGACAGCAAGCGGGCGCTGCTCCCGGCGATTACTTCCGTGCTCCGGCTTGGTCTCACTTCACAAGACCGACAAACCGCCACAACCCCAGGAGCGCATCATGACCGCCATCGCCGACAACCCAACCACGTCCACCCGGACCACGTCCCCCATCAGCCGGAGGTCTCAGATCGCCGGCCGAGTGGTGACCGGACTCGTCAGCATCTTGCTGCTCGTCGACGCGATCTCGCACCTGGCATTGCCGGAAGAGGTGACAAAGGCGTCGTACGAGCTCGGCTTCACCGACGGCGACATCGTTGCCATGGGCGTGGTGATGCTGGGGTGCCTTGCGTTGTACCTGTACCCGCGGACCGCGATTCTCGGTGCGGTACTCCTGACCGGATACTTCGGCGGCGCGACCACATCCCACATGATCGATGAAAAGTCGCTCAGCGCAAGCATTTTCCTGCCAGTCGTCGTCGGCATCGCAGTGTGGGCCGGCCTGTGGCTGCGCAGCGCAACGGTTCGTTCGATCATGCCGCTGGTGCGCTGATCACACACATTTCACCCGACACCTGGACCCGGCGAGATCACCTCGCCGGGTCCACTGGGCTCACCGGACAACCGGCGGGCCGACGTATCGGGCGCTCGGCCGAATGCTCTTGCGGTCCTCGGCCTGCTCGAGAATATTGGCGCACCAGCCCACCATCCGGCTCACCGCGAAGGTGGGTGTGAACATCTGTCGGGGCACTCCGCAACTGTCCATGACGACCCCGGCATAGAACTCGACGTTCGCGTAGAGAGGACGATCCGGATAGGCCTCGGCCAACACCGCGACCACATCCTTCTCCACATCGATGGCGAACTCGGCCAGCGGTCCGCCGAGTCGCGACGCGATGTCACGCAACAGGTCCGACCTCGGGTCGTTGGTGCGGTACACCGCGTGACCGAAACCCATGATGCGGCTACGCCCCGCCAGCTGGGCTTTGGCCCAGGCGGTCGCATCGCCGGTCTCGGCGATCTCGTCGAGCGCATCGAGTGCCCGATCCGGCGCGCCGCCGTGTAGGGGTCCGGAGAATGCGCCGAGTGCCCCACACACCGCGCTGAAGACGTCGGCGCCGGTCGACGCGATCACCCGGGCGGTGAACGTCGATGCATTGAAACCGTGATCGACGGTGGCGATCAAGTACTGCTCGATCGCTCGTGCGCGCTCTGGCTCGGGTTTCTTGCCGGTCAATCCGTACAACCAGTTCTCGGCGGTCGAGAGGTCGTCGCGCGGTGGTAGCGGATCCTCACCCGCTCGAATCCTGTGCAAGGCGGCAAGGATGGTCGGCGTCATCGCCGTGGCGGCCAGCGAGTCGGCAATCCTCTGATCCGGACCCGCATCCCACAGCGGTACAACCGATGTGGTTGCCGCGGCTGCTGACAACACGGTGCGTAGTCGCGCGAGCATCTGCCGTTCGTTGCCGGCCAGGGCGATCGTGCGTAGCAGCGACGACAATTCCGCTGGAATCGCGCGAAGGGCCCGCGTCGTGGCGACAAACGTGTCCAGCTCGTCGGGGTCAGGAAGGCGCCCGTAGACGAACAGGAACCACACTTCTTCGAACGTCTTCGTCCTCGCCAGGTCGATGGCCGAGTACTGGCGATACTGATAGAAGCCCTCGTCACCACGTACATCACCGATCGCGGTATCCGCGACCACGACGTTGCTCAACCCCGGCGGGGCGACCATCACCGACATGTGAATCTCCGATCCATAAGTGTGGTTGTCTGGCAATCACATTCGACCGACGGTTGCCATGTGTCAATGTTGATCGAATCAATGTGAAGGGACCTCGACGATGGCAGTTCGATCGACCGACCACGTGGCCCATCACCGTCGGCGGCGACCCACACCGCTGCGACACGATGGGCGCGACTACCTCACCACCGCGCAAGTCGCCCGGGTGCTCGGCGTCAAAACGCAAACCGTGTACGCCTACGTGAGCCGGGGGCTGTTGACCAGCGCTGCAGTCGACGGAGTCCGGGGCAGCGTGTTCGCCGTCGACGAGGTGGACGCATTGACCCGCCGTTCCGCCGGCCGACCTCCGGCCGGGGTCGTCGAACGCATCCGAACCCAGATCACACTGCTCGACGACGATCATCTCTACTACCGTGGCCAGGATGCCGCCGTGCTCGCCACCTCGGTGGACTTCGAGGCAGTTGCCGCAATGCTGTGGCGGAGCGAGCCCGAATGGGGTCGAAACATGCTGCCCCGCAGTGTGATCAAACAGTTGAGAGCCCTCAGCAACCCCGCTGGCCGCCGTGTCGACATGGCCAGAATGGCCATCGACGTACTCGGATCCCGCGACAACCTCCGCCACCAACTCACCCACGATGTGGTGACCCGCAAGGCCGGCGGCATCCTCGACACGGTGGTCGATTGTTTACCTGTCGCCTCGGGTGAGGACGCGATCGGGCAATCACTCGCGGCAAGGCTGTGGCCACGGCTCACCTCGATCCCGGCCAATCGCGGCCGTGTCCGCTTGCTGAACGCCGCGCTGGTCTTGCTGGCCGACCACGACCTGACTGCGAGCACGGTCGCGGCCAGGGTGGCCGCGAGCGCGCGCGGCAGCATCTATTCGGTGGTCACCGCGGGACTCGGTGCGCTCGACGGGCCGTTGCACGGAGGTGCCGCCACCAGGGCGTCACGATTCCTGACCGACGCGCTGGACAATCCTTCGAGTGCATCGGCACTGTGGTCAGGGCCAGACCAGGCCACACCCGGTTCGGTCACGTGGTGTACCGGGACCACGATCCGCGCGCCGAGGCCCTGTTCGAATTGATCGCCACCACCACCGGCGGCAACCGGAAAGTCATCCGAACCATCGAAGAGTTGCGGAGTATCGCAAGCCAGACCGATTCCGCGTTCCTCAATTCGGATATGGCACTGGCCGCGATCGCGGTTCGCTTCGACATGTCACCCGACGCGGCCGAGACGATCTTCGCGATCGCGCGAATCGCAGGATGGGTTGCCCACGCCATCGAGGAGTACGAGGAGCCGAGACTGCGGTTCCGGCCGCAGGGTGTCTACGTCGGGGTGCGACCACCTGCCCTGTAAGTCGACTGCGAGCCGTCCTCGCTGACGCATCGTTTTGATCGCCGCGCACCGGTTCAAACCCGCGCGCGGTGCACAAAACGGTGCGTGGGCAATCTCCTCCGGAGTCAGTCCTGAGCGTCGAGGCGGGCAGCCACGTCTTCCGGAAATCCGCCGGTGGCAATGGGACTCCAGCGCGACGGGGTGATCCGGATCAGCGACTTGCCTTGTACACGCATCGCCTTGCGGTAGTCGTCCCAGTCGGGGTGCTCACCCGAGATGCTACGAAAGTAGTCGACAAGCGCATCTTCGGCCTCCGGCATGTCGAGCACCTCGGCGGTTCCATCGATCTGGACCCAGGCGCCGTTCCATTCGTCGGACACCACACACACGCTCACCGAGCTGTTACGGCGGGCGTTGGCCGTTTTTGCGCGGCCGGGGTATGTCGATATGACGATGCGGCCTTCCTCGTCCACTCCTCCGGTGACCGGCGAAAGCTGCGGACTGCCATCGGATCGAACCGTACTGAGCAGCATGTGGTGGCGCGGCCGGACAAAGTCCAGCAGTGCTTGGCGTTCGACGTCTGTGGTGGTCGCAATTGTTCTGGCCATGGGATGCAGTCTAGTCCTGTAATCCGGTGCGCAGTTCTCGCTTCAGCAGCTTACCGCTCTGGTTCCGCGGCAGATCTTCCACGAACACAACGCGTTTCGGCACTTTGAAGGGAGCGATCTGCTCCTTGACATGAGCGATCAGGTCATCGGGCGACACATCGCCCGCGTCCGGACGCAGCACGACCACCGCGGTGATCGCCTCGATCCACTTCTCGTCCGGTGTACCGATCACTGCGACCTCCGCGACACCGGGATGGGTGTACACCGCATCTTCGACCTCACGCGATGCCACCAGGATCCCACCGGTGTTGATGACGTCTTTGATCCGGTCGACCACGGTGATGTAGCCCTGCGCGTCACGGGTGACCAGGTCACCGGAATGGAACCAGCCATCCCGGAACGCCTCTTCGGTGGCTGCGGGGTTATCCCAATAGCCTTGGCACAGTTGCGGAGAGCGGTAGAGCACCTCACCGGGGGTGCCGTCGGCGACGTCGTTGCCGTCGGTGTCCACCACTCGTGTCTCGACAAAGAACACTGCTCTGCCGCATGACGCCGGCCGATCCGCATGCTCCTCGGGTTGCAGAACCGTTGCCAGTGGGCCGATTTCGGACTGACCGAAGCAGTTGTAGAAGGCGATGTCGGGGTAGCGTTCGCGTAGCCGGTTCAGCACGGTGACCGGCATGATGGAGGCACCGTACTGGGCCTTACGCAGGGTCGAGAGATCGCGGGTCTCGAGATCGGGATGACCGGCCAGCGGCACCCACACGGTCGGCGCCAGGAACAGCGACCCGATCTTCTCGACTTCGATGCGCCGCAGGATCTCCGGGATGTCCGGAGTCTCTATGAGGCTGATCGTGGCTCCCACCGACAGGTACGGGAGCATGAACACGTGCATGCCCGCCGAGTGGTAGAGCGGCATGCAGATGAGCGGATTGTCCGACTCGGTGAAGGCAAGCGCCATCACCGAAGACACGTATTCGTGGACCATGGCGCCGTGGGTCATCATCGCGCCCTTGGGTTTCGACGTGGTTCCCGAGGTGTAGAGCAATTGCACGAGGCTGGTCTCGTCAACCGGGTCGTCGATGTCCGGGATGTCTCCCGAACTGCAGCGCTCCAGTAGTGAATCCGTGTCGTCACGTAAAGCAACGATGTGCTCGACGTCCAGCTGTTCGGCTACGGGCGTGAGGCCCGGCCGAAGTGCCGGGTCCACCAACACCGCACGACTTCCCGACTGCCCGACGAGGTATTCGAGCTCGCCACCCTTCAGCGCATAGTTGACAGGTACATGGACCAGTCCGGCGCGGGCGCAGGCCAAGAATCCGATGAGGTATGCGTCGGAGTTGGTGCCGTACGCCGCGACCCGATCACCTCCGCTCAGGCCTATCGACCGGAGGTGTCCCGCGGCCCTGCTGACTGCGGCATCCAGATCGCGATAGGACCACAAGCGATCGGCGAACCGGAGTGCGATGCGATCAGGGAATTTGGCCGCGCTCCGCCGGAGGATGCCGTCGACGGTACTGGCACGAAACATTGTGCTCATGGGAACAAACTTTATAGGAAGTCCAAGTATCTCGACCGCACATCTGTCGTGAGAAGCTGGGCGCCATGACCGTCTCATCCACTCTGATCCGCGGTGCGCGATTGGTTCCGGTCGGCCGACCAACCCCCACAGATCTCCCCCTCGACATCCGGATCGACGACGGAACGGTGACCGAGATCGCTGCCGGGCTTCGCCCACGCGGCGCGGAGACGGTGATCGACGCCGACGGCCGCTGGGGCATCCCCGGACTCTGGGACCAGCACGCTCACCTGACCTGGTGGGCCCAAAGCCGTTCCAAATTGGACGTATCCGGCACTTCAGGTCCTGGCGACGTGCTGCGCATCGTCGCCGACCACGTGGCGTCACTGCCCCACCCCTGGCGGTCCGGCGCGATCGTCGGCTACGGATTCCGAACGGCCACCTGGCCCGAACAGCCAACCGCTGCCATGCTCGACACCGTCAGCGGACCCCATCCGGTCATCCTGGCCAGCGGCGACGGTCACACCGGCTGGCTGAACACCAAAGCTCTTGCACTTCTGGGGGTTCCGCTTCGCGACGGGCCACTTCTGGAGTCCGAGTGGTTCGACCTGCAACACCATGTCAGTACCCTGACCGCCGCATCGGAGAACATCGACGACCTGCTGCGCGCGACCATCTCGGACGCAGCGAGCAAAGGTGTTGTCGGTGTCGTCGACTTCGAGATGGCTGCGGGCTACCAGGAGTGGCCGGGACGATTTGCCCGCGGTATCGATCAGATCCGCATCCGGCCGGTCACGTACCCCGACAGACTCGACGATGTCCTGGCGGCAGGTCTGCGAACGGGCAGCGAACTCGCCGACGGACGAGGGTTGCTGACCATGGGTCCGTTGAAGATCTTCTCGGACGGGTCGCTCAACACCCGGACCGCGTTCTGCTGCGAGCCCTATACCGACACCGAACACCACACACTCGGCCACCAGGCATACGACCACCAGTCCCTCGTGGAGTTGCTCACCCGTGGACACCGCGGCGGCATGGACATCGCCTTGCACGCCATCGGTGATGCTGCGGTGGACCAAGCACTGAGCGCGTTCGAGGCAACAGGCGCGCGCGGCGGCATCGAACACGTGCAACTCATCCGCCACGACGACATCCGGCGGATGCGAGAACTGGGCGTACGGGCGAGTGTCCAACCGGCCCATCTGGTCGACGACCGGGAGGTGGCCCGGCAATGCTGGTCCGACCGCACCGACCGTTGTTTCGCCCTTCGTTCGATGCTGCGGGGTGGTGTCACACTCGCGCTCGGCTCCGATGCACCGGTTGCGCCGCTCGATCCGAGAATCGCGATGGCAGCAGCCGTCGATCGGGGCGCCGACGCGACAACCGAGCCGTGGAACCCCGATGAGGCGCTCACCCCGGCGCAGGCCCTCTCGGCCAGTACTGATGGGCAGACCACGGTGGCAGTGGGCAGTCGGGGCGATGTGGTGCTGCTCGACGACAATCCGATCACATCAGGTACGTCGACACAGATGGGCGCTCGTCTGCGCACACTCGGGGTCGCCGCCACCCTTGTCCGCGGCCGGCCCGTTCACCTGGCCCTGTAACGGCGAACGGGACAGCACGACTTGGGGGCAAACCTCTCGTTACGGTAGGTTTGCGGGCGGTCCGGCCACGTCTGCCGGCCACCACTCCGACTGCCCACATCAGCTCGAAAGGACGCGCGTGCCCAGCACGAACTCCGTCACCCATTCTCAGAACCCGCCGGCGACGGTGCGCGCACTCGTGCGTTCACCACGCGATCTCCGGCGGGAGGTGCTGGCAGGTCTGGTGGTGGCGCTCGCGCTGATCCCCGAGGCCATCTCGTTCTCGATAATCGCCGGGGTCGACCCGCGCGTGGGGCTGTTCGCGTCGTTCACCATGGCCGTCACCATCGCCGTGGTCGGAGGCCGGCCGGCGATGATCTCCGCGGCCACCGGCGCTGTCGCGCTTGTCTTGGCGCCGATCGTCGACGACTACGGACTCGACTACCTCATCGCCACCGTCATCCTCGCCGGCATCTTTCAGATCGCGCTCAGCGTGATCGGTATCGCCAAGTTGATGCGCTTCATTCCCCGAAGCGTGATGACCGGGTTCGTCAACGCGTTGGCAATCCTCATCTTCGGAGCCCAGCTGCCGCATCTCATCGGCGACGACATCCCTTGGCTCGTCTACCCCCTGGTGGCAACGGGTTTGGCGATCATCGTGCTGTTGCCCCGGCTCACCACGGCCATTCCCTCGCCACTTGTGGCGATCGTGGGTTTGACGGTGGTGGTCACCGCGTTCGGCTGGGATGTCCCCTCGGTGGAAGACGAAGGCGCATTGCCCGATTCGCTACCGTCCCTGTTGATCCCCGATGTGCCGTTCACGATGCACACCCTGTCGGCCATCGCGCCTTACGCACTGGCGATGGCCCTCGTGGGACTGATGGAGTCGCTGATGACAGCCAAGCTGGTCGACGACATCACCGACACACACTCCGACAAGACCCGCGAAGGGTGGGGCCAAGGAGTGGCCAACGTCGTCACCGGGTTCTTCGGCGGCATGGGCGGCTGCGCGATGATCGGTCAGACGATGATCAACGTCAAGCAATCGGGCGCCCGCACCAGACTGTCGACGTTCCTCGCCGGGTTGTTCCTGTTGATCCTTGTCGTGGTTCTCGGCGACATCGTCGGTGTCATCCCGATGGCCGCCCTGGTCGCCGTGATGATCATGGTGTCGGTCGGTACGTTTGACTGGCACAGCGTCCATCCCCGAACGCTGCGGGTGATGCCGTTTCCGGAAACTCTTGTCATGCTGGTCACCGTTGCCGCAACGGTTTTCACCAGCAATCTCGCCATCGGCGTTGTTCTCGGCGTACTCACCGCAATGGTGCTGTTCGCCCGCCGGGTCGCACATCTCACCACGGTCACGCCGGTCACCGAAAACGACCCAGAGAGTACCGATTTCGCCGAGGTGCGTCGCTACCGGGTCACCGGACAGCTGTTCTTCGCGTCGAGCAATGACCTGGTCTATCAGTTCGACTATGCGGGCGATCCCGACAGGGTCATCATCGACCTGAGCGATGCCGACGTCTGGGATGCGTCGACGGTCGCCAGTCTCGATGCAGTACTGGGCAAGTACCGGGCGCGTGGCAAACGGGCCACGATCGTCGGGCTGGAGGGCGCGGGGCTCGCGCGTCTGGAACGGTTGTCGGGCCGACTCGGCGCATCCGACTGATGGCCGGGAACCGCATGAAGGTGGGCGAGGTTGCCGATCGGCTCGGCCTGTCGGTCCGGACACTTCGCCATTACGAAGACATCGACCTGGTGGCACCGACAGCCCGCACAGAAGGCAATTTCCGGCTCTACACGGAAGACGACGTGCGACGTCTGCTGATCATCCGACGGATGAAACCACTGGGCTACAGCCTCGACGAGATGCGCACGTTCTTACGCGCCGTGGATGCAATACACGGTTCCGACAAGCCAGATCCCGCTGCCCGCATCGTCATCGACGAGGTGAGAGCCGACGCCCGAAACCGCTACGAACGCCTGCTCACCCACGTCGAGTACGCCACCGAGTTCATCGGCATACTCGACGACCTCGACTGACAGCGGGACTCCTCAGTCCTCCAGTTTGAAACCGACCTTCAGGGTGACCTGGAAGTGCGCGAGCTCTCCGTTCTCCACGTGTCCTCGGGTCTCGATCACCTCGAACCAATCCACGTTGCGCAGCGACTTGTTGGCCCGGGCTATCGCGGTCTTGATCGCATCGTCGGTACTTGTTGTCGACGACCCGACGATCTCGGTGACGCGGTAAACGTTGTCGCTCATGCGAATCTCCATTCTCGTTCTGCTCGGCGAGGGTTTTTTGATCTCTCGCCCAACCCACGTTAGGCGATCGCGGCGCCGCACGACATCGATCTCGACGTCGGTCACCGTTGCCCCGTGGAATCGGACTCCTGCCGTTACCATCACGCCATGGGCTTGCCCGTCCCGCGTCGACTGCGCTCGCTGCCTGCGGCCGTGGGTTCGCGCGACCACGGTTTCGATGCGCTGCGGAGGGCGGTGCGCACCGCGATCATCGTCCCGATCGTGGCTGCAATCGCCGTGCATGTCGGCGGCCCCCAGACTCCGTTGTTCGCCATCTTCGGCACCATTGCGCTACTGGTGCTGGTCGACTTCCCGGGCAACCGCACTCGACGTGCCGTCAGCTTCGCCGGCCTCGCCGTTGTCGGATACGTATTCATCACCGTCGGAACGATTCTGGCGACGCCTGCTTGGGTGGGCGTGGTCTCGATGCTGGTGGTCGGGGTGGTGGTGTCGTACCTGGCCATTCTCAGTTCCAGTTTTGCCGCAGGTCAGCGCGCGGCTCTTCTCGCGTTTGTCCTGCCGGTGGCAGTTCCCGATGTCGGACCGATCTCTGACCGACTGTTGGGTTGGACTCTGGCCCTGGTGTTCTGCATCCCGGCTGCGCTGTATTTCCTGCCCCCGGATCACCACGATGCGCTGCGCCGCCGGGCCCGGGAAGTCTGCGAGGCTCTTGCCGAACACATCGCCATGAGCCACAACGACACCGCGTCCACCGCGTCCACCGCGTCCACCGCGTCCACCGCGTCCACCGCGCGAGTCATGGACGCGATGAGCAACTTGCGTCAGGCGTACCTGGGCACCGACAGCCGACCTACGGGGCTCACGGCCGGCAGCCGAGCTCTGGCACGCGTGGTGGACGACCTCGAATGGCTTGCCGCTCAGACCACTCACGGCGAGACCCGGTTGCCCGATGTAGTCCGAGACGCTGCCTCGGCGGTCCTGCGTCGTTGCGTCGAGGTGCTCCGCGAAGGCAGGTCACCAGAAGACGATGACCTGTACCGGCAACGACTCGTCTCCACAGCAACGGACCTGACCTCGGTGTTGCGAAATCGATTCGGTCACAACGTCGAACAGATCGTGGCCGAGCCGAGCGAGCCCGAGGCGGAAGCAACTGGCGCCCGACTGCTCACGGTTCACACCGTCGGCACAACAGTGGCTCTCGTCGGGCGGACCATCGCGTGGTCGTCTGCTGCCGATGCGCGGCCGATGATCGCCAAGGTGCTGGGCAGGCAGTTGCCACCGACCGGCGCAGCAGATCTCGTGCTCTCCGAACTCGAGGCCACCCGAAAAGCCGCATCCCCGGTCGTCATCGCCCGGTCGGTGATTGCCCGCAACGCCCTTCGCACCGGTGTGGGCCTCGCTGCCGCAGTGGCCCTCATTCAGGTGGTGCCGGTGCAGCACGGGTTCTGGGTGGTGCTGGGCGCGATGTCGGTTCTGCGCAGCAGTGCCCTGACCACGGGCTCGAAAGTGGTACGGGCAGTTGCGGGAACCACCGCGGGGTTTGTCATCGGCGGAGCCATCGTCGTCGTGTTGGGGACCAACGGCACCCTGTTGTGGATTCTGCTTCCCTTTGCAGCTTTCGGAGCCGCCTACATTCCCAAGGTCTTCTCCTTTGCCGCCGGTCAAGCCGCGTTCACGGTGCTGGTGATCACCATGTTCAACATTCTCAAGCCCAGCGGTTGGCACGTGGGCCTGATTCGCGTAGAGGATGTTGCCATCGGATGCGCAGTGGCAGTGGTGGTCTCGTTTCTCCTCTGGCCCCGAGGTGTCGCAGCGACGGCACGCGCAGCCATCGACAGCGCAACCGGCCAGTACCTGCAGTACCTCGATGTTGTGGTGGGCCGATTACTCCGGGGCGCCGACCGCTCGGCGAACGCCGACGTCACCAAGCATCGCAACCTGAGTGTCATCGCTTATCGCACTGCCGATGATGCGGCACGCCAATATCTTTCAGAAAGTGGTGGGCCCACGGACGAGAGAACGCCCATGCTCCGAGCTTTCGGACACGCCACTCGCCTCCGCGTGGTCGCCGATTCGATCGCAGACCTCCCGTTGCCGCCCGACCCGGACGGCCATCCGCGACTTCGGGCGGTGGTCAGGCGCCACACCGCCAAGATCCGGAGCGGCCATACGACGCACGCCGACGGCGGAGTCGGGATCGCCGAGGATGCCGTGTCGGCTCTGCGCGCGGACACCGCCGATCACCCATTGGACATGGCCACTGCGCGACCACTGATCGGCACATGCGCGTATCTCGGCGAACTCGAACTGATGTACGGCGCTGCCGAGCCGTCTGCTGCGTCCCCACTCGGACGGCCGAGCACCTAGCCGCCCTGTCCGACGAACGGTCGACTCCGAGCGGCGCACGCACGGAAAATCGGTTGCCCCGCGCCATCTGAACCGCCGACACTGTCCTGGCCTGCACAAACACTGTCGAGCGATCGCTTGGCAGGATATTTGCCAATACTGTCAAAACAGACACTGTTGGCGTGATGTATTCGAACGGATAGTTGCTGCCATGGACATTTTGGTGATCTTGGGGCCGGCCGTGATTGCCGGATTGATTGCGACGTATCAAAATCGCACGTCGCCGCGGGCGTCTTTCGACGCCGGATCTGGCATGAGCCGGGCCCGCACCGAGCTCGAACTCGACCTGCTCGATCGAGGCAGCAAGGGGCGCAATGTCGGCTGACGCGGTCTGGTGGGTCTGCGCGGTGGGCGCGATCCGCGGTGGACAAGATGCGCAAACGATCGAACACTGATCTTGTGGTCGAGTAACGATCGATGAGCGAGAGGGCCCAGAATGACAACTCCAGACATCAACCCGTCGGTGCCACCCAGCGGTTCCGGTTGCGTCGAATGCGACCAGACGGGTAGCTGGTGGTTCCACCTACGCCGGTGCGCAACGTGCGGTCACGTTGGCTGCTGCGATGATTCGCTGTCCCGGCACGCCTCACACCATGCCGCCGACACGGGTCATGCCGTCATCCAGTCGTTCGAACCTGGTGAGGATTGGTTCTGGAATTACGCCACCAATGACTACTACCGCGGCCCCGAACTCGCTCCGCCGCACGCGCACCCCGTCGATCAGGCAACTCCGGGTCCTAGTGATCGCGTGCCGGCCGACTGGATGAGCCGGCTTAAAAACCGGACCGACTGACCGGGTTTGGGCTCTCGTAAGGGCCCGGAACGGTGGCGGCACGATGTCTCGGGCCCGTAGCCTTCACATCACCATCGATGTGGAAGGGGCACCATGGCTTCGGAGTTCGACCTCCTGACCGAGAACGCTGCCGAACTGGATATCGACCTCGACCGCATCCCCGAAGTGACCCGCATCGACACCGATGTGGATGGCAACGTGGTCAGCAGCGTGCAGTGGACCGCCGAGTCCCCCCGCATCGTCTTCCTCCATGGTGGCGGACAGAACGCCCACACCTGGGACAGCGTGATCCTGGCACTGGGCCTGCCGGCGCTCGCCGTCGATCTGCCGGGGCACGGTCACTCCGGCTGGCGCGAAGACCACGACTACCGCCCGCAACCGAATGCTGTCGCCGTCGCTCCGGTCATCCGCGACCTCGCCCCCGACGCCGAACTGGTTGTCGGGATGTCGCTGGGCGGACTCACCACCATCGCGATCACCGCACTCGAGCCCCGCCTCATCCGACGGGCCCTGATCGTCGACGTGAGCCCCGAATCGCCAAAACGGGTTGAGCAACTGAGCGGAGCCGATCGAGGCACGGTCGCGCTGGTCAGCGGACCCGACACGTACGACAACCGCGACGAACTGATCGAGCTGACCGCCGCAGCCGCACCCGGACGCAGCAGGTCGTCGATCCGTCGCGGGGTCATCCACAACACCCGCGAACTCGACGACGGTCGTGTGCAGTGGCGCTACGACAAGATGCGCGAGAGCATCGAACCCGGGCCGCTCTGGGATGCCCTGTCGGCCAGCACCATTCCCCTCACCCTGGTCCGCGGCGGCGCGTCGGCCTTTGTCACGGACACCGATGCCGCCGAGATCGTCCGTCGACGGCCGGGCTCCGAAGTGATCTCGGTACCCGGAGCCGGGCACTCGGTGCAGAGCGACGCCCCATTGGAGTTGGCCGCAATCATCCGGTCGACGCTGGGCTTGTGATCGCAGGCCGTTTCCCAGAATTGCTTCGATGAACACAGCCCGAAGACTGCGGAACAGTTCGACGATCAAACCCTGAGCTGCGCGCTCGGTCGCGGGATACTCTTTGCGCACCCTGTTGTTTTCATGTGGATGTTCGTTCGATCACCATCGAGTCAAACTGCTTGTCTGGTGCCCAGGCACCGACGAAGGGAGCCACCCTTGACGGCCACCGTGACACCGGAAGCACCACCACGCGCGAAGGTTGTGCTGGGCACCCTGATACTCGTCGCCGGGGTGGCCAACATCAACTTGGCAGTCGCCAACGTCGCACTCCCCGACATCGGCAAAGCCTTCGACGCCGGTGCCACCGGACTGAACCTTGTCGCAGTGGGATATTCACTGGGATTGGCCGCCTCCGTGCTGTACTTCGGCGCACTCGGCGACCGGCACGGCCGCAAACGGATGCTCGTCTTCGGCATGTTGTTGTCGATCCCGGCCTCGTTGGTGGCCGGCTTCGCGCCGTCGATCGAGGTGCTGTTCGCTGCGCGTCTGGTGGGCGGAATCGCCGCCGGACTGGCGTTTCCGACCACGCTGGCGGTCATCACCGCACTCTGGTCGGGTCCGAGTCGCACTCGTGCGATCGCCGCGTGGTCGGCTCTGGGTGGCGCGATCTCCTCACTGGGGCCAATCGTTTCAGGTGCATTGCTCGAGGTGTTCAGCTGGCACTCGGTGTTCCTGGTGACCCTGCCGCTGGCCGTGGTGGCACTGGTGGCCGCGATATTCCTCGTACCGTCCGATTCCGGCGATGCGTCCGAGTCCGTGGACAACCTCGGCGGCGTGCTCTCCATCGTGTTCGTGGGCGCAATGATCCTGGCCCTCAACTTCATCCCGATGTCGGGCGCCGGAACGGCTGTGGGTGTACTGGCCGCGATCTCTCTGGCCGCCGGTATCGCGTTCTTCGTGCGGCAACGTCATGCCCCCACACCGTTGTTCGATCTCTCGATTGCCAGTCGCCGTACCTTCTGGGTGGCCGCCTTCGGTGGCGTGGTCGTGTTCGGCACGCTGATGGGTGTGATGTTCATCGGCCAGCAGTATCTGCAGAATGTGCTGGAGTACTCGACGTTGGAGGCCGGCACCACCATCGTTCCCGCCGCGATCGGAATGGTGCTCTTCGCGCCGTTGTCCGCCCGGATGGTCGAGGCGCGTGGTTCACGCATCACTCTGCTGGTGGGATTCGTGTTCATCCTCGCCGGTCTCGTTGCGGCGTTGACGATGTGGACCGAGGATGCGCACTACTGGCAGATCGCGGTGGCGTACGCGTTGGTCGGAATCGGGGTCGGCTTCGCCGGCACGCCGGCATCGCGGTCGCTGACCGGATCGGTGCCACGCTCGCGCGCAGGAATGGCGTCCAGCATGTCAGACCTGCAACGCGATCTCGGTGGGGCCATCATGCAGTCCATCCTGGGTGCAATCCTGACCGCCGGATACGCCCGCGACTTCACCAAGTCCATCTCGGATTCGCCCGACGCGTCCAAGGTCACCGACGAGACCGAAGCTGCTCTCACCAAATCGTTTTCGAGTGCTGAGGTGCTGGCCGAGCGTTATCCCGAGTACGGCAAAGAGGTCATCGCCGGCGCCCGCGATGCGTTTGTTCACGGCGACCACCTGGCCTACGCCGCGGCGATCGCCGTTGTGCTGGGCGGCGCCGTGGTGGTGTTCTTCGGCTATCCGAAGGTCGATGACGAACGCAGACTCATGAAAGAGTATGCGCGCGACGGGTCTTAGCTCTGCTTCTTGTTCCGCCAGATCCTCTCGAACGGCAGGCGCCAGGCGTGGGGCGCGATGAGTTGATGAATGGCGTTCGGTCCCCAGGAGCCCTGGTCGTAGCTGCGCACCGGCGGCGGGTTCTCGAGCAACGGCGCCGAGACCTCCCACAGACGCTCGATGCCTTCGGCTGTTGTGTAGAGCGTTCGATCGCCCTTCATCGCGTCGAGGATCAAACGCTCATACGCCTCGAGCACAAGTCCCACCTGATCGGTCTCCTGCATGGCGAACTGCAGACTCAGCTTGTCGAGTTTCATACCCGGTCCCGGTCGCTTGCCGTAGAACGACAGCGACACCTTGAACGCGTCGGCCAGATCGAACGTGAGGTGGTCCGGACCTTGCTGTCCCACACCAGAACCCGGCGGGAACATGCTCTTGGGTGGCTCGTGGAAGGCGATGGAGATGATGCGTTGGCCTTCGCCGAGGCTCTTGCCCGTGCGTAGGTAGAACGGCACGCCGGCCCAGCGCCAGTTGTCGATCTCGGCCTTCAGCGCCACAAACGTCTCGGTCTCGGATTCCGGCGCCACGCCGGGCTCGTCGCGGTAGCCGGCGTATTGACCGCGCACCACATTGCGTGGATCGAGGGGCCGCATGGATCGAAAGACCTTGTTCTTTTCTTCGCCGATCGGTCCCGGCGCCAGAGCGGTGGGTGGTTCCATCGCAACGAACGCCAGGATCTGGAAAAGGTGTGTCACCACCATGTCCCGGAACGCGCCTGTCGACTCATAAAAGTGGGAGCGGCCCTCCAGCGACAATTTCTCTGGCACATCGATCTGGATGTAGTCGATGAAGTTGCGGTTCCAGATCGGTTCGAACAATCCGTTGGCGAACCGGAAGGCCAAGATGTTCTGCGCCGACTCCTTGCCGAGGAAGTGGTCGATACGAAAGACCTGCTCTTCCTTGAACCATCGGTGAATGGAGGCGTTGAGTGCCACTGCACTCTCGTGGTCGGTACCGAAGGGCTTTTCCATGATGACGCGGGATCGCTTGACGAGATCGGCCGCGTGCAGCATCTCCAGCACTGCCATCGCCGCCTTCGGCGGAACACTGAGGTAGTGCAACATGCGCGCTTCGCTGCCGAGCGCATCGAGTTGCACGCGTACGCCGGCCGCGAGCGCCTCAGCCCCGTCGCCCTGCGGCACGTAGGTCAGGTGCTGGGCGAACTCGGCGGCAGCCTCAGGCGTGAACATCCTGCTGGAGAACTCACTGCAGGCCTTGATCGCGACTTCGCGGAACCCCTCGGTGTCGAAGTCGTCCAGCGATGTACCGACGATCCGCAACTCGGGTGCCAGCTTCGACAAGAACAGATGGAACAGCCCCGGCAACAGCTTTCGCCGGGCAAGGTCACCAGTGGCGCCGAACAGTACAACGACGTGGGGGGCGAGATCCCGCTTCTCTCTGCTGCCGCGGGCCTCGATCAGTTCGGTCACACCAGTGATGGTCCCACCTCGGGGGCATTTGGGCGCGCCAACTGTCAGTTGGGCCGGGGAACATCGAATTGAACGAACCGTGTGGTCTCGGCGGGCTCTAGTCCTCCAGATATCCGGTATCGGGGTCGATCGAGCTGAGAAAGTCTCGGATGGAGCTGCGGTAGTGACCGAGTGTGTCGACTCGTCGCGGCGGTCGTCGATTGGTTGCCTGGTCTGCCGGGACTTGGGCGGTGCCCAGCGCACCTTCCGAGAATCCGTAGCCGGGGTTGGGGCCGTTGTCCCAGTTGTAGTCGTGCCCGCCATCACGTTCCGTGATGGTGAAGGTCTGACCGTCGACCGTGAGGATGATCGGGAGTGGAGGGACGGTGTCGTCGGGAGCCGCAGGATCAATCTGAACAGGTGGGCCGGTGTTTGATGATGTGACGGTCTGCCGCACTTCGGAGGTGCTGGGAAACCCCGTGCGAGAATCGCTCGGTGTGCAGGCGGCAAGCATGCATGCGGCAACGGTGAGCGCGGCGACACCTGCTGTTCTCATGTGGTCCCCCTGATGACGTGGCTACGAGGAAGTATGCGGCACCGCCTCGCGGTGGCTGGGAACGAGCCCCCGCACAACCTATTTCACTGAACCCGCAGCCGCCTGGGACCACTGGTACGACCTGGCTCTACAGATCTCCGGCCCCACCGGTGGCCTAAACACCCTGCAATCCAACTGGTTACGTCGGCAACAGACGGCGGTCCACCGGGGCAGACGTAAACCCACTTTGGGCACGTGCTGCGGCTAGGCCCACGGCGGCATAGGTCGCGGTGAGAACGATCATGAGGGCGACAGGTCGGCGCGAACTCGGTTGTCGGAAAGCCTGACCAATGCCCGCGGTGGTGTCGCAGATGTCGATGGCAAGCGATAGCTTGGCCCACCGTGCCTGCTCGTGTGGAGTGGCGGTGAGGTAGCCGGTTCCCATAGCAACTGCTCGGGCGCCGTAGACGCGCGTCATGTATGACAGTTCGTCGCTGGGATTTACAACTCCGACGGCGGTGGCGAACGCTCGTGGCGCGACTAGTGACGTCACGCCGAGAATGATCCGCCCTGCGGCAAGGACTTTCATCATCAATGGCGCGTGCATGATTCCTCCTGCTGGTTCCGGTCTTTGACAAGGCTCACTGGTGTTCTCACGCGTTCGCAGGCCTGTGCACTGCACGCCATGCCTTCGTCTGGTTAAGCATGTGCGTGGTTGACGCCGACCGGCTTCGCAGATGTGTAGTTCCGTCAGTGGCGATGAGTGCAACGTCGCTGGGTAGTCGTCGAGCCAGACGACGTACCAATCGACTCGGACTCTGTCCGTTCATACCGGCGATGATGGTCGGACTTTGATACCGCTCGGCGGTGCTGAGCAGCACGCGGACGGGATCGCCGTGGAGGTAGAGCGCGGCCAGGGGCCGCAGACCGGCTACAAGTGCCACCTCCGTACTTCGGCGGAGGACTTCATCGACTGTTGCCCGGTCGGTGAGCAGGTATGCCTCGGCCTTCAAGGCATCGTGCAGCCGAGTCGGGCGCGGCGGTGGGGAGGGCGCTCTGATCGCGCACACGAGAATGACGTCCGCGGGCCCACCCGTCAATCGGCTTGCTGCTGTGATTGCTCGAATCGATGACTCTGAACCGTTGCAGCCGAGAACAATTGGCCCGTCCTGGCGGGTTGTCGTGTAGGCCACGAACTGGCCTCGATAGAAGTGGGACAGCATCTTGTCGGCCATGGCCAATCGCCTCACAGTGTCAGGGGTCCTGGGTTTGCGTGTAGCCCGAGGGGGCGCCGATGGTTGCCGTTGCCTCGCGGGCCGCCGTGCTGATTCGACTCTTACATAAGATTTCGAAGTACACAAGTAACAAATGGAAGTATGCACTTTTGTAACCACTGTTCTGGGGTACGGTGGTGGCCATGGTGCGACGTAGCTACGACCAGTTCTGTGGGCTTTCCCGTGCGCTCGATGTGGTCGGCGAGCGGTGGACGTTGCTGATCGTGCGCGAGCTGATGTCGGGGCCGAAGCGGTACTCCGACCTCTCGGACGTGCTGACCGGCATCGGCACCAGCTTGTTGGCGTCGCGACTCAAACAACTCGAGGTCGACGGGATTGTCCGGCGGCGGTATCTGAGCCCGCCTGCCGCTTCGACCGTCTATGAACTGACCGACCCCGGCCAAGAACTCGCTGACGCGATGGTGCCGTTGGCGTTGTGGGGGGGCTCGACATCACACCAGCGAAGATCCAAAGTCCGATGAGAGTTTTCACGCCGAGTGGTCACTGCTGTTCCTCGCGCGCATGCTCGACAAGGAATCACTTCGAGGAGTGACTGCGAAGTTCGAGTTCAACGTGGGCAATAGCGTTGCGACACTACAACTTCAAGATGGGTTCCCCCGCGTCCAAGCGGGGTCGCCCGAAACGCCCGCAGACGCGGTCATTTGGACGGAGCCGCCGACAATGGCTGCCATCGCCGGCAATCGGATGACCGTGACCGAGGCCATCGAAAACGGACTCGTCAAGATTGATGGCGACCCCGACGCTTTGAAATCGCTCCTCGAGATGCTGGAGGCCAGCCTCGCGCAAAGGTCGGGCGCCTGATCGGATCCGTCAGGCGCTGTCAATCGCATCGGGCACGTAGACCCCACGCCCACGGAAGTGCGCCGCGCACCTGCCCGAACATGGGCGTGACGCACCTGCGCGGGCGCCGCAGAATTTAGACAGTCGGCGACGGTACTAAATCAATTAGGCGCCTGGATTCAGCAGCAGGTCGTCGGGGCGGCATCTGAGACGTCTCGACTCAGGATCGGGCCTGCAACATCCTCTCGACTGCGGTGACCACAGCCTGCCGGTGAGCATCAACTCCATCTCCATCAGTCTCGTATTCGTCAAGTCCGGTAAGCCCTTTGGGCGACAGCTGCCAGGCTTGCGCGATGGCGTAGATGAAGACCAGCACGTCGACGGCCGACAATGGTTGGGCCGCGTCCGTCGCGACGGCGAGTGCCTTGTCCCGATAAATCTCGCTGGGCTCAGCAGTTGCTTCTGGCCGCTCGAGCTGAGCCCACATGCTAAGCCGAAGCACTTCGGGGAAACGCTGATGATGGTCGAACACGTCACCGGCCCAACCGGCAAGGTCTTCAGGGCGCGGCGGGACGTTCTCGGCCATCCGACGTAGCGCCGCCGCCAGGGTCGCGTCGAACAAGCCGCTTTTGCCGCCGTAGTACGCGTAGATCATCCGAACGTTGCTCTGCGCTTTGGCAGCGATCCGCTCTACCCGCCCACCCGCAAATCCGTGCGCAGAGAACTCGTCGGTTGCCGCAGCGAGGATCCGTTCCTTGGTCGCCTCGGCGTCGCGGGCCATGGTTGACTCCCTGCTTCGTGTTGACGGGCATTCCAACACGATCTACCTTACAAGTAAGTATTCATTTACTTATCTGACTGGAGAAGCCATGACCCATATCGCCCTCGTGACCGGCGCCAACCGTGGACTCGGACGAGCGACCGCGCTCGCTCTGGCCCGAAACAAGATCAGAGTTGTCGCGGCCTCGCGGGGCGGTGGCAGCGAGGTCGTGGATGAGATAGTCGAGTTGGGCGGCGAAGCCATCGCAGTTCACCTGGATGTCGCGGACCTCGCCTCCATCGAGGCGGCACGTGTCGCTGTGCTCGCCGGCATCGAGCGCGAGTGGAGCGCCAGCACCATCGACGTACTTATCAACAACGCCGGGGTGGGCCTGTTCGCGCCGCTTGGCGCCATTACGGCCGATGACTTCGACGCCACCTTTGCCGTCAACGTCCGCGGTCCGCTTTTTGTCACCCAGGCTTTCCTGCCACACCTGTCGGAAGGGGCAAGCATCGTGAACGTATCGAGTTCGCTCAGCCGGCACGTCAGCCCGGCAACCTCCGTCTACGCGGCATCAAAGAAGGCCCTCGAAGCTCTTACCCGCAGCCTCGCTGCCGAACTCGGCCCTCGGGGCATCCGGATCAACTCGATCGCGCCCGGCCCCACCGCAACCGACTTCAACGGCGGAGCCATGCGCGACGACGAAGCGATGCGCGCGGGATTGTCCGGACAAACCGCGCTCGGGCGAGTGGGCGACCCAGCTGAGATCGCCGACGCGATCTCAGCCCTGGTGTCCCGCGAGTTCCGCTGGGCGACAGGCGAACGCATCGAAGTATCCGGCGGTGTGTTGCTGTGACCGGACCGCGGGCCCTCTAGCTCGTCGATCGATTCATACGACGAGTGTGTTCTGCCGACGCCAAATCGCCCAACGACCCTCGCGACGGACAAAGACATACAACGCGTTCATCTCCGGGGGCCTGCCGTCGCGCGCGTCCTCCGAGGTGGACCACGCGTTCTTGCGAGCGACGATGACGTCTTGGGCCAGCAGCGTGACATCGACCAATTCGTAGTAAGCGGTCGCGTCTCTCAGAAACCCCGTCGACAGGCCATCTTTCGTGGATTCCTCGATTGCCCGGCGCCCTTCGAGGACCACCCCACGGGCGTTCACGACGACCGCGTCGTCGGCAAGGTGCGAGTTCATCTGAACAGGGTCGTTGTTGGTGAACCCCTCTTGAACATCGATGATGATCCTTCGGATTGCGTTGAGATCAGCGGTCTCTGGCGCCACGATGCGGTTTGATTGTTGAGTCATGACACGACACTAGGACTTCAAGTGAGCATGAAGTCAAGACTGTGTTCACGCGCAGACGTTGTACGGGGTGGGACAGCGCTCGACCGTTGTCAGTTGGCAGACGCCCAGGATCTACTGCGCTTCCGCTGGCACGTCGGCAGATTCGACCTCAACGACCACACCTGCAACCGCGGTCAAAGACGCAAACACCTTCGCATAGCGAGCAACAGCTTCGGCGATGAACTCGTCGAGTCGGGGCAGATCGTCGATCACGAAGTACAACCCGCGGCCCGGCACCACTGCACCCAGTTCGGCGAGCAGCGGCAACAGTGTGGTCTGGGGAGCGAGCGAATGCGTGAGATCGCCGCCGGTGAAGACCGGGATCGCGACCACTCCCTGCAGCCCATCGGTTCCGTAGCGGTCGAGGAACGCTTTGAGCAGACCCGTATAGGACGCCTTGTAAGTGGGCGTCGCAAAGATCACCAGGTCGCTGTCGGCGACAGCGGTGGTCACCGCCTTCAGTCGCTCCGACGACCACTCGAACAATTCAGATGCGTAGTCGGCGAGCTCGATCACCTCGAGGTCATAGTTTCCTGGAGTCAGCAGGGCCGGTACCAGCGCCTCCGCCACAGTGCGGGTCCGCGACTGCGGTTTGGGGTTTCCGACGACTACAGAGACTTTCATGTGACTCACTCCAGACATGACGGTGCCGGTCGGGATCGACCGCCGGTGACCTTACGATACGAACGGCCGGTTGCCACGGGTTTGTCTCAGCAAGAGTTTTGTTCTGGCGCGTCGAGCGAGAACTGTTGCTGCCTCAAAACTGCCGTGTGCGAGAACACCGAGGGAACATTGCCCTCGGGAGGCCGCTATTCGACAGTTTTCAGTCGAACCTCAGAACCCTTGACTTCACCCGTACTTGAAGTTGGACCATTCTTGTCATGAGCACACTTCCGGCACCCACGGTCACGAACTCATCCGGCCTCGACATCGACGCCTACTTTCGGCGCATCCATCACACCGGACCGTCGAGACCGACGATCGAAACCCTGCACGCGCTGGTGGCAGCGCACACCCGGACCATCCCGTTCGAGAACATCGACCCCCTGCTCGGTGTGCCCGTCGCCGACCTCAGCGCCGCGGCGATGACCGACAAGTTGGTCCACCGGGGGCGCGGGGGATACTGCTATGAACACAACGGCCTGATGCGATACGTACTGTTGGAGTTGGGCTTTGAGGTTGACGCATTGACCGGGCGCGTGGTGTGGATGCAGGCCGACGACCACTTACCGGCGCGGACTCACCAGGTCTGCGCAGTCACCATTCCCGGTGTCGCCGGCAAGTACCTCGTCGACGTCGGCTTCGGGGGCCAGACGTTGTCATCGCCCGTCGAAATGATCACCGACGAAGTGCAGTCGACTCGTCACGAGCCCTACCGGATCCGGCGGCGCGATCAGGAGTTGGTGCTCGAAGCGCTGATACGCGACCAATGGCAGCCGCTGTACCGGTTCACCGAGGACCCGCAGCCGCAGGTCGATCTGGAAGTCGGGAGCTGGTACGTCTCGACACATCCGGAGTCGGTCTTCGTGGTCGGATTGAGTGCGGCCAGGGTCACCGACGACGCGCGGTGGAATCTGCGCGGCCGCAACTTGGCGGTACACGGACGCGATGGCTCGTCGACCCGTACCCGTCTCGAATCGGCTGACGAGGTGATCGAGGTGCTGCAACGCGACTTCGGGATCAACCTCGACGGCGTGAACGGCCTCCGAAACCGGGTCGAGGAAGTTCTGGACACCTAGTCACAAGTCAAGTGCCACAGCGGTATCGAGCGCCACCTCGATGCTGCGCATCCAACCGTCCTTGAGCGCCGAGTCCTTCTTGTCATACACACTCACGCCATCGAGGAGGTTGCTCGAGCAGGCGCAGACCATCCCCGCACGCAGACCACGCAACTTCGCCACCACGAACAGTGCAGAGCTCTCCATCTCCACGTTGAGAATCCCCATCGCGGTCAGCTGCGCTATCCACTCGGGGCCCTCGGCGTAGAAGGCGTCGTCGGTGGCGTTGATACCCGAATAGACGCCGAATCCGCCCCGCTGCTCCCTCATCGATTCGGCGGTGCGACGCAGTTCGCCGGCAATCCCGATGTCGGGCACCGCCGGAAACCCCGGGTGCACGTAGGCGGCGGTGGTTCCGTCGTTACGGAGTGAACCTTCACTGACAAGAAGGTCACCCGGCTCGATACCCGGCTGCAGTGCAGCCGAGCTACCCACGCGGATCATGGATGTGACGCCCACGCGGGCGAGTTCCTCCACCGCGATCGCGGTGGAAGGGCAACCCATTCCAGTGGAGGTCGCGGTGATCATCTTCCCGCGATACATGCCCGTCATGGTCCGATGTTCGCGGTTGTGTGCGACCTCGGTGACGTCGGTGAGGAACTCCGCCACAAACGGCACCCGAAATGGATCCCCTGGCAGCAGCGCCACGCTTCCGACCTCGCCGGGCGCTATCCCGATGTGGTACTGCCGGGCACCACGCCCCGCGGCAGCCTTGTCGACGATCTGCTCTGACACGATTTTCCATCCCGTCCTCAGGAGCGTTCACGCTCCCACAGGGCACGGGGCCTCGCCACTCGAAGCGGGCTCGACAGTTCATCCGGCGGATGAATCCACTAGCGATCGCGAAACCCGAAACAAAGGGCGCTAGCGTAAGGGAATGCCCGCTCCCGAAACGCTCGCCGGCCGCTATGAACTACGCGGTCTGCTCGGCCACGGCGGCATGGGTGACGTGTACGACGGGTGGGATCTGCGACTCGGACGTCCGGTGGCGGTGAAAGTGCTGCGCTCAGATCTGGCCGCGGCCGCCGATATCCGGCTGCGATTCGAAAGCGAAGCCCGTACCGCTGCCACCATCAATCATCCCAATGTGGTGGCCGTGTACGACAGCGGCGAGGACGGTGGTCGCCCGTTCATCGTCATGGAGCGACTACCGGGACGCACCCTCGCCGACGAGATCGCCGAGGCTCCCGTAAGCCCGGACCGGGTCCGGGTGGTGCTCGCCGACGTGCTGTCCGCGCTCGGCGCCGCGCACGCAGCCGGAGTCCTGCACCGCGACATCAAGCCCGGAAATGTGCTGTTCAGTACGGCGGGCGCTGTGAAGGTCACCGACTTCGGCATCGCGAAAACCGCTGAGTCGAACCAGACCGCGACCGGTGAAGTGCTGGGAACAGTGGCCTACCTGAGTCCTGATCGGATCGAGGGCAAACCGGCCGGTGTCACCGACGATCTGTACGCGGTCGGCGTCATGGGCTACGAGATGGTCGCCGGGTTCCGTCCGTTCGCCGGCGACAACATCTTGTCGGTGGCGCGGGCCATCCTGCAGCACGACGCGACTCCGCTTCGCACGCTGTCGCCCTCTGCCGATCCGATGCTGGTCGGGACGATCGAACGTGCGATGGCACCTGACCCTGTTGCGCGTTTCCCCGATGCCGAGAGCATGCGGCGAGCACTGCTGGTTCAGCCGATGCATCCCCCCGCTGCGCCCCCGGTGCCCGCGGCCGTTCCGCCTGCGACCCGGGCATTCACCTCGCCCATCCCGCCGTCTGCTGCCTACGCAGCACAAGCGGCTCCCGCACCTGCGTCGCGGTCACGACGGCCACTTATGGCAGCGGGGCTCGTCGCCGCCGCGATCGTCGCCGTGGTGGCCGGGATTCTGGCCGTGTCACTCGGGTCCGATTCCTCCGATGCCCCGGCGACCACACCGAGCACCACCAGCGCCTCCACCTCGAGCGTCCCGCAACTCGCGCCAGCACCGGTGACCACGGCGACGGTGCCCACCACCTCGACCACCGCAGCCGCACCTGCACCGACAGAGCCGGCTCCCCCTGTCGTCGAGGTGCCCGCCGACACCGGAAACGACAAGCAGAAAGAGAAGGAGAAGGAGAAGGAGAACAAACCGGGCAACGGCAACGGGAACGGCGAGAAGAAGAACGACAACTGAACTCAGCGTCACGGCACGATTGCGCGAGCCCGCCTCTGCGCCTCATCCGCCGGACCGGGCTCGATCGCGGTATAACCCAACTACCGCAATGGAGAGAAAGAGGCAGCCATGTCGCTGGAAGTACTCGGTATCAGTTTCGATGCGCAGAACGCGGCGGCTCTTGCCGGCTTCTGGTCGCGCGTACTCGAACGCGACCTGGGCGACGACGCCACGGAGGAATTCGCCTCGATCGCGCCGAGCAAAGGTGATTCGGGCCCCCTGCTCATGTTCCACAAGGTTCCCGAAGGGAAGACGGTCAAGAACCGGGTGCACTTCGACCTCAAATCGGACGACGTACATGCCGAGACCCGCCGCCTGATCGCGCTGGGGGCGCGTGAGCTGCGCTCATTCGGCGAGAACAACAATCAGTGGGTCAGCTTTGCCGATCCCGAAGGCAACGAGTTCGACCTCGTCCCCGCCTGATCGCGCCTCATTGGTCGATACCCGACCGCTGCATGTCCGCGCCTGTCTTGCGGAGCAGCGTTAGTTCAGCGTCCAGGGCCAGCCAAGTCTGCCTCTGAGATCTCCGCCTCAAAGCGATGGGTCAGGAAAGGACGAAACAAGTCGAGGTGCCCGGGAGAGGCACGGCGGCTCCGGGGTCGATTCGGTCCCGGGATAGTCACCGGGTGATGGTGTAGCGCTAGAACCCGAGGATCCAGCCGATGAACGCGAGTGCAGCCAAGACGTAGATTTCCACTGAGCCCATGACTTTTCCTTTGTACGGAGACTTTGATCGAGCGGAGTTGTCGAAGCTCGGACTCTCGTGGGTCTCGGGATCATCTGAGCCGATACAACTTTGACACGTGACGACGTGTCTGTCACTTTTTTCGGCTAACCAACTTGATGAACATCAGGAAACACATCGCGCCCCATTCGAGCAATCACTTTTCTGCACGACGTTGACCGCGGCAACCACTGCTGCCGCGAGTATCCAGCGAAGCGTGAAGGCCATAGCGACGGCATACCCGAGGAACAAAGTCGACCCGAGCGCAGGCGCGACCTAGACATGCCCATGAGCAACGGCAGAATCAAAACGGCGGGCCGTCCACCTGGTCGGTCGAGCCGCCCCGGCGGCTCTGGGTCATGGCGTCAGTTGCCAGCGCAGGACAGTTACGGCGCCTTCCTCGTCGTAAAATGTATTGCAGTACAACGCCTTCCCACAGGTGAACGCCGGCCGTAGGAACTAAGCCGCCGGCGCCTTACGCGCATCACCCGATCGCGATAGCAGTGGATCTGGCGCAGAGCGCCGTTCGTCAGTGTCGAAGCCGATTAGACCAGCGATGGACTGGGTCACTCCAGCGCCTCAGACGGGATCTGCTTGATGCGTCTGACGCGGCGTTGTTGTACGTGTGGTGTGTCGATCGATAGACCGAGCGGAGTTGTCGCGGAGGACCAGTTGCTGCGCGGCCGTCTCTACCCGCTCGGGCGGAAAGTCCACCGCCGCAGCGTAAATGCGGCTGGCATGTCTACCCTGGTGACGGGGGTAGCGTCCTGCGCTAAAGCTGATTAGCGCAGTCGCAGTGGGCGGCTTCGAGTAGCGATGCCCCCAGGTCGGGTAGCCGTTTGTACTGGAAGCGGGTTTGAACTCCGGTGAGGCTCAGTGCCCATCCTGGACGGTCGTGGCTGTCGAACACCACCGCTCCTACTCCCCAGCTACCTTCGACGATGAGGACCCACCCTGATCCCCGGCTACCTGACCTCCGAGGGTAAGTTCTGGAACGCCGGCTACCCAGAGGAGACCCACGCCGACGAGGGCGACGATCAGCACATGCTGGCCGACTTCAGCCCGTGGGGCGGCGCTCCGGAAATCGCAGTGACCGGCTTCAGCGCCAAGTCGCCGTCGATGAAGTTTGCCGGTGAGCGCGGATTCCGTCCGGTGTCTATCTTCTCGGGCCTCGATGCGCTCAAGACGCACTGGGAAACCTATTCGACGGCAGCGGAAGCCAATGGCCACGTTGCAGACCGTTCCCGCTACCACGTGTCGCAGACCGTGTTCGTCGCCGACACCGACAAAGAAGCGAAGCGGCTCGTGATGGAAGGCCCGATCGGCTACTGCTTCGAGCGCTACCTCATCCCGATCTGGTGGCGTTTCGGAATGATGGACGGGTTCATCAAGGATGCCGGCGCGACCAAGGCCGACGTCAACTTGGAGTGGATCGTCGACAACGTGTTCTGTGTCGGTTCACCGGACACTGTGGTCGAGAAGATCAACACGCTGTTCGAGGCGAGCGGAGGGTGGGCACCCTCCAGGTGGAGTCTCACGACTATTCCGAGGATCCGTCGCCCTGGTACCAGTCCCTGGAAATGATCGCCAAGGAAGTTGCCCCGCGAATCTCCCTGCCGGCCAAAGTCTATGTTTAAGTAGCCGACACTGAGAACTGGGAGACGACATGACTGAGCGGTTGCAGGGCAAAGTTGCGCTGATCACTGGTGCTGCGAGAGGTATGGGCGAGTCGCACGCAAAGACCTTCATCAAGCATGGTGCATGAGTTGTGCTGGCTGACATCTCGGACGATACCGGCGAGAGACTCGCTCAAGAACTCGGCGAGAATGCCGTCTTCGTGCATCACGACGTGACCGACCTCGACTCCTGGGCCAACGTCGTCCAGGTGGGGGTGGCAGCGTTCGGTGAAATCAATGTGCTCGTGAACAATGCGGGAGTCCTCGGGCCTTTGGCCACAACCGCTGATCTGACCGAGCAGGACTACCGCAAGGTGTGTCAGATCAATCAAGAGGGGTGTTCTTCGGTATGAAGTCTGTCCTACCGTCTGTGGAGCGGGCCGGCATTGGCTCGATCGTCAACATCTCCTCGATCGCAGGAATGGCGGCCAACTACGGGTTCCCAAGCCTGGCATACGTCGCCAGCAAGTTCGCGGTGAGGGGAATGACCAAAGCCACCGCCATCGAATACGGCGCGAAGAACATTCGAGTCAACTCGGTGCATCCCGGCTTCATTCAGACCCCGATGATGGTCGAGGCGACCAACGAAGAGGGGGGTGATGCGCTGGCGGAGATCCCGCTCGGACGCATCGCTGACCCGAGTGAGGTTTCAAACCTCGTCCTCTTCCTGGCGTCGGACGAATCGTCGTACATCACCGGTTCGGAACATCTCGTCGATGCCGGAATGCTCGCGCATTAGGTAGCAGAGACGAGATTCACCGGGGTGAGGCATCAGTGCTCACCCCGGTGAATTGCTTTGAACTGAAGGTGGATCAAAAAGTCCTGGCACCCGAAGCCATGTTGGCCATAGGTGGTAGCGGTGTGGAAGCAGACCAAACCAATGCCCGTCCAGGCTCGGCGACACCGCGCGCCGTGGTGCCGTCGATCGCCGCCGCAGACCACGTCTGGCCTGGGGCGATCGGAGTCCCAGTCGTCATTACAAGCCGCTACCCTAATCGCGGCGCAAGGCATCACTGCGGCAACGGGTTTAATGTTCTACGGGCGCCGGCGCTCCCCCATCAGGTCCGCGCAGCAGGACTTCGCCGGTGGTGTGCCATCGTCGTGGCGCGAGCCCATTCCGCTGGTCAGCGAGCCCCTCGTCGAGGTCCGACGAATTGTCGTCGAGGATGCGTTTGACCGGACCGGACTCGATATGTGAATAGGGTTGTCCGCCATGCCGCGACAGTACGACAACTCGCTGCCGCAACCTGCCTTCGTCGACGGCGTCCTCGAATGCGGCAAGGTCGTGCGGACCGAGATCGGGTGTCGCCTCGGTGAACCCGGTGACGCCGAATGCGGCCAGCCGGGCACTGAGCGGCGCAAAGTCCATGGGTTCGCCGGCTGTTACCGAGGCGAACTGTGCGTCTTGCCGAAAAAAGCGGCCGGTGGGGTGGTCCGGCTGGTTCAGTGCGACCAGGCCCAGGGTGTTCACCATCCACAAGGCGCCGCTGCGGTGTTGGATCCGCAACGGGGCGTGGTCGAACAACTCGTCGAGACGATGGCGGTCCGACTCTCCCGCGACACTGTCGCGATAGCCGACCGCACGAACCCAGCCGTCCGCGTGCGGTGCGCTCTGATCGAGCGACGCTTTCAACTGTGTTGCTGTGTTGACATGTGGCGGACCGACTTTCACTGACTGAAATGCTGCGATCGTCGCGCGTTCCTGATCAACATCCCGGACCGCGGCGCTTCTCGACGAGGTCGATGACCCATTTGTCGTCAACGCTCTCGAACACCGGTCCAGGAAACCGCGGAGCCCGTGGTGCCGCGACGTCGATCTCGCCGTCGCCCAAGGGGTCGACATCTTCCAGCACCGGCACCTTTGCGTATTCGGCTGCCACTCCTGCCATCGCAACGTCGATCAGTTCACCACCACCACGACCAAGCGAGGCAACCACTGCATGTGCGGCTTCGAGCCCGGTCAGTGGATCGGCGATTGCATCACCACAGAACACCGGCCCACGGGCACCCCCGAGAGACTGCAGGAGCTGCCCGCACAGTGGACCCGCCCACATCGCAGACAGATCGACCACCACAAGCTCCCACATGTTCGGACCGATCGCCGACGCCGTCGGCAAGGACATCGACGTAGTCCTCGACTGTGCGCGCCGTGCGTCTGCTCCACTCACGGACAGCTCATTTGATCGAACTGTTATCGCACGGCAGCGACACCGCAGCATCGTCCACTTAAAGGTAGAGAGGAACATTCAAATGACGAAACTCACGAACAAGGTCGCATTCATCACCGGCGTCGCACGCGGGCAGGGTCGTGCGCACGCGGTTCGCATGGCACGCGAAGGTGCTGAAATCGTTGGCGTCGACCTGGCAGGCCCGCTGCCCGGGGTGCCCTATGACTCAGCAACGCCGGCCGACCTGGCTGAGACCGCGCCCTCGTCGAAGCTCAAGCCCGCAAGGCGTTGCTACGGCAAGGTGACGTACGCGACCTCGACGGGCTTAAGTCGCTCGCCAACGACCCGGTGGCCCGATTCGGTGGCCTCGACGTAGTGGTGGCGAACGCAGGTATCTGCATTCCCGGGCGGACATTCGCAGTGCAGCCAGCGCTGACTGGCACGTCGGCGAGTGCGGCGGACTCCGCACGTCACAGGAACAGCAACTTCAACTGAGCCGACTTGTACATCCAATCGTCATACGCGCACTTTTCGCTGCACGTGCGGTACGCAAAGGCCTCTTTGGTCACCAACTCCGCATCGCACATCTTGCAGAAGAATGAACGCGCTCGGAGTCTGGACCGCAGCACCGCACATCGGACCGCTGTGTCGTTCACGCCTCGGTTCAAGGCATGCTTCGTGCGCCAGATGGTAAACATGATCCCCCGTTAAAGATAACCTAGTTAGATATGTAGCTAATCAACATCTCGCAGGGTAGGCAAGCGAACAGCGGGTGAACCCGCGGCAAGTAGTACGCGCAGATTCAGAAACGGCATTTAGCTACAAACTGAGAGGGAGCTGGTCGAGGGGTTCATCCGGATCGGCTCCATCCCCGGCGTAGATCGCCACTAAGACCAAACGCAACGCGTGTTTCGCAACATCGTGAACCACGGATCGGCGCAGCTGACCTCGGATCGCGACGGATGAACAGTCGCCATGAGCACATGGGTGGGCCTACGCACAACGCTCAGCGCGACAAGACCGAAGACGCATCTGAATCCCCAGGGACGCGAAGACGCCTCGCGGGAAGCTTGTTCAACTTCAGACCACGCAACCGAAGTGCGACAGCTCCGCTGCCGAATGCAATCTTCCCTCTCGTCAGCATTGCCCTCCGATTGGTTCTGGTCACCGCTTCAGCATCGCTCCCGCATCAATCTTCATCTGCACTCCCGTGACGTATCTGGATTCGTCCGACGCCAGGTAAACAACCGCATTGCTGATGTCGGACGGCTCAACCCACGGAATCGGCATCGCCTGCATGCGAGGGAAGGAGACTGCCGCATCCTCTGCCGTCGGGTTCTCGAGGTCGGGACGGAACTGTTTGTACATGATCGGACTCTGGAGCATGTCAGTGTTGACGTTGGTTGGGTGGATAACATTCACACGAATCGACTCGGGCGCGAGCTGCGCCGCGAGCTGCATGGTGTATGAGTCGACCAACTGTTTTGCGAAGTTGTACCCTTGCCCGCCTGGACCTGCGGGGCCGCCTGCGCCAGATGTCGAGGCGATGAGGCCGGCGATGGATCCCGTGGTGATCACTGATGCACCGGCCTCGAGAAATGGCAGCGCGGCATGAATTGTGTTCACCACCCCCACGAAATCCACGTCGAACGCTTCGGCGAACGCGGTCACCGGTTTTCCTGCCCCCAAGGGGCAGATCCCCGCGTTGGCAACCACCACGTCAAGGTGTCCAAGTTCCCCGATCGCGGCCTCGAGTGCAGCCTCTACAGCAAAGCGATCTCGGACGTCGACCTCAGCGGTCACCACGCGCTGACCAGTCTTCTCCACCGCGAGACCCGCTTCCTCGAGATCGCGACGTGTGGCGAGCGGATAGTCGTTGCTGGCTATGTCCTTGCAGATGTCGAAAAGAACTATGTCGGCGCCTTGCTCGGCGAGCATGACGGCATGGCTCTTCCCCTGGCCGCGTGCACCCCCCGTCACCAACGCGACCTTGCCGGCGACTCTGCCCGTTGTCGTCATCATGTGAACCATCCTGCCTTCTAGATTATTTATCCGGCCGCGCTCGGCTCGAAGTGCCACAGTCACCTGCTCTGTCATGGCAGAGGAACGTCGACCCCCAACTGCGCGAGACTCTGTCGTAGCGACTCGGTGTCGCGGTACAGGATGGTGGTGATTCCCAGAGCAGCAGCCGGTGGCAGATTCTCCTCGAAGTCATCGACATAGATCACCTGCGCAGCATCCCGATCGAGACGGCGCAACAATTCCTTGTAGATGTCGGGATCCGGTTTGCGGAGGCCGACGTCCGCAGAGTTGAGAACGAAGGTGAACAGCTTTCCCGGCAACGTCGCATCGAGGTGCGCTTTGTTCTCCGACACGTTGTTGCTGAGCACCGCGAGATCGTAAGAGTGCGCGAGCTTTCCGAGCAGTTCGATCATGGACGGTTGCAGTTCACGGGATGCGGTCATCGCTGACGCAAGTGCGCGAATATCCACATCGACGTTGTAGGTGTTGCGCACCCGGACACATACACCTTTGAGGAAGTCCCTCACACCGAGTTCGCCCCGCTCGACCTTCGCGAATTCGCCGTCCCCACGCACGTATGCGGACAGAGCTCCGTCCGGTAGCCCGAGTGCGGTGTTGTAGGCCACCAGGCCCGCCAATGGAGGATCTGTGAGGACCCCGCCCCAATCGAATACGATCGCGCTGAATGCGTTCAACTGATGAGCTCATGCCCGTGTGTCTGGGCGGCCTCGAGAACTGTCAGGGTCCCGGACTTGCCATCGATCTCGACCAGGGCACCGTTCTGCACACGGGCCGCCGCCACCTGTGTGTCGACGATGCACGGAACGCCATACTCACGCGCGACAACGGCAGCGTGTGACATCACTCCACCGATATCGGTGACCACGGCAGCCGCGTGAGCGAAGAGAGCGGTGTATCCGACGTCGGTTACGTGAGCGATCATGATTTCGTCGGGCTCGAGGTCATCGATCGTGTCGTGGTTTATCACTCGCGCGCGCCCCCTCACGGTGCCGCCACATATCCCGATTCCGCGCAACGAGTCGCCCGGTTGGAGGGGCGGCAGTACATCAGCCACCTCCCATGTGCCCGCGAAGACGGGAGGCATGTGCAGTGCAGCGAGGCGCACCCGTTCAGCCTGGCGATCAGCGATCGTCGCACGCACAGTGTCCGCTGGGTCCAAAAGCTCCGGAAGTGTCAGCGCGAAGAGGTCGTCAGCGTGGTCGATTCGACCCTGTGCCACCAGCCGTCGCCCCTGCTCACGTACGAGCCGGCGTGTGATCCAGGTAAGGCGGACACATCGATCACGGTTCTGTTCCCGCTGCGACAGAAGATGTTTGGCCAATCGCTGGGCGAGCGTGCTCTTCGCCCGAGGCGTCGCATTGCCGGTCGCCGCGGTTGCGGGGCCATTACTGATGGTGGATGCCGCGCGACCAACCGTTCCGAGGAACATCGGAATGTCGTCGGAAAACGAACGGGCGTCGAACTCTGCCTCGGCCGGACCCCGATGTCCGAAACCCTTGAGCGCAGCCTCGACCGATGCCCAGAAGTCCGGGGCCTGATTTCTCACGCGATCGGCAAGACCTTCGGACCGGTCGCTCAGGAGCGCAACGATCTCGGGATCGGCGGCGGCCTCCGCCGCGAGTTGTCTGACTCCGCGCAGCGTCGCGCTGCTCTCCAGATCGTCACCATTACCAAGTTCATTGCCGCGATTTTTCGACGCCACCTCCAGTGCGGCACCACTGGCCAGGTTCACCACGCCCTGGATTGTCCACGCGTAACCGAGCAAGTCGCGTGCCAGCAGCAAAACACTGCGCAGTCGCTCGTCCGACATCGATTCCAACAGATGAAGGTGCTTTTCGAGCCTGTCCGTTTGCACACGCACCTCGTGGACGTCCTGCTTCACCGTCCGGACGACTCCAAGGACCCGCCGCCCAACCGTCGCCACCCTTTTCGCCTTGGTCACCGCGGAGACCGGTTCAGGTCGGAAGGTGCCCACGATTGCAAACTCACCACCAGGAAGATCGTCGCTGTGAGTCCCGGAAAACTGTCCCCTCATCGCGTCCGGGTTGGTGCCCGGCATCACCAGCGCCACGTGGTACGAACCCGAGGCGTTGATGAACACCCGATGCGCGTGGATCGCCTGGAGCCGGGCAGCGGCTTCGGTTCCGAGTACTCCGTCCAACGCGAGGATGCGGGCGACCGCAGAGGTGGTTCCACGCAACGCACGGCCCGTGACGTCCAGGGTCAGCACGGTCGACGGTCCGGGCAACGCCTCAGAGAGGTTGGTCTGTGAAAACACCGGGAAACGGGGGTCGATCGGGGTGTCAAACGTTCCCCGGACGTCGTCCGGACCGCTGAACTGCAATGGCGCCCCGTCCGATGGCGCGATATCGCCAGGCACTATTTGATGCGAGTACGGGATACGACCACCGGCGGAGACCACCTTGCCGCGCCGCACGGTCCGGGCGACGACCGCCAATCGGGTGTCCTCGACTGTCTCTCGAGCATTCCACGACGGCGTGAATCCCCAACGCTCTCGAAGGATCGTGGTGTCCCCGATGGGCATCCGTTGCGCGCACGCCACCTCTCCGGCAGAGATGTGCAGTTGCTTTCCGGCGACGCTGGCAGCCTTGATCATCACCGACGGTGGAACCGCGGCGAGCTTTTTTCCGAGCACTTTGGCGATGTATGACTGACCGATTGCATCCGTGCCGAGGTTGACGACCCCGGTCTCCTTCGACGACACGGCCAACGTCAGGAAAGCGGCCACGTCGTCGTGGTGGACGATCTGCCAGCCGTACTCAGCACCGCTCGCCGCAAAGTGGATTGGTGCGGCCAGGTTCTCTTGAATCCGATTGTCGGTGCCTCGACCGAGGATGATGCCGGCGCGCACCATCACCGATTCCATCGAGGATTCGGCGAACAGACGCTCACACTCAACCTTTTGCACTGCGTACGGCTGATCGGGATGTGGGCTCGTCCCGCTCGCTTCGGTACGAGGGGGCTCATCCGGTCCGGAGCGCGGTCCGTAGACCGTGGTCGACGAGAGGAATATCGCACGTCGAACGCCGGCCGCCTCCGCCGCGCGGATCAGGTTCTTCGTCCCGCTGACGTTGGTGCGGGCCATCGCTTCGACACCTTCGCGGGCGTCGAGCATGAACGCCGCGTGAACGATGACGTCAACGCACTCCACCGCTCGCGCGATCAGTACGTCATCTGCGATGTCACCTCGCACGTGAGTCACACCGGCCGGCATCTCGAGAGGTGCACTGCGACTCACGCCGATGACCTCGTGGCCCGCGCCCGCCAGCCGCTCCGCGGTACTTCGTCCAACCAACCCACTGACACCGGTCACCAGAACCCGCATAGTCACACTCCACTCTCCACACAGCTACAAAGATCACCAAGTATAACATCTAAAAGAGATCTGGGTCACCTCTTTGGGTCCAGGGCCGCCTCGCCAGTAGCGCAACCCTCAGTCCGTTCGCGCCACCTGCTGTGCGCGGTCGGCCGGGGCTTGCTGCGGTCGTCGATCAGGGGACATCGAGCCCCAATGCCCGCTCGGGGCATGCATTGACCCCGGATCGGACCGCCTCGGTGTCCGCCGGGTCGACTTCTTGATCCGCGACGAGGCTGTAGCCCTCGTCGTCGATCGGGAATCTGTCAGGATCGGCCGCAAAGCACTGCGCGTGACCGACACACTTATTCCTGTCGAGTGAAAGTCTCACATTAATCAACTCCTCATTTATGCTTCACGCCGAAGTCGTCATTCGCAACACAAGGGTAACTAGGTGAGTGATGAAAGTGGTAGCTTCGTGCATACGACGTGCCACGCCAACGACCTGCGAGGGTGAAAACATGACCGACACCGTCCACTCCACCTCGGGCCACGAGTCGACCTTCGACTACCGCACCGACGCCGCGATTCGCTCCGATCAATTCGCCCGGTGGGATGAGCTGCGCAACGAATGCCCCGTCCAGGTCAATACCACCACGGGCCCACGTCCGGTCTGGTACCTGCTGAAGTACGAGGACGTCCGGGACGCCTTTCAGGACTGGGAAACATTCTCGAGCAGTTCAGTCGAGGCGTTCGAGACCGACGAGATGATGGCCCGCAAGGTACCGTGGATCCCCGTCGAGACCGATCCTCCGATGCATACCGAGTACCGTTCGCTCGTCGCGCCGTTCTTCGCACCCAGAGCGATCGCGGACATGACAAGCGGGATCACCGAGCTCTGCAGGAGCCTCATCGGCGACACAGCACCGAGAGGGTCGGTCGATTTCGTTAACGAGTTCGCCAAAGACCTTCCGACCCGGGTATTCCTGAGCATCATGGGGATGCCACTCACCGACGCCCCGTTGCTGCTCGGTTGGATCGACACCCTCATGCACACCAAGGCTGCGGACGATCCCGACTACTCGATCCGCTACGGGGTCCGAGCCGAAGTGATGGGTTACCTGGGACAGATTCTCAAGGCCCGCCGGGAAGAACCACGCGGCGACCTGATCACCACGATTGTCAGTACACCACTTCGGGACGGCCGGCTGTTGACCGACCAGGAGGCGTTGTCGCTGACCTTCCAGCTGTACATGGCGGGCCTGGACACGGTCGCCAACGCACTCGGCTACACGTTTCGTTATCTCGCCACCCACCCTGAACAGCGAAGGCAGGTCATCGCCGGCGAGGTCACACCCAAGGAGGTGACCGAGGAAATCCTTCGTGCCCACTCGGTGGTCAACACCAGCCGGGTGGTCACCCAGGACACGGAGGTCGGCGGTTGTCCGATGCATGCCGGTGACCGAGTCGTGCTCTCCACTGCGGCCGCGAACCGCGATCCCGATGAGTTCGCCAACGCCGACGAGGTCGTCTTCGGACGCAAGCACAACCGCCACATCGCATTCGGTGCAGGTCGGCACCGCTGCCTCGGATCTCATCTTGCTCGAGTCGAGATCGAGGCGGTCGTCGCCGAATGGCACAAGCAGATCCCTGACTACCGGATCCGGCAGGGGGCCGAGATCGACGACCACGTCGGCGCGGTATCGGGACTCACCTCGCTGCCGCTGGAATGGGACGTCGAGAAGCCCCCAAGATGACCAAGGACTCGACCGCGCGGCGTCCGCTGCCCGAAGTCACGGACGAGAACCGGCACCACTGGTCTGGCTCGGCGGACGGCTTTCAGGTGTTGCGCTGCGATGCCTGCCGACAGTGGATGCTGCCCCCGGCCCCGGTCTGCCGCTACTGTCGCATCGGGTCACCGATGCCAGAGACGGTGAGCGGCAACGCCCAAATCGTGTCCTGGACGGTCAATCACCAGGCTTGGATACCCGGGATGGACGTCCCGTTCGTGGTCGTCGTGATCGCGCCGGCCGAACAGCAGGATTTACGACTCTTGACCAACCTGGTCGACGAGCATGGCGCTCCGGTGCGATCAGCGGACGGGTTGCAGATCGGTACTCCTATCCGGCTGACGTTCCAGCAGGTGGCCGACGATGTCTCTCTGCCTCAGTCGGTGATCGCCCCATGAGTGGAGCGGAAGGTTCCGCCGTGGTCAGCGGTGTTGCCCAGTCAGAGGTCGGTCGCGGTTTGGGACGGTCGGCGCTGTCGCTGACCATCGAGGCGGTCACCGCCGCTGTTGCCGACGCTGGGCTCACCCTCGACGACATCGACGGGGTGTCGACGTGGCCTGGTCGCGCGGATCACCTCCCGGGATTCTCGGGGGTCGGCGTGCCGGAACTCCAGCAGGCATTGGGGCTGCAACTGAACTGGTTCGCAGGTGGACCCGAGGCTGCCGGTCAACTAGGTCAGGTGATCAATGCCGTCGCCGCGATACACGCGGGATTCGCCCGGCATGTGGTCTGCTTTCGTGTCGTCACCGAGGCATCTGCGCGCCGAAGCGGAGTACGACCGTCGCAGTCAGGTGTGGGAAGTGGCCGGGTATCGGGGAACGCGGCCATGCTCGCCCCTTACTACGCGACCTCGGCTGCGGTGTGGGTCGCGCTCTACGCCCGTCATCACATGGAGCGATTCGGAACCACGCGCGAGGACCTGGCGCGCGTTGCGCTGAACAACCGCGCCAATGCCGCACTCAACGAATCCGCTGTTCTGCGTGACCCGTTGACGATCGACGACTACTTCGAGGCCCGGATGATCGCTGATCCCCTGTGCCTGCTCGACTGCGACATCCCTGTTGACGGATGCACCGCGGTCGTCGTCAGTGCGGCAGACTCGCGTTCTGATCTCCGAATCAGCCCGGTGTCCATCCTGTCGATTGGCGGGGCGTTGCGAGATTCACCGACATGGTTCGGTCGCCACGACTTCGACACGATGGCTGCCCATGACGCCGCTGCCATGATGTGGTCGCGCACCGATCTCCGACCCGCCGACGTCGATTTCGGCGAGATCTACGACGGCTTCAGCTTCCTCACACTGGCGTGGATCGAAGCGCTCGGCTTCTGCGCGCAGGGTGAAGTCGGCGCCTTTCTCGACCAAGGCCGTACGATCGCCCGAAATGGTTCGCTCCCCCTCGATACCCACGGTGGCCAGCTGTCCGGCGGACGACTCCACGGCCTGGGGTTTCTCCACGAGGCGGTACTCCAGCTGCAGGGACGCGCGGGTCCCCGCCAGTTGACCGGGCGGCACGAGGTGGCCGTCGCCGCCGCGGGTGGCGGACCACTCGGAGGATGTCTGCTTCTGGGAACGGGTTGATCAACCTGCGTGGAATGTGATGCTCTTCGTCTCCAAGAACGACTCGAACCCCTCTTCGCCGTATTCGCGCCCGAGACCACTGCGCTTGTAGCCTCCGAACGGGGCGGCCGGATGCATTCCGCCGGCACCGCCGTTGATCGCCAGGTAACCCGCGCGAATCTGACGGCACATTGCGTACGCAGCCGCGGTGTCGGCGCTGTAGACATGACCGCCGAGGCCGTAGGGACTGTCATTGGACATCCGGACCGCTTCGGCGTCATCTGAGAACGGGATGATCACCGCCACCGGGCCGAAAATCTCCTCCCGCGCACTAGTCGCGGAGTTGGTCAATCCGGTGATCACTGTGGGGTCGTAGAAAAAGCCCTTGTCCAGACCGGCTGTTCGCCGTCCACCGGTCGCGATCGTCCCACCTTCGGCACGCGCCAGGTCGACGTAGTGCTCGACCTTCGCCACCTGACTCTCCCTGATCAGCGGGCCCATCCCGACACCCTGATCGCGCGGTCGCCCGGTCTTCACCCTCGACAACGCCCCGACGACCATCTCGACGAACTGGTCGTGGACCGATCGGTGCACCAGCTGCCTGGTCGACAGCGCGCATCCCTGTCCGGCTTGCGTGATGACCTGCCGCACCGTGTATCCGACGGCCGCCGCGAGATCGGCGTCGGATCGCACGATGAGCGCCGACTTACCTCCGAGTTCAAGAAGTACGCGGGTGATGTTCGCAGACGCCTGAGCGCTCACCAGACCACCTACCCGTTCCGAACCGGTAAAGCTGATGACATCGACCCGCGGGTCTGTGGTGAGCGCCTGACTGACCTCGACATCGCCACACACGACATTGAGTACACCGGCGGGGAGATCGGCCTCTGCCGCGGCCTCGGCGATCACGAACGCCTCTAAAGGCGTCATCGGGGAGGGTTTGAGAACCACGGTGTTCCCCGTCGCCAGTGCACCACCGAGCTTGGCCATGTTGAGGTAAAACGGAAAGTTGTACGCACTGATCGCGGCGACTACGCCGCACGGCTCCTTGATCACCACACCGGATCCGATCGCCCGTCCAGACATCACCGGTAGCGGACGCACCCAATCGCGGTCCGCCTGATCGACGGCCCAGGCGAAGTGCTCAAGGGCGATGCCCACGTGAAAGAGTTCCGCCATCTGCGGCACTGCGCCCGTCTCTGTGACGACGAGGTCGGCGATGTGGGCACGCCTGGAGTCGAGGGCGTCACCGAACCGGCGCAATCGGATCTTGCGTTCGGCACCGCTCATCCGACCCCATGGGCCTTCGTCGAACGCGTACCTTGCAGACGAGATGGCCGCCGAGATATCCGCTGCGGAGCCATCCTGACCGCGAGCCACCACTTCCTCGGTCGCCGGATCGATGACTTCGTTGACCGGACCGTCCGAGTCGCACCACTTTCCGTCGATGTAGGGGCGAAAGGCGAGATCGGCAAGCGTTGTCACAACAACTCCTCGTTTGAAGTATGACCAAGTTATACAACAAGCATCGTAGGTGGTCCGCCCTCGCATAACCACTCCCGGTCGTAGCACAGCGACTGCCGAGAGACGCAGCGCCGATTGGGGTAGACACATGACCCTCGTCACATGTATGACATAGTTGTCTAAGTGACTGCCAGGAGGACAGTGTGACGACTACACACAAACCGCCGTCAACCGGTGCCCCCAGACAATCGAGATCGACACCGACTCTGTTCGTCGTCGGTTCGCTAATTCTGTTCGCGCTGGCGATGTTTGTTCTGCCGGCCGCACTCGGTGACGACCCGTACACCAACAAACCCGAACTCGTACCCGGGTCGGTCGAGGACCCCCCGGCAACGTGGGTCTTCAATTTCCTGATCCCCATCCTGGGCACTGTCGTATTCATCGCCCTGACCGTGCAATCCGTGAAACGGAGGAGCCTGTCCTGGTACTGGCTGTTCTTCGTAGCCGGCGTTGCAACTTTCTGGGTCGAGACAATTGCCGACTGGGGTATCTACCTGACCTACAGTCCCGAGTTCGCCCACTATGAACTGCCCTTCGACTACCCCTGGCACGTGCATGACAACCCGATTTTCATGCCGTTCGCCTACGGCCTGTACTGGGGGATGTTCCCGTATGTAGTCCTCCGCGTCCACAATTACTTCTCGACGCGCTTCGGGTGGAGTGACCTGAAGGGGTTGGTACTGATCGGCGTCCCGTTCGGGATCGTCTGGGATCTGCTGGTCGAGGGCACAGCCACCTATTTCGGTTGGTGGACCTACGAACCACCCCTCGGCCCCAGTTTCTCCTGGGTCCCACTTGGCGGAATCGGGATCCAGACCATTGTCGTTCCCGTGTTGCTGATGATTGTGTGGCCCAACCTCGTGGCGTGGATGGCAGGGGATCCCGACGACGGTTCATCACCCCGCATCGCAGCGCTGTTCCGGATCCCGGCGCATCGCTACCGTGACGACGCCCTGCGTTCAGGTCAACGTGTATCCCTCGCCCTCCCGGCGGCAGCACCACGATGGGACTTTCCGTATGAGTTCATGAGATTGGGAGCGTGGATCTCGGTGTTCTGGTGGGCTCAGGTGACACAAATCGTGCCGATCATCATCGTCCGCTACGTCTTCGGTGGCGACAGCGTCTATGCCCCGTTCCCGGCATGGTTCTGATCGAAGACGTGAACCCACCCCCACGGCCCACCTGTCCAGTACCCGATCTGAAGGAAAAACAATGAGCAGCGCGATGTCCGGAAGCAGCGTGACCGACGCGTCGACCCAGCCACGAGTACCCCTGGTACTCCTCCTCGATGGTTCCGTTCGTCTCGATCGCGAGGTCGTCGGAAACAAGGGATTCGGCGTCGATGCGATGCGCCGCAACGGTTTACCTGTACCTCCCGCGTTTGCCATCACCACAGAGGCCTGCCGCTCGTGGCAGAGCGATCCCGACGGCCTGCTGGATCTGATCTGGCCTCAAGTCATGGAGGCGATGACCTGGTTGGAATCAGAGACCGGCCGCACGTTCGGTACGCCGCCGCAACCGCTTCTGGTCAGCGTGCGCAGCGGTGCCGCGCAGTCGATGCCGGGGATGATGGACACTGTTCTGGATCTGGGTATCAACGACTCGGTGGAGACCGCTCTGGCCGAGGCAAGCGGTCGCGACTTCGCCGCGGACTCCCGCGCACGTTTCGAACAGATGTACCGCAAAATAGTCCTCGGTGACGACAGCGGTACGGTGCCCACCGACCCGGATGAGCAACTGCGCGGCGCGATCGAAGCAGTTTTCGCCTCGTGGAACAGCCCGCGGGCGATTGCATACCGCAAGCACAGCGATCTCGACGATCTCGCCGGCACCGCCGTGGTGATCCAAGCAATGGTCTTCGGCAACATGGCTGCCTACTCGGGAACGGGGGTTCTGTTCAGCCGTAACCCGATCACCGGTGCATCGGAACCGTTCGGCGAATGGCTGCTGGGCGGACAGGGCGAGGACGTAGTGTCAGGGACCAACGATTGCGATCCCATCAGCGTGCTGGCCGATACGCTTCCCGGCGTGCACGACGAGCTGATGAGAGCAGCGAAGGTGTTGGAGGGCCTGGCCACCGACGTCCAGGACATCGAGTTCACTGTCGAGAACGGCAAGCTCTGGCTGCTGCAGACACGCAACGCGAAACGATCGGCGGCCGCCGCGGTGCGCTTCGCACTGACCCTGCACGAAGAGGGAATGATCGACTCCGCCCAGGTGATCGAACGTGTCCTCCCTGCGCATATCGACACGTTGCTGCTCCCGTCGCTGCAGCCGGAGACCCGTCTGGCGGCCAGGTTGCTCGCCACCGGCCTACCCGCCTGCCCGGGTGTGGTCGTTGGTCGCGCGGTCACCGACCCGAACGAAGCGATCGACGCCGCAGACGAGGGCGAGAAGGTGATCTTGGTGCGCTCGTCGACAAGTCCTGACGATGTGCACGGCATGCTCGCCGCCGAAGGGATCGTGACCGAACTCGGCGGCGCGACGTCGCACGCGGCGGTCGTCTCCCGCGAAATCGGCCGGCCCGCCGTTGTCGGATGCGGACCCGGCGTCGTGGATTCCATCGCAGGAAAGATCATCACCGTAGACGGAAATCATGGTGAAATCCGTGAGGGCACACTGGAATTGACGGCCTGGTCGGAGTCGGACACCCCGGACTTCGTACGGCTTCAAGAGATCGTCGATGCCCGATCGCCCCTGCGAGTCCATCCTGCGGGCACCGAATCCGTCGAGCATTTACCCGAGGTGAACGCCGACACCATCCGCGCGGCCCTGGCCTCGGGAACCACCGAGATCAGCTGCGAACATCCCCTTCTTGCTGCTCTGATCGCCGCCCGCCTGACCGCGACCACATAACTTGAACTCGACAGAAAGACACCATCTCATGACTACAACTGCACCCTCCCAGACACCACCCGACGGTGCGACGACGTCCGATCAGTCGTCGGTGTGGGGGGTCGGCCCCACCGACACCGTCGTCGAGATACTCCAGCGCGCGTGCCGCGACCACGGGGGGCAGACATTCCTCGACTTCTCCGGCGCCGACTTCACCTACGACGACGTCTGGCGCGCCTCCCTCGTGCGCGCGGCGGGCCTGCGGGAGCTGGGTGTTGGACCCGGCCAGACCGTGGTCTGCATGCTCGACAACAACCTGGACGCCATCACGATGTGGTTCGCCGCCAACGCCCTCGGCGCGATCTGGGTACCGGTCAACACCGCACTCAAGGCCGACTTCCTGCGCCATCAGGTTGCGGATGCCGGGGCGGCAGTAGTTGTTTCCGAGCAGGACTACGCCGAGCGTTTCAACCAGATCGTCTCCGACCTACCCGACCTGAAGCACTTGGTCATACGGGGCACGCCTGTGGCCACAATCGCCCCGGGCACCGTCACCCAGCACACCCTCGACGAGATCGACGATCACGGGTCACTCGACACACCTGTTGACGTACAGCCCAGTGACCTCTCGATGCTCATTTACACCTCTGGGACCACCGGGCCATCCAAGGGCTGCATGATCAGCCACAACTACGCCACGAATCTGGCGCGCACCACAGCCAAGACGCGGAACCCCGACCACACGCTTTGGACGCCGCTTCCGTTGTTTCATCTCAATGCAGCGGCTACGTCTGTGCTGGCGACGGCCTATAACAAGTCGAAATTGGCCATCGCGCCGCGCTTCTCATTGTCGCGGTTCTGGCCCGAAATCGAACGCACCGGCGCGCAACGGGTGTCGATTCTCGGGATCATGATCACCCTCATCGCAGCTATGGACGACACGCCCGAGATGCTGCGCTGCAAGGGACAGATTGACCACGTCGGCGGTGCACCCTGGACGCCCGAACTGATCGACATCTGGACCAACCGGTTCGGCGTCCGCGCCGCAGGCAGCTCGGTTTTCGGCCTGACCGAGGCGACGTTCATCACCAGCACGCCTGCGGGGGTCGTCGCACCGCTCGGCTCATCGGGCCGCCGTAATGACGACTTCGACGTTCGAATCGTCGACGACCACGATCGCGAGCTGCCCGACGGACAGCCGGGCGAGATCATCCTCCGCCCGCGCCGACCTCACATAATGTTCGACGGCTACTGGCGTCGACCCGAGGCGAGTATGGCTGTCATGCATAACCTCTGGTTCCATACCGGTGACATCGCCCGATTCGACGAGGACGGGTGGTTCTGGTTCGTGGACCGCAAGAAGGATTACCTCCGCCGTCGCGGCGAGAACATCTCCAGCTTCGAGCTCGAGCGAACGTTCCGCAACCATCCCGATGTCGCGGAGGTGGCAGTACACGCGGTGCCATCGAATTACACCGAAGATGACGTCAAGGTGACCGCAACCCTCACCGGTAGCGCGACGGTCACCGAAGAAGAGTTGTGTGCATGGTCGTTGGACAAGCTGCCGTACTACGCCGTCCCGCGGTACGTCGAGTTCCGTACCGAGTTGCCCAAGAACGCCACCGGCAAAGTTCTCAAATATCAACTGCGCGACGAAGGCGTGACCACATCGACGTGGGACGTGGAGAAGTCCACGCTGGTGATATCCAAACGCTGATTCATCCGCCGACGCACGCACGCACCAATGCCCTCCCAAGACACCTGAGACGGAAGAACCCACATGTCTGAACTGGAACTGTTGCAGGCGGTACGCCTGAAGGGACGCGCCACCGGCGCCGACCTCGTCGAAACCTCCGGCATCCCAGCCGAGGTGGCAACGGCTGAACTCGAACGCCTCGGTGATGCGGGGTTGATCAAGTATGGGAAGCTCATTCGCATCACACCGGAAGGCCGCGAACGTCTCTCTGCCTTGTTGGCCACAGAACGCGACGGGGCAAATACCACGAAGGTGGCCGCCGCCTACGACGACTTCCGCTCGGTGAACGGAGATTTCAAAGCTCTCGTGTCCGAGTGGCAGATCCGCGATGGCGAACCGAACCCACACGACGACGGCGCATACGATTCTGCGGTCATCGCTCGCCTACAGGTCATCGACGACCGGGTCCAACCCATCGTTGGGATTGTCGCCCAGGAGATCCCCCGTCTGCGAAGGTATGCCACCAAATTGACCGCCTCGTTGGAAAAAGTCAACGCCGGCGACACGGCCTGGTTCACTCGGCCTCTCGCCGATTCCTACCACACGGTGTGGTTCGAACTACACGAGGAATTGATCCTCGCGTGCGGTCTCACGCGGGACGACGAGGCGAAGGCCGGACATGCTCAGTAGACCTCGATTCGAGAACTGAGCTTTGCGCAGATTACGCAGTAACCGACGATGACGCTGGCCCTCCCGGCCGGTCTATTTTTCTGACCGGCGGGAGGGCTTGTTTATCTGCCTCCTCAGTGGTGCGGATTACGAGACCACCTGCGGCGATGCGTGGACATGGCTGCCCGCCAGAATCATTACCCGCGAGAAAAACTAAACGGCCGCAAGACGGATGCCCAGGTCACGATCAGGCGACTTCATCCCATCCCGGGTCGCTAGCCAGAACCGACTCGATCACGCAGCAGGCAAACAGGTTTCAGGTTTCGGACGGATTCCTGGTCTCTCACACTCACATCACCTTCTCCTCACAACGAGGTAAGAAGACCTCTGTCTCCTCACCTGTTCAGGACAAGCCACGGGACGGTAGACGACAGTCACGCGCGTCAAGGCGCGGGGTACTTGCATGTCAGTCTCTGACAATGTCACAATATGGCGTGCTGCAAGTCACAGTAATGGAAGGCGAGCGCCATGACGACGGTTACAGGCCTACTCGAGTACAAGCCGACGAACAACGATGACCGGGTCCGCCAGACTCGGCGGGCGATCGCGGAGGCGGCGGCACAGGTTTTCCGTAGCCACGGCTACGGTGGGGCTACCGTAAGCGCCGTAGCTGCCGTCGCAGGCGTGAATCCCAGGACGCTCTACCGTCACTACGGGAGCAAGAGTGCGCTTTTCGCAGCAACTGTCGCCCTCGGCACGACCGATTTTCTGGCGACATTCGCTGACCGCGTGAGCGAGCAACCCCTTTGCGACGCATTGGTGTCCGCGTTCATGGAAACCGCCCCCGAAACGACGCCAGAGTGCCAGCAGCTTGTCGCCTTGGTTTGGAGCGAAGATGATGTGCGGCAGTACTGGCTGGCGTCGTCATACCGCATCCAGCCGTATCTTGCCTCGACGTTGCATTCGGTCGCGACCGGCCGCGTACCCACAGACGGCCCCGGCCGGGAGGCAGACATCGCCTGGCTGGCCCGGGCGGGGTGCATCATCGCCGCATTCAACACCGCATACCAACTGTGGGCGGCGTCCGAAGTCGGGGCCTCTCTCGAACAGATCGTCCGTATGGCGGTCGCCACAATCGAACCCGCGCTGGGATTGCCCCAACGCGGCGAACGTCAATTATCAAGCAAATAAGGAGTTCTCATGCCTTTGCAGGACTACATGCAACTCATCTCGACAGACGACCATCTCATCGAGCATCCGATGCTCTGGCAGGACCGCCTCGCGCCCAAGTTCCTCGAGCAGGGGCCGCGCATCATCGAGAAGGTGATGGTGGAGGGAAACAAACCCGCACAGGTATGGCAGTGGGAGGGAAGGGTGTATCCCTATATCGGCCTGAACGCCGTGGCCGGGAAAAAGCCTGAGGAATTCGGTGCCGAACCGGTTCGCTACGACGATATGCTGCCAGGCTGCTACGACCCCAAAGCAAGACTCGCTGACATGGATGTCGACGGGGTGCACTCGGCCTTGTGTTTCCCGTCGTTCCCGCGTTTTGCCGGAACGGTGTTCCTACAGGGTGACGACATGGAGCTCTCCTTGGCGTGCGTCCAGGCATGGAACGACTACATCCTCGACGAATGGTGCCCGACAGCGCCAGACCGATACATCCCGATGACCATCATGCCCCTCTGGGATGTCGATCTGTGCATCGCTGAGATCAAGCGCACCGTTGGTCGCGGCGCACGCGCCATCTCTTTCCCGGAGAATCCGGTTCCATTGGGACTCCCCTCATTTCACACCGACCACTGGGACCGCTTCTTCTCCGCTTGCGAGGAGTACGAGCAAGTGCTGTGTGTCCATTTCGGCACGTCAGGTAAGCCCCCCATCACCGCTCCCGAGGCGCCGATGGCCGTGATGATCTCGCTGTTCGGATGCAACTCGATGTACGCGACTGCCGATTTGCTCTTCTCACCGGTTTTTCACCGCCACCCCAAGCTGAAGTTCGCCCTATCAGAAGGCGGGATCGGTTGGGTGCCTTACATGCTCGAAAGAATCGACCTCACGTGGGAGAAGCACCGCTACTACCAGAACATCGACCAGACCGTGCGGCCGTCGGATCTGTTCCGAGAGCACATGTATGGATGCTTCATCGACGATCAGCACGGCGTCAACATGCGACACCTCGTTGGCATCGACAACATAACCTGGGAATGTGACTACCCCCATTCGGATTCGAACTGGCCGAACAGCCGAAAATTCGTCGAGCAGTCCATGCTCGACGTTCCCGACGAAGACGTTCACAAGATGGTCGAACTCAATGCCCGCAAACTCTTTCGTTTTGAGCGGAGCAGCTGATGAGCGAGCCCACCCATGAGCTGGTCGATCAGATTCCGGCGGCCGATTGGGTCGATCAGGATCTGCTCACGCGCGACGACTCCGCCGAGCTGCTCCGGAAGGAGATCGAGGCCGAAGAGACTCACCTGACACAGATCGACAAGGACCACGAATTGTCCGAGCCCGACAGAGTGGCCGCGCGCGATCTCGTCAGCCGCCGAATCGAAGCCATGAAAGCGATCCGTACACGGCTGTTGTCCACACGTTGAGAGGCTCGAGGCTCAACACCGCTGTGGGCATTGAGTGAGCCAAACCGCCGGCGGCGTTCACCCGTATGTCGTCGTCCCAGCGTGCAGACTTGCTGTGGGCGAACGCGATTCAACTCATGCAGCATCACCGCAATAGTCGACGCACGTCGACGACCGCGAGCGGATCCTAGTCGCCGCCGGCACTCACCAGGCAATCCTGCCGACCGGGCATGACGTCGACGCGAGAACGTGCGATGAATCCCGACATACGATTCGTGCCAGGAGGAATCGGGTTCGCTCACCTCCCGAGCGAATAACTCGCTCTTCGTCCCCGGGCACGATCATAGCCGCCGGCGGTCGCGCGAGGCTCTGGCCACAACGCACACCTGATGCACCAACCCCGGTCAATTCTGCCTCTCCCTGCCGATGAGCTGCGGACGCTGGCGCGCGGTTGATCTCGGACCGCTCAAGTCTCCTGCATCATCGCAAACGGCCGCGGTGGTTCAACTGACCAAAGGGGTGCCTCCTGCCATCAGCGGGGGCCCACTTCTGTTGCCGCGACCATCATTTGGTCCGACGTCCGCATGGATTACACCGTGACCCGCTGATCGCAGACAGATATACTGACTCAAGGAGCAATCGGCCCAGTGGTCACCGGCGCCTTATACGTTTCCGCGAATGCCCGCCGTACAGACCGGAGGGAGAGTGCTCAACGGAGCCGACCGAAGTCAGTCCTCGCGATGTGAAGACATCCGATTGCAGACCATCTGCCGAAGCGTGGTGTGATGTCAAATGGGCAGAGGTTCCCACCTGAAAACCGAGGAGCGCGTTTGTATGACGCACAGGGCGACTGCCGCGGGGCGGCCGCGAGATCCCGCACTCACAGGATTGCTGATGACTGCGGCACTCGAGGAGTACGCGCTCACCGGCTGGGGGTCGTTCACGATGCAAGGTGTGGCCCGGCGCGCTGGGGTGGGCAAGTCAGCTCTGTATCTTCGGTGGCCCACAAGAGAGCAGCTGTTGATGGACAGCATCGAGGCCGTCACAATCCCGCTGACAGCCGGCTTCGATTCAGGGGCCTTACGCTCTGATCTGGGGGGAACAGCTCAAGAGCTGATGCGCTATCTCCTTGATCCGATCGGGTGGTCCACGCTGCGGATCGCAGTTGATGTGGCAGTGGAGTTCGCCGAGTTGGACCAGTTTCAGGAACGAATTGTCGACACAGTCGGCGACGCGGTGTCGCGAGTGTTCAGCCGCGCCGTCGACCGAGGCGAAATAGATTCGACTGCAGACATAGAGGCGCTCGTCCAGACCCTGTTCGGGTCCATTCTCGTCCACGTACTCGGGCTGTCTCCTAAAGCCCGCCGGGCTGCGCAGGACCGCATTGCCCCACATGTCGAGCCCCTGGTCGACGTTGTCTACCGAGCTGCAACGTCGGCCCGCTGACAGACCATCACAACTGGTTGCATACGAAAAGCGCCCGCCAACGGGCCGGTCGACTCTGGTCTCCTTCGCTTACACAGGAGGGAGATGACCGCGTAGCAGCAGCCATGCAATGGCTTTTACGACATACAAAATCGGGTCCACGACGTCGATGTACATGCGCCCTCCTCTCTTCACTGAATCAGAACGGTTCGACAGGCAAGGTGCGGCTTTGCCCCGGCTTGTTGTTATCGCAACACCTCCCGCGACGAGGTCTCATACCGGGTCGAACTTCGAGATAAGCCAGCGGCCATCGTTCTTCACCAGTTCCACTCGCACTGAACTGGCCGAACTCGCCGGGTTCGGAGCTTCGGCGGTTGTCGTCTGCTGGTTCACCATCACGAGGACAACAGCTCTCGAATCTGACACCGAGACCGCGCCGGCTGCGGGAACCGTTGCGGTGGTCGCCACCTTTTTCTCCTTTGCAGCCGGAGCCACCACGGTCGTCGTAAATTTGCTGTAATAATCCAAGAAATCACCCGTCAGCCGCTGTTTTGCATTCAACAAATCGGCGTCGACAGTGTCGGGTTTGTAGGACAAAATCGCTACTGCACCGTCCGATGCCACTTTGGTGACTATCGACGAATCGTCAACCGACGCTCCAACGTCGCCGCGCTCTACGTGGAATATGTACGTGAGCGTCGCACCCGCGATCGCAACAGCGGCGAACACCATCACAACGATCCACCACCGCAGATTCGGCCTTTTGTCGGTTCGCTTGCGGGTGGGAACTTCGTCCGTCTCGTGCGTGGCGACCGCACCCTCAACGCCAGTCGTCTCTTTCGTGAGAGTTGCACTCATGGCACAAACTCCACATTTGTTACGAACATACGATTGTCTTTCTTCTCGACTCTCACCTTCATCCTCCAGGCGCGTGGTTCTTGTTCAGCCGCACCAACGTTGGCCGTCTTGACGGTTGCAGACACGATTACCTGCGCACTGTTGCCCTCCACGGTCTCGAGCCCGGCTTCTGTGATCTCTCCGGTCGAAGTCGACTTCGCTTCCTTCACAACCGCGATGAACGACTTCGATCGGTCGGCGAAGTCTTTCCGAAATGGGTCGCCCGCACCGTCGAGGATGCGCTGCACATCCGAATCGGCATTGTCCCAGCGGATTGTGGTGAGATTGAGAGCACCTTGCCGTCCAGCCTGCAGGAAGGCCTGCCGCTCGGATCGAGCACCCTTCTCGTCATGCAATTCCCGCCACTGCAACACCGCAGAGGTGCAAGCCACGATTGCCAGTAGCGCTACGAGCGCCGCTACGAGCGCGCGCGGAGCCAACAACCGGGCGAGCCGACCCGTTGGCGTCGACCATGCAGGAATCCTCGGCGTGATCTCCGCGGTCGGTTCTTCGCTGTCTGTGCCCTCGGCCTCAGGGATCTCGGCATCCCCATCCGTTGATTCGGCGGGCGTCTCCGCTGGGTTCGGTTGAGCTTTCGTCTTCAGGTCGTCAGGCACTTCGACGATATCCTCGGCAGACGCCTGTACCGGCTTCGTTGCTTTGCGTTTGATGGCGCCCAACCTGACCGGTTTGCGTCTGACCACGCGGGCCTTCGTATCACGTTGTGGGGAAGAGGTGTCGATTTCCGAATTGCGTTCGTTTTTGTCCTGGGTCTCCGCGGGGTCGGTCAACGTCCCGCGGGCGTCATCATGGTCTGCCACGACTTCTCCTTTACAGCTTGATGTCCCAGATCGGTCTGGCGATAGACTTTTCCGTCCGGCCCGACGTAAGTGCCGGTTTCCGGATTGTATTCAGCAGTTGCGACCACTGACTCCGCGCTTGTCGCGTTGCCGGGATCGCCGTTTCTGAAGTTCTGCGGCACGGTCTGACCTGTGTCGGTGGCGTTTGGATCTCCGACTGCCGCCCTCCCATTGTTGAGAGGGACGTACGGTTCGGTGCGTCGGCAATCCTGTACTGTCGCTGCACGCTTGCCGGGTTCCTCGATGCACGGGAAATTCCGGCCGCCGCGAACCACGTTGTCTTCGGATTGCGGTATGCGGCAATAGAAATTCCCTTCTGGACGCTCCGGGTAGTCGACCTCGACCGGGTTGCGTCGCTCCGATGCCGGCAAGTATCCAGTTGTGCAGGGTTGAGGCAGGTTCAGATTGAGGTTGAAGCTCAAGAATGCCCCGGGGAGGTCCGTTCCCAGGTTCGGAACCACTGTTGCCGCGTGAACGGCGGTGCCCTGTGGAAGCAGAACGAGGATCTGCTCGATTGAGGCGTTGTAGACCACGGCCATGTCCCCGAGACTGACGAGATTGGTCAGCAGGATGGGGAGCGTGGGCCGCACCTGCTGGAAAAGCGCATTTGCCTGGTCGGCGGTAGCCGGCCCGTTGCGCAGTATCGAACGAACGCTTTCGTCGTTGGCGCTGAGCTGGCCGCTGATGTCGTTCAATCGATTCGCCCATGTCCCGATGGCGCCCGCAGTTTGTGCCTGCGACTCGAGTACCGGCTCGACTTCTCTGATCAGCTTCACGGACGGGTCGAGATTTGCGCGTGCCTGACTGCTCAATGCGGTTATCGATTCGATGATCCGGCGCAATTCGGGTCCGGATCCGTTGAAAGCGTTGTAGCTCTCATCTATCACGGTCTTGAGATTCTCTTGCGGAAGTGCGGTCACGGTGCTGTTCACCGAATCCATCAGGGAACCGATATCTGGAGGAACGGACGTACGTGACAGCGGAATCACCGAGCCTTCGCCCAACGGCTTGGACGTACCGTCTTCGGGTATGAGTTCGACGTACTGCTCCCCAACTGCCGACCGGCTGTGCACCTGTGCACGGACATTGGAGGGCACCTTGTAGGCCGACTCCATCGAAAGCTCGGCCATCACACCGGACTTCGTCAACGACACGCTGTTGACCTTTCCGATTTCCTTGCCGCGATACGACACGTTGGCAGTGCCGTACAGCCCGCCGCTATTGGCCAGTTGCATTGTCACGGTGTAGTGGCCGATTCCGAAAAGCGATGCGGGCAGCTGCATGTATCGCACGATCATCACACCGCCTGCGATGAGCGTCACGACGATGAAGACGCACAACTGGGCACGAATCCGACGCGAAAGGGTCACGTCAACGCCCCCCGGTGTTGTAGGGGAACGCCAGCGGGTTGCCCTTGGTCGCGGGGCTCGGCTGAACTCCGATCGTGCGGCCCAACACCGCTTCCAAACCAGTGAGTTTGCCTTCGAGGGGGGTGCCGACGAAAAGCGAGGTGTCCAGGCGACTCAAAGTGAGATCAATGATGCCGGTCAGGTTGGCGTAGTCACCGCGCATCCATTTGGGTAGTGTCTCTTTCGGCCAGGGGTAGGTCGCGAGGTAGCTGAGGGAACGCGTCAGCGCCGGTCCAGCATTGGCCAGCGAATCGAGCACGGGTCCCAGATTGCGCAAGTTCATCACGAGCGCGTCGCCGCTCTGGTTGACCACGTCGTTGGCGATACGGCTGAACTCGCCGAGACCCAGCAGCGCATCGGCAAGTTTTTGACGTTGACCGGACAACACGCTGATTGCCTGTGGAATGGTTTTCAGTGCATTGTCCACAACTGTGTTCTGTTCAACGACCTGGCCGGCCAGGTCGTTCAGACTGCCCATCGCATTGATGATGTCGGCGGATTGCTCGTTCAAGCCGGCCACAAACGTGTCGATGCGGTCGATGAGGCTCCGGACCTGATCCTCGCGGCCCGAAAACGCGCGTGCCAGTGTGTGATTAATTTCTTGCAGCTGGCCGAGCCCGCCGCCGTTGAGGACAAACGACAGCGACGCGAGCGTCTGCTCGGTGGTCGGATACAAGTCTCCACGGTCGAGTGGGATGACGTCTCCCTCCTCGAGTTTGCCTTCTGGCGCGATGCCTTCGGGCGGTGGTGCCAACTCGATGTGCATCGATCCGAGGAGGCTCGTCTGTCCGACCTTCGCGGTGGCGTTGACCGGAAGCGAGATGTCCTTCTGGAGCCTCATCGTCACCTCTGCGTGCCAGTCTTCTCGAGCCACCTTGGTCACCGTGCCGACCGTGACGTCGCCGACCCGTACCCGGCTGTTCTGCTCGATGTTGACGACGTCGGGCAATTCCGCCCTGATCTCGTAGGAGCCATCTCCGCCACCGGCAGTCCCGGGCATGGGCAGGGAATTGAGGCCTTGCCAATCGCCGCACCCCGAGAGCGCGACACTGGTCGTCAGACAGAGAAGCATCACACCGATTCCACGACGTTTCATCGCACACCCCCGCCCGGTGCAAGAAGTCCTGCCAACGGATTGGCCGGAGCGGTCGGAGCGGTCGGAGGGGCCTTCGGGGTGGACGGAGCGGGTGTGGCCGGTCTGAGATCGTTGTCGCTGTAGTCAATTTCATTCGGTCTGGCCTGTACCCCGGTAAGTGGGTTGACTCCGACGGCCGGAAAGTTGACGGCCAAATTCTTCAATACTGGCCCCAGATACTGCGCACACAGTTTCGCCGATTCCTCGGCTCCCTTCTGTGAGGCCGCCTGGATCATGCCGCAGATGAACTGCAGAGGATTGGCGAAGTTGTTGAACGCGAGGATGCCGGTCAGGGCGCTCTGCGCAGGCTGATAGATGTTGACGAAGTTCTGGAACGCCGTGGGTGCGACGTGCAAGGTCTGTTCGAGATCGCTCTTACTCTGCTGCAGCGCAGTGGTGACCGAAGTCAGCTGGGCGGTCGTCGTCGACATCCGATCCCTGTTCTCGGCGACAAATGTCCCCACATCCACAATCGCTCCGTCCAATGCGGTCGTCGCCTGGGCTACTTCGTTCGGTTCGTTCGACAGCAGAGTGGACACATCCGCGAGTTGTGCGTTCAGTTGCGCCATCAGGTCGCTGCTCGATGAGAGAGCGGAGACGAAAACCTGCAGGTTACGCACAGTGGAGAAGATGTCGGTGCTCTTGTCACCGAGAATGGACAACGCCTCGGACATCTTGGTAAGTGTCGAGTTTACGGTCAGCCCTTCACCCCGGAGGTTCGCCGCGGCGGTGTCGATCAGTTCGCCCGGAGCAGATTGCCCGTTGCCTTCGGAGGGTCCAACGGATGCGGTGAGCTTTTCGATTTGCGCCCTGAAGTCGTCCCATTCCACCGGCACGGCGGTGCGTTCAAGGGGAATGACGGCGCCGTTGTCCAGAGTCGGCCCCCCTGTATAACCAGGGACCAGCGCGATCGAACGCGCCGACACCAGTGACGGCGACAGTATGGCTGCCTTGGCATTTGCCGGAACTTTGTACTTCTCGTCCACCGAGAAGGTGATCTTTGTGTCACCGGGCCGCGGTTCGATCTTCTCGACGCTCCCCACCGGAACGCCGAGAATGCGTACGTCGTCACCCACGTAGATGCCGTTGGAACTCGAGAAATACCCCACCAACGTGTTGTGTGGTTCGGTTACGACCACACGCAATATCACGACTGCGGCCACCACCACCGCCACCACTACCGCGATCACTCCGACCAGCCGTGTGCGACGCCCGAGGGCCCTTTGCCGATCTGCGGAGCTGAAACGTGCTGCAAACACGCGCATCACCCACCTGCCTGACCTGGTTTGACCGATCCAGGGCCCACCATCTGAGACGGAAGAAGCTGTGCAGGGTCGAGTCCTTGATCAGCGAACGCCGCATCCACAAAGGGTTGCAGGAACTGTCCCGGCAAGAGGTTCACCAGATATGCCTTGAAAAAGGGCCCCGATCCCACCGATTCACCGAGCGAGAGCGCATAGGAGTTGAGTCGCTTGATGGAGACCTGAATGTCCTCTTTACGCCGGTCGAGGATCCCGAGGACCGCGTTCAACTTGTCCAGCGCAGGCCCGAACTGCTCTCGATTGTCCTGCACCAGACCCGATAGCTGTTGAGTTACGGCAAATACGTTGCCCATCAGCGCATCGATGGCTCCCCTGCGTTCTTGGAGGATCGTCAGCAGAGTGGATGAATCGACGATCAATTTCGCGATCTGGTCGCTGCGCTCGGAGAGCACGGACGTCACTTTGTTGGCGTCACCGAGCAGAGTGCGAAGAATTTCGTCTCGCGCGTTGATCGTGTCCGAGAGCCGGCTCACTCCGTCCAGCGCCATCGCCAAGTCGGGTGGTGTGTCCTTGAAAGTGCTTGCCAGCGTGTTCAACGCGCCCGAGAGTTGATTGGTGTCCAAGCCGCTAATCGTGGTGGTGAGATCACCCAGCGCGTCGGGCAGCTGATACGGAGATGAGGTGCGCTCCAGCGGAATCGCACCGTCGAGGTCACCTGACCCGCGCGGGACGACCGCAAGAACCTTCGAGCCCAAAACGGTTTCGGTCTTGATAGCTGCCTCTGTGCCGGAGCCCAAGTGAATGGATTTGTCGATCTTGAACCGGACCAAAACCTGGTTTCCGTCGAGCTCCGTCGCAGTCACCTCACCCACTTCCTTGCCACTGACCTGCACTTTGCTGCCTGTCTTGAGGCCACCGAGCTCGGCGAAGTATGCCGAACTGTCGTGGGTTCCGGAGAAGAGCGGAATCTTGTCGTACTGCAGGGCCCCGACAACCAGCAATACCAAGATCGTGATGCCGATCAGCCCGATGGTCAACGGGTTTCGTTCGCTGAACGTCTTCATTGCGGGGTACACCTACCCGTTTCTTGCCCGACCACCTTGATGTAAACCGGGTTTCCGTCTGGTCCATTGACCTTCAGCGCGGCGTCACACAGATAAAAACTGAAGAAGTCACCGTAGAGTCCTTGCCGCCCGAGAATCTTGTACGTTTCCGGGAGCGTGGCCAGAAGGTTGTCGAAATAGTCTCGGTCACTGTCGATCTGACCTGCAGTGCGTTCAGTTTGATGAATGGTCTCCTGCAGCGGCGGACGGGCCGCGGTCAACAAGTCTGCGACAGAGCCCGAGGCCCTGCTGATGTCTTCGACCGCCGCGCCGATACCCTCCCCCGGCGTTGCCAGGCCGGAAACCAACGATTGGAGTTTGTCGACGGCGGTCGAGAACTCGGCGTTACGGCGCGCAAACGTATTCAGCACGACAGTCAGATTGTTGATGACCGACCCGATAAGTTGGTCCCGGTCGGCCAGCGTGTTGGTCAGTTGCGTTGTCTGTTCGAGGACCGTAGCAATAGTCCCGCCCTGACCTTGAAATACCGAAATAAGTTGCCCGGTAAGATCGTTCACCTGATCTGGATCGAGTGCTCGGAACAACGGCCGGAAACCCCCGAGCAGAGCATCCAGGTCGAGGGCGGGCGAGGTGCGGTCCTCGGGGATCGTTGCCCCGGCCACCAGCGGGATCGGGTCACCGGCCTCTTCGGTCAAGGTCATGAAGCGATCTCCGATCAGGTTTGCGTAGCGGACTGCAGCCCCGGTCGACGATGTGATGCGGACGGACTTGTCGACGCTGAAGGTCACCACGGCGGCGTTGTCCGACCGAAGTTCGATGTCGTCGACCCGACCGACCTCGACGCCCGCAATACGAACGAAGTCGTCGCCCGACAGTCCGGACACGTTCTCGAAAACTGCCTTGTACTCGACCCGGTCGTTGAACCGCACCTCTCCGAACACCACTATCACCGCGAACAACGCCATGACGCAAACGACCATGAACGCTCCGAAACCGACAAGCGCTCCCCTGACATTTTCCTTCATCGACCCGGACCGCCTGCGTTTCCGAACAAGAAGTCGATGAATGTCGGATTGCCGATAGCAGGCTTGGTCGTGATGTCACCCGGGGTCGCACCGTAACCGGTGTCGGTCACGAGAGCTTTGACCGGATAGTTCTTACTCGGATCGGGCAGTGACCCGCACCCCGGCTTGCCTCCGGGACCGCCGGTTGCGTGCACTTTCGGGAGGTTCTTCGGATACTCATATCGGTTGTCTCCCGCAAGTATTCCCGCATCCAAGATGACCGAGTATCCATTCTGACCACCGGTCGCTTCGTATGCACCGTTGTCGAGGAACCACTTGGCGCCCACCAATAGACAGGTGTAGGTCGGCTGGTACTTGTAGAGCAGGTTGGTCGTTGGTTCGAGCAGATTGAGCGACCTGATCAAATTATCTCTGTTGCTGCCCAGCACGTCATTTCCCGTCTGGGTCAGACCAATCGACGCCACAAGCAATTCGTCGAGCTTCTTCTGCTCAGTGGTGATCGTCTGGCTAGTCACCGACGCGTTCCGAAGAACTCCCAGAATATCCTGTGCCGCAGATGAATAGGCGTCGGCAGCCCCCGTCAGTGAGCGCAGATCGCGCCGGATCGTCGGCAGCAACGGATTCCATGCCTCCAGGACGTCGTCGGAGTCGGATATCGCCTGACCCAGAGCATCTCCCTGCCCACGCAAACCCTCGGCCACCGCGCCGAGTGTCGCATTGAGTTTTGCCGGATCGATGGTCTGCAGCACATTGGTCAGGTTCTCGAAGACGGTGTTCACCTCCGTGGTGACATTCCTTGACACCAGTACAGCACCGGCTCTCAAGCTGCCTGAGCTCGGTTCCGGCGGCTCCTCGAGGCTTACGAACTTTGCACCAAACGCTGTCGTCGACTTGATCTCGGCGGCCGCATTGGCAGGTATGCGTTGTGCATCATCGGGGTTGATCAGAAGCCTGAGGGACGCCGTGCCCGTACTGCCCCGCACGCTCACCTCGCCGACCTCACCTACCTGAACACCGCGAAACTTCACTTTTGCACCACGTTCGAGCACGAGTCCGCTGCGATCGGCTGTAAGGGTCACGTCGAGGTGGCGTTTGTAGCCTCCGGTGAAGAACACCCCGGTGAGCACGACGGCGGCGATGATCACGATGATCATCACGAGCCCCCACCATCCGGGCGCGACCTTCGGTTTCTGTCCACTACTCATGGTCGCCGCTACCCGGACAGATCGAAGTTGCCGGAGTCGCCGTAGACCGACAGAGAGATGGCCAGTGTGACGAATACGGTCGCGATCAGCGACATTCGAACCGCGCGCCCGACGGCTTCCCCGACGCCTGCCGGTCCACCAGATGCGTTGAAACCGTATTCGGTGTGAATGAGCATCACGACGATGGCCATCACCATCGCCTGCAGAAACGACCACATGAGGTCGTTCGGCCGTAAGAATGTCCAGAAGTAGTGGTCATAGACTCCCGGCGACTGACCGTAGACGAACGTGGTTCCGAGTCGCGCCGCAAGGAACGACATCAACACGGCCACGGCATAGAGCGGGATGACCACGATCATTCCGCTGATCACCCTGGTGGACACCAGATACGCCACCGAATGAATGCCCATGACTTCCAGCGCGTCGATTTCCTCGGCGATGCGCATGGAGCCCAGCTGAGCCGTTGCACCTGCCCCGATCGTGGCGGCCAGACCGATGCCTGCGACCAGCGGGGCGATGATGCGGACATTGAGAAACGCAGACAGGAAGCCGGTGAGAGCCTCTACCCCGATGTTGCTGAGCGAGTTGTATCCCTGCACCGCGATCAGTGCACCGGCAGACAGCGTCAAAAATCCCACGATGACCACGGTTCCGCCGATCACGGCGAGCGCGCCTGTCCCCAAGCTCATCTCGGCAATGAGGCGAATGGATTCCTTCTTGTATGAACGTAGTGCTTCGCCGATCGACGCAAGCGCTCTCCCGTAGAACGCAGCCTGCATTCCGAGTTTGTTCCACCAGACGACCCGGCGGCGGATGAACCGCCGCGAGCGCGGATAACGCGTAGAGACCACGCTTACCATGTTCGATTCCTCACACAGTTGCTTTGACGCCGACAGCGGTTACGAGGACGTTGATCACGAACAACGCCATAAAGGTGAAGACCACCGTCTCGTTGACGGCATCTCCGACCCCGCGGGGACCACCCCTCACCGTCAGGCCCTTGTAGCACGCGATCAAGCCTGCGCACAGACCGAACAGCGCGGCCTTCACGATTGAGATGACGACCTCGGGCAGTCCGGTCACCAAGGTCATCCCCGCAACGAACGCGCCTGGCGTGACATCTTGGACGAACACCGAGAAGCAGAAGCCACCAATCAGACCTACTACGGCGACAAGGCAATTGAGTAGGAAAGCAACCAACGTGGCGGCAAGGACGCGGGGCAGCACCAGCCGCTGGATCGGGTCGATGCCGAGCACCCGCATCGCGTCGATTTCCTCGCGAATTGTACGGGCACCTAGATCCGAGCACATCGCCGTTGCGCCCGCGCCGGCAACCACCAGCACCGTGACCACCGGACCGATCTGAGAGATCGCTCCCAGGGCTGCTCCCGCCCCCGACATGTCCGCTGCACCGATCTCGACCAGCAAGATGTTGAGGATGAACACGGTCAACACCGTGAACGGGATCGAGAGCATCATGGTGGGCACGATCGACACGCGTGCGACGAACCAGCACTGCAGGATGAATTCTCTTGCGGCGAAGGGCCTCCTCCCAATGGCGAGGACCGTGTCCAATGACATCGCGAAGAACCCGCCCAATGCCCGGACTGGTGTTGCAACGCTCGGCAGGCTCAACGGTCCAACCTCCGGTTTTTATCGATGATGCCTGGCTGCGTTTGTCAGGTCTCTGGAGTGTTCGCGAACTCACCATCGGCTCTGCGGTGACTTGGAACACAACGTTTATTTCATTCGGGACGCTACAGGACCGATATTCGTTACCGCAAGCTGTTCAACTAGGTTATTTATCTGGTGTCGTACAAGCTGGGAAGATGTCACACTTGGCGGGTAGTGGTTGACCTGACCCGCCTCAGGTATGTTTCCTGTATTACCAGGTAACCGAGCCCTGCAGCCGGCAATCAAGCAACCGAGTGGTCGCACATCTGCGTCATCAGATCCGGGCGGACTCACACCGGTGCCGGCTGTCCGGTGAGCACATCGGGCACCAACTAGGCGTCCACGGGCTTCGCCTACGACAGCCCACCACCACACAGCCGATTAGGAAGCGAGAATGCGAGTGAGCAATCCCGGAGGTAGAAACCTGTCCGGTCAGACCCTGATCGTTTCCGGTGGCAGCCGGGGCATCGGAGAGGCAATCGCGATCCGCGCCGCGCGCGATGGCGCGAATGTGGCACTTCTCGCAAAAACCACCGAACCTCATCCCAAGCTACCGGGCACGATCTACACAGCCGCCAAAGCCGTCGAGGACGCCGGTGGCCAGGCGCTCCCGATTGTCGGAGACGTCCGTGATGACGAATCAGTGTCAGCGGCCGTGGCACAGACCGTCGAACAGTTCGGCGGCATCGACGTCGTTGTCAACAACGCCAGCGCACTCGACCTGACCCCTTCCGATTGCATCAGCATGAAGAAGTACGACCTTATGCAGGACATCAACTGCAGGGGGGCATTCTTGTTGTCGACGTTGTCGATTCCGCATCTGCGCGAATCTGCCAACGCACACATCTTGACGCTGTCACCCCCGATTACATTGGCGCCCAGATATTTTGACCAGGTTTGCACGGCATACGCTATCTCGAAGTTCTCCATGAGCCTGGTTACACTGGGCCTGGCCCAGGAACTTCGGAGCGACAACATCGCTGCCAATTCGCTGTGGCCGCGCACCACCATCGACACCGCGGCGGTGCGCAACATACTGGGCGCCAATCTGGTCGCTCGCAGTCGCAGTACCGACATCATGCGCGACGCTGCGTACGCGATCATCACCAAGCCCGCCTCAGAGGTCTCCGGTAGATGCTTCATCGACGACGAAGTCCTGACGGCAGAGGGAGTCACCGACTTCTCCGCCTACCGCCTCTGCGACAGCGAGGACGATCTCGAACTGGACTTCTGGATGGAACGTCGGTGACATCGAGGTGGCACAGCAGTAATCGGGCAAGGTGTCGACCGATCGACAGAACGGTCTGATCCACACCGTGTCGAGCTACGTCGGGCTGTCGGCGGGATCGTATGTGGCCATGAGGGTCCGGCGCAGGATTTTGTCAGACGGCAGGCGCGGGCCGGCATAAACGCGATCTTCACCCGCGAACACGCGCTGCCCCATCTCGTCATCGACGACACCGAACACCGCGGCATCGGCGACATCTGGATGCATCACCAGTGCGTCCTCGATTTCCTGCGGGTAGATGTTGACGCCGCCGGAGATGAAGAGATCTGTCGTGCGCGACGACAGGTACAGACATCCGTCGGCGTCGAGATAGCCGAGGTCTCCGAGCGTGATGCTCGTTTGATCAGCAGGCACTTTCGAGGAATCCGCACGTTCTCATGCAGCGCGGCTTGGACGGAAAAATATGCGGCACAACGGACTACGTGAACGCAAGAAGGACGCCGCACGGCTTGCTCTGGCAACCGTCGTACTACGCCACGCCTCCGCAAGCAGTCTGGAATCGGTGGCTGTGGAGACGGTGGCCGCCGAAGTCGGGGTGATGCTCGAGCGCCTCACTGAGCTCATCGAGTCCCGGCCGTCATCCGACTCCATGTGCGACTCGGTTGAATACCCACTCGCCCATGGATGGCAGCACCTCGAGCCGGGACCATCGAGTGCCGAGGTATCGACAGGGAGCATGCCTTCCAACCGCTCGACATTCGCCAACAATATCCTTTGGATCAGGCGTAGTACCGACTTGCTCAGGGCTTGTAGTCGCTGCACGCCGACCTCCGTGAGGCACCGACCACCCAGTCGACCTGCCGGATGCGAGACCGGTCGATCGTGAGCCGGTGCCCGCTAACCGAGCCTGCTCACCAAGGCTTGTGCGGCGTTGTCACGAAGGCGGTCCGGACGACCGAGAAGCACCTGATTGGAGATTGCGCGACGCAGTAGGAGGTGGGCCGTGTGCTCCCAGGTAAAGCCGATGCCTCCGTGAATCTGTATACAACTCTCCGAGACCGTGACGGCGGCATCAAGCGCCGCCGAGCAGGCAAGGTGGGCAGCCAGCATCGCATCGGGGTCATCCGGCGCCATGTCTGCCGCCGCGAACACCTGGCTGCGGGCACCCTCGGAAGCGACGAGCATGTCAGCGCAGCGATGTGAGATCGATTGATAAGAGCCGATCTTGTGACCGAACTGCTCCCGCTGTCCTGCCCAGTCCACGGCCATCGCCATCGCCCGGTTGGCGACCCCGACCGAGTCGGCGGCTAACACCAACTCGGCGATGCGCTGTGCCGTGCTCAACGCGTGCCGGGCAGCCTCGCCGCTGGCGAGCACGATCACCTCGGTCGAATCGAACTCAACGGTTCCGATGGTGGCGGTCAGGTCGAGCGCGTTCTGCGGCCAGACAGACGCGTCTGCGGCATTGCATGCGACGATGGCAGGTCCGGTGCCGTCGTGAGCGACCGCAATCAAATGCTCGGCGACCGGCGTCCCGGGTACCTCACTCACACCGCCGTTCAGGCGATTTCCTTCAAGAACAGGGAGCCGACCTCGTTCGAATGACCACCCGTCGTCCGACAGCGGGACAACGAAGGCGGCAGTCGCGCCACCGCAGATGGCAGAGACGACGCCACGACCTCTCGCAGCAACGGCGACCTCCAGCGCGATCACGGTCGGAACGAGCGGAACCGGGGCCAGACTGAACGCCGCCTCCTCTACCGCCGCGCAGAGCAGCCGCAGATCCGCTCCGCTGCCGCCGAGGTCTTCGGCGACCGCGAGCCCGGGCAAACCGAACTTGACCAGTTCATCCCAGAGCCCGATGTCGTAGACATCATGGATTTCAGCCCGGTCCAGCAGCCACTCGGTGTTCACGGACGTCGAGATGGCTTTGCCGAGGACCGCGCGGAGGTCGGCCTCGTCCTCGCCAGGCGCGGTCAACGGTCGGCCGGGCGTGATCGAAGCTTTCCGAGTACGCTCGCCGCGGTGCGACGGCAGGCCGAGCACTGATTCGGCGATCGTATTGCGTTGTATCTCAGAGGTTCCCGCACCGATCGTCGACGCGCGCGTCATCAGGTAGCCGTAAGTCCAGCGACCTCCGTCCACCGCACCCGGCGACCGGTTCCCGAGCGCGGCGCCGGGTCCGGTCAGTCGCAACGCGAGCCGGTGGAGTCGCTGTTCGAACTCGGACTTGACCAGCCGGTTCACAGAGGCCACGGCGCCCGGATCTTCGCTGCGCAACACAGCTTCCAACGCCCGAGAGCTGTTGGCCGCGATCACCCGGACACCGGCTTCCATCTCAGCCATCTGCTGCCGGACCATGGGGTCGCCCGCCAATCCGCGTTCGATCGCAAGTCGCACAACCTTGTCGACCAGGCCGCGATAGCGGAACTCGTCGGCCAAGAACGCGGTTGCCCGTTCATGGCCGAGGGACGTGCGCATCACGCTCCAGCCTTCGCCCTCCTCGCCGACCCTGTTCGCGACCGGAACCACCACGTCGTCAAAGAACACCTCGGCGAAATGTACGCCGCCGGATGCGTCACGAAGCGGCCGCACGTCGATACCGTCGGACTTCATGTCGATTAACAGGTAGGTGATGCCTGACGTCCTTCGGCCCGCAGGCCCGGTGCGCACCAGTGCGAACATCCAGTCAGCATGCTCGCCTTGCGTGGTCCAGATCTTCTGACCGGTCACCCGATAGTTGTCACCGTCGCGGGCAGCTTTCGTGGTCAGCGAGGCCAGGTCGCTACCGGCGCCGGGTTCGGAGAAGCCCTGGCACCAGATCTCGTCCGCACGCAGCAGAGGTTCGAGGAAGCGGTCCTTTTGCTGTTGCGTCCCGTAGACGATCAATGTCGGCGCGACGATGAACGAGATGCCACTCGGATGTTTTGGCACCCCTGCCGCGGTGGTCATGCGGTAGTAGTCGAGTTGATCTTCCAGTTCCAATTCCATGCCTCCGACAGCACGTGGCCAACCTGGGGCCGCGAGGCCGGCATCGACCAGTTCCGACTGCCATTGCCGTGCGGCGGCCGCCCGGGCCTTTGAGCTCGATGGCCGGGGCCGGCTCGCACAGTCAGCCATCAGCTGCGTCAACCGCTCTCGCCAATCGATCACGTCGCTGGTCGCCGAACCCACGATCGTCGCCGTGCCTTCCACCTTGCCTCCTCGATCCATGCGACAAAGATAACCTAGTTACACTGCAAAACAGTAGTAGTTGCGCCGATCAAGGAGAAGAAACGTGTCAATTCCGTGGAGCGGGCTGCGAATCCCCGTCATGGCCGCACCGATGTTCATCGTGTCGAACCTGGACTTGGTGATCGCGTCGTGCCGTGCCGGCGTCATCGGCGCCTTCCCTTCCGCCAATCCACGGTCGCCTGAGTCGCTGGGAACCTGGCTCGAAGGGATACGCGCCGCCGAAGCCGAAACCCTCTCACAGGGAGGCGCATTTGCACCGTTCTGCGTGAACATGCTCGCGTCCTCCGCACTCGACAAGGACAGACGCGACCATGCTCTGGCCACGCTCGGCAAATACGAGACACCGTTGATCCTGACCAACATGGGAGATCCCCGCGAGGTCGTCGACGCTGCGCACGACTGGGGCGGGATGGTCTTTCACGACGTGACCACGGTCCGGCACGCCGAGAAGGCCATCGAAGCCGGGGCCGACGGGCTGATGTTGGTATGCGCCGGGGCGGGCGGCCACGCAGGCACGTTGTCGCCGTTTGCCTTTCTGCCCAAGGTGCGCACGTTCTTCGACGGCCCGATCATGCTTGCGGGTGCGATCGCAGATGGTGCCGGTGTCGCCGGCGGCCTTGCCTTGGGCGCTGATCTCGTGGTGATGGGTACGCGGTTCATCGCCAGCGCCGAATCGGGAGCATCGGCCGACCACAAGGAGATGCTGATGTCGTCAAAGAGCGAGGACGTGTTGTTCACCGACGCGATAGCCGGACTGCCGGCCAACTTCCTCAAGCCGTCCATAGTGGCCAACGGTCTGGATCCAGCCGACCTACCGGCACCGAACGGACGCCACCGGCCGAACCTGCCGACCGGCGTCAAGCCGTGGAAGACCGTCTACAGCGCAGGACATTCCACCGCACTCGTCGATGACGCGCCCGACATCGAGGCGGTGGTGAGCCGACTCGCAACCGAGCTCGAGACGGCCACGAGTAAACCCGACTGGCGAACCGCCTTGGAAAACCGCGTGGGCGCGATCCGACACCCAGCCTGATCAATGATGGTCGCACCTGCCTCTGCGCGCTACGCGTTCCTACATCGGAAGCAGTGGACAGGCAGGTGGCGCGTAGCTCGGTTGCCGGCACCTTCCACGGAAGGGCTGACAAAGAAGCGTTAATGTACTAAGTTACACACGTGAAAGATTGACCGCGTCGATCGGCTCGGTGGAGGTCATAAGGTTCGCTATTCCACGGTGCGAATGAGAGGCGACAAGTGCTGCTAGCCAACGAACTAGTGCCCCCTTCGGTCATAGACCCGTCCGGCACCTGGTTCTTCAACTGGGTGATCACAGCCGTCGGAAGCGTGTTCATAGTACTGGCGATCATCGACGTGGTACGGCGGCGTCGGCTGACGTGGGGTTTTCTGTTCCTGTTCAACAGTCTTGCGGTGTATTGGATGGAGACCATCGGCGACTGGGGGCAAATGCTGTACTACAGCCCTGCCTTCACCGAACACCACATGCTCGACTGGTTGCCGCTCAAGACCCCGCACGATCCGCTGTTCATGCCATTTGCCTACGCGGTGTACTGGGGTGTCCATGCGCTGCTGGTGTTGTGGCTGAGTCAGTGGGTGTCGTCGCGGTTCGGCTGGAGCATGCTCAAATCCATGGTAGTGCTTGCCATTCCGGTCAACTACCTCTGGGACTTCGTCGTTGAAGGCACCGCCACCGCCATGGGTTGGTGGACCTACGATCCAGGCATCGGGCCGGTCCTGGAGTGGGGGAACGGCGGTCGGATCACCCTGCTGTGGACCATCGGCATCATGTGCGTGTGGCCCAACCTGATCGCATACTGGGCGGGCAAGCCTCCGATCCGCGGTCTCAATCATTTCGAACGGTTCTGCCGCTTGGACCGGTTCACCGTGCCCAAGGCGACGCCGCGGCTGCCCGAGGAAACGACGCGGTCGGGCGGGACCGTACGTGCTGTTGTTTTCACCGAGCAGCAACTGAAGACCAAGCAGCAGGAGTTCGACGACCACCTCAACTACGAGGTGACCATCCCACGCTGGCAATTCGAACTGATGCGACTGGGTGCCTGGTTCATCAGTTTCCAGGTCTCTTTCTTTGTACTCCTCATCGTCCCACTCGTGGTGCTGCGCACAGTGACCGGCGCCGACTCCCCCTACATTCCATGACTCACGAAGGAGTTCTAGGTGACAAACTTGCCCGATGAGTTCTTCCTTCCGCCACAGAGCGGCGAAGGGTTACGTTCGGAAACCATTCGGATCACCGCAGGGTGCATCGCATTCCTGGTGATCCTGGGCATTACCGTCGCCCTCACCCAGGGAATTGTGATCACCCTTTGATACACGGTGTTGCAGTCGAAAGGGCGCCGACATCGGGTTCGACCCGACAGCGACATCAGGCCGGGCGCCGTCAGACTTTGTTCTTCGCCGGGTGGCCCGCTGAATCCTCGGTTTCATTTGCCGCATTCGCCGACCGTCGCTTGCCGTAGCGTGCACCGACGTCACTGTTGTCGGACTTGAACGACGCAACCGCCTCGGCTTCGAGCCCCAACGCATGCGCGGTCGAGGTGCCGGCGCCTTCCTTGAGCAGTCGAAGCATCCGCTGCACGGCGCCCGGATGGCTCTCGGCAATGGAGGCGGCGATCTCAAGCGTTCGCTTCATGAGATCATCGTGTTCGACCACCTCGTTTGCCAGGCCTACGCGCAAGGCCGTGGCCGAATCGACCGGGTCGCCCGACAGGATGATCTGAATGGTGGCGGGCAGCCCTACCATGCGCGGCAGCATTGCGCTGCCACCCCACCCGTTGAGCAACCCGATCTTGGCGTGGGTGTCCGAGAAGACCGCCCGGTCGGAGGCAATGATGAACGAACAATTGGTCGCGAACTCGAAAGCACCTGTGTAGCAGGGCCCGTTCACTGCGGCGATCACAGGCTTGGTCACTGCGCGGAGCACCTGGGTCGGTGTGGTGCCCTCGGTTCTCGGCGCGGGACCTGACAGCGCTTCGGGCAGATCGACACCTGACGAGAACGCCGTCCCGGCGCCGGTGATGACGATGACCCGCACGTCAGGGTCGGCGTCGGCCTTCCACAGTTCGCTCTTGAGCGCGCGACGCATCGCCCTGTTGATGGCATTGCGCCGGTCGGGGCGGTTGAGGGTCATCACCGAGACGTGTCCGTGCAGCTCCACCAACAGTGGACTGCCGGCCTTGACTTGTTCACTCATGTCTTCATCCTCCAAGAGCTGTAGGCCCGGTTGTGGTGGGTTTCGGCGCGCATTCCCCTGGTTGGGGCAGCCAGAACCCACCTCTTCCGGGGAGCTATCGCGATTTCCAAACCGGGGCTCGCTTATCGGCGAACGCCAGCGGACCTTCCTTGGCGTCCTCGGAGCCCATCAACTTCTGCCATTCCGCCTCGGACAGAGCCCATTTCGACTTCTCTGCCACGATTTCACCGTTCTCTACACCGAGTGCGACGCGCTTGCTGGCCTGTACCGACAACGGTGCGTTCACCGAAATCCGTTCGGCCAGAGCCAGTGCGGCATCGAGCAGCTCGACATCGGGCACCACGTCGTTGATGAGGCGGTACTCCTTGGCCGTCGCCGCAGAGATCGGATCGCCCGTCAGCATCATCTCCATGGCCAGGCGCTGGGGAATCTGCGCCGGGAGACGGAACACGCCGCCGGCACCGGCGATCAAGCCACGTTTGACTTCCGGAAGACCGAAAGACGCGCTTTTCGCCGCGACGATCAGATCAGCAGCCAGAGCCAATTCGGTACCACCTCCGAGGGCGGTCCCGTTGACCGCCGCAATGGTCGGCTTGGAGACGTAGTGGTTCACGAAGCCTGCAAAACCCCACTGCTCGTTCCCAGGGGCGTATAGCCCCTCTCCGCGTGAGATCGCCTTGAGGTCAGCTCCAGCACAGAACGACTTGTCCCCAGCACCTGTCAGGACGATGACCCGGATCTCAGGGTCGTTCTCTGCCTCCTCCAACGCACCGCCGACGGCGATACTGACCGACGCATTCACCGCATTGCGGGCCTGCGGACGGTTGATGGTGATGAGGAGAACGTTGCCGCAGCGTTCGGTGACGGCGCCCGGCTCGGTAGTGGTCGGGGCCGCCATCACTTGACCAGCTCGAGAATCGTCGCGTTTGCTTGTCCGCCGCCTTCACACATCGTCTGCAGGCCATACCGGATGTCGTTGCGACGCATGTGGTGAACGAGGTCGGTCAGGATCCGCGCACCCGATCCGCCGAGCGGGTGGCCGAGCGCGATGGCGCCACCGTTGGGGTTGAGGACGTCGTCGGCAACACCGATCTCCTTCTGCCATGCGAGCGGCACCGGCGCAAACGCCTCGTTGACCTCGAAGGCACCGATGTCGGTGAGCTTGAGACCGGACTTGTGCAGAGCCTTCTCGGTCGCCGGGATCGGCGCGGCCAGCATCATCACGGGGTCCGCACCGACCACGGTGGCGGTATGAATACGGGCAATCGGTGTCACACCCAACTTGTTGGCAGCGTCCTCGCTCATGACGAGAAGTGCGGCCGCACCGTCGGAGATCTGAGATGCGTTGCCGGCGTGGATGACGCCGTCTTCCTTGAACACGGTCTTGAGGCTCGCAAGCTTCTCGACGGTTGTTCCCCGACGGACGCCCTCGTCCATGCCGACAATGCCAACGGCATTGGACACGCCGACGATCTGGTCATCGAAGATACCGGCGTCCTGAGCCGCAGCGGCCCGCTCGTGGGACCGTGCCGCGAACGTGTCCACGTCCGTACGGCTCAGCGCCCACTTCTCCGCCATCATCTCCGCACCGATGCCCTGATTGGGGTCGACGCCGTAACGCTCCTTGAACTTCGGGCCGTTCGGGCTTCCACCGATCGAGCCCGACATCCCCATCGTGATCCGTGACATCGACTCCACACCGCCCGCGACCACCACGTCGTAGTGACCGGCGATGACGCTCGCGACAGCGAAGTTCAGCGACTGTTGGGACGATCCACACTGGCGGTCAACGGTGACACCCGGAACGGTCTCCGGCCACCCGGCCGATAGCACTGCGGTCCGTGCGATGTCGAAGCCCTGTTCACCGACCTGTCCGACACAACCCCAGATGACGTCGTCGACGACGTCGGCCGATACACCGGCCCGGGTGACGAGTTCGTTGAGGACCATGGCCGACAGATCAGCCGGGTGGATTCCCGAGAGCCCACCATTACGTTTTCCCACAGGCGTACGGACAGCTCCCACGATCACTGCGTTGGTCATTCGACTCCTTCTGCTTGGTTCGTCTCTTTGGTAATCGGCTGGCTACAGTCCTAGCGAGCGGCCAATGATCTCTTTCATGATTTGGGTGGACCCTCCGTAAATGGTCTGGATGCGCGCATCGGCGTAGGCCCGGGCCACCGGGTACTCGGTCATGAACCCATAGCCGCCGTGCATCTGCTGGCACTGGTAGATGAGCTTCTGCTGCAGTTCGGTGGTCCACCACTTGGCTTTCGCCGCGTCCGTCACGTCGAGACGCTTCTCGTTGAGAAGCATGATGCAACGATCGATGAAGGTCTGCGCGATGTCGACCTCGGTCTCGAGTTCGGCCAGGGTGAAACGGTTGGCCTGGAACGAGCCGATGGGTGTTCCGAATGCCTTGCGGTCCTTCACATAAGCGAGTGTGTAGTCGAGCACGGCGCGGCATGACGCAACGGCAGAGACCGCAATGGACAGCCTCTCCATCGGCAGGTTGTGCATGAGGTGGACGAAGCCCTTGCCGACCTGCCCGATGACGTTCTCTGCAGGCACCCGCACGTCTTCGAAGTTCAGCTCAGCGGTGTCCTGCGAATGCAGGCCGAGCTTGTCGAGGTTGCGACCCCGCGTGAAACCCGGCGTGTCCCGTTCGACGGCGAACAATGTGAACGCGGCGCTGCCCTTGGCGTTCGGGTCGGTGCGTGCCACCACCACCACCAGATCCGCGTGGATCCCGGATGAGATGAATGTCTTGGCGCCGTTGATCACCCACTCATCGCCTTGCTGGTGTGCGCTGGTCTTGATGCCCTGCAAGTCACTTCCGGTCCCGGGCTCGGTCATCGCGACGGCGACGATCAGCTCACCGGCAGCGAACCTCGGCAGCCAGCGGGCCTTCTGCTCGTCGTTGGTCAGCTCCAACAGGTACGGGGCGATAACATCGTTCTGTAGCGTGAAAGCCGGTGGGTCAGAGTCCATCCGAGCCAGCTCCTCCGCCACGATCGCGTTGTACCGAAAGTCATCGGCGACGCCGGCGCCACCGAACTCCTCGGGAACAGAAAACCCGATCAGGCCGAACTTCGCGGCGTCGGTGTAGATGCTCCGCTCGACGATGCCTTCTTTCGACCAGCGCTCCAGGTTGGGAACGGCGTAACGGGCCAGAAACTCGCGAACGCTCTCCCGGAACTGGTCGTGCTCGGACTCGAATATCTCTCGTTGCATGTCATCTCGATTCCGCACCGGTATGCGGTGCTCTTGTTTTCTGGTCAGCCCAGCTGAATGCTGATTGGCAATCCGTCATCGTGGGCACGTTCGAGTTGCTCCAGTTCGGCGACCTGTTCGAGGAGCCGTCGGCGATCGACCTTCAGCGACACGTTGCGAGGCAACTCCGGCAGAACGAAGATCCGTGTGGGTATCTCGTACGGTGTGAGCTGCTGCCGACAGAATGTCTTCAGCTGCTCCTCGTCGAACGTGGACTGCTCGTCGATCAGTTGAACCACCGCAACCGGAACCTGTCCGAGCCGCTCATGGTCGCGGCCGTACACGGTCGCATCGAGCACGGCGTCGTGCGCTCGCAGCGCATTGGCCACCAATTCTGGATGGACCTTGAAGCCGCCCCGGACGATGGCGTCGTCGGCCCGGCCGTCGATGTACAGGAACCCATCGCTGTCCAGATGTGCAAGGTCACTGGTCCGAATCCAGTTGAGGCCTCCGGAGCCGGTTTGTCCCGAGCGGACCTCGAGGCGACCGGACTCATTGTCTCCGAGCACGATTCCGTCCTCGGACACCACGCGCAGCTCGACGCCGGGAAACGCCTTGCCCACACTGCCGCGTTTGCGCATCCACCACTCCCGATGCAACGGCATGGTCCATCCGGCAATGGCCCCGGAGAACTCGGTGGCGCCGTACATGTCCAGGATTGCGCAACCGAATCGCCGCGTGAACTCGTCGGCAAGATCGGGATCGACGACGGTGGTACCGGCCGTGATCGCAGACAGACTCGACAGATCCCCGGGATCGATGTCGGCCTGCAAAATGGAACGCATGGCAGCCGGGGGGAGGCCTGCGACCCTGGGTTTGTGTTCGCGAACAGCCTTGACCCAGCCGTCGATTGTGAACCGCTCGAGCATCACAAAAGGCCGAGCTTCTGCGAGATTCTGAAGAACACCCCAGAGCCCACCGATGTGCACAATCGGCAAAGTGACCAAAGCCACCCGGCCTGTGAACATCTCGCGTTCGGGCTTACCACCCTTACCGGTGTGGCCATGCACCGCACTGAGGGCAGATTCCAATTGACGCCAAGTGAGAGGAATGCGCTTCGGCGGGCCCGTCGTCCCAGAGGTGAACATCTCGATACCGACCGGTTCCACCGGAAGCTGCCCGAGAGAATGATGCTTGCCGACAACGGTCTCGGCGACGTCGAGGCCGTCTACCGCCAATCCTGCTGCTTTGCAATCGATCACCGCTTGCCTGAACTCATTCTCGGACCAGAACATCTCGCCGGCCAACACGCAGTCGGGCGCGGCACCGTGCAGATCGGAGGACAGCCTTGCAATCGGTTGCATGGGATTCAGCGTTATCAACGTTCGGCCGGCCCGCAGAAGCGAGATGATGGCTGCGATCGACTCGGGCCGATTTCCGAGCACCACACCGATCCGGCTGTTCTCGCCACACCCGATGCGGGCTAATTCAGCATCGATGGCCTCGGCGAGTGCGCGCACATCGCCCCAGGCGGTCCAACGATCGTCTTGCTGAATCATCAGCGCCTGGTCGCGAGCATCCCATAGCCCGTCCAGTGCCTCTCTGATTGTGGTCATACGCCCTTCCCAATGCAGTGCAGCGCTTCACGCGGCAGGTCGCCGGTACGAAGAGGTTCTGAAGAAGCCTTCCGCGCCGCGACAACACCCGGGTACTCTCCAGTTGCAAGGTAGATGACATGGTTAACTAGGTCAACATTCATACCGTCGCGGCTTACGTGGCAGCCAATTTGACCCGGAAGGATCACATGGACTTCGCGCTCACTCCCGAACAGACCGATCTGGCCGCCAACGAGCGCAGTTGGCTGGCAAAGAACGATCCGATCACTGTTCGACGTCCCCGGATCGACGCGGAGCCGGCGTCTGTCGACCGGGGCGCACTTCAACATCTGGTCGAGTCCGGCTTCATCGGACTGCTCGGCGAGGACGTCGGGGGCACCCATGTAGACCTGCTCGTCCTGGTCGAGGAACACGGCCGCGCCGCAAGCTCGGCCCCTCTCGCCGAACTGGCCCTGACAGCGGCTTTCGCGTCCCGAATCGGGGCGGTCGGCGCCGCAATCGCCGACAAGCTCGTCGAAGGTGATGAGTTCTTCACACCAGTGGTCGCATCACCCGAGGGATCCTTCCTCCTTGCCTCGGTGACCGGTCAAATCCTGCACCTCAGTGGCACCTCGGCGCCTGGCCCAGGGCGGTCGGCAGCCACCGGCTTTCTTGCCCTCGCCGACCTCGACGACGGACGACTCGTGGCGGGGATCGTACCGAGAGACGCACCGGGCGTCACCGTACATCCGCTGGGCACACTCGATCTGACGCGCGATTGGACGACCGTTGAGTTGAACATCGAACTGGCTGAAGACCACTGGTCCGTGATCGACCGTGCAGCGGGCGAGAAGTTGATCGACGCCATGGCGCTCTATCGCGTTGTCGACGCTCTCGGCGCTGCTGACCGCTTGCTGAATGAAACCGTCGAATACGCGGTTGCACGAACACAATTCGGACAGGCCATCGGTAGTTTCCAGGCCGTCAAACATCATTGCGCCAACATGGCCGTCGCAGTCGAGTCATCACGCGCGGCGACGTGGGCAGCTGCGGTCGCGCTGGACGGGTCCGATCCAGTGACTCGACGTAGAGCGGTGTCCGCCGCTGCAGCACACGTGGGTACAGCTGCAAGCCAGGCGGCGCAGCTCGCGTTGCAGGTACACGGCGGCATCGGATTCACATGGGAGCACGACCTCCACCTGTTCTTGCGCCGCATAGAAGTCGATGAGGCGCTGGACGGCTCTGCCGCCTACCACCGCCGCCGCCTGATCATGGACCGACTCGTGCAGTCGGATCGATGAACGGGTCCAACCGGATACTTCTTCCATATGGCAGAAGAACTCACCTCACACGGAGGAACGATGAAACAGATTGATCTGTTCTCGGCCGACCTGGATCTTGGCAGCCTGAACACCGTTATCGCCGAACTCGACGATAACGTTCTCACCATCACTCTCAACCGGCCCGACCGATTGAACTCGTTCACCGACGACATGCGGGCTGAGTTCAAAGCCCTGTGGCACTTCGCATCCCTGACCGACGACGTACACGCCGTGGTCATCCGCGCGGCAGGCAACCGCGCCTTCAGCACGGGCGTCGACGTCCAGGAAGGAACCTTTCTGTCCGACAACCCGTTCAGCCGACGCGACCCCGGCGAAGACCTGTCCCCGAAGCAAAACGGTTGCTGGAAACCCGTCGTTGTTGCGGCGCACGGACTCGTTGCCGGCGGCGCGCTCTACTGGCTCAACGAGGCCGACATCATCATCTGCAGCGATGATGCCCAGTTCTTCGATCCACACGTCTCCTATGGAATGGTCGCGGCACTCGAACCGATCGGCCTCGTCCGCCGGATGCCGCTCGGTGAGGTGCTTCGGCTGGTCCTTACCGGCCTCGACGAACGGATGTCGGCGAACCGAGCTCTGCAAATCGGCTTGGTCAGCGAGATCGTCACACGTGACCAGCTGTGGGACCGCGCGTCACATCTGGCCGGCCGCATCGCCAGGAAGCCGCCCGCCGCCGTGCAGGGCAGTATCCGGGCCATCTGGGAATCGCTGGACACTGGACGCAACCAAGCACTGGCAACTGCGATGTCGTACACCACCATCGGCAATCCTGTCGGCACGTCGCGGGTCGACCGATCCGCCGTCGCCACCCGCGACTATGAAGTGCGCTAGCCCCAAACCATTCTTCTGACACGCCCGAGGAGTCAACGTGGATTTCGGAATGAGTGCCGAGCTCGAACAGTTTCGTGCGGAGGTCCGTGCGTTCGTCGCCGAAAACGCACCAGCGATCACCCCAAAAGCGGGGGTGCGCACCCCCGCGGATCGCGAAGAGCTGGCACTGTTCAAGAAGTGGACCGGCGCCTTGTTCGCCGCCGGTTATGCCGGGGCCGGGTGGCCTGAGGAGTTCGGGGGCATGGGCAAGGCCCACTCCGCCGAGCGGGACATCGTCGTGGATGAAGAGATCGCCAGGGCGAGGGCGCCCCAGGTGACCGGTGCAGGAAGTCTCGTCGCCAACGCGCTCATCGACTTCGGAACCCAGGAGCAACGTACGACCTACCTGCCGCCGATTCGGACGGGAGACGCCATCTGGTGCCAACTCTTCAGCGAGCCCAGCTCCGGCAGCGACCTCGCTTCGCTGCGCACCCGCGCGGTTGTCCAGGATGATGGCACCTTCCGGGTCAATGGCCAGAAGGTCTGGACCACCAACGGACACTGGGCCGACTTCGGGTACCTCTTGGCGCGCACCGATCAGGATGTACCCAAGCACAAGGGGATCAGCGCTTTCATCGTCGACATGACTTTGCCCGGCGTCGATGTGCGCCCACTACGTGAGATGACCGGTACATCAGACTTCAACGAGGTCTTCCTCGACGATGTGGTGTTGCCGGCCGATGCAATGATAGGCAACAGCGGCGAGGGGTGGAAGATCGCTAATTCCAGTCTCGCCCATGAACGGAGCGGTGTGGCAACAAGCGCCGTGATCCAACGTCAGAATGTCGATGCCCTGATCACGCTCGCACGCAAAACGATTCGAGGCGGACGCCCCCTCATCGACGACGATCGCGTTGTCGACGAGCTCGGTCGCCTGAGCGCTTCTGTTGATGCCTTGTCGGCGCTGGTATACGCCAACATCAGCCGCTGGTCACACGGCCGCGAGCGGGTCCAGGATGCGCCTGTCGCCAAGCTGATGTTCAGCGAGCTGGGGGTTGAGATATCCAGGCTCGCGATGGAGCTGCTCGGAGAGGCGGCCATTCTCGCCGAGACGGATCCGGACGTCGTCGAACACGGACGCTGGCAGGACGAGTTCCTCTACGCGCGTGCCTACACCATCGCGGGCGGCAGCTCTGAGATCATGCGTAACATCATCGCCGAGCGCGGTCTCGCCCTACCCCGTTGACAACTCGCACGGCGGCGCCCCGACTTAGCAAACGCGCGATTAGGAGTCTCTACATATCAATCGTTTATAACCTAGTTGGCTAGCTACTGGTAGATTGGTGATTCGATGCTGTCAACTATCCGGAGAACGGCACGCTGAGCCCGGTCATGGTGGCAGATGGCATGTTGATACCTGATCAAGAGGAGTACAGCTGTGACGGATGAGGCGTTCGCCCCGGTTTTCGACTCTCGGAACACCACACGGTCCATCCGGACGCCGAAAACCGCCGAATTGGTCGCCCGACGACTACGCCGGATGATTGTCGACGGCGAGTTGAAAGACGGTGACCACCTCCCTCACGAGGCGGAGCTGATGGAGCATTACTCGGTGAGCCGTCCGACTCTCCGAGAAGCAGTTCGCGTGCTCGAATCCGAACGTCTCGTGGAGGTGCGACGTGGATCCCGATCGGGCGCCCGCATCTGCGTTCCCGGCCCGGAGATCGTCGCGCGGCCAGCCTCGCTGTTACTCGAGTTGCGCAATGCGACGGTGGCCGACGTGTTCGTCGCCCGGGAAGCCGTTGAGCCTGCGGCGGCGCGACTGCTTGCCGAACGCGGCGGCGAGGACGACTTCGACGAGCTCGAAAGAATTGTCGATGAGGACATTCCGGCCGCTTTCGCGTCGGACACGCTCGGCGCAGGCGCTGCCAGGTTCCATCTCAGGATGATCGAGTTGTCAGGTAACGCCACGCTCGGTTTGATCGCCGGCATGCTCGACGAGATCACCGAGCGTCACATGACCGAGGCCACCACCAAGAAGGCGCATTCCCACGCAGCCGATGTCGCAGAGTACCAAGACAGTTACAAGCTGCTGATCCGTTCACTCCGCCGGTTGATCAAATTACTCCGGGCGCGCGATGGCGACGGAGCGTTCAATCATTGGCAGAACCACATGGTGATCTCCCGCGACTCGCTGCTCCGTGGCAGTCAGCACGTAGAAGTCCGGGACATCTTGGACTGAGCGATCGAGATCGAAGCAGGCGTTGCCCTCTGCCTCGAAGAGGAGCACCCGGCTGGTTGCCCAGCCGGGCCCTGAACCCACACTTCGAAGATCAGGCTCTCTCCTCCGCGCGGCGCTTCTGGGCACGCAACTCTCCGTGCCGTTTGAGCATTTGAACGGCGACCCGGCTCAGGTCCTCGGGCGGCGTAGGCAACACGGCTTGACTGGTCTCGCGGCTCGGCAATGAGATGACCGCCGTCGCAGGGCAGGTTACCTCGCCGCGCTGGCTGGTACCGCGCAGAGCGACATCGACAAGGTAGCGGTCTCCCTCGGCTCGCTTGCCGGTTACCTCGCCGGTGAACGTATGGGTATCGCCCTGATAGTTGAACTTCCGCATCTGGCTCGACTGCTGCACCAGCCAGCCCTCGTCGCCCATCCAGTCTGTGAGGTAGTGACTGATCCAGCAGTCGCGCATCATGCCGTAGTCATATGCGGCCGGCAGTCCGATGGATCGCGCATACTCGCTGTCCCAATGAATACGCTGCGCCACATCAGGGATCCCATTTTCGTTCGGGATGTAGAAGGCCGTGATTCGCTGGCGATTCTGGTAGGCCAGCCGCCCGGTGGAAGGTGTGTATGGGGCGAATCCGTAACCACCTGAATGGAATACGACCATGTCGGTGGTCGTCAACGGACCTTTGGCCATCGTGCCCAGGCTGTCTCCGACGTTGACGTCTTCCCAGTAGCGTGTCTCGCCGCCGCGGCGGACCTCTGCTGCATAGATCTCGTCGATCCTCGCGATGTCTTCATCGCTGTACGTTGCCGGACTGATGGCATCGTACTTCTTGCGCTTCTTCGATTCATGGCGCTCGGTGTGGATGGTGATCACCCGCTGTACCTGAACGATTTCGGCACGCTGATTCATCTGCACGTGCGACCGGGTCACGATGAGTGATTTGCCGGCAAACTCCGACACTTTCTCCTCAACACTCTCGAACCCCTGGAACGAATAGAGAGTGTCGCCGTCGTAGACCGGCCGGTACCAGTCGGTGGTGGTACCCGAAACGAACACATGAATGCCGCGAAACGACGGCTTGCGCTGCTCTCTTGGAACGGGATCAGCCAAAAGGGACTGTGTCAGTGCGATATTGATCATCGGTGGTGCGATCTGTCCGCCCCAGCGGGTGTCCATACCGTAGTCCTCTTGGCAGAACAGCGGATTGTCGTCGCCATAGCTGCGTGCAAAGTTCCGCATGATGTCGGGAGTCGCACGGGTGTATTGCTCCCGTTGCGTCATCGCGTGATACACGCCGACCAGGTCATGGGCACGCTGGACATCAGACTCTGTGAAGGTGTAGATCTTTGCCTCTTCGGACACCCTCGGTAGCTCGTCTGTTTGTGGGGACGTCATGTCGAATCGAACCTCCGTGATCGTGGGCCTGATCAGACCCGGGGCAGCCGGCCCGGTTGCCAGGGAGACCCGCCGGCGATGTGCGCTCGCAGGGCGCCCACTGACGTGAGCACAGCATCGGGCGACTGTACCAACAAAGGTTACTAAGTAAAAGCGGTAACCTGCGAGGTTGGTCCGCCGCCGCGCCGTCGACGCCTCGAACGTCGATGTGGAGCAAGCAGCGACGGACCAGCCGTTCGGCCCCGGTGCGCGGCGCTTCATTCCCGTGGACAACAGCGATTCGGTTATGCTGCCTTGCAGCGCATTCCGAACACAATAGGCAGAACTCATCGACGTTGACCCCTTCACCCTTTGACGGTGAGGTCTGGGGCATCACCTTCTAAACATATATGACTCGGTTATATTCCTAAGATGTCGCTCTCTCCCGAGGCTGTACGACAGTCGTTGGCGCAAGCTCGCCGACCGCCGCTGCGGCGAATCCTCGACCTCGATCCCGTCGACCGCGACGTGTCCCTGGGTCACTCGGTCATGAAGGCAACCCGGATCTATGGCGGTCAAGCAGCGGGGCAAGCGCTGGTGGCCGCCGCCCAAACGGTGTCGCCAGATCGTCCCGTGCATTCATTGCACGGCAGTTTTCTGCATCCGGGTGACCCTGCGCTGCCAGTCCGGTACGAAGTCGACCGGCTTCGCGACGGCGGCAGCTTCACCTCCCGAAGTGTCAAAGCAACGCAGTCAGGCGTGCCGATCTTCACTGCATCTGTTTCGTTCCAGCGGGTGGAAAACGGCCTTTCACATCAGCTTCGGGTCAGCGCACCCGCTCGGCCACCAGAGGACTTGCCAGAATTGGAGGACAGTCTGACCGAGGACGAATTGGTCACGGCCGCGTGGTTGCCGCAGCTCCATAACAATGTGGCCGTTGACTTCCGATTTCCGGAGGAATATCCCAGGGTCGCCAACGCGCGCGGCGAGTCTCGACCACCTCTCCAACGGGCGTGGATCCGAGCATCGGAGCCACTCGGCGACGATCCGGTGACCCACGCATCGGCGTTCGCGTATCTGTCCGACCTCTTTCTCCTGTCGTCCGCGTTGCCTCCACACACGATCACGATCGAGGACCCACGCCTCCAACTCGCCAGCTTGAACCACACGGTCTGGTTCCACGAGCAGTTCCGCATCGACCAGTGGCACCTCTACGAACAAGAGGGATCGTGGATGGGTCATGGGCGTGGGCTCTGTCGCGGTTACCTCTATGACCGAAACGGAACGTTGATGGCCAGCACGGTCCAGGAGGGACTACTAAGACTTCGGAGTTGAGACAGGGGATCACCGCTGATTTTTCGCCGTGTCGAAGCACGTTGCGAGGCCCCAGAAGAACCATTTTGCAACGCAGGTAGACCCTGACATTTTCGATTGCCCACCCGAAGAACGAAAAGAAAGTCACCGCATGAGCATCCGTACCGCCCAGCAATATCGAGAAGGTCTACAAGACAACCGACGAGTCATCTATCGGGGCGGAGCCGTCCCCGATGTCACATCATTCGCAGAGTTCGACGCAGCAAATCAATCACTCGGCCCTGGCTTACGAAATATCCCTGCTGCGACCAGATCTGGCTGTCGCTGACGGTCCCGACGGTCCCTACACCGCGTTTTACCGAGTCCCCCGTGACGCTGACGAGATCGAGGCCCGGGCAAAACTCATCGAAGAGGTATCCCGGCTCGGCGCCGGCACCATCGTTCTCAAAGAGGTCGGCAGCGACGCTCTGTTCGCCCTGCTTCGTGCCCTGAGCGGCACCGGGCTCGAAAATGCGCGGGCCTTCTACGAGAATTGCTGCGCAAATGATGTGGCGCTCGCCGTGGCGCAAACCGATGTCAAAGGCGATCGCTCTCTGGCACCACACCAACAACCCGATCCCGACCACTACCTCCGCATCGTCAACGAAGACTCTGACTCGATCACGGTGCGCGGAGCCAAGGTTCATACATCATTCTCGGCGAACGCCGACGAGATCATAGTGTTGCCCACCAGGGCGATGGGCGAAGCGGATGCGGACTACGCTGTCAGCTTCGCGATCCCCATCGACACCCCTGGACTCACTCTGTTCGTATCGCCGTATCTTCACGGCGAACGCAACAGCTTCGAGCATCCCATCTCCTCACGCCACAAACTGCTGGAGAGCCTCACCGTCTTCGACGACGTTCGAGTACCCAAGGATCGAGTGTTCCTCAATCGCGAACCCGCACTGGCCGGCCCACTGGCGCTGGCCTTTGTCGATCACCACCGATTCACCGCCGTGAACTACAAGCTCCCCTTCCTCGACATATTGGTCGGCGCTGCAACATTGATCGCTGAGGCAAACGGCATCTCCAAGGCAGGCCACGTCCGGGCCAAGATCACCGAGCTCGTCACCTATGCCGAAACAGTGCGCGGCTTTGCCGAAATGGCGTCCATTCGCTCGGCAGGTGGGGGCAATGGTGTCCAACTCCCCGACCCCCTGGCGGTCAACATGGTCGAAGTTCCATTTTGCGTATGGATTCCACGCGGCCGTCGCCACCGTACTCGATGTGGCAGGCGGTTTGGTCGTCACCGGTCCGGGCGGTGACGACTGGAACGACCCCGAAACCCGAAAGGCTATCGAGAAGTATTTCGCCGCCGCGGTTCCCGCTGAGCAGCGCCTGAGAATTATGAACTTGATCGGAGATATCGGCGCCGGTCAATGGGGTGGCTACCAGTCAGTGCTCGCAACCCACGCCGAAGGATCGATCGAGGCAGAAAAGATGCAGATCGCTCGCTCGTACGATCCCAAGCGGGCGAAGGACGACGTCACTGAACTGATTTGCTGAAGTTCGGGGTAGTGGCCCGATCTACGCCTGTCGCACCACCCCAACACGCAGCTCCTGTGTGTCACAACACTGGCGAGTGGCTCCGTCCTTACGGCATCCTGCGTGCCCGAGCCACGCCTGCTCCGTGCCTCGGCCGTTCAAAGCCTGCTGATCATCTAGGCAGATGGCGCTAGCTGGTGTGGGGCGTCAACATGCGGCCATAGGGATCCGAACCTGGACCGCTTGATCTGGTAATCGTATTCAGCGCGGTGTACCGAACCCACGCCGAGCAGATTAGCTTTAGCAAACCGGGAGGCCTCAGGCCGTGCCAGGTTGCCGGGCGACTCCGACTTCTGAGCCGCAATCTTAGCGCGGGTTGCAGATGGGTCCGGTCATCAGATGTTCGACAGCGTCCCGTCCGCGGTGGCTCAGTCCTAGGCCTCGTCTGGCTGGAACCGGTGCAGAAACGGTTGCTGGCGGGCGGCCAAGCTGAGTTCGGATGCATTCCGGCAAACGCGCAAGCAACCCACGACGTCTCGCCCCATCGGCCGGTCTCGCAGACCACGCCTGATCCGGCGCGGTCGTCAAGATAGATGCCTCCTAGTCCCACTGGCTCGATGTTCGAATCTACGCAGGTTAGTCTAATCGCAATCCGCGCTAATTGGATTTAGCGCAGAAAGTCCCACCACCGAGGTCTGAACTCATGGGCCGCGGTACAACGCGACCGGGCAGACGCATAATCGATGGCACCTCGAGGAGTCGACGGTTGCGCGCGGAGCCAGCGGCGGCGCTAATCAGCGAAGGGGGAGTCATCAACGTTGCCCGGCAACGTCTTGTGTTGTTGTGAGGCCCTGCCGGACTCAGACTGCGACCCAGTGGGCCTGTTTGTACACGTCCACGTTCCCCATGGAGAAGTGTCCGCGCGTACGCACGCCGTTATCGTGGCTGGCATCCGCCCACTCGTGCACATCCACCTGTGCACGACACCGGCCGGCGGGGCGGTCGCTCTCGGGACATCGGCCCGATTAGCTGGGTTCCCTGAAGGCCGCAAGAATCCCGGCGTGCACGGGTAGCATCAAAGCTGAAGTCGGCCGTCCGAACCGTCCCGATACGGGGGGTTGTCAAGTGCGCCAACTCCTCCTGTGGTGGCGGCAGCCAGACCACTTTGACTGGCTGTCTGACTATTTGGCCGCCCGTAGCCTGACGTCGGCGACCAGATACGTCCTTGCGGCGATCTTGGCGATGCTGGCGATGGCGACATTCTTGATGATGTTGAGTCCCTCGGGTCCACAGAACACGTCCCAGAAAATGGTGTCCATCGCCGTGACGGTCGGTCTATCCGCAATCGCCGCCGGCTACGCGTGGCGGTGGCCGAACCGCAGGCAGTCGCAACTTGCCTCCGTCGCAGGAACCCTTTTCATCGCGGCGGCCTGCCTGGCTGACTCCGATCCGCGTGCAGGCATGCTCGGATGCACGGCGTTCATCGGCCTTGCGGGCTATATCGGCTTCTTCCACTGTGCTCGCTACCTGTCGCTCACGCTGATCATCTCGCTGGTGACCGCCGTCATCTGTGCCGTCCGGATCGCGGTCGGCGGCGATCCGGCCATGGCGTTGTCGAAGCTACTGGTGATGGGCGGCGGCATCCTTGCGGTGCCATTCTGTGGTCAGGTACTCGTTCACTGGCTATCCGTCGACGCACTGAAGTCCTCCACTGATGCTCTGACCGGACTGCGCAACCGTCGCGGTTTCCACCGTGCCGCGTCCGATCTCATCACCGGCGCCGCCGGAGACCCCGAGAGAAGCATCACCGTCGTGATGATCGACCTCGACGCCTTCAAGGCGGTCAACGATGCTTACGGCCATACCGTCGGCGACATGACCCTCATCGCCGTCGCTGACAGCTTGCGCAGAGCCAGTCCCGAGGACGCGGTCGTGGGCCGCATCGGCGGCGAGGAGTTCGTGGTAGCCGAGATCACGCCAGGCGGCAAAGCTGACGACACCGCCGAACGCCTCCGCACAGCCATCGCCACGATGTCGTGGAATGTGACAGCCAGCCTCGGCGTCTCGAGTATCGGCCTCGTCGAGGTCACCGGTAACACCCGCGAGCTCATCAGCGGTCTGATCGCCGCAGCCGACGCCGCGATGTACGAGGCAAAACGCGCCGGAGGCAACCAGATCAGTCACGCCGACACGCCGATTCACTGACTACCTGGTCCCAGAACTCACGTTGCCGAATCCTGGCCACCGACTCCTCAGACGGAGCCTTGTTGTGGGCCAACGCGCTGGCCGCGTCCACCCCTGCCGCGAACTCTTTGACAGCTCGCCAAAATCGTTGCATCACAGTCACGTTCTGTTTGTCCATGTACCAAGGGTGGCGGAGATGAACTGCAACGAAAAGTGGCACTGATGCCGATCTCCGTTAAGATAGTGCCATGTCTTCGCAGCGCTCCCGTCCGGGGTCAGCACGCACCGTGGCCATCCTTGCCTACGACGGGATGACCGCATTCGAAATGGGTATCGCCGCCGAGATATTCGGCCTGGCCGAGCTGTCCGAGTCATTCTGGCCGGGCATGGTGCGGCCCTGGTACTCGGTGCAACTGTGCACGGAAACCGCCGATCCGGTGAGAGTTGTGGGCGGGGCGACCCTGAAAGCAGCATTCGGACTCGAACAACTCGCCGCAGCACACACGGTCATCATCCCCAGCATCCGCGACATACACGCCCCCATCTCCCCCGATGTCATCTCCGCGGTCAGACACGCCGCGGGGCGGGGGGCACGTCTGGTCTCCATCTGTTCGGGTGCCTTCGTGCTGGCCGCCGCCGGGGTGCTGGACGGGCGACGGGCGACCACCCACTGGCGTTACGCAGAGCAGCTCCAGCAGCGGCATCCGGACATCGAGGTGGACCGCCTACCCCTCTACATCGACGAAGGCGATGTGCTCACCAGCGCAGGTTGCTCGGCCGGGCTCGACCTGTGCCTGCACATCGTGCGCAACGACCACGGCCCCTCCGTCGCGAACGAGGTGGCGCGAAGCCTCGTGATCGCACCGCACCGTTCCGGCGGACAGGCCCAGTTCATCGAGAACCCACTCCCCGCAGTCCAGGACGACACCGCCATCACCGACAGCATGGCCTGGGCGCTCGCACACATCGACCGCCCCCTGAGCCTGGACGACCTTGCCGCCCAGTGCAATATGTCGAGACGCAGCTATCTGCGCCAGTTCACCAAGACAACTGGCACCACACCGATCAAGTGGCTGATCGCCCGCCGGATCGATGTGAGCCTGGAACTACTGGAAACATCATCCGAACCCGTGGAACGCGTTGCCGCGCTCGTGGGATTCGCGTCCGTTGTGACATTTCGACATCACTTCACCCGATTGATGGACACCACGCCCAGTCAGTATCGGGCGACCTTCCGCGCCGGGTGACCATCGCAGCCATCCTCTGTGTCAACAGATCCCATTCATTCAACGCAAGGTGTCGGCGTCCAGGGTGCGCGCCGCGACATGCTCGACAACCGCCAGAGCGCCGCACCGCTGGAATACCTGGCGCTGCTGCATCGCGCCGTTTCCACGGCGGAAGAGTGTGTCCAGCGCGTCATCCACGGCCGCACGCTCACCCAGGGCGTCGAGTGCGGACGTGATGTGGGCGAGCATCCCTTCCACGGCGGTGCGCACCGAAACCATGCTCCCGGAGAGCAGATCTGGACACTCGCCGGTCAGACCGTCGCGTGCTGCCCTCCATTTTGCCACGCGAATGTCATCGGAACTGATCGCCCGCGCGGCGGTGGGTGGGCCATCAGCAAGGGCCGTCATCACCAGCGCACGCACCAGCGTGGCGTAGAGCACCGTCTCGTCCACAGTCGCGGGAACGTCACTGACGCGGACCTCGATGGTCGGAAAGTTGCTGGAAGGCCGCACATCCCAGTAGATCATCCCCTCGTCGAGCGCAGCGCCCACCTCGAGGAGCCGAGCGGTGGCGGCGTCGTACTCCTCCACCGACGCGAGATGAGGGGGAGCACCCGCGCTCGGCCATCGCGACCACAGCATGGTCCGCCAGCTGCTGTACCCAGTGTCCGAGGATCGATGGATGGCCGAATTGGCCGTCAGCGCAACGAGAACGGGCAACCATGGTCGCAGCGAGTTGCTCACCTCGATTGCACGTGCGCGGTCCGGCACCGCAACATGCACGTGGCATCCACACACGCCTTGCTCGGCAGCGATGATGCCAAAGTTTTGTGCGATGCGCTGGTAGCGGTCGGTTTTCGATACCGGCTGACGTTCTCCGACGATCGGCGGCACGCCCGCTGCAAGCACGCGGCCGCCCATCTCCCGAGCCGCGGCACCGGCTTTGTTCCGGCTCTCCACGAGGTGCCGCCTGAGGTCGGCCATGGAGTCGAGTATCGGCGTCGCGGTCTCGATCTGGCACGGCGTCAGTTCGAGATCCAGGTCGAGTCCCAGCGATTTCGCGACGTGGGCAACCGCGGCGCTTTCCATGAACGGTTCACCTGTCGACTCCTCGACGAGCAGGAGCTCCTCTTCGACACCGAACGTGGGAACGTCCAAACCCGTACTCGCCACCGCACACCTCCTCAGGTCCCCCGACCGACCCCGACCGCCCTCGTCCGTGAGACGCGACCGGCACCTCATTGAGAGGTACCTCCGCATCGATCGCGGCAAACGGCTGGCAGGGGGTGGTTTCGGGCGAGGCCGCACCGGGTACCCGCCATACGAAGGACTGATGTCAATCTGGAGGACGACATGGATCAGCGTACGAAGGACGAAACCCGCAACAAACTGTCTTTGCCAGTCGGCTGGTCCGGATTTGTGGCCATCGCGGGTGGCGCGGCCTGTGTCGCGATGGCGATCCTGACTCTCGCCGGCGGTCACATGATTGCTGCCGTCATCCTCGCTGTGGGCGCAGTGTTGCTGTTTGCATGGGGCTTTTTCGCCTACCGCGCGACCGACAGCCTCAAGGACAATCACGTGTCGGAACTCAAGGCACGCCGTGACCGCGTGCGTTACCGCGCCAAGTACCCGCGAAAGAACCGCTGACCATTCAGGGACCTGAGGCTTGTCGATGACCAACGACGTCGAAAAGCGCTGGAATGATCGAACGGTCTACCGCGCCGCGGTGACGTATGACGTGGCGGTCATCGCCGCGGCATTCGGCTGGCTGATCATCTACCTGGTGATCGACCCGAGCAGTTCGGTCTGGGCGATCGGAGTCCCGGCACTATTACTGCTCGGCGGGCTGGGGGCGTTCGTCCAAACGTACCGTGTGTGGAAACGCGGTGGCGGTTGGCCGGTATGGCAGGGCGCCGGATGGTTCCTGTTCGTCCTGATGCTGCTGACCCTGAGCTTGCCCGTCACCGCCGATTGACAATCCGTTCTGTTGAGTTCTCACGCTTGTGCCCCCGGCCAAAAGGTCGGGGGCACAAGCGTGTTTGCGCTATTTCGACGTTGTCATGACATCGCCCACCAGTCGTTCAACGGACTGGGCTCGGGCCAGATCACGGTTTCATCCAACTCCACAGCATCACCCCTCTTTCGCGGTCGACCAATTGCGATGTCAGTCAGTGGTTCTCAGGAGGAACTCGTCTCGATCGACTTCTGTGAGTCCGTGTGGTTGATCGAGATTCGGCGAGGCTTGGCCTTCTCGGCAACCGGAATGGTCACCGACAGCACACCATTTTCGTAGCTCGCCGAGATGCCCGCCGCGTCGATTCCGTCGCCCAGCGTCAGCTGGCGGCGATACGTGCCGTAAAACCGTTCGCTCGACATCCACTGCACGGAATCCTCCGACCGTGCCGTCCGATGGGCGGTCAGGGTCAGCGTGCCATTGTCCACACTGACATCCACCGAGCCGGGATCCACGCCCGGTAGATCGGCGGTGAGAACGTAATGGTCCTCGACCTTGTAGAGGTCCATCGGCATGAACCTCGGCGTTCGAGATGACCCCACCGCCTGGCCGGTCAACAGTCCCCGCGCCAACGTGTCCACATCACTGAAAGGATCAAACCGAAGCACAGCAACCCACCTCCTGCTCGACACTTCGGCCCGCCACCCTGGCGGGCAGCCAATCACTGTGCACTACTTTTTTAGCACTCATCACCGGGGAGTGCCAAGTACTTTTTTCGACGAGTTGCGCACTCGCACACCATCTCCCGGTTCGGCGCCGATCAGCCCGCCGGATCCCGCCACCACAGGTCGGTGGGGGCGACCGGAACGGTGCGCTTGTGCCTGGTCTTGACGAAGGCCTGCTCGATGGTCTTGGCCGCCTCGTCGGAGACTGCCTCCCCGGTCAGGTACGCATCGATCTCGCGGTAGGTGACACCCAGGGCCTCCTCGTCCGGGATGGCGGGCCGGTCGTCTTCCAGATCGGCGGTGGGCACCTTGGTCCACAGGCTGTCGGGCGCGCCCAGACGTTCCAGGAGTCGCGCTCCCTGCCCCTTCGTCAATCCCGAGAGCGGAACCACGTCGGCGCCGCCATCGCCGTACTTGGTGAAGAACCCGGTCACCGCCTCGGCCGCGTGGTCGGTGCCCACGACGATGAGGTTCAGCTGGCCCGCCACGGCGTACTGCACGATCATGCGTTCACGCGCCTTGACGTTGCCTCGGACCAGGTCGGTGAGCTCGTCTATGCCCAGCGCAGCAGCGGTGGCCTTTGCCGCGGCATCGGCGGTGTCCTTGATGTTCACGCTGATCGTGCGGCTCGGCTTGATGTAGTCGATGGCGGTGTCGACATCGGCCTGGTCGGCCTGCACGCCGTACGGGAGCAAGACCGCCACGAACTCGGCTGATCCTCCCGACTGATTGATCCGGTCAACCGCCAGCTGGCACAGACGCCCGGCCAGCGAACTGTCCTGCCCACCACTGATACCCAAGACGAAACCGTTCGCTCCGGCGTTCTGCGCGTAGTCGACCAGGAATTGCACCCGGTTCTCGACCTCCGCGGCGACATCGATGTCGGCGCGGACGTTCAACTCGTTTCGGACTGTGTCTGCGAGGGAATACATAACTTCACCGTAGCCGGGGTACACCGGTCCTGCGAACCGAATGGCAACTGTTGCACGATGTTTGCAGCAGCGATGCGACGCGCCCCAAAACAACGTGAGGACAACATGATTGCCGATCCCGACGACCGAGTTCCGACCGAGGACGAGGTGCAGGAGCTGTGTGAGGAACTGGCGAAGTTGGCGGGCGAGCACGATCTGACCATCGCGACCGCCGAATCACTCACCGCGGGTAACCTCGCCTCCCAACTCGGCCGGGCCACGTCGTCCGGCGACTGGTATTGCGGTGGCGTGATCGCCTATCGCAAGGAGGTCAAGTACTCGCTCCTGAAGGTGCCCGAGGGGCCGGTCGTCAGCGAAGAAGCAGCTCTGGCGATGGCACGCAGCACCGCAGAGTTGATGGGTGCCAACCTCGCAGTCGCCGTCACCGGCGAGGCAGGACCCGAACCGCAAGAGGACAAGGAACCCGGGACGGTCTGGTTCGGCGTCTTCGATCACGGTTCGGTGGACGCCACCAAGCGGGTCTTCGATGGCGACCCGCCCGACGTTCTGGCCGCGACAGTTGCTGCCTCGGTGCGCATACTCGTCGACCGGGCGAAGTCGTCTGGCGGGTAGCAGCACGGGCCGCGGCGCCATGTTTGGGTACGCCGGCGATGGCTATTCCACACCCATGTCTGAACTCAGCGCCCTCGCCCTGATCTGCAGCCTCAAGCCGTCACCTGCGCCATCGAGCACCGAGTTGCTTGCCGGTCAGGTGCTCGCCCAACTCGAGACCCATGGGGTGTCGGGGTCGAAGATCCGCGTGGTGGACCACGACGTGAAGCCCGGAGTGGAAGGCGACATGGGCGACGGCGACGAGTGGCCGGCCATCCGCGACGCGATCCGGAAAGCCGACATCTTGGTCGTGGCGACTCCGACCTGGGTCGGTCACATGTCGAGTGTCGCCCAACGTGTTCTCGAGCGCCTGGACGCAGAGCTGTCAGAAACCGACGATCAGGGGCGGCCCGCAATGGTGGGCAAGGTCGCGGTGACGGCAGTTGTCGGCAACGAGGACGGCGCACACAAGATCACAGCAGATCTCTTCCAGGGGCTGAACGACATCGGTTTCACGATTCCCGCTCAGGGCGGAACCTACTGGAACGGTGAGGCAATGCAGGGGACGGACTACAACGACCTGGACGAGACACCTGAGCCCGTAGCCACCACCACTGCCACCGTGGCGAGGAACGCGGCCCATCTGGCCGCGCAGCTGAGGTCGGCCCAGTACCCACCCTACTGACCGCCCGCCAAACGGCTTTCAGGGATCAGCGGGTGTACCGCAGATAAAGAAAATCGTTGTGCGAGAGCACATGTGCCAGCTTCATCCGTCGAGGCCCACCCAGAGTGGTCTTCGACCTGGGCGATCCGCCCTGCCCGCCGGCAATCATGGGTGACACCGTCACGCACATCTCATCGATGAGGTCATGCTCTGCCAGGGCCTGCAGCAACGACGGTCCGCCCTCACACAGGATCCGCCGAAATCCACGCTCCCGCAGGGCATCTATCGCCTGCGGCAGATCCACCCGGTCGTGGCCGGCGACGATCGTCTCGTGAGCGTCATCAGGCTCACCCTGGGCGGCCACCGCGGTCGTGATGATCAACGGTCGAGGCTCGACACCGAACAGCCGGGATTCCCTCGGCAGCCTTCCTTTGGTGGTGACCACCGCAACCGGTGGCGGGCCAGTGGAACCCAGCTTGGCCTCGCGGAGCCGTATCTGTCTCTCCGTCAGGATCACTCGACCGTACAACTCCGCACGCACCGTTCCCGCCCCGACGAGCAACACGTCGGCGAACGCGCGCAGATCCAGGAGCAATTGGTGGTCGGTCGGATCGGAGATGGCGGCGACGCGGCCGTCGAATGCCGCCTCGTTGTCCAGGGTGTTCACCATGTTGACGCGCACACCGTCCGGCGGATCGCTGTAGAAGTCGAGCGGCGCCACCGTGTCTGCCGCGGTCAGCACGGTCACCTCTGTCTCACTCATGTCGCGAAACCGACCGGCCCGTCATGTATACGGTTTGCGGGCCGTCTCCGGATCGCCGTAGGTGATCGCGCGTTCACGCCTCGATCCGGTCGCCAGTGTGGCTGCCCAGTTCAGCAGAGTGCCAGTGCGATTGCGCGCGCCGGACAGGAACGCGATGTGGATGACGCCCCACGACAGCCATCCCGCCATACCCGACATGTGCAGGGGTCCGGCTTGGACCAACGCGTGATGCCGGGCGATGTACGCCGCGTTGCCCAGGTCTCGATACTTGAACGGCCGCCTCTTGTTGGTCTTGCCTTCCACCGCAGCGGCGATCACCGCACCGGCGTGCCGCCCACCCTGCATGGCGACCTCGGCGACACCGGGAAGTTTGTTGCGCGACATCATGTCTCCGACAACGAACACATTCGGATGCCCCGGAACGGACAGGTCGGCCTCGACCGCGATGCGTCCTGACCGGTCTTGCTCCGCACCCAAGGCTGTGGCCAGCGTCCGTGCGAACGGAACCGCTTCCACGCCTGCCGTCCACAACACCGTCCGGGTGTCGAACCGGGTCTTCGTCTTCGGTTCGGCCTTGGTGGTGATCTCCACGTCCGTGGCGGTCACATCGGTGACGTGCACGCCGAGGTGGGTCTCGACCCCCACCTTGTCGAGTGTGCGCAGCGCGCTGTCGCTGAGCTTGCTGTCGAACGACTCCAGAACCCGCTGGCCACCGTGCAGGAGCAGCACCCGCGCCTCACCCGGGTCGATCGACCGAAACTCGTGTGTCAGTGCGCGCGTGGCCAATTCGCGGATCTGTCCGGCGAGCTCGACACCGGTGGGTCCACCGCCCGCGACAGCGAAGGTCAGCCAGGGTTGGCGTTCTTCCGGTGTGGGCAGCGATTCCGCCATCTCGAAGGCGGCCACCAGCTTTCGGCGGATGGTCAGCGCATCGTCGAGGGTCTTCATGCCCGGCGCCCACTGGATGTACTCCTCGTGACCGTGGTACGCCTGCTGCATTCCTGCAGCCACCACGAGGTAGTCGTACTTCAGCTCGAAGGTCGATCCGTCGAAGCGGCTCGCTGTGAGCACTCGCGCCTCGGTGTCGATGGCGTTCGCCTCACCGAGCGCAACGTGTGCGTTGTCCTGATTGCGCAGCAGGTGCCGCAGAGGACTTGCGATCGATCCTTCGGACAACAACCCGGTGGCGCACTGGTACAGCAGTGGCTGGAACACGTGACTGGTGCCGCGCTCGACAACGGTCACCGCGACATCGGCGCGCTTGAGGCGCTTTGCCGCGTAGAGACCTCCGAATCCTCCACCCACGATCAACACATGGGGCCGGCCGGGTGCAGTCATTCGGTGTCAACTCCTTTCGCTGCAAGACGGCGCAGCGATACCCGCTTGTTCACAACTCGAATCATGTTATGCGGTTCGGGTCATGACCGGGCCTGACTCAGGCCGCGCGCGGCGTCACGTCAGATAGCCGCCACCGCGTGGGAAGAAGTCTTTGCCCGCATGCTCCACACCGTCTTCGGTCCGCAGTCGTTCCACGACCAGCCCGTGGTTCTTTCCGCGGTATGCGTCGGCTCCGGCCACGATCACCATGCCGTCCCCCTCGTGGATGAACACCCGGCCGGGGGTGCCGCCGTAGATGCCTGTCGAGACCGAGGCCTTGGTGATCCGGATGCGCTCGCCACGGAAGTGGGTGAAGGCGTTGGGGTAGGGATCCGATTGGGCGCGGACGAGGCGATCGATGTCCTCGGCGGGCCAGTTCCAGTTGATCTGGCTGTCGATGTCCGCGCGCTTGTGGAAGAAGGTGCGGTCGGCGAGATTCTGTGGCTTCCAGACGGCTTCACCCGACTCGATGAGGTCGAGGGCCTCGATCAGGACCTCGGGGATGATGTCGATGGTTGCGCGCACGAGATCGGTGGCCGTGTCACGAGGTCCGATCGGCACGGCCCGTTGCACCACCACATCACCGGTGTCGAGGTCGTCGTCCATGCGGTGGGCGGTCAGGCCCACCTCCTTCTCCCCGCTGATCAGCGCCCAGATGACCGGCGAGAAACCGGTGAACTTGGGCAGCAACGAGTCATGCAGGTTCAGGGTGCCGTGCGGCGGTAGATCGAAGAGTTCACGCGGTAGCCAGGTGCGCCAGTTGTTCGCGACGATGATGTCGGGCTCGGCGTGCTTGACCTGCTCGATCAGTTCGCTGTCGGGTCGTTGCGCGAGATGGACGGGGATGTTGTTGGCCCGGGCCAGTTTCTCGACGGAGTCCGACCAGATGGACTCGTACGAGTGCTCACTCGGCGGGTGGGTGACGGCCAGAACCACCTCGTGATCCGACTCGATGAGTGCTTCGAGAGTCTTGTGTCCCCAGGTCTGATAGCCGAAGGTCGCTACTCGCATGAAACTTGCCTCTTCAGTCGTCGGAAGTACGTGGCGCCCGCGAGTGCACCACAAATGTGCGTTCAGCTTGACCGACTGAGATAGGTTATGCAAACCTACATTCACCATTGAAGTTAGTGCAGCATTCCCTAAACTCACCCAGCGATGCAACGGGGCCTCGCCGAGTGGGTCAGCGCGCTCCGGACAGAAGAGATCCTCAGGTGGATTCCGCACATACCTTGACCGGGAACCCCACCCCCTCGGCGCCTTCCCCGACGACTCCAGCTGCCGGATCGGCACCGTTTCCGTTGACCGCGGCCCAACGCGGTATCTGGTTCGCCCAGCACCTGATGCCCCACACGCCCATCGTCATCGCGAACTACGCGGAGATCCATGGCCCACTCGACGTTGATCTGCTCGATGACGTGGTCCGCGCCTGCATGCACGAGATCGACTGCGGGATGCTCCGCCTCGTCGACATCGACGGTGAGCCGTTCCAGGTGGTCGACCAGACCCTCTCGGATCGATTCGAGCGAATCGACCTGCGCGGCGAGGACGATCCCGAACTGGCCGCGCAGGAATGGATACACGCGAATTACTCGGCGCCGATAGATCTGCTCTCCGATCGGCTGATCAAGGGTGCGGTGCTCCGCGTCGGCGACGAGCACTACCTCTGGTACTCCTGCATCCACCACATCGTCATCGACGGCTACGGCGCCATCCTGTTCATCAATCGTGCCGCCGAGATGTACACCGCAAAGCTGGCCGGACGCGAGGCCGACACCCAGGCCGTCCCTCCACTGCAGGCGCTGATCACCTCCGAGAACGACTACCGGTCGTCCAGCCGTTTCCAGCGCGACCGCGACTACTGGCTGGCAAAGGCCGCGAATCTCCCCGAGCCACAGTCGTTGTCGCCGTTCGAATCGGCGCCCGACGTCAGACCACGGCGAGTCGGTGAGCTCCTCTCGACCGAGGTCACCCGGCAACTCGAGGCCGCTTCGACGAGATTGAAGAGCTTCGAGACACCACTCTTGATCGCAACCCTCGCCGTGTACATCGCCCGAATCACCGGTTCGGCGGACGTGGTCCTGAGCCTTCCGGTGTCGGGGCGGACCAACGCGGTGCTTCGCAAGTCGGGCGGGATGGTGTCCAACATCGTGCCCATCCGCGCGTCGATCACACCGACGACGACCGTCGGCGACCTCGTCTCCCACATCCAGCTCGAACTCACCGGGGCCCTGCGCCATCAGCGCTATCGGGCCGAGGATCTGCGACGCGACCTCGGTGCAGGCGAGGACTCCCGCGGCTTCTACGGGCCGGTCATCAACATCATGAACTTCCCGTCGGACATCCGTCTGGGGCCGGTCACCGGGCGGTTCCAGATCCTGTCGACCGGGCCGGTCCACGACCTGTCGGTGAACCTCTACCCGAGTGCCGACGGCAACACCCGCGTCGACTTCGAGGCCAACCGGCACGCTTACGGAAGCGATGAGCTGCGCGCGCACCACCGCCGGTTCGTCACGCTCCTGCAGACGATGGCCACAGCCCCGGCCGGCGCCGCCGTCGACGGCTTCGATGTCTTGACAGCCGACGATCGCCGCGCTCTTGTGCCATCTCGTGGCCCGGTGGCTGTGCCCCCGGCAACGTTGAACGAAATGACAAGGGCCGCAGTGCTGGCCGACCCGGATGCCGTCGCCTTGGAGATGCACACGACGCATACGTACCGCCAGGTGGACGCCTGGTCCGATCAGCTCGCCCGAGAGCTACGCGATGCCGGCGCATCCATCGAGCAGTTTGTTGCCATCGCCTTGCCCCGGTCGCTCGACTCCGTACGCAGCGTGTGGGCGGTTGCCAAGACCGGTGCGGCGTTTGTCCCGGTGGATCCGTATTACCCGGCCGACCGCATCGCGCACATGCTCACCGACTCGGGCGCCCGACTGGGCATCACCACCAGCGAGTTCCGCTCGCAGCTGCCCGACACCGTGCAGTGGCTGGTGATCGACCAACTGGAGATCGACAGCGAGGTAATCGCGACGACGACCCCCGCAATGGAAGTCGATGTCTCGCTGGATCATCCCGCGTACATGATCTACACCTCCGGCTCCACCGGAACCCCCAAAGGTGTTGTCATCACCCACCGCGGACTGGCCAACCTCGCCGCCGAAAGAAAACACAACTACCTCGTCGAACCCCACTCGAGATTCCTCCACAACACCTCACCCAGCTTCGACATGGCCATCGGCGAACAAATCGCCGCACTCTCCGCAGGCGCCACCCTCGTGGTCTCAGCACCGGACCTGAGCCCAGCGGAGCTCACCGATTGGATTGTCACCAAACGGATCACCCACGCGTTGATCACCCCGACCATGCTGTCGGCGCTCGATCCAGACGCGCTGGTCTCCCTCGAGGTGCTCGGGGTCGGGGGCGAGGCGGTGACCGGTGACCTGGTGGACCGTTGGGCCGTCGGACGACAGATGCGCAACGGATACGGACCGACCGAAGCCACCGACATAGCCACCGTCTCCATCCTGCGGGCAGGCAAACCGGTGTCGATCGGTACCGCCGTGCACGGTTTCGAACTGTTGGTACTGAACGCCCGCCTGCAACCTGTGCCTGCCGGTGTACCCGGCGAGCTGTATCTCGCCGGGCCCGGCCTCGGCCGCGGTTACCACCGTCGACATGCGTTGACCGCAGAACGGTTCGTGGCCAATCCATTCGGCAGCCCCGGCGATCGCATGTACCGGACCGGGGACGTCGTCAGCTGGGCCGGCGACCACCAACTCCGCTATCACGGACGAGCCGACAGCCAGGTGAAGATTCGTGGGCATCGAATAGAACTGGGCGAGATCGACGCGGTGCTCCGGTCTTCTCCGGATGTCCGGCACGTACGGACAGCGGTACGCGAACTCGCCGACGGCCATCCGGCTTTGGTGTCGTACGTGGTGGGTGACCCGCGCTCGGCAGACCGTCTTCGAGAGTTCGCCGGGCGTAACCTCCCCCGCCACATGCAACCGGCGGCGGTCGTGCTGATCGACGCGCTACCACTGACCCCCACCGGCAAGCTGGACGAACGGGCGTTACCTGTACCCGAACTCACCCGTAGCGCCTACCGCGCGCCGAGTTCCGACGCCGAACGTGTTGTCGCAGCGGTGTTTGCCGAGGTGCTGAACATCGACCAGGAAGACGTGGGGGCTGACGACAGCTTCTTCGACCTGCACGGCAACTCACTGTCCGCGATGGGGGTGGTCTCCCGCATCAATGCGGAGTTGGGCAGCGGGTTGACCGTTCGCACGGTCTTCGAGAGCCCGACTGTGTCCGGCATCGCCGCGGCGGCGGCGGGAACCACCGGACAGGCAGCCCGTCCGCCTCTACGGCGGGGTGATCGCCCCGCCCGGTTGCCGTTGTCTGCGGCGCAGCAGCGCATGTGGATCCTCAACCAGTTCGACACTGCGGCTGCAACATACAATCTTCCGTTGGCCATCCGACTCACCGGAGAACTCGACACGAGTGCCCTCACGGCAGCTGTCGATGACGTGATCCGACGCCACGAATCGCTGCGCACCACATTCCCGAATGACGACGGCGGACCCAGGCAGGTGGTTCTGCCACCGACTGCGGTGTCGCTCGATCTGACCCCGCAACCGATCGAGGCCGACCACATCGCCGCGGCCGTGCTGACGCTCGCCCGCGACGGTTTCGATGTCGCGGCGGGGGTCGCCATCCGGAGCCGGTTGCTTCGCAGCGCCGCCGACGACCACACGCTGGTACTGGTGATCCACCACATCCTCGCCGACGGCGTCTCCATGGGACCACTCGCTCGCGACGTCATGCTCGCCTACAACGCCCGCACCGAAGGACTTACGCCGAGCTGGCCCGAGTTGCCCGTCCAGTACGTGGATTTCACGCTGTGGCAACATCGTGTCCTCGGCTCGGAAGGCGATCCCGATTCTGTTGCAGCGCAACAGGTCCGATATTGGCAACAAACACTCGACGGCCTGCCCGCGGTGCTCGACCTGCCCACCGACCGACCACGGCCCGCCGTCGCCTCACACCGCGGAGCGTCCGTCGACTTCGAGATAAGCCGCTCGACCGGCGCCGCGCTACGGGAGCTGGCGCGACAACGTGGTGCATCCATGTTCATGGTCGTCCACGCCGCACTGGCCACGCTCCTCGCAAGGCTGTCCGGAACCGAGGACATCGCGATCGGCGCGCCGATCGCAGGTCGCGGCGAAGAACAGCTCGACGACGTCATCGGCATGTTCGTGAACACGCTTGTCCTGCGGACACAGGTGGACCTCAGTACCGGATTTGCCGACCTTCTCACCCAGACCCGCGCCGTTGACCTCGGTGCGTACGCCCACGGTGATGTCGCATTCGAGCGTCTCGTCGACATCCTGCAACCGCCGCGCACCCAGGCGTATTCGCCGCTGTTCCAAGTGGTTCTGAACTTCGAACCAGGGCTGCCCGGCAGCTTCGAGCTCCCGGGCCTCACTGTGACTCCCGTTCCCCTCGACCCAGGTATCGCCCAGTTCGAACTCGCGTTCTCCATCACCGAGCCGGCCCCCGATGACGACTGCCTGCGTGGGTCGCTGCGCTATGCAACCGACCTCTTCGATCGCCGCTCGGCACAGGACCTCGCCGACCGTCTTGTTCGGATCCTCGTTGCGGTCGCCATCGACACTGCCACGCCCCTGGCCGACCTGCCGCTGTTGACCGCCGAGGAGAACGCGAAGCTGGTACCCGTACGCGGCCCGGCATCTGTTCCGGCAGCGTCAATGGCCGAACTGATCGACACGGCCGTGCGGCAACGCCCCGACGAAGCCGCGTTCATCTGGGATGGCCGTGCGCACAGTTATCGAGAGGCCGACGCCTGGGCCGACAGCTGCGCCCGAGTCCTGCAGGAACATGGCGCCGCACCAGAACGTTTCGTCGCCATCGCCCTGCCCCGGTCTGCGGACTCGGTGCGCAGTATGTGGGCGGTTGCCAAGACCGGTGCGGCGTTTGTCCCGGTGGATCCGCACTATCCGGCCGACCGCATCGCGCACATGCTCACCGACTCGGGCGCGCTGTTGGGCATCACCACCAGCGAGTTCCGCTCGCAGCTACCCGACACGGTGCTGTGGCTGGTGATCGACGAGCAGCTCGCCGCCCCCGGCAATAGCATCCCATTCGTGCCGAAACCCCGAGTCTCGCTGGATCATCCGGCGTACATGATCTACACCTCCGGATCCACCGGAACCCCCAAAGGTGTTGTCATCACCCACCGCGGACTGGCCAACCTCGCAGCCGAAAGAAAACACAACTACCTCGTCGAACCCCACTCGAGATTCCTGCACAACACCTCACCCAGCTTCGACATGGCCATCGGCGAACAAATCGCCGCACTCTCCGCAAGCGCCACTCTTGTCATCTCACCCCCGCACCTGCCACCGGCGTCGCTCGGCGACTTCATCCGGTCAGAGCGGGTGACCCACGCCCTGATGACACCCACCATGCTTGCCGCGCTCGCTTCCGACGACCTTCCCGATGTCAGGGTGCTGGGTGTCGGCGGTGAGGCAGTGTCTACAGCGCTGGTCGACCGGTGGGCTACCGGCCGACAGATGCGCAACGGATACGGGCCGACCGAGGCCACCGACATAGCCACCGTCGGCAATCTGCGGCCAGGCGAGCCGGTCACCATCGGCGCTGCAGTGCACGGATTCACGCTCCTCGTGCTCGACGACCGCCTGAATCCGGTACCGGTCGGGGTGCCCGGCGAGCTCTATCTCGCCGGACCCGGTCTGGCCCGCGGCTACCACCGCAGATTCGGCCTGACAGCAGAACGGTTTGTCGCCAATCCATCTGGCGCGCCGGGCGACCGGATGTACCGCACCGGCGATGTGGTCGCCTGGACTGCAGATCTGGAACTGCGCTACCACGGACGCACCGACAGCCAGGTCAAGATCCGCGGACACCGCATCGAACTCGACGAGATCAACGCGGTTCTGCTTAAACATCCGGCGGTCGGGCAAGCCGTCACCATCGGCACCGCCACCCCCACCGGCGAGCCGGCCCTGGTTTCGTATGTGGTGCCATCGACACACTCCAACCCACCGGACATCGTGCACCTCGCGGTGTTCGTCAGCGAGTTCCTGCCCCGGCACATGGTGCCTGCCGCGATGGTCGCGGTGGCCGGCATCCCGGTCACACCGACCGGAAAGCTCGACGAATCACGTCTGCCCGTCGCAACTTTCGAATCGCGGACTCCGTACCGAGCTCCGAGCACACATACCGAAGTCGTCGTCGCGGCTGCCTTCGCTCGATCACTCGAACGACAGCAAGTCGGCGTGCACGATGACTTCTTCGCACTCGGCGGCAACTCCCTGTCGGCCATCGCCATGGTCGGCTCGATCGGCGAGCAACTGGGCCGACGAGTCCAGCTGCAGTGGTTGTTCGCCGACCCCACCCCGATGGCGTTGGCCCGACGGATCGATATGACCGATCCCGTTCAGGACGACGCCGCCCTCGACGTGGTGCTGCCGATCCGCCGCACCGGCTCGGCAGCACCGCTCTTCTGCATACACCCGATAGTCGGATTGTCCTGGTGTTATCGACCTCTGGTGCAGCATCTTCCAGAGGATCGGCCGATCTACGGCATCCAGGTACCCGGGACCGACGACACCGAGCCACCACGGTCCATAGAGGCGACGGCCGCACGCTACGTCGCGGAGATCCGGCGCATACAACCCGACGGTCCCTACCACCTGCTCGGCTGGTCGCTCGGCGGCGTCCTCGCGCATGCGATGGCTGTGCTGATCGAAGAACAGGGTGGCCAAGTGGCCGGTTTGGTGATGCTGGACAGTTTCGCATCACCACCGGTGCCCGCAGCCGACGAATCCGTTCACGCGGGAGATCTGCTGGCGGGACTCGGATTCGACGGTGCCGTACTGGAGCAACTGGGAGCAACGTCCGCAGATTCCCTCACCGACGTGCTCGCGGTGATCGAGGATCTGCCACACGGCATCGAGCGTCATCAGGTTCGGCGCTTGGTCGACTTCGCCGAGCACAACAGCACACTGTTGCGGGAGCATTCACCGGGCATCTACACCGGAGACCTGCTCTTCGTCACTGCCGACGGTGATTCACCGGGGTCCACGGCTGCTGCCGACTCGTGGCTGTCGCATGTGAAAGGCGAGATCTCCACGCTTGCCATCCCGTTCACCCATTGGCAGATGTGCAGCCCCGCCGCGCTTCGTCTCACCGGCCCCTCCATCGCACGTCATCTCGCCCGCCGGTCCGACGTGACACTCGTCGGCGGAGAACGCTGACATGGGGCCTCGGCACACCCGGTCCGGCGCAACCATTCTCCGCGACAGTGTGCGAAGTAACGCCCCGCTGCTGTCCGGCGCAGCACTTCTGCTGTGCCTCCATCAGGCCTGTGAGGTTGCGGTCCCCGTTCTGATCGGCGTGATCATCGACCGGGCGGTGACCAACGGCGATATTGGTTCCCTCGCCACCGGAATCACCTGGCTCGCCGCGGTATTCGTGGCGCTGGCGATCTGCTATCGACTGGGCGCACGGCTCGCGATGCGTGCCGCCCTCGATCAGGCACATCGGCTACGTGTCCAGGCCACCCGCCGCGTGCTCGACCGCGCGATGCTGGACACCGACCTGCGTAGCGGGGAACTGATGGCGGTGGCGGGCACCGATGCCGACGAAACCGCGGCACTGCTCCGGTACCTGCCACAGGCGGCGGGTGCCCTGGCCGCCGTCGCGGTGTGCGGCGGCGCGTTGCTGGTCATCGACATCCCACTCGGACTGGCCGTGTTCGTCGGTGTGCCGGTGCTGCTGCTCGGATTACAGCTCACCGCACCGGGTTTGACCCGGCAGATGATCACTCAACAACAGGGCGTGGCCGAGACGTCGGGATCAGCGGCAGACCTCATAGCCGGTCTGAGACCGCTACGCGGTATCGGAGCCGAGGAAGCGGCCGCGGCGCGCTACCAGAAGTCGAGCCAGGATGCGCTGGTCGCCATGCGGCGCGCAGCGCGTGGGCAGGGCATGTTCATGGGGGCGGCCGCGGGAATCAGCGCGATCCTCGCCGTGGGTGTCGCCACCGCTGCCGGATGGTTCGCGCTCAGTGGCCGGATCAGCGTCGGGGAGCTCGTCACCGTGCTGGGGATCGCGCAGTTCTTCCTCGAGCCCCTCGCCGTGCTCTCGATGTTGCCAGGAAAGGTGTCGACCGCCCGCGCATCGGCCGAACGACTCGCGCTCATCTCAGACGCCGACGTGGTGAAGTCCCGGGCAACCATGCCGCTCGGACCCGGGCCCCACGGCATCGAGTTCCGGGGCGTCGAATACGCCAGCCTGCGCGGCCTCGACCTCATCGTGAAACCCGGCGAATGCGTGGGCATCGTCGCCACCAGTGCCCACGACGCCCACGCGATACTCGCCCTGATGTCCGGCGTGGCCACACCCCGTGCCGGGGGCGTCTGGGTGTCGAATGTGCCCGCCGAATGCACCGACACATCCGAACGGCCGCGACCATTGCTGATCGCTCCCCACGCGACTGACCTCTTCACGGGATCCGTCATGGACAATCTCCGCGCCGGCGATGACGACCTCGACCCCATCGCGGTCGGCGAGGTGTTGCGGACCGTGGCGGGTGAAGACGTGGCCGCGGCCCACACAGACGGCCTCGATCACGTGGTCGCAGACCGTGGCTACTCGTTGTCGGGAGGGCAGCGACAGCGACTGGCACTTGTCCGCGCACTGCTCGCCGACCCCGCTGTTCTGGTCTTGCACGACCCGACCACTTCGATCGACGCCGTCACCGAACGCGCTGTGGCGCACCATGTCCATCGTCTTCGGCATCAGCGACGGGCCGACCGCACCACTGTGGTGATCACCAGCAGCCCAACCCTGCTGTCGGTGATGGACCGTGTTGTGCTCGTCGACGGGGGCCGGGCCGAACGAGACGGCGCGCACGCCGATCTGACCGCCATGGACAACCGCTACCGCGAGGCGGTCCTGCGATGACCCCTGAGTTGCACGAAGACACCCGGGTCCTCCCGGTCGCTTCCGGACGACAGACAAGGTCGTGGCTCGCCGCTGCCCTGGCCCACCACCGCGCGGCGGTGGCCCGTGTCATCGCCGTATCCGCCCTTGCCGCAATCGCATCCGTGACTCCGGCGCTGGCCCTGGGAGTGCTGGTCGACCGTGTGGTCGCCGGTGCCGGTACCTCTGTCCTGCTGTCCATCGCCGCTGTCGCCGCTGCCGCCGCGCTGGTCGGCGGAGTGGCTGCGGGACTGTCGGTCTACTCCGTGGCATCTCTGGGGGCCGGGCTGCTTGCCGACCTCCGTGAGAGCGCGGTCCGGCGGGCGCTTCGCATGCCCACCCGGGTGATCGAAGACACCGGGCGGGGCGACCTGCTGTCGCGCGTCACCAACGACGTTGCGGCCGTGAGCAAAGCCGTGATCACCGTGCTGCCCACCGTGGTGATCGCGACCATCCTCACCGCGGTGAGTATCGCCACGATGGTGGGTCTCGACTGGCGCCTCGGTCTCGCGGGTGCTGCCGCATTGCCGCTCTACGGGCTGGCTCTGCACTGGTACCTGCCTCGGTCGTCCCCGCGCTACGCGGCGGAACGGCGTGCAGTGGGCGAACGCTCCCAGGCCATGGTGGAAAGTTTCACCGGCCTTCGCACCGTGCACGCGTACGGACTCGAGACATCGCAGGCGAGCATCGTCGAGACCAAGTCTGCTGCGGCGCGCGACATCTCCATTGCCGCATTCACGGTGTTCACCCGCATGGTCGGCCGGGTCAACCGGGCCGAGTTCGTCGGGCTGGCAGCGGTTCTGGTGGTGGGCTTCATGCTCGTCGAGGACGGTGCCGTGTCGGTGGGTGCAACGACAGCCGCCGCGCTGCTGTTCCACCGCCTGTTCAATCCGATCGGCATGATCCTGTACAGCTTCGCCGACCTCCAGCTAGCAGCGGCCGGCCTGTCCCGGCTGATCGGCGTGGCCATCTCGACCGACGTCGATTCCGACGCCCCCGCCGACACCCAGATCGACAACACTCTGATCGGCGGCGCGCCGCCTCGGGGAGGCGCCGTCGAACTGCGCGCGGTTCATTTCGGATACGACGCTCGCCGGCCCGTTATTCGCGGGATCGATCTCCGCATCGAAGCAGGCACCCGAGTGGCGCTGATCGGAGCGAGTGGCGCCGGCAAGTCGACGCTGGCGGCCATGGTCGCCGGAAACCTCACCCCGACATCGGGATCGGTGATGATCGGTGGCATCCCGTCGGACGCGTTGCCTACCGCCGTCGTCCGGCAACACGTGGCCACCGTCAGTCAAGAGGTCCATGTGTTCGCCGGGCCACTGATCGACGATCTCCGTCTCGCCAGACCGTCGGCCAACACGGACGAGGTCTGGGCCGCGCTCGACACCATCGGGGCACTCGAGTGGGTTCGCGAGCTGCCCGGTGGTCTGGACACCGTCGTAGGCGAGGGCGGCCATCAGCTCACCGATGCGCAGGCTCAGCAGATAGCACTCGCCCGGCTGGTCCTGGTGGACCCGCCGATCGCCGTACTCGACGAGGCCACCGCCGAGGCGGGCAGTCTCGGCGCGCGCGATCTGGAGCGCTCGGCGGCTGCTGCCACGGCCGGGCGAACGACGTTGGTGGTGGCGCACCGGCTCAGTCAGGCAATGCAATGCGACGAGGTGGTCGTGCTCGATCGCGGCACGGTCATCGAACGGGGAACGCCGGCTCAACTGCTGGCTTCTGAAGGACTTTTCGCCCGAATGTGGGCGGCATGGACGATCCAAGGACACGGAAGGGACGCGGAACAATGAATGACCACAACACGGAGGTCGTCGACGTCCTCGGAATCGGTTTCGGTCCGTCGAACCTCGCACTCGCCATCGCAGTGGAGGAACTGAACTCCGGACTGGACCCAGACCAGCGGATCACCGCCCGATTCGTGGAAGGCAAAGAACAGTTCGGCTGGCACCCTGGAATGCTGTTGCCTCGCACGACGATGCAGGTGTCATTCCTCAAAGACCTGGCGACACAGCGCAACGTTCGCAGCGAGTACACCTTCCTGAACTATCTCGCGGAGGTGAACAGGCTCACGGAGTTCGTCAACTTCCAGACCTTCTTCCCAACCCGTCACGAGTTCCACGACTATCTGGAATGGGCGGCTCGCAAAGTCGATGCCGACGTCTCGTACGGCACCCGGGCTGTGCTCATCGAGAACTCCGGAGACTGCTTCGAGATCCACGTGGAAGGGCGGCACGCCGGGATCATCAGGGCCCGCAACATCGTCGTCGCAGCCGGCTTGGTGGCCAGGCTCCCCCTCGGGATCACTGCGTCGCAGCGGGTCTTCCACAACCACCAACTACTCCCGCACCTCGCAGAGTTGCCCGAGCCCACCGCCAACAGTTTCCTGGTGATCGGAGCCGGCCAAAGCGCAGCCGAGGTCGCGGAGTACCTGCACACCAACTATCCCGGTGCGGAAGTACACGCGGTGTTCGCCAAGTACGGATACACGCCCGCAGACGACAGTCCGTACGCGAACCGGATCTTTGATCCCAACGCGGTCAACGACTTCCACTCGTCGGCTCCCGAGTTCCGGCGTCGGCTGCAGAACTATCACCGCAGCACCAACTACTCGGCGGTGGACCTCCCGCTCATCGAGGAGTTGTACGCCCGCGAATACGACGAACGAGTGCGCGGCCAACGCCGCCTGTTCGTCCACGGCGCCTCCGAGGTGACCCAGGTGGTCGAATCGGACACCGACGTGACGGTAACCGTTCGCCACGAGCCGACAGGCCTCACCGAGGACATCGTCTGTGATGCGGTGGTGTGCGCCACCGGTTTCGATCCGCTCGACCTCAAGGAGATCTTGGGGGATCTGACGAACAGCGTTGCGTACGACGCTGCCGGACCTCAGGTCGCCCGCGATTACCGCCTCATCACCACCTCACCTCTACCCGGCGGGATCTTCTTGCAGGGAGGGACCGAACACACGCACGGCATCTCGTCGTCACTGCTGTCGAACATCGCCGTTCGCACCGGGGAGATCGTGAAGTCCGTGGCCCGCGACCGCAAAGGCGAGGCGGTGTCGACACTTTCGCGGGGGAGCCTCGGCTAGGTCTGGTCAGCCAAGGGCCGGGCGGCCACCGCCTCGACCTCGAACAGGATGTCCGGCATTGCAAGTCCCGCAACTCCGATGACCGTTTGCGTGGGCGGTGCGGCGCCGCTGCCCTGCACTGCCTGGCCGATCACCCCGAGTTTCTCGAAGTCGGGATCCACCACATAGGTCCTGAGTTGGACAACGTTGCCTAGGTCGAGTCCGTGGGCGGCGAGGGCGACACCGAGGTTGCTGAAGGCCTGCTTCACCTGCCCGGCGAAATCTGGCGAGATGACCATGCCGTCCAGGCCCGATCCGTATTGGCCCGCGACGAACACCAGCTCTGCGCCGGACGGAACGCTCGCAGTGTGGCTGTACCCGAACGGAACCGGGTCATGCAGCCCCTCAGGGTTGACGATGGTGTGGGACATGACTTCACCTGTTTCTCATCGAGACGTCCTTCAGACGTCGGTCGGGTTGTGCTCTGATGTGTTGAGGGCGAATGCAAGTTGGGCGAGAACCACCTCGCGGTAGTCGACATCCGTTGGTGACAGATGTTCGAGCACAACCGGATACAACAGGCCGACGATGTTCGCCACGACCACCTCGATGATGGCGTCCGAGCCGAAGCGGGGGCGGAAGTCACCCGCGTCGATCCCGCGCCGGACCGCGTCGACGAAGGGCTTGCGGTACTGCTCTGCGAGCGTGGCGGCATGTTGCTGCAGTTCGACATCGTGCGCGGCGGCGGTCCAGAACTCCATCAGCATTCGCCAGGTGGCAACGTCTGTGGCCAGGCCGCGGTCGACCATCGCGACGAGCTGCTCCCACGGATCTTCGAACTGAGCTGCGAACTCGTTCATTGCGTCCACCGCAATGGAAGTGGCGCGATCGAAGGCTTCGATCAGCATGTCCTCGCGGGATCCGAAATAGCCCTGCAACGTGCTCACTGCCACACCCGATGCGGCGGCGACGTCGGTGTAGCGGGTACCGCCGTACCCGCGGTCCGCGAGTGTCGCGATCACCTGGTCGAGCACGGCCGTGCGCCTCGACCCGCCCGCTCGGCGGCTGCGACTCGGCCTCGGCTCACTCATGTTCGTACCGTATCACCATACGGTACGGAGATACCAGAGCGTCCCGATCCGCCGACCTGACCGAACTGTCTCGCCGGCACGGTAGGGATCCGTCAGACTGACACCATGACCGTGACCGTCGATTGCCTGGTCATAGGCGCAGGTGTGGTCGGCTTGGCTGTAGCGAGGCGCCTGGCCCTGGGCGGGCGGGACGTGGTGCTGGTCGACGAGGCGGATGCGATCGGCACGCAGACAAGCTCGCGCAATTCCGAGGTGATCCACGCCGGCATCTATTACCCGCGGGGCAGCGCCAAGGCCCGGCACTGTGTGGCCGGTCGGCAGATGTTGTACCGCTACTGCAGCGACCGGGCCATCGATCACCGGCGGATCGGCAAGCTCATCGTGGCCACTGATTCCGACCAGCTCGCCCGCCTCGACGCGATCGCGGCTGCAGCGGCCGCAAACGGGGTCGACGACCTCCGGCTACTGAACCGGGACGACCTGGCCTCGATCGAACCCGGACTCGACTGTGCGGGCGCGCTCCTCTCACCGTCGACGGGCATCATCGACAGCCACGGACTGATGAGGGGCCTGCATCGCGATGCCGAAGACGCCGGTGCGACAACCGCTCTGCGCACCAAGGCGACGGGCGGGCACATCGGGCGCGGGCAGCTCGCCGTCGAGCTCGACGGCACGGCGATCAGCTGCAGAACCGTGGTGAACGCCGCCGGGCTCGGCGCCTGGGATGTCGCGCGAGGCATCGAAGGTGTACCACCAGAGACCATCCCGAGGCGGTTTCTGGCAAAGGGTAGCTACTTTGTTCTCGAGAGCGGCCGAGTTCCCTTCTCGCAGTTGATCTATCCCCTACCTGCCGGCGGCGGTCTCGGCGTACACCTCACGCTGGATCTCGCCGGCCAGGCTCGGTTCGGGCCGGACGTCGAGTGGACCGACCACATCGACTACCACGTCGATGCCGCCAGAGCAGATCAGTTCCACGCAGCGATCCGGCGTTACTGGCCCGGCCTGCCGGACAACTCACTGGTACCCGCCTACTGCGGAATCAGGCCCAAATTGTCGGGCCCAGGCGACGGGGACAGTGACTTCCTCATCCAAGGCCCCGCCGCACACGGGACGCCCGGACTGGTGAACCTGTTCGGCATCGAATCACCCGGCCTGACGTCCTGCCTGTCGATCGCAGAGGCCGTGGCGTCGCTCGTGGATGACCGCTAGAGAATTCGGTCGTTGTCCGGATCGTCGGGATTCTCCGGTTCCTCGGGCGGGGGTTCGACCGGACGGCGCAGGTTGGCGATCGTCGCGTCGATATCGGCGAGCGCCTTCGTCTTCGACGCGTAGAAGATCTCGCCGGGAAGCAACTCGAGCCAGCGCACCGACCACCCGATGTCGCGCAACGTGTCGCCGCTCTTCTCCGGCGACGCCGCGGCAGCGATGAGTCGGTCATCGAGTTCGAACACCGCATCATCGAGGCGTCCTCGGGCGGCCAGGAGTTCGTCGTCACTGCGCAGGGAAGGGTTCTCGTACACCAGGCCCATTGCGTAACGGATGCGTCGGTGCAGGACGGCCTCTGGATCGGTGGCGGTGGTCCATTCGGCGGGCGCCCGCCCGGGCTTGCCCGGGACCAGGTCGGCGGAACGGGCAAACCGTCGCACCCGCTTGTTGGAGTCGTAGGCGAACCACAGGCCCCCGAGCAGCATCAGCACGGCGACGACCACCGCGGCGACGACGATCAGCCACGCCACATCCATCACCCTCTCGACCCAACGATCACAACCTTCTCGCCCACGTTAGTTCAGGCACGGGCGTGGCCGGGGACCGCCCGTCCGCGTCATCACACGCCGGCCTCATCTACGCGAGGCCGCTACCAACCCGCTTCGACGCCCGTGGCACGGTGAAGCAATGTCTGTCTGGGAAGTGGTCGCGATCCTGATCGCCGGCGTGGGCGCCGGAGCGATCAACGCGGTGGTCGGCAGCGGAACACTCATCACGTTCCCCACACTGGTTGCGTTCGGATTCGCTCCGGTGACCGCAACGATGACCAACGCCGTGGGGTTGGTGGCCGGCGGCGTATCAGGGACATGGGGCTACCGGCGCGAACTGCGCGGACAGTGGCCGCGGCTGCGGTGGCAGATCCCCGCCTCGTTCGTCGGAGCACTCATCGGCAGCTGGCTGCTGCTGCACCTACCGGAGAAGGCATTCGAGACGATTGTCCCGGTGCTCCTCGTCCTCGCACTGGCCCTGGTGATCTTTCAGCCCAGGATCCAGCGTTGGACTGCCTCTCGGATGGCCTCGGCACCCGTCGACGACAACAACGACACCGTGCTCAGTCCCACGCGCCTGGCTCTGGTCACCGGGGCGACACTGCTCGTCGGTGTCTATGGCGGTTACTTCACTGCGGCACAAGGTATTTTGCTGATGGGCGCGATGGGCGTGCTCGTCTCCGACAACCTGCAACGCCTCAATGCCGCCAAGAACCTGCTCTCTCTCATCGTGAATGTGGTCGCCGCGGTCGCCTACACCATCGTTGCGTTCGACCGAATCGACTGGGCCGCCGCCGGTCTCATCGCCATCGGCTCGCTCCTCGGCGGAGTGATCGGCGCCAAGTACGGCCGTAAGTTGTCACCGTCGGCGTTGCGTGGCGTGATCGTCCTGGTCGGTCTGATCGGATTGTGGCGGCTGCTCGTCTGACCCGTAGTTTGCTGCTACAGGTCCGAGGCCATCAGCGCACAGCTGCAGCGCTCAGGGCAGTACCGCAGTGGCCTCCACCTCGACCAGCAGATCAGGCTCGCCCAGGGACGCAACACCCAGGAGCGTGATGGGTTTGGTGGGGTCCACCCCCAGCTTCGCCGCTGCGCGGCCAACGCCTTCACCCAGGAGCGGGAACTTCTCTTCGCTCCAATCCACGACGTAGACAGTCAGTTTGGCGACGTCGTCGAAGGTGCCGCCCACTGCGGCCAGTCCCGTCGCGATGTTGAGGTACGCCTGCTCCACCTGTGCGGCGAGGTCGCCCTCCCCCACAGGTTTGCCATCGGCGTCGCGAGCGACCTGTCCCGCGAGAAACACCATCCGGGACCCGGTGGCAACCGAGAGTTGCCGGTACACATCGGGTTTGGGCAAGCCATCAGGGTTCATCAGTGTCACGGGCATGGCAATCTCCTTCTCGAGGTCCTGCGGTCCCCCTAACCATAGCAGTGTTATGTATTGTGGAGAAGTGGTCAGAACAAGAGATCCGGCAGTACGTGCCCTGTTGGTCGAGCGCGCTGCGGTGATGTTGGGTCGGCGCGAATCCATCACCCTGCGCGCGCTCGTCGACGGGACAGGTGTTTCGACGATGGCGGTGTACACCCACTTCGGCGGGATGGACGGCCTGCGGATGGCAGTGCGGCAGGAGGGGTTCACCCGGCTGGAAGCACTTCTGCAAGAGGTCCCGGTCACCCGCGACCCGGTCAAGGACCTTGTGGCACTGTCTGCGGCGTACGTCACCAATGCGGCACACAACCCCGACCTCTACCAGGTGATGTTCGAAGACGGCATCGCACTGGAAGATCCCGCTGCCGCCGACAACACCCTGGAGCATCTGGTGCAGGCCGTGGCGCGATCCCGACAGCACGGACGGCTGCGAGATGACGTCGACCCACTCGATCTCGCGACGCAGTGCTGGATAGTCGGCCACGGACTGGTGTCGCTGGTGGTCACCGGACCCCTGCCACCACAGGCAATCCATCACGGTGCGGCGATGCTCACCTCGCTGCTGACCGGAGCCGGCGACGCACCGGACACGTGCAAGCGGTCGGTGCGGCTGGGATGGAAACCCGACATCCCCGGCATCTGACCAACACGGCGCACACCCTCCGGTTTCGGCGACTTCCTCCGACTGCAACCGGTGCATCTGACTGCAATCGGAGGAACTACCCCCACGGCCACACACCCTCCGACTCCAGGCCGAGCCCGGGCGGCTAGGCGGCGCACACCCTCCGACTCCAGCCACAACCTCCGACAGCAACCCGAGCCTGCGGACAAACCAACTCGGCCCCACCATTTCTGTATTGGTGGGGCCGAGTCTTTCGGAGGATGTGGCCGCGGTTGTTCTGGACTGCCGATGAGCGAGCGCAGCGATGTGAGGAGAAGGGAAGAACTACCGCCCGATGGCCACGTCCGACAAAGCGAGCGGAGCGAGCAGAAGGATCAGTGAGACACTGCCTTCTCGACGCCCACTCCGGTCAGCGATCGAACTTCCATCTCGGCCTGCTTGGCAGCGTTCTCCTTGCGACGGCCGCCGATGTAGGTACCGATCACCGCGAGCAGGAAGCCGGCCGGGATCGACACGATGCCCGGGTTCGACATCGGGAAGAGGTCGAAGTTGGCGTCGGGGAACATCGAGGTCGGCTTGCCCGACACCGCAGGCGAGATCACGATCAGCCCGATGCAGGTGATGAGACCGCCGTAGATGCTGAACAGTGCGCCGGTGGTGTTGAACCGCTTCCAGAACAGCGAGAACAGCAACGTCGGCAGGTTGGCCGACGCGGCGACCGCGAAGGCGAGAGCCACCAGGAAGGCGATGTTCTGCCCCATGGCCGCGATACCCAGGACGATGGAGACCACGCCGATCACGACCACGGTGATGCGTGAGACCCGGACCTGTTGTTCCTCGGTGGCGTTGCCGCGCTTGATGACACTGGCGTAGATGTCGTGGGCAAACGATGCCGACGCGGTGATCGCCAGCCCGGCGACGACGGCGAGGATCGTCGCGAAGGCGACCGCCGAGATCACCGCCAGGAAGATGGTTCCGCCGAGTTCGAACGCCAGCAACGGTGCCGCCGAGTTTTCCTTGCCCGGTGCCGCGAGGATCTTGTCCGGTCCCACCGACTTGGCGGCTCCGTAACCCAGCACCAGGGTGAACAGGTAGAACGCGCCGATCAGGGCGATTGCCCAGGTGACCGAGCGACGGGCTTCTTTGGCGGTCGGCACGGTGTAGAAGCGCATCAACACGTGGGGCAGGCCTGCGGTACCGAGGACCAGGGCGATGCCCAACGAGATGAAGTCGAGCTTGGACATGTCACTGATGCCGTACTTGGCGCCCGGCGCGGCGATGTCACGACCGGCGACGGCTTCGCTCGCCGAACCACTCACGGTGGCTTGGGCATCGGCGATCAATTGCGAGAAGTTGCCTTTCACGGCGAACAGCACCAGGACGAACATCACGCCGGCGCCGGCGATCAACAGCACCGCCTTGACCATCTGGACGTAGGTGGTGCCTTTCATGCCGCCGATGAGGACGTAGGCGATCATCAGCACACCGACGACGGCGACGACGACGCCCTGACCGAACTTGCCGTCGATGTTGAGCAGCAGCGCCACGAGTCCACCGGCACCGGCCATCTGGGCGAGCAGGTAGAACAGCGAGACCGTCAGCGTCGACAGTGCAGCGGCCATCCGCACGGGGCGCTCTTGGAGCCGGAAGCTCAACACGTCGGCCATCGTGAAACGGCCTGTGTTGCGCAGCAATTCGGCAACGAGAAGCAGGGCGACCAGCCACGCGACGAGGAAGCCCACCGAGTAGAGGAAGCCGTCGTAGCCGTAAACCGCGATGGCACCGGCGATTCCGAGGAACGACGCGGCCGACAGATAGTCACCGGCGATCGCGAAGCCGTTCTGTGGTCCGGAGAACTGGCCGCCACCGGTGTAGAAGTCAGAAGCCTTTTTGGTGGTCTTGCTGGCGCGGATCACGATAGTCATGGTGATGACAACAAACGCCACGAAGATGGCGATGTTCAGCGCGGGGTTGCCGACAGAGGCGGCGCCTGCAGCGAGCGAGGTCATTTGAGCGGTCCTTCCAGCTCGTCGCGGATCGCGGCAGCGCGGGGATCGAGGTCGCGGTTGGCGAACCGGACGTAGACGGCGGTGATCACGAAGGTCGTCAGGAATTGACCGAGACCGAGGATGATGCCCAGGTTGATGTTTCCCCAGACCTTGGTGGCCATGAAGTCGCTGGCGTAGGTCGCGAGCAGGACATAAAGCATGTACCAGGCGAGGAAAAAGGCCGTCAGAGGAAAGACGAAGACGCGTAGGCGGCGGCGCAGGTCCTGGAACTCAGGGCTTGCCTGCATGTCGATGAATGCCTGCGCGTCCGGTGCGGGTCGCTGTGGCGACGCCTCCGGGCTCAGGTCGGATGTGGTCATGACGACTCCTGGGGTGAAGGGAAAAGCTCGTATCGGACATTAGTGAGATGCCGGTCACAGCAGAAGGGTGTGGCGGCAGTCACACGGCGAGCTGTCGAACTGTGCGATGAACGGTCGGTTGAGCGCGACGAACGGCACCTACTCCGGCCGCAGATTCGCCTCTCGGTCTTTGCCGACACCAAGGCGTTCGGGAGCATGGAGCCTGGTGAGCAGTCGGCCGACATCGGCTGGGATCTGGTGCGGGGTGAGCTTGCTGACCAGCACCATCGAAGCGAACGCGAGGGGCACACTCACCGCTGCGGGATAGCCGATGATCGTGGCGATCCAGCCTTCCTGCAGGACATCGGCGATGCCCGTGATCGAGGTGGCCAGCGCCGCACCCCCGGCGACCACCCCGCCGACGATCAGCCCCGCTGCGGCGCCTGCCGCCGTCAGGCCACGCCACCAGATACCGAGAACCAGCAGTGGACACAGGGTCGACGCGGCCACCGCGAACACCAGGCCCACCGTGCGCGACAGGTCGATCGACGTCACGGCCACCGCGAGGAACAACGGCACCAATCCGGCGAGCAGCGAGGCGATCCGGAAGTCCCGGACCCGACCACGCAAGACATCGGTACTCAGCACGCCGGCCACACTCACCAGCAGCCCCGACGAGGTGGACAGGAACGCCGCGATCGCCCCCGCGGCCACCAGAGCGGCCAGGAGTTGCCCGCCCAGCCCGGACACCACCGATCCAGGAAGGAGCAGTACCGCGGCGTCGGATGCACCGGTGATCAGCAGTTGCGGCACCCACAGCCGAGCGAATGCGCCGAGCAGGGTGGGGAACAGATAGAACACCGCCAGCAGACCCACCACCGCCAATGAGGTTGCGCGGGCGGCCCGCCCATCGGGATTGGTGTAGAAGCGGACCAGGACATGCGGCAGTCCCATGGTGCCGAGGAAGATGCCGATGATCAGTGAATACACCTGATACATCGGGTGGTCGCCCCCGAATCCCCATCCGGGAGTGGCCCATTGATCGTGCGTGGCCGGCGCACCCGACACCACCGGTACGGCCGCACCCGGCGCCAGCACCAAAGACGTACCCGCACTGACGTCATGGTCGCCCGCGGTCAGCCTGATCGGGCCGCTCACCTCACCACCGTCGACCGTGCCGTCCGCGGTGACCCAGAGGTCGCTGTTGACCTGCACCACCACGTCGGTGGTGACGTCGACGGTGGTCTGTTCGGCGACGGTGGGAGGGGCGGCCGACCCCAATTCCTGGTCTTCTCCGTAGAAGTGGATCGCCAGCACGATCGCCGGTACCGCGATGGCCGTGAGTTTGAGCCAGTACTGAAATGCCTGGACGAAGGTGATCGACCGCATCCCGCCGCCGATCACGTTGGCGATCACGATGACCCCGACCAGCACTGCCCCCACCCACGGCGACGTACCCAGCAGGATGTTGAGGGTCAGTCCGGCGCCCTGGAGCTGAGGGACCATGTAGAGGATGCAGATCAACACCACCACGCCGGTGGCGAGCTTGCGCAACAGTGTTGACCCGAGCCGGAATTCGGCGAAGTCAGGGACGGTGTAGGCCCCTGATCGCCGCAGTGGTGCCGCGACGAACAACAGCAGTCCGACGTAGCCTGCGGTGAATCCGATCGGATACCACAGTGCGTCGGTTCCGTACTTCGCGATCAGGCCCGCCACACCCAGAAAGGATGCAGCCGAGAGGTATTCACCGGAGATCGCGGCGGCGTTCCAGTTCGGTCCGACACTGCGGGAGGCGACCAGGAAGTCAGAAGTGGTGCGGGCCAGCCGCACTCCGTACGTCCCGATCGCCACGGTCGCCACCGCCGCGGCGATCAGCGCCAGCAGGGTCGCAGTCGGTACCGATTGTCCGGTGATAGTCTCCATGGCGGACGGTCAATCGTCGACCAGGTCGGCGAACTCTTGTTCGTTGCGGTCGGCGAGCCGGTTGTAGATCCACGAGACCCCGAGCAGCACCGGGTAAACGCCCACTCCCAGAACCAGCCAGGGCAGCCGGATCCCCCACACGGTCACCTCGGCCAGATCGGGAAAAACCGCCCACAGCAACGGGATCGCGCACAACATCGCCACGGTGAACCCGGCGAGCCGCAAAGCCAGTCCTAGCTGCGCCCGCATCAACCCGCGGATGAGGGCGTCACCGACCTCGGTCTGCTCTTGCACCTCCACCCGGGACCGGACCCGGCGGGCTCCGCGCCGCTTGGCGAGTACCACCCGCTCGCGGGGCCGCGGATGACCCTCGGCGGGCGACGTCACGGCGCGTTCCGGGTCTGCCGGGGAATCCGGACCAGACGGTCCTTCAGCTCGCGGGTGTGCCGACGACTGACGGGGAGTTCGACCGGCTGCCCGTCCCGGACCGAACGCAGGCACACCACGGTCCCCGACCCCACCGTGCGGATGCCGGTGACCAGAGGCAAGGCCACGAGATAGGACCGGTGGACACGCAGGAATCCGGCGTCGCGCCAACGATCCTCGAGTGTGGAGATGGGGATGCGGACGAGGTGCGAACCGGTGGCGGTGTGCAAACGGGTGTAGTCGCCGTCGGCCTCCACCCAGTTCACGGTCGACCGGGGCACCAGCGTGGTGGTCCCGCCCATCTCGACCGGGATCACCTCATCGAAGTCGCCGTCCGCCGCAGAGTCCTGCCGGGAAGCTGCGGGGGTCGATGGCCCCCGCTGCTCCCTGTGCTCGAGCACCCGGCGGACGGACTCCGCCAGCCGCTGCGCGCGCAGTGGTTTGAGCAGATAGTCGACGGCCCCGAGGTCGAATGCCCGCACGGCGCGGTCCTCGTGGGCGGTCACGAACACCACGGCAGGCGGGTGCGCAAACGCGGCCAGCACGCCGGCGAGCTCCAAGCCGTCGAGTCCGGGCATGTTGATGTCGAGGAACACCGCGTCGATCGATCCCGGGCGGTCCTTGATCAACCTCAGGGCAGTGGTGGCGTCGCCCGCGGTCAGCACTTCCCCGACGGCCTCTTGGGCACGCAAAAGGTAGCTGAGCTCGTCGAGCGCGGGCCATTCGTCGTCCACGGCGAGCACGGTCAGCGCATGCCGGCCCGGTCGTCCTGGACTGTTCGGTGTCTGCGTCACAACGCATCCATGGTGCCACGCACACCGGTCCGCGCGGTTCTTCTCACGCGGAGATGCCCGGCCGGAATTTCGGTACCCGCATGCTCACCTTGGTTCCCGCTCCCGGCGCGGTCTCGACCACCAGACCGTAGTCGTTGCCGAATGCTGCCCGCAGGCGGTCGTCGACGTTGGCCAGGCCCACGTGTGCGGACTCGGTCGCAGTTGCGGTGGCACCGGACACGATGGCGTCGAGATCGCCCGATCGCAGCAGATCCGGGTCCATTCCCACCCCGTTGTCCTCCACACTGATCACGCAGTCGGTGCCTTCGTCGGCGGCGACGATGATCACCGTGCCGCCGTCGGGTTTGCTCGAGATACCATGCCGCACAGCGTTTTCCACCAGCGGCTGCAAGGCAAGAAAGGGCAGCACCACGTTGAGCACCTCTGGAGCCACCTGGAGGCGGACCTGCAGGGCACTACCGAAACGAGCCCGCTCCAGGGTGAGGTAGCGATCGATGTTCCGGAGTTCGTCGGCGAGCACGGTGTATTCACCTGCCGACCGGAAGGAGTACCGGGTGAAGTCCGCGAACTCGAGGATCAGCTCGCGCGCCTGATCGGGATCGGTGCGCACGAAGGACGCGACCGTGTTCAGCGCGTTGTAGATGAAGTGTGGACTGATCTGTGCGCGCAGAGCCCGCACCTCGGCGCGGTCGAGCCGGGCCCGCGAGGCGTCGAGTTCGGCCAGTTCGATCTGGCTCCCCGCATATCGGGCCACCTCCGTGATCGCCGACAACATGCCCGGCCCCGGCTGGATGCGCGTCACCACCCCCATCACCCCCACCGACGCGGAATCCTCGAGCAGCAGCGGCTGCACGATGAGCGCGCGCACCCCGGGCTCATCCAGGTCAGGGGCTTTGATGAGGATGCGGCGACCTTCGTCGGCGGCGCGCACCGCGGCCTGGGCAAAGGAGTCGGTCAGCGCTTCGTGTGGCCCCGTCCAGGCCAGGAGCGTTCCGTCCGCGTCGGCGAGTCCGAGGGCATCCGCAGACGTCAGCTCCCGTAGATGCGGCGCTGCTTCGGCCGCCGAATCGGCGCCCAGGCCGCGGCGTAACGGGACAGCCGCGAGTGACGCAGTGTGAAGTGTCGCGTGCACGACGCGTTCGGCGGGAGTGGTCAGCGTCGGCCGGGTGCGCACGCGCAGGGCCAGCACCGCCACCACGACGAGCAGGACAGCGATGACCGCGAGGGTGAGCGCGATGCCGGACATCAGCGGGTCATCACGCTCGCGACCCGACTAGCGGTCGCCGAGGGCGTATGCGGCAGCGGAGGTTGCCGCGGTGACGGTCAGCACCGACGGCCACGCGCCGATCTTCTTGGCGAGAGGATGGGAGGCCCCGAACGCGAACAGGTAGCCACCGAGCAGCGGGGCCGCCACAGCAGGCCCTTTGGTCTGCCACCACTGGGCGGTGCTCCAGGCGCCGGCCGCGGCCAGGACGACTCCGCCGAGTTCGCGGCGTCCCGAGTACCTGGCGGCGGCGAAACCACCGATGAGTCCGGCAGCGACAACAGGTGCGGTGTAGGTGGAAGTCACACCAGCGACTCTAACCGCTGAGCGCCTGGGTTCCGATGACACCGAGAAGGTCCAGTCGCTCCCTGGCTGCTGTCCCTGGCTGGGGGAAGTAGACGAGCAGGTGCTGGTCTTCCTTTTGGGTCACGAGGGTCTCGCACAACAGCGCGATCTCCCCGACCTCTGGGTGGATGAACCGTTTGAGAGCACTGGTCCGGGTGGCCACGTGGTGTTCGGACCACAACGCCGCGAACTCATCGCTGGCTGTGTGAAGGGCGCCGACCAGTTCGGTGACGGTGGCGTCGTCGCCACGCTTGGCCGCGATCGCTCGCAGATCGCTGACGTGTTTGTGGCTCATCCGGGCCCAGTCCTCGGGATTGAAGCGTTCTCTCGTCGCGGGGTCGGTGAACCAGCGCCAGGTGTGGAAGCGGTCCAGACCCGTGACCGTCGACTGATCGCCGACGAGAAGCAGGTTCATCCGGTTTTGGGCCAGCGTCTCGCCGAGGTCGGAGATCACGCACGCTGGGATGTCGTCGAGTTTGTCGAGGAGGTGCAGCAGACCCGGACCCACGTGGGAGTCGCCGCCGATACGCGGAGGCGGAGCATGCCCGCACAACAGATAGAGGTGATCGCGTTCGTCATCGGTGAGCCGCAGCGCCCGCGCCATCGAGGCGACGATCTGCGTTGAAGGATGCGGCCCACGAGATTGCTCGAGCCGGGTGTAGTAGTCGGTGGACATCCCGGCCAGCACGGCGACCTCGTCGCGACGCAGGCCTGGCGTGCGGCGGCGCACACCCTCGGGCAACCCGACATCGCGCGGCACCAGGGCCGCGCGGCGCCGGCGCAGGAAATCGGCCAGCTCGGCGCGATCCATTCGTTGACTCACATCCACCACTGTGCCGTTCGCGCGCCACCTCAACCAGGGATCGGCGGTCCCCCGATGACCGGTCTCTGCCGCCGGGGCGGCAACCGGCCGAAGGTAAATGAATGAACATTCAACAGATAACCCTTGGAAAAACTGGTCCCACGGTCTCGCGCATCGGCCTCGGTGCGATGGGCATGTCCGGCGTCTACGGACCCAGCGATGACGCCGAGTCGGTTGCCACCATCCATGCCGCCATCGACGCCGGCGTCAACCTGATCGACACGGGCGACTTCTACGGCATGGGGCACAACGAGATGCTGATCGGTCGGGCACTGCGAGACCGTAGCCGCGACGACGTGCAGCTCAGCGTGAAGTTCGGCGCACTTCGCTCCCCCGACAACGGGTGGGGTGGCTTCGACGGACGACCCGAGGCCGTGAAGAACTTCCTCGCCTACACATTGACGCGCCTCGGGGTCGACCACATCGACATCTACCGCCCGGCCCGGCTCGATCCCGCGGTGCCGATCGAGGACACGGTCGGGGCCGTCGCCGAGATGGTCCAGGCCGGGTATGTGCGGCACATCGGGCTGTCGGAGGTGGGCAGTGAGACGCTCCGTCGCGCGGCAGCCGTGCATCCGATCGCCGATCTGCAGATCGAATACGCGCTCGTCTCCAGGGGCATCGAAGCCGGCATCCTGCCGACCGCGCGCGAGCTCGGAATCGGGATCACGGCATACGGAGTGTTGTCGCGGGGCCTGCTCAGCGACAACGTCTCGGTGGCGAGCACCTTCGCCGCCAACGACTTCCGTGCGCACAGCCCGCGGTTCCAAGGTGACAACCTCGCGAGAAACCTGACGCTGGTCGACACCCTGGGCACCATCGCAAAGGAACGTGGAGTGACGGTGGCGCAACTCGCCATCGCGTGGGTGCTTGCCCAAGGCGACGACATCGTGCCGGTCATCGGGGCCCGGAAGGTGGTTCGGCTGCACGAAACCGTTGCGGCTCTCGACATCCATCTCACTGCCGACGAACTGGCCACCATCGAATCGGCGGTTCCGCCCGATGCGGTCGCCGGCGATCGGTATGCCGAGGCGCAGATGGCCATGCTCGACAGCGAGCGCTGATCTCGCGACCTCCCCGATCCATGCAGGGTTTGTGTTCGTCCGCAGGCACTGCAACGCCGGTATTCGTACACAAAGCCTGCATGGATCGCCTACTGTCCTGCCGGCACACCCCGAACCAAGCACGTCACGACGAACATCCACCTCGAGATCGACGGCGCGTCGGCGGCCGTGCGGTCATACTTCACTGTCCTTCAGGCGGTGTCAGGGTTGTCGCTACAGCCGATCATCGCCGGACGGTACAGGGATCGATTCACGAGAACGGCCGACGGCTGGCAGTTCGCCGAACGGGTGGTCACCATCGATTTGATCGGCGACGTCAGCGGGCATCTTCGCGGGACGCGACCCGCTCCCGTCACCGACTGAGCATCCTCACCACCCTGAGCACCTTCACCACCCTCGTACCGCTGGTCAGCGCCGCCGAATGGATGAGTCCAACAGGACCATGTACTTTTAGCATCGCTATTCATCGAAGAAGTCGAGGACATCAGTGACCGAAGACAGCCGAGTGCTGGTTCCCGGCGACACCTGCTGGCAGATCGCTCGAGCCGATCGCCTCGCCTGCATCATCGATGCCGCCGACTACTTCTTCTACGCCAAGTCGGCCATGCTCGAGGCACGCCACCGGATCATTCTGATCGGCTGGGACTTCGACACCCGCATCAAGCTCGAGCCGGGCGGCCAGACCCTCGAAGGGCCCAATCGTCTCGGCGATTTCCTCAAGTGGTTACCGAAGCACCGGCCCGGCCTCGACATCCATCTGCTGAAGTGGAATCTCGGCGCTCTGACCGCCATTACCCGGGGCATGGCCCCGATCTTCATCGACAACTGGCTGACCGACGAAAGCCTGCACTTCGAACTCGACGGCGCGCACCCGGTGGGCGCCGCGCATCATCAGAAAATCCTGGTGATCGATGACCAGCTCGCGTTCTGCGGCGGCATCGACATGACGGTGGACCGGTGGGACACCTCAGACCACAAGGACAGCAACGACTTCCGAACCAAACCCAGCGGAAAGTCCTACGGCCCATGGCATGACGCGACCACCGCGGTCGATGGGGACGCCGCGCGAGCGATCGGCGAGATGGCCCGCGACCGGTGGAAGGCCGCGACCGGGACAACGCTCGAGCAGATAGCCGGCGATTCCGAGGGTGACCAGTGGCCCAAGGGACTGGTCCCCACGCTGGAGTCGGTGGACGTGGCCGTCGCACGCACACTGCCGGAGATTCCGGGCCGCGACGAGGTGCGGGAGATCGAGGCGCTGTACCTGGCGGCCATCGCGAGTGCGCGGCGTTATCTCTACATCGAGAGCCAGTACCTGGCGTCACGCACCATCGCCGAAGCGATGGCCGAGCGTCTCGGCGAGTCCGACGGACCCGAGATCATGGTGGTGCTGCCACGCAACGCCGAAGGCTGGCTCGGACAGCAGACCATGGACGGTGCCCGCCACCGATTGCTCAAGCTCCTGTGGAAGGCGGACGTGCACAACCGTTTCCGTGCACTCCATCCCGTGACCACCGGGGGTGAGCCGATCTACGTCCACGCCAAGATCCTCATCATGGACGACAGCGTGCTCCGGGTCGGCTCGTCCAACCTCAACAACCGCTCGCTCGGGTTCGACAGCGAGTGCGACCTCGCCGTCGAGATCCGCGATCACGACGCCACCGCCGATGAGCACCGGGCAAGTATTCGGCACGTTCGCGATCGCCTCCTCGGCGAGCACCTCGACGTCGGAACCGAGGGCTTCACGGACGCGCTCACGAAGCACAATTCGCTGGTGGCCACCGTCGATGCGCTTCGCGGAGAAGGCAAGACGCTGATGGAGTTCGACCGGGAGGCCATCGACGGCGAGGACAACCCCCTCGCCGAGAACGAGCTGATGGATCCAGAGCAGGCACCGTCGTCGTTGTTCCAGCGGACGTACCGGGAACTCGCTCGCAGACGCTCGGTTCGACGCCAATCCGCCCACGGCTGAACGGCTTACGCGCCGAGGAGGCCATTCAGAGGGCGTACGTGCGCATCACACCCTTGCTGATGATGGTCTTCTGGATTTCGCTGGTGCCTTCACCGATGAGCAGGAACGGCGCCTCTCGCATCAGACGCTCGATCTCGTACTCCTTCGAGTAGCCGCATCCGCCGTGGATACGGAAACTGGCCTGGGTCACCTCGGAGCAGTACTCACTCGTCAGGTACTTGGCCATACCGGCCGCAACGTCGTTGCGTTCTCCCGAGTCCTTGAGCCGCGCAGCGTTGATCATCATCAGGTGCGCCGCCTCGACCTTGGTCGCCATCTCCGCCAGCGAGAACGCGATGGCTTGATGCTGCGCGATGGGCTTGCCGAATGTGCTGCGTTGCTGTGCATATCGCGCGGCGAGTTCAAACGCGCGTAAGGCGACACCGCATGCGCGGGCAGAGACGTTGACGCGACCGACCTCGATACCGTCCATCATGTGCCGGAAACCCTGGCCGGGACTGCCACCGAGGACCATGTCCGACGAGATCCGGTAGTCGTCGAAGTAGAGTTCGGTGGTGTCGACGCCCCGATAGCCCATCTTCTCGATCTTCCCGGGGATCGTGAGTCCCGGCGCCACCTCGCCGAATCCCACGGGCTTTTCGACCAAGAACGTGGTGAGGTTCTCGTGCGCCTTCGCCGACCCTTCGTCGGTGCGCACCAGAACCGCGACGAGGGTAGAACTCCCGCCGTTGGTGAGCCACATCTTCTGACCGTTGACGAGGTAGTGGTCGCCGTCGCGTGTGGCGCGGGTTCGGATTGCGGCCACGTCCGATCCCAGCTCGGGCTCTGACATCGAAAAGGCACCGCGCACTTGCCCTGTCGCCATCCGCGGCAGAAAGTGCGATTTCTGTTCGGCAGTGCCGTGCTGCCGGATCATGTACGCCACGATGAAGTGGGTGTTGAGCACACCCGACACACTCATCCACCCGCGCGCCAACTCCTCTACACACAGGGCGTAGGTCAGCAGCGACTCACCGAGTCCCCCGTACTCCTCGGGGATCATCAACCCGAAAAGTCCCATATCGCTCATCGTGTCGACCAGAGCCTGAGGGTAGGTGTCGGAGTGTTCGAGTTCCTGAGCGTTCGGTATCACGTCCTTCTCCACGAAATCGCGCACCGTGGACAGGATTTCCTTCTGCACGTCGGTGAGGCCTGGGGTTTGCGCGAGTCGGGTCATTCGGTGTCCTTTGTGGTTGGTCGAGTGGTTGCGCGCACCACGCCGCGGTTGTGGAGGTCGGCGATCTGCGCGTCGGTGAGGTTCAGGTACTCCGCCAGCACGTGCGCCGTATCGTCGCCGTTGGCCGGTGCGGGACGGGCGGGTGGATGTGCGCCCTCGAAGGTCATCGGTGTGGTCGGTGCCAGATAGCTGCCGATGCGCGGCTGCTCGACCAGGCCGAACATGGGGTTGTTCATCACCTTTGGGTCGCAGGCAACCTGCGCGAAGGTGCGGTAGCGCTCGTACACCACCGACGTGTCCGCCAGGGCTGCCTCCGCCTCGTCGGCGATCCGTTCGGCGAACCACACCCCGAACAAACCGTCGAGTACCCGGCGATGACGGTAGCGGTCGCCGTCCTTCGTGAAGTCCACGCGCAGTGCAGTTTCCAGCGCCCCGACCGCATCGGCAGTTCCGGTGGCCTCGGCGAGGTCGCGGAAGTGCCGCGGCGTGATGGCAACCACCATGAGCCGCTCACCATCTGCTGTCGCGAAGTCGCAACCGTAGGTGCCATAGATCCCGTTACCCACCCGCGGTCGATCATCGCCGCCGAGCTGCGCCTCCGCCAGGTATCCGAGATGCCCGGTGGTCGCCAGCGCGACATCTTCCAGCGGCAGCACCACCCGTGCACCGGCGCCGGTCTCCGATCGACGGATCACCGCCGCGGTCACCGACAGCGCCGCGTACAGGCCGCATGCCACATCCCATGCCGGCAACACGTGGTTCACCGGGCCCGCCGTGGTCGATGGGCCGGTGACAAGCGGAAAACCCGTGGCCGCGTTGACCGTGTAGTCGAGGGCACCCGAACCGTCGGCGCGGCCGAGGACCTGAACGTGGATGAGATCAGGACGGATCGCGGCGAGGGAGTCGTAGTCGAGCCAATCTCGTCCGGCCGCATTCGTCACGAGCACACCGGCTTCGGTGATGAGATCACGGATCAGTGCGATCGCCTCGGGGTCGCGGAAGTCGACCGCGACAGATCGTTTGCCCTTGTTCAGATTCGCCCAGTAGATGGACTCGCCTTCGTCGGTGACCGGCCAACGGTGGTAGTCGGCAGCGCCGCCGATCGGGTCGACTCGGATGACCTCGGCGCCAAGTGCTTCCAGTGTCATCCCCGCGAGAGGGGCGGCGACGAAGCTCGACACCTCCACGATCCGCAGCCCCTTCAGTGGCGAGGTCGGCACGTCGGTCACCGCAGGCGGTCTGGAGATTGCAGGCGGTCCGGGGGATGCAGGCAAATGGTCATGGGAACACCCTGCCCGGCATCGGCCCGAAGGTCCATATGCACCGACCCACCATGTTTTCATCCTTCAGCGTGCATGATGGATCCGCTGAGAGGAGCCGGTGTGCGCGATGTGGTGATCTGTGAACCGATTCGGACCCCGATCGGTCGGTATGGCGGAATGTTCAAGTCGCTGACCGCCGTCGATCTGGGTGTTGCCGCCATGACCGGCCTGATCCATCGCACCGGCATCGCACCCGACCTGATCGAGGACGTGATCCTGGGCCACTGCAACGGCAACAGTGAAGCCCCTGCAATCGGCCGCGTGGTGGCCCTCGACGCCGGCCTACCGGTGACCGTGCCGGGAATGCACGTCGACCGCCGGTGCGGATCAGGTCTGCAGGCCGTCATCCAGGCTGCTTTCCAGGTGGGCAACGGCGACAACGAACTCGTGATCGCCGGCGGCACCGAATCGATGAGCAACGCATCGTTCTACTCGGTCGACATGCGCTGGGGCGCCGCGCGAACGGGGGTCCAGATGCACGACAGCCTCGTCCGCGCGCGGTCCACGGCAGGTGGCAGGCACCACCCGGTGCCCGGCGGCATGATCGAAACTGCCGAGAATCTGCGCCGGAGGTACGGCATCAGCCGCGTCGAACAGGACCAGCTCGCGGTGACTTCTCATGCACGCGCTGTGGCGGCACAGCAGGACGGCGTCCTGGCCGAACAGATCATCCCGGTCGGTGTCTCGGTTCGCGGCGGCGAGAAGGTGATCGACACCGACGAACATCCACGTGCCGACGTGACCCTGGAGAAGCTCGGTGCATTGCGTCCGATCATGGCTGCTGACGACCCCGATGCCACCGTCACCGCAGGCAACGCCAGTGGACAGAACGATGCGGCTTCGCTCTGCGTGGTGACCACTGTTGAGACGGCTGCGGCTCTCGGCCTCGATCCGCTGGTCCGGCTGGTGTCCTGGGGAATCGCCGGCGTGGCGCCGGAAGTGATGGGCATCGGTCCCGTCCCGGCGACAGAGAAGGCGCTGGCCAAGGCGAGATTGACGTTGTCGGACATCGATCTGATTGAACTGAACGAGGCTTTCGCGGCCCAGGCCCTCGCCGTGATGCGGGAGTGGGAGTTCGGTGCTGGTGACCTCGACCGCACCAACGTTCACGGTTCGGGGATCTCGCTCGGTCACCCGGTCGGCGCGACGGGCGGACGAATGCTTGCCTCCCTTGCCCGGGAGATGCGCCGCAGAGATGTGCGATACGGGCTCGAGACCATGTGTATCGGTGGCGGTCAGGGTCTGGCCGCGGTGTTCGAGACTGTTCGCTGAGGTCGTTCTGCACGACACCCGAGTCACAAGTTGCTGCCGGCCACCCAGCCTTCCTCCGCCAACACCCTCGACAAGGCGACGGTTGCGCGAGGAGGCTCGGTGACGCCGAATCGTGGACAGCGGGCTCGCAATTCGTTGTGCAGGTGCTGTTGTGGTGTCAGACCGAACGGTTCCTCGCCCGGTGGTGCGATCACACCCCACAGCGAGACGTACACCTCGGCGGTACCGACTCTGAGCCCGGCGGTGTCGCACTCGATCTCGACGCGGCGGTAGTTGGGCTCGGTGCGGTCGACGGCGCTCAGCTGTTCCGGCGTCAGCATTGTCATCACCACCGAGATCGGCGGGCCGGGGCGACGGAACGGGGCCGCGGGGATGAATCCGGCGACGCTGCGGTGCGCACTGTGGCCGACCGAGATGTCGCTGACGGTGCCACGGAGGAAGGGAACACACCCATCGACCTCCGCGAGCTTTCGCCTCATCACCGCTGCACAGGCGTTTGAACCCACCGCGACCACCGGCCGGCGTTGCGCCAGTCCAGGTTTCGCCGCCCTGCGCAGTTCGCGCTCGATGTCCTCGACCGTGGCAAGCTGTCGGTACTCGTCGCCTACGAGCACGCCGGTGCCGGCAACAGCTCGGCCGGGGTACTCCATGGGCTGAGCCGTCAGGTCGTCGTCGCCCTCGGACACCGGCACACAAGACCCGCGAACTCTGCGGTCAGCGATTACGACGCCAGATCGCAGTCGACAGAACCGTCGCGAAAGCGCACCACGCGGCGTACGGAACCAGCGCCGCGGAAGCAATCGGCGACCCTGGCTGCGCGCGCCGAACCAGATCCACACAACTCAGAGTGAGCACACCTGCGGTCGCGGTCGCAGCGTCGAGACGATGCGCTTTGAAGAAGACCCAGGTCCAGGATCCGTTGAGGACGAGGTTCAGGTACAGCGCTCGTTCGAAGGCTGCCGCGTCGATGTGCCGACCCTGCTCATGTAGGCGGTCGACCACCACCGCCGAGCTGATGGCGACATCGCTGTAGAGCGCGGTCCACACGATCGGGAACGCGACGGACGGTGGCTGGAACGGCGGCTTCGACAGCTTGCGGTACCAGCGGGTGTTCACGTCTTGCGACGCCAGCGCGCCGATGCCTGCTGCCAGACCTGCGGCGGCGGATGTCTTGACCAGTGAGCGCATATCGGGCCCCTTTTCGACGACTCTGTCAACGGTACGTCGCCGGTTCGCAGGTCCGAGGGGTTTCGCGTGACCGGAACGGGCTGTCAGCGTTCCTCGCGCCGACGGCGCCGCCATTCCAGATCGGCGTCGCGCCGCTGCTGTTCAGCTCGTTCGCGGCAGCGCTGCAAGAACTCCGCGTCTGCGACGGGGTCTTGCGGGACGAACCGGCCTTTGCGGTCATATTCGGGAAACAGTGATCCGGCACCGCGGTCGGCGGGCCGGTGACGATTGCGGGCACGAGGGCGACCGCTGAGAAACCACACCACCGGTCCGACAAACGGAAGGATGATCACCAGGAGCAGCCAGCCCCACCGCGGCATGCCTTTCGGCTCACCTTCCCCGCCGACGATGTCCACTAGCGAGGCGATCATCAAGATCAGCACGATGAGTGTCACGTAGGGCATGTACGGCCCCCACCAATACATCCCCCACCAGTACGGGTAGTACAACGGCACACTCGCCCCCTCGGTCACATGATCGGCGCAACTCTTTCACGATGACCGCTGCGTGAATAGACACTGAGCGATGGACATCTCCGGCGAAAGGCAATTTCTGTCGATCGATAGGCTGATCGGGCAACACGGCACGTCCGACGCCTCGACAAAACCTCAGAGGGAGCGCTGTTCCAAGTGATCGATGAGAAGCTACATGACCTCTACGAGGACATCGTCGCCCGCAACCCCGCCGAAGGTGAGTTCCACCAGGCCGTGCGCGAGGTCTTCGACAGTCTCGGTCCGGTGGTGGCCAAACACCCTCACTACACGGACGCTGCGATCATCCGTCGCCTCTGTGAACCCGAACGGCAGATCATCTTCCGAGTGCCGTGGACCGACGACGCCGGCGGCGTGCAGGTCAACCGCGGGTTCCGGGTGGAGTTCAACTCTGCACTCGGCCCCTACAAGGGTGGTCTGCGTTTTCACCCCAGCGTGTATCTCGGCATCGTCAAGTTCCTCGGCTTCGAGCAGATATTCAAGAATGCCCTCACCGGCTTGCCGATCGGCGGCGGCAAAGGCGGGGCGGATTTCGACCCGAAGGGCCGCTCCGACAACGAGGTGATGAGGTTCTGTCAGTCGTTCATGACCGAGCTCTACCGGCACATCGGCGAGCACACCGATGTCCCCGCCGGTGATATCGGTGTCGGTGGACGGGAGATCGGATATCTGTTCGGACAGTACAAACGCATCACCAACCGCTACGAGTCCGGGGTTCTGACCGGGAAGGGCTTGTCGTGGGGAGGTTCGCAGGTCCGCACCGAAGCCACCGGATACGGCACGGTGTACTTCGTGAGCGAGATGCTCGCCGCCATGGGCGACTCCTTCGACGGCAAACGTGTCGCAGTGTCCGGCTCGGGCAACGTTGCCATCTACGCCATCGAGAAGATCCAGCAACTCGGCGGGATCGCGGTGGCCTGCTCTGACTCGAGCGGATACGTGGTGGACGACAACGGCCTTGACTTGGAGCTTCTCAAAGACGTCAAGATCAAGCAGCGTGGACGGATCGCAGATTACGTGCAGGCACGAGGCCGGGGAGCCGAGCTCGGCACGGCCGGGAGTATCTGGCACGTTCCGGTCGACATCGCGCTGCCCTGTGCCACGCAGAACGAACTCGACGCCGATGACGCGAAAGCGCTCATCGCCAACGACTGCCGCATCGTGGCCGAGGGCGCGAACATGCCCACCACACCTGAGGCCATCAAGCTGTTCTCTGACGCCGGCGTTCGTTTCGCGCCCGGCAAGGCAGCCAATGCCGGCGGGGTGGCGACGAGCGCCCTGGAGATGCAGCAGAATGCGTCCCGGGATTCGTGGTCGTTCGACCACACCGAGGAACGGCTCGCCGAGATCATGCGTTCGATCCACGATCGGTGCCTGCACACCGCAGAGGCCTATGGCTTTCCCGGCAACTACACCGCAGGAGCGAACATCAGCGCATTCACCCACGTAGCCGACGCAATGCTCGCACAGGGACTGATCTGAAGATCGGCGAAACCGGCACCCCACCCGGGATGATCATGGAGGATCAGGTTCGTGCAGGTCGGAATGACGTTGCCGGTGATGGAACCGGATCTTGATGCAACTGTTCTCAAACAATGGGCGAAAGCCGTTGACGATGGGCCTTTCTCGTCGATCTGCTGGGGCGAGCGGATGGCTTTCGACAACCCCGACAGTCTCACTCTGCTCGGTGCGGTTGCCGCGTGGACCGACCGGGTGCAACTGGTCACCACGGTGATCGTGCCCCAGCTCCACGACCCGGTCATGCTGGCGAAGGCGCTCGCAACCGGCGACATGCTCTCCGGCGGGCGGTTGACGGTCGGACTCGGGGTAGGCGGACGGCACGAGGACTATCGAGCAGTCGGCGCCGACCCGAAGAGTCAGACCATCCGCGGCATGGCCGACCGCGTCGCAATCATGAAACGGGTGTGGGCCGGCGAACGGATCACCGATTCGGTGCTTCCCGTTGGCCCCTCACCCAAGCAGGAGGGTGGACCTCGGCTGATGGTGGGAACCATCGGCCCGAAAACGGTTCGCTCTGCGGCGCATTGGGCCGAGGGCTTGGCGGGGACCACGCTTGACCTGGACGTCGACAAGCAGAAAGAGCTGTTCGACGTCGCCACCACCTCGTGGGCGGAGGCGGGCAAGAAGCCACCGCATCTGGCGACATCCTTCTGGTTCGCACTCGGCGATCCCGAACCCGCCCGTGCGCAGATTCACCATCACCTGCGTCGGTACATGAACTGGATTCCTGCCGACTTCGTCGACGCCATCGCTCCCACCACAGGCTGGGCGGGCGACGAGAATCAGCTTGCCGAGGTACTGGCGAGGTTCGCTGCCATCGGCACCGACGAGATCCACCTCATCCCGACCAGTTCAGACGTCAGCCAACTCAGGCGGGTTGCGGACGTGGTCGAGGCGTTTCGCGATTAGTACTATCCGAAAATCTCGCCAGACGGCCCTATCGAACAGACGTCATTCACTCGTATGCCGACGCCCGCCCGTCGCGGCCCGAGGATGTACACACGCGAAATGTGATCCGGGCGCTCGCGGTGATCTGCGGGACGAGCTTCGGCCATTTGGGTGAGCGGGGCGGATGGGCTGCTCGCGTTTCCGGTGTTTGCTCGGTCTGCGGGACGAGCTTCGGCCAGTTGGGAGAGCGGGGCGGATGGGCTGCTCGCGTTTCCGGTGCTTGCTCGGTCTGCGGGACGAGCTTCGGCCAGTTGGGAGAGCGGCGGTGGTTGCACATCCGGGCGCACCTCGCCGCCGTTACCTTTCCGTTATCGTTCGTCACGATCGCGCGCCGAAGTTCGTTGCGCATTGCTTGGGTGAGCGCAACTTTCTAGTGTTCAGACAGAGCCACCAACCTGACGCCCGAGTTTGCGTGGATTCCCGTATCGAACGAGAAAGGCAGAACAATGAGCACAGATTTCCTGGCAACCGAGTTCTCCGACCGCGAATGGCCGTTCGAGATCAGTGTCGAATCCTTCACCGAAGCACACGCGGTTGTCCGCGTGAGTGGCAACGCCGACATGGTCACATCTCCGCAGCTTCTGGCGGTCATCAATGCAGCGATGGCCAACTACTCAGAGGTGGTACTCGACCTGTCTCAGGTGAACTTCTTCTCCTCTGCCGCCGTCGACGTGGTGCTCGAGGCATACGCTCACCGGCCCGACAGTTTCAGGGTCTTCGCGCCGGTCCGTCCGGCCCGTCAGGTCCTCGAACTGTTCGCCGACGAGCGCCTGCTCACCGAAGCACCTGCGCCGGTCGTCGACATCCGCCGCGCCCACGGCCTTCAGGACGCGTCCTGATCGCTGCGGGTTCACAGCTTGAAACGGCCCGCCATGCCCCGCAAGGGCATGTCTGCACTCGTGAGGATTCCTGGTCGCGCGCTGACCACCGAACGGATCGAGTTCAGCGCAGGTTGACCTGTGACGGTCATGCCGATGGATGCGAAATCCTCGGGGTTGTCAAGCCGCACTCCCGGTTTCGGGAAGATCATGTGCTTGCTGTAGATGTTCGGGTCGCCCTGGATATGGGTGATGTAGCAACCCTTGATGTCCCAGCTGGGCGCGGTGTGCGGCGTCATCTGCCATTCCAGGTGTGACTCGACCCGCGGCACACCGTTCACCATGCCCTGGTACTTGATGTAGTTCGCGCCCAGCGAACCCTTTGGCATCTGATACCACCCGAGGTCCACGTCTTTGGTGCACGCGCCCAGCTCGTAGGAGAACTTGACCTCGTCCAGCTTCAGATCAAAACAGTCGGCCATCATGTAGACGCTGTCGGAGAACACTCTCGTGTACTTCTCCAGTGATCCGGGGATCGACGGGTCGTCGAGGGGGCGTCCGTACCCGACCTCTTTCCACGTCTCCACCGAATGATGGCACGACACATCCACCGATTCGATGACGGTCACGTTTTCGATGTCTGCCACATCGGCGGAGTGGACGACTCCGAGTATCTGGCACAGTCCCGGGTTCATACCGGTGCCATAGAAGGTGGAACCTCCACGCTGACAGGCGGCTTCGAGCACTTCGGTGGTCTTCTTGCCTGACGGGTGCGGGTGGTTCTGATTTCTGTGGTGCCCCGTGATCCAGTCGGCCGTGGTGACGATGTTGATGCCCGCTTCGAGCACACGCTCGTACAGTTCTTCGTCCGGGAACACCCCGTGAAAGGTCAACACATCCGGCTTCGCAGCGATGATGTCGTCCACCGATCCGGTGGCGATGACCCCGTTCGGCGCCAGGCCCGCTATCTCGCCCGCGTCCCGGCCCACCTTCTCCGGGGTGTAACAGTGCAGGCCGATCAGCTCGAGGTCGGGATGACTTGCGATCCGCTTGATCATCTCGGTTCCCACATTTCCTGTGGCAACCTGGAATACGCGAATCTTCTCAGCAGCACTCATGTGTTGTCTCCCTGTTGATCTCGGCTTGTGTACCGATCTTCGGACCGGCGGTTCGACCACCGATCACGATGTGGCCTCGACTGTCGACGTGTGAGCGTGGGTGCGGTTCTGCTCATCTGGATAGAACTGCGCAGCCCAGGCGCGGAGGGCCCGAAAGCCCTCGAACTCCTTGCGGGAGAGAGCCGGTGGGTCGGAGTACCGCTGGTGCGCCCAGATGTTGATGTCGGCCGCGAACTGTTCGATGATGTAGTTCGCCATCGTCTTCGCGTAATCGTTCATCTCCGCGGACTGGTCGCCGGGCTTGCGCCCGATCCACACCGTGAACCGGACATCGGATGTGTTGTCGTCGACGGGCGTCACCGCGGACAGAGTGCGGTTGTCGACCATGCCCCAGCTCTTGGTGACCGCCACGCCGAGTCCGCCGTTGATGGCCTCCACCCCGCTGCTGACTTCGTCTTCGGAGACCGCGTCGTCAAAGGCCACCGTGAAGTCGACATACGAGACCGGCTCGTCGAAGTCCTGCCGGGTGAACTCCGGGATGAACGGCGTTTTGTGCACGAACTTGAAATGGGCGAAGTCCACGCCGTTTTCCATGATGTATTGCGGATGCAGTTCGAGCCGCTCGCGGTAGAGCACGCCGACGGGGAACGATGGGTAATAGTCGTCCGCGCTCTTGCCGTCGTCGAAGTCGGCGAACACATCCGGAACATCGAAGTACGGGGCTCGGCCCTCCACGTCGTGCCAGATCCAGATGGATTCGTTGCGCTCTACGACGGGGTAACTGCGGATCCGCCGGCCCTTGTTCGGATGGTTCTCGTAGGGAATGCAGACATTCCGGCCCTCGGAGTTCCATTCCCATCCGTGAAACGGGCAGACCAGGTTCTCGCCCTCCACATGTCCGCCGTAGCCGAGGTGGGCGCCGAGATGTTCGCAGTAGGCGTCGAAGACCGCCACCTGCCCCGACGCAGTTCGCCATGCCACCATCTCGCGGCCGAAATACGTCATCCGGTGGACTTCGCGCACGGTGACCTCAGCCGACCAAGCCACCTGAAACCAGCCGGTGGGCTTCATGGACAGTGTGGGTTTGGCCACGCCGAACCTCCGCGTCTCTCGAATTACGTTGTGCCGCAGTCGATGCCTAGCATCCACTCGAATGGACCACGCACCCTGCGGCGGCCGCGCTGACCACAACCGTAGAACCATCTGTGAAACTTGTAAAGAGGGTTCTTTGAAAGTAGGCGTCGCGGCTGACACCGACTACCATCGGCTGTCATGACCGAAGTGGCGGCGCCGAGCAGGCGGGCGAACAAGCGAGGAATCGCCACCCGCGAGAGCATGATCAAGTCCGCGATCACCGCGTTGGCAACGGGCGACCCCGGCGCCGTGTCGGGAAACCGGATCGCTCGCGACATCGGGGCCACCTGGGGCGTGGTGAAGTATCAGTTCGGCGACATCGACGGGTTGTGGGCCGCCGTACTCCGCTACACCGCCGAGCAACGTGGCGATCTGCCCGCAAACGTCAAGCCGGGAGGAACCCTCCAAGAACGGGTGACCGGGCTGGTGGAGGCAATGTACGTCGGGCTGCGATCGCCGGAATCACTGGCGATCGAGACACTGCGTGCGGCCCTGCCCCGCGAACGCGCCGAACTCGAGCGCGACTTCCCCCTCACCGCAGCCGAGCTCGCCTCGTGGAAACCACGCTGGGACAACGCTTGTGAGCGTGCGTTCGCCGACCTGGGTGTGGATCCGGTGCGGATCCGGCAGATGGCTGCGCTGATCCCGGCAGCCATGCGCGGCATCACCTCGGAGCGAACCCTGGGAACGTACGGGGACCTCGACGATGCCCGCGACGGCTTGGTCAACGCCATCATCGCCTATCTGGACTCGCAGTAGCCCGAAAGCCTCTAGAGAAAGACTTTCTCAAACACGGAATGAATGATCGTTATTTCGTTGCGGTGCATCATGTTTCGTGAACAGTCGTCGAACTCACTCCGCGGTCGCGGGACCGGTGTTTTAATATCACCATGTCATTTAGTGGTCGGACTCTTGCCCTGCGTGTCGTCGCCGCAGTAGGTCTCCTCGTCGGATCGTTGGCCCTGGCGGGTGTTCCTGCCGCGCAGGCAGATCCGGGGCCCGGGTCCCCGCTACCGTCGGCCGACCCCTTCTACAGCTACGACGGGTCGCTCACCGACATCACGCCGGGCACGGTACTGCGGAGCCGGCCGATGACATTCCGGACGCCGACGCTCGACACGCCGATCACCGGTAGCCAGGTCCTCTACCGCACAACCGATCAGCAAGGCAGAGGTGCTGTCACCGTCGCTACAGTGCTGCGGCCGCTGGTGCCCGGACCGACGAAGCTGATCTCGTACCACATGGCGTACGACGCCCTCGGTTCTCAATGCGATCCTTCGTACACACTCAGCGGCGGGTCATCCAGTCCCATCGCCGAGGCCGAGCAAGCAGTGATCGCCGGATACCTTGCCGCCGGGTACACCGTGGTCGCCCCCGACTACGAGGGTGAAAATCTGGAGTGGACCATCGGACGCCAGTCCGGCTATGCCGCGCTCGACGGTGTCCGGGCTGCCGAGGCTTTCTTGAAGCTGCCGGTCTCCACCCCGGTGGGCCTGCTCGGGTACTCGGGCGGCTCGGTACCCACCCAGTGGGGTGCCGAGGTGGCACCGAAGTACGCGCCCGAACTGAACATCATCGGCGTCGCGGCAGGCGGATTGCCCGTCGACCTCGCCCACAACCTTCCTTACATCAGCGGCGGCACCAAGTGGGCGGGCGTGATCCCCGCGCTGATCGTCGCCTACCAGCGCGCCTACAACCTCGACACCAGCAAGTTCATCTCCGACTACGGCCAGCAGCTGATGCAAACGGTCAGTTCGGAATGCATCGCCAACTTTGCCGGTGACTATCCCGGTCTGACGGACGCCCAGATGGTGAAGGCCCCGTACACCTCACTGTTGCAGGTGCCGCAGGTCGTCGGCGCGATCGACGACAACATCATGGGCAGCCAGGGAACCCCGAAGGCGCCATTGTTCCTGGCTGTCGGACATGCCGACACCATCGGCGACACCATCATGGTCACCGACGACGTGGTGGGTCTGGCACACGAATACTGCGGCCGCGGAGTCGATGTCACCTACGCGCAGTACAACGGTCTGACGCACCAGGAATCGTTCCCACCGTTCGAGGCACAGGGCTTTGAGTACCTGACCGAGCGTTTTGCGGGTATCCCCACCCGTAGCAACTGCGCCGGCATTCCCCCCGGCAACAGCCTCGCGCCCACACCGATTCCCTGACCGCTCCGTCCGGCTCGGTCCAGCAGCACTGGCGAGACCGGTTTGAATCCGCGGTGTTCTGGCTACGCCCTACCCATGCGCCTGGGTTTCCGACATCGAATGCCGACTGTGGAACTCTCCATGTCGTTGCCGTCGGATGCGGTGTGGGACGTCCTGGTGGACCTGACGTCGTGGCCGAAGTGGGGCCCGACGGTTGCCGGTGCTGAACTCGATGATCCCGGGCCGCTGAAGCTGGGCGCCCGCGGCAAGGTGTGGACACCGGTCGGCGTACCGCTCCCATTCGAGATCAACGAGTTCATCGACGGCCGGGTATGGGCTTGGCGGGTGGCAGGTGTGCCCGCGACCCGGCACGAGGTGATCCCGACACGGGGCGGCTGCGTGCTCAGCATGGCTGTGCCGGTGTGGGCGCCGGCCTACCTGAGCATCATGGCGATCGCGGTGCCTCGGATCGAGCGTCTCGCCGCCGAGCGCGTCTCCTGACGCGAACACATCTACAGCCGTTGGTACACGCGCTGTTTCGCCGCCGTTCACACGGGGCGCAGTCGGGTCATCCGGCGTCAGGTGTCATCTTCTGTGCTGTGAGACAACTCCTGCTGGACGTGATGCGCTCACGGTACGTTCTGTGAGTGAGCAACTCGTTCCTGGCGGTACTGTGCGCGATCGGCGCCGCTCTGTGTATCGCGGTGGGCACGGTGATCCGACAGCGATCGGCGTCGGTGATCAGCGATGACGACGTGGGCGCGCTCGGGCCGATCACCACACTCGTTCGCAGACCGGAATGGTGGCTGGGCACACTGGTGGGGTTCGGTGGTTACGGCCTTCAGGCGGTTGCTCTAGGGCTCGGATCGCTTCTGCTCGTGCAGCCCCTTCTCGTGTTGTCGTTGCTGTTCGCCCTACCGCTGGGGGCGAGATTCTCCGGCCGTACCGTCCGGCCACTGGACTGGGCCTGGGCGGCGGCGTTGACCCTGTCTGTCGCCGTACTCGTTGTGGTGGGCGACCCACGGCCCGGTGTCGAACGTGCCGAGACGCAGCACTGGATCATCATCTGCGCCATCGGGTTACCGTTTGTCGCCGCGTGTGTCCTACTGTCGCGCAACGGATCCAGGTCACGGCGTGCGCTACTTCTGGGACTCGCCGGAGGCGCACTCTTCGGCGTTGCAGCAGTGCTGACCAAAGGGGTTGTCCATCTCGTCGGGCGCGGCCCCGTTGCGCTGCTCACGTCGGTGGAGCCCTACGCGCTGATCGTTGTGGCGGTGATCGCTATATCACTGCAGCAGTCAGCTTTTCAGGTCGGCGCATTGCAGGCATCGCTTCCGGCCACCACGGTGATGGAACCGATGGTCGCCTCGCTGCTGGGCTTCGTTGTGCTCGGTGAGTACATGCATGCCGACAAGGCAGCGGCCGCGATCCTGGCCATCGCGCTCGTCGCCACGGTCGCCGCCGCAGTTGCATTGGCCCGAAGTGCTGCCGACAGTGAGGAGGTGGTCGCCACGACCACCTGATTGTGCAAATGAAAACAGGACAAAGGAGCAAAATGTCAAAACTGCCCACCCACAATGACATCTGGCGGCGCCGGTCTCTCATGGTCACGTTCGTGGCGGCCTTGGTGACCCAGAACGCGATCGCGATTCCCTACGTCCGCGAGAACGGCCCGAAGTCGGTGCTGGACTTCTTCATCGGAGACATCCACAAGACGACGCCGGGCCGCTTCGCGATGGTCGACCTCATGTACGTGGTCATCGGATTCCATATCTGGGCGTTCTCGGAAGCGAAGAAGCTCCACATCATCCGATGGTGGGTCGCTTCATTTGTCCTCACCTTCGGGGTGGGCATCGCGACCGCGATCCCCTTCTTCCTGCTCGCCCGGGATCGCGCTCTCGAGCGCCGCGGATCCGACCACCAGGTCGTAAGCGCCATGTAGTGCAAGTGGTGCTGTAGCCAGCGGCCGAGGTGGCCCGCGCTGGCCTTATCGCCACGGCTGCCGTAGCGTCCGCAACGGGGAGGATGTGGATGAACGAGCAGGAATCGTCACGCGCGAAGCAGGCATGGACCTACGGGTTGATCATGGTGTCCGTCGTAGCGTTGGTGATCGCGGTGGCCGGCCTTCTGAGGCCATCGCCGGATCCGGAACTGACCACAGTGCCAACAACATCGACGCCAGAGCCCGATCCGGCTGCGCCCATGGACGTCGACATCGTTGAAGAACCCGTGGACCCGACCGCACCCATTCCGGGGTGCGAGACGGTCGAGCCACCACCCACCGATTCGGGTCGCTACAGTGTTTTTACGTCCAGTAGCGACCCCAGCTACGACAATCCCGAGTTCCCATGGTTTAGCGGTCCAAAGGCGACCGCGATGTCGAACGCTGTTGTCGACGTGCTGCCAGATACTGCGGAGATCGAGTTCGCGAGTCCAGATCGCTCACTTGTTTTCCGGCCGATCACAGACTTCGGAGATTCTGACAGTGAACTCGACGGGTACACCCACGCGTCCGGATCGTTGGTCAACGGCGATGCCAGGGGCAGCCTCTCGGTCCAAGTGCAGAACAGAGCATCACCAATTCCCGCATGTGTGGCGGGCTATCTCGATGAGCGTCGCACCACGACTGACGGCGTTGTGGTTGATGTTCACGACAGCTGGCAGGAGGTGGACGGGGCCCGAACCCTGAGCCGGTCTGCGCATGCGTACGTGTCTGACGGGTCGTGGATATATGCAGACTCGAACGACGTCTTCACGACCACGCAACAAGAGCACAGCGGCAAAGTTCCCCTGACGATCGATGATCTGGTGCGAATCGTCACCGACCCTCGGCTTCGCGTCAGCACCCCCGCACCGCCGGGCACACCTCCGCCGCCAGAAGGTTGTCGCCACCCCTTCGGCTCGAACAGTGAGCTGAACGCCCCACGTATTGATCGCGAGCAGGCGCAGAGGCTGGACTCTGTGCTCGCCACCATCGACCTCGGTGGGCCGCGACTGAATCCGTTACAACCGGGCGGATCCCCGAATGATCTTCTGTGCTCCGACAATCGGGACGTGAAAGGCGCTGCAGGGCTCTATATCTCGATCACCGGAGGCCAGCCACTTCCTACTCCTGAACGTCCCGTTCCCGGGGCCGGTGGTCAGCAGGAGATGCGGACGCTTCCCGACGGGACCGTTGTGCAGACGCAGCAGTCCTCCGGTTCGATCTCAACAACGAGCAGTCCCGACAACTCGCAGAGGGAGACGATCAACTCCGTCGAAGTGACGCGTCCCGGCGGTACTCAAATCTCTGTCAGTTCCAGCGCCCCCGTGCCCAATTCGCCGCTTTCCTTGGAAGAGCTCGAATCGATTGCACTCACAGACGGATTGGAGCTGTAGCCGTGCCCAACAGGAGTACGCGGGCGCTGGTCGCAGCTGCGACAGCCGCCATCGTGACGGTCACCGCAGCGGTGGTCGTGGTGGCCAACCAAGGTCAAACATCGGTCAAGAAGATCACCGGGACAAACGAGCACACGCCCGGGCTCGCTTGGTCGCTCGATGCTGCGGAATACCTCGGCCGTCCTTTCGCCGACTTCTCTGATCCCCGTGGGGGATCGTCGTATATGTCGGGCACTCCCGGATTCATCCTGGCAGCAGACACTCTCGTGACCCTTGTCGGTATCCCGACCGACAGATACGTTCTCGACGAGGCCGCAATGATCGGCATCGATCCCGAAAACGGTGCGGTCCGCTGGAAGGCTCCCGCCGCGGATCTCGAGCAGTGCAGCGGGCAGCCGATCGATGGGAAGATCTACTGCTACGCACAAGCCGATGGCCACGCGATCGTCACATACGACCTCAAGTCGGGTACGTCCGAGAGGCGTTCCGTCGAGGAGTACATTTTCGGTCTCACGACCACCGCTGACACCCTGTACATCATCGAAGGCAGCCCTGAAGACGGCGAGGTCCGGGTCCATTCGGGCGGCTTCGATGACGTTTCTGCCAACTGGACGCAGAGCTTTGACGTCAGCGGCGGATGGGAGGAGGTGTACCAGTCGGGTGTACTGACCGTGAACGACGGGGTCGGGCTCGTGAAGATGGGCATCGACATGGCTCAATTCGATGCCGATTCCGGCACCCTGTTGTGGGGCAGCGGGGAGAGCTGCGTCTCCAGTGCGACCCTCGGGTCCGGAGGTGTTGTGGTGCAATCGGACAGCGGGTGTGGGTCCGGCGACACCGAGTCCGAGCAGGTACTACGGGGCCCGGACGGGAAGGTGCTCGCAACCTCGAAGAGTCCGGAAGTGCAGCGTCCGACATTCGATCACGCCGTCGATGCCGATGCCCCCGTCCTGCTCGGTGATTCCGCGTACCACCGCACCACCGGCGAACGCCTCTGGACCGACGAAGATCTCGTTGATCGAGAGTCCGGAACCGTCACCGCCGTCGTCGGCAACATCGCCTACCTCCGTGATACGGGCAATGCACGCGCAGTAGGCATCGATGTGAGGTCTGGAAGGCAGCTGTGGCGCGTCGATGGAGACCAGTCGTTGACACCCCTCACGGCCGGTGGCGGGTTACTCGTCGGATCCGGAGTGGTCGCCGGGTCCGAGGCGCTGATGGCGGTCGACATCGGTACCGGCGAGATCGTCTGGACAGCGCCATTTGTGGCGATCGACCCAGATCCCGAGACATTCCGTTCAGGCGGTGCGATGACACCGTACGACAACGGGTGGATCTATTCCTCGGATCGCAGGATGATCGGCCTCACTCCGCTCTGACGCGAGGTATGACTGTTGGGCCGCCGCACTTGTTGACGGTGCGAGCACGCAACATGGCAGGCTGGTGCTGTGGCTGAACTCCTGTTGGTGAGCCGATGGTTGTCGGCGGTACCGGGCTTCCTGACGCCCCGAACCCACCCTGGTGCCACAATCGGATTCGTTCCGACCGCATCGTCGATCTATGACGACCGAGCATGGGTGGACTTCGATCGAACAACTCTCCACGAACAGGGCTGGCATACAGTCGAACTCGACATCGAAGCCATGACGGCAATCGACCTCGCGAAGTCACTGGACACGGTTGATGCAGTCTTCGTCTCCGGCGGCAACGTCTTCCACTTGCTCGAGGTGTTGCGGCGCACGGGTTTCGCGGAGGTCCTCTCCGAACGCGTCGAGGCCGGTCTCCCCTACATCGGCGCAAGTGCAGGTGCGTGCGTCATCGGCGCAGATATCGAACCGCTCGCCATGCTCGACGACCCGGCCGAGGCGCGCAGTCTTGACTCCACAACTGGGCTCGGCTGGATTGACGAGGTGATCGTGCCCCACGCCGACGGAATTGTGTCGGGTCGGGCGGTCATCGACGAACTCAGACACCGATTCGGTGGGCGATTCACACTGCGACTACTCGCCGACGACCAGGCGTTGCTGGTTTCAGGCAGTTCGCGCTCCGTGGTCCCCTCCTGACGGCGCAGCTTTCGCGTCAGCACCCGCCGGACATACAAGCGAGGGGAGTGATGCGGTTCTCCGCATCACTCCCCTCGTGTACCCCTGCAGCGGTGAGGCTTTCAGGTCCCCTAGTCGGCCGTGGGGATCAGATGGTCCCGGCCAGTACGGGGTCATCCACGCCGGCGGTGTTCGCGGCCGTGATCGAGTAGTCCGGTAGGACAACGGTTTCGAGTTGCTTGACGTACTGCGTGGCGAAACCGGGGTACATGGTGGCGTTGAAGCCGTCCTCGGTGAGATACCAGCTCGAGCAGCCCGAGTTCCACGTGGTCTTGGTCAACCGTCGCTGCAAATCCTCGTTGTACTGCGCCTGCACATCCGCACGGACGTCGAGGACGAAGTTCTGGTTCACTGCGGTGGCGATGGCGTCGACGATGTAGTCGATCTGCGCTTCCATGTACACCAGCGCTGAGCTGTGGCCCGGGCCGGAGTTCGGACCGAAGGTGAAGTACATGTTCGGGTATCCCGAGACGGCAACGGACTTGTAGGCGTACGCGCCTTTGCTCCACTCCTCGGCGAGGACGCGGCCGCCGCGGCCGGTGATCGGAATCGGTGTGCCCGCCTTGGATACGTCGAATCCCGTTGCGAAGACGATGGCGTCGAACTGGTGCTCGATTCCCTCGACCGTGCGAATCCCCTTCGGGGACATACTGGCAATCGGCCAGGTCACCAGAGTGCAGTTGTCCTTCTGCAGAGCCGGGTAGTACTGACTGGTCATCAGCAACCGCTTGCATCCTGCCCGGAACTCGGGTGTGAGCTGGCGGCGCATCCACGGATCACGCACCTGAGCGCGCAGGTGCAGCTTGGACACCCCTTCCACGACGCGGGTCAGCGGCGACTTCCACACCACGCCCAAGGCGACGGATTCGTGGCCCCAGAACCAGGCTTTGCGGGCCAGCGACTGCGTGAACGGCAGGCGTCGATACACCTCGCGGGTCACCGGCCGTGTGCTCAGGTTGGTGCGCGGAAGAACCCAACCGGGTGTGCGCTGGAAGACCTTCACCGAGTCCGCCACACGGACCAGTTCCGGCACGATCTGCACCCCGCTGGCCCCGGTGCCCACGACGGCAACCTTCTTGCCCGCGAAGTCGTAGTCATGGTTCCAGCGGGCGCTGTGGATCTTTTCGCCCTCGTAGGTTTCGATGCCGCGGATCTTCGGGAGGCTCACGTTGGCAAGGGGGCCCGACGCCATGACAACGGCGCGAGCGAAGACCGGCTCGCGGTCGTCGATGGTGATCTCCCACAGCGACGAGTCCTCGTGCCAGGTCAGATCGGCCACGTTGTGTTCGAACCGGAAGTACTGGCCCAGCTCGAACTTGTCGATCATCGAATCGACGTAGGCGAGGATCTCTTCGCTGCCGGAGTAGGTGTGCGACCAGTCCGGATTCGGCGCGAAACTGTAGGAGTACAGCCGCGACGGAATGTCGCATGCCGCACCGGGATAGGTGTTGTCACGCCACGTCCCCCCGGGACGGGTGCCACGCTCCAAGATGGCGATGTCTGCGATGCCGCGTTGCTTGAGTCGGATCGCTGCGCCCACGCCGGCGAATCCGCCGCCGATGACAGCGACGGACAACACTTCACGGCCGCTCATGCGACGGGCTCGTAGGTCAGTTCCTTCGACCAGGTGGGCTGGGCGCGGAGCAGGCGTTTGGGGTACTTGGCGGTCAGGGTGACCATCGAATCGGCCAAATAATGGTACGGATGGTCACGATTGATCACCACCGATCCGTGCCAGGCGATGAAGCGGTACATGGGCAAGCGTTTCGGGAACGGCGTGCGCTCACCGACCTTCTTGAATCGCTTCATGGCGGTGTAGAGACGCTCCTCGTCGACACCCATCGCAACGATGTTGTCGCGCATCTTGTTCAGCAACGGGATGTAACGCAGGGTGCCGATGATCAGCGACGGGTGCATCCAGGCGCCGACGGTTTCCACGATGATCTTGCGCATCTTCGCATGACCGAGAAGCTCGATGACCTCGAAATCAACTGCGAGATGCCGTGACTCGTCGGCGTTGATGCGTTTGAACACCTCTTGGCAGACCGGGTCGTCGATCTCGTCGACGATGAACTTCACCAGCGCACCGTCGAGGGCCACCTCGAGCATCGGAATCACTGTGCCGAGCACGGCCAGTGGGGTTTGGTCGGAGTACTTGTCCAGCCAGTCGATGATGAGTTTGACATTGACGTTCGGCTGAGGGATCTCGTCGTTCTCGAGCATCCCCCACCGGCGCATCAGCGCCAATTCGGCGTTGGCGTGCTTCTGTTCCTCGGCGTGGAAGTGGCGGTAGATGTCTCGGAGGGTTTCGGTCGGGGCCTTGCGAGCCATGGCCGCGAAACCACGGGCACCGACGTTCTCGATCCACATCAGATCCGACATGAACGGCTTGAGTTTGGCGTGCAGTTCGGGGCTGATCAGCTCCGCACCCGGTGCATCCCAGTCGATGTCGGCGAGGGCCCATTGACGGTCTTTGATCTTGTCCAGCATGGCATCGAAATCGAAGTTCTGTGTCATCGTCACTTTCCTGTCGTTGAAGCGGATTGGAGCTGGCTGTGCGGCGCGGGCTCGTCCGGTATCAGCCGATTGAGCAGCCCGGCACCACGGGCGTAGAGAGCTGGAGTGAGTCGCTTGGCCAGCCAGATCGCCTTGGCATCAAGCTGCGGAACGACGTAGAGGCGGCCTTTGTCGAAGGCGTCGAGCGTGCCGACGGCCACGCGCTCGGGCGAGAACCCGGTCCACCGCATCAGGTTCTGCGCGAGTTGGGACGACTTCGCGGTGATACGGCCGTCCACGGCGACGTTGGTCTTGACGAACGTCGGGCACAGTACGCTCACGCGCACACCGGTTCCCGACAATTCCGCAGCCAAGGTTTCCGAAAGCGACATGACACCGGCCTTGCCGACGCTGTAGGGACCCATGGTCGGCGCGGCGGCGAACCCCGCGGCAGAGGCGACGTTGATGACACCCCCGCGCCCGGCAGCGAGAAGTTGTGGAACGAACGTTTCACACCCGTGGATGACGCCCCACAAATTGATGCCCAAGGCCCAGTTCCAGTTGTCGAAACCGATGCTGCCCACCGGTTGCCCGCCGATGCCAACACCGGCGTTGTTGATCACCACCGTTGGGGCACCACCGAATTCGAGTTCGGCGAACAGAGCGAGATCTTCCACCTGCGATCGATCGGCGACGTCGCACTGCACTGCGTAGCCACGGCCTTCAAGAAGGCGAACGGTTTCCTCGGCCCGTTCGAGTGAGATGTCGGCGCACACGACGCGGCCTCCGCGCCGGGCGAGCTCGATGGCAAAGGCGCGGCCGATACCGCTTCCCGCGCCGGTCACCACGGCATCGGCGCCGTACGACGGCGGCGGGGTCGATCGGAATCCGAACATGACTTCTCGATTTCTGTTAGAGGGCTGAATGGCCGAAAGGGACCGCGGTGAGACCGAGTTCGGAGCGGAGGAACTGTGCTGCCCGCCGCAACGCGGGCGCCGCCTCCGGGGACACGCGATCAAGCGCTTGGAAGACGTGCATCTGGTCAGGCCAGATCTCGAGCGTGCATGTCCCCGCGTTGGCTTCGACGAGGTCACGCAGATATTCGGCGTCGGCGACCAACATCTCGGCGCCGCCCGCCTGCACCAGGAAGGGCGGCAACACGGTTCCGGCCTCCACCGCCAGTCGCAGGCGCGGGATGTCCGGCTCCTGCCCGGTTGTGTAGAGCGTGGTGAGGGCCCGCGCGCCGGCAGCGGAAATCATCGGATCGCGCCGCACGCGCTCGCGACCCTCGGCCAAATCGAAGGTCAAGTCGATCAAGGGGGAGAACAGCACCACCGCAGCAGGCTGAGGTATTGAGCGTCGGGCGTTGTCGATGACCAGGTCCAGCGCGAGGTGCCCGCCTGCGGAGTCTCCCGCGACGACGATGTTGCCGGGGTCGTAGCCACGCTCCAGCAACCATCGATACGCCCTCTCGATGTCGTCCGCGGCAGACGGGAACGGATGCTCGGGTGCGAGTCGATACTCCACCACGAGCACCGGGAGACCCGCCTCACGGGAAAGTCGCGATGCCAGGCCACGGTGCGTGCGCGCCGAACAGATCGCGTAGGCGCTCCCGTGCAGATACAGCACCACTCCGGCGGCCTCGCCCGCGACATTCTGGTCTGGGAACCCGGGTTTTGTGGCATCCACCCACTCACCGACGACACCGTCGTCGCTGATCGCTGTGACCCTGGTTCCGCGCAACCGGCTGCCGCACAAACGCATTGCAACCTCGACGAGAACCCGCGCGACCTGCACGCCACCCTTGTCGTACGGAAGCCGCGACGCGACCGGACGCAGCGTCGCCGCCGTCACCCGCGCAGCACACCGGGACCGCAGGGATCCCCGCAGTGGCACGACCGCACCTCTCGTTGTCATAACGACAGCATCATCGGAAACTGTGCCATTTGTCAATGGTACGGTTTGTTCACGCAGATCGAACGCACTTCACTCCATCGGAACAGGCCCGCCAATGTCGGCCGAGTGCAGACAGTGCACGAAAGGATGACTCTTGACGATCGATTCGGCCGGCACGGCCACGAGTGCACGAACCCTTCGTCTGCAGGTCGAGCGCGTCATCGAGGAAACGTCCGACGCCGTGACCCTCGTCTTCTCCACACCCGACAACGACCGTCCGGCGCCGTTCGACTATCGGCCCGGACAATTCGTCACGCTGGAGATCCCGCATGAGAAGGACAGTTCCGTGGCGCGCTGTTACTCGCTGTCGAGCAGCCCAGACTGCGACGATCGGCCGGCAATCTCGGTCAAACGCACCCCGGGCGGTTACGCGTCCAACTGGCTCTGCGACAACGCGACCGTCGGAATGACCCTGTCGGCGCTGCGGCCCGCGGGCTCTTTTGTGCCGTCACGGTGGGACAAGCCACTCGTTCTCGTCGCGGCCGGCAGTGGCATCACCCCGGTGCTGTCCATCCTCAAGACCGCGCTGGAAGTCCACCAGGAGCGGGTCGTACTGGTCTACGCGAACAGGTCGACCAAATCGGTGATGTTCGCGAGCACCCTGGCCGACCTACTCCAGCGTTATCCAACGCGCCTCGAGGTGATCCACTGGTTCGAGTCCGACCACGGTTTGCCGACCGCCACCGGGCTGCGCAATCTGGTAACCCCATCGCCCGATTCTGATGCATACCTGTGCGGCCCTGCGGTATTCATGGATCTCGCGCATGACGCCCTCGTCGCCGCGGGACTCTCCCCCGATGCCATTCATCGAGAGGTCTTCACCTCCATCCAGGCCAACCCGTTCCATACCTCGGTCGCCGATTCCCCGTCCGCGGCAGACGTGGGTACGCCTGTCACCGCAGAGGTCGAAGGGGAGGACTACACCTTCCGCTGCCCGCCCGACACCGTTCTTCTCGACGCGATGCTCGACAACGGTATCGACGCCCCCTTCGTCTGCCGCGAAGGGAACTGCGGCGCATGCGCTTTCACTCTCAAAGCCGGCGAAGTCGAGATGCGTGTCAACGACACGCTCGACGATTACGAGATAGGCAAAGGCGTGCGGCTCGCATGTCAGTCCGTGCCTGTTTCCGACAGTCTCGACATCGTCATCGAGTAGGCAGTTCGACAGTCATCGGGTCTCGTTGTCGGGGTACTTCAGCGTTCAGCGTCCTATGGCGTGTGACTCCTACGTAACGACGTCGCCGATTGCAGTGTGAACTCCGCCTGCTCTCAAGGGCTTTCGCAGTGACCGAGGACCAATGCTGGTGTTACCGATCGGCGTCGTCGGTGGTGCGTGAGTTGGTGAGCATGAGCGCGCCGCCCGCGGCTATCAACCCGACGACGACAGCAAGAACTCCATAGGTAATTCGCTCGCCGTCGAAGAACGAGTGCACAAGGTCGCTGCTCCAGGTGCCGACGGGCAGTTGGGTGGTGACCAGGATTGCGATGAGAGTTCCGACCAGTGCGGTACCGACACTGGTGCCGACTTCTTGCGCGGTGTCGTTGAGAGCTGTGCCTATCGAGGTGCGATTGGCAGGCATCGCCTCGACGAGCGCGACCGCGCAGATCGTCATGACGGTGCGCAGCCCAATCGTCATCACAACCATGCAGACGGCGATGGCGAAATATCCGTGTTCGACGCCCCACGACAGACCGGCCAGGGATCCCGCGAGACAGCAGGCGCCGATGAGGCAAGCGATCCGATGACCGAATCGGGCACCGAGCCACTCCGAGAGGGGTGTCGCCGCAATCATCGTCACGATGATCGGCAGGTTCGCGAGGCCGGCTTTCATCGGGCTCCACCCGTAGGCGTACTGGAAGTGCAGGATGAGACCGAACATCACACTCGCCATCGCGATCGACGTCCCGATCTGGGCGATGGCCGCGCCTCTCACCGTCCCGTTGGAGAACAGTCGAAGGTCCAGCATGGGTGACGCGCTGCGCCGTTCATGCCAGTAGAAGGCGGCACCGGCGACGACTGCGCCAAGGATGGACGTCACCGTGAGTGCCGAGAGCCAGCCGTGGTCGACACCGCTGGTCAAGGCCCAACACGCAAGACCGATCATCGCGATACTCAGTACGGCACCGAGAAGGTCGAGCGCATCGTTCGTCAGGTCCTGGCGTCGGTCGGCCGACACCCCAAGCCAGACGCCGATGCCGGCGAGCAGCGCGATCGGAGCATTTGCAACGAGTAACCATTCCCACCGGAAGTGGGCCAACACTGTCCCGCCCAGCACGGGGCCGAGGACAAAACCCGACATGCCGACGACGATCATCACGGTCATGGCGCGCATGCGCAGCGTCTTGTCGTCAAAAAGACGGAAGACCAACGAGTTCGTGATCGGGGCCATGGCGGCGGCAGCAAGACCAAGGGCTGCACGTAGCGCAATGAGTTCGCCCGTCGTGGTCACGGCCAGGACCAGCAGGCTCAGCGCGCCAAAGACGCCGAGCCCGATCAGCAAGACCCGTCGGCGGCCGAATCTGTCAGCGACCGACCCGGCAGTCAGCAGTAGGCCTCCGAAGGTCAACGAGTATGCGCCGGTCACCCACTGAAGTGCTGTGGTGCCGCCGCCCAGGTCACGACCGATGGTCGGAAGCGCGATGGACAGCAGTGTGTTGTCGACCATTTCGACGAAGAACGCCAAACACAGTGCGGCAAGGGGTATCCACGCCGCGGCGAGGGATGTGTATGTGCGCGACGGTGCCTCAGTCGCAATACTTTTGGTGGGGGTCATTCGAAGCTCCTAAAGCCAGGGCGATGTCGGACCTGACGCTAGGAGCTGGTTCTTACAGCAGCCTGTCACGCGCTGTCGCCTGCTTGCACCAGGCTGACAGGGCGGGAGAAACACCCCAGCAAGTCGACACTGCCGCTGCCATGCAGGTTGTATCGGTGTTCTGCACCACCCTCCTCAAGACGACGGTCCACTCACCACTGTGTCAGCGGCGCCGCTCGCGGGATCAGTCATCCTGGCCATCAGCCACGGCAGTGCGTGGTCGAACGCCGCGGCAGCGAATTGCCAGGAGTGCCTGCCAGGCCGAAAGTGGCTCGTGGTGGCGATGTCGACCTTTTGTGCCGTCGCCGAGAGCGCTGTCGCAGCGGCGATTTGAGAGGATCCGCAGCGCGAATGATCGGTTCGGTGACCTTCGGACTCGAACCACCCAGACACTCCGGCGTAGGGCCCGTGAGTCCTCATCGCGGTCGTCGGATCGAACCGCGCCCACTGGTCCGGACGTCCCCGGTAGAGCGAAGCGATTGTCTGACTCCGGTTACCCAGATTGGGTCCAGCATCCCCGGAGATGTCGACGAATGTGTGGAACTGATCGGAATGCTCGACAGTGAGGTCAATGGCGCAGGTTCCCCCCATCGACCAACCCGCCACAGCCCACCGAGCCGGGTCTGGGTTCGCGTTGAACGCCGAGATCACAGCCGGCCGAATCTCTTCGGTTATGTGGGTATCGACGTTCCCGTGCGATCCGTCGACGCACTCGGTGTCGTTGGTAAGGCTGCCTGTGGGGTCGACGAACACCAGAATCGGCCCATACCCGCGGTGCGTATCTGCGTAGTGCTGGACGTGATCTATCGCCTCCCCGCTTCGAATCCAGTCTTCGGGTGTGGTGACCACACCACCGATCATGACCACCGCTGGCAACGCCGGCGGGATGGCTCCCTGAAACCAGGCAGGGGGGAGATAGACGTATTCGGTTCGGTGGTGAAAGTGGCTGCGATCATCGCGGCCGTCGATGGCGACCAGTTTGCCGTTGGGCTCAGCGGTGCCCCGCAAGGAAGACAACGTGCCCAGTGACGCTTGGTTTGCAAGCGGCTGCGCAGTGAGTGCATCCCACGCCCTACCGGTGGTGGGATAGAACCCGGCCCACTGGTTTGCCGCCAGTGCGACGCAAAAGCAGATCGATCCAACTGCGGCAACGCTCGCCACCCTCCGCCACCATTGCGCACGCCACCACTCTGCCACCCCCACGATCACTGCAAACACCGCCAGCGACAACCAGATCCAGAACATCATCGGAGCCGACCCGGGCATGAGCTGCCGCTGAGACAACAGCCCATAGAGCCCGAGCGAAACCGACACTCCGGCTGCGGCACCCGTCACGATCGGCCTGAGACGAAATTTGGTCGCGATCAGCAGGAGCACAGCGGCAGCGACTTGGCTTGCAACAGTTGACCATCCGCCCATCAAGGAGACACCGGCTAAGTTCACCTGCGAAGCCTCACCTTTCAACCTGGCAAAGGCCTGTGAGATTGCCGAGAAATGACCCCTGAACATTGGACGCCTCATCGCGGGGGCTGCCGATAGGGCAGCTGGTGACGTCGCCGGCAACGGTGTGGAATCGGTCCGCGCTGACTGGTTTTTGCGGCGGACAGTCGCAGTAAACTGCAAAAAGTTGAAAATGTCGTTGCAACACAACATATTTCGTAACCGGCTACGGAACGTAGCAAGAATCCCGATGGCGCTTAGGAAAGCCCCGCTTCGTAGGCAGCGATCACGAGATGGACCCGATCGCGAGCGCCAAGTTTGGCCAGGATACGGCTCACGTGAGTCTTGGCGGTCAGCGGGCTGACCACCAGCTCGTCCGCGATCTCCTGGTTGCTTCGGCCCAGTGCGATCAGCTGAAGCACCTCGCGTTCGCGCGCAGTGAGGCTGGCCAGTCGCTCCGGCGCAGGCGCATCCGGGTGACTCAATGCACGGGTGATGACCGCCTTGGTCGCGCCGGGCGACAGCAGTGCCTCCCCCGCCGCGATGGTGCGGATGGCATCCAGCAGCGCGTCGGGACGCGTGTCCTTGGGTAGGAATCCACAGGCCCCCGCGCGAAGGCCGCGCAGTACGTTGGTGTCCGTCTCGAACGTGGTCAGAATCAGCACCTTGCTGCCGCTGGATCCATCGTCAGCGAAGATCTGCCGGGTCGCCTCGATGCCGTCGGTGCTTGGCATCCTGATGTCCATCAAGATGACGTCGGGGCGCAGGTCCCGAGCCAGTGCCACGGCCTTGTCGCCGGTGCCGGCCTCGCCGACAACTTCCATGTCATCAGCGGAGCTGACCAGCAGCGCGAATGCGCCGCGCACCAAGGCTTGGTCGTCGGCGAGCAGGACACGGATCACGATTGCACCCGCCAGATCTCCGGGAGGGGAAGGCTGGCGGACACCTCGAATCCCCCGTACTCGCCCGGGCCGGCTGACAGCTCTCCACCGACGGCCTGTGCTCGCCCGATCATCCCGGCGATCCCGAAGCCGGCCGGTGACATGGTCGGGCTCGGTCGCGCGGGCCCGTGGTCGATGACCGCGATCCGCAGCTGATCGCCGTTCTGGTCGAGGCGGACGGTCGCATGCTTGGCCGTCGAGTGCCGAATGACATTGGTGAGCGACTCCTGGATGATCCGGTAGGCCACGACGGACACTGTCGACGGTAACTCGTCCGGAAGCCGATCAGCCTCCACGTCAACCCGAACACCTGCCGCCTCAGCCATCTCCACCAGGCGTTGCAACTCTCCGAGGTGGGGCGCCGGCTCGTTTGGCTCGGCGTCGCCTCCATGAAGCACGTCCAGCACGGCACGCAGCTCATGGAGCGTGGCGCGGCTCGTGTCAGAGAGGCTGTGCAGCGTGCTGGACAACTCCCGCAGCGACGCATCCCCGCGCATCGGCAGCTGGTCGATCAGATGTGCAGCGACGGATGCCTGGACGTTCACGATCGCAAGGCCGTGCGCCAGGACGTCGTGCAGCTCGGCAGCGATGAGTACCCGCTCCTCCGCGACCCGCCGCTCGACATCGTCGGCGCGCTCCTGTTCGAGACGGGCTGCGACGGCGGCCCTCCAGTCTCGATGGAAGCGGACCGCCAGCCCGGCAAAGAAAGCCATGAACAGCCAGCCGGCGCCGAGGAGAGCATCGCCAGACCCCCCTGATGCCTCGTCGGCGAGAACCGGCACGGTCACCGCGGCCACCCCCACCACGGCGGCGGCGACCCGCCGCTGCGGTTCGCTGTAGCGCGCCGCCGTGAACGCCGCCACAAGTGAGGCCGCCATCGTGGCCTCATGGGGATAGTCGAGGAGGTGGTACGGCGCCGACACGGCGAGGACCGCGACGACGACGAGGATCGGCCAACGCCGGCGGGCCAACAACGGCGCCGACATCGCGCCCAAGAGCACGATTGCCCACAGATCCACTCTTCGCTCGCCGTCGAAATCGACCGCTTCGAGCGTGAACGCGACGACAACGCCGATCACAAACGACCCCGCCACCAGCAGCCGATCGGCCACTGGCGGCCGGAGCGCCGTCATCGTTCACACCGAGTCATCAACACGGTCCTTATCTGCACGCCAGAGCTTGCTGGGCCACCACATCCGCGAACCCAGCGACATCGTCAGTGCGGGAACCACGATGGACCGCACCAGCAAGGTGTCGATGAGCACGCCGACGGCCACCAGTATCCCAATCTCGACGAGCATGACGAGCGGCAGCGAGGCGAGCACCACGAACGTCGCCGCCAGCACGACACCAGCCGAGGTGATCACGCCACCGGTCGTTGCGAGGCCACGTTTGGTGGCCTCGACAGTGCCGTACCGGACGGCTTCCTCACGTACCCGGGTCATCAGGAAGATGTTGTAGTCGACACCGAGTGCGACCAGGAAGAGGAACCCGATCAGTGGCACCGACGACTCCAACCCGGCGAACCCGAGAACGTGGTCGAACACCAGGTTGCATAGTCCGAGGGCTCCGAAGTACGACACCACAACGGTGGCGACCAGCACCAACGGAGCCACTATTGCCCGCAACAGCAGCCCGAGGATGGCGAGCACCACCAACAGGATCAGCGGCATCACCAAATTGCGGTCTCGCTTGTTGGTCTCGGCCTCGTCGAGCTTTTCGGTACTCGGACCGCCGACCAGCGCGGCCTCACCGGCGACCTCGCGTACGTTCTCCCGAAGAAGCTTGATTGTTGCGGTCTCACCCGCGCTTTCGGGCGAGTCGACCGGGACCACCGAGATCTCCACCCAATCGTCGCTGGCCCTGCCGATCTCGGCGCTGACGACCCCCGGCGTACCTGTGGCGGCAGCCAGGACCTCACGGCTGTGATCCGGTCGACTCATCACGGTCAGCGGCTGACCGCCCTGGTCGGGGTAGCGCGCTTCGGTCAGCTTCGCGCCGGTCACCGACTCCGGTGTCGAGCGGGCGAACTGATCCAGCTGCGGAAGGGCGCTGTTGACGCCAACAGTGCCCAGCGCGAGACCGCCGAGGATCAACAATGGCACCACCCAGCCGATGACACGGCGGCGCGCAACCAGTTCGCCAAGCCCAGCCCACCGCGATCCGGACGCGCATACCTCAGCCCCGAGTCGCGGCACGAACGGCCAGAAAACGCGGCGACCGAGCAACACCAGCAGGGCCGGGAAGAGCGTCAGCATGACCAGCAATGCTGCACCAACCCCCGCAGCACCGACCGGGCCGAGACTGCTGATGCTCTTGAGATCCGCGGCCAAAAGGCACAACAGGCCGGCGACCACCGTCGCCGCCGAGGCGAGAATGGCCGGCCCCGCCCCACGCAGGGCCGCCAGCATGGCGTCAATCGGACGTTCGTGGTGGTGCAGTTCCTCGCGGTAGCGAGACACGAGAAGCAGGGCATAGTCGGTGCCCGCCCCGAAGACCAAAACGATCAACAGCGCTGAGCTCATGCTCGTGATCGTGAAGTCAAAGACTTGTGCGAGAACGTAGATGACGCCCATTGACGACACCGCCGCAACCCCGACCGAGACCAGCGGGACCAGCCACAGCACTGGGCTGCGGTACGTCAGGATAAGCAGGAGCGCCACCACCACGGCCGTGGCGAGTAGCAACCTCGAGTCCACGGCATCGAATACCTCGTCCATGTCGGCCCCCAGCGCGGTCGGCCCGGTGACGTACACGTTCAAACCGTCCAGCTGGTCGTCGAGAAGTTGACGCGCATCGGCGGTGGCTCCGGCCTCCTCGGCGACCGCATCACCCTCGAGCGACAGCGAGTACATCAGGGCCGTGCCGTCGTCAGATTCAACAATGTCGGGCGCACCAGCGTCGGCGCCAAATCGCTCAGCCAGCTCGGCGTGACCACGCACGACCGCCTCTCGATCGCCAGGTTGGAGGCCCTCCGGTCGTTCGGACACGACCACGAGCAGCCCGTCCTCACCGCCGGGCAGCCCAGCCTCGGCCTGGAGCACCTTCGTCGACTGGGCGCTGGCAGGCAGGTAGTCGACCTGGCCATCGCGAGTCACCGAATCGAGCTTGCCTGCGAGGGAGTAGCCGCCCACCACCAGCCCGACCCACACAACCACCATCAGCCAAGGCAGCAGGGTCTTCATGCGTGATCTCGTCGTTCTCGTATCGGTACCGCTGCGACCTGGCGCGCGTAGATCAGAAGTCATAGCGATGACGCTGTCAGGCCAGGGGGGCTGACACGTCTGGCCACGGTAGACACTTCGCCGTCCTCCGTGCGGAGTACGACCGACGACGGGGAAGGCAGCCAGGGCGGCGCTTTGGGATCAGGCATGGAGGACGACGACGCAGTCAGAACAGCAGCCTACGGCGAACGCCAACGCGCGAACCGAAGAAACTGAACCGCAACCCGGCGCGACGCCGAGCCCCAACGGTCAGACGTGATAGCTCGTCAGCATATCCGATTGTGGTGCAACATTATTCGTCTCAAGTGACGAAACGACCGTATTTCATAGCCATGGTCCTCGGCGTACCAGGTTGCGGATCAGCGCCTGTCCGTCTGCCTGGAGCCAGGTCCGAGACCATGGACGCGGGCGTATTCGTTTCCGCGATTGGGCTCGCTCATATCCTCTCCCGGGAGCAGACCGATGAGCACCTCCCACGACCTCAACAGCTCAGCCGCGCGCCATATCCACGAACCGGCTCAAATGCAGTTGGTGCGCAACGGTAATCGTTGATGTCGGGCCATTACGGTGCTTACCGAGAATGATGTCGGCTTCGCCGGCACGGGGGTCATCGCGTTCGAATGCGTCGGGACGGTGCAGCAGGATGACCATGTCGGCGTCCTGCTCCAGCGAACCGGACTCACGTAGGTCAGACACCTGCGGGCGCTTGTCGGTACGTTGCTCCGGACCACGGTTCAGCTGACTGATGGCAACCACTGGAACCTCGAGCTCCTTGGCGAGCAACTTGATGCTTCGCGAGAACTCGGAGACTTCTTGTTGGCGGGACTCGACCTTCTTGCCCGACGACATGAGCTGCATGTAGTCGATGACCACGAGCTTGAGATCATGCCGCTGCTTCAAACGCCTTGCCTTGGCACGGATTTCCATCATCGTGAGGTTAGGCGAGTCGTCGATGAACAGCGGCGCCTCGGAGATCTCGCCCATACGGCGAGCCAAGCGCGTCCAGTCGTCATCGCTCATCCGACCCGAGCGCATGTCGCCGAGTTTGATCTTCGCTTCGGCTGAGAGCAACCGCATCACGATCTCGGTTTTGCTCATTTCCAAAGAGAACATGGCACTGGTCATTTGGTGTTTGATGGAGCATGACCGCAGGAAGTCCATCGCAAGCGTCGAGTTGTGGGTGGGGATCATGGCCTCACCCGCAAGGTACATGTGGTCGTTGTTGTCGACCTGCACGCACCGCACCGGAACGCTGTCGATGGGCCGCACATCCACGATGAACCGGGAAGATGAGCGTGACAAGTTCTTGGCGCGGCGACGTTCTTTGTGCAGCAGAGCCTTTCGAGCAAGGCCGAAGACCTCATCGTCGGTCGCGAACGTCAGCGAGTAAGCAGTCGATGAGGCTTCGGTACGCCCATTGACCCGCTTCGTCGATGTGCCGCAGCGGTACCCGAGACTCACAATGAGCTCGCGCACATTGGCCACCAGCGCAGGGTTCGTCCCAGTGAATTGAACCGAGCCGCCCACTGTCACAGTGCCATCGGTGTCGAGGAGCCCAGCGAGTAATGCTCGCCGCTGCTCCTCAGATGCGCGTAGGTACTGTGTCGGAATGTGCTTGTTGCCCAACACCCCGAGCATGCGCAACCGGCCCTGAACGCTACCGACCGAGTACAGGCACTCCTGACAAGCGTATTTGCCGGTGAACTCTTGGCCACACCACTTGCACGGGTTCGGAGCAACTGTCGCAGACATGAACCGCGACTTGCCGCCGCATGACTGACCACATGTACGGACGTGGGCGAAGGCCGGACTGAACTCCTTGCCGCACACGACACAGGACTTCTTCGCAAACGGTTCATCGCAAGGCAAACCGATCCGGTAGCGCAGCTTGACGTTTGCACTCTTCCGGCAGACGTAACCCTCACCCTCGATTCTCATCGGGATTTCGGGATCTGCTGACGTCAGGACCGCAGCATCGGAGGACCCATCGCCCAGCCAAGCGCCCAACGTGTACGGCTGAACCAGCAAGTCCTGTTTCGGAAGCTGAACCGGCCGCGCGTTCGTGACGGAGTGGTTCGCTCGCTGGTCCGCTGTATTGGTGCGAAGCGTCGAAAAGATCTGTCCCGTGGTGCGTACCTCCGCAGGAAAGCGTGGAGAGCGGCGCGAAGCTCGGGTGTTGGTCAGCCACTGGTGCTGCTCATCAGCGATCAGCACAGACCCATCTGAGAACTCGACTTCATAGCAAGGCCGATCGCGCATCACGTCGGTCGCTGCAACAACCCGGGTTGGCTTGCCATCGGCGCCGATCAGGTAATCGCCGACCCGGACTTCCCCCATCGTTGTCCAGCCGGACGGCGTCGGCAGAGGCGTACTCAGTGCCAACGCTTTGCCCACACCAGGCCTCGCCGCAACAATGATCATCTGACCCGGGTGCAAACCGTTGGTCACTTCATCAAGATCGTGGAAACCCGTTGGCACACCGAGGGATAGACCACCACGGGACGCGATGGAGTCGATCTCGTCCATCGTGGGCTGAAGCAATTCTTCAAGCGCCACATAGTCTTCGGCGGTACGACGTTCGGTGACCTCGTAGACCTCGGCCTGCGCGCGGTCGACCACCTCGGCGACATCCTGGCCGTCGGCCCCGGCGTAGCCGTATTGGACGATGCGGGTGCCGGCCTCTACCAGGCGCCGCAGGATCGCCTTCTCGGCGACGATCTCCGCGTAGAAGCCGGCATTGGCCGCGGTCGGCACCGTCGAGATCAGCGTATGGAGGTATGGCGCCCCTCCGATACGTCGAAGCTCGCCCGCGCGGTCGAGCTGCCCGGCAACGGTCACAGCATCTGCAGGTTCCCCCTTGCCGTACAGGTCGAGAATTGCGTCGTAGACCGCCTGGTGCGCGGGCCGATAGAAGTCGCCCGGCCGGAGCTTCTCGAGCACGTCGGCGATGGCGTCTTTGGACAGCATCATGCCGCCCAGCACCGACTGCTCGGCGGCCATGTCCTGCGGGGGCTGACGGCCGAAGTCTTCGCTCGGGGGCGCCTCTTCACGCGGAGTTGTATGCCCACGATCGTCAACTACGGCCAACGCGCCACCCCTTTCGCTTCAGGTTCATCGACCACTATTCCAAGAGGGGCTGACAACCCAATCGCCTCAGATCGCCGCCGATCTGCATGCGCACCCGCCAGACACTAAGGGCTCAGGCCGATCCGGCCAAACGGAGCTGTGGACCATCCTGTGCACCAACTGTGGACGGTGTGCGGATAGTTGTTAGCGCCCTGTTGGCTACCTGTGGATAAGTGCGGTGAATAGAAGCATCGTCCCAGCTCAAATGCGGTGACTCACTTTTTCTTACTGTGGATACCCATTCACACGGCGTGTCTCTGCAAGTGCGGTTTCGGGCGTGTTCGGTTTGACAAATCGACTTGTACTACAAACGCACGAACTTCCATCACTTGCCCTGAAGTGACCGTGACGTGCATAGATCTGTGCTCACGGAACCGGTCACACGAGGCGGCCAACAGTGGTGCAATGATCCGGCACGAACGAATGATCTGGGGAGGCGTTCATGAGGAAGATCATCGGGGTGATTGCCGCGGTCGCGGCCACTGTCGGACTGCTGTCGGCAGGTTCGGTGGCCTCGGCCGTACCGGGTCCCACGTACACACAGGTCCCCGATCTCGCCGGTTACGTGCCTGTGGACCCCTACGGCTACCGGTCCCCCGATTTCGTCGACAACGGCAAGACCTTCTTCGTCACGCCCGGTGGTCGAGTCTGCGCCCTGGGCCCCGGCTACGCGTACGCAGCGTGCACCGGCCACCCGTCCACCGCGCCCCCTGGAATCGTCGGTGCGGCCATCTCGGCAGGGCAGACGGGCCCCTATTGGGTCCCCCCGAACACCTCGTACACGGTGCGACCACGTGGTTGGTTCCAGCCACCCCTGCTTCAGATCGGTGAGTCGATCACCGTCGACGGGTCGAGCTGCGCGGTGAGCCCCATCGGCGTCACGTGCGTGGCCGGTCCGAGAGCGTTCACGTTGACCCAGTCCTGGTACAAGTTCGTGACGCCGGCCGGCGACGAGTACCACGACGCGAACCGCTCCCCCGAGTTCCTTCCTCCCGCACAGCGCTGACCCAATCATCTTGAGCGACAAACCCTCCGACTCTGATCACGTCCTCCGACTGCAACTGGAGGAACTCGCCGAAGTCGGAGGGTCTGGGTGCCGCACACCGACTCCGCGAGTCACCGCCCTGGCGTCGTCCCACCGGCATTGCCGAGTTCGTCTTCGTACGTGTGCATCGCGGAGATCAACGCCGTGAACACCCGATGGGCCGCAGCAAGATCTTCGTCGGGAAGGTCCACCATCGCATCGTGGGTGTGCTTGCCCAGCGGGGCGAAGAACGCCCTCGCCACGGCCATTCCGTGTTCGTCGTAGCGCAGGATCACCTTTCGGCGGTCGCGTTCGTCCGCTTCCCGCCGGATGTGCCCCGAGCCGATCATGCGTTCCACGAGATGGGTCACAGCCCCGCCCGACACCTGCAATCGCTTGCCGAGAGCACCTGACGTCAACGGCGCACCAGCGGCGTCAGCGACCATCACATGCAGCAGGGCGCGAAAGTCGTTTGCACTGAGGTCATTCAGTGTCGCGAACACACGCGAGATCTGGTCGGACTCGGCATTGAGCGCCCGGACATCCGACGAGATCTGGGACTCGAGCGCCGCACGGTTGTCCTGCGCCGGCTGATTGTCGGGCATCGGTACCTCCTGCCAGGACTATAAGGCCTGGAGATAGTTTAGTTGCTCAATATTTTAAAATATGAGATTGTTGGGAACATGGCGACCTCGAACACGTCGACTCATTCTCCCACCTGGTGGGAGCGCTTTGCTGCCGCGGTGAGCGGCCGTAGGTCGTGGTGGATCGCACTGGCGGCCATCCTGATCTCCGGCGCAGCCATGGGGCTCATCGGCGAGAACGACTCGGGAGATCAAGCGCCGGATTCGCTTCCGCCATCGGCTGATTCGGCGCAGGTCAACGAATTGCTGGACAGCTTCCCGGATTCGGACGTATCTGCAGCCGTACTCGTCACCGTTCGCAGCGACGGCGCGCCGCTGTCCGACGACGACGAGGCCGCGGTCGAGCAAGCGCAACAGCGCATGCTGGCGGTCGACCGCTCGGTGCCCACCACCGCATCGGCCGGTCTGGGCGCTGTCGTCTCTCCGGATGGAATCGCAGCCATCTCAGTCGTCCCTGTCAGCGCCGAGCTCAACGGCTTCAAGCTCACCGACCTCGTCGATGAGTTGCGAGACGCCGCCGACGACGGCCTACCGAGCGGACTGACCACCTACGTAACCGGTGGCCCCGCGTTCGGCGCCGACACCGCGAATTCGTTCTCCGGTGCCAACGTCACACTGCTGGCAGTGACGGCACTCGTTGTCGCCCTCTTACTGATCGTCACGTATCGCTCGCCGGTTCTGTGGCTGGTTCCGTTGCTGGTCATCGGGTTTGCCGATCGGTTGGCGAGTTCGGTCGGCACCGGGTTGGCCGAGCTGACCGGCCTCTCGTTTGACGGATCCACCTCGGGCATCACCAGTGTGCTGGTGTTCGGCGCGGGCACCAACTACGCGCTGTTGCTGATCTCGCGGTATCGGGAAGAGCTGCGCAAAGAGCAAGACCACCGGATTGCGTTGCAGCACGCAGTCCGTCATGCCGGCCCAGCCATCCTCGCTTCGAACGCGACAGTGGTACTGGCACTCCTCACGCTCCTGCTTGCCGCATTGCCGAGTACCCGCAGCCTCGGGGCACTGGCGGCCGCGGGTCTTGTTGTCGCAGTCATCTTCGCCCTGCTGGTGTTGCCACCCCTGTTGGCGCTCTTCGGAACTCGACTCTTCTGGCCGTTCACCCCCAAGGTGGGCGATCCGGTGCCCACCGAGGGCGGCAACTGGTTCAAGATCGCAAACGCCGTCTCCCGGCACCCGGTTCGCGTTCTCGCGGTTGCCCTCACGGCATTGATCGCATGTTCGTTGGGTCTGCTCGGCGCAAACATCGGCCTCTCGCAGACCGAGCAGTTCCGCGTCAGCGCGGACTCCGTCGAAGGTTTCGACACACTCGCCGAGCACTTCCCCGCCGGGCAGTCCGACCCGACAACCGTCATCGCGAACACCGCTGCCGCCGAGAGGATCCAGTCCGTCCTGGACAGCACTGACGGAGTGATCTCGGCGACCGAGACGGGACGGTCCGACAACGGCCTCACCAAGTGGTCCGTGGTCATCGACGCCGACCCAGCGTCCGAGCGGGCATTCGACATCATCGATCAGTTACGCGACGCCACGGGCGACGTTCCCGATGCGCAGGCACTCGTCGGCGGGTCCGATGCCAAAGCCGTCGACATCGCAAACGCGTCCGAACGTGATCGGCTCCTGATCATCCCGCTGATCCTCGCCGTGGTGTTCGTCATCCTGATCGTGTTCCTGCACGCCCTGGTGGCACCGGTGGTGCTGGTCGCGACAACAGTGCTGAGCACCATCGCCGCCATCGGGATCGGTAGCCTCATCAGCGAACACATCTTCGGCTTCCCGGCCCTGGACAACAACGTCCCGCTCTACTCCTTCCTCTTCTTGGTTGCCCTGGGAATCGACTACACGATGTTCTTGGTGATCCGCGCGAGGGAGGAGACACCCGGCCACGGCACGCGAGACGGCATCGTGCGGGCAGTGGCCTCTACCGGTGCCGTGATCACCAGTGCGGGAATCGTATTGGCCGCAGTCTTCTGCGTGCTCGGCATCCTCCCGCTCATCACACTGACCCAGCTGGGCATCATCGTCGGACTCGGAATCCTCCTCGACACGTTCCTGGTTCGGACCGTGGTGATCCCCGCACTCTTCAGCGTGATCGGGCCCCGCATCTGGTGGCCAGGCACCGTGGACCGAAAAGCGCGTCCACAACCGGAGTTACAACAACAGAAGTAGGAGATGACACCATGGCGTTTTCACCACGCCGACTCAGTCGCATCGTGATCGGCGGTCTTGCAATCGCTTTCGCTCTTGCCTGTGCGGCTCCCGCTTCGGCGGACACCAGCTCGCTACCCCAGCCGCTGAAGCCGGTGGCCAAGCTGGACACCCAGCGCTATCTCGGTGACTGGAATCAGATCGCCGCCATCCCACAGCCGTTCAACCTCATCTGCGCGCGCGATACGATAGCGAATTACCAGTTGCTCGACCCGTCGAACATCCGGGTGGAGAACACCTGCACCACCTGGACCAACCAGGAGAACCGGATCGTCGGCAACGCTCGGGTCAACGACAAGGTGACCGGTGCCCAGCTCCACGTCAGCTTCCCAGGCGTTCCGACGCAGGAATCCAAGGACGGGCCCACCAACTATGTGGTCACCTACATCGCCGATGACTACTCCTGGGCATTTGTCGGAAGCCCGGAGCGCACATCAGCATTCGTGTTGTCGCGTGAGCCGGCCGTGAGCACCGACCAGTGGAAGCAGATCCGCAAGGTCGCCGAAGACCGCGGCTACAACGCCTGCCTGCTCCTCACCTCTCCGACCACCGGCGGTTCAAACGAGATCCGTCCGCTCTGCACCGTCTGATCATTCGCAGATACAACAAACCCCCGACCACATGTGGCCGGGGGTTTGTTGCGTGTAGAACCTGGTGACTACTTGCCGGCAGTCACGGTGAGGTTGAACTGTGCAACAACATCGCTGTGCAGGTTCACCAAGACCGGGTAGGTACCGGTGGCCTTGATGTGACCCTTGGGCAGCTCGATGTTGCGCTTGTCGACAGCAGGTCCGCCGGCACTCTTGATGGCACTGACCACGTCAGCGGCCGAGACCGAACCGAACAGCTTGCCCGAGTCGTGGGTCTTGACACCCAACGTGACCTCGGCGAGCCCTTCGATGGCCTGCTTGAGCTCGTTGGCGTGCTCGAGACCGCGCACTGCGCGAGCGTCCTGTGCACGACGAATGCCTTCGACCTGCTTCTCTGCTCCGCGGGTGGCGACGATGGCCAGCCCACGAGGCAGCAGGAAGTTACGGCCGTAGCCGTCTTTGACCTCGACGGTGTCGCCGGGGACACCCAACTTCTCTACCTCTGCGGTGAGGATCAGTTTCATGTTCTTGGTCCTTTCCGCTTATCGAGAGGTGGAGGTGAAGGGCAGCAAGGCAACTTCGCGCGAGTTCTTCACCGCGATGGCCACGTCCCGCTGATGCTGGACGCAGTTTCCGGTGACCCGACGCGAGCGGATCTTGCCACGGTCAGACAAGAAACGACGCAGAAGCGCGGTGTCCTTGTAATCGATCAGCAGGTTCTTCTCTTTGCAGAAAGTGCAGGCCTTGGCCTTGACGATCTTTTCTGCGCCACGGACCTTCCGTCCGCCTTTAGCTTTTCCAGCCATGTGTTGTCACTCCAAAAGTGTTGAGGTGCACAGCTACCTGTGCAGACTCAGATGTTCGTCAGAACGGTGGTTCGTCGTCCCCGCCACCGAACGAGCCGCTGGCAGGCGCGCTGCCCCACGGATCGTCGTTCTGTGCGGCTGCACCCGAGTTCGCAGCAGCGCCGCGGTTTCCACCGCCGCTTCCGCCGGAACCGAAGTTGCCGCCGCCTCCGCCACCGCCGCCGCGCGAGGCCCGATTGACCTTTGCGGTGGCGTAGCGCAGCGAGGGACCGATCTCGTCGACCTCGAGCTCCACCACGGTGCGCTTCTCACCCTCGCGGGTTTCGTACGACCGCTGCTTGAGACGGCCGGACACGATCACTCGTGAACCCTTGGTGAGGGATTCGGCAACATTCTCGGCGGCATCGCGCCAGATGTTGCACCGCATGAACAGCGCTTCGCCGTCTTTCCATTCGTTGGACTGCCGATCGAACGTGCGTGGCGTGGATGCCACGGTGAAGTTCGCGACGGCTGCACCGGACGGCGTGAACCGGAGTTCCGGATCTGCCGTCAGGTTTCCGACAACGGTGATGACGGTATCGCCTGCCATGTGTATCTCCCGAGTTCAGTTGCGGTTGCGCAGTGGTGTGGGTCGATGTGCACCGAGCCTAGAGCCCGGCACCGACACGCATTGGACGTTCGAGCGAGCCCGATCGGACCACTCGAACATCACGAGCTACTTGGCAGGCTTGGCCGCAGCCTTGGCAGCGTGCTTCGCAGCAACCTTGGCGCGGCGTACCTTGGCACGCTCGTCCACGCGCATCACCTTGGTGCGCAGCACGGACTCGTTCAGCTTCAGCTGGCGATCGAGCTCGGTGACCGTCTTGGGCTCGGCATTGAGATCGACGACTGCATAGATCCCCTCAGTGTGCTTGAGGATTTCGTAGGCAAGACGGCGCTTGCCCCAGACATCAACGCCCGCAACATTTCCGCCATCCTGGCGAATCACATTGAGGAAGGTATCCAACGATGGAGCTACAGTTCGCTCATCCAGGTTGGGGTCAAGAATGACCATCAATTCGTAGTGACGCATAAGACCTCATCACCTCCTATGGACTAGGTCGGCCACGGACGATCCGTGGCAGGAGGGTCGCCTGCGTCGGCAACCGGTCCAGGCTACCCCAACAGTGCTTGACCAGCGAAATCCTGGCCTCCACGCCACAGCCACCCCCAGACCGGGCGGGCCGAGGCGTATCGACACCCCCTACCCTGTAGGCCATGCCTTCGCCGTCCCCCACCCCCACCTGGGAAATGACGACGACACCGCGACCGGGCTGGCGGGCGCGTATCAGCGCCGGCCGCGGCGAGCTCCTGCTCATCCTGACCCTCGCGCTGTTGATCAGTTCACTGTTCATGTGGCTCGGCTACCTGGGCAAGGCCACCTGCGGCGGCCCTCCGTTCGACGAGTCCGGCCGCAGTGCGCTCTGGCCGGTCGGTTCGAGCGAGATCATCATGCCCTGCTATTCCGACCTGCAGTTCTTGTGGATCGGCCGCGACATCAACAACCACGTGTTCCCGTACATCCACGGGGGCATCACCGACAACGGGGTGCTCTTCGGAGGCGTGGTCGAGTATCCGGTGCTGTCGGGACTGCTCATGTACTTCGGCGCCAGCGGCGCCCACACCGACACCGAGTTCCTGACCCAGTCCGCGATCCTGCTCGTACCCTTCGGGATCCTGATCGTCATCCTGCTCGCCCTGCTGGCCCGCTGGTACGTGATGCTCTGGGCAGCCACTCCCCCGCTGATCCTCTACGCGTTCCACAACTGGGAGCTGCCGGTGGTCGCGACGTCAGTGGGCGCCATCGCGGTGATGATCCTCGGCGCACGGATCAATCCGCGGACCGGCAGGCCGTGGTTGTCGTTGCGGACCAGCGCGCTCTGGGCGTCCTTCATCCTCTCGATCGGCTTCTGTCTCAAGATCTATCCCGGCTTGTTCGTGCTGCCGTTGGCCATCTTCGTGCTGACCCGCGCGATGGTGCCCGACTCCAAGGCGAGTGGGTCCACGTCGCTGCGCACCCGGCTGACCCGCCGGTCCCTGGATTGGACCGGAGCCGCCGGCGTCGTCGCGGTCGCGGTCGTCACGGTGATCGCGGTGCAACTGCCGTTCATGATCGCCGGGTTCAAGGGCTGGCAGGCTTCGCTGTCGTTCCAGGGCAAACGCAAGGCCGACGTCGACACCAACACCATCTGGTACTGGGGACTGAGGCATGTCACCGGCGACGGGCCGAGCGATGCGAACAGCGTCTACAACTCGATCGTCGGGGTCGCCTCACCTCTGCTGATCATCGTCTCGCTGGGCGTGGCGGTGTGGCTGGGGCTCAGACATTGGCAGCGCGGCAACGTCTTTCCGTGGATCGGCGTGAGCGCGGCGATGCTGGCCGGGTTCATGCTGTTCCACAAGGTCCATTCGCCGCAGTACACGCTGTGGGTACTTCCGTTCTTCGTGCTCCTCAAGGTCGACTGGCGCCTGGTCACGCTGTACCTCGTCGGCGATCTGGCGCTCGACCTCACCATCTTCCGCATGTTCGGCATCCTCACTCGCGGTGACGAGATGGAGTGGTGGGTGATGGGCGGTGTCCAACTGGGCGTGTGGTCGCACGCGCTGTGCCTGGCGATCCTGATCTACCACTTCGTCGGCCGGCCCCTGCGGGTGCCACCGGAAAAGGCCTCGCCCACGGCCTCCACGGCGGCTACCGTACCGGCATGACCTGGTACACCGCCCCCACGCTCTCCGGCGCCCGAATCATGTTGCGCGAGTTGGTACCCGACGATGCGCCCGCCCTCGCTGCCGCGGTGGACCGACCTGAGGCATTCCGGTGGACAACGGTGCCCGGCGACGTTGGCGCCGCCGAGCGGTACATCCAGACCGCCCTCGACGCCCCCGACCGGGTCGCCTTCGCGGTGGTCGAACGAGCCAGTGGTCGCGTGGTCGGCTCCACGAGCTACTACGACATCACTCCCGACTACCGCGCGCTGGCCATCGGCCACACCTGGTACTCCGCAGCCGTACACGGCACCGCGGTGAATCCGGAGGCCAAGCTGCTGCTGCTGCGCCGCGCCTTCGAAGACCTGTCAGCCGTCAGAGTGGTGTGGCACACCGATGAACGCAACGCCCAATCGCGGGCCGGCATCGCCAAACTCGGCGCCACGTTCGAAGGTCTGCTGCGCAAGCACCGTCCACTTCCCGATGGATCATGGCGCACCACAGCGCAATACGCGATGACGGACGACGACTGGCCCGCCGCGAGAGAGGCTCTCTCCACGAGGCTGGAACGATGAGACCGGCCTGAGGGCCGCCTCAGCTCACACCGTTCAGGTGCGGCAGGTCACGTGCGCGAGGAGACCGCCATCGAGTCGGTGGTCGGATCGTCCGGCGCCGGACGGGTTCTCACCTTGATCCGCCTCGGCCACGGCAACCGGTCGGGAGCCCTGTCGAGCACCCCACCGCCGGGGTCGTCCACGGCCAGGCTCTGCCATCCGGAACCGCGACGCACCAGATCGTCGGTCGGGTGATAGATCTGCCAGATCACCAACGCGCACAGTGCCAGAACCGCGAAGTCCCGGACCACAACTGCGGACAGGAACCACTGCTCGGGCAAGCCGTCGTCCGTCTCCTGGAACAGGTACCACATCATGCGCGGCACCCACACGAGAGCGTCGACCAGCATCCACGCCAACAGGATCCGCGTGTGCGGCAAGGCCAGAACCGCGAGAGGCACCAGCCACAGCGAGTACTGCGGACTCCACACCTTGTTCACCAACAGGAACCCGGCGACGGTCAGGAAGGCCAACTGGGCCAACCGCGGCCGAAGCGGCGCGTGGAAGCCGATGAACGCGATGCCGATACAGACCACCACGAACAACGCCATGCTCACCGCGTTCAGCAGAGATGGCGGCTGCCCGGGTTGGTTACCCCACTGGTAGTCGGTGACAGCCGACACCACGTTGTAGATCGTGTCGGGATCGGTACCCCGAGACGAGTTGTGGCGGAAGAACTCGGTCCAGCCGCGAAAGTGCAGGACCATGATCGGCAGGTTGATGATCAACCAGGTCGCGGCGGTCATCAGAGCGGTGACGGCGAAGTCCCGGACCTTGCCCGCACGGAGACAGAGCACCAGCAAGGGGACCAACAACAATCCGGGATAGAGCTTGGCCGCGATGCCGATTCCGAGGAACACCCCGGTCATCCACGGATTTCGTCGGGCCCACGCCAACATCGCCAAGGCGAGCGCCGCAGTGGCGATGGCATCGAAGTTGGTGAAGATGTGGACCACGACCAGAGGAGAGACAGCTGCGAGCATCACGGCCCACACCCTGCGCCCTGCGGTGAGCGCGGTGGCCCAGATGGTCACCAGCCAGCACAATGCCAGTCCCAGCGCCACGAGATTGAAGAAGACCACCACGTCCAACGCGCTGGGCAAGCCCCAATTGTCGTGTGCCCATTGCCAGGCCTCGGTGGCCTGAGCCGCGGCGTACATGAACATCCCGGTCAGTACCGGGTACTCCATGAACCGCTGCTTCTGTCCTCCGGCACCGTTGTCCTCGTACCAGAACGTCTTGTACGGAAGTGCGCCTTCGTTGAGTCGCTCGGCGCTGTAGAGCGGGATGGTGTCGGCGTAACACATCGCGGTGTATTGGCGGTGATCCGACCAATCGAGTGTCTGTTCGCCGGTCGTCTTGTCCGGAGCCTGTTGCAGGCAGCCGGCTTTCGCATACCAGCCCAACGCCATGAACACGAGGGCGATCAGGAGAATAACCCGGATCGGCGTCCAGCCGGGGCTGCGCCCCACCACCGCGTGCAGACCGACCGGGCCACCGATCACCATGCTGCCCGGAGAAGCGATCGGATCGGTACGGCTCGGCAGGACGCGTGTGGTCGCCTCCCGACGATCGGCCGCCGGCAACCCAGGCGACTCGAATACGTTCAGGTGTTCCGTCGCAGCCGAACCGTCATCGTCGCGCACTTCGTGCGACGTCGATTCGGTCGCTTCCCCGTCGGTCATCACCCCACTCGCTCAGCGGGTACCTGTGGACGGTCCACCCTCTTCGGGCGGGAGTACCGGCTCTGTCTCCGTCTCGGTGTCAGGGTCGGGCCCGCCACCCGGGAGCGGGATCACCACACCGGGGCCTAGCGTCACGCCCGGCCGAGTGGTGGTGGTCGGCGGTGTGGTGGTGGTCGGCACCGTGCGCGTGGGGGTGTAGGTCTGCGGCGGCGGCTCATAGGGAACGCCTGCGACTCCACCGATCTCGCCCGGTTCCGGGAACTCCTCGATCGGCCGGCCGTCGAGAGCCCGGTTCATCGCTGTTCGCCAGATCTGCGCCGGGAGGCCTGACCCGTAGATCGTTGCGCCGGTGTAGTTCTTGAGCGCGGTGCCCTTGTCGGTACCAACCCACACTGCCGTCGACAGCTGCGGCGTGTACCCCACCATCCAGGCGTCCTTGTTCAGCCCGGTGTCGCCGAGCTGGGTGGTGCCTGTCTTGGCGGCGGACGGCCGCTCGCCCCCGTCGAGTGCGTTGCCGTTCGAGTACGAGGCGATCGGTTCCAGTGCAGCAGTGGTGTTGTCGGCCACCTCGGCCGGCAGCCGGCGTTCACCCGCATTGTCGGTGCGCTCGTAGAGCACCTGGCCCTGCGAGTTCTCGACCTTCTGAACGAAGTGCGGGGCGTGGTACATGCCCGACGCCGCGAGCGTGGCGTACGACGACGCCATGTCGATGACGCGAGATGCGTACTGCCCGAGCACAACACCACCCTCGACTCCGCCGTCGGGGTTCTGCAGTGTCTTGGCGCCGTCGGCCGCGACCTCGGGGATGCCCGCGCGGTGAGCCGCATCGGCGACCGCGGTGGGTCCACCGTTGAGGTCCATCATCAGGCGGTAGTAAACGGTGTTCAGCGACATCTTCATGGCCGTCGCGAGGTTGCACGATCCGCAGGATTCGCCGTCCGAGTTGGTGACGGTGAGGCCGCCGGGTCCCTCGAAAGGCGCCGAGCTGTAAGTCTTCGACAGCGGGATGCCCTGCTCGAGTGCTGCCACCAGAGCGAACACCTTGAACGACGAGCCGGTCTGCAGATTGGCCTGCGCGTAGTCGAATCCGTTGCCGTCGTTGCCACCGAAGTAGCCCCGGACCGCGCCGGTCCGTGGATCGATCGACACCACAGACGTTCGCAGCTCGGGCGGCTCACCCTCTCGGAGGTCGTTCGCCGCGGTGAAGTTCGCCCGCTGCACCTGCGGATCGATGGTGGTTGTGATGCGAAGACCGCCGGTGCGGATCTCCTCTTCGGAGATGTTGAGTGTGCCGAGCTCGGCCAGTACCTGCTGCTTGATCAGTCCGTTGGGTCCGTCGCTCGCCGGGTCGCCGGCAACGGCCTGGGTATCGACGACCTTCGGGTACTCCTGCGCGTCGGCCTCTTCCCTGTTGATCGCGCCGATCGTGACCATGCCGTCGAGGACGTACTCCCAGCGCCCTTCGGCAGCCTGGAGGTTGGTTGCCGGGTCGTAGTAAGAGGGAGAGCGGATCGACGACGCGAGTACAGCCGCCTCCGACAGGGTGATGTCGGCGAGGTTCTTGTTGAAGTACGCCTTGGCCGCCGCCGAGACACCGTAGGCGCCGCGACCGAAGTAGATGGTGTTGAGGTACGCCGCGAGGATCTCTTCTTTGGTCCACTCGCTGGACATCTTCGTGGAGATCGCAAGTTCACGGAACTTGCGCTGGTAGCTGGCCTCGTCGCCGGTCAGCACGTTCTTCACGTACTGCTGGGTGATGGTCGAGCCACCACCCGCGTCCTCGCGACCGGTCACCTTGCCCCACGCCGCGCGGGAGTAACCGCGGATCGAGAAGCCCGAGTTGCTCGCGAACTCGCGATCCTCGGCTGCGATCACGGCCTGCTGCAGCACCTGCGGGATCTCGGTGATCGGCACATCGGTGCGGTTGCCCTCCGGTGGCACGATTCGCGCGAGTTCGCCGCCCCGGGTGTCGACCACCGTGGCGATCTGACTCTGCTTGATGTCGCCGGGTGCGGGCACCTCGGCTCCGGCGTAGGTCACCAGGAACACCGCTGCCATCACCAGCGCGAAAGCCGGGAGCAGCGCGCCGCCTAGACCGACGATCCAGGCGACTGCCTTCTGCCACCGTCGCTTCTTCTCGACCGGGTTGCTGCTGGAGGGAGCGCGGCCGCCGCCGTCGTGCTCCGAGGTCCAACCGGACCGGTTGGGTCCGTCAGGGCCATTGCTCACAAGTACTTCTCCATACCTTCAGTGCCGATCCCTTTTGAGCCCATTCCTTCTGGGCCACCGCCGGCACCCACGTCAGTGGCTGCATCGGCTGAACTGTTCGCCATTCGACCCCCCGCTACCCGCCGGGTCCGCCGTACCCGTGGACGCGGAGGCAGGCCGGACACGTACGACTGGACCAGGTGGTTCCAGCTGCAGGTCCGGCACACCTCGACCACATGAACCGAGAACTCCTCCTGGCTCACGGCCAGGCGGAGGATCTCCTCCGTGGTCCGCGCCGACCCCGACACCTGCCCGAGCTTCTCGCCGAACACCCAGGACACGATGGTGACCTGTTCTTTCCGGCAGATCGGGCATCGCACCGAACTGGGACGGCCATGAAACTTCGCCGCACGCAGCAAATAGGGGCTGGCATCGCACACCTCGGCAACCCCGGTACGTCCGGAGTAGACCTCGGCCAGCCGGGACTTGCGCTGTAACGCGTAGTCCACCACCTGTCGCTGCAATCGCACGAATCAAGAGTACGTGCCGCCGACTCGGAAGATTTGGCGGTTCGGCGCCGCCAAGACCGCGAAAGGGCTCCGATCGTCGCTGCTGACGGCCCAATTCTCGCGGCACCGACCGTTCTCAACGCGTGCATGCTGCGGATAAGCCCAGTTCAGGCGTAGTTTCCATCCCGGTTATATCGGCCCGATACATATGTGTGTAGCATCTGCGGTACAGGTTTCTGCAACACGTTGAACGGAGGTGCGATCGGAGATGCTCGAACTCGCGGTACTCGGTTTGCTCCTCGAATCCCCGATGCATGGCTATGAGCTGCGTAAACGGCTCACCGGACTGCTCGGGGCGTTCCGCGCGTTTTCGTATGGATCGCTGTACCCGTCACTGCGCCGCATGCAGGCCGACGGTTTGATCGCTGAGGATTCGGGCCCTCCGGGAACGCTCAAACGACGCGCTCGTCGCGTCTATGCGCTCACCCCGAAGGGACGCGAACGGTTCGCCGAACTGGTCGCCGACACCGGACCACAGAACTACACCGACGACGGCTTCGGAGTGCATCTCGCATTCTTCAGCCGGACTCCCGCGGAAGCGCGCATGCGCATCCTCGAGGGTCGTCGCCGGCAGGTGGAAGAGCGGCGCGAAGGTCTCCGAGAGGCCGTCGGACGTTCGAACCGCACAGTGGATCGCTACACCAAGCAACTCCATCAGCTGAGTCTCGAATCCAGTGAGCGTGAAGTTCGCTGGCTCAACGAACTCATCGCCGCCGAGAGTTCGGAATGGGCCGGGGAGTCGACCAAGACGTCGAGGAATCCCGGACCGTTGCCGACCGAGGCGGTTACGACAGAACCCGAAACAACTTCGGTTACACCACACAAAGAAGGGGAACCCGACCATGGGTGACAACACAGTACGCGTGGCAATTGTTGGCGTGGGTAACTGCGCCTCATCCCTGGTCCAGGGCGTGCAGTACTACAAGGATGCCGACGAGAACGCTTCCGTTCCGGGCCTCATGCACGTGAAGTTCGGCAAGTACCACGTCCGCGACGTCGAGTTCGTCGCCGCATTCGACGTGGACGCCAAGAAGGTCGGCTTCGACCTCTCGGATGCCATCTTCTCCAGTGAGAACAACACCATCAAGATCGCCGACGTGCCGCCCACCGGCGTCACCGTGCAGCGGGGCCACACCCTCGACGGACTCGGCAAGTACTACCGCGAGACCATCACCGAGGCCGACGGCGAGGGCGGCGATGTCGTCCAGACCCTGAAGGACGCCAAGGTCGACGTGCTCGTGTCCTACCTGCCCGTCGGTTCCGAGCAGGCCGACAAGTTCTACGCGCAGTGCGCCATCGACGCGAACGTCGCGTTTGTCAACGCCCTCCCGGTCTTCATCGCCAGCGACCCCGTGTGGGCCAAGAAGTTCGAAGATGCCGGTGTGCCGATCGTGGGCGACGACATCAAGAGCCAGGTCGGCGCCACCATCACCCACCGCGTGATGGCGAAGCTGTTCGAGGACCGCGGTGTCACGCTGGACCGTACGTACCAGCTGAACGTCGGCGGCAACATGGACTTCAAGAACATGCTCGAGCGTGAGCGTCTCGAATCCAAGAAGGTCTCGAAGACCCAGGCCGTCACCTCGAACCTCACCGGTTCGCTGGCGGGCAAGATCGACGACAAGAACGTCCACATCGGACCGTCCGACCACGTTGCGTGGCTGGATGACCGCAAGTGGGCCTACGTCCGCCTCGAAGGTCGCGCCTTCGGCGACGTGCCGCTGAGCCTCGAGTACAAGCTCGAGGTCTGGGACTCCCCCAACTCGGCCGGCATCATCATCGACGCCGTTCGTGCGGCGAAGATCGCCAAGGACCGCGGCATCGGAGGACCCATCCTCCCGGCCTCGGCCTACCTCATGAAGAGCCCGCCCGAGCAGCTCGCCGACGACGTCGCGCGCAAGCAGCTCGAAGCCTTCATCATCGGTGCAGACGCCTGATCTGATCCGACAAGCTCCACCCGAGAGCCGCACGCCTTCTAGAAGGTGTGCGGCTCTTGGCATTTCCGGTACAAAACGGTCCTCAGATTCACGCATCACGGGAGCGAAACGACAAAACCCACCGAATACTCGGTGGGTCTTCGTCAGTTACATCGGGGAGTCTGTGGATCAGCCGACCACCGTGGTGTCGTAGTAACCGTCGCCATCGGTGTCGACGTGCACGGTGTCGATGTAGCCGTCGTTGTTGGCGTCCTCGTGCATCTCGTCGGCGAATCCGTCACCGTCGGTGTCGTACTCCTCGTAGTTGGCGATGCCGTCGCCGTCGGTGTCGGTGAGAGCGGTGTCGATGATGCCGTCTGCGTTGGTGTCGTAGTACTCGGTGGCCATGATGTCTCCTGTGACTCGGTGCTGTTGATTCTCTGTCTTGGTGAAGCAGTCAGAGATAGGAGACCTCGGTCATGGAAAATGTTCCCGCCGATTCGCGAATAATCCGGCACACGGCCGCGGCCGGTGTCTACAGCTGCCAGTGCACCGGCTGGGAGATGATGTCGCCGAGACGGCGGCGGTAGTACTTGGCGGACTCCTCGTTGAATGCGTTCATGGCCGTGGCGGTCGCCTCGGAATCCCGGTCACGCATCGCGTCGAGCACGTCCTGCTGCATCTCGATCGCGGCGAGGCGGGTGGGCATCGGATGCTCGCTGGGCTCGGCGTCGCGCACCAGCAGCCATAGCGTCTCCATCACGATCTTCAGGACCGGGTTTCCCGCTGCCTCGTACACACTGCGCTGAAAGACCGCGTTGTTCTCCTGAAAGTTGGCGTAATCGCCGGGGTCCTCGCGCATGCGGTCGAGCGCCAGTTGCATGGTCTCGAGCTGATCGTCGGTGACGTTCGCCGCGGCCTGACGGGCGACGATGGGCTCCATCATCAGGCGCACGTCGATGACATCGCTGATGTTGGCGCCGTTGATCTGCAGGAACAGCTTCATCGTGTTGCCGAGCGACTCGAGCTCCGGCCGCTTTGCCACCGGGCCGCCACCGATGCCGGACTTGATCGTCACGAGGTCGCGGCTTTCGAGCAGACGGAGCGCTTCCCGGACGGTCGTGCGCGCCACCCCGTGCTCTGCGACCATTTCTTTCTCTGTGGGCAGCCGTTGTCCGACGACGATTCCGCCTCCGAGGATCTGATCCGCAATCACGTTGGCCACTCGCGCCGAGATCTTGGGCGCGCGCGCCCGCGGAACGCTTTCCTCGATGGTCATGTGTTTCTCCCCCGCCTCCAAGTTCGTCTCGCAGTGCTAACCATACCTACGGACAGTGTGATGTGCGCCAAGTCTGTACATAGTTAGCGGGATTAGATACTGTAGTCCGTGTCAGAAAAGTACTCACGGGGGCGAGGAGGTGGTCATGTATCCCACACGGCCACCGAATGCTGCTCTGACGCAGAGCTATAGGAATGCCGGGCACTGGCGCGATCAGCCCGTCGCCCACTTTCTCGAGCAAGCCTCCGCTCGATATCCAGACGCTGTTGCGGTGATCGACGGTGCCCGTCGCATCACCTTCGGTGAACTCGACGACGCGTCGGCACGGCTCGCGGCAGCACTGCGAGGTCGCGGTGTGCGATCCGGCGACGTCGTAGCGTTCCAGCTGCCCAATTGCGCCGAGGCGGTCATCGCGTTTCAGGCCGTCATGAAGCTCGGCGCCATCGCCAACCCGATCGTTCCCATCTACCGAGCCCGGGAACTCCGATTCATCCTCGGGCAGGCTCGCGCAAAGGTGGTGCTCATCCCCGGAACGCACCGTGGTTTCGATTTCGGGGCAATGTACCGGGACCTGGTGACCGACCTTCCCGACCTGCAGCTCGTCGTCTCCATCGAAGGAAACCCCGTCAACGCGGCAGTCGGCACCACATTGGACGAATTGACGAAGTCAGCCACCCCGCAAGCCATTTCGGCAGTACGTAATCTACCGCCGGCCGACCCTGACAGTATCTGCCTGTTGCTGTACACCTCTGGTACCACCGCCGACCCCAAAGGCGTTCTGCACAGCCACAACACCCTCATCTACGAGAACCGGTCGATGATCACCTGGTTCGGATTGAACGAGCGCGACGTCATCTTCAACCCATCACCGGTCACCCATGTGACCGGGGTGAACTGCGCGCTGACGCTGCCGTGCCTACTCGGCACAACGGTTGTGCTGCAGGACATCTGGGATGCCGAAGCCGCCCTGGATCTCATCCGGTCCGAGCACGCCAGCTTCATGATCTTCTCGACGCCTTTCCTCCGGGGCCTGCTCGACACAGCCACCGCGGCGGAGCTCGACACCCCTTCCATCCGCTACATCGCCTGTGGCGGAGCCGATATCCCCGACTCGCTGACCGCCGCCGCAACCGAGCGGCTGGGTACGGTCACGAGAATGTACGGCGCCACCGAGGGCCCGTCTGTCACGGCGTCCGACCGATGGGACCCCATCTATCTGCGCACCAAGACCGATGGTCGGCCGATCTCACCCACGGAGGTGATCGTCGCCGACGACGACGGCACGTCCGTTGCCACAGGGGCGGTCGGCGAAATCCTCTGGCGAGGGCCGGACACCTTTCTCGGATACCTCGATGAGCGCCTGAACGAGACCGCCTTCACCGACGACGGTTTCTTCCGTACCGGTGACCTGGGTCGCTTCGACAGCAGCGGCGGCATCCACATCGTCGGACGTATCAAAGATGTCATCAATCGTTCGGGCGAGAAGATCAGCGCACACGACGTCGAGAACCAACTCAGCGAGCATCCGGCTGTTGTCGAGGTGGCCGTTGTCGCCGGGCCTGATGCCCGGACCGGTGAACGCGGGTGCGCGTTTGTGGTGACCCGGGATCAGCGCGATCTCACACTGCCCGAGGTGCACCGGTTTCTTCTCGAACGAGAGATCGCGGTGCAGAAGATCCCGGAGAGCGTCTTCGTGGTCGATTCGCTGCCGAAGACGGCCAGCGGCAAGGTGCAGAAGTTTGCGCTGCGCGACTGGACCCGCGATCGGGATGCGCTCCCACCCCAGATGACGGCGATGAAATTCGCCGCAACACACGAGAAATAGGGGCCGAATGACCGTTCAGACACCTGGGATCGAACATCTCGTCGTCACCGAGCCGGAACCGGGTATCGCACTCGTCGAACTTGCCCGCGGCAAGGTGAACGCGATCGACACCCAGATGTACGACGAGATCGCACGAGTCTTCGACATGTTGTCCGACAACCAGGACATCCGCGCCATCGTCCTCACCGGCCGCGGCAGGATCTTCTGCGCGGGCAATGATCTCGGCAACTTCCGGGTGATGGATTCGGTCAGCGGCGACGTCGAGATGCGTAGCGTGAGACGGGCACTCTTCGGGCTGTACGACTGCGCGTTACCCGTTGTTGCTGCCATCAACGGTCCCGCTCTCGGCAGTGGACTTGCGTTGGCTTCGCTCAGCGACATCGTGGTCGCCTCCGACCGGGCGACGTTCGGCCTTCCGGAGATGGGTGTCGGAGTGCTCGGTGGAGGCCGGTTCACCGCCAGAATGCTTCCGCAGCAGGCGATGCGACGGATGTTCTTCACCGCGGAGCCCGTCGATGCAGAGACCCTGCGCAGCTGGGGTGCGCCCCTCGACGTGGTACCGCATGACGAGCTCCTCGAGGTCGCGATGTCGCGGGCGCGCGTCATCGCCGCCAAGAGCCGATACGCGCTCACCCTGGCAAAGCAGTCGCTGAACGGGTGCGAAGACGTCGATCTCAAACGCGGCTACGAACTCGAACAGACTTTCACCGTGCGACTGTCCGAGCACCCCGACTCCAAGAAGGCAGTCGAGGCCCGTATCGCCGAGATGTCGAAAGGAAAGAAGCCATGACCCCGAGCCCGGGATCAAGTGGATCCGTCGACGCGCAGGTGATCGACGTCGACGCCTTCTCCGAAAAGTGCGTTGCGTGGCTCGACGAGCACCTCGACCGGCGGGAGACGGGGCCGGCGGTGGCCGCAGACCCGAACTACGCAATTTTCCACAACCACACCCACGACGAGGAACGCGACCTGATCGACGCCGCCCGGGACTGGCAACGGAAAAGGGTCGATGCCGGGTTCGGTGCCATCACCTGGGGTCCGGAATGGGGTGGCGCAGGACTGACTGCCAGCCACGAACGCGTGTACGTCGGCCTCGAGCGGCAGTACATCACGCCGGACCGTCACGAGACCGTGCTCGTCACCGTCGAATTGGTGGCGCCCACGCTTCATGCGCTCGGCACCGAGGATCAACAACAGCGATTCGTCCGGCCATTCCTTCGCACCGACGAACTGTGCTGCCAGCTCTTCTCCGAGCCCGGCGCCGGTTCCGATCTGGCCGGGCTGTCCACCAAAGCTGTGGCCACCGGCGATGGTTGGCGCATCAACGGGCAGAAGGTGTGGAGCTCGGGTGCACAGTTCTCCGAGTGGGGCCTGCTCATCGCCCGTACCGACACCACCGTGGCCAAACACCGTGGCATGACGGCGTTCATGGTTCCGATGGACGCGCCCGGGGTCGATGTACGACCCATTCGGCAGAGCTCCGGTGGATCGACCTTCAACGAGGTCTTCCTCACCGACGTCGAAATCCCTGACTCGCTGCGCATCGGTGCCGAAGGTGACGGTTGGAAGGTCGCGCTCACCACGCTTGGCTTCGAACGCAATTCGAGCGCGGGTATCGTCAGCGCCGGCGGTAACAGCGCCGATCTGGTGCGGCTGGCAAAGAGTCTGGGCATCACCGACGATCCCCTGGTACGCCGGCAATTGGCAGACGCTGCGATCTACGAGCGCGCCTCGGCACTGATGGTGGCTCGTTACGCCGAACGTGAGCAATCCGGAGCCGTTCCGGGAGTGGAGGGTTCGATCGGCAAACTCGTCTGGACCCAGAACCTCAAGCGGATCGGCGACGCCGCCGCTTCGTTCCTCGGCCCGAAGATCCTCGCCGACACCGGAGAGCCGAACACGTTCGCCTGGACCGAACACCTCCTGGGCGCACCCGGCTATCGCATAGCGGGAGGCTCTGACGAGATCCAGCGAAACATCATCGGCGAACGCGGGCTCGGACTGCCCCGCGAACCACGTTAGGAGATCGGCAATGCCTCTCGAATTGACGGTCGAACAGCGCGATCTCGAATCAAGTCTCCGGTCGTCGCTGGCCCGCACCGCAGCCGGCGACAACGTCTGGGCCTCGCTGCTGGAGATGGGTCTGACCGAGGTCCCGTTCCCGGAGAACTACGGCGGAGCAGGGTTCACCCTGAAGGACACCGCTGTGGTGATGGCCGAACTGGGCCGGTCACTCGGCGCCGGTCCGTACTTCTCCTCGGTCATCCTGGCAGGTTTCACTCTGCTGCACGCAGGTTCGGATGCCGCCAAGACACAACATCTTCCGACCATCGCGGATGGCAGCGTGACCGCCGCACTCGTGACCGGATACCCGTTTGCGTCCACGTCGATCACCGCGTCCGGAGGTGACGACAACACAATCGTTCTCGACGGCGCGCAGGAGGCCGTGGTCTCCGGAGCCGATGCTGATCTGCTCGTCGTCGTCGCCGAGGGACCCTCGGGTCCGGAGTTGGCGGTCATCGGCGGTGACGCCGCCGGCGTAACACGCACCGCGCGTGAATCACTCGACTTCACCAGGCCACTCGCGCGGATCGAGTTCACCGGGGCATCAGCGCAGCGCGTCGGCGGCAACCACCTCGTAGCGGGTCTCGACAGGGCGCAGGCCATCGCCATCACCGCGCTCGCCGCTGAGCAGGTGGGGGCTGCACGCGCCTGCCTGGAGATGTCTGTCGATTACGCCAAGACCCGACAACAGTTCGGACGTGCCATCGGGTCGTTTCAGTCGATCAAACATCGACTCACCGACATGCTGGTGGCGATCGAACTGGCCGAGGCAGCTGTACTCGATGCCGCCGACGCCGATTCCCGCAGTAGCGGCGAGCTGTTCGTCGCTGCTGCGACCGCGCGAGTACTCGCCTCCAGAGCCGCGACCTTCGCGGCCGAGGAGTCCGTGCAGATCCACGGCGGCATCGGATTCACTTGGGAGCACCCATTGCACAGGTACTTCCGCCGGGCCAAGACGAGTGAACTGTTGCTCGGCAACACCGCCGTGCACGCCGAGACAGTTGCCGCGGCGCTGGTGTCCTGAGTCAGACGACCCAGCTACACGAAGACGAGCCACCCGCGGGTGGCTCGTCTTCGTGTTTCCGGCTCGTTGTGCTGTGCAGCAAGAACTTCAGGACGCGATCACGGCTTGTTCACCGCGCCGGCATCGACGGAGTACTGCGACGCCGTCACGTAACGCGCTTCGTCGGAGGCCAACCAGGCCACGAGGTTGCTGACGTCCCGAGCGTCGATCCACGGAACCGGAAGAAGGTTGGTCACCTTCATCGCCTCGGCGGCGGCCTCGCGGGTGGGATTAGGGTCATCCGGAGAGAACAACCCCCACGTCCGCTCGTTCTGGATCATCGGGGTGTCCACACCGGTCGGGTGAACCGTGTTGACCCGGATGCCGTAAGGGCCGAGTTCCTGCGCGAGACTCTTCATCAACCCGACCACGCCATGCTTACTCGCCGTATAGTGCGGCGCGTTCGCGTAGCCCTGCATTCCGGCAGTGGAACTGGTCAGCAAGATGACACCGCCTCCCTGCTTCTTGAGGTGCGGGATGGCAGCGTGCGCAGTGAAGAAGACGCCGGTCAGATTGATGTCGACGACGTCACGCCATGCCTCTTCGGGCATGCCGTCGGCGTCGTGACTGATGAAGATGCCGGCGTTGGCCAGAACGATGTCCAATCCGCCCAGTGCCGAAACACCCTCTGCAAGAGCACTGGTCAAGGCGGAGAGGTCACGCACGTCGACCTCCCGCGCCACGATCCGTCTGTCCAGAGCCTCGACCAGGCGTACGGTCTCCGCCAGGTCGGAAGGCTCCGCCAGCTCATAGAACGGCGTCACGCTCTCGATCGGCCGACAGATGTCGACCGCGATGATGTCCGCGCCTTCTTCCGCAAGACGGATCGCGTGCGATCGTCCCTGTCCTCGTGCAGCTCCCGTGATGAAGGCGACTTTGCCTTCGAACCGACCACCCATGTGTCACTCCTCATTTCTGTTGTTGCAAACGACCAGCAATCGAGCGCTGACTTTCTGGCACAGTGAGTCGACATGACCTCGCGTTCAAAAGGGTTGACGACCAGGTCATCGGTTCACCCGATAACCAGAAGCAGGTCGCCACCATCGACCTGTGCTGCACCACTGATGGGCACACGGCTGACGGTGCCGGAGCGGGGCGCGGTGATCGCGGCCTCCATCTTCATCGCCTCGATGCTTCCCACCAATTCACCCTGCTCGATGGCGTCGCCCTCTTTGACCGACAACGTGACCACACCGGTGAAGGGCGCCGGTACCTGCCCCGGGTCGGTGCGATCGGCCTTTTCGGCTTCGCGAGTGGTGGTCTCGACGCTGCGGTCACGTACCTGCACCGGCCGGAGCTGACCGTTGAGTATGCACAGCACGTTGCGCATGCCCTGGGCGTCGGGTTCGGAGATGGCTTCCAGACCGATCAGCAACTCCACGCCGGGTTCGAGCTGCACCCGATGCTCCTCGCCTTGCCGCAGGCCGTAGAAGTATTGATTGGTCGACAACTGCGCGGTGTCTCCGAAGTTGTCGCGGTGGTTTTCGAACTCCGTTGTCGGGCCGGGGAACAGCAGCCGGTTCAACGTCTCCCGCTTGACCTCGCTCGGCCCCGACAGTCCCGACAGCTGTTGTTCCGTGAGGGGCGTGACCGCTCTTGCCTCGGCCCGACCGGCCAGCGCCCGAGACCGCAGCGGCTCGGGCCAACCACCGGCGGGGTCGCCGAGGTCGCCGCGGAGGAAGTCGATGACCGACGACGGGATGTCATACGAGGACGGTTCGGCTGCGAAGTCGTCGGCTGTCGCATCGGCGCCGACAAGCGCCAACGCGAGGTCGCCGACCACCTTCGACGACGGGGTCACCTTGACCAATCGGCCCAGAATCCGGTCGGCGCCGGCATAGGCCGACTCGATGTCCTCGAACCGATCGGCCAGACCGAGCGCCGAGGCCTGCTGGCGCAGGTTGGACAGCTGCCCGCCCGGGATCTCGTGGGTGTACACGCGGCCGGTGGGTGCGGGGAGTCCTGACTCGAATGGCGCATAGTTCGAACGGATTGCGGCCCAATACGGTTCGAGGTCGCACACGGCGCTGAGATCGAGCCCGGTGTCACGTTGTGTGTGCTCGGTCGCGGCCACGATCGCCGACAGCGCCGGCTGACTGGTGGTGCCGGCCAGCGCGGCGCTGGCACCGTCGACGGCGTCGACCCCGGCGTCCCAGGCCGCGAGGTACGTGGCCAACTGACCGCCCGGGGTGTCATGGGTGTGGAGATGAACCGGTAGATCAAAACGTGAACGCAGTGCTGTGACAAGGGTGGCGGCGGCCGGGGGACGCAGCAGACCGGCCATGTCTTTGATCGCGAGAATATGTGCGCCGGCCTCCACCATTTGTTCGGCGAGTCGCAAGTAGTAGTCGAGCGTGTACAGATCCTCATCTGGATCGGTCAGATCGCCGGTGTACGACATCGCCACTTCGGCAACGGCTGTGCCCGTGTCGCGAACCGCATCGATGGCCGGGCGCATCTGGTCGATATTGTTGAGCGCATCGAAGATCCTGAAGATGTCGACACCCGTGTCTGCCGCCTCGCGAACGAACGCATGGGTCACCTCGTCGGGGTACGGCGTGTATCCCACCGTGTTCCGGCCTCGCAGCAGCATCTGGATGCAGATGTTCGGCATCGCCTCACGTAGCGCGGACAGTCGCTCCCACGGGTCTTCGTGCAGAAAGCGCAGCGCCACATCGTATGTCGCCCCTCCCCACGCCTCCACAGACAGCAGCTGCGGGGTCATCCGGGCCACATAGGGCGCAACGGCGACAAGATCACGGGTTCGTACGCGCGTTGCCAATAAGGACTGATGGGCATCCCGGAATGTGGTGTCGGTGACGGCCAGAGCCGTCGAGCGACGGAGGTCTGCGGCGAACGCCGTCGGTCCGAGGCGGAGCAGCCGATCCCGCGACCCGGCCGGAGGTGGGTTGCCGACGTCCACCGCCGGCAGCTTGTCGACGGCGTAGACGGTGGACGGACGCTCGCCGTGTGGCCGGTTGACGGTGATGTCTGCAAGGTAGCGGAGAATCCGAGTGCCCCGGTCCGCGGAGACGTTCTGGGTCAACAGTTCCGGGTGATTCTCGATGAAGGACGTGTCGACCCTCCAGGCCAGGAAGTCGGGATTGTCCAGGACTGCCTGCAGGAAAGGGATGTTGGTCGCCACGCCACGTACACGGAACTCGGCGATCGCCCGCCGGGCGCGGGCCGCTGCGGTGGCGAAGTCGCGTCCTCGGCAGGTGAGTTTGACCAGCATCGAGTCGAAATGCGAACCGATCTCCGACCCGAGTCCGACACTGCCGTCCAATCGGACGCCGGAGCCGCCAGGTGTGCGATAGGCCGTGACCCGGCCGGTGTCGGGGCGGAACCCGTCGGTGGGGTCCTCGGTGGTGATCCGGCACTGCATGGCAGCGCCGCGGATCTCGATGGACTCCTGCGTCAGGCCCAGCTCGGTCAGCAACTCACCCGAAGCGATACGGAGTTGCGCCGCAACCAGATCGACATCGGTGATCTCCTCGGTGACAGTGTGCTCCACCTGAATCCGCGGGTTCATCTCGATGAAGACGTGATTGCCGTACGGGTCCAGGAGGAACTCCACGGTGCCTGCACAGGTGTATCCGATGTGCCGAGCGAACTTCACCGCGTCCGCGCAGATACGTTCGCGCAGTTCGGGATCCAGGTTTGGCGCGGGAGCCACCTCGACAACTTTCTGGTGTCGCCGCTGCAACGAGCAGTCCCGCTCGAAGAGGTGGATGACCTCGCCGCTGCTGTCACCCAGGATCTGGACCTCGATGTGCCGGGGGTTGACCACCGCCTGTTCGAGGAAGACGGTCCCGTCACCGAACGCCGTGTGCGCCTCTCTCGATGCAGCCTCGATGGAAGACCTGAGTGACTCCGGGTCGGCGACACGTCGCATTCCTCGGCCGCCGCCGCCGGCAACTGCCTTGACGAACACAGGGAAGCGCATTCCCTCCGCTGCGGCGACCAGCTCGTCGACATCATCGGATGGCGCACAGGAGGCCAGCACCGGCAGCCCGGCGGCTCGGGCGGCGGCAACAGCGTGCGACTTGTCTCCGGTCAGCCGGAGTATGTCGGCGGACGGGCCGACAAAGGTGATCCCCGCAGCTGCACAGGCAGCGGCCAGGTCCGGATTCTCGGAGAGGAAACCGTATCCGGGGTAGATCGCGTCCGCACCAGCACGTTGTGCGGCCGAGATGATCTCGTCGACAGAGAGGTAGGCGCGAACGGGATGGCCTGGTTCACCGATCTGATACGCCTCGAACCCTTTGGCGCGATGGGCCGAGTTGCGGTCTTCGTACGGGTAGACGGCAACCGTGGACGCACCCAGTTCAACGGCGGCACGAAATGCGCGGACCGCGATCTCGCCACGGTTGGCGACCAGGACCTTTGTGAACATGGGCGTTCCTCTCTTGTCGGGACGATGCCGGGAACGGCGAATCACACCGCACGGGCAGGCACGGTGGGGCGAGGTATGTGAGCTGAGTCTCTCACGTTTTGCCATCACTTACTATATGGACAGTCAAGTTAGTCAGAATCGGTGGCTGGCTGAGAATGTTGCTCAACTTGCTACGCAATATCTCTGTACATGTTTCTATTTGGGCGATGTTTCTATAGTGTGACTTGAAATACAGTCCGTCAGCCGCCTTCAGGAGGACTCGATGAGCAACGCGCCACGCCCCGACCACTGGATCACCGATTGGGAGTTCAGTGAGCGCTACCCCGTCTACACGCGGGCCAACGCGGGAGAGGTCCTGCCCGACCCGTCGAGTCCGCTGAACGTGACCCTCGTGTGGAACAAAGGCCTCAACATCGGGTGGCGCGAAGGCTACGTCGAGCACCTCGGAACCCACCTGGCCTCCGAGATCGACGAGACGATGCCCGAGATCATCGGTAACTTCGGCGGCTACCACTACACCAACTTCTCGATGACCGAACTCAACGGCGCTCGTCTACCGGGCCTGACCGTGCCGGTGTGGAACCGCCTCTGGGTGGGCGACCACCCCGACCTGCCGGAGTACGAGCCGAAACCGGACCACGAGAACGCTGAACTGACCGCGGGTCTTGCCGAGAAGACCGCATGGGCATTGACCACCAATACGTATCCCGAGGCCGAAGAGACCAAGCGCCGCGCCGACCTCGCGCGTGAGCAGCGTCCTGACCTCAGCGACCTGAGCGATCAGGAATTGGTCGACCATGCACGATCATTCGTTCCCGACCTGGTCTTCTGCTACGCCTATCACCCGGTCACCACCACACTGTCCACGATGGGACCGGCAGTGGCCGGCGCCCTGCTCGAGTCCATCGGTGAGAGCGACAAACTCGGCGATCTGCTGAGCGGATTGGGTGGTGTCGATTCGGCCGCTCCGTCTTTCGCGATGTGGAAGATGGGCCGCCTTGTCGCTGCCTCCGACGAACTGACCACCATCTTCGACGGTGGTCTCGCCACTGTGCTCGACGCGGTCGACGCCAGTGATTCCCCCGACGTCAAGCAGTTCCGCATCGACTTCGACGACTTCTTGTACAAGTACGGCTCCCGGGCACCGAACGAATGGGACATCCGTTCGGACAGCTGGGAGACCAAACCTGTTCTCGCACTGATGGCGATCAACGGCATGCGTCTGAGTCCCGACGATGCCGATCCAGAGCTGATCCTTGAGCGCAACCAGGCCAAGCGCATCGCGCTCACGGCCGAACTCGCCGACAAGATGCCCGATGCAGACACCCGCCAGAGCTTCCTCGACGCAGCCAAGTCGATCACCAAGTTCATGCCATGGCGCGAACGAACCAAGACATCGTGCGTCAAGGTGATGGGTGAGATGAGAGCGGCACTTTACGAATTGGGGCACCGCATGGTCGCTCGCGGAGTGATGGACGACCACCACGACATCACCATGCTGCTCGACACCGAGCTCGACGACTTCGCTGCCGACCCCGAGTCGTTCTCGGCCACCATCGCCGAGCGTCGCGAACAATACCTCCAGTTGTTCGACCTGGAACCGCCGTTCTTCCTGTTCGAGCCGCTCCCCCTGTCACAGTGGCCGCGCCGGACCGAACACAAATCGGAGCCCGCCCTGCCGGGCGACACTCTCAGTGGCGTGGGTGGCGCTCCGGGCGTGAGCCGGGGTCGAGCTCGAGTACTTCACGACCCCTATGACGCAGGCGATCTCGCCGAGGGCGACATCATCGTCGCACCGCAGACGGACCCGGCCTGGACCCCGTTGTTCGTCTTTGCCGGTGGCGTGGTGGTAAACGTCGGGGCCACCATCACGCACTCGTCGATCGTCTGTCGCGAACTGGGCATTCCCTGTGCGGTCTCGGTCCAGGATGCGACCGCACGCATCCCCGACGGCGCGATGATCGAGGTGGACGGCAACACCGGGACAGTGACCGTACTGTGACCCTGAAGGTCGGTCTCACCCTCCCCCAGCTCGGAGAACACGTCGACGCGACGGCGGTGCGCGACTTCGCCGTTGCCGCAGAGGAACTGGGCTTTGGCAGCCTGTGGGTTCAGGAGCACCTGTTCTACCCAGAGCAGAACGAATCGATCTACGGCGGCAGGCACACCACCACCGTGCACCCGGCCTACCGCTCCGTGCTCGGCGCCACCGAGCTCATGGCGTTTGTTGCCGCGTGCACACAGAAGGCGATGATCGGCAGCAGCATCCTGGTGGCCGGGTATCACCGACCCATCGAACTGGCTCAGCGTCTTTCGACGCTCGATGTGCTGTCCGGCGGCCGACTGGTCGCCGGGCTCGGCGCGGGCTGGTCAGACGAAGAGCACGGACAGATGGATGTGGATCCGCGCACACGCGGACGACGGATGAGCGAGTTGGTCGCGGCTGTCCAAGCATGTTGGGGCCCCGACCCTGTCGAGTTCTCAGGCGACTTCTTCAACATTCCCAGGTCGGTGGTTCGGCCCAAGCCGGTGCAGCAGCCTCACCCGCCGCTGTTGTCCGGGCTGCGTTCGGCCGCTGGATTGGCCCGTACCGCAGCATTGTTCGACATCTGGAATCCCAGCAGCGGGACCGCGGAGGCGTTGCTCGATCAACTGCAGACCATGCGCGAGGTACGGCCGGATCAGCTCGCCCCCGTACGCCTCTTCTTGCGCTCGTACCTGCAGCGGCCGACCGATGCGGTCGGTTCCGGTGGCCAGGGTGTCGACGGCGTCCGCCGGGACATCCGGACGGCAGTCGCTGCCGGGGCCGAACAGTTCATCGTCGAGATCAATTTCTGGGACGAGATGCGGTCCACCCGAGACTGGGCACAGGCACCCGCGCGGCTGGCCACCTTGCTCGAGACCGCCGAAGAAGATTCGGCAGCAGCACAATTGGCGAAGGAGAGTGTGTAAGTGAAGGCAGCGGTGTGGGCCGGAGACGGCCCCGACCTCACGATCGAAGACATCCCCCGACCCGAGCCACGCCGTGGCGAGATTCTTCTCAAGGTCACCGCCTGCGGCGTGTGCCACACCGACCTGCACGTGCTCAAGTCGGAGGTGAAGTTCCCGGCGCCCGCAGTACTCGGGCACGAGGTCTCCGGCGTGGTGGAGCAGATCGGCGATGGCGTGGACAACGTTGCTGTCGGCGACCGGGTCGTCTGCAGTTTCATCATGCCCTGTGGCGACTGTCGTCACTGCGTGCGCGGACTGGAGGACCTGTGCGAGAAGTTTTTTGCGCACAATCGACTGAACGGCACTCTCTACGACGGCGAGACCCGGCTGGCGCGCGAGGACGGTACGTCACTTGCGATGTACTCGATGGGCGGGTTGGCCGAGTTCTGCGTGGTCCCGGCGTCTGACGCCTTCAAGGTTCCGGATGGTGTAGGCCTCGGTGAGGTGTCGATTCTGGGATGCAGCTCGTTCACCGCGCTGGGCGCGGTCAACAATGCAGAGCTCGAACTCGGTGACCGCATCGCAGTGATCGCTGCCGGAGGTGTGGGGTCGTCGATCGTACAGTTCGCTGCGGCCGCCGGAGTGGCGCAGATCATCGCCATCGACGTCAACGACGAGAAGCTCAAAGCCGTTGCCGCACTGGGTGCAACTCATACCATCAATTCCAGCACCACCGACGTGGTCGCCGAGGTTCGGGCGCTGACCGACGGCCACGGTGTTGACGTGGCCTTCGAGGCGTTGGGCAACAAACACACCTTCGCCACGGCGATGGAGATCCTCGACGACGGTGGTCGCGCCGTGGTGGTCGGCATCGCCCCCGCCGGCTCTGCGGGAGAGATCGACCTCGCCCGGCTCGTTCGCCGCAAGCTGGAGATCCATGGTTCGTATGGAGCCAAGGCACGGCGGGACATGCCGGCACTGCTCCGCATGGTCTCGGGCGGCATCGTCGAGCCCGAGCGCGTCATCACCCGTCGGTACACGCTCGAGCAGGCGGACGAGGCGTACAAGGCTCTCGCGCGCGGCGAGATCGTGGGACGTGCGATCATCGAGATGCCGTCATGACCCAGGCCGAGAACGGTTCGGATGCAACCCGACTCGTCGCGGTCGTGACAGGTGCTGCCTCCGGCATCGGCCGGGCCGCCGCCGAGCTGATCCTCGAACGCGGCGGTCGCGTGGTCGCGTTCGACCGGTCGGCCGACAGCCTGGACTGGCTCAGCGGCAACGACCACGCGGTGCCCTTCGTCGGCGACGTCACGCTGAGCGTCGACAACCGCGACGCGATGTCGGTGGCCGTCGAGTCATTCGGGACCCTCGATGCGCTGATCCTGAATGCCGGAGTTCCGGCGTCGGGTTCGATCGAGACCCTCGACATGGATGTCTTCGACCGGTCGATCGACGTCAATCTCCGCGCGGTGGCCCTCGGTATCCGCGAATCGATCCCCTTCTTCCGCCAGGCGGGCGGCGGTTCTGTGGTGATCACCTCGTCCGCCACCGCCATGGGTGGCGAGCCGAACCGGTGGCCCTATGCCGCGGCCAAGGCGGGCGTCGTCAATCTCGCCAAGTCACTGGCACTGGACTTGGCCAACGACTCGATCCGGATCAATTGCGTCTGCCCGGGGCCCATCAGCACGGGCATGACCAAACGCATCGAAGAGAACACGCCGGAGCGGTACGAGTCGCTCAAAGCCATGGTGCCGCTGCATCGTTGGGGTACCGCACGTGAGGTCGCCGAGGTGATCGCGTTCCTCGCCTCACCGCTTGCGTCGTTCGTGACGGGAACCGCGATCCCGGTCGATGGCGGCGCCACTTGTGGGAGCGGCCAGACCATCCCGGTACCTGCGCGCTGATTCACCCACCCGGCGTCGGCGTGGCCGACGCGGTCGTGGGGGTCGGTGCCCCCGCAGACGACGGTGCCGCTGCCGGGTCAGCTCCGGGCACCGATCCCGTGCCGTAGAACACCGGCATGATGGCTTTGAGGATCGTCAATGCCGAACCCTCGCCTGTGGGCACGGTGGCTAGATTGGTACCGATCGTGATCGTGAGTCCACTGCTCGGGTCGTGGCCCATGAATGTCATGAACCCAGGAATCTGTCCGTCGTGTCCGGTCAACTCAGGACCGAAGCGGGCGATGCCGAGTCCGTAACCGGCAGCGGCCGGGTTGCCCGGATCGGTCGGGGTGATGCTGGACAGCCGTATCTGCTGCATCTGCGGGTCGAGCAGACCACCTCCCACCAAAGCGCGGACGTAGGTCGCCAGATCGCCCATCGTCGATATCGCTCCACCCGCCGTCCACGCCCACGACGGGTTGGCGTCGGTTTCGTTGTTGGGCTTGAGCGTTCCGTTCAGGGCCAGCGGCTGCTCCGCAGCGGGCAATTCGTATGTGTTGATGGTCGACACGTTGGTACCGAACGAGTACCCGTTCGGGTGCGGGTCCGGGATGGCAGAATCGGGGGGCAGCGGCAGCGAGGTGTTCTTCAGTCCGAGCGGCTCGAAGATGCGCTCGGAGAACGCTGCGGAAGCGGTCTTTCCGGTGATCTGCTCGATCAGCAACCCGAGAAGAACGATGTTGGTGTTGCAATAGTCGAACCGCGCGCCCGGTTCGAACTGGACCTCGTGGGAGAACGCGATATTCAGGAGTTCCTGGGGCCGCCAGACCTTGCCGGGGTCAGCGTCGAGAGTCGCATTGAAGCCGGCGTCGAGGGTGTAACTGTAGAGCCCGCTCCGCATTTCCGACAGCTGGGCCACGGTGATGCGGTCGCCGTTCGGAACGCCGGGAATGTACTTACCGATCGGGTCATCCAGTGCGAGCTTGCCTTCCTGGACCAGTTGCAGGATCACCGTCGACGTCATCGTCTTGGTGTTGCTGCCGACCCTGAAGTGGTCGTCGACGGTCATTGGTTCGTTCGCTCCGATGGTGCGCGTCCCGAAAGCCTGTGCCCAATCACCGTGACCGGGCCAACTGACCATGACAACCGAACCGGGAATTACGTTGTCCGCCATGGTCTTCTCGATCAGCGGCGCCAGAGTGGCCGCGAACTGTGGCGGGGCCGGAGTTGAACTCGTAACCGACGACGAGCCGGCCGAAGGGGATGGCGACTGCGAATTGCTGTCGGAAGTACTGCACGCAGTGGCGATGACGCACACCGCGACGAGTGAAGTTCCCATGAGCTTGCCGGCACGAATCATCTGCGTTCCTCATCCAGGTCGAATCAGAAGGAGACTACCTGGTGTTCAGCGCTTCCATACAGCAACCGTGGCGACTGGCATACCCGTCGGCCACCACCCGCGTACTACCTCCTCGGATCCACCAGAACCTTTGCGTGACGACTCTTTCCCGAATCCAGTTCGGCGAACATGGGTACCAGCTCATCGAGGCCGATGGTGCCCGTGTGCAGGGAGCGCACATCCACCCGGCCGGCGGCGATGAGTGTCATGGCGCCGAGGAAGTCCTCGTGCGAATACGCCAGGGAACCGATCACCGTCAGCTCTCGGCTCTGCCAGTCTCCGTAGCTCACCGACGAATTGGCACCCGGGTAGCCCAGCAATGCGAGGGTTCCGCCTCGACGGACCAGTTCGGCCGAGGGCTGGAGCAATTCGGCCACGCCTGTGCATTCGAAGAGCACATCCGCACCCAGTCCATCGGTGGCTTCGGTGAGCAGCGCCTTCAGATCGCCCGGCTCGACCACCTCGGTGAACCCCAGATCGACGGCCGCCGAGCGTCGAGCGGGCGAAGGCTCGCTCACGATGATCCTGCCGGCACCCGCCACCCTCGCATGCTGGGCGGTGAGCAGACCGATCGGTCCCGCTCCCTGCACCACTACGGCGGCACCGAGGCGAATACCGGCGCGCTTGACCGCGTGGAAGGTGACGGTGGCCGGCTCCATCAGGGCCGCCTCCTCGTCGGAGATCGTGTCTGGGATCGGAATGGCCCTGCGCGCAGACACTTTGAGCTTGGTCGCGAACCCGCCGTGAACAGGGGCGTCGTCGGTGATCCCGTTGGCTTCGGCGAACGCGAGGTCGCAGTGAGCCGCATGCCCGGCGCGACATTGAGCGCACCGGCCACACGCCGGCCCGACGCCGGCGACCACACGTTGCCCGACCGAGAGTCCGGTGACCTCCTCACCGACCGCGCTGATCGTTCCCATCCACTCGTGTCCGAAGACGGCAGGCGGCAGGCCGGCGGATGCGTAGCCGTGGGTATCGGTGGCGCAGATTCCGCAATAGCCGATGTCGACTATCACGCCGTTCGGCGCTGGGACCGGGTCGGCCTCCAGCGCGGTTTCTGCTGTCTGCGGCGCAACCATGTGTACGTACTTGTTCTGTCCGTCGGTAACCATGCTCTTCACTTCCCGCTCATACGCTCGACCACGGGCGCAAACTGTTCGTAGGCCCTATCGCCGATCGTAAAGTAGGAGAATCCGAACTCCTCGCGACGTTGTTCGAGCTGCTCGCAGATGTCATCGACGGACCCGACGAGAGCATGCGGAAATGCCCGGAGCTCTGCTCGGCTGAAGCCGGTGCGATCGATCAAGGCCTCTTCGGTGACGTCGGTCTTGCCCTCGATCGCCACGAAATACGCGCCGGTCTCGATCTCGATGTCTTTGAACCGATCGCCGGCGCCGTCCCGAACCCAGCCCATCTTCTTGTGGGTCTCTTCGACGGTGGAGGTGAGCACACTGTCCGAACCCAGGACACCCGAACGGTTGTTGAAGTTGATGCTCACGATGTCGGCGGTCCTACCGGCGAGCGTCAGGACCCGGCGAGCGCCGCCTCCGACCATGATCGGGGGCGCGGTCTCGGGTACGGGCAGCGGAGCAAACCCCGTGGCCTTGACGATCTTGCCGTCCACGTCGATCTGCTCGCCCCGGAACTGCTGGACGATGAGTTCGATCGTCTCCTCCAGACGGTCCACCCGGGACCCCGCCGAAGGGAAATCGATACCCATGGCTTCGTATTCGGCCCCCAGCCATCCCGCTCCCAACCCGATCTCGATCCGGCCCGGCGCGAACATCGCAAGCGTTGCAGCCTCTTTGGCCAGCACAACCGGTTCGTGGTAACTGGTGCAGAACATTCGGCACCCCACCTTCAGGGTCTCGGTCACCTCGGCCGCCACGGCCATGCTCGTGATCGGGGCCATCGTCACCGGCCGGTGGCCGGTGCGATCCAGGGCAGCGCCAGGCCCGATGTAGTGATCTGAGACGTGAAGCGCCGAATAGCCCATGTCCTCGACCTTGTGGGCCACATCGCGCCACTGTCTGCCAGTGTTCGCGCGGTAGACCTGCGCAGCGAATCGAAACGGGCGGGTCTGATGTGTCATGACTTCCACTTTCGTCCTGTTGTGTGTCTTTGTCGTCCAGATGGGCCGATGGGCTTGTTGGTCTGGCGGCCTGAACGGTCCGCAGTCGGTCAGGGCTAGTGACCCGCAGCTGCCGTTCGGTCGAGATCCAGGTCGCGGTCCAGGTACTCGAAGAGTTCACGAGCAGCGGCACCCAGCTCGGCCGCCCACCCACGGGGATCGGCGGAGCCGCGGTCAGACGGCGCCTCGACACTGATCGCGGCCGTCGGCGGCAATGCGCGGACCAGATCGGCCAACGGCAGCACACCCTGACCGGGCGCCAGCCGGTGCTGGCGCGCTTCGGTGATCGCTGCGTTCTCATCGGTGGCCGGTTCGGCCGAAAGTGCGTCGCACAACTGGCAATAGGGAAACAGGTCCGGCGACTGTCTTGCGATGTCGTCGATCGATGTGCCGGCCCGGGCAACGTGCAACGCGTCGAGCAGGATCCCCGAGCCGCCCTCACCCGTGTCGGCCAGAAAGCGAGCCGCGGCATCCATGTCGCGGACGGCACTGAAAATCATCGGTTCGAGGCAGCACCGCAGACCATGATCGGCTGCGGCAGCCGCGAGTTCACCGAACAGCGTGGTCGCCCGCTGGTAGTCGTCATCGAGAACGGTCACGAGCAGATACGACGCCGACAAAGCCTGCCCGGCCTCGAGCACATGCATCCAGTCCTCGCGCGAGCTGCCCGGGTGCAGTTTGATCACCTCGGCGTCGAGGACGCGCATTCCGTTGTCGTGCAACGCCTGCCTGGTGTCGCGGAGAAGAGCCGAACCCTCCAGCAACTGGAACCCGCGGTCTCGTGGTGTCTGTGCCACCCGGAGTCCGACTGCGTTGAATCCCGCCGCCGCGGCGTTCTCGATGAACTGGGGCGGCGGCACGTGAATCGCCGAGAGGTGTGACAACGACAGGATTCGTTGCTGTGGAGGCTGTTCCATACGGGTTCCGATCGTTCGGGGCGTCTCACCGATGGCGCGGAAGTGCCCGGGGCATGGTGCTCGCCCCGGGCAGTTCCTCACCTACACAGAGATCACTTCTTCCAGAGGGCCTTGAACTGGTCCTGGTAGTCGGCGACTCCGACATAGAAGCCGGTCTTGTCGTCGATCACCGCGGATCCGATGTTGTCCTTGTTGAGGAGCTGGGTCGGCAGGAATGCATCGTCCGCGGGCTTGAGGTCATCGCCGTTGAACGAGCGGGCCAACATGTCCAGCACGCGCCACCCGAGGATCTGCACGGGGAAACCGACCCACACGCTGTTGTCACCGTCTTCCAGCGACTTCAGGTTGTCCGGTGTGGGGGTCTGACCGGCAAAGGTCACCTGGTCTTGCAGGCCGGCACCTCGCAGTGCCGCGTCCACGCCGAGCACGAGGTCACCGAACGAGAAGACCGCGTAGTTGATGTTCGGGTCTCGCTGCAGCGTGCTGACCACGCTTTGAGGGGTCTTGGTACCTAGGTCGGTGACCTGCTGATTGACCATCTCCACCTTGCAGCCCGGGCACTGCGCCTTCATCTGCGCGGTGAAGGCATCGGTGAAGACATTGAGGATCGGGTAATCGGTGATCGTGAAGACCGCGACGTTCGCGTCGCCTTCACTGTCGACGACAACCTGACTGGCCACCATCTTTCCCCACTCTTGCACCTGCGCAGTTCCATCCAAGGATGTGGAGATCACGCCGGGGATCGGCTCGTCACCGACACTGTCGGCGATCACGGTGATCCCGGCCGCCTTCGCGGACTCGATCTGCTTGCTCAGCATCGACACCGGGGTGCCCGAGAAGTGGATGGCATCCGGCTTCAGCGCAATGGCCTGATCCATCGCCTTGGGTGCGGCCTCTGCGTCGGTTCCCATGATGATCCGCTGGTACCGCCAGCCGAGCAGATCGGCAGCCTGCTGGATGGCGTCGTCCTTGGCACTCGAGATCGGTTGCGGGGTTTCGATGCTGATGACGTACTTGCCCGCTTCGGGGGCTTTGCTCAGCGGGGTGTCGAGCACGAGGTTGGCCGGCGCGGCCTCGTACTGATCGGTCACTGCCTGCGCGGCGGCGATGTCTGCCGGCTGGCTGGAGCCGCCGTCGTCGCTGCTGCTACACGCGGTGGCGAACAGACTCGCGGAGACAACGGCAACGAACGCCTTTGTCCAGGTTGTCGTTTTCACATGGATTCCTTTCGAGGGGTGGCCGATAGGCCGGGTGGAGAAGACGTTTCGAGACCGGGCCGTCAGGCGCGACGGGCGGTGCGGGCCGCCAGCGCGACGGCGACGATGAGCGCGAGACCGTTGAAGAGGTCGTTGACGTAACTGGGCGCGCCTGCGAGCTGCAACCCCTTGACGCCCGTCGCCAGGAGGTAGATGGCGATCAGCGTGCCGAGTACGTTGACCCTTCCGGCCCGGATCTGTGTGGAACCGAGGAACACCGCGGAGAACGCCGGCAACAGATACGAGGGACCGATGTCAGGCGCGGCGGTCCCCAGTTTGGCAGCCAGGATGACGCCCGTGAGGGCCGCGACGGTCGCCGAGGTGACCAACGCGCCGAACATGATCCGCTCCACCCGAAGTCCGGCGAGCCTGGCCGCCTGGCGATTACCACCGGTGGCGTACAGGTACCGGCCGAGGGGAGTCTTTTCCAAGATCACGTACATCACTGCGGCGACGGCGATCATGTAGAAGAACGGGAGGGGCAGTCCGAGGAAGGGCTTGCTGCCCAGATCGAGGAAGCCGTCGGTGAAGCCCTCGGTGATCTGCTTTCCGTCGGTGACCCAATATGTGCCTGCCAGAAGGATGCTCGACATACCAAGGGTCGCGATGAAGGAGTCGACGTTGAGTTTGACCACCACGAACCCGTTGACCGCACCGATCAGGGCCCCGCAGAGCAACGTGGTGATGATCGCGATCGGTGCACTGATCCCCTTGGACAGCTGGTACGAGACCATCGCCACCGAGAAGCCCATCACGCCGGCTATCGAGAGGTCGAAGACTCCCGCCGCCAGGGGAACGATCAATCCGATCGCCAACATCGCGGTGATCGCCTGGTCGCCGGCGATGATCCGGAAGTTGCCCTCGGTCATGAACGTGTCGGGGATCCAGATCGCGAACAGCACGATGATGGCAACCCACACATAGATTCCGCTGAACCGGTCGAGACCCAGGTTGATCTTGCGCCTGCCGCGCCCAGCCTGATGGCCGCCCGTGGGCGGTGGACCCTTCGGTGATGTCGCGGTCTCTTCAGGGGATTGTGTTGTCATGGTGTTCCTTTCACCGAAGTGGTGCCCGGAGGTAGAGGGGGTGTCGCTGCGGCGGATCGGGCATCGGGTCCGCTGCGATGCCGCGAGACGGCGGCCGCGGGGGGTCAGGACTCACAGGGCTCAGGACTCGGCGAGTACGGGCTTCTTGAGAGTGGAGGCGGTCAGTCGATCGGGGTCGATGCGCGGCCGGCGCAGATCGTCCACGACCCGTCCGGCGGACAGGACGATCACGCGGTCGCACAGCCTCGTCAACTCACCGTGGTCGGTGGAGACCACCAGGACGGCGGCACCCTTCTCCGCGGCGTCGTCGATCAGCGCGTGGATGTCGGCTTTGGCGCCGATGTCGACCCCTTGGGTGGGCTCGTCGAGTAGGAGTACACGCGGATTGCGCCGCAGCCAGCGTGCCAGCATGACCTTCTGCTGGTTGCCACCGCTGAGGGTGCCGAGGGCCCGCTCGGTGTCACCGGTCGGACGCACCCCGAGACGTTCGAGCCACGTTGCCACATCGGACTTCTCACGTCCCGCGCGGAGCCAGCCACCGCTGGTGTACGCCCACGGGTCGGCCACGGACACGTTCTCGCGCAACGATGCGGTCGCGAACGCGGCGTTGCTGAGACGCTCGGCGGGAACACAACCCATCCCCGCCGACATCGCGAGATCGGGACGGCCCTGCTCGACGACCTTGCCGTCGATCGTCACCACGCCTGCGCGGCTCTCGCCGCCGAACAGCGCCGGGACGATGTGTTCGCGGCCCGAACCGGTGATCCCAGCGATCCCGAGGACCTCTCCGGGATGGATCGCAAAGCTGAGCTCGTGTGCGGCACCACAGGTGAGCGCATCGACCTCGAGCGCAGGCGCTCCGGCATGTGTTGTCTCTTCGGGCTCGGCGAGGAACTCCTCGACTCGGCGGCCGATCATCAGTTCCACCAGACCGGGTTCATCGAGCCCCTCGAGGGGTCGCGTGGTCACAACTCTGCCGTCGCGCATCACGGTCACGCTGTCGCACAGCGAGAACACCTCTCCGAGGTGGTGCGAGACGAACAGTACGGCCACCCCGCGGTCCCGGATCTTGCGGACCAGCTCGAACAAGCGAACCGCCTCGGCCGCAGGCAGATTGGCGGTCGGTTCGTCGAGCACGAGAATGTGGGTGTCGCCGCTGCGGCCCTGGACCGCGCGTGCGACGGCCAGCATGGTCCGCTCGCTCATGGTGAGGGCACCGGCGAGCTTCTTGAGGTTCAGGTCGAATCCGAGTTCGGCGAGCGCTTCCTTGGCCTGGGCCCGTTCTGCGCGGTTGTCGATGGTGCCGACCGCAGTGCGCTTGTAACCGTGGCCCAGCGCAAGGTTGTCGACGACATCCAGACTCTCGACGAGGCCCAGTTCTTGGTGGACAAAGCGCAGCCCGGCGGCCTCCCCACCACCAGGGACTCCGAGGTTCAGCTCATTTCCCGCCACGGTGATCTTCGCACCGTGGTCCGGATCGTGATATCCGGCAAGAACTTTGATCAGTGTCGACTTACCGCACCCGTTCTGCCCCACCAGTCCACGGATTTCACCGGGGGCGAGCGAGAGATCGACACCATCGAGGGCTCGTTGGCCGCCGAAAGTTTTCGAGAGGCCGCTGATGCTGAGCGCGTCTGTCATGTTGGCCTACCTACGTGAGGAGAGTTACTTGAACATCACTTGTGTTACCTGGATCATAGTGAAGTATGTACATGGATATGTCCAGCGTTTGCTTAATTTGTTATTTCCCGCTCTGACCGGGAGATTCATGCACACCGCGGCAGCTGTCCCGCGTCACCGCCGGAAACCCGGCATTGTTGCGACAACAGGTATCTACAGTCAGATAGAAGTTACCGAGTGGTAGAGGAGAGTGGCGTTCTGTGATCGATGTCGAATTGGGCACCGTCGTACAAATCGCGTACATGGTGGACGATGTCGCGTCCGCTGCCGAGGACTTCGCGGCGCGGCTCGGCGCCGGGCCCTTTTTCGTGCGTCGCAACCGCATCACCGGCGCCCTGGGCCCCGACGGCCTGCCGGGCGCTTTCGACCACTCATCCGCCTACGGCCAGTGGGGTCGATTGCAGATCGAACTGGTGCAGACCCACACCGCAGAGCCCGCGGCGTTCGCGGCCACCACCTCCATACGGGGCGGAGTGCATCACGTGGCGATCATGGTGGAGTCGTTCGCCGAGCAGCAGCGCGTGTATACCGAATCAGGTTGGCCGGCAATACTTTCTGCAACAACCCCGAACGGCAATGACTTCGCCTTTCACGATGCCCGTCCGCAACTGGGCCACCTGGTGGAGATCTACGAACCCAGACCGTCCATCCTGCGCCTGTATCGGACGGTCGCCGATGCCGCCGTGAACTGGGACGGCACAGACCCCGTGCGTGAAATGTGATCAGGCGGCCGCCAGCAGCTCGGCGGCCCGATCGCGGGCAAGTGCGAGAACCTGCGGATTACCAGAGTTCCACAGCACCGTGAGCTTTTTGCTCCGGATCTTCCACTCTCCGCCAACCCGCACCACCCCGTCGGTGTAGTAGCCGCCGATCGTGAACATCGCGTCTCCGGCGGTGTTGGGCAGTACGTGCTCAGCCCGCACGTAAGAGGTCACCGTGCCCTCCTCGCCGTCGATGTCGATGTCGAGGTTCGACAGGAAGTGCTGGGATGCAGCCAGACCCGGGAACAGCATTCGTCCGCGTTGCACCCAGTCCTCGGCGCGAAAGCGACCTTCGTTCCCGGCGCGATAGCTCGTGTAGTCGACGTCGATCTCATCGGTGAACACAGAGCGGTACAGATCCCAGTCCCGCAGGTCGATACCCCGCGCGAACCTTGCCATCAAGCGGGTGATCTCCACATGTGCCGTCTCGGTCATCGTCGGTTCCTTGTCTACAGGTTCGTTCAGGGCAGCGGGGGCGTTGAGGGGAGCGCGTCAGCCACGCAGCTGGAGTGAGATCTTCTCGAAGTACTCGTCGAGTCCATCGGGACCGAGTTCACGTCCGATGCCCGATTTCTTCATGCCGCCGAACGGGGCCATGGCGTTGAACCGCCCGCCGTTGATCGAGACCTGCCCTGTGCGCAGGCGCCGGGCGATCGCGATGGCCTGGTCGTCATCGGCCGCGAACACCGCACCCGACAACCCGTACTCGGAATCGTTGGTGATCGCGACGGCGTCGTCGATGTCCCGATAGGTGAGGACGGCAAGCACCGGGCCGAACACTTCGTCCCTGGCGATGGGGGTGTTGTTGTCCACGCGACTGACCACGGTCGGACGCACGAAGTAGCCCGACCGCAGTCGTTCATCGAGCCCGTCCACGTCGCCGGGGCCGCCCACCAGGAACTTCGCATCCGCCGGCACGTCCGCGAGATGTTTGAGCACCGACTGCTGCTGTTCCCGCGAGGCCATCGGTCCCACATCGACCGTTTCGTCGAGGGGGTCGCCGATCGTCTGAGAGCCGACCAACTCCACCAGTCGCCGCTCCACCTCGTCGAGTCGGTCGGCCGGGACGAGCAACCGGGTGGTGGCCGTACAGGTCTGGCCGTTGTTGACGTAACAACTACGAACAGCGGCGTTCAGCGCCGCGTCCATGTCCGCATCCGGGGCCACGATGAACGCCGATTTCCCTCCCAACTCGAGAGTCACTTTCTTGATTCCGGCTGCAGCCAATTGGCCGACTCGAGCTCCTGCAGATGTCGACCCGGTGAGGCTCACCAGATCGACGTCCGGGTGCCCGGCGAGCCGTTCGCCGACTCGGCCACCAGAACCCGACACCACATTGAGGACGCCAGGCGGCAATCCGATGGCGTGGGCAATGTCGGCGACCACAAAGGCAGCAAGCGGAGCAACGCTGCTGGGCTTGACCACGGTGGTGCATCCTGCCGCGATCGCCGGGGCAACTTTTGCCGCCAGTTGGTACAGGGGGTAGTTCCACGGAGTGATCGCACCGACCACACCTGCGGGAACCTTGAGGATCAACGACGTTCCGCGCCGCTCTTCCATCGGGAGCGTCTCGAGGACGTCGGCCATCGTTCGGAAGATCGTCACGCCCAGGCCCACCTGCACGCTCCGTGACCGCGCGATGGGGGTTCCGACCTCTCGCGCCATCGTCTCGGCCAACTCGTCCTCGCGCTGCAGGAGTTCGTCGGCGAAGCGTCGGAGCAGCGCAACGCGGTCGGCCACCGGCGATTGTGACCACGACGGGAACGCCCTCTTTGCCGCTGCCACCGCAGCGTCGACATCAGCTTCTGTACCTGCGGGGACGCGGGCCAGCAGGCCGCCGGTGGCCGCCTCGAAGACGTCGATCGTGCCTCCACCGTCCGACGGCACCCACGCGCCGTCGATATAGAGCTCGGTGCGATCGTCCATTGGGGGCGCCTCCACTTCGTCGTGCGATGAACACCGAGTGGCGACCATCACAGCCAGCGTAAACTACTTTACGGATTCGGTGTCAAGTAACTATTCGGTTTCAAGTCTGTACATAGTTTCGGCGTTCTTTCTTGACTTCCACTACTATTTGGGTACGTTATGAGCACGGTCACAGTCTCCGAGAGCGAGGCACCGACCACTCTCGCCATCCGCCGTCCCGCAGCCGGGACCCGTTCGAGGAGCACCATGAACGACCTCGCGATCAACAACTCTGCACCGGCCACCGCGTCAGCCGAGCTGGTCAATCTTGTTGTTAAGGGCATGTCCCGTGGGCCGATCGCCCCTGAGCTGCAGATAGTCGTCGACGCCGGGCATGCCATCGCCAAGGGTCCGATGGTGATGCCGACCCCCGCGGGTATTGCTGAGGCAGGCCGCCTGGTCCGTCTGCCGGAGAGCAGCGCGCAGGAGCAGGCCGTGCGGGACTTCCTCCACGCCTTTCTTCCCGTCAACCGGCAGCTGCGTGAACTGTGCACCGCGTGGCAGTGCCGACCGGACGGCTCGGCCAACGACCACTCGGACGCCCAGTACGACGCCTCCATCCGGGATCGACTCGACGACATCCACTCGGCGGTCTCGAAGATGCTGCGGCGGGCAGGCAAACAGGCCCCCGAACTCACCGAATACCGCGACCGTCTCGGAGTCGCGCTCGAACGGTTCGACGACGGCGACACCGCATCCCTCACCTCACCCCTCACCGACGGCTACCACACCGTCTGGATGTGGCTGCACCAGCACGTTCTGATGATGCTCGGTGTCACCCGCGCCGAGGACGAGGCACTCGAGGAGGAGCTCGTTTCGGGTTCATCCCGATGACGTTGTCGGAGAACACATTCCCGGCAACGACCCGCGCCGCCGTCCCGTACGGCCAGGGACGTGCCCGCGGACTCGGCGCAGACGTGCTCGGCGTGCACGGCGTCGAGATGGACAACCTCGTCGCCCTCGGCCTGCCCGTCGTCCCAGGATTGACGGTGCCGATCGGCGCCGGATCCGGCCTGCAGGATCACCAGACCGCCACCACGGCGATCGACCTGCTCGAAAAGCTCGCGGTCCGAGGCATCTGGCCGGCTGTGCGTACAGAGCGTCGGCCCATGCTCATGCATCTACGCTGCAGCGCCCCCGTACCCGTGTCGGCTCTACCGCCCGCCATCTCGGTCATCGGCTTGTCCAGCCGGAACATCGACGCGCTGGTGGAAGTCATCGGACGCGAACGCGACATCTACGACTCCTGGGCCGCGAATCTGCGGTTCGTCGCCGAGAACGCGCTCGACGTGGATGTCGATGACCTCGACGACCTCGCGGACGACCATCCCGACAGCAGGGCCCAGGTGCCCGCACTGCTGGAGCTGATCGAAGAATCGACAGGTGCACCCTTCCCCGCCGACCCGGCCGAACAACTGGGCCTGGCGGCCACGGCGATGCTGGCTCGGTGGGCGTCACCTCGAGGCCAGCGGGCCCGTAGGGCGTTGTCGCTCCCCGACGATCTCGGGATCGCCCTGCATGTCCGAGCGCTGCGTCTGGGCTCGTGGAACGAGTCCGGGTACGGATCGGCCATCAGCCGCGACCTCGAGACCGGCCGTTTCGCACCCCACGGAGTCTTTCATCTCGGCGTTCGCCGGGCCGACCCGAATCCGGGCCCCGGTGACCCCCTTGACCAGACACCGGGCGGCGTCCAGATCCTGGACCAGATCTTCGCAACCCTCGAGCCGCATCTGCGTGGAGTCGCAGAGGTCGAGTTCGAGGTGCGAGACCGCCAGCTGGCATTGCTGAGTGCCCAGGCGGTCGAACACCCCGGCCCACGCGCGATCACGCACCTCGCGGTGGATCTCGCGACCGCAGGCTCCATCGACCGCAGCGAAGCCGTTCGCATGCTCGAACCAGACCTGATGCAAGACCTCCTGCACGCCCAGCTCAAACTGACCGGGTCCGAACAATTGCTCGCACGCGGGCTACCGGCCTCTCCCGGCGCTGCGATCGGTGAGATCGCTCTGTCGAGCGACCGCGCGATTGCGCTCGCAGGCCAGGGCAAGAACGTCATCCTCGTCGCATCCGAGACGAGCCCGGCAGACGTGCCTGCCCTGCTCGCGGCCACCGCGGTGGTCACATCGAACGGCGGGCTGGCATCGCATGCCGCGGTTGTCGCACGGGGGGCCGGACGCCCGGCTGTCTGCGGAGCGACGACGCTACGAATCGACGCGAACGCCGGCACGGTCACCTCCGGTGAGGTGACGCTCCGTGAAGGCGACACCGTGTCGGTCAACGGGCGCACCGGAGACGTGTATTGCGGCACCGTGACGATCCGCCCCGCCGAGCCATCGGCCGAACTCGAGGTACTGCTCGGGTGGGCCGACGAGATCCGGCGCCTGAGGGTGCGCACCAATGCAGACAACGCCGAGGACGCCGCAACGGCGTTTCGGCTCGGCGCCGAGGGAATCGGCCTCTGCCGCACCGAACATCAGTTCCTCGGCGATCAGCTTCCTCTGGTGCAGCGCCTGGTACTCGCAGAATCGGAGGCTGAAGAGATCGAGGCGATCGCCGCTCTCACCACGGCCCAGCAGAGCGACTTCACCGACCTGCTGCGAGTGGTCGGGAACCGGCCGATCACGGTTCGCCTTCTCGACGCTCCGCTCCACGAGTTCCTGCCTGCCGACGGCGAGTACCGCGACGAGGCGCAAGCCCAGCGCGCCGCCGACACCCATGAATCGAATCCGATGCTCGGATTGCGGGGTGTGCGGTTCGCGATGGTGCAACAGAAGCTGTATCCGGCACAGGCCGAGGCGCTGTTCCGGGCGTGGGTGACCGTGAACGGCGAAGGGCTGCAACCACAACTCGAGGTGATGATCCCGCTGGTGTCACTGCCCGGCGAGCTGTCCAAAGCAATCGAGCAGGTGCGTTCGGCCGCAGCGGATGTTGAGCAGGACACCGGCGTGACGATTCCGTATCTCGTGGGCAGCATGGTGGAGACACCCCGCGCCGCCTTGCTGGCCGAATCGTTGGCCGAAGACGCGCAGTTCCTCTCGTTCGGCACCAACGATCTGACGCAGCTCACCTATGGGTTCTCGCGGGACGACGTCGAGAAGACCATGCTCACCCACTATCTCGAACACGGACTGCTCGACGACAGTCCCTTCGCCGTACTGGACACCGATGGTGTCGGGGCGTTGATCTCGATGGCCGTCCGCAGTGCGCAGCAGGCACGACCCGAGGTGAAGCTCGGCGTGTGCGGCGAACACGGCGGCGATCCTGCGTCGATCGCCTTCCTGGATTCTGTTGGACTGCACTATGTCTCGTGTTCGCCGCGTCGTGTCCCGGTGGCCCGGCTGGCTGCTGCGCACGCGGCACTCGAAAGCAGGTGATGGGCGCTGAGTACCGAACTCGATGACCTGCGTACTGCAGTCCGTGATGCCGCTGCCGACCTCGGCGGGCCGGCCCTGTGCCGTCGGCTGGACGCCGACGGCCCTGGCTGGGATGCCAGAGCGTGGTCGGTGCTGGCCGAGCAGATCGGCATCGGCGCACTGGGCTTGCCCGAAGACCTGGGAGGTCTTGGTGGTCTCCCCGAACTGGCGGTGGTGGCCGAAGAGCTCGGTGCCGCACTGCTGCCGGTCCCCTTTCTCTCCACCGTCATCGCCGGCCAGGTCCTACTGGGCACACCCACGCCCCCCGACGACGTCCTGACGGAGATCGCCGAGGGAGCGCCTGCGGCATTCGCAGGGCTCGACCGACGGGGGTGGTGGTCGGCTGCCGAATTGCTCTTCGCTGCAACCGAAGTCGACGGTGGCTGGGTGATCGACGGACACGCCCCGGCCGTGCTCGGCGCCGCGGGAGCGACATGGATTGTCGTCGCCGCGAACACCGCAGACGGTCCCGACATCTTTGTCGTCGCGGCGGCCACAGCCGGCGTGGGCGTCCATCCCATTGAAACCCTCGACCTCACGCGCGCTCAGGCCTCGGTCCATCTGGCTGCCGTCCCGGCGATCCGGCTCACCACCGGTGGAAATGCCTCTGCTGCAGTGCTTCCGGCCCTCGATACAGCGTGCATCGTGCTGGCAGCCGAGCAACTCGGCGGTTCTCAGGCCAGCCTCGATCACACGGTCGACTATGTGAAAGAGCGCCGGCAGTTCGGTCGGGCCATCGGCAGCTTCCAAGCCGTCAAACACACCCTCGCGGATCTGCTTGTCCTCGTCGAGTCGAGTCGCTCGGCAGTGAGCCGCGCAGTCGAGTCCGATGACCGGACCGAGGCCGGGGCCGTCGCTAGGGCCTGGTGTTCGGACGCCTACCGGAAAGTGAGTGCCGAAGCCGTGCAGTTACACGGCGGCATCGGCTTCACGTGGGAACACCACTGCCATCTCTATTTTCGTCGAGCGCGCGCCGACGCCCAACTGCTCGGCGGCAGTGCCATGCATCGCGAGCGACTGGCCACGGCTCTGGCCTGGTGAACGCCTGACCACAGGGAGAGGCGCGGCCGACGCGTTCGCCCGATGTTCATTTGGCGCACTGCATCGACACCTGTCAATATAGATCGGTGTCGAATCAAAGTCCGAACCCGTCCGGCGATGAAGCCTGTTGCTCGCCCTTGGTCCACGAACCGCTCAGCATGGACCGCACCGTCCAGCTGGCGCGCATGTTCAAGGCGTTGGGAGACCCGGTACGGCTGCGGCTGCTGAGCCTGATTGCCAGTCACCTCGGCGGCGAAGCATGCGTCTGCGACATATCAGACTCATTCGACCTGTCCCAGCCGACGATCTCGCATCATCTGAAGGTGCTCCGGCAGGCCGGCCTGCTCGACTGTGAGCGCCGCGGGACCTGGGTCTACTACCGGGTGATACCTGCGACGCTGCAACAGCTTTCGGCGACACTCGACATGTCCGATCTCTTGCACACCGTCGATGAGGCTCTGGTGACATCGTGAACACGGCGACAAACGCGGTCGACAGACCGGCGGTCGTCGCGAAGCTGTCCACACTCGACCGCTTCCTGCCGGTGTGGATCGGCGTCGCGATGGTCGTCGGCCTGGCGCTCGGCCGGCTGATCCCCGGACTGAACAACGCGCTGTCCGCGATTTCGGTCGACGGCGTCTCGCTGCCCATCGCCATCGGGTTGCTGATCATGATGTACCCGGTGCTCGCCAAGGTCCGCTACGACCGTCTCGACTCCGTGACCGGCGACAAACGACTGCTGGTGGCCTCGTTGGTGCTGAACTGGCTGATCGGCCCGGCACTGATGTTCGCCCTGGCATGGCTGTTCCTCCCAGATCTGCCCGAGTACCGGACCGGCCTCATCATCGTCGGGCTGGCACGGTGCATCGCGATGGTGATCATCTGGAACGACCTCGCGTGCGGTGATCGCGAAGCTGCCGCAGTGCTGGTCGCGATCAACTCGGTGTTCCAGGTGGTCATGTTCGCCGTGCTGGGGTGGTTCTACCTCTCAGTACTCCCGGGGTGGTTGGGCCTGGAACAGACCACCATCGAGGCGTCGCCCTGGCAGATCGCGCAATCCGTGCTGATCTTCCTGGGAATCCCGCTCATCGCCGGGTTCCTGTCCCGTTATCTCGGCGAGAAGCGCAAAGGCCGAGAGTGGTACGAGACAACCTTCCTACCGCGAATCGGCCCCTGGGCGCTGTACGGGCTGTTGTTCACGATCGTCATTCTCTTTGCGTTGCAGGGTGATCAGATCACGTCGCAGCCTCTCGACGTGGTCCGGATCGCGCTCCCGCTACTGGTGTACTTCGCGGTCATGTGGGGTGGCGGATACGCGTTCGGGGCTGCGATGGGGCTGGGGTACGCACGCACCACCACACTCGCGTTCACCGCGGCGGGCAACAATTTTGAACTCGCCATCGCCGTCGCCATCGCCACCTACGGCGCCACGTCGGGGCAAGCGCTCGCCGGCGTTGTCGGGCCCTTGATCGAAGTGCCGGTCCTCGTCGCACTGGTGTACGTGTCGCTCGCCCTGCGTCGACGCTTCACCCCGCAGCCTTCCTCCCGGTCAGAGGGCGTGACGGGCAATGTCTGACAAAAGGCCAATGGCCAACAGGGTTCCCAGCGTGCTGTTCGTATGCGTGAGCAACAGGGGCAAGTCGGTGATGGCGCAGGGCCTCGCCCAGAAGATCGCCGGCGCCAAGCTGTCCGCAGGCTCAGCGGGCACGGATGCGAAGGTCGATGGCCGGGTGAACGAGCTGTCCGCCCAGGCTCTCGCCGAGGTCGGGGCGGATGTCTCCGATCACCGGCCCCGCCAGCTCACCGACGACCTGATGCGCGCCGCTGACGTGACCGTGGTCGTCGGGACAGCCGCGCAGGTGAACCCTCCCGAGGGAACGACACTCGAGGTGTGGGACACCGATGAGCCATCACTGCGGGGGATCGAGGGCATCGACCGGATGCGCGTGATCCGCGACGACATCGCAACCCGGGTCACCGACCTCATCGCCCGATTGACCTGAGCTGTTCGAGCGGGGTTGGTGGGCAGCTCACGAAACCCGCACACGCTCGCACTACAGGCCGAGCAACAGCGAGAACCCCGAGCCGGTCGCGGGTCGGCTCAGTCTGCGGGGCGAGCAAGAGCCAGCACACCGAGCGGGGCGGACCAGGAGCGAACCAACTAGCAGCAGGACTTGCTGGGATCTTCCCCTGCAGCTGAACCGCAACACACCGAATCAGTCGGGCTCGCCTCGGTACTGCTGTCCAACAACAACTTCGGGCTGGTGCCGAACGTGTCCGAATCCGCGAGGACGGTGTACACCTCCCACTTTTCACCCGCCGGGCCGGTCACCCACACCTTGTCCTGGGTGGCAAAGCAGCATGTCGAGTTGATCTCTTCTTCGGTGAAGAGTCCTTCGCCACTGAGTCGGGCGATTTCGTTGTGAACCTTCTCGCTCGACTCCACCTCGACCCCGAGATGGTTGATCGTTCCACCCTTGCCCGGGTTTTCCAGCAGGACCAACTTCAGTGGCGGTTCGGTCACCGCGAAGTTCGCATATCCGGGCTTGAGTTTGGCCGGCGGGACGTCGAACAATTTCGAGTAGAACGCGACCGCCTGGTCCAGATCGTCAACATTGAGTGCCAGCTGCATACGGGACATGGTTTGACCTCCACCTGTGAGACATACGTCGAATTACTTGCCACCCCACACTGGCTACCTTTTCGACATATGTCAAGGAAGTCGGTAGAGTTCGGGCATGCCCAAGACTCTTCCGGTGATCGACATGACGGCACCCATCTGCTGCGCGCCGGTCTCGGCGTCACCAATGGACGATGCGGCCGCGCTGGAAGTTGCGTTGCGGCTCAAGGCACTTGCCGACCCGGTGCGGATCAAGCTCATGTCGATTCTCCTCACGGCGGAGTCGGGTGAGGTGTGCACCTGCGACCTCGCCACGGCCGTGAAGTTGTCCGAGCCGACGGTCAGTCACCATCTCGGACAGCTCAAGAAGGCGGGCATGGTGCGGCCGGAGCGACGCGGCATGAACGTCTACTACCGCGCCCACACCGACGCGTTGCAGGCCCTGCGGCAGGTTCTCGACCCCTCCTGCTGCCGCTGAGCGCGTCGCCCGGCCGCACACGCACCGATCAGTTCGCCATCTGCGCGAACATGCCTGGGACATAGCCGCCTGCCGGCGTCTTCACGATCACGTTGATCCGATTGGCTGCGTTGATCAATGCGATGAGACAAATCAGGGCGCCAACCTGATCGTCGTCATGGTGTTTGCGCGCCTCCGCCCAGGTTTCATCGCGGACGCCACGGTGAAGATCGGCGAGTCGGGTGGCTTCTTCGGTGAGGGCCAACGCAGCACGCTCGGCGTCTGTGAACACGGTTGCCTCACGCCAGACGGCAATCAAATTGAGCCGCGTCGATGTTTCCCCGGCCGCGGCCGCCTCCTTGGTGTGCATGTCCGTGCAGAATCCACACCCGTTGATCTGACTGGCGCGAATCTTGACCAGTTCCTGGGTCGATCTCGGCAGTGGCGAATCGTCGATCACCAGGCCGGCGTTGAGGAACCGCTTGCTGAACTTCGCGGCGACGTCATTGTCGAGCATGTCGAATCGGGCAACCATTGATCATGTCCTCACTTGAGATGGTGTCTGTCGCGGAATGCGACAACCACGAGATGTCGGCGAGCCTCCGGTTGTGACACCCCCAGCCAGGTGTCACACATTCGCCGACACGGGCGTCTGATGGGAACAAGCGACCAACGCAAGGAAGGCACCGATGACCGACGAGCCCCTGACCGCAGCCGCCGCCCCCGGCGGACATTCTGATGCCGCGACCGACGTGTTCCTCGCTCATCGCAATCTGCTGTTCACGATTGCCTACGAGATCCTCGGTTCGGCTGCCGACGCCGAGGATGCGTTGCAAGAGACCTGGATGCGCTGGGCGGGAGTCGACCTCGACGACGTGCACAACGAGCGCGCGTATCTGGTCACAATCGCCACCCACCAGGCACTGTCACGGTTGCGGACGCTGGGACGTCGACGTGAGTCCTATGTCGGCCCATGGCTGCCGGAACCGTTGCTGACAGCACCCGATGTGGCGGATGACGTCGAGCTGGCCGAGAGCGTGTCGATGGCGATGCTGCTCGTGATGGAGACTCTTGCACCCACCGAGAGGGCGGTGTTCGTATTGCGGGAGGTGTTCGACCTTCCGTATGACGAGATCGCGATCGCCGTCGACAAGACCTCCGCCGCCGTCAGACAGATTGCTCACCGAGCCCGCGCTCATGTTGCCGCTCGCCGACCGCGAGGCACTGTGAGTCCTGACGAATCGCGGGTTGCCCTGCAAGCCTTTCAGCACGCCGTCGAAACGGGTGATCTGCAAGAACTGGTCGACCTCCTCGCACCTGATGTGGTTCTCCTCGGCGACGGAGGCGGTGTCAAGAAGGCCGTTGTGCGCCCCATCGTCGGGTCCGACCGCGTGGCACGACTCCTCGCCGGCGGCCTGCCACGAATCGATGGATCGGTGTCCACCGAGCGAGTCCTGATCAACGGCTCCCCCGCTATCATCGTCAGCATCGATGGACAGATCGACAATGCGGTGTCGTTCAGGTTCGACGAGGGCAAGATCACGGGCCTCTACATCGTGCGCAATCCCGATAAGCTCTCCCGTCTTGCCCAAGAGGTCTCACTTGATCGGTGAGTTCTTCCCCATCGAATATTTCCGAATTCCGGTTCGCCCGATAAGAACGCGGAGTACATTCACTGCTCGAACACGCCGAAGGTGCGACTCCTGAGGAGGGCGTATGAGCACCTCACAAGAACGCGCCGAGCAACTCGACCTGATCGCCCGACTTCAGTCGTCCTATCCCGAACTCCCTGACGCACCGACACCAGACCTTCTCGACCACAAACGGTTTGTCGCGTACATGAAGCCCGTTCACGACGTCGGCGGCGAACCCGATGCGCCGTTGAAGTACGAGAACAAGGCGTACGAGTACTGGGAGCACATGACATACGTGATGTGCGAGGTTCTCGCGTGGCGGGGAATCTGGCTGTCCGAAGAACGCCGGCGCATCGGCAACGTCGACGTCGGCCGAGCGGTGTACCTCGGGATACCGTATTACGGCCGTTGGCTTTACGCCGTTGCGCGGATACTCGTGGAGAAGCACCACATCGGGCTCGGAGAACTCGCCGAGCGAATGTTGGAAGTTCAGAACCGCTACCCGGACGGACTGTCCGGCAACAGACTCGAGGCCACACCGCGCCACGAGGGCGACGGGTCCGGCGTCTCACGCAACACCCATCATCGGCACGCGGTGGGAATCGGGGATCCGCAGATCTACGCGGGACGGGCCGGTGAGCCCGCGTTCGCAGTTGGCGATCGCGTCCTCGTCCGCGAACTCCCGGTGCTGCTCTACACCCGCACACCCGAGTATGTGCGCGGAGCCCATGGACGGATCGAATCCGTCGCCTACGAGAGTCCCGCACCCGAAGACGAGACATGGGGTCGCGAGGACGCGAAACCGGAGTGGTTCTACGTCGTCGGGTTCGAGATGGCGGAGCTGTGGGAGGGCTATACCGGCACACCAGATGACATCCTGCGCACCGAGATACCGCAACGGTGGCTTGCATCGGCGTAGGGGAAGGACAGGGGGAATGACCGAGCACAACCACAACCACGATCACGACCACGAGCGGACTGTCGCCCCGATGGTCGACGAGGTGACCGATTTCGAGGTGCTCGAGATCGCGTTGCGCGAACTCTGCATCGAGAAAGGGCTTTTCACCGCAGAAGAACACCGGCTGTTCACCGAATTCGCGGAGCAGATCGGGCCGACGCCCGCGGCGCGCCTCGTTGCACGCGCCTGGCTCGATCCCGAGTTCAAACAACTCGCCCTGAGTGAACCGATGGCGGCAAGCAAGGAGGTCGGTGTTGATTGGCTCGAACCCACCGGCTTCGGAACCCCCAGCGATTTCACCGCCTTCTCCATTCTCGAAGACACCCCCACCGTTCACAACGTCATCGTCTGCGCGCTGTGCTCCTGCTATCCGCGACCCATCCTCGGCAACTCGCCTGAGTGGTACCGCACCCCCAATTACCGGCGCCGCATGGTTCGGTGGCCCCGTCAGGTACTCGCCGAATTCGGCCTCTACCTTCCCGACGATGTTGCTGTGCGGGTGCAAGATTCGAATCAGAAGCACCGATTCATGGTGATGCCCATGCAACCGCCTGGCACCGAGGGTTGGAGCGAAGACGAGCTCGCCGAGATCATCACCCGCGACAGCCTCATCGGGGTGGCGCTGCCGAAACCCGGCGTGACCACCAATGTCATCACCGAGACACGGGCCGCCATCCACCCCGCACAGGACAATTGACATGGGAGACAGCACTTCCGGGAGCAAGAGCGACTACGCACCGCTCGCCGAGATCATCGAACGGGGGCAGGTGTGGCCGACGATGGCGCAGAAATACGGCGTCGAGAACCCGGTACCGCCGTGGAAGACCAGTCTTGATGGCGTCTGTGACGCGCTCGATCGAGCCGCTTCCGCCCAAGCGCCGAGTGTCACCGACCGCAGGGATGACGAGGACCGCTTGTCATCGACGATCTATGCGGATGTGCCCTACCCCGAGAGCCAGTTGATCTCGCTAGCGCACTCCCTCCTGGATCGTGGCGTGATCGACGAGACCGAGCTACGTCAGCGGCTCTCCGCCGTCCGTGCCCGACTCGAGGCCTGACGCCTCGCCGTACCGGTGTGCGATCCATGTCCCGAGCGCACGCAACCTGTCGTTCAGTGCGGGCGGCTCCAGCACATCGAAGTCGAAGTTCTGGTAAATCAGCCAGCGCGCAGCCCAATCCAGGTCGTCGGCACCAAGCGTCAGTACGCAATCGTCGCCGTCGTCGGTGACCGAGCCGACCACCGGACGCACTATTCGTCTTGCTTCGTCGCCCGACATGTAAAGCCGCACCCGGATGTGGTGCCGCCAGCCGTGAGCGAAGGCGTCTGCCACGAAGGCCGCGGCATCGGGAGGTGGGGGCGGGGTACCGAACCTCGTGCCCAGCGGCCTCACATCGCTGATCCGGTCGAGGGCGTAGGTCAGCCACTGCTGCGACCCACGCTGGTTGCCCACCAGATACCAACGCCCACTTGCCCGGACAAGATTCAGTGGCTGAACATCGCGTGCCTCACCACGGTGATCTGTGCGTCGGCGATGCCGGAAGCGGACGGCCTCCCCTGATCGGCACGCAAGCGCCAAGGTGACGAGCACACCCGCGTCTGCAGACACCATCTCGCCACCCTCGAGGGCCTCGGCTGCAGCCACCGCCTCGAACCGCCCGCGCAGGCGCGACGGGATGGTCTCGGTCAACTTGGCGAGTGCGGTGACCGCGGCGGGGGCCAATCCCCCGACCCCCACCGACCCGTGCAGCCCGAGGGCGACCGCCAGTGCCTCGTCGGCGTCGAGGACGAGAGGCGGAGTCACCGATCCGGCGGCGAGCGTGTACCCCCCGAAACGGCCAGGTTCGGCGTCGATCCGATAGCCCAGATCTCGGAGATGCTCCACATCGCGTCGCGCCGTGCGCTCGGTGACATCGAGGCGATCGGCCAGCCGGCCCGCGCTGATACCCGGGTTCGACTGCAAGATCGCCAGCATCTGCAGGCGACGACCGGTGGGTGTGGACATCAGGTTGACGATGATGCCAAACCCTGACAGTTCTTGGCAGGGTATTGGTCTAGCTTTCCTCGCATGGACACAATCACATTGATCAGGCCCGAAGGGCTGGTACGTAGCCCGGCGTTCAGTCACGTTGCCGTGGTCCCGCCAGGGGCCACGACCATTTACGTCGGCGGCCAGAACGCGGTCGATGCCACCGGGGCGATCGTCGGTGGCGACGACGTCGGAGCCCAGACCGCACAGGTCATGAAGAACCTGCAGACCGCGTTGGCCGCCGCCGGGGCGACGATGTCGGACGTGGTGAGCATGACGCTGTTCGCGGTCGACGGCATCGACCTCACCGCTGGTTATGCCGTTGCCGCACAAGCTCTCGACCCGACAGGCGATCCGCCCTTGATCGCGGCGGCGATGGTCTCATCGATGGCGGTCCCCGGTGCACTCGTCGAGCTGTCCGCGATCGCCGCCGTCATGCGATGAGCTCGCGCGAGACCGGTCACACCAAGGACGCGGGGTGGCAGATCGGTGTCTCGAAGACGGCGGATTGTCCGATCGATGTCGTCTGGGATTTCCTCACCTCGGCCGAGGGGACGCCACTGTGGCTCGGGCACGGGGTGTCGGTGCTGGACGAAAGGGGTCGCGCATACCAGACCCACGACGGAATCGTCGGCGAGACAAGGACTTTCCACTGGCATGACCGGATCCGACTGACGTGGCAGCCACCCCACTGGGATCACGACAGCACCGTGCAGCTCGCGGTGAGGGCCGGCGGACCCGGCAAGACGATGATCCGCTTCCACCAGGAGCGACTGCTCGATGCAGGCGAGCGAGAACAACAGCGCACCCACTGGCGGGCCGTCATGGCCTCTGTGGTCGCGGCACTGGACGCCCTCGACGCCTGACCACTCCGCGGCGAATCTTTTTTTGACTGATTCCAGAAAAACCTTCCCATCGGGCCGACACTTTGCTTATCGTGGTCACCATGGCCACCACACCGGACAACGCGGAACGGCTACGCGCCGCAGACCTCCGCGTCACCCAACCCAGGGTGGCCGTTCTGGAAGCCGTGGACAGTCATCCGCACGCCGACACCGACACCGTTTTCGGTCTCGTGCGCGCAGTGCTGCCCTCCGTCTCGCGCCAAGCCGTCTACGACGTGCTGGGCGCGTTGACAACTGCACGGCTCGTGCGTCGGATACAACCGGCCGGCCACGTCGCACGGTACGAATCCCGGGTCGGCGACAATCACCACCACGTGGTGTGCCGCGCGTGCGGCGTGATCGCCGATGCCGACTGCGCGGTCGGAGAAGCGCCTTGTCTCAGCGCTTCGGACTCGCACGGATTCCTGCTCGACGAAGCCGAGGTCACTTATTGGGGTCTGTGCCCCGATTGTGCCGACGCGACCAGAGTTTGATCACAGCCCGTGATCACAGCCCGATCAACCTAACCGCGAAAGGAACGCAGTGACCTCCGATAGTCGCCCGCCCCATTCAGACGCCGGAACCGCTACCGCCAGTGAGAGCGAGAACCCGGCGATCCCATCGCCGAAGCCCAAGGGGCATGCCCCGCTCACCAACAAGGACTGGTGGCCGGAACAGATCGACCTGTCGATCCTGCACGCGCACACGTCCAAGTCGAACCCGCTGGGTGAGGACTTCGACTACGCAGCAGAGTTCGCGAAGCTCGACGTGGAGGCACTCAAGGCCGATGTCATCGATCTGATGACCACGTCGCAAGACTGGTGGCCGGCCGACTACGGGCACTACGGCGGCCTGTTCATCCGCATGAGCTGGCACTCCGCGGGCACCTACCGGGTGTTCGACGGACGCGGTGGCGGCGGTCAGGGCGCACAGCGTTTCGCGCCGCTCAACAGCTGGCCCGACAACGCAAACCTCGACAAGGCCCGCCGGCTTCTGTGGCCGGTCAAGCAGAAGTACGGCAGCAAGATCTCGTGGGCCGATCTCCTGGTCTTCGCCGGCAACTGCGCACTCGAGTCGATGGGTTTCCAGACCTTCGGTTTCGCGTTCGGCCGGGCAGACATCTGGGAGCCCGAAGAGGTGTTCTGGGGTCCTGAGGACGAATGGCTGGGCACCGACAAGCGTTACGAAGGCGAACGTGAGCTCAACGAGCAGCTCGGCGCCACCACCATGGGCCTGATCTACGTCAATCCCGAAGGGCCAGAAGGCAAGCCCGACCCCATCGCGGCAGCCAAGGACATCCGCGAGACGTTCGGCCGGATGGCCATGAACGACGAGGAAACCGCTGCGCTGATCATCGGTGGACACAGCTTCGGCAAGACCCACGGCGCCCACAACGCCGACAAGATCGGTCCCGAGCCCGAAGGCGCGCCGAAGGAGCAGCAGGGTCTGGGCTGGAAGAACGGCTACGGCAAGGGCAAGGCCGAGGACACCGTCACCAGCGGTCTCGAGGTCGTGTGGACCTCCACCCCCACCCAGTGGGGCAACGGGTTCCTGCAGAACCTCTACGGCTTCGAGTGGGAACTGACCAAGAGCCCCGCCGGCGCATGGCAGTTCGTCGCCAAGGACGGTGCCGGAGCGGGCACCATCCCCGATCCGTTCGACGGACCGGGCCGTGCCCCCACCATGCTGGTCACCGACGTCGCCCTGCGTGAAGACCCCATCTACGGCGAGATCACCCGCCGCTGGCTCGATCACCCCGAGCAGCTCGCCGAGGCCTTTGCCAAGGCTTGGTACAAGCTCCTGCATCGCGACATGGGACCCGTCACCCGCTTCCTGGGCCCCTGGGTCCCCGAGGCACAGCTGTGGCAGGACCCGGTTCCGGCAGTCGACCATGAACTGGTTGACGACCAGGACATCGCCTCGCTCAAGAGCAAGGTGCTCGAGTCCGGTCTGTCGGTGGCTCAGCTGGTCAACACCGCCTGGAAGTCGGCGAGCAGCTACCGCAGCACCGACATGCGTGGCGGTGCGAACGGTGCACGTATCCGCCTTGAGCCGCAGAAGAACTGGGAGGCCAACGAGCCTGCCGAGTTGGCAAAGGTGCTCACCGTTCTCGAGCAGATCCAGCAGGACTTCAACGGCTCGGGTGGCAAGAAGATCTCGCTGGCCGACCTGATCGTGCTCGCCGGTTCCGCTGCCGTGGAGAAGGCTGCGCAAGACGCCGGCCACGGCGTCACGGTGCCGTTCAGCCCCGGCCGCACGGATGCCTCGCAGGAGGAGACCGATGCGGAGTCGTTCAAGGTGCTCGAACTGCGGGCCGACGGATTCCGCAACTTCGTTCGCACCGGAGAGAAGACACCAGCGGAGGTGCTGCTGCTCGACCGCGCCTACATGCTGGACGTGACCGCACCGGAGCTGACCGCTCTGGTCGGTGGTCTGCGCGCACTGGGTGCCAATCACGGCGACACCAAGCACGGCGTCTTCACCGACCGCCCGGGCACGTTGACAAACGACTTCTTCGTCAACCTGCTCGACATCGGCACCGAGTGGAAGGCATCCGACTCCGATGCCGGCATCTACCAGGGCAGCGACCGGTCGACGGGTGCTCCCAAGTGGACCGCGACGGATGTCGATCTGGTGTTCGGATCGCACTCTCAGCTGCGTGCGCTCGTGGAGGTCTACGCGCAGGACGACGCCAAGGACAAGTTCGTCAACGACTTCGTCGCCGCATGGGTGAAGGTCATGAACAATGATCGCTTCGACCTGAAGTGATCGTTTGATCAACTGACAGAACAGATCACGTCGATGCCGGTCCCGTTCAGGGGCCGGCATCGACTTTTGTCACGGCTTGCCTGAAGTATCGATCCCCGAGCGCGGGGCAAACCGGCGAGCCCACACCTCACGCACCGCAACCGCGACCAGCACCAATCCCAGTGTCTGCATCGTCCCGAACCGAACACTGTCGAGGACGCCGGGAGTTGCCAACAGCAGCAACCCGAAGGCAACGCACGGCGCCGCAACCGTCACGACCCCAGGCACCAACCGGCGTACCGAGATGGCCGCGGCAACAGCTGCGAGGATCACCACTACGAACGCAATCACCGACAACACCTCGAGCTCGGTCCACGGGTCGGCCCCTGGGCCGGGCCAGGAGTTGGCTTCGAACGACGACGTGCCCGTGAAGTTGGCGATGGCGACCGGAGCTGTGATCTCGCTGTAGGCCTGCCGATTTCCCGACCATCCCGTGCCGGATGCGGGGCCAAGGTACTCGCTGGCCCCCGTCCAGGTGATGCCACCTGCGAACAACGTCACCACCACGAACACCCACCAGGCAACATGGCCGGTGATGCGGGCGAGCGGGAATACGCGGTGCCAGGTCATCGGCACAGTTTTACATCACCGAACGTCCGCTCTACCGACTTTCGGCAGCTGAGCGCAGTGCTTCAAGCGTTTTCGCGATGTTCCGTCGTTGGAACTGCGAGAACGTCATGCCTCGCGTGGCGACCCGGTCAAAGACGGCCGCGACCGCATCGGGCCACTTGATCCTGTCGTCGGACCACGTTTCGGTGACGCGGGTGCGACCGGCCTCCACGGTGTCGAACCTGTACTCCCACGTGGCGATCGGGCCCTTGAGCCGCGGCGTCTTCGGGCCGATCGCATCCACACGAAAAACGAAATGCGCACCGGGCTCGGCAGCGGTGACCGTGCAACGTGTAACCCAGTTGACGCTCCCACGTCTGTTCCGCCCGTGAAACACCATTCCCACAAAAGCTGCACCGTCGGCCGCCGGGTTCACCACGGTTGCACCCAGGTTCTCCGGACTCCATTCACCCATCCGGGTCGGGTCACTGACCATCTCGTACAGACGACCGGGGTCCGCTGCGATGTCGATGCTGTCGGAGACCTGCATGAGGCGCTTGGCTGTGGGCATCTCTCGACAGTAGTGGCGGGTAGGCCGCGGCGGATACCTCGCGTCAGCGAACGCGCAACCCATCCATGAGCAGCCCGACCATCCGTCGTGCGTCGTAGCTCGAGTTGCCACCCGATCCGATGCACAAGTTGCCGACGCCCCTCATCAGCTCCAATGCGGCTACGTCTGAACGGGTTTCGCCGGCTGCCGCGCCGGCTTCGAGCAAAGACGCACACACGGGCACGAGCCGCTCGAGAAAGTAGCTGTGCAAGGTCTGGAACCCTGCGTCGTCCGATTGTAGCGCCTCGGCAAGACCGTGCTTTGTCACCAGGAAGTCGACAAACAGATTGATCCACTGGGTCAGCGCGGCGTGCGGAGACGTTACGGACGTCAGGAGCGCCGGGCCGGCCTGCGCGCATTCTTCGACCTGGTGCCGGTAGACGGCGACGATCAGGTCGGCCCGGTTCGGGAAGTGCCGATAAATGGTGCCGACGCCAACCCCCGCCCTGGCGGCGATGTCGCGCACCGGCGCGTCGACGCCGGCGCTCACAAAGGCCGCAGCGGCCGCGTCGAGCAATGTCTTCTCGTTCCGTCGCGCATCTGACCGCTTCCGAGGTGGCGAGCCCTCGCTCTCCGTTCCACCCTGACCGTCCTGTGCCGCAGACGTCTGTTTGTTCACCACAGAGCTTTCGGCCCTTCCACTTGGCAAACGGAACATTGTTCCGTATCGTCCTTTACGGAACACTGTTCCGCTTTGTCCAGTATGTCAGAGCCGCACAAGCTCTCGCGTCACACCGTCAGAGGAGACACTATGAAGTACCGCACCCTGGGTCGTACCGGCGTCCAGGTCAGCACATTGGCGCTCGGAGCGATGAACTTCGGCGCCATCGGTCGCACCACCCAGGAGGAAGCGATCGCCATCGTCGATGCCGCTCTCGACGCTGGGATCAATGTCATCGACACAGCCGACATGTACGGCCAGGGAGAGTCCGAAGAGATGGTCGGCCGCGCGATCTCCGGTCGCCGCGACGACATCATCCTGGCGACGAAGGCAAACATGCCGATGGGCGAAGAACTGAATCATCAAGGCAGTTCCCGCCGTTGGCTCACCATGGAGCTCGACAACAGCCTCCGCCGGCTCGGCGTAGACCACGTCGATCTGTACCAGATCCACCGGTGGGACCCGACCACCAGCGACGAGGAGACTCTTTCTGCACTCACAGACCTGCAGCGGGCGGGCAAGATTCGCTATTTCGGCTCCTCGACGTTCCCCGCATATCGAGTTGTTCAGGCACAGTGGGCGTCCCGTGAATACCGCCTCAGCAGATATGTGACCGAACAGCCCAGCTACTCGATCCTGCAACGGGGCATCGAGACCCATGTGTTGCCGGTCACGCAGGAGTACGGAATGGGCGTATTGGCGTGGAGCCCACTGGCGTCGGGTTGGCTGTCTGGCGCGATCCGCGAAGGTCGTGAGATCGCAACCAGCCGTTCTGGTCTGATGCCGGCCCGGTTCGACACCACGATCCCGGTGAACCGCGCCAAGATGGAGGCAGTGGAGCAGTTGGCGGGTGTCGCCGACCAGGCGGGCCTGACCATGATCCAACTCGCGCTCGGCTTCGTCACCGCTCATCCCGGCGTGACCAGTGCCATCATCGGCCCCCGTACGCTGCAACATCTACATTCTCAGACTGCGGCCGCCGACACGGTGCTCTCGTCAGACATCCTCGATGCCATCGACGCCATTGTCTCCCCCGGAACAGATATCGCCCCGGACGAGAAAGTGGACACCCCTCCTTCCCTCCTCGACCCCTCTTTGCGACGTCGCTGACGTCCATCGCCACCCCAACATTCAAGGACGCATGCTCATGGCCACCCCAAGTTTCGGCATCCTCACCGCTCAACAACAAGTCGATTACCGCGACGTCCTCCGCGTGTGGCTCGAGGCGGACGCGATCCCCGAGATCGAACATGCCTGGCTGTTCGACCACCTCATGCCGATCGGTGGCGACCCCAACGGGCCCATCTTCGAAGGCTGGACGCTGCTCTCGGCTCTCGCCGCAGAGACCGAGCGCCTACGCCTCGGCATCCTGGTCACCAGCAACCGCTTTCGACCACCGGCGATGCTAGCGAAAATCGCCACCACCGTCGACATCATCGCCGACGGTCGGTTGGACTTCGGGATCGGAGCGGGCTCGCGCCCGAACCCTCCAGAAGCTCGACGCGAGTACCCCGCGCACGGCTTGCCGTTCCACGACGTCGCTCATGCGGTGGGGAGTCTCACCGAGGCCTGCGTGGTGATCAAACGCCTGTGGACTGAGGACTCCCCGTTCGACTTCGATGGCCAGTACGTGCAACTGACCGGGGCGTTGCAGAATCCGAAACCTGTTCAGCGTCAACATCCGCCGTTGTTGATCGCCGGGCGTTCGGCCGCAGTGTTGCGCATCGTGGCCGAGCACGCAGACATCTGGAACATTCCCGGCGGTGACATCGCCGATGTCATCGCGCGCAGTGCTCTATTGGATCGCTACTGCGTCGAGATCGGTCGCGATCCTGCTTCAATCACTCGGTCGATCCATGTGCCGGTCTCCTATGAAGAGCCGGAGCGCACCCGGGACACGATCGGCCGAGTGGTCGATGCCAGCTTCGGGCACATCGTGCTGGGTCTGCCCGCTCCGTACCCGGTCCGCGTGGCCCGCTGGGTGGCCGATGAACTCATCGGCACATCCGCTCACGCACACGCTTGACCACTTGTGGCAGCCTGGACCGCATGGCCAAGGAAGTCGAACACACCGACGACGGTCGCTACATCGTGGTGGGCGGGCGCCGCTGGCGCGCCACGGATCCCGCGATTCCTGAGGATCGAAGTGCCGAGTTGCGCTCGATACTGATGGCCTGGCGTCGCGAGGTGAAACGGACCAGCGGCGCGCCGGAGTCACGAGCGGGTGTCCAGGCCACGAAAGTGGCTCTCGGCGAACGCGGTACACCGTGGTGGGAACAGACGGTGGACGAACGGCGCGCACGCTGGGAGGCCGACGTGCCTCGCCCTGGTGAAGACGGCCAGTAGCGCCGTCAGAGTCTGTCCCGTTGCGACCACGGCTTGTCGCGGTCTTCACGCGGCTCAGGCGGAAGGCCGAGTACCCGCTCGCCGATGATGTTGCGCTGGATCTGGTCGGTGCCACCCGCCAGCCGGTAGCCCGGACTGCCCAGTAGATGCTCCGTCCAGGCGAACTGATCAGGGTCCACGGCAGCGGTGATGTTGTTGCCCAGCAGGTCTGCGGCGATCTCACCGATACGTCCGAGCACATCGGAAGCCATCAGTTTGCCCACCGACGCAGCCGGGCCGGGCGAGCGTCCGGCTGCAGCGGCACGAGCGACCCGGTCGGCGGTCGCGGCACGCAGTTCTGAGCGTATGTAGGCGTCCGCCAGGTCTTGACGTACCAGCGGATCGTCCACAAGACCCAGCGATTTGGCCAACGCAACGAGTTCGGCGACCGAACCGCCCTTCTTCCGGGTGACCGACCCGGACGCCGTACGTTCGAATGCCAATGTGGCACTGGCGACCTTCCAGCCCTGACCGACCGAACCGAGTCGCATGCTGTCCGACACCCGAACGTTCTGGAGGAACACCTCGTTGAACGAGGCGCCACCACTCATCTGCCGAATCGGCCGGATGTCGACGCCCTCTGCATCAAGAGGGATCAGGAACGCGGTGATCCCCGTGTGCTTTGGGGCGTCGGGGTCGGTTCTGGCCAGCAGCATGCCCAGATCAGCGAATCTGGCACCCGACGACCACACCTTCTGGCCGTTGAAGATCCAGTCGTCGCCCTCCCGGACACCTCGACAACTCAGAGCGGCCAGATCTGAACCGGCGCCAGGCTCACTGAACAGTTGGCACGCGAGAAGATCGGTACGCAGCAACGGGTTCGCGTAATTTGCCCGCTGCTCGTCAGTTCCGAACATGGCAACGGCGGGACCGACAAGCCCGGTGGTGACGCTGATCAACTCAGTGGACGGTGGGACGTCGAACTCCCGCTCGGCCTGTGCAATCGCCGATGCGAAAGAGGCAGGCAGTCCACGGCCTCCGTGTTCGACGGCGAGCGTGACGGCGCCATAGCCGGCATCGAAACGCTGCCGGCGATACGCCCGGACGGCATCGAGCAAATCGAGTTCGTCTTCGTCGGACAGGTTACGGAACACCGCGAGGTCGGGCTTGTCCGTTGGAGTCGGCGCCGGCCGCGGGTCCACGATGGACGCCAGCCAGTGGCGTACCTCCTCCTGGAAGTCGGCGAGAGCCGGCACGGTGTCGAAAGTTTCGGTCACGATGGTCCTTTCGTGCTCAGACGGTCAAGACCGTGCATGCCGACAGGCCCGGGGCACCGTAGACGTGGGTGAAACCGATCTCCGGCTGATCTGGCACCTGGTGGCCTTCGGCGCGCCCCTGCAACTGGCGGACCACCTCGTGTACCTGGCGTAATCCGGACGCACCGATGGGCTCGCCGCCGGCCAGACAGCCGCCGTCGGTGTTGATGGGCAGTTCTCCGTCATGACGGGTGGCACCCGAGTCGAGCAGTTTGGCTTGCTCGCCGTGCCGGCACAGTCCGGTCTCGGCCATATGGATCAACTCTGAGCCAGAGTCGGTGTCCTGCAACTGCGCAACGCCGACATCAGCCGGGCGCACACCCGCAGCATCGAACGCGGCTGCAGCGGCGTCGATGCTGGGGCTGTTCACCGGGTCGGTGTGCAGCCAGGGTGAGAACACCTCGAACGACCCGAAGCGCCGGGTTCGGACCTCGACAGCCGCGAGCCGAATCGGGTTGTCGCACAGGTCATGGGCACGGTCGCCGCGGGCGAGGATCAACGCCACACCACCTTCGCCGGGCGAGCAGAACATGTACTGCGTCAGCGGATCGTTGACTGTCGCGGCGTCGAGCACCTGCTGTGAGGTGAGCGGTGTGCGACGCCACGCCATCGGATGCGCTGCACCATTGGCGAAAGCACGTTCGGCGACTGCCGCCAGCGCTGTCCTGTCGATGCCGTATTGATGCAGATACCGCTGGGTTTTCATCGCGAAGTACTGGGTGGTGACCATCATCCCGCTCCGGGCGTACCACTGACCGAGTCCGTACGCGGCGGGATCCGAGCCGAACGCCCCCCGCTCGTGTTTGTCGAACCCGACGACCGCAACCACATTCGCGCGTCCGGCAGTGAGCATGTCGGCCGCGGTCGACAATGCCACTCCGCCTGTTGCACAGCCGTTCTTGACGGTGGTGAACGGTATGCCGGTCAAACCGAGCCGCGACACAAGCGAATCCGGCTTGCCGGACACATTGCTCCCACCGACGGCGGCATCGATGTCGGACCATTCGAGTCCTGCATCGACGAGAGCGGCCCGCAATGCGTGCTCACCCATGTCCATACCGGTCACCCCGGGGTGCCGACCGAACGCGTGCATGCCTGCACCCACGATGTAGACGTCCCTGGCGCTCATTCGGCGACCTTCTCGAACGCAAAGGAGATGTCGCCCCCGGCCAATGGGAGAAGACGCAATTCCACCTCGTCACCGATGACCACCGATCCGAGAATCCTTGACTCCACCAGTACCGAACCCAGATCGACGTAGCCGACCACAAACGGCTCGAAACCCGATTCAGGTACCTCGTACGGCGGCTTCGGCGCGAATGACTGCGACGTCCAGGTCCATACCCTGCCGCGCGTCGGGAGTGACCGTTGCTCCATCGCTGCACTCGGACACGCAGGACACCGGGTCGCGGACGGGAACACCACCACACCGCATCCCGCGCAACCCGACCCGGCCAGCACCGGCGGTTCCACTTGGGCGAACAACGTCTCGTCTACAACGCTTCCTTCCATGCCAGAGCCCTGACTAGCGCCCGGCCAACAGTGAGAGCGGACGACCCAAGATTGCACTCAGCGTCTTGAGGTATTCGGCGGCCGGTGCCCCGTCGACTGCGCGGTGGTCAAAGGTCAAGCTCAACGTCATCACCTGCGTGCGGGCGGGAGTCTCACCCTCCCAACGGAAGCCGTCTTTCACTCGGCCGACGCCCAGGATCGCGACGTTGCCCGGGTTGATGACGGGGGTGAAGAAATCGACACCGTACGCGCCGAGCGTGCTCACCGAGAACGTCGCGCCCTCCATGTCCGACAGACCCAGTTTGCCGGTCCGCGCCCCGGACGCAAGGGTTCGGGTGCGGTCGGCGACCTCGGCCACCGACAGACTGTCTGCGTCGCGCACCACGGGCACGATCAGACCACCGTCGACCGCAACCGCCACACCGACGTTGATCTCCTCGAACAGCGTGATCTTGTCGTCGGCGATGCCTGCGTTCAGCAGCGGGTGCTCACGCAGCGCGAGAGCCGCTGCCTTGACGACGAAGTCGTTGAGACTGGGCGCCTTTGAACCGGATTGTGCTGCCTCGGCCTTGAGTTGCTCGCGGACGGCCACCAATGCGGTGACGTCCACCTCGTAGCTATGAGTCAACTGCGCCATCGTCTGCAGGCTGTCGATCATGTTGCGCGCGATGGCACCTCGCATGCCTGTCAGCGGGATGACCTCACCCGCTTGGGGACCCGTTGTCGGCGAGCCGACGCCGAGGGCCGCCGGAGCTGCGACCGTGCCCGCTGCCTCGACATCTGCCGTGGTGATGCGGCCTCCGATACCCGTCCCCGCGACCGCCGCGAGATCGACACGGAGTTCATCCGCGCGACGACGAACGAGTGGTCCAACGAATTGGCCTGCCGCGCCGGTGGTCTGGGTGGTCTTGCCTATGGTCGGAGTCGCTGCGGTCGGTTCGGGTGCCTTGGCGGGAGCTGCGGCGAGATGTTCCTCGACGTCCTCGGACACGATCCGGCCGCCGGGCCCCGTGCCACGGATGGTCGAGAGGTCCACGTTCGCAGCAACGGCGACCCGCCGTGCATTCGGAGAGGACTTGATCCGGCCCCCGTCGTCGGGGCCACCCACGACCACCGAGGCAGGAGCGGTGCGCGTTTCGGCGACAGGTTCCTGCTGCGCGACGGCAGCCGTTCCGTCGGGCGCCGACTCGCCTTCGCCCAGGAGCCAACCGATCACCGCGCCAACCGGCAGGACGTCACCGGCCGAAGCACCGGTGGCCAGGATGCCCTCGGCCTCGGCCTCCACGTCCACCTCGACCTTGTCGGTCTCGAGCCGCAGCAACAGGTCGCCCACCGCGATGTGCTGGCCTTCGCCGGCCAGCCACTCACCGATGACGCCCTCCTGCATCGTGAGCCCCAACTTCGGCAGCACGATCTGCTGAGCCACGATCAGTTCCTTTCGAGCAGTCGGCGCGCTCCTGCGACGATGCGGTCCGCGTCTGGGACATAAGCCTTTTCGAGCGGGGTGCTGAACGGCACCGGCGTGAAGGGTGCTCCGATCCGGAGGACCGGGGCATCGAGGTAGTCAAATGCCTCTTCCTGGATCTGGGCGGCCACTTCCGCGCCGATCCCGCCGAAGGTCACTGCCTCGTGGACCACCAGGATGCGGTTTGTCTTGGATGCGGACTTCACGATGGTGGCGGTGTCGAGCGGCTGGACCGATCGGGGGTCGACCACCTCCACGGAGACGCCGGACTGCTCGAGGATGTCGGCCGCCTTGAGTGCTTCGGCGACCATTCGTCCGAACGCGACGATGGTGACGTCGTCTCCTTCCCGCGGGATCGCTGCCTGGCCCAGCGGGATCTCGTAGATCTCTTCGGGCACCTCGCCGCGGGCGCCGAGCAGAACCTTGTTGAGCATGAACACCACGGGGTTGTCGTCACGCACCGCAGACACCATGAGGCCCTTGGCGTCATACGCGTTGGACGGCATGACCACCTTCAGACCGGGGGTGTGCGCCAGCCAGCTCTCCAGGCTCTGCGAGTGCTGCGCGCCCGCGCTCACGCCGGCGCCGTATGCCACCGCGATCACCATGGGGACCTTGACCTCCCCGCCGTACATGAACTTCATCTTGGCTGCCTGGTTCACCACCTGGTCGAGCGCGACCGCGAGGAAGTCCATGAACATGATGTCGACGATCGGACGCAGACCCCGCGCAGCGGCACCGACTCCCAGCCCGATGAGGCCCATCTCCGCGATGGGGGTATCGACCATCCGACGATCACCGAACTCGTCGAGCAAGCCGTCGTACATGTGGAAGACGCCGCCGTATCCCGCGACGTCCTCGCCGATGACAAAGACGTCCTCGTCTTCGCGCATGATCTGCGCGATGGCCTCGTTGTAGGCCTTGACGTAGGTTGTCTGACGCGCGGCCGGAGACGTCTCGGTCGTCGCCAATTCTGTTGCAGTAGACATGTGTTCAGCCTTCTCGGGTTCAGTCGCTGTAGACGTTCAGGGCGAAGTCGGCCAGGTCCGGGAATGGGCTGTTCTCAGCGAACTTCACGGATTCGGCGATGTCGGCGTCCACCTCGGTCCAGATCTGTGCGAACTCGGACTCGGTGACAACACCTTCGGAGACCGCGCGGGCCTCGAGCAGCTTGATGGCGTCCCGTTCTTTCCAAGCCTCGACCTCTTCGACGGTCCGGTAGGTCTTGCGCAGACCCTTGACTCCCTGGTGGTCGTAGTACCGATATGTTTTGGCCTCGACCAGCGTCGGACCGCCGCCATTTCGAGCTCGTTCGACGGCGCGCCCCACCGCGGCACGCACGGCGATCGCGTCCATTCCGTCGCAGATCTCGCTGGGGAAGCCGTACGCAGGTGCGCGATCGGCCACGTTCTCGAGCTTCATGTGGTCGCGCAGTGCGGTGAACTCCGCGTAGCCGTTGTTCTCGCAGACGAATACCACCGGGAGGTTCAGGATCCCGGCCATGTTCGCTGCTTCATGGAACGCGCCGATGTTGCTTGCGCCGTCGCCGAAGAACGGGATGGCAACGGTGTCCTCGCCGCGGTACTTGGCCGCGAACGCAGCTCCGACGGCGATCGGGATACCGCCTCCGACAATCCCGTTGGCGCCGAGCATGCCGATGGAGAGGTCGTTGATGTGCATCGAGCCGCCGCGGCCCTTGCAGTAGCCGTCGACCCGGCCGAACAGTTCGGCGAACATCTGCCGGAACTGCGCCCCCTTGGCCACGGCGTGACCGTGTCCGCGGTGCGTCGACGAGATCTGATCGGTGTCGCGCAGATTGCTCATGGCGCCGGCGGCCACCGCTTCCTGTCCGACGTACAGATGCAGGAAGCCGGGTAGCTTGCCGCCCTCCATGAGGCGACCTGCCTCGGTCTCGAACTGCCGGATTCGGACCATGAGGCGGTGCAGGTCGAGCAGCACTTCTTTGCTCGGAGTGGGGTCATTGGATCCGACGGGCTCAATGGCCTCGCGGGTTGCGTTGGTCGCGGTCGAAGTCACCACGAGCACCTCTTCTCTCGTTTCGAACCTTGCAGTCATGGACGCCGGGGGCGACTTTGTTTACTTCTTCTGCAGTATCGACCACTACTGTAGCCGAATGTAAGTAGAATCACTATAAAGTTACTACAGAGATCCGCGGCCCAGCGTGTTACTTGACTTGGTATCCAGTAAATCGCACGATGGGCGCCTACACGGACGTATTGGAAGGACTGAGTCAATGCTCGACCGAATCCGCGATCGGGCGATGACCGATCCCACCGGCACAGCCCTGGTGGACGACCGCACCGTCACGACCTGGCAGGAGGTCCTGGGCATTCTCGACGCGCTCGGCGAGCGGCTTATCGGCCTGGCAAGTGATCCTGATGAGCGCATCGCGGTGATCGGCGAGAACAACGTGGAAACCCTGCTCGCGCACGCTGCAGCCATCGGCCGCGGCGTCGGGCCGGTGGCGGTATCCCGCCAGCTCAAGGCGGGCGAGATGGCCGACCAGTTGATCGACTCCGGATCCGTGGCGGTGGTCACCGGCCCCCTTGGCCTCCAATCGGCGACAGAAGCGGCTGGCAAGGCGAACTTACGGGCCGTGATCGCACACCACGCTCCCGACGCCGACGGTGTTGTCACCTGGGCTGACTTTCTGGACGCTTCCCCCACCTCGGGTGCCACAGCGGCTCCCGATCAGCGGCCCGCCCGACCCCCGTTGGTCTACACATCGGGCACAACCGGGTGTGCTCGTGGAACCGAGGTGCACTGGCTGCCGGCGCCCGCGGCCAACGCCGCCGACTTCGCGACGGCAGTCGCGGGCCGATCGGGGTACCCGGCAGGCACCCACCTGGTGGTCGGGCCCCTGCAACACAACGGGCCGCTGACGTCGATTCGCCATCTGCTCTCCGGCCAGCCGGTGGTGATCCTCGGCCGTTTCGATCCGGAGCGGACCTTGGAACTGATCGAGACGCATCGGGTGACCTCCACGTTGATGGTGCCCACACACTTCCAACGCCTGCTGGCCTTGCCCGATGCCGTGAGAGACCGTTACGACGTGTCGAGCCTGGAGTACGTGGCACATACCGGCTCGGCCTGCCCACCAGACGTGAAGCGCGCGATGATCGACTGGTTCGGTCCGGTACTCATCGAGTCGTACGGCGGCAGCGAGATCGGCACCGTGTGCAAGATCGACTCGGCAGAATGGTTGGAACATCCACGCTCCGTCGGCCGGGCAGTACCGCCGTTCGAAGCTGTTGTCGTGGGCGACGAGGGCACCGAACTCGAGCGCGGCGCCGTCGGCGTGCTGGGATTTCGTACCCCACCCGAACGCGGTGTGGTCTACCACGCTGATCCCGAAAAGACCGCTGCCGCCTACATTTTGCCCGGCGTCGCGACTCTTGGGGACGTCGGCTACGTGGACGACGACGGGTACGTCTTCATCACCGACCGGGTGGCCGACATGGTGGTGTCCGGCGGGGTGAACCTGTACCCGGCCGAGAGTGAGCGCGTGCTGCTGACCCATCCGAATGTTGCCGAGGTCGCCGTGATCGGTGTACCGGACGGTGATCTCGGTGAAGCGCTCCTCGCGCTTGTTGTTCCCGCACAGGGCACTTCGCTGGACGTCGACGCGCTTGCATCGTTCGCCAAGGAGTCGATGGCCTCGTACAAGTGCCCCAAGCAATACGTGGTCGTCGACGAGCTGGCACGAAACGCGATGGGCAAACTCGACAAGAAGGCCCTGCGCGCCCCCTATTGGGCCACCGGCCGCACGATAGCCGGCTGAGTCACCCGTTCGTCCGCACGACCTGATGCTCTTCGAAAGGCACCGATGATCGAGATCCTGTTCGTCCGGCATGGCCAACCCGTGTCGGGGGTTCGTGATCCCGTCCTGGCGCCCGAGGGAATCGCCGACGCAGGCAAACTCGCCGAATGGTTGCGACACGAGACGGTCGATGCGATCGTCTCCAGTCCTCTGGCCCGCGCGCGTGAAACCGCTGACACCATCGCAGCCGGGTTGGGCCGCGAGGTGGATCTTGTCCTCGAAGATCTCCGTGAGTGGGACGACGACATCAGCCCCGAAGACTATGTCGCCCTCGAAGACATGGGACCGGACGATCCCCGGCTACTCGCCGTGGCGGCCGGCCGGTTCGAAGACTATGTGCCGCAACTCGATCTGCCGAAGTTCCGTGCTCGCGCGAGGAGTGCGATGGAGCAGGTGATCGACCGTTACGGATCGGGACGGGTGGTGGTGGTCGCCCACGGCGGCATCCTCAACGCAGCCATCGCGGACGTACTCGAGATGCCGAAGACGTTCTGGCACAACCCCGCCTACACCTCCGTGGCCCGGCTGCGCCGACTCGATTCCGGTGTAACCGTTGTTGATGCCATCAACGACACCGCCCACCTGCGTGGCACGGTGAACCCATGACACAGGTCGACAACACGGTCACCGCTACCCCAGACACCACCGCCGCCGACACCATCGCCACAGCCAGTCAGATCATCCTGGTCCGCCATGGACTACCTGGAGGCCCCGCGGTGGCCGACCCTTCACTGGGCGCCGAGGGTGTCGCTCAAGCCCGGCGTCTCGCCGAATGGCTGAGGGCGGAGCCGGTGGCCCAGTTCGTCTCCAGCCACTACGCTCGAGCACACGAAACCGCGCTGCTGGCAGCGCAGCCGCACGCCCTGGATGTGCAGGTGGACAAGCGGCTTCGCGAGTGGGACAGCGACCGCACCACCTACGCCACGCCCGAGGCCATCGCAGCCACGCCGCGAGGAAAAGCCTTCGCGGAGGGCCGATATGACGAGTTCATCCCCGACTTCGACAAGGTCGCAACAGCGGCCCGCATGCGCACAGCGGTGACCGAGGCGGCCGAGCGGGCACCAGGGCAGCTGACCGTCATCGTGTCCCACGGCGGTGTGATCAACACCCTGCTGACCGACATCCTGCAGGCCCCTTCGCCGTTCTTCTTCAACCCCGGCTACACCTCGATGACCCGCGTCGCGGTGCTGCGGTCGGGCAGGTTTGTCATCCAGTCCGTGAATGAGACCGCGCACCTGCGGGATTAGCAGGTCAGCGACGCCGGAGATCTCCGGCGAGCCGAACTCGGTGGGGATTGTCAGACCCCTCCGATACACTCGAACACATGTTCGGGGGGACAAGATCAGAGCAGGAACGGGCAACCGGAATCGGGGCGGCGGCGGTGCTGCGGCCCAACGAATTGCTGCGTAACGCCGAGGCAGCGGTTGCAGGCCAGGCCTACTTGGAGTGGGCGCGATACGACGCTGCCGCACAGCTGCACCGGCAGTTGGTCGAGCCACATGAGGACACCGCGGTTGCGCTGAGGGCGCTCGACCCGTTCGCCGTCTGCGCGGCGCGCTTGGCAGCGGCGCAGCAGATCACACAGCAGGGTGCCGAGCACCACCTGTCGCGAGCATTGGCTCTGCGAGACCGGCTACCGGCCGTCAACGAACAACTGCGGCAAGGACGGGTTGCAGCTCATCACATCGCGACGATCGTCTCGAGGACCGACCTGATCGACGGGTCAGCGTTCATGGCCGACATCGACCACGAAATAGCTGGGCACCTGCAACGAAACGGATCGTGGTCGAAGAACCGTATGCGAGACATGGTTGACTCCACGATATTTCGCCGCGACCCTGACCTCGTCCGTCACGATCGGGAAGACGCGAAGAACAAGCGCGGCGTGTGGTCGAACAACATCGAGCACGGAATGTCCGCCATCGATGCGGCCGCGAGCGCCGAAGAGACCGCCATGATCATGGCGCGCCTCGAGAAGCTGGCGATGTCGGTCTGCAAGGCCGACCCACGACGCAAGTCCGACCGGATGGCCGACGCTCTGTTCGCAGTCGTGATGGCCCGCGAGTTCTACTGCCAGTGCCCCAACGACCCGAAGCACCCCTGCACAGCCGACATTCGCACGGTCCCGACCCACGAGGCCGTGGCGTCGGGCATCGACGTGAAGATCATCCTTCACGTGATCGCCGATCAAGCCACCGTCGACGGCAGCGCAGACAGCCCCGGATACCTCGCCGGACATGGGGTGATCAGTGCTGACCATGTGCGCGACATCGCAACCAAGCCGGAAGTCGTCGCCCGTTCCATGGGAAACGACTACCGGGAGGTGCGACGGGACGAGTCTTTCGCAGAGACCGCCCCCACGTCGCATCTGGACGACCCCCGGTCCGCAGAAGCCCCCAGTTTCGTTCGCGACCGCGGAGATCCCGAGCAGGTGTCCGAAGAACACACATCATCCGACGGTGATCTCACTCAGCGGACGTCGTATTGCCGGGCAACACAGAGCATTCCAAGCGTCGACGTCAGAGGTACGCCGGACGCCGTCGAACCGCCTTTTGTGCAGGCCGTTCCACTGCCTGCCGTACAACCAGGCGACCCGTACAGGCCATCCGCAGTCGCAGACAGCTACATACGCATCCGCGACTGCTACTGCACGTGGCCTGGCTGCGACCGCAAGGCCTGGGGCGCCGACCTCGACCACACCCACGAGTACAACCACAACGATCCGGCCGCCGGAGGACATACCCACCCGGGCCACATGAAGGTTCTCTGCCGCTTTCACCATCTGCTCAAGACCTACTCCGACTGGCTCGATGACCAGTACCCGGACACGCGCAACGGTCGCACCCGGCTCGTCTTCATCACGCCTGAAGGGCGCTCCTATCGCGGCCCAGCCTGGACCGGCGAAGACCTGTTTCCGGTGCTCGCGCGTCTCGTCTGGGACGCCGGCCCGGTGCCCCGCAGACGCCCATCATCTCAGTCGCCACCATTCACGGACGGCCGACAGAAGACGCGTACCGCTGCCAAACACGCACGCCGTCAACAGGAAAGGAAACGAAACCGCCGACGAAGTCAGGAGACGGGCGAGCTCGCTCCTCCACCCTTCTGAGTTACTTGACAACGCCACCTGTTTGTTGATTGACTGTCGATATTGAGACGCGCGTCACAGTGTGCGTATCGTTCGCCGAGGGAGTCCCCTATGAGCACAGCCGGGTTGGTCGCGAGCAAGAAACTCGCCGAGAGGTACTCGGACGTTGTCCGCAGCCTTACGGCCGACGAGTGGGAGGCACCAAGCCGCTGCGCCGGGTGGTCGGTGAAAGACCTGGTGGCACACACGGGTTCGAACTTCAAGGTGATGGTCGATCCCCCGGCCGAGGATCCCGGAGCACCGACTCCCGCCACCGCCGAGGAGATGCAGGAACTGCTCGTGGCGCAGCGCCGCGACTGGACCAGTACTCAGGTCGCCGACGAGTTCCTGAGCAGCGCCGACGGCGCCATGGGGGTGCTGGAGATGATGCAACAAGACGGTGTGGCAAGTACCCCGATGACCATGACAGACCTGGGAACGTATCAGAGTCACCAACTTTCGGATGCCTTTGCGTTCGACATGTGGTGCCACATGTATGTGGATCTACTGGCACCCGAAGGCCCGGTCACTCGCCCGGTCGCCGAACCCGACAACGAGGTGCTGAGCGCTGCGATCGGCTGGATGTGGGACGGACTGCCGCAGATGTGCAAGCCGGTCAGCTCGGTGCTCGACCGCCCGCTGGGCGTGCGTCTTTCCGGGCCCGGTGGCGGCGAATGGACCCTTCGACCCGGTTCCGACCTGCTCGTTGTCGAGACCGGAATTGCCGATGCAGACACTGTGATCGCCTCTACCGCAACCTCTTTTGTGATGTGGGGCACAACTCGTACTTCATGGCGTGACCACGTGTCCGTCGATGGTGATTCGGATTTCGCCGCGACCGTGTTGGACACCATCAACATCGTGTGACGACCAACTCCCCGGGTTCCGAAACGGTTTGCCCGTGCGCGACGATGGGTACAGCGAGCGTGATCAGCCGGGTTCTGCCCATGTGCCCGGTGATCTGACGCCACGTCTGTCTCTCACCCACCACCTTTAGGGCTCGCACATGGGATCCATCCGGAAACGCCGCTTCGCTGCGTGCACATTTGTCGGCCTCGTCGGCGCCACACTCATCGGTGGAGGTATCGCCAACGGCGATCTGCCCATGAACTTGTCGATCTCTGGTCAGTCGTCGCTGGCGACGATCTCGTCGGGCACGGCACAGAACGTCACCTTGTTCGCCCGGGAGGTGGAGACCACCACCGAAGGAAATCTGCCCAGTGCCGCCATAAGCATGGAGTCCGCGCAACTGACCGACGTGTGCCTCTCGACTGTGGCACACGGCCTTCCGTTCATCGGTGACGTGACCATGTACATCCGGGTTCCAGGCAACAACACAACCGTGGACAATCTGGTTGTCGATGCCTCCTCCGTGGGAGGGTCCGTGAAGGCGGGACCGGCGCAGCTCGGACTCGACGTCTCCGCGACGGGTCAGGCCGAGGGCGTGGTGACAGCCGGGAAGACGGCGGCGAACGCGACGATGACGCAAGCCCGCATCGACGTCATCTCCCTGAACGCCAGCGCGGTGTCGATGAAGAACTTCACCATCGACGTCGACAAGGGATCCACGACTTGCTGACCACGGAAAGCACTCAGACCCGACGCGCGCGATTCCGGAAGTGGCGGACACAACGTCCGTTCTGGGCCGCCACCTTGATCATCCTGTCAGGTCTGTGCCTGCTGCTGCCCGCCTACACGACCATCCATGTCGGCGATGTCCTGGTCACCATCAGCACCATCTCCGGCGTATCCACCCTGTTGCTCGGCGCGCTGATGTTGCTGTGCGGAGTGGCTTCGTTGTTGCGTCCGAGCGTGAAGTTGCCCGCGGGTGTCAGCGCCATGATCATCGCGCTGGTTGCACTCCCGGCAGCCAACTTCGGCGGCTTCATCATCGGCACGTTGCTCGGCATTGTCGGTGCGAGCCTGGTGTTGGCCTGGTCTGATGCCCCACGTTCACCGATCTCCGCAGAAAGCGCGGCCGACCGCCACGCGTAGGGCCGCCCGTCGTCGGCTGTGATCCTCCGGGCTGTCGTCACCGGTCGCGGTGTAGACGATGGCATTCTGGGCCCAGGTGCTCGCCAACGCGATCAACATGGACCACAAGTCTTCCGCACCTACATCGTCGACGAGGATCCCGCGCGCCTGGCCGTCCGAAATCGCTTGAAGCACATCGGCATCGCGGTTTGGTAGGTGCGCGAAGAGGGCGCCTGTGGGCGTGCGCTCCAACCTCGCCCATGACAACAACCGAACAAGACACGGGTCCTCGAGGTACATGTCGTACAGACGTACGGCGTAACCGGGGAGATCGTCCGCATCAAACGGCACGGTGTCCACGTCGGCATCAACACGCGCTGCGAAGACGGCGTCGAACAACTTGTCCTTGCTGCCGAAGTAGCTGTAGATCTGCGACTTGTTGATCGGTGTGGTGGCAGCGATCCGGTCGACCCGGGCGCCGGCGATCCCGTAGGCCGCGAACTCCGCGGTGGCCGCGGCCAGTATTCGCCGCCTGGTCTCTGATGCGTCGCCCATGGACACCCACTCTACCCAAAACCAACTCGTTGGTTGCCAGCTCGGCGAACATGCCCTACCGTCGGATCCAACTGGTTGGTTGGTTATTGAGATGAGGACACATGCGGACAATCACGGGCTATCGAGCGAGCACCACAACGTCAGGTGTCGAACCCTTTCGCTTCGAAAGGCGAGAGCTCAGGGATGACGATGTCGCCGTACAGGTCACGTTCTGCGGGGTCTGTCATACCGACCTGCACGCGGTGCGCAACTCTGCGCCCGACCGGGACTCGTCCCCCGTGGTCCCCGGTCACGAGTTCGTCGGGACAGTCACCGCGGTGGGAGGGGCGGTCACCGCATTCGAAGTGGGCGATGAGGTGGCGGTGGGCAACATCGTCGACTCGTGCGGGGACTGCGACATGTGCGGGGTGGGTCAGGAGAACTTCTGCCGAAACTATCCGACATTGACCTATGGCGGCACCGACCGACGTGACGGTTCGACCACCTTGGGTGCGTACTCCACCGAGTACGTTGTGCGCGACCGATTTGTCTACCACCGTCCCTCGGTCCTCGACCCGGCAGCAGTGGCGCCTCTGATGTGCGCGGGAATCACGGTGTGGGAACCATTGCGCAGCAACTCTGTCGGTCCGGGCATGTCGGTCGGTGTGGTGGGAGCCGGCGGCCTCGGCCACATGGCCGTCAAGTTGGCGAATGCGCTCGGCGCCGAGGTCACGGTGTTCACGACGTCGACCGGAAAGGCCGAGGACGCCTCTCGGCTCGGCGCCCACCGCGTGGTGATCTCGACCGAGTCCGCCTCGATGGCGGAGATGACCGGAAAGCTTGACCTCATCATCGACTGCGTCCCGGTGGAGCACGACCCGGCCCCATATCTCCGCTGTCTCGCTCTCGACGGAACCCTCTGCGTGGTGGGGCATCTCGGGCCGATGACGATAGACACCGTCGACCTGCTGATCGGCCGCAAGAGCCTCAGCTCTGCGGGCAGCGGCGGCCGCAGACACACGCAGGACCTGCTCGACTTCTGCGGTGAGCACAACATCACCGCAGATGTCGAAGTGCTGCCTTCACGCCAGGTGAACGAGGCATTGGAGCGGTTGTCTCGCAACGACGTGCGTTACCGGTTTGTCCTCGACATGGCCGATGCCGCCGAACTCAGCCGAGTCTGACCAACATCTTGCCGACGTTCCCGCCGCCGAGCATCGACAGGAAAGCGTCCACGGCGTTGTCCAGACCGTCGTAGACGGTGGATTCGGCGACCAGTTCGCCAGCCTCAAGCCAACCGACAACCCGATCCTCGAACTCGGGCCTCAGATCTTCGTGGTCACGGACGATGAAGCCGCGCAGAGTGATTCGCTTGAGGATGGCGTTCATCAACACGTCGATGGGCGGACGGTCAGGCCCACCGTTGGAGATCATCCCGCACAGCGCAACTCGGCCCCCGACCTTCAGAGACGACAGCGCGGCGACAAGATGGTCTCCACCGACGTTGTCGAAGTAGAGGTCGATGCCATCGGGAGCCGCGGCCCGCAGAGCCGAACCGATCGGCTCGCTGCGATAGTCGATGCCCGCGTCGAAGCCTAGATCCTCTATGAGCTTCCCCGCCTTCGACGGGCCTCCCGCGCTGCCGATCACGGTGCGCGCACCCATCAATCGCGCGAACTGGCCGGCTGTGCTGCCGACCGCACCGGCGGCAGCCGAGACGAAGACGTCGTCACCCGGACGTAGTTCGCCCGCACGGACCAAACCTGCGTAAGCGGTGAAACCTGTTTGCCCCAGCGCCCCGAGCCAGTGGTGCAGTTCGAGCCCGCGGGGTTCGATGACCGCCGCGGCGGAAGCGTCGACCACGGCGTGTTCGCGCCAGCCCAACCGGTGGCGCACGTACGACCCGTTCGGGATCAGGCCGTTCCCGTCGACCACCACGCCCAGCGCCGAGCCGTCCAGCGGGGCGTCGACCTGGAAGTTGGTGGTGTAGTGCATCTCCGAAGTGCCCAGACGGCCCCGCATCGACGGGTCGACACTCATGAACAGGTTCTGCACCAGCACCTGACCGCCCGAGATCTCGGGCACAGCCGTGTCACGAACCTCGAAATGCTCTGGACGGGGCTCCCCGTCTGCCGGCCGCTCCTTCAGGAAGACCGCGCGCGTGGTGGTGATGACACCGCTGCTCACGGCAGCTCCAGGATTGTTACCGTGCCCTTGGAGCCATCGACCTCGACCAGCGCGCCGTCCGGGATCCTTCGGGTGGCCGCGGGAACGCCCGCTGTGCAAGCGATTCCGAGCTCGCGACTGACGATCATGGCGTGCGAACCCATGGCACCCACGTCGGTGATCGCACCGGCGGACACCATGAACAGCGGAGTCCACGACGGATCGGTCTGCGGCGCGACGAGGATCTCGCCGACCTCGAACGTGTCGAGTGCGTCCATCGAGGTGATGACGCGGGTGCGCCCCGTGGTGATGCCCGGCGAAGCACCCGAACCCTGCAGCACGTCACCGACTTTCACACCCTCGACGACCGATTCGCCCTTGCGCTTGAGACCCGACAGCGGGGGCATCGGCTCCCGGGTGTCAAGGAACGTCGGCAGTTCCAGTCCGAACAGCTCGCGCCATTGCCGGTGCCGGTCGGCCAGTGTTCGTGTCATCGACTCCGGCGCGCTGGCCAGGGCGTCGAGTTCGTCGTCGACTGCCATGAAGACGTGGTCGGGTGACTCGAGATGACCCTGCGCGTGCAGCCGTCGGCCCAACTCGACCAGCGGGACACGTGCCTCGTGCAACACCTTGATGCAGTTGGTCTTTGCCCGTTCACGCCAGGCTGCGAACCGTCGGGCCGATGCGACCGCGGCGTCGAGGGTCGCGAGTGCCTCGGTGTCGTCACCCACGATGGCCCGGGCACGCGCCAACGCGTCGTCGGTGGCGGACGCATGTTCTGACAGCCGAGCGGCGGGTGATGCCGAATCGTCTTGCAGCCGGAGGCGATCGATCAGCGAGAAGACCAGGTCGGGCTTGGTCTCCCAGGAAACCGAACCGAGGTCCCACTCGTTCGGTCCTCGGTATCCGAAGTCGAGGAGGAACTGCTCGAGCGACGCGTCGAACTTCGGATCGATGCCGGCGATCCGCGTACCCACCCCGGCGACGCCACCGTCGAAAGCCGCCATCAGCTGCTCGTCGGCGCGGACAAGGCGACCGAGCTCCCACAACGCATACGACGGCAGGGCCGAATCGACGTCGCCGGCCGAACCGACAAGCGTGACGATGAGGTCCTGATGATCGGCACCCAGCAGTTGGCCGAGCACGGCGGGGCCGACAGCGGCGCAGTTGGTGGCCACCACCTCGCCACGCCAGGCGACCCGCTCCAGCGGCATCACCGAACGTGCTCGCGCGACAAGGGCCGCTGGGGTCAGCGACGTGAGGTCGGGCCGCTCGGTGCGCAGTCGGTCCGCGAGCGTGCGATCTTCCTCCAGTTCCGGGAAGGTTTCTGTAGACAGCGCCCAGGCGTTGCGGTCGGCCAGACGCCGGCTGGCGTCTGCGTTCTCGTCGTCCGGATGGCCCACGTAGGCGGGGATGTCGGGGTCGCCGCCGTACCAGAGCTGGTCTACCAACTCCACCGGCAGTCCACCGCGGATCCCGACGAGCCGCGACATCGAGAGGTTGATGTACAGGTGGCCGTAGAAGATGCCGGACGATGCGGCCACGTCAGGCTTCTCCGCCAGCGAATAGCTGCCCAAGCTGGCGTAACCGAAGTTCCAACCGGGCAAGATGTTCTGGATCCATCCGAGATCGGCGCCCAGTGGGGTGATCGGATCGGACAGCACGTCGCTGGCGTTCAGCCGGGTGTACACGGGCAGGCGGTTGCTGGGATCGGTATCGACCAGCCAACGTTCTTCGGTCATCTCATCTCGACTCTGGGTTAGTTTCTATATTTTGGGTGCAGTACGGTGTGTGACATGTAACACTGTACCGAGACTGTAGACGAATACAAGTAACTTGTCTGCACTCACCGACCGTTGGTTCAAGGGAGATTTGATGAAGCTGCAAGACAAGGTCGTCGCCATCACCGGCGGTACGCAGGGCATTGGACGAGGGATCGCCGAGGCGGCTCTCGCCGAAGGCGCCAAGGTGGCGCTCAACGGACGGTCGGCCGAGAAGGGCGAGAAGGCACTGGCCGATCTCGGAGTCGGCGAGCGAGCCGCATTCTTCCCCGGCGACGTGACCGTACAGGCGGACGTCGAGGACTTCATCGAGCAGACGGTCGCCACGTTCGGACGCATCGACGTGCTGGTCAACAATGCCGGTGGCGCAAAGGACCTTCAGCCCACCGCCAAGCTCACCGATGACGAGTGGAATCTGGTGATGAACTGGAACCTCAACGCCAACTTCTGGGCCACCCGCCGCGCGCTGCAGCACATGCTCCCCAACAAGTACGGACGCATCATCAACATCTCGTCGGTGGAGGGCAAGCAGGGCAAGCCTGTCTTCACCGCCTACGTCGCCGCCAAGCACGCGATCAACGGGATGACCAAGTCGATCGCCCGGGAAGTGGGCACCGAAGGCATCACCGTGAACGCGATCTGCCCGGGCCTGGTGATCACCGACATCATCAAGGACAACGGCCCCGCCACCGCCGAGGCGATGGGTATGTCATTCGAAGAGATGGTTGCTCTGTTCGCCGAGGAGTCGGCGATCAAGCGCCCCAACACTGTCGAGGAAGTTGCCGCAATGGCGATGCTGCTTGCCTCGGACGCGGGCGCCGGAATCACCGGAGCGCTACTCAGCGTCGACGGCGGCACCGCGTCCTACTGACTTCACCGGACTTCTCCGACCACGGAGGAGAGACATGAACCCACCGGTCGAGCCGCACATCGGCCGGTGGGTCCACTGTCCGATAGACCCGCGCCACCCCTGCGGTGTCACCTACGATTGCTCATCATGGACACACCCACGGCGCCTCTCGGCCACCGATGATCGGCCGCATCCGAAACCGCGCCGAATTCCATCCCGACCTGCGCTTCGCATCGATGCTGTTGCCGCCTCGACTGGTGAGCCGTCGGACCCTGCCGATCATGCGGAAATTGAGGACCATCCTCCCCTCGGGCGGAGATGTGGAAGTTCACCAGGTCGAGACAGGCGCCTCTGCGCGGGTGTTCAGGCATCCGGGTGCCACCGCGCCATCGCCTGCACTTCTGTGGATACACGGTGGCGGATACGTCATCGGTGCAGCCGCGCAGGACGACGGCCTCTGCCGTGCCTTCGCCGAGAAGCTCGCCGCGACAGTGGTTTCCGTGGACTATCGACTGGCTCCGGACAATCCGTACCCGGCCGCACTCGACGACTGCGACGCCACCCTGCAATGGATGGCCACTCAGCCGGACATCAACCCTGCCAATATCGCAATCGGTGGTGCCAGCGCAGGAGGTGGGCTGGCGGCGGCACTGGCGTTGCGTGCTGCAGACCGCGGCGAGATCAACCCGGTGCTACAGCTCCTGTCGTATCCGATGCTCGACGACCGCTCGGAGACACCTGATCGACATCATCGGCTGTGGGACGCGCGGAGCAATCGTTTCGGCTGGCAGAGCTATCTCGGCGACGCCGATCCGGCGACGGCGGTGCCGGCACGTCGCGAGAACCTCAGCGGCGTCGCGCCGGCATGGATCGGGGTCGGCACACTCGATCTGTTCTTCGACGAGGACAAGAGGTACGCCGAGCGCCTCGAAGAGGCCGGCGTGCCGTGTGAGTTCGTCACCGTACCGGGCGCCTTCCACGGGTTCGATCTGGTGGCGCGAGGGGCAGAGGTGTCCAGGACGTACTTCGGATCGCAATGTGATGCTCTGAGAAGAGCTTTCGCAGCCTAAGCGGGCCCCGGGCTGATCAGTCCGGTGATGGCCCATTCGAGGCACCGCGCCAGGATGGTGTCGAATTGGGGAACCACCCAGCTGCCCCGGTCCACCTTGCCGAGGTCGTCGATGCCCAGGTCCTGCACGTCGAATCGTCCCCGGCAGTGACCGAGAGTGAAGTAGCAGACCGTTCCATCGCCGTGGTCCTTGAGGTACAAGACGGGCCGGGGCTCGTCCACACTGGTGTGCCCCTCCTCGAAACCTGTTGATGCGCCGACGAACCGGGTGTGCGCGAGCACCTGAATGGGCGGGTGCAGTTCGCTGATGTACAACTCGTCGGTCACCTCGAACGGTTCCACGTCGGCCACGAACGGATGGTCCGGATCGGTGATCTCGACGAGGTACGGTGCGATCGGCGGGTGTCCGAGGAACTGACTGCCGATCACAGCCGGCAGCTCACCCATCGACCTGGGGGTCACGTACTTGCTCGGGCTTCCCGGCGCCGTCGGCTCGATCGCCGAGTTGGTCCCGTGCAGGGCGAGCCATCTACCGCCACGTCCGACGAAGTCGATCAGTGCTTGTTGCTGGCCGGCGTCGGGAACCACGTTGCACGTATAGGTGATCAGCATGTCCGCCGAGTCGATCGCTTCGAGACAGTCGTAGTTCTCGAAGACGCGGGTACGCACGTGCTCGTAGTCCGCCAAGGCCGAAAGCAGTTGCAGCCGCGCGTAGTCGAAGTCGTGCCATTGGCCACCACACACCAGTACCGCGTCGATACGGCCCGAGGGTCCAGACATGTGTTCCTCTCTCCACGTGAACCGGTACCGCGTTCAGCCGTGTGCGTGCAGTGCCTTCCCCGCCAACGCGAGATGCGCCTCACCGAGCGCTTCAGCCTGTGTGGGATGGGCATGGATCAACTGGGCGACATCGCCGGCAGTCGCTTCCCAGTTGTAGATGAGTTGTGCTTCACCGATGAGCTCACCGACGCGGGCACCAACCATGTGGATACCGACAACCGGTCCGTTCTCGCCGGCGCGCACGAGCTTGATCCCGCCTGTCGTGCGCAGGATGCGGCTCTTGCCGTTGCCACCGAGATCGTAGACGGCCGTGGAGACGTCGCCGTACTTCTCGGCCGCCTCCGACTCTGTCAGGCCCACCGATGCCACTTCCGGGTTCGAGTACGTCACCCGGGGAATTCCCTTGTCCGCGATGGGCATCGCGTCCAGTCCGGCGAGTTGCTCGGCCACCAGGATGCCCTGGGCAAAGCCACGATGCGCCAGTTGCGGCCCGGGCACGATGTCCCCCACCGCGAACACACCTGGCACGCCGGTCTGTAACAACTCGTCGGTGATCACCCACCCGCGGTCGACTTCGACGCCGGCCTCTTCGAACCCCAGCCCGGCAGTTCGTGGACCCCGTCCCACCGACACCAGCAGCAGATCCGCGCTGACGTGCCTGCCGTCGGCCAACTCGACGTCGACCCCGCCGTCGGCGTCCGTGGTCACGGATGCAAAAGCGGTACCCGTCAGGCTCTTGATGCCTCGTTTGCGAAACGCGTGCTCGACCTGCTTCGAGCTCCACTCGTCTTCGGTGGGCAACAGGCGCGGAGCAGCTTCGACGATGGTCACCTCGGTGCCCAGAGATGCCCAGACACTGGCGAATTCGCATCCGATGACACCACCACCGAGAACCACCACCCGATCGGGAACGGAGTCGAGTTCGAGTGCCCGGTCACTGGTCATCACAGGCCCTCCGAGCTCGAGTCCGGGCAGGCTCCTGGCCTGTGAACCTGTCGCGAGCACCAGCGCCTCTCCGCGGTATCGGGCACGCCCACCCGCCGCGAGTTCGACTTCGACCGTACGGTCGGCGACCACTCGGCCGTAGCCGGCGACAACCTCGATACCGCGCGAGGCCACCAAGCCCTGGAGTCCGCGATAGAGGCCGGCAATGACGTCGTTCTTGTAGCTGTTGACGGCACTCATGTCGATGCCGTCGAGGGTGGCCTTGATGCCGAAGCCGTGGGCTTCGCGCACCGAGTCGGCCACCTCGGCCGCGTGCAGCAACGCCTTGGTGGGGATGCACCCGTTGTGAAGGCATGTGCCGCCGAGTTTTCCGGCTTCGACGAGGACCACCGACATGCCCAGCTGCGCCGCACGCAGGGCGCACGCATAGCCGCCGGATCCGCCGCCGAGGATGACCACGTCGGCCGGCTGATCATTGTTGTCGCTACTGGTCATGTCGTTTTCCACTCGCCGAGATATCGATCAGAAGTCGAAGCGGTTCGTGAATCCGCCGTCGACGACCAGGTTGGTTCCGGTGATGTGACCGGCAGCGGGGGATGCCAGGAACACCACGGCGTTCGCCACGTCCTCGGCCGAACCGAGTTTGCCCATCGCCGCGGCCTCGAGCGCACCCTCGTAAAGAGCCGGACGACTGGTCTTGATCGTGTCCCAGGCGCCGCCTTCGAAGAAGATCGGCCCCGGCGATACCGAGTTGACGCGGATACCCTTGGGACCGAGTGCTTTTGCCTGTGCTGAAGCATGCTGCAACGCGGCCGCTTTCAGGGCGCCGTAACTGTTGGCCGTGGTGATCGGGCCGGCCTCGAGAGCCGAGGTGGTCGCGATGGCGACCACGGCGGCCGCCTCGCTGTTCTCGAGATGACCGGAGGTCGATTCGATGAAGTTGACCAAGCTCATCAGATCCACGTTGAAGCTGTTCACCCACGCCTGCGGGCCCTTGCCGGTGGCGGCAGAGGCGTTGACGATCACGATGTCGATGCCGCCGAGGGCTTCTGCGGATGCATCGACAAACGACTTGACCGACTCACTGTCGCCGACGTCGACCGCCTTGTGAAAAACCGTTCCGTACTCGGACAATTCGGCGGCGACCTCATCGAGGTGTTCCTGACCGCGCGCACAGATTCCGACGGAGGCACCCTCGTTCAACAGGGTCCGGGTGATGGCCAGGCCGATGCCGCGGCTCGCACCACTGACGATTGCGCGCTTGCCTTTGAGATCGAGATCCATTGGTACTCCTTGTGATGGCGGAGGCGGGTGGCCCCCTGGAAGGTCAGAGATTCATTGCTCCCACGTGTGTCTGGAAAGACAGCACGTGGGAGAAGTCGTTGATGGACTGCACCGCGCGGCGCGTGTCCGCCCCCCGCAGAACCGAGATGGATGTGTGGTGCACCCGCACCGGCATGTCGAATCCACTGCCCAGTGCGTCGGCGAGCGCGGCGTTGATGACGCCGCCGTGAGCGGTGACGACCACCCGTTGACCGCGATGCGCGTCGATGATGCGCGACAGCTCGCCGAGCACACGTGCCCGGAATGCGGCCCCGTCCTCGGCGTACGGAAACGCCTCGTACCGTCTGGTGCGGATGTGTTCGCGGAAGATGGTCGAGATCTCTTCGTGAGGCAGCACCTCGAACGGCGACTGGTCTGCGGGGAAGTTCTGCCACGGCTCGAACTCGGTGAGGGTGTCGCGCACCTCGGGGGTCAAACCGTGCCGGGCGCCGATCTCGGTGCCGGTACGCAGCGCCCGTTGCAACGGCGAGCTGTACACGGCGTCGACCCGGGTGGCTGCCAAGCGGTCGGCAACCGCCTGCACCTGACGTTCACCCGTCTCCGACAACGGCGGGTCCACGGTCTCCCCGGCGCTCAACTCCTTGGTGAGCTGCTGCTCACCGTGACGCACCAACACGAGCTCGCACAAGCCGTCCAGTGGCGCGAACGGATTGTCGAGGTCTATGGAGCGGGCACGCGGCTGACTGAGCACTCTGCCAGTGAACCACAAACTGTCGTCGGTCTAAAGATACGTTCGCGAAGTGCCAGCTAGATGGCCTGAGCGAGCTTCGGAAGTGCAGTCGGAGACCAGCGATGTGCATCACACGCTGCAGATGTCCGCCGCCAACTCTCGGACCTCGTCGGAGAACTTTCGGCGGCCGAGGTTGGCCAGCACAGCGTCTTCGGTGAGCCATGACGCGGCTGAGACCTCCAGCAGACTCGACAGCGCGGTTGCGGCGGCAGCCTGCTTCGCCTTCGACGCGACACGATTTCGCGTCCGCAGCTCGGCCGAGAACACCGCGAGCATCTCGAGGCGCACCTCTCGGCGGAGTGCCTCGATCGACAGACTCCAGCCGGGCGACCGGACGAAGTAGACCAGCGACGCCGACCGCTGGCTGTCGGTCCATTCCAGCAATCGCACGATGATGTCGCCGAGCGGTGCGTCTGGATCCTCGGCCACTTTGCCCCGCAACTCATCGAGCAGTTGCTCCGCGAAAAGGCGCAGACCACCGAGCAGCACCTCGTCTTTGGACGGGTAGTGGTAGTAGACCGCGGCCGACGTCATGTGCGCTTCGGCGGCGATGTCGGCAACGGTGACGTCTTCGATCGACCGGACGGAGTACAGGTGCATCGCCGCTTCGACCACCACTTCGCGCCGCGAGGGCCTGTGTGCTGCTCTTTTGGTCCCCTTGCCCACCGGGGTCGCGGCAGCAGACGTACCAGCGCCGGACCTCCCTGGCTCCCCACCCTTGCTTGTCATGCACTAGATGATGACAGGCGGAACAAGTTCTCGAGGCTGTGACATCCTGATGTGGTAACTCAAGGGGCAATGCAGTCATCCGGGGCGAGGAGGAACGACTGTGGCACGGCGGAAGACAACCACACCGGCATCGAATGGTGAACGCACCACCGACAGCCGGACGCTGGACACCGACGAGAACTGGCTGGGCTGGGACTCGCTGCCTGCGGCGGATGACCAACCGGGCGGGGGCCTCGGCTCGCCGACACCCGAACCGGCAGACGACTCCGACCCCGATGAGCCCGTGAAGAAGACCGCACCGGCAAAGGGCTCGGCGCACCGGCCGTCACGGCGCCACCTGATCGTGAAAGCGGCGGTCAGGGTGTTTTCGAAGAAAGGCTTTGCCGAGGCCTCCATCCAGGAGATCGCCGAGGAAGCCGGCATGGTCCCCACCGCCGTCTACTACCACTTCGCCAGCAAGGAAGAGCTGTTCGAGAGCGCTCTGGGATACGCGATGGACGCCAGCTCCAAGGCGGCGCACTCGGCCCGACCCGATGACGTCTCTGCAGATGCCGACTCGTTCAAAGAGGTCGTCTCGGCCGTGTGGGACTGGACCGCGGAGCACCCGAACTCGGCACGCATGCTGTTCCTGCAGATGGCGGGCGGCGCGACTCCCGGAACACGCCTGCTCACCAAGGAGTACGAGGAACGGCACATCCGCCGCGCGTTCGACTACTTCCCGGTGACCGATGTGCCTCCCAACAAGCGTGCCGCCGCGGCACAACACGCAGCCCGCTCACTTCGGGTGCGCACGATGATCGCGATGACCATCGCCATCCAGCCACTCCGTATCGAGGGTGGGCCGCTCGCCGACATCCCCGTCCCCCGGCTACGCACTGCGACCACCGAGGTCTGCTCGAGGATGATCGAAGGTCGCTGACCCGCCACTCCATGCCACTCCGTCGAGTAACTTGACAGCAATACCAGTTGAGTTCGACGAAGTGGAGCGATTCGATGCGAGTTCTGGCTGTCACGGGTGGGCATTCCTTCGACCGGGAGGCCTTCGCCGAGTTCCTCGACTCCCTGCCTGCGGACATCACATGGCGTGAGCATCCGGACGCAGACATCTCCGCTGTAGAACTCGCCGAGTTCGACGCATCACTCCACTACGACATGCCCGGGACCCTTCCGGAGCCGACCGATCCCCCAGAATCGATCCGTGAGGCCGTCCGATCAGCGCCCGACACGGGCCACGGGTACGTGGTGCTCCACCACGCGCTCGCATCCTGGGCGCGCTGGGATGAGTGGGCAGAGTTCGTCGGGGGTCGCTACCTCTATCAGCCAGGCGTGGTCCGTGGCGTCACCTGCCCGGATTCGGGCTATCGACACGCAGTGCCAGAGACGATCTCGGTGGTCGACTCGGCTCACCCGGTGGTCTCGCAGGTGCCCGCAGAGTTCGGGCTGACCGACGAGACGTACCTGTGCGAGGTCTTCGAAGACGACGTCGAGCCACTACTGCGCACCGATGCCGAGATGACCGACGCCGTCCACTGGTCGACGTCGCTGGCCATGGCGGGCCGCCGCGACCACCGCGAGGGCTGGCGACATCGCGAGGGCTCCTCCCTGGTCGGGTGGACGAAGACCAATGGACGAAGCCGGCTGGTCTACCTGCAACCCGGCGACAAGGCCCCCACGTTGCGCGACGCCAACTACCGAGCCCTGGTGTCGGGTGCACTCGAATGGGTGAGTCGTCGCCGCTGACCTACTTTTTGGTGACAACCTAAAGAAATTTGTGCTCGCGATCACTCTTCGCTGCTACAGTTAGTGCATTCGGTACCAAGTAAGGCAGCGAGTCTCAGAAGAGGGAGCACGCGATGCGTCAGATCAAGCATCCGATGAGCCGGGCGATCTATGAATTCGATGAGGATTTCAACGTCCGGGTCACCACCAAAGACGGCAAGACCGGCACTTTCGACCCCGAGGGTCGGTACCTGCACGGTGAGGTGAAGGCTGTGGATCCCGAACTGGCCCGGTGGGTGGGTCTCGGACCGCGCGAACCGGTGCCGATCACCCAGAACCGGCGTTTCATGGGCGCAGCCAAGCTGCTCGAGAAGATGCAGGCCGACAAAATGGCACAAGACGCCCTCGCCGTCAGCCTGGAACAAGGAGGCAAACTGTGACGAACACCGAGGCCCGTCCCACAGGTCAAACCGATGACGACGGTTTCATCGAGAACGGAACCGCGTACCAGCGACTGCTCGACACCGACACCCATCCGGTGCCCGACATCCTGCGCGAGGAGTCGCACGAGAAGTACGAAGACCAGAACTTCGTGCCGGTCTCCCGCTACATCAGCCGCAAATACCACGAGCTCGAGCGCGACCGCATGTGGTACAAGGTCTGGCAGATGGCATGCCGCGAGGAAGAGATCCCAGAACCGGGCGACACCCTCGTCTACGAGATCTGCGAGAAGTCGATCCTCATCGTGCGGGGCAAGGACATGAGCATCCGCGCGTTCTACAACTCGTGCCTGCACCGTGGCCGCACGCTGCGCGAAGAGGACGGGCCAGCAGGTAACGAGATCCGTTGTCCTTTCCACGGATTCGCCTGGAACTTCGACGGATCGCTCAAATCCATGACCTGTGCCTGGGACTTCCCTCAGGTCGACCAGGGCAAGATGGATCTGCCGCAGGTCAAGGTCGACACCTGGGGTGGTTTCGTCTTCATCAACATGGACCCGGCGTCAGAATCGCTCGCGAGTTTCCTCGGCGACCTCGGAAAGCACTTCGAGGCTTGGCCTTTGGAGGACCGCTACATCCAGGCCCATGTCGCCCAGGTCATCCAGGCCAACTGGAAGATCGCGCAGGAGGCCTTCTCCGAGGCATTCCACGTCATCACCACCCATCCGCAGCGAGTGGTGGGCACCGGCGACTCGAACAGTCAGTACGACAGCTGGGGAAACTTCAACCGCGGCATCACCGCGAACGGTGTACCCAGCCCGCACATCAAGTTCGTCCCATCCGAGCAGGAGATGTTCGACTCGATGGTCGACGCCCGCATCGACGAGGACCCGATGGTGACACTGCCCGAGGGCGTGACCGCCCGCGAGATGTCCGGGATGCTGGCCCGCGAGGGCCTGCGTGACATCATCGGAGATGTCAAGGCAGACAACATGTCCGATGCCGAGTCGCTCGACAGCATCTACTACACCGTGTTCCCCAACTTTCATCCGTGGGGCGCCTACCAGCGCATCGTCTACCGGTTCCGGCCCAACGGCGACGACCACGAGACGTCGATCATGGACGTCTACTTGCTCGGCCCCTTCAAAGGCGAGCGGCCCAAGCCGGCGAAAACCCAATGGCTCGAGCCTGATCAGTCGTGGATCGAGGCGACCGTTCTGGGTAGCTCTGCGCGGGTGTTCGACCAGGATGCCTACAACATGCCCAAGGTGCACAAGGGTCTGAAGTCGGCACAGTCGAAGTACCTGCCATTGGCCCGGTACCAAGAGGTGAAGATCCGCCACATTCATCATCTGCTCTCGCAGTGGATCGGCGAGGACGTCGACTGACCGTGTCCGCGACCATGAAAGCGCTGCAGTACCGCGAGTTCGGGGCACGTCCGGAGGTCGTCACGGTCGACAAACCAGTGCCGGGGCCCGGCGAGGTGCTGCTGAAGATGACCGCATCGGGTGCGTGCCACTCCGATGAGTTCATCATGTCTACGCCTGCCGACCAATACGTGTTCGCACCACTGCCGTTGACCCTCGGGCACGAGGGCGCAGGCGTCGTCGAGGAACTCGGCCCGGGCACCACCGGCATCGAGGTCGGCCAAGCGGTACTGGTGTACGGACCGTGGGGCTGCGGGATGTGCCATTCCTGCGCGCAGGGCAGTGAGAACAACTGTGTTCACGGGATCAGCGCACCCGGAATCCACCGACCGGGCACCATGGCCGAGTACATGATCGTCGACAGTCCAAGGCATCTCGTGCCGTTGGGTGATCTCGACCCGGTCGCGAGCGTTTCACTGACCGACGCCGGACTCACGCCGTATCACGCCATCAAGCCCTCGCTGTCGCGTCTGTCCCCCGGCACCACCGCACTGGTGATCGGGGTCGGCGGTCTGGGTCACGTGGGTGTGCAGTTGCTCCGTGCGCTGACTCAGGCAACTGTCATCGCTGTTGATCTCGATCGATCGCGGGTCGATCAGGCCCTCGAACTGGGTGCGCACCACTCTTTCATCTCCGATTCCGATGCGGGAGAACGCATCAGGGAGCTCACCGGTGGTCGCGGCGTCGATGCGCTCTTCGACTTCGTCGGTGCGCAGAGCACCGCCGATCTGGCGCAATCGTCGGTGGCCGTGGCCGGCGAGATCGTCCTGATCGGTGTCGGCACAGGCACCGTGGGAGCCGGGTACCTCACCCTGCCGTTCGATGTGTCTGTGCGCGTGGTCAACTGGGGCTCGCGTAGCGAACTGATGGAGGTCATCGAACTCGCCAAACGCGGTGCGATCAGCGTGACGGTGTCCGAGTTCTCGATGGACGACGCGCCATCGGCCTATGAACAACTCCACGCGGGCAAGGTCCGGGGTCGGGCCGTGGTGGTTCCCACCCGCTAGTACCGAACCCGTCGACGGCGGCAAGGGCCCGGCCGGCGGGTCAGTAGATGGCTTCGCGGTGCGGATCGAAGTAGTGGCCGATCCGCCGGGCGGAGAGCTGACGGAAGATCTCGCCTGCGGCCGTCGGCCACGCGGACGTGGTGACTGCCTCGCTCGCTCGCAACAACGTCACCGAGACCAGGGCGACGCGGCCGAGTGGGGTGTCGAAACCACCCGGGGCGCCCCAGCCCTTGTTGCTCAGCAGTACACCCACAGTGCTGCCGACCGCCCACTCGCGGGGCGCTCGTACCCCGGCGAGCTCCACATACACCGGGTCGACCGAAGCGGTGATGGTGCGTACGAAGTCTTGCCCACCAGAGGCGGCATGGGCCGCGACCGCGGCGATGATCGTGAAAAGCCAATGTTCGCGCGCGCTTTCGTCGGCACGCAGCTCGGGGTCGATGGACTCGACGAAGAACTCCGCGCCCACACCGACCATCGATCCGTTCAGCGCACCGACAAGACTCGGCGCCGACAGACCATCGGTGGCCACCACGGTGGTCCGTTCGCGCGCCACCACCCGAAAGCCCCTGGTACCGCCTGGCCACAACACCTCGTTGTCGGGTAGCGGTGCGAGTATCTGCTCATACATCCGTCCGACGCCCCGCCAGATGTTGTCGCGTGCCGTCTGCGCCTCACGTGCGCCGGGAACATCCTGTGTCGACTCCTGGCCGCGGATCGCAACGCCCACTCCTCCGCCGTGCTGCACCGGAGCCGGAGTGGACGGCACCTGCGAACGGGCATGCGCCCGTTCGAACGCACGCTGGGTGAACGCCAGCTCGTTGGACTCAGGAGTCATTGCAGGCGAGGGGATCTCGACCACCGCGTCGTCGGCTACGAGGAACACCAGACGCATGCGGCCGCTTGATCGCGCCGGGTCGGCTGGTGTTTGTGTGAAAACCCGCCAGCCCGCCTGAATCCGTTGCGCTGCCAGGGAGTACAGATTGTGCCCCGCGTGGTCGATCCGGTGGTTGCGGATGAAGTCCAGCGTGATGGTCACCGCTGCAGCGGCATCGGTGGCGCGGGCGGGCACCGACCCTGCGGATGGGAACGGGAAGTAGGAGCCCGACAGCAGGTGTGCAAGGGGAACGCCGCCAACGTAGTCGACCAACCACTGCGGGGCATCCCGCGGATACCTCAGCAGATCGTCGCGGTAGGCATCGGCGTCGAAGATGAGCGCCGGATCGATCGGCCCGTGCTCACCGTGATCGAACCGGATAACCGGGGCGCCGGGCCCCAGCACGATCTCGAGCAGCAGGCACGCATCCGCCCCGGATTGATACCGCCCCACCCTCAGGTCTCTGGCCACTTCGAGCGCAGGCAGCGGCATCGGAATGGGCGTCGGTGGCACAGGCCCGAAGTACGTCAGGGCGTAGCGGGTGGCGGTACCGGCAAAACTGAATGTGGCTTTCGCTCCGGTGGCACCGAGAGGCGCGACCGATTGGATGAGCCTGCCGATGGTCGAGATGAACTCGGGCTCAGCCATCAGGCGGGCTTGCGTCGAGGACCAATACGTCATCGCGCAGTCACCTCCCCACCTGCGGCCTTCGGATCCGTCACGTGTCGCGATCTTGTGATCGGCGTGCGATCGAAGCCATTATCGCGCATGTGGGGAGGTGCGCGTCTACCTATCCGTTCCGGCGGTCACGCCACTTGCACAGTTCGGTGGCCAGCGAGATGTCGTAGTCGGGGCCGTTGACACCGACCGTGAACAGGGAAACGCCCTCGTCGGCGAGACTGTCGGCGAGCTTCACGGCTTCGTCGAGACCGCCTGCCTGCGACAGCTCCGCCGAGTGGGCGATCTCACCGGGGTCGCGACCGACTGTTGCGCAGTGATCGGCCAGTACCTGCGACTTGTGCCGGTAGGTCTCCAGGTCGACGAACGAGTGCCAGTAATGAGCGTGTTGGGCGACGAACTTGAGCGTCTTCTTCTCGCCGCCGCCACCGATCAGGATCGGGATCTCGCGAACGGGCGCCGGGTTGAGCTTCGCGAACCGGTTCTTGATCCGGGGCAGTGCCTCGCCGAGGGCGTCCAAACGGCTTCCCTTGGTCCCGAAGTCGTACCCGTACTCGGTGTAGTCGCGTTCGAACCAGCCCGAGCCGATGCCGAGGATCAGCCGGCCACCCGAGATGTGGTCGACGGTGCGGGACATGTCGGCCAGCAGATCCGGGTTGCGGTAGCTGTTGCAGGTGACCAGCGCGCCGAGCTGAATGCGTGAGGTCTGCTCGGCCCACGCCGCGAGCATCGTCCAGCATTCGAAGTGCGCGCCGTCCGGCTCACCGTAGAGCGGGTAGAAGTGGTCCCAGTTGAACGCGACATCAACACCGGCGTCTTCGGCGCGGCGAACCGCGTCACGGATGTTGTTGTAGTCGGCCGCGTGCTGTGGCTGTAACTGGACTGCGATCTGAATTGGTGTGCTCATGATTTCCAGTGTGCATCAACCGTGCCGACGGATCGCGGCCTGCGCGGCATGCATGCCACACATACCGTGGACACCGCCGCCGGGCGGGGTCGACGACGCGCACAGATAGACACCGTCCACGGGGGTTGCGTATGGCACGCGCGCAGCCACGGGCCGTGTGAACAATTGCCGCAAATCGGACACGCCCGAATTGATGTCGCCGCCTACGTAGTTCGGGTTGTACACCGAGAGCTGTTTGGCCGTCATGCTGTGCCTGGCGATGATCACGTCCTTGAACCCTGGGGCACACCGCTCAATCTGCGCTTCCACCACTTCGGTCATGTCGACGTCAGAGCCATGAGGCACATGGCAATACGCCCAGGCGACGTGTTTGCCGTCCGGAGCACGTGATGGGTCGATCACGCTCGGCGTTCCGCCGATGAGATTGGGACGCTCCGGATGGCGTCCTGCCTTCACGTCCTCTTCGTTCTGCCTGATCTGCTGGTCGTCCGAGGCGATGTGAAAGGTCGCCGACTTCGCGGTGTAGGGGTCGTTCCACGGGATCGGTTCACTCAATGCGTAGTCGATCTTGAACGACCCTGGGCCATAACGGTATTTGGCGAGGCGGCGGCGGTACCGGGTCGGCAGACGGTCGCCCATGATCCTGCTGAACTGGGTCGGGTCGATGTCGAAGAACTTCAGGCGGGTGTCGGGCATATCATCGAAACTCCGCACGGGATGATCGGTTCGGATCTCGCCACCGTGAGCTTTGAGCGCGCCGGCAAGGGCATCGGCGATCGACTGACTCCCGCCTCGCGCGATCGGCCACCCGCCCGCGTGCGCGAGCATCCCGAGTATCAACCCGAACGATGCCGTGGCCACCCCGCTGGTGGGCCGGACCACGTGAGTTGCGATGGCCGCGAACAACGTACGGGTGCGTGGATCTCGGAACATGATCTTGTTGAACGCGTCTGCACTCAGCAGCGCCTGCGGTCCGAACCTGGCCGCCACCAACAGGTGGCGCGGGATCCGGAACGGGCCGAAGAAGTCGCTGATCAGGTCTTGCGAGTGTTTGGCGGCAAATCCGAGGGTCGCGCCCCATGCGGCAGCATCACGGCCGAGCGTCTCCTGGGTACGCGCGAGATCCCGGAACAGCGGCAGGGCGGTGCCGTCTCCGAACACCTGCGACAGCTGTACCTCGGGGTCGAGCCATTCCAGCCCATATCGGCCCAGATCCATCGAATTGAATGCCGGCGAGGCCAATCCGGTCGGGTGCACCACCGAGCACATGTCGTGCCAGAAGCCGGGTTCGGTCAGTTCGCTCGTCCGGGTTCCACCACCGATCGTCGGATGAGATTCGAGTACCAGAACCTTGTGACCGGCTTTGGCGAGTGTGACCGCTGCCGACAAACCGTTGGGTCCTGATCCGACCACCACCGCGTCGTAACCATCCGCCCTCACAAACACCAACCTTAATCGCGTAACCGCGAGTCTTTACCGCTGATTCATGTTCAGGTTCCCGCCGGTTTCACTGCGATGCCTACCGTTCGACAAGTTGGTCGAAGCCCGCGACCTCGTCAGCCCATCACTTTCGTCAGCACAGGGAGTCACCACGGTGAGAGTTCCACTTGCCATTTTTGATAAACACGCAGGCGCCTCGAAACGCTCCCGCGTGACGTGCCACTACAAATGTGGCGACGCATGCTGGCATGAACCTCCCAACACCAGCGACAACGAGTACTTCCGGGACATCGTCCGCAACGCGGTCTCACGTCGCTCGGTACTGCGTGGTTCGGCCGCTGCAGTGGTCGCGGTGGGAGCCACCTCGGCCCTCGCCGCATGCGGTGATGACAGCAAGTCGACGGCGCAACCGTCGAGTGCGGTGGAGGTCACCGGCACCGGCGACGGCAACGGGATGAACTTCGTGCCCGTCGCGCCGAACACCGAGGACGCCCTGGTCATCCCCGATGGGTATGAGCAGGCCGTGGTGATCATGTGGGGCGACCCGGTGGTCCCCGGGGCCCCCGCGTTCGATTTCGACAACCAGACCCCTGAAGCGCAGGAAAAGCAGTTCGGGTTCAACAACGACTTCGCCGGACTGATCCCCATCGAGGGACAGGCGGGGCACTACTACCTGGTGGTCAACCAGGAGTACACCAGCGAAGAGTTCATGTTCAAGGGTTACAAGCCGAAGGAACCGACCGAGCAGCAAGCGCGGATCGCCATGGCTGCGCACGGCATCACCGTTGTCGAGGTGAAGAGCGAAGACGGGTCGGGCAAGTTGACTCCCGTTGTCGGCGAACGGAATCGACGCCTCACGGCGATGAGTCCGTTCACCCTGACCGGCCCGGCGGCCGGCAGCGAGTTCGTGAAGACCAATGCCGATCCCCAGGGAACCACGGTGCTCGGCACGATCGGCAACTGCTCCGGTGGTCTCACGCCGTGGGGAACCATGATCTCCGGCGAAGAGAACTTCAACGGTTACTTCACCGGCGCGTCCACCGTCGCCGATTCCACGGCGAAAGACCGCCTCGAGCGGTACAGCTTCGACGATGAAGACGACTTCCATCAGTGGGGCAAGTACGAGACCCGGTTCGATCTGGCGAAAGAACCCAACGAGGCGAACCGATTCGGCTACGTCGTGGAGGTCAATCCACACGACCCCAAGTCCACTCCTGTCAAGCATTCCTCGATGGGTCGCCTCAAGCACGAGGGCGCCAACATCTTTGTCACCGACGACGGCACCGTGGTCGCCTACACCGGTGACGACGAGCGCTTCGAGTACATCTACAAGTTCGTGTCCAGCAAGAAGATTCAGCCAGGCGTGGGTGCGGCGGCCATGCAGCACAACATGACCATCCTGTCGAACGGCACCCTGTACGTGGCTCAGTTGACCGGCAACCAGCCCGATCAGATCGACGGCAGCGGCAAGCTCCCTTCCTCGGGATCGTTTGCCGGAACGGGCAAGTGGTTCCCGCTTCTCACCGTCACCGACGACGGCGCCGAGTCCAAGGTCGAGGGCATGACGGCCCAGGAGGTGGCAGTGTTCACCCGGCTGGCGGCCGACAAGGTCGGTGCCACCAAGATGGACCGTCCCGAAGACATCGAGCCACATCCCAAGACCGGCAAGGTCTACTGCGCGCTGACCAACAACGACAAGCGCGGCACGGCGGGCAAGGCCGGCGTCGACGAGGCCAATCCCCGGAACGAGAACAAGAACGGACAGGTCATCGAGTTCACCGACGACCATGCCGGTACGGAGTTCACCTGGGACCTGTTGCTGGTGTGTGGTGACCCGGCCGCCGCCGACACCTACTACGGCGGATTCGACAAGACCAAGGTCAGCCCCATCTCGTGCCCGGACAACGTGGCCTTCGATCCGCACGGGAACCTGTGGATCTCCACCGATGGCAACGCGCTGAAGAACAACGACGGACTGTTCGCCGTTGCACTCGAGGGCGACAACCGCGGCGAGACGAAGCAGTTCCTCACCGTGCCGAGAGGTGCCGAGACATGCGGTCCGATCATCGGCACAGACCGGATCATCGTCTGCGTACAGCACCCCGGCGAAGAAGACGAGTACTCGGCCGACAAGCCTTACTCGAACTGGCCCGAAGGCGGCGATTCGCAGCCTCGCCCGTCGGTGGTCTCGGTGTGGAAGTCGGGCGGTCAGATCGGCGTCTGACCCGATCCCTGTCGGATTCGCTCCGCTTACCGACGTCTGCTCCCGTTGTAACGGGCGCGAACGCGCGCGAGTGGAGCGAATCTGCCGGTGAGGTCAGGGCTTGGCTGTCAACGCGGCGACGATGGCGGCGACCTGCGCGGCCAGCGCGTCGGCGGAACCCTCGTCACCGGTGAACCACCGGAAGAGTGCTTGCTGGAACAGGCCGTCGAAGATCGCGTAGGCCACCGGCGGACTCAGCACCGGGGGTCGACCGGTGAACTCGGAATGGCGTGTGACCATTCGCCAGATCATCGCTTCCAGACCCTGTTCGATCTCGCCGACGGCGGGCCGGAAGACCTCGTCGAAGTAGCTCTGGGCTCGCATGTCGTACCAGAGACGGTGCATCGGAGCCTCGTCCGTCAGGCTCGTCGCCATGGCGGCGGAGAATCGTTTGGCGAGGTCATCGACGTTTTCGGAGCCGTCGATAGCGGCGTCGTACCGGGTGACACATTCGGCTTTGTACTCGCGGACTCCGAAGATGATGAGTTCGTTCTTGTCGGCGAAGTAGTAGTGGAGCACCCCGTGGGTGAAGTCGGAGTTGCTGGCGATGTCGCGAAGACTGGTGTTCGCATAACCCCGTTCCGCCAGAGTGGCCAGCGCCGACCGGGCAAGCTCTCGCTGCCGTTCGCCGAACTTGTCCACGCGACTCTCTGCGCGCGTCCTCCGGGTTGAGGTGCTCATCACCGAGCAGTTTAGATCCGGGTCACGGCCGGAACAATGGCGAACGGACTGTTTTTGCAGTTACCGCGTCACGCCAGGAACTCGATGATCAGGTCGCCGACCACCTCGGGTTGTTCGAGATGCAGGAAATGCCCGGCTGCCTCGACAACGCGGACGTCGCTGCCGGCAGGCAACACCGCACCCGCCCGTTCGGCGAAGCCGGCCTGCATACATCCGTCGTCGGCACCGTGCAGGTAGAGGGTGGGTGTGCGGGCTTCGCCTGTCATCGCCCTCTGCATCGATCGGTATCGCTCGGCGGGCCGGGTGGGTCGCAGCGTGGCCCGGTAGTACGCCAAGACCGCGGTGCGATGCGCTGCGGTGGGCAACGAGTCGAAGACGTACCGCAGGTCTTCGGTGGCGTCGAACCCTGGTGACCATCTCCGCCAGAGGAGCGGGATGAGCTTGTCCAATGTCCGCTCAGACAGACGCGGCAGCTGGACGAACATGGTGTACCAGCTCAGAAAGGCTTGCCGTGCATACAGTTTCGCCATCGCTGCGGGATCGGAACGCACCTGGGTGAATGCCCCGATCGGAGGTACCGCCATCGACACCACGGTGCGGAACGGCGAGCCTTCGAAGGCCGCCAGCCCATTCGATGTGAGTGCGCCCCAGTCGTGTCCGACCACCACGGCCTGATCATCGGCGCCCACGCACCGGTGGATCTCCACGGCGTCGTACATCAGTGCGCCCACGTGGTAATCGCCGTCGCGGGCGAGCCCGGAGGGCGCGTATCCCCTGCCGAACGGAGCGATCACCCGGTAGCCCTGCTCGGCCAGCCGCGGTCCGAGGTGCCGCCACGTGTACGCGGTATCAGGGAACCCGTGTAGGCACAGAGCCAGTGTTCCGTCTGCCGGCCCCCAGGCGAACGCCTGCAGATCCACGGTCGGCAACGTCAGAGAGATCGACTCGGCTCCGGCGGGTGGCTTTTGCATGTACTGATCCAACCAGGTCGGCTAGTCCAGCCAGTCCAAAACGGCTGCAGCGGTCCAGGATTGCTGCATGCTACCCAGCGGCTCTCCGGTGAACGGCTCATAATATTCGGCGAACGACCCGTCTTGCGCCTGCCTCAGCCCTTCTTCACGCAGCCGCGCCGAACGTTCCGTCCAACCGCGACGGGCGAATGCCCACGAGAACAGCCAGGTCATCACCGGCCATACGGGCCCGCGCCAATACTCCCGCGATTTGAAGTCCGCCGAGATCGGTGAGGTCGACGGCGGCACCGCGTACTTGAGGTCGGGGTGACCGCAGAAGCGAGGACCTTCGAAGAGCTTGAGCAGTGCACGCTCACGATCGCGCGGCAGGCCACCACACAACAGCGGCGCAAACATCGCGATGGTCTCGGTGTTGATCCAGCGGCCCGCACGCAGATCGAAGTCGCGAGCGGCCCCGTTGCGTTCCGAGGTCGCCGCCGCGACGCCGGCACGGTATCGATCCGCCCAGGCCCGCAGGTCACGGACATCCGAGCGAGGTTTCGAATAGTCCTCGCCGATCGTCGCGAGCACGTCGCACGCCACCGCGAAGATCGCGCTGACGAAGACGTCCTCGATGGCGAAGCTCATCACCTCGGGCAGCACCGCATCGTCGTAGTTCGCCATCTTCATCTCGTGGACGAGCCACAGATAGCGGTCGTACTCGACGTCGGATGGGCGCATCGAGGCGTCGGCGCCGTGAGAGAGGTCGGCGCGGGTGTACGGCGGCAGATCGGCCCCCGGCTTCACGTTCTCGTAGGCGGCATCCCAGCGGGGCGAGTTGTCCATCCCCGATTCCCAGCCGTGGTACAGCGTGATGCGACCGCGGCCCTGCGGATCCCGGGCATGCGCAAGCCATCTGTGCCACCGGACGAGGTCGCCCCATCTGCGGTCGAGGAACTCCTCGGCGACCGAGCGTGTGGTGCGGCCCTGCCGGCGAGAATGGTCGAGGATGCGTTGCACCGCAATGGCGTGGACGGGCGGCTGGGTGATGCCCGAGGTGTGAGGCGCCCGCGGTGCATTGAACGCGAGCTGTGAACACTCCCATCGCGCCGGACCCGGGAAGTACCCGTCGCGGCCGTTCGCGAAGACGATGTGCGGGATCATGCCGTTGCCCCACTGCGCCGAGAGCAGGGTGTCCATCTCGACCACCGCTCGTTCCACACTCAGCGGAGCGAGGCCGACCGTGACGAAAGCCGCATCCCAGCTCCACATGTGCGGGTACAGACGCGGCGCCGCACTGGTCATGGTGCCCAGATCATTGCCACGCAGCAGATAGGCCGCGCGCGCCGACAGTTGCGTGTTGGTGAAGCCGACGTATCCCACGGTCACATTCTGGCCCCACGGGCGCGATCGTGCCCATCTCGCTGTCCAGACCCTCTGGCAGCCCAGGGTGCTGACTAGGGTGGCGATCATGCCAACCGCGTTGATCACCGGAGCCAGCCGTGGTCTGGGCGCTTCCATCGCCCGTCTGCTCGCGCCCACTCACGACCTGTTGCTCGGCGGTCGACCGTCGACCGAATTGGACAACATCGCATTGCAACTCGACGGGGCCACCACCTGGCCCGTCGAACTCACCGACGCCGACGAGCTCGCGGCCGCCACCGAGGCGATCAGCGAACTCGACGTCCTGGTGCACAACGCCGGCGTGATCAGCTGGGGTTCGATCGAAGACACCCCGGCCGATGAATGGCGTCGTGTGCTCGAGGTCAACCTGATCGCCGCTGCCGAGCTGACCCGCCTCCTGCTGCCCGCACTCCGTGCCGCGCGGGGGCATGTGGTGTTCATCAACTCGGGTGCCGGCCGACACGCCAATCCGGGGTGGGGCGTCTATGCCGCGAGCAAGTTCGGCCTACGCGCACTGGCCGATGTTGTTCGGGCAGAGGAACCATCGTTGCGGGTCACGTCGATCTTTCCCGGGCGCATCGACACCGACATGCAGCAGGAGTTGGTGGCGATGGAGGGCGGCGAGTACGACGCCACCCAGTTCTTGCTGCCCGACACGGTGGCGTCGGCGGTTGTGGCAGCCATCCACACGCCGGCCGACGCCCATCCCCAAGAGGTGGTGCTCAAACCGACGGGCCGTCGCTGAAACGTCTGACCGCGCCGATGCAGCCGAGTTCGGTGTCAACGGCCCGCGGCCGGATTCTCGGACCGTAGGGTGAGGGTCATCGGGCAGACAGCGCAATCGGCAGTTGGGGAGAACATGACGTTGAAGTATTCAGAATCCGATCGGGCACTTGCCCGGGCGGCGTACGAGACCCTCGAACCGTTTCACGTTGTCGCCTACTTCAGCCCTGACATCAAAGCCGCATGCGCCGACACCGGACTGGACTTCCACGGCTGGTACGTGGGCGCTCGGGGCGCTCCGTTGGGGCCATGTGACGGCTCGGTTGTCGCTGCGGCGTTCTTCAACTTCAGCCCCGCGGTAGTCGGTCCCGGGTGGGATGCCGCCAAAGCCGTGGGCCTGGACGTGGTGAACGACCGCCGGTACCAAATGCTCGACGAGACGTTGGGCCGTGCGCTCGGCGACCACGTCGGGAATCCCGTGCTCGATGAGCTGGCGGATCGCTACGCCCAGAAGGCTGCAGACCTGCCCATGGGCGGGCGCACACTCGCCGCGGCATGGGCCAACTCGCAGCCGCCGACCCAGCCGCACGTTCGGCTGTGGCATTCCATCGCAATCGTCCGCGAGTGGCGGGGTGACGCCCACATCGCCGCGTTGGTCACCGCGGGCCTCGACCGGCTCGAAGCGCTGGTGCTTCACGAGGCACAGCACCCCGACCCCACGGTGCGGCGCCGTCTGCTCGGTAAGAAGCTGGTGATGGTGACCCGCGGCTGGTCCGAGGACGACTGGAGTGCGGCCGCGGACAATCTGCGGGCGCGCGGGTTGATCGATCAGGCGGAGTCGGGCGAGATCCTCACTGCAGCCGGCGCCGACCTCTACAACCACATCGAGGAACTCACCGACGATGCAGCGGCCGCTGCCTGGTGTATAGACGACGACACCGAGCAATTGCTCACGGCGACAAAGCCATTCGTCAAATCGGTGATCGACGCGGGAATCCTCCCGGGGACCAAGAAGAAGTAACCGGTTCGGTCAGCTGGCGAGCCAGAGCCGGCGCCGGATCACTCCGCGCATACGTTCGACATCGTGCGGATTGAGTGACGCCGGCGGTTCTTCGTCGACGATGTTGTTCAATTCGGCGAAGAAGTCACGGACGGGCATGCCGAACCGCTCACGGATCTGATCGGACGGGCCACCGCCGAACTGGTACCAGTGCGACTCGAACTCCACCATTTGCTGCTGCTGTGGTTTCAGCGACATCGCAAACACACCTCCCCGATCGACGTAAGAAGAATCCCCGGTTGTCCGACGGTTTCTGCGTCGGGCCATCGATTCTTGATACCGCAAACTTCGGTTCGATGCGAGATTTAGATCACACATGATCGGAATGCCGCGAGAACAGGCGGCACTCACCGCCAGATGACGCCGATCCCGGCGGCCAGGAGCGACAACACCCCGACGGCATAGAAGAGCGGGCGCGGGACGGGACGGCCCGTGCGTCGCTGCTTCGCGTTCCCCGCACCGAGAACCCCACCCAGGACGATGAGGATGGCCAGTTTGAGGCCTACCTTCGGCCAATTGGTCTCCACACCGGCAGGCCAGGGTGCAGCCAGGACGACCCCACTGATCAAGGAGACCAGCAAGCCGTAGTCCATCGCGGCGGTGGTCCTGAAACGGCGTGCCAGCGCCTCCGCCGCCCAGCCACCGAAGGTCACGGCGAACCCGATCAGATGAATCCAGATCACGACGTTGCGAAGTACGTCCACGCTCACCCCTTGCCTCGGCCCGCCACAGGGGCAGTCCATGCTTGGCGCCCAATGGTTGCGGCAGTTTCAGTCAGACTGTAACTGAGGATGCTCGCATGTCAAACCGTCTGATCGGCGCCTCATTCCCGGCCGCACCCAGCCCCCACGGTGGTCTACTGTTGGCCGGAATCGACGAGTGAGGAATGTCAACGTGCCGGAGGACGATCGCGCTGCCGAGGCGGCTCCGACCGCCACCGAGGATGGCATCGCGCCCTCGAGTGCAGCCTTCGTCCTGATCGCCCTGGGCAACCGGATGCGCGCGCGGGTGGAGTCCCGCTTGGCGACCGAAGGCATTGCCATTCGCCACCTGTCGGCTCTGGGCCACCTGTCACGAAGGCCGGGGATCTCCTACAGCGAGCTCGCACGCCGTGCGTCTGTGACCCCACAGAGCATGCAGGCGACGTTGAACAAGCTGGAGGCGATCGGCGCCGTGGAGAGGACGACGAGTGGCGGAAGAGGCCGCACAGCAACACTCTTCGTGACCGAGGAAGGCAAAAGACTACTGGCCGTGAGCTACTCGTCGTACGCAGAGCTAGATGCCCTGCTCACAGAGCATCTCGACATGAAGACGTTGAACGACATGATGTTGCCGTTCATGAAACTCCTGCGGAGCCTCGACTCCGAGTGAGTCAACCGCGACCATCTCCGCCCCGTCGGGTATCAGGAGTTGGTGGCGTATGCGACAGCGGAACCCGTCGGCGGCACCCGAACCGCGCGCCCAGCCGACGACATAGCCGCGGTGTGGATCTCGATGGTCCCGTCGGCGCGCTGGAGAAGCGTGGTCACCGTGCCGTCGTCGCCGACCAGCTCGATACTCCTGACGCCTGTCTCCGCGTCGCCCCGACTCCTCATCGGGTCACCTGAGAAACGAGTCTCGTCACCGACTGTTCGCACGCTGCTTGCCATGTCCGCCGCCTTCTCCGAGTGTGTACATGGGAAGTTCGTCGCCGACGATGCGGCGGATTGGTTCACACAGCACCTCGAGAACTCACTCAGGTGCAGCCCACAGACGGAACACCGTCCTGCACCGACCTCGCGAAGCCGATCAATGCCGCGGTCACCTCATCGGGCCGCTCCATCTGGATGAAGTGTCCGGCCCCGTCGAAGGTGCGGACTGTCTGAAGCCTGGGCATCGTCTCGCGCATCCGGCCGATGGCTTTGCGGCCTGCCATCGTGATCACCGGGTCCTCACCACCGGCGAGAAAACAGGCCGGGACGTCGATGACACGACCGTCGACGGCGCTCTCCCAGTTGAGGTCCGCGGCGCGGTACCAGTTCAGACCACCGGTGAATCCGGTTCTGCGGAAAGCTGTCTCGTATTCGTCGAGGTCCCCTTCCGACAGCCACGACCACGGCAGTTGCGGTGCTGCGGGCAGTACGTCGAGGTACCCCAGTCGGCGGCCGTCGCGGTGGCTCGGATGCTGCCAGATGTCGAGGTAGCGAAAGTTCCCCGACAAGGCGTGGAACAACCGCATGAGGAACTCGCGCGGTGCTGCGTTCAGTTCGGCCTCGGCGAGATCTGGCTGCATGAAGTACTCGAAATGGAAGAAATGGCGCTGTGCCAGAGCCGAATAGGCGTCGGACGGCCTGATCGGCAGCCGGTCCGGAGCGTAAGGCATGGCGAGCAGCACCAGCCCGGCCACCCGCTCGCGATGCTCGAGGGCAACGGTCCATGCGGTCGGGGCGCCGAAGTCGTGGCCCACAACAATTGCCTGTTGAACCTCAAGAGAGTCGAGCAGCGCGACCACACGATCGGCGACTGCGGCAAAGGTGTACTCGGCAACGCCGCCGGGCGAATCGGTGGCCCCGTAGCCGGGCATGTCCGGCGCGATGACGCGGAAGCCGGCCGCCACCAGGGGCTCAACCTGGTGACGCCAGCTGTAAGCGAGCCCAGGAAACCCGTGGAGCAACAGCACGGCCGGACCGTGTCCGTCGTCCACGAGGTTCCACGTGAATCCGTCGACCGTCAGTGTTCGGTAGGGCACCGACTAGACCTGCTGGAGGTCTTCCTGGCTCCACACCGCACGCATGCTGGTGATCTTGCAGTTGTCATCGAAGACCATGATGTCCACGGGCGTGATCTTGAACGCGGAGCCGCCCGCCTCGGTGATGAGGGTGAACTCGAAGACTGCCGTGTCGCCGGCGATCTTGGACCAATGCAGCTCAGCGGTGGTCTTGTCCATCGCAGCAATCACGCCATAGAACTCCACGATCGATTCGCGCGTGCTGCGCACGTCGGCGCCGATCGGGTCTTCGACGGTCGCGCACTCTGCGTACAGATCGGCGACCTGCTCTGGCTTGCCGTTCGCCACCAGGTCCACGTAGGACTCGACGACTTTTTTGATTTCCTCGACACTCGGCATGTGCATCTCCCTCATCGACTAGAACATGTTCTAGTTCGAGGACGTTACCCGTGATGTCCAGCTGAGTCCCGGAAAGGTTCAAACACCCACCAAAGCCAAGAGGTGCTCACCCGCAATGGGTGAGCACCTCGAGATGACTTCGATGGTGTGGTGAGCGGGTCAGCGACTCTGGTCGGCTGCGCCCTGTTCCGTGCTTGCGCCGGCATTCGCCAGCTCTCCCGAGGCGTTCTCGAGGTGCGCACGGACGAACCATTGGAACTTCTCGAGTTCCGCGGTCTGGCCGATCAGGATGTCTTCGGTGACCGGATCGATCTCGCCTGCAACGGCAATGGCCTCACGCTGCGAGGTGATCACGCCAACGTAGACGAGGTCGAGGGCGCCGAGGTGGGCCTGCACCGTGTCGCGGCCGACCGAGTAGTCGTTCCAGGACCGATCCTCTTCGATCGCCTTGGCGGTGCCCTTCGGTGAGCCACCCAGGGTCGCGATGCGCTCGGCGAGCGTGTCGGCGTAGCCGCGGGCGAGTTCGACCTGGGGATCGATCATTTCGTGAACGCCGATGAAGTTGGCACCGACGACGTTCCAGTGGATGTGCTTCAGAGTCAGATGAAGGTCGTTGAACGCGCTGAGACGTTCCTGCAGGACAGAGACCAGTTTCTTTGTGGCGTCATCAGAGAGGCCAGGCGCGGTGAAAGTCATGACCGCAGTTTGCCCTGCCGACCCAGATCTCAAACCCGACCGTGCCGCCGAGACCGAACTGCGACCTTGTCATAACGGTTCGGTAACGGGTGCGGGTACACCTGGGCCTACCGTGTGGTTGGCTTGGTTGATGATCGAACGCAAGTGCTCGACAGTGGCAACCGGTGACCTCGACCTCTGAGTCGGACGAGATCTTCGAGGGACTCGAACTCGTACCGCATTACGCACCCATTCGCCGGCTCGCCGACGATGCGCTGGTCGCTGTGGAACTACAGGTCCTTGGACGCGGGGACACCGCCCTGAACACCCCGAAATCGCTGCGCCGCGCTGCGCGGATGATGCAGCAGACCGACGTCGTCGACGGTCGCAAGCTTTCATTTTTCAACGCGGACCCGGCCAAGACCACCGTGCCCATCTTCGCGACCGTTGATCTGCTGTCGCCCGCTCACCTCGCGTTCGCGGCCCCGGCCGAGCACCACCTGCTTCTTTCCGTGGACCCCGGCGAGACCTTCCGCCGGCCCCGCTCCGTGTTGGACGAGGTCGCTGCGGCCCGTGCCGCGGGTCGCCTGATCTGCGTGGACCGGTTGGGGCTCGATGATCGCGCGTTGACCCTGCTGTGGCTGATCGAACCCGACGTGATCTTCACCCCTGCGGAGTTGCTGGCCCGCACCCGCGATCCAGAGATCGCCGGGCTGGCCCACGCACTGGCCGCCCACGCCGAACGGACCGGAGCTCTGGTCATCGCCGAAGGCGTCGACAGCGAGGCGCTGCGGGTGGCGGCGCAGACGGTCGGAGCCACCCACGGCATGGGAGCCCTGTTCCCGGCTGCGCACAGCCCGGCGCTTTTCGCCGACGAGCCGGTGGCTGCACTTCCGCCACGTGACTCCGCGGCCGGCCCCGCAGATGATGATTCGGCGACCACCCCGTACGCCATCGTCCGTGCGAGTCACGTTCCCCGCCCCGGCGACAAACGCCTGCTGATCGAGATGAGCAAAGCCCTGGAGACGCAGGCTGCGGCCGCCGGCCCGGGAACCCTGGTGCTGGGCACCTTTCAGGAGGCTCGGCAGTTCACGCCGGCGACGGCACGGCGTTGGCGTTCCCTGGCGGACAAAGCCGGTTTCGCCGGTGTGTACGGCGTCGGCCTGCCGCAGATGCTCGACGGAAACGTTCAGCACGCTCCCCTCGACCCGGATGATGACCTCGTCAACGAGTGGACGGTAGTGGTTCTCGGCCCGCACGCCTCGGCAGTCCTGTCCGCGCGAGACCGGCACGAACCGGTCCCCGACCTCGATCGCACCTTCGACGTGGTCCAGAGTTACAACCGTGACCTCGCATCCCGTGCGGCGCACGCCATCCTCGCCCGATTCACCTCACCGCGAGTGGCTGACTGATTCGACGGAGGGCGCCGGCATGGCCAAACAGACGATCGACCTGCGCCGGTTCGTGCGCGCAGATGATGTCCTCGAGCAGGGACGTCGATTGCGCGAGGACCTTGCGCCCGGTGCACACGCTCACCGCGCCGCAGCCGCGGATCGACCCGGCGTGCTCGAATACATCGCTGCCAGCAATGAAGGCCGGATGCCCGAACTCATTCCGCTGCGTATCGGGCGGATGACCGCGTCCCCGTTCTCCTTCTTCCGCGGCGCAGCCGGTTTGATGGCGGCCGACCTGGCCGGTACACCCGACAGCGGGCTGGCCGCACAGTTGTGTGGCGATGCGCACGCCGCCAATTTCGGGTTGTACGGGACCCCCGACGGCAAGATCGTGATGGACATCAACGACTTCGACGAGACCATCCCGGGCCCATGGGAGTGGGACCTCAAGCGCCTTTCGGCGAGTTTGGTGCTCGCGGGCCGGCAGGGCGGGGTCTCGGAATCCGGCTGTCGCGAAGCCGCGGAGGACGCCGTGAAGTCGTATCGCAAGACGATGAAGAAGCTCGCCGACGCGCCTTTTCTGCGGTCGTGGTCAGTGATCCCTGACGTCTCGGTTCTGGATCAGGTCAAAGCCGACTCTCTGCTGGACAGCTTCGAGGCTGCCGCAGACAAGGCGATGAAGAACACGAGCGAGAAGGTGGTGGCGAAGTGGACGCAACAGGTCGATGACCCTGCCACCGGAATCCAGCGGCACCGGTTCGTCGCCGATCCGCCGAACCTCACCCGGGTGGACACCGCCACCGCCGATGCGGTCATCGACGGCCTGACGGACTACGTCGACACGCTTCGCGAATCGCGGCGAAATCTGATCGCCCGATTCGCGGTGTCCGATGTGGCTTTCCGGATAGTGGGTACCGGCAGCGTGGGCCTTCGGAACTACGTGGCCTTGCTGCACGGTAATCGCTCGGAAGACCTTGTGCTGCAGGTGAAACAGGCAAAGCCATCGGCGTTGGCCCCCTACGTTGCAGCCGACACTCCCCGGCACGAGGGCCGGCGCATAGTCAACGGCGCACGGATGGTTCAGGCCGAGACCGATATCCTGCTCGGCTGGACGACGATCGGTGGGATCCCGTTCATCGTCCGACAGTTCCGAAACCTCAAAGGCGACATCGACCCCACCACCCTCAAGGGCAGTCTGCTCGACGACTACGGGCGTTTGGCGGGCGGACTGCTGGCGCGAGCTCACTCGCGGTCGGTCGACCCGCGCCTGCTGGCCGGCTACTTCGGCGGTGGCAAGGTGATCGACAAGGACATCGCAGCGTTCGCGGTGAACTACGCCGACCAGACCGAACGCGACCACGGTGAACTGGCCGCCGCTGTCGCTGCGGGAACGATTGAGGCACAGCTCGGCTAACACCACGCGTATTACTTGACACCGCACCTACATACGGGCTTTGGTCAGAACAGTGTGCAAAATCGACCAGCCGCACCGACGTAGGAGCAGGCCATGACCGAGTACCCACCGCGCGAGAACGAACCCCATGTGCCCCTCGGGAAGGGTTCGGGTCAGCCAGAGCCACCAGCAGGGCAGTATCCCCCACCCGGCGGCCAGAACTATCCGCCGCCCGGCCAGGGCTTTTCGCCTCAAGGTGGCTTCCCGCCGCCACCTCCTCCGGTGGATCAGTACTCCGCTCAAGGTGGCTACCCCGGGCCTGCCGGCTTCGGACCACCGCAACTATCGGTCGGCTCAGCTCTGAGTTACGGATGGTCCAAATACAAGGCAAATGCCGGCGCCTGGATCGCGATCTGCCTGCTGTCCCTGGTGGCCAGCTGGTTTGTCCAGTTCGCGTTCTCCGGCTTTGATTTCCAGAATGAGTTGTCCGGTGGTGGGGCCGCGCTCAGTGTGATCGGGACCGTGCTGTCGTTCATCGTCAGCACGCTGTTCCGTGCCGCGTTCACCAACGGCGCTCTTGCCGAGCTCGACGGTAACCGGCCGTCGATCGGCGTTTTCTTCAACTTCCGCAATCTCAGCGCGGTGTTCATCATTGCGGTCCTGGTGGGCGTGGCGACCGTCGTCGGGTTCATCCTGCTGATCATCCCCGGCCTCATCGTCTTGTATTTGACCTGGTACGCACTGACTTTCGCGATCGATCGCAATCAAGACGCCTTCACCGCGATCAAGTCGAGCTTCGAGCTGACGTCGAAGAACATCGGGTCGCTGCTCCTGTTGGCGCTGGCCTGTTTTGGGCTCAACGTCCTCGGCGCGATCCTGTGCCTGGTCGGCCTGCTGGTGACCATTCCGGTCACGCTCATCGCAAGCACCTACGCGTACCGCGTGCTCACCGGCGGTCCGGTGTCACCGGTCGTGTGAGTGCACCCGGAGCCCGCTGATCAGGTCGGATGACCCTGTAGCTCAGTGGGTTCCGGGTCTTCTGCGGGTTCGGGTCGCTGGCCCACATGGATCAGGTTGCCGTCAGGGTCGGTCACGTCTGCGACCCGCTCGCCCCAGGGCATGTCCGTGGGCGGACTGACAATCGCGGCACCCGCAGACACCAGGGCGTCGAACCCGTCCTCACAGCTCTCCGCGTACAGCCACAGTGCTCCCCGACTGGGTGTCTCCGGCGCTGAGGCATCTGATCCGATTCCGAAAGACGACTTCCCGATCTGCAGACTCGCATAACCCGCGGGCCCTTCTTCCGGAAACCGGTAGACCAGTTGGGCATCGCATGCCTGTTGATAGAAGGCGACGAGGCGATCGAGGTCTCGGCTGGACAGGATGGGGAACAGCTCGGTGAACACGATTGAAGCCTCCTTGCAGCCCTGACATCGGTGTTGTCGCCCAGACTAGCCGCGTATCCGTTTGCTTCTCAGCCTGTTTCGATTCCGGGAGCCGGGTCCGACAGATTTGTGCAGCGTGGGGCGATAATGTCGGATATGCGGTCGCGGCACAAGATCCTCGAAGCCACTCGTGCGCTCATCGCCGAGCAGGGGTTCGACGGCGTCAACATCGCTGCTGTCGCGCATGCCGCGGGGGTGTCACGCCAGACGGTCTACTCCATCTTCGGGTCCCGTGAGGAACTGGTGTCTTCGGCGATCGCCGATCTCACCGTCCACGTGCTGGGAGACATTCACGCCCGGGTGGACACCATCGACACCTCGATCGCCTATGTTGTCGAACTCATCGTGGCCGGACGATCCGCGGTACGCGATGACCCCCTACTCGCTCTGCTGCTGCAAGCACAGCAGGGCAACCCCGTGTTCGACACCGGAATGATGTCGCGAGCGAAGCCGGTTGCCCGCGAGTTCCTCTCGCCCCTGGCCGCGCGAGATCCACACGTCGCGGAAAACCTCGACAACATCGTCGAGATCGCTCTGCGCCTCGGCTTGTCGGTGGTGCTGTTCGACAGCGACGCCGTCCACACCGACGATGATCTACGCCAATTCCTCACCATGTGGCTTCGCCCTGCGCTGGAGCCCACTTGATGGCCCGAATGTAATTCTTGACACATTGGCCCGTGACTGTCTAGTTTTGACCACGCCTGCAGAACGGTCACCACTCGCGTCGACCAGGGCATCCGGGGTTTGTCCAGCTCATGATTCGGGGGATCCATGTCCGCGTTCGACCGCCGTTCCTTTCTGACCGGCGCCGCCGTGGTCGGAGCCGCCATCGCGAGTCCGGCCATCGCCCGCGCAAATCCCACGCCGCGAAAGCGCACCCCGGTGGTCCGTGAAGACCATCGGGCGATCGTCATCGGCTCGGGATTCGGTGGCGGTGTCGCCGCACTGCGGCTGGCCGAAGCGGGTGTGCCGGTGACGGTGCTCGAACGCGGAAGGCGGTGGGCGACAGGCCCGAACTCTGAGACATTCCCCAGAGCCACCACGCCCGACAAGCGCATTCTGTGGTACCGGTCGGCGCCTCAACTGTTCGGCAAGCCCGCCGTGTTCGAGCCCTACGTCGGACTGCTCGAGGCGGTCCCCGGCGAGAACATGACCGCGCTGTGTGCGGCCGGGGTCGGCGGCGGTTCGCTCGTCTATCAAGGCATGACCCTGCAACCTGACGAGTCGGTGTTCAATACGCACTTCCCCCAAGAACTCGACTGGGCGACCATGAATCGGGTCCACTACCCCCGTGTCGCCAGGATGCTCCGACTCGCGGAAGCACCCGACGAGCTGATCGGCACCCCGAACTACCGGGCCGCGCGGGTGTTCGCCCAGAGCGTTCGCGAAGCGGGCCTACCGGTGTCGAAGATCCCGATGCCGATCGACTGGAACTTTGCGCTCGACGAGTTGCGCGGAAAGATGAAACCCTCGTACACCAACGGCGACGGCGCACTCGGGGTGAACAACGGCGGGAAACACTCGGTCGACGTCACCTATATCGCTGCGGCCGAAGCGACCGGGCGGGTTACCGTGCACACGCAGCACCACGTCACCGATGTCGAGCGGACACCCGAAGGTCGTTGGCGGGTCCATGTCGACCGGATCGATTCGGCCGGAAACGTTCTCGAGAACAAGATCTTGACCACCAACGCACTCGTGATGGCCGCCGGCAGTATGAACACCTCCAAGTTGCTGATGCGCGCCGCGGCAAAGGGAAAGATACCCGACATGCCCGACGACCTCGGCGGCAACTGGGGCAGCAACGCCGACCGGATCTACGTATGGACCAATCTGGAGACCGAGTTCGGGGCGCCGCAAGGTGGGCCCGTCATCTACGGCAGCAAGAACTGGTCCGACCCGAACGCCGCGCACACCGTGATCCAGGCGTCGGTGCCGCCGCTGTCCTTCGATGCCCGCAGCACGATGATGGTGGGTTACGGGGTGAGCACCGGACGCGGCCGCTTCCACTACGACTCCTACCGTGACGACGCAATCCTGCGGTGGCCCACCGACAGTGACGCAGAGATCCAGAACCGCCATATCGGCCCCACGGTGCGCAAGATCGCGGGACCGGGCGGCATCCTCACCGACACCAACGAGTTCTTCCCTTCCACCTGGCATCCGCTCGGTGGAGCCAGCATGGGCTCGGTGTGCGACCTCGAGGGTCGCGTGCATGGGCAACGCGGTCTCTACGTTCTTGACGGCGCACTGATGCCCGGCAACTCGGCAGCATGCAACCCGTCGATGACCATCGCGGCCGTGGCTGAACGGGCACTCGATCATCTCGTCACCACCGATGTCGGTACGGTCATCTGAGTCCACGATCACCAGCGGTCGGCGAATCCCTTTCATAGTCAGGAATCACGTTGCTACACACCCTTTCCACGCACAGCGGGGCCACCAGGCGAGTTCGCTTCGCCATACTGGCGCTCAGTGTTTCGGTGGTGACGACTACCGCCGTGGGCGCGGCTCCGTCTGCGTCGGCTGCGCCGACCTCGGACTTCTACAGCGCGCCCGCCGAGTACTCGACCACTCCGGGTTCGGTGATCCGGACCGAATCGATGCCCCTGCTGGTGTCGATCCCGGGTGTGAACGGCCCGTGGCCGGGTTCTGCAAGCCGCGTCCTCTACACCTCGCGTCTGGAGAACGGTGAGCCGACGCCGGTCAGCGGCACCTTCATCGACTCGACCCAGCCGTGGCAAGGCGAGGGAGAGCGGCCGACCGTCATCATCGGCCCGGGCACCATGGGTCAAGGCGATCAATGCGCACCGTCGCGAGCATTCGCCACAGGGTTGATTGCACAGACCGACCCTCTTTCCTTCTCCGCGAACCAAGAGGCGTTGTCGGCCGCGCGCTGGAATGCCCTGGGCGCAAGGGTGTTCGTCACCGATTACGTGGGGCTGGGCACTCCGGGCGTCCACACATACGTCAACCGCGTCGAGGAAGCCCACGCGATGATCGATGCTGCCCGAGCGGCAAACGCACTCAGCGGTACCGGTTCTCGTACACCGATAGCTTTCTGGGGCTACTCCCAAGGTGGTGGGGCATCGGCGGCCGCGGCCGAACTGCAGCCGACCGACGCCCCCGAGCTCAACCTCAAGGGCACATGGGCAGGCGCGCCCCCGGCGGATCTCCTCGACGTTCTGGCGAAGGTCGACGGCAATCTGATCGGAGGTGTCATCGGCTACGCAATCAACGGCTTCGTCGCACGCCATCCCGCGCTCAAGAAGCCGCTCGCCGAGCGCACAACGCCTGCGGGACAGGCGCTGCTGGATCGGTTGGGAACCGAGTGCATCGGTGATGTCATCTTCCAGCAACCGTTCCTGCGCACCAGCTCGCTCACCAGGGACGGCAAGTCTCTACTCGAGAACCTCGACACCATTCCCGAAGCTGCTCCCATCTTCGAGGAACAACGCATCGGCACGCTGACACCGGCGAGTCCGGTGTTCGTGACCAGCGGCATCAACGACGACACCATCCCGTACGAGCAGGCGCGGCAGCTCGCCGGCGAGTGGTGTGAGAAGGGCGCCGACGTCACGTTCCGCACCAACCAGCTGCCGCCCATCACCCCGGGCTTGGTGTTGCCCAACCACTTCGGGCCCGATCTCATCGACGGTCTCGGAACGGGTGGCGCCGTCGACTACCTCATGGATCGATTTGCGAACAAGCCCGTCACCGGTTGCACCTTCAACTGACCAGGCCCGTTGCGAGACACTCGTCAGCGTGAGCTAGGCAGGTCCGCGGTGGCCGGTTCCTGGTTGTATTCCTCGTCTGTGACGGGTGCGAGCCATTGGACGGCGTCGTACTCTTTGCTGCTCTCGTTGATGGCGAGGTGGACCATCAGGCCGGTCGGTGCGGCACCGTGCCAGTGCTCTTCATCGGCCTCGAACAGGACCCGGTCGCCTGGTCTGATGATCTCGACTGGTCCACCTCGGCGCTGGCACAACCCGATTCCCTCGGTGACGAACACGGTCTGACTCAAAGGATGACGGTGCCAGTGCGTTCGCGCCCCGGGCATGAAATGAACCAGGTTGGCCGACACCCGCGATGGTGCCGGCGCAGCGGCGACGGCGTCGATGTAGACATCGCCGGTGAACCAGTCGCTGGGCCCCTTCGTGGTCGAAACCGAACTGCGGACTATCTGCATGTGAACTCCCGGATCAATTGATCGACAATGTCTTCACGTCTGCGAAGACTCGGTCTGGCTGTGCTCGGCCGCCCACGATCCGAGTAGCCGAAGACGCTCGGAACTGGGCGAACCGGGTTCGGCCGTGTACACCATCAATACCGAACCCGGATCAGCGGTGATAACGAGTTCCTCGTAAGCCAGGCTGATGTCGCCGACCACCGGGTGATTGAACCGTTTCGTGCCCGACCCATGCGTGCGGACATCGTGGGCGCCCCACAACGTACGGAAAACATCACTCCGCGTCGACAATTCGCCCACCAAGTCCTGCAAACCCTTGTCGTAGGGATCGCGGCCTGCTTCTGCTCGCATGATCGAGACACACATCTGGGCGAACAACTCCCAATCCGGGTAGAAGTCATGTGCTGCCGGGTCGAGGAACTGGAACCGGGCGAGGTTCGGAGTGCGCCCACCGTCACCGATCAGGGGCGAGTAGAAGGCGCGCCCGAGTTCGTTTGTGGCCACCAGGTCTTGATGCTGATTGCGGACAAACGCCACTCCCTCGGTGATGGAATCGAGTGCCCACTGCAGACTCAGCCGCGGGGTCGCCGACTTGCTGCTACGCCGTCGGGGGCGGCCTGAAGTCGGGATACCGTCAGCAGCCCTTGCCAGGTCGAACAGATGCGCCCGTTCGGTGTCGTCGAGGAGCAACGCCCTGGCGATGGCGTCGAGCACAGATGCCGACGCACCAGCGATGGTCCCGCGCTCGAGGCGGGCGTAATACTCCACACTCACCCCGGCCAGCATGGCCACCTCACTGCGGCGAAGTCCCGCCACCCGGCGGTTCTGCCCCGCAGGCAAGCCGGCCTCCTCCGGTGTCACCTTCGCCCGTCGCGACATCAGGAACTCACGTACCTCGTCCCGGTTGTTCATGGAGCTCAGGGTAGGCGCGGCCGCGGCGTTCAGGGGTTCCCTGCCAGTACACCTCTTGTCAGTGACTCCCCCGCCCCGCGTATTCGCGGTTGTGTGGTGGACATACACCCACTTCACCGAAGGAGACACCAGTGCGTGGAGTCATTCTCGCCTCGCCCCGCGACGTCCAGATCGTCGACCGCCCCAACCCGGTCATCGTCGAGCCGACCGATGCGATCATCCGCCTTGCCGCAACGTGCGTCTGTGGTTCAGACCTGTGGCCATACCGCGGCGACGACCCCGCCGACCAGATACCCATGGGTCACGAGTACGTCGGCACCGCCACCGCCATCGGTGATGCCGTGACAACCGTCGCTGTGGGCGACTTCGTCGTCGGGTCGTTCTTCGCCTCGGACAACACCTGCGAGATATGCCAGGCCGGGTACCAATCGAGGTGCGTGCACGCCCAGATCATGGGTGAAATCGGAACCCAGGCCGAGTACGCTCGCATCCCCTTCGCGGACGGCACATTGGTGTCGACTCCCGGTCAGCCCGACCCCGACCTCATCCCGTCACTGCTGGCCGCCTCCGACGTGCTCGGCACCGGATGGTTCGCCGCCGTCGCAGCCGAGGTCGGCCCGGGCAAGACCGTTGCCGTGGTCGGAGACGGTGCGGTGGGGCTCCTCGGTGTGCTCGCCGCGAAACAGCTTGGTGCAGAGCGCATCATCGCAATGAGCCGTCACACCGATCGCCAATCGCTCGCCCGGGAGTTCGGTGCCACCGACATCGTCGAAGAACGCGGCGATGAGGGTGTCGCCAAGATCAAAGAACTCACCGGCGGGCTCGGAGCGCATTCCGTCATCGAGGCAGTCGGGACGCAGGAGTCGATGATGCAGGCCATCCGCTCGACCCGCCCCGGCGGACACGTCGGTTACGTCGGCGTGTCCCACGACGTCGATCTACCCGGGCTCGAACTGTTCTTCTCCGGCATCCACCTTCGTGGCGGCCCCGCACCTGTTCGCCGCTTTCTCCCTGAATTGATCGATCTCATCTGCAAGCGCACCATCGACCCCGGGAAGGTCTTCGACCTCACCCTTCCGCTCGAACGAGCCGCTGACGCCTACCGGGCAATGGACGAACGCCGCGCCACCAAAGTGCTTCTCACGCTCTGACACCCCACATCGATCGGAACCCCATGACTTACGAAGACTTTGCCGGCAAAATTGCCTTTGTCACCGGTGCGGCCGGTGGAATAGGCCGGGCCACCGCGATCGCATTTGCCGCCGCAGGTGCCGACGTGGCAGTAACCGACATCAATGTCGGCGAGCTCGAACGAACCGTCGAATTGATCGAGCAACACGGCGTCCGAGCCCTGGGAATCGGTTGTGACGTCACCAACGGTGACGAGATCGAATCGGCACTGGCCAAGACGATCGAGACGTTCGGTCGTCTGGACATCGCCTTCAACAACGCCGGCGTCGAACAGCCGATGGCGCCACTGGTCGACATCCCCGAGCGCGACTGGGACCGTCTTGTCGCGACCAACCTCAAGAGCGTGTTCCTCTGCATGAAACATCAGATTCCGCACCTGCTGTCCACCGGAGGCGGGTCGATCGTCAACACGTCTTCGGGCGCCGGCATCGTCGGGATCCGCGGTCAAAGTGCCTACACCGCTGTCAAACACGGTGTGATCGGGCTGACGAAGTCGGCAGCGCTCGACTACGCAGCCCAGGGAATCCGGATTAACGCGATCTGCCCCGGCATCATCGAGACGCCCATGATGGACCGCTTCTCCGGCGGAACTCCGGAAGGTCGCGCGCGCGTCATCGCCCAAGAACCCGTGGGACGGATGGGCCGTCCCGAGGAGGTCGCCTCCGCCGTGTTGTGGCTGAGCTCCGATCTCGGCGCGTTCACCACCGGCCACGCTCTGGTCATCGACGGAGGGCAGACCGTCGGTCTGTGACGGCTCGGCGCGTCACTGCGCTGTCAGCACCTTCGCGTAGAGACTGACACCCTTCGCGTCGCGCAAATTCACTGTGAAGGTGCGCTCGTCGGGGTTGATGCTCACTTCTCCGAAGTGCTGAAAGCCCTCCGCCGGTGAAACGTTCGCTTCCGCCGGCGCATGCACGAACTCGTACCGGGCACCGAACGTCCCATCAAGCGGGCTCTCCGGGAACGCGCCGGCGTTCAGTGGACCCGACACGAACTCCCAGAACGGGGTGAAGTCGGTGAATCCGGCGCGGCCGGGGTCGTAGGAGATCGCGGCCGTGTAGTGCACATCGGCGGTCAGATAGACGATGTTGGGGACATTCTTGGTTTGCGAGAGGATGGCGGAGAAGGCGATCTCGCGACCCAGCGGCTGACCGTTCTCACCCTGCGCCACACCTTCCATCGACTTCGGCCCGACCACGGGATCTGTTGCCTTGTCGGGCACCACGATCGAGAGCGGAAGATCGTTCGCCACCACCTTCCATCTCGCAGTCGACGCCTTCAGTCCATCGATGAGCCACCGCGTCTGCTTGACCCCGAGAACCCCTTCCGGGCTGTCGGTGCTCCATGCGTTCGGATTCGGATCCTTGTAGCTGCGCATGTCAAGGACGAAGACGTCCAGTTCTGGCCCATACGCGATCTTTCGGTACAGACGTCCGTCGACGGCTTCACTGGGCAGGACGGGCTGCCACTCCTGCCAGGCCTGCGCAGCGAAACCGGTGAGCTTGTCGACGTCGGTCTCGGTGTATCCCTTGCGTTCTTGCCCGGCCAGGCTTTCCCCGGGGAACCAGTTGTTCACCACCTCGTGGTCATCCCACTGGACGACCTGCGGCACGGTGGCGGCAAACCTACGGTAGTGGGCGTCGGTCAAGTTGTAGGCGTAGTTTCCCCGGAAGTCGTTCAACGTTTGTGCCACATGCGATTTCGCGTCTGTGGTCAGGTTCACGTACACGTCACCGTTGTTCTGCTTCTGCGATTCCATCACCGGTCCATCCGCATAGATGGCATCGCCCGAATGCAGGAAGAAGTCGGGACGGCGATCGGCGATAGCACCGAAGATGCTCATGCCGCCCAGACTTTCGTTGATCCCCCAGCCTTGCCCGACAACATCTCCCGACCAGACAAAGTTCAACGCTCGAGGCCGCACGGGCACGGTGTTGAAAACACCGGCGAGCGGCTCGGACTCAATGCCGTTGTCATCCTGCAGAACAACCCGGTAGTGGACTGTCTGGCCCGGCTCGAGACCGGTGAGCCGCAATCGGCCGGTTCCATCGGACGCCGGTGTGAGCCTCGGACCGGAGAATCGTCGCGTCGACGTGAACGACTCGGTGGCCGACGTCTCGACGACCATCGTCGCGGGCGCATCCGAACGCGCCCAAATCAGCGCGCCATCCGCGCGCGGATCTCCGCTCGCGATTCCGTGGGTCAACCGTGGGCGGGCCACAGACAGTCCAGTCGAGGACGGTGACGTTGCCGAGCCGGAGCCACCGCATGCGGCAAGTGCGCTTCCAGCCGGAATGAGCAGGGCGCCGATGGCGGAAGCGCGCAGAAGCGCGCGGCGGTTCAACACAGGATTGGTCTGGGGCATGAGAATCAGGCTGTCGACCGCGGGCGACGCGAGTCCAAACGCAGTCCCCACCGCGGACGAACGCCAGGTTTCATCGCGGCAAACCCGCAGGCCATGGACCACCGGGTCTCGGCGGCGCGACCACTTCGGGGTCGACGCGCCTATTGCGCTACGCGTTCAGGTCGCCCTGTTCTATCCGTCCGGCGACCATTTCCACCCATTCGCCGATGATCCGGTCGTCGTCGACCATCAACGGATGCAAACCCAGGAAGTGGGGCAACGTCCGATGGGCAAAAAGAGCGTTCAATGCGACTGTGGCGATGGTTTCGGCCCGTTCTCGCCCGATCGCGGGGACGCGCCGCTCTATCCAGCTCGCCATACCCGCATATGAATCGTCGACCAGGTGAGCAAGAGTGTCGGCCAGCTTCGCCGGGCGATCTCGCAGCTCCGATGAGACGATTCGCAACAGCTGGCTCTCCTCGTTGATGACTTCCAGCGTGTATCGCCCCATCACGGTCAGTTCGGACCGCAGATCGGTGAGCCCCTCGAAGATCTGCCGGATGTCCCTCAGGGCTCGGAGCCGGTCGAGCTGCCTGTCGATACCCGCTTCCAGCAGCAGTTCTTTCGATCGAAAATGGTGGTAGAGCCCGCCCGAACCCGGTGTGAGTCCTGCAGCTGCCTCGATCTGGGCCACGCTCGTCGCCCGGTAGCCCTGCTCTCCGAACAAGCGCATCGCCTCGTCGATCAAGCGATCCCGTGTTGCTGTGGTCATCGATCTCATCTCGTCTGACATGGCTTCATCTGTATCCGAACGGCCGCCTGAATCGTTGACAGCCGCTAAGTGCGCACTTAGTGTATCCAAGTAGCCAGCTAAGTGATCACTTAGGAAACCTGGAGGGCCCATGGACCTGATGACCGACTCCAAGGCGGCAGCGTCGGCATGGCGGTGGCCAGACGGCACGTCCCCACAAATTGCCCGCCCCTGGGATGACGGCCGACGCCCCATCCACTACGACGAACCAACGCAGTCGTGGCTGGTCAGCAGCTACCAAGCGGCCCGCGAGGTCTTGCACGGCACGGGATGGAGCAGCGATCCTGCGGCGGCCGAAGTGAGTCGGAAGGCACTGCGTGACGCAGGCTTCGAGGACGCGCCGCTGGCGCAGACGATGCTCACACTCGACCCGCCAGACCACAGCCGACTTCGAGGATCACTGCGCGATGTCTTCACACCCAACTACATCGCATCGATGAGAGACGGAATCGAAGCGATCTCCGATGAGGTCACCGGGAACGTCGCGGCCGGGGAACAATTCGACCTGATGTCGACGATCGCCGAACCGTTGCCCATCGCCGTCATCGCCGAGTGGCTTGCCCTGGATCCTCATGTCGCGCAACTGATGCTGGACGAGACGAGCGAGTTGATCCTAGGCCTGGAGGGGACCATTCTCCCGAACCGCGATATGCCGCGCCTGTCTGGATTGGCCGCGGTGTTCGCTGAATTCCTGGCCGTCTGCGCCGAACGTCGACGCCGACCCGAGAACGATCTACTCAGCCTGCTGGCCACCGATCCCGGCCTCGCACTGGACGAAGTCGTGGCCAATGCGATCCTCCTCGCCGTGGCGGGGCACGAGACGACGGCAAAACTTTTGGGCACAAGCATGACTCGTTTGTGCATGGGGGAACCCGGTGAGCGATTGATCGACACACTCGACGACGTCGGTGCCGACACCGTTGTCGATGAACTACTGCGCCTGGACGGTACGGCCCAGGTGGTTGTTCGTGCGGCGACCGAGCCGCACCGGATCCACGGGCACACCATCGAAGCGGGCGCGCGCGTGATCGTCGCCATCGCGGCCGCCAACCGGGATCAAGAAGTATTCGAGGAACCCAACCGGTTCCGTCTGGACCGGCCCGAACACCGGCCCCATCTCGCGCTCGGCCACGGCCGGCATCGATGTCTCGGTGCAGCGTTGGCCCGTCTGGAACTGAGTATCGCTCTGCGACAATTGAAGTCTCGGCAACCGCAGCTCGTCGGCCCGGTCACGTGGCACCCGTCAGGAATCCTGCGTGGTCCCACCCGGGTTCCGATGATGTTCACCGACGGAGGAGACCGATGAAAGACGAGATACCGGCACCTGACAGCAATGATCGTTTCGGGTCCGTACAGGCCGGCCGTGTCCGTCGCACAGTTCCCGTCGTCGGCTTCGCAGCCCGCGCGGCCGGGGGACGAGTGGTGGCAGGCCTGCGCGCCCGCGCCGGCGACACCGAGGCCGTCGATCGTTTCCATGATCGCACCGCTAGGCGCTATGCCGACATGCTCGGCCACTCCAAAGGCGTGCTGATGAAGGCCGGCCAGCTCATGTCGACCTACGACGTGAACCCTGAAGTCGAAGGCCCTCTCGCCACCTATCAGGTGGCACTGCAGCGTCTTCAGTCGAACGCACCACCAATGGATTTCGCGACAACCCGTGGAGTCATCGAAGCCGATCTCGGCCGCCCGGTCGACCAACTCTTCGACGAGTTCTCGCAGGAGCCGATCGCTGCGGCATCAATCGGGCAGGTACACCGGGCACGGTTGGCCGACGGCCGAGACGTTGCCGTGAAAGTCCAATACCCGGGCGTCGCCCGCGCGATCCAGGACGACCTGGCAAATACCGAACTTTTGGCAACCTTCCTCAAACTCGGGATGTCGTTGACCCCCCGCGCGATGCGCACCGATCATCGGTCCGCGGCAGCCGAGGTCGCCGAACGGATCACCGAGGAACTCGACTACCGGCACGAGGCACGCAGCATCCGCAGATTCGCCGACCTGTTCCGAGGACACCCCTTCATTCGGCTACCGGACGTCATCGACACCCACTCCGGCGATCAGGTGATCACCATGACGTTCCTCGACGGACTCGATTGGACCCAAGCACGCAATGCCGATGCCAGACTCCGGAATCAGTGGGCAACTGCCATAGGGTATTTCGGCTTCGGGGCATATCGCCACAGCAACCTCTTCAACGCCGACCCGCACCCAGGTAACTACCGGTTCGGCGAGGACGGAACGGTTGGATTCGTCGACTTCGGGTGCGTCAAACAATTTCCGGAGCACGTTCGTCGCGGCATCGTCACCATGTTCCGAGCCACGTGCGACGGCGATCGCCACGAGCTGTACCGCCTCATGATCGACCACGGATTCATTCCTCCCGACACCGACCTCGGTGTTGACGACGCCTACCAGTGGTGGTCGATGATGGCTTCGAGTGTGAACACCGAGCAACCACACACCTTCGTCCCATCGGACAGCACTGGCCTGTTGCAGTCCATGTTCGACGACGGACCGCTGGGCTCGGCGGTCCGCAAGATGCAGATCCCCAGCGACTACGTCATGCTCGCCCGGATCAACCTCGGCATCAACGCGATCCTCAGTGAACTGGGCGCCACTCTGGACACCCGCGACCAACTCGATTGCCTGGACGGCGTCGGCGAACCGAGAACCCCCGCCGGCCACGCTCACGTCGAGTGGGCACGTCGCCGCGGGCTGTTGTTCGGTCTCACCGAACGCTGAAGCATGTCGAGGCCGTTCGCTCTCCGCCGTGGTAGCTCTACCCGGGTAGCTCAGTTCTCTGAGCTGCGCACGTTTTCGCGTCCCACAGCCGGTCCTCACTACCCTGCCGGGAATGGCACATGCGTACCGAACCGCCTTTGGTGATAGGTAAGGGGTTCAGAGCTTTGCAGGTCTGCGTCGACGACGTTGCCTGAGACGATCAGGTGGTCTCCGCCCTCGGCGAGGCCGGCGACCTCGCACGCTATCCATCCAGCACTGGTGGCGATGCGCGGTACTGCGTGGGACGGCGACCACCTGACATCGTCGAACTTGTCCGGGCCCTTTCTCGCGAATCGCAGTGCCAGGTCGGCATTTCCGATTCCGAGGATGTTGACGCCGAACCGCCCTGAAGCCTTTAGGGCTCGAAGTGTGTCGGATTCGCGGTTGAGCGCCACCATCACCATCGGAGGATTCATCGACAGAGAACAGAAGGCGCTCACCGTGGAGCCGAATGGGGTGGTTTCCACGCATGACGTAACGATGGCAACCGGGGTACAAACGTCCGCCATGACATCGCGCAGGGATGCGCCGAGGTCTCCCTCGTGCCGGATGTCGATTGTCATTGCAGCACCTTGTCTTCGTCGGAGACCTCGTTGTTCAGTTCGACCAGTCCCGGAATGCGGATAGAGAGTTTGTCGCCCGCGGCGAGATACCGAGGTGGTTCGTGCCTGTGGCCGATACCCGAGGGAGTGCCGGTCGCGATCACATCGCCTGGCACCAATTCGGTGAAAGCGCTTACGTATTCGATGATGGCACCCACGTCGAAGATGAGGTCGGACAGTCGGCCATGCTGCATCCGCTCACCATTGAGTTCGGTGATGACTTCCAGAGCAGCCGGATCTGGCACCTCGTCTCGCGTGACTATCCAAGGTCCCCACGACCCCGTTGCATCGAAGTTCTTGCCCGCGGTGGCCTGCTTCGTGTGCAGTTGCCATTCTCGAACGCTGTTCTCGCCCATCGGGGCATACCCGGCGACATGATCGATTGCCCTGTCAGCGCGGATGTGTCGCCCACCGGTCCCTATGATCACCGCGATCTCACCTTCCCAATCGAGCGTGTCGGACACGCGCGGGCGGATCAACGGCTGGTTGTGGCCGACAAAGGTCGACGGGAACCGGGTGAACAGTGTGGGATGCTCGGTGATCTCGGAAAGCACCTCAGCGGCGTGTGTGGCGTAGTTCAGTCCGACACAAAGGATCCGGTGCGGCCGAGGAATCGGCGGAAGCCATTGTGCGCCAGTCAGGTTGACCGCGGGATACCTTCCGATGTCGAGGTCGGCGATCTCTGCCGGGTCGAGCGAGCTGAACAGGCCCGCCAGTCCGTCGGACCCTGCCAGCCGGGAGACGTCGTGTGCCGCGATCCCGTCAGTACTCGCGACAGTGAAGAGGCCACCGTCGCGGGCAATGGTGCCCAGTCTCATCTGATTTCCCTTTCCAGCGTCATGAGAGCGTCTGCTTCGGTGAGCAATTGGCTGATTCTGCTGACACCCTCAGTTGTTGTCTCGACGAGAGGTGGCCGGACATGTGCCGAACTGATCCTGCCCTCGGTCTCGAGAACCCACTTCGCTGTGGTCGGGTTGGTCTCGACGAAGAGCAAGTCCACCAACGGATGCAGTGCGTAGTGGATACGCCGCGCCTCGTCATGGTCGCCGGCCATCCAACATTCGTACATGCGCGCGGACGCCCTCGGCGCTATGTTCGCGGTGGCGCTGATGTAGCCGATGCCCCCAAGTGCCAACAAAGGCAGACAGAGCAATTCGATTCCCGACCAGACGATTAGGCCGTCGTCTGCCGCGTCGATCACCCGTGAGAAGTGTTCGAAGTCTTTGGTGGTTTCCTTGATGCCGACGACGTTGGCGACGTCCCGGTGCAGACGAGCGACTGTGAGTGGTGACAGCTCCACGGCAGTGCGAGATGGAACGTTGTACAAGATGATCGGTAGGTCGGGGAACTCGCTTGCGATTCGCGAATACCACTCGTAGAGCGCCTGCTGCGTCGGGCGGGCGTAATACGGTGTGATCACGAGCGCCGCGTCAGCGCCGGCACGGTGTGCTGCAGCTGTCAGTGCCAACGTCTCATCAAGCTTCGCCGATCCGGTGCCGGCGATGAACGGCACCCGATCGTCGATCGCGTCAGCCACCACCTCGATCGCGCGAATCCGTTCATCCACCGTCTGCGAGCTCGGCTCGCTGGTGGAGCCACCGATGGAGAGTCCGTGGCTGCCTGCGTTGATCTGCCAGTCCACAAGCCTCTGCAAGCTGGGGCTGTCGAGTGCTCCCTCGTCGGTGAACGGGGTGATCAGTGGCGCAATGGACCCGGACAAGCGCGCAGGGTTGGCGCGGTACTTCATGAGAGGGCCTCTGCACGAGAGTTCTCGACCGTCCGCCAGACAAGGCACGCGATCGCCAAGTCGGTGAGCCCGGAGCCGACGCCCTTGAAGACGGTCAGCCGAGTATCTGGGGGACGTGTGACGCCACTATCGATGGCTTCGCCCAACGTCATGACGCCTGTGAGGTCATCGCCGAAGTACTCTCGCAGTTCGCGTGATGTACGACGCGCGTTCTCCAGGTCGTCAACAACGGTGAAACCACTCAGCGGGAGCACAGTCGGGAGGAGTTCAGCAGCGGTGGGCAGGATCGCCCCGATCGCATTGAGGTGAGCTCCGTCTTCAAGCCACGCACCGTCCACAAAGGGTTCGTTTGATCGGGTCACGGTGGTGACGATCGACGCGCCACGCGCCGCATGTTCGGCGTTGTCAGCTACCTCGACCGCAATGCCGAGGACGTCAGTGACCCTCCGTGCGAACGCCTCCCGGCTTCGTACTGAGGGGCTCCACACGCGGACCAATTCAAGCCGTCGGACGCCGAGTATCGCGCGCACCTGCTGGAGTGCTTGGCGACCGGTTCCCAGGACCGCCATGACAGCAGCATCGGGGGCGGCCAGGATGTCAGTCGCTGCTGCAGCAGTTCCTGCTGTGCGCAGCATGCCCAGCGCCCCGGCGCTCATCACCGCGAGCGGCCGACCCTCGGTGGAATCGAACAGAGACAAAAGTGCGGATGCACCTCGCGGGGTGTTGACCCAGTTCTTGAAGGCGACGACGTGCTGCTGCATGTCGACTGCGCCGAGTGAGTGGGCCGTGCTCGACCCGTCCCACTGAGACATCGTCTTGGCGATCCCATGGGCTGTTCCGCGGTGCGCCGACAGCAGAACCTCGCGAATTGAGACGACCGCTGCGTGTTGGTCGACAGCTGCGGTGACCTCGTCGTCGGTGAGGATCGAGATAGAGCCCACTGTGCTGCGGTCCGCGGCGTCGGTGGGTGTTGGCATTGCGCACCTCTTGTACGTTGACCGCCGGCTAGGGCGGGATTGGCGATTTGTGTGACTTGACTTACAGTGATCCAGGCAGCGGTATAAATCAATTAGCAAGATCCGCATGCGGCCATACTCAATTGCTTATGAGGTGAGGTACGTGGACAGCCAACTATCGATGAGACGGCTCGAGATCTTCCGTCTGGTCGTCGACGAACGGAGCGTCACCCGCGCCGCGGAGATCCTGATGATTGCGCAACCTGCGGTTTCCGCCCAGCTGCGCTCCCTCGAATCCTGGGTTGGTGCCAAGCTATTCGTCCGGCGAGGCAACCGGCTGGTGCTGACCGAGGCCGGTGAGAGAACCAACCTGTGGGCCAAAGAGGTACTGGCCAGTGCAGCGCAGGTGCGCAGGGATGTCGGCGATCTCGCATCGGGGGAAACCGGGCGCGTGCTTGTCGCGTCGAGCATGGCCGTCGGCACCTACCTTCTCCCTCCGATAGTCGCCAGACTCGGCAAGCAACGACCGCACGCGGAGATCACCGTGTCGATCTCGCGGCCCGAAGAGGTGGTGCACGGAGTGGAGACGGGCGAGTTCGACTTCGCAGTCCTCAACTGGGATGAGCGCGAGTTGTCGGAGTCGATGCAATCGGAAATACTTGCGGCTTACAGTCTTTCCGTGTTCGCGACGGAGCAACTCGTCCCGCCGGGCACAACTTTGACGGTAGACGAGGCGTTGAGGTTGCCCCTGGTCGGCGCACCAAAGGACGTTGTCTACCAGCGCAACCTGGTTGCTCAGCTGCGCGCCGACGGTTACGACGAGCCGCACTTCGTCATTCGACTCGGTCACGCCGAGGCAATGAAAAGTGCTGCGATCGAGAACGACTGGGCCTTGATCGCGCCGCCTTACACGATAGGTGCGGGCGATCACCTACTACGCGCACTACAGGTTCCGGACTTCGATCTGGAAGAGCGGATCGTCTTGGTCCATCGCCGCGACAAGCACTTCTCTCCACTGCAACAAGCCACCCTGGACGCGATTCGATTCACGCTCGGGAATGACCCCGTCGAGCATGAACCCGATTGATGAGTCACCAGGAGTGGTTCCGCTGTTCCGGCGGTGACCAGATCCCCGCTTCCCGCAGGATGTCGAGTACCGGGCTGAACGATTTCAGCTCGTCGGGACTCCACAGCGGAAAGTTGATCAAGAGGTTTGTTGCCCCTGTGGTGGACTTGAGTGAGATGAGTTGCTCAGCAACACTTTCCGGTGTTCCGATGAACTTGAGCATCGAACCCGCACCACCGAATGCCTTGGTGGCCTCTTCGGGCCCCATCTTCTCGTACATCGCCCGCGACGATTCGATGGAGCCCAGGACATCGGCTGCGATCTCCGCCGTAGCCTCCACGTTGAGACTCTTGAGCAGTCCGTCGAACACTTCCTCGGCTTCGCCGTTGCCATCGCGGATCAGCGCCATCGAGAACGGGCACAATCCGACCGACCGTTGAGTTTGTGAACTCAGACCGGTCAGCCGCTCCCCGATCTGCGCGACCAGCTCGGGAGTGTTGCCCATGGCAACCAACTGATCGCAGTACTGCGAAGCGAACGCCGTACCAGCAGGGGAGGCACCCGCACTCACCAGAAGTGGGCGTGGTTGTTGCGCCGGCCGGGGCAGCTTGATTCGTCCGGCTGCTTTGTAATATGCGCCCTGGAAATCGATCGACTCCTTCTCGCTCCACAGAGAGGTCACCACTTCTACGAACTCGCCGGCCATCCGGTAGCGCTCGTCGTGTTCGACGAAGTCCTCACCGAACAAGGCCGCCTCTGCGGCGCTGAACCCGGTGACCACGTTCCAGCCCCATCGGCCTTCACTGAACGCGTCGAGGGTTGCTCCCATGCGGGCGACATGCGCCGGCTTGTGATGCGTGGTGTGGAACGTGGAGACCACGCCGATGTGCTCGGTGGCAGCGAACAATGCCATGGCCAGCAGTGGTGCGTGATATGCCGGCGCCTGATGGCCACCGGCTTCGGCTGCTCGCTGATGACCAGACCAGTTGTCGGCGATGAACAATGAGTCGAACCCGACGCCCTCCGCGGCCTGAGCCAACGCCAGAAGGTTCTTCTTGTTCATGTCCGGCCGAGTGCGCGCCGCCTCGTCCGAGTACAGAAAGTTCGTCTTGCCAGACGGAAAGAAGTAGCCGAAGTGCAGTTCGGAGGTGTCGGTGGGCTGATGCTTCATGGCGACCTTCCAGGTCATTCGGAATCTATGCGGCACTGGATAAGTGACACTGATCACGTTAGAGCGTCGCCGGGATAAGACAACATCAGGTTTATCGATAGGCGCATCACTTACGACTTATGCCCGGCGGGCAGCTCCGTATAAGGAAAAGCTGATCGCGTGATCGCAATAGTCATCTTGGCGTTATTCCGACGCAGGAACCTACCGTGACGCAGGACACCCGAGAACGCAGTCACCTCCTGCACGCTCCCACGTGAAAGATGACCATGACAGAAGTCGAGACAATTCCTGAGAACAATCAGCGCCCGGCCATCTTTGCTAGCCCGCACGCCGATGTCGTCATACCCGACCTCTCGTTGCCCGGTTTCCTCCTCGGCGATCTGACAGACGAAGACCGTGGCCGGATAGCAGTCGTCGACCGATCCGGCCCAGCCCTCACCTATGGCGAACTGCAGTCCACGATCCGGCGAACCGCCGCTCGATTGTCGCCGGCCATCAAGACCGGCGATGTAGTCGCGTTGATGGGCCCGAACTCGGCGGACTGGGTCGCAGCATTTCTGGCGGCGATCAGCATCGGAGCAGCAGTCACCACGATCAACGTCCTGGCGACCGTGGGCGAGGTCGTCAAACAGTTGCGGGACTCGCGCGCAACACTTTTCGTTGTGGCGAAATCGTGCGAACCCGTGGCGCGCGCTGCAGCCACCGAGATGGGCATGTTGGGGTCGGACGTCCGGCTGCTGCCAGATGTGGTCGCATCACCCAAGTCGGCGACGCCTGCCGTAGAGCCAGTGCGTCCGATCGTCGTCCCGACAACACAATTGGCTGTTCTCCCCTACTCATCCGGCACCACCGGCGAGGCAAAAGGCGTCATGCTCACCCACCGGAATCTGGTGGCGAACGTCTGCCAGCTCGATGGACTTCTAGGGGTTGACGAGCACTCCTCGGTGGTCGCCTTGTTGCCGTTTTCACACATCTACGGCATGACGGTGGTTCTACACCTCGCGCTCAGGCAGCGCGCCAAAATTGTCATCGTCCCCCGGTTCGAGGTCGAAGATCTGCTCTCCACGATGGAAAGAGAACGTGCAACGCACCTTTTCGTCGCTCCACCGGTGGTCGTGGCGTTGGTGAAATCGGCCGCAGTGGAACGCTACGACCTCTCTGCGCTGAGACTTCTCGTCTCCGGAGCCGCGCCCTTGGATGCGGGGCTGGCACAAACTGTCGCCGAGCGACTCTCGTGTCAGGTGCGCCAGGCGTACGGGATGAGCGAGATGAGTCCGGTCAGCCATGTTGCGCCCCTGTCCGGACCATCGGTAGAGCCGAGTTCGGTCGGTTTCACCGTTCCCAACATGACCTGCAAGATCGTCGATCCGGTGAACGGCGAGCCGGTCTCCATGCCCCACAGCGGCACCAGCGCCGCAGGAGAACTCTGCTGTGCTGGACCGAATGTCATGGCTGGGTACCTCGGCAATGCTGAAGCGACCGCCGGCGCCATCGATGCTGACGGTTTCCTTCACACCGGCGATCTCGCGACCGTCCACGCCGCGGGGGCCGTCACGGTTGTGGACCGGCTCAAAGAACTCATCAAGTACAAGGGCTACCAGGTGGCCCCGGCCGAGCTGGAAGGCCTTCTGCTAGACCATCCCGATGTTGCCGACGCAGCTGTCGTCGGCGTGCCCTTCGGCGAGGGTGGCGACGAGGCTCCTCGCGCTTATGTCGTTCGACGGCCCGGCTCCACCGTGGACGAGCCTCGCCTCATCGATTACGTCGCATCGCGAGTGTCTCCGTACAAGAAAGTGCGTGAGGTCGTATTCCTCGACGAGATACCCAAATCGCCTTCCGGCAAGATCCTTCGCCGTCTGCTTCGAGACCGATGACCCCCGAGCCTTGAACAACCCACTGGAAACGAGGATCAATGACTGACGCATCCCCGCGGAATGCGTGCCCGGTCGCACGCCATGAGCGGACAATCGCTGACAGCACAACCGATTTCGACCACCTACGTCGAGACTGGGATGAACACAGTCTGTGGACTGCCTACGCTGACCTGGTCGAACGAGAATCCGTTGTCCATTCGGCTGCACATGGCGGCTTCTGGACCGTCAGTCACCATGCCGACGTCAAAAACGCTCTACGCGACCATCAAACATTTTCCTCGGCACACGGGCACCGCATTCCCTACGTGGAGGCGATGGGCACCATTCCCATCGACTTCGACCCCCCTGCTCACGGCCCGTACCGTGACCTACTGGTGCAAGCAGTCTCCCCCCGCCGCGTGCGGGAGCTGGAACCCTTTCTACAGCAGACGATCAGCGAGCTCATCACCGAGTTCGTCGAGCGGGGTGGTGGCGATGCTGTGACCGAGTTGGCTCTGCCATTGCCGCTCACCGTCCTGACCGAGATCGTCGGATTCTCGGCCTCGACCGTTGCATCTTTCAGGGAACTCACTGTGGCGTTGTGGGCCGACGGGACAGCCGAAGGCCAGCTACGTGGGCGCGAGGCGCTCACCGAAGTGCTGACGAATGAGATCAGTCGACATCAGCAGACCCAGCCCGACGACTACCTCAGCTGGCTGCTGCGAGCGCAGATTGACGACCGTGCGATTCGTGAGGACGAAATCGTTTCGATCCTGCTGTCTCTGGCAGTCGCCGGCCATGAGACAACCATGAACTCGGTCGGTTCACTGTTGTATCTCCTGGCGACACACCAAGGCGACCAGATACGACTGCGCGGGGACGCCTCGCTCGCACCCGGCTACGTCGAGGAGATGTTGCGCTTGCGCACTCCTGCGCAAGCGTTCGCTCGTCGCACAACCCGCGACGCCGAGATCGCGGGCACAACGATCCCACGCGGAGAGTGGGTCCTCCTACTCAATGCGGCCGCCAATCGAGACCCGCGGCATTTCGAGAATCCTGACGCATTCGACATAAACCGATCGGCGCGTGGCCATCTGGCCTTCGGGTGGGGCATTCACCAATGCGTCGGTGCATCACTCGCTCGCCTCGAGCTTCGCATCGTCCTCGAGCAGCTCTGCACTCATCCTGCATTCGTGCTCGACGGCGAACCCACATTCAGTTCTCTGGAAGCCGGCACCCACTACGGCCCCACCCATCTCCCGATCCGTTTCACGAAGGAGACATCATGACTGTCCGAATAGACATCGACACAGCAGCCTGCAACGGGTACGGAAACTGCCTCGTCGCAGCTCCCGAGGTGTTCGAACTCGACAACAACAACATTGCTGCCGTTCTACCCGGCCGCCCGACCGACGCGGACCTGGACGAGGTCCGCGAAGCCGTCGCCGACTGTCCGGCCAGAGCGCTGCGTATCCATGAACACTGAACAGCATCGCTCTGGCCCATCGGGCACCGAACATGACACCGACGTTCTCATTGTCGGCGCGTCCGTAGCGGGGGTCAGAGTCGCACAGGCGCTCAGAGCCCGCGAGTTCAGCGGCCGAATTCTGTTGCTGGACCGCGAAAACCACGATCCGTACGACAAACCGCCGCTGTCGAAGGAAGCGCTCAGAACCGGCGCCGGCCCCACGCGACTACTGGGACCCGACTCACACGTCGACCTCATGCTCGATGTCGACGTGACGAGCATCGATTTGCGAACCGGCACGGCGCGACTTTCAGATGGCCGGGTGCTCACCGCCACCCATATCGTCTTGGCCACCGGTTCTGATCCTCGGAAGCTCGACACGCTCGATCAAGCGCACCCCCACTATCTCCGCACGATCGACGAGGCGAACCGACTCAAGCAGGCGTTGAGCCGTTCCCATACCGTAGCTGTCATCGGTGGGGGCTTCATCGGACTCGAAGTAGCCTCCACAGCACATGCGCTCGGATTGAGCGTCACGGTGATCGAGGGCTCGACCCACCTTGCCTCGAGGGCGCTCCCTGCCGGCCCTGCGCAACTGGTTGCTGATCTCCACCGGCGGCACGGCGTCGACGTGTGGGTCCAAACGACGGTCGCGGAAGTACTCCCGGTCGACGACTCCGTCCGGCTTCGCCTGTCAAATGATCGGGAGATCACCACCGACCTGGTTGTGGCCGGAGTGGGTGCCCGTCCGCGATACCCGGAACTGATCGGCACCGAGTTCCCCTCGTCTCGAGGTGTGGTCTGTGACCACGCCATGCGGATAGTCGGGCACAAGAGAATGTATGCCGTCGGCGATGTCGCAGGCTGGCTCAACCCTCGCTATGGCCGATATATGCGGCTCGAGACCTGGACCAGCGCCCGCGAGCAAGCGGTGGTGGTCGCGAACAACATCGTTGCCGGAGAGGCCGTCTCGGTCGCCTCGGTTGTGCCTTACGTCTGGTCTGACCAGTTCGGCTCGCGGCTGCAGATCGTCGGTGACGACGACGTGAGCGGTGCAGCCGTCGAGCGAACGACGACCCGCGGTGGTGGGCACCTGTTCACCTACACCCGCCGCGACCAAGTGGTCGCAGCAGCGGGACTGGATGCTCAGGTCGACATAGCGCGTATTCGACAACAGTTGGTGAACCAGTCTGTGCGGCACCAATATTGATGACGTCGAACATCTTCTGATCAATTCCGGACATCGCATTCTTCGGATGCCCTCGTATACATCCTCAGTTCCCGCAGTACGTCCTTCATGAACGGGGTCCTTCAGTCACCATGATCGATGTGCCCTTGGTTTCGGGGGTGAAGTACATGACGATGGCCCCGACGACTGCAGCAATCGACAGGTAGACCGGGAACACCTCGGGATGTCCGCGCTCGGCAAGCCATTGCTGCAGATACGGTGTCGTGCCGGCGAAGACAACAGCGGACAATGCGTAGGGAATCGCGATACCTGTCGCGCGCACTTCGGTGGGAAACAGCTCGGACAGGAGCGCGGGCAAGATCGAACCCACCAGCGTGAACAGCAAGAGCATGACCGTCATCGCCGTCGCGAACCCGACAGCACCCTGTTGGGCCAGAAGGTCCATCGGGTACGCCAGCACGCCGACGCCGATACCGAAAAGGAAGAAGTTGCCTCGCCTGCCGATTCGGTCGGACAGCGCGCCGGCAAAGGGGAACGCAACCATGCTCACCGTCAGCGCCGCAACACCGGCCCACAGCGCCTGCGTCGCATCGATGCCCAGGGCCTTTATTGCCCACGTGGTGCTTGAAACCCCCCAAGCGTAGTAGAGCGCCGACAACGAAGCCATGATCAGAAACACACGAAGTCCGGACGAACGGTATCTCCAGAGACTCGCGAATACTCTCTTGTCGCCGGCAACCGAATCTTCGACCATCTCCTCGTACGCGTGCGATTCCGGCATGCGGCGACGCATTACCAGTGTGACGATTCCGAACGCGAACCCGATGATGAAGGGGACCCGCCAACCCCACGATGTCATCGCGTCGGCGGGGAGAGTGGAGTTGAGCAGGGCAGCGATCAGCGTGGCAGCAATGATTGCCCCAGTGAAGGAAACGTAGATGGCCGACGACCAAAGCCCGCGGCGCCGGGCCGGTGCGACCTCAGCGACATACGTGTAAGCAGACGCCACTTCTCCGGTGTGCGCGAGCCCTTGAAGCAGTCGGGCCAACAGCAGGACTGCCCCCGCACCGATTCCCGCGACATCGTAGGTCGGCACCGAGGCAATCAAGAGCATGCCGATCGTTGCGAACCCGATCGCTCCCAACAGCGATGACCTCCGGCCGAACTTGTCTGCCCACCATCCGAACAACATGCCCCCGAAAGGGCGCACCAGAAAACCCGCGCCGAACACCACGAAGGTAGAGAGCAATGCAGATGTCGCGTCGGATGGATTAAACACTTGAGTGGCGAAGAACGGGGCAAAAACTGCATAGACCGCCCAGTCGTAGCCCTCCAGCGCGTTCCCCAGGGATACGCCGACCAACGACTTCTTCCTCTCCGGGGCCGCGCCGCCGGAGCGGGCTGCTGTCTGGGCGGTGATCTTCTGCGGGTGCACCGGAATGGTTGGCTGCATGGTTGTACCTCGATGTCGACTGCTGGGCGTTTGGAACCAACGGCTGAGCCTGTTCGCTCGCGCATGTGGTGCAGGTCACGCTATCGGCACCGTGGGCAACGTTCCCAATACGAATATCCGCATGCAGCAATCAAATTAAGCGTATGGCCGCCTGCTTACGAGATAACGCCCGACTTATGTGTCGATGCACCAATACGTCTTAGCGATATGTCTGGCATGCGCCTAACGTCCAGGGAGACAACAAAAGTGACGTTCACCACCACGGAGGCCGGCCAATGACGGTTACAGCATCTAACAACCGCGACACTATCTTGGACTCGGGCGTTCATCTGTCCGATGTCAGTACAACGGGCGAGGCCATTCCTGCTCCCTGGGCACCGATCAAGGTGTCGCGCAGAGACATAGAGTCGATAGTCTCTCGGCTGGCGGCAAGCCCACGGCCATCCGACGGTCGCCGGGCCACCTTGCTGATCCACCCGGAGTCGACCGGCCGCGGGTTTGCACCGGGCATCGACGTCACCGTGGAAGTCCTGCTCCCCGGTGAGTCCACGCAGCGCCTACGGCGCAATTGCACTCAGGTCCACATTTGCATCCGCGGTGGTGGACGGGTCAACGCCGACCAGGTCAATTTCGACATGGCCGTGAATGACGTCTGCACCATTCCGTCGATGAAGCCGTACCAATTCTTCAACTCTGGTGAAGACACATGGGTTCGGTTGGCGTACTCGAACTCTCCTCTGCTCGCTCAGCTCGGCACGCTCTACGTTGAGCCGGTTGCCGACGAGTGGCGTCCCACCAAACCTGTTGATGGGCCCATAGATATGGAGGAACCGGCCACGACCAGCAGCGTTGTTGCCCCGGATCACGTCGTATCACCCGAGGGCGCCAGGCTGAGAGGCTACGAGTTCCTCGTTGATATCGAGCCGGTTCCTGATCGCCCGCTGCACTGGCCTCACCAGGCGATGTCCGAACTCATGTCGCAGCGACCCGGGGACGGTGAGCGGACAATCATGGCTCTGTACAACCCATCCACGCAACGGAAGCAAGGAGCGACGAGCAGCTTCTTCGTCACGCTGTCCCAAATCCCCCCAGGGCATACGCCTCGTGCCGAGGGTCGGGGACACAGACACAGTTCGGTCGCCATCAACTACCACTTCAGGGGCACAGGATATTCCGTCGTCGACGGCCAGCGAATCGACTGGGAGCCGGGCGACCTCCTGCTCTCGGCACCGTCATGGCGCGAACACGCGCACTACCCGAGCGAGACCGGTGTGAGCGCATACACCGTGCAGGACCACCCTCTTCACATCGGAATGGAATCGCTTGTCTGGCAAGAGGACATGGATGGCCCGATCCTTGCGCTCGGCACGGAAGCCGGCCAGACCGGTTATGTCGCCCCACGGAACTGGGACGATGAAGACAAGTAGTCATTGCGCACGGTTGTGCAACGCGTATCAACATCTGACAGCTCACTGTTCCGAGTCCGACAGGCGGGCGATCTACGCAGGAACCGCGGCACGCGTGTACGGGTTGAGCGAGCCGATTCCGGCTGATGCGCTTCGCTGAGATCGTCGACTTCGACTATGAACGCATATCGCTGCTCGGCTGATCATCTGACTGCTCGCGAGACAACGGCCTGACGTTTTGGATGGCGGTGACCACAGCTGCCGCAATGAGCCAGACAAATACTCGGTTGCCTGTGTCGCGGGCGGAAAGGTCGCCGCTGCCCAGTAGCCCGGCAATCCCTGCGACGATGAGGAAGAGCCATGGCGCAAAGGTCGAGCGATACGTGTGCATCTCGCGATCTTGTCACTCAAGCGCACGCATTACATGTGCGACGATCACAGAATGGGGATCCACGGGAATGTGACCAGCGATCGATCGCTGACCACGATGTTCCTCGTCGTCATGGTCGCTTTGGGTGGTCCGGCATTCATCGGGACTGCAGCGTCTGATGGGTCCCCGTGGGACTGGTTTCTGCTGACCGTATGGGTGTGCACGGTCCTCGGGGCCGCATGGTCGACCAGAAGGGCGTGGCGCGCCCGACACACCCCCGATGTGGCTTTGGAGACCTATCCCGCCCTAGGCCTCACCGAGGGGAAGCAACTGTCCACCAGCTGGCTTCGCACGGTGTGGCTCTCTTCCCTCTTTTTGGCAACCCTGGCCGGTGGCTATGTCGGCGCAGTCACTTCGACGACGGTCGTGGGCGCCGTCGTCGGGGCGATGATGGCGGTGCCGGCTGGGGCGATCGCGGCCTTGATCATCGTTGGCACTGGCGCGCTCTTCCTCAGAGCCTCCGGCGGCGGGGAGCGGAGGGCGTCACGGGACAGATGGTTCCGAGTTGTGTTCAGTGTCTACGTCGGTACGGTCGTCGGACTGCTGCTCTTCATCGTCTCCTTTGTTCTGGCTGCTGGAGACTTGGCACAAGTGCCGTACGTCGGGATTGTCTGCGTCACCGCCCTGGTCGCAGCGATGGGGTTCCGCTTTCCACCGACTTATCGAACAGCCGGTCGCTGAAGACAACCCTCCGCACGCCAAGCTCCACGATTGAAGTATCAGTCTTCTAGGACATCTCGGATTTGCAGGGAGCCGAAATCGACGGTGTGGCCGCCGCCCTTGTTGCGGGCGACGTACATTGCAGTGTCGGCGGAGCTGACGATCTCCTCTGGGCTGCGTTCGTCGTCTGGTGATATGTGGGTGATTCCCACACTGGCCCGCAACCGGACAGCAGCCTCTTCGACGACCACCGGTTCGGTCAACGCCAGGTGGATGGAATCGGAGACGTCGTCGACGAAGTCCTGATCCACTCCTTGGAGAACTGCGATGAACTCTGCACCAACGACCCTGCCCAGCAGATGAGGCTGGGGAAGGCAGTCACGTAGGCGTTGAGCAGTCTCGGCGAGGGCCTCGTCGCCACGTAGGTGGCCCAAAGAGGCGTTGAGTTCTCTCAGCTTGTCGAAATTGATGACCATCACAACGTTGCTGCGATCGACATCGTCGGGCGCAGACTCGAGCAGCGAGGCGAGGTGCTCAAGGACGGCGGGCAACCTGGGAAGTCCGGTCAGCTGATCGTTCACGTCGCCGGCGAACAAACGTTTCCGCGAGAGGTGAAGTTCCGTGATATCGCGGAAAGACAACAACACCGAGCACTCGGGATCGTCCAGCCGTAGCTCCGCTCGGGACACTTCGAGCCACACCTTCCGACCGTCGAGACTGTCGAAAGAGACTGTTGCAGTTTCTATTTTCTCGTGAGGATCGGCTCGACCGTGTGAAATAGTCTGCGACTCAACGAGTTCCCCCTGGGAGTCGTGAAACGATATCCCGAACCCGTCCGGAAAGGACATATCGGCGACCTGACGTTCGTCGAGCTCGAACAAGCTGCTTGCCACGTCATTGACGAGTTGCAGGAGCCCATTCTGCGACAGAACGATCGCACCGATCGGCAGCGCATCGATGACGGCCTCAATGCCCTGCCGGTCTGCGTGGATAGGCACGCTGTGCAGGCCGCCTGGGCGGTTGTTTCGGGTCATCATCGGCCCTTCTCGTTGACTCACCAAGTGAGCATGTTCGGTCGGTGTCGTGACCCCAACGTAGATGGGCGGCGCCGATCCTTGCGCCCTGGCCGACTAATACTCCTCGAGCTGCGCGCGTTTTTCGCGTTCCATCTCGCGAACGGCCTTGCGACGAGTGCTCAAGATTCCGACGGTGGCGATCAGCCAGACGGCGTACTGCACCGTCCATGCCACCCGGAACGAGTCGAACGAGTAGCCGCCCATCGCCCCGATGATGATGCCCATCACCTGCATCACGATCAGCGACACCAGGAAGCCACCCATGTTGACCATGCCCTGTGCGGTCCCGAGGCTCTTACTGGGATTGAAGGTACGCGCGAAGTCGAAACCGACCACCGAGCCCGGCCCGCCCACCGAGATGACCACCACGAGGATCACCAAGAGCCACGTGGGTGCGGGTGCCGGCAATGCCAGCACCACCGTCCAGATGGCCGCATTGCTACCCATGATTCCCAGGACAAGCCAGGAGCGTCGGGCCGGGAATCGACCGGTGAGCAAGCCGATGATGATGCCGGCGCCGATGATCGACACCACCGAAGCGCTCAGCAGTGCGCCCGCTGCACCAGCCGAAAGGTTCTGTCCCGTTGTCAGATACGGAATACCCCACATCAACGCGAAGACGGTGATGGAGAACTGGGTGCCCATATGGCTGAAGAACCCGAGCCTGGTTCCCGGGCGCGACCACACCGTCTTGATGCTGCGCAGTGTCTCCCTCACCGATACCGACTCGGTGGTGGCGTCGGTGCCGGGGGGAGCGTCGCGTACCAGAGCGAGTGCGAGCACGGCGGTGAGGAGGCCGAGCGCGACGGCCGACGAGTATGCGGCCGTCCAGCCCGGCCCGTTCAGCAGAGCAAGGAACGGGACCGCCGACAGCACCTGGCCGAGTTGGCCGAGGATGCCGGTCAACTGGGTCACCAGCGGTACCCGCTTGGGCGTGAACCACCGTGGCACCAGCCGCAGAACCGAGATGAAGGTGAAGGCGTCGCCCGCCCCGACCAATGCGCGGGCGATGATGGCGGCAGGAAGGGCCTCGGTGAGGGCCAAGGTCATCTGGCCGACGGCCATGATCAGCGCACCCGTCACGATGAGCGCCCGGCTGCCGTATCGATCGAGTAGCAGACCAGCCGGGATCTGCATGCTCGCGTAGACGATCACCTGCAACACCACAAAGGTTGAGAGCACGCTGGGGCTCGCCGAGAACCTGTCGGCGGCGTCGAGGCCGGAAACACCCAGCGTTGTCCGGTCCAGAACGGCGACGACGTACGCCAGCAGTCCCACCGACCAGACCAGCCAGGCGCGCACAGTTCCTCCTCACCGACTCGATCGTCCTGCAACACGCGCGGGACCGGCCGTCACCGCGATGCCCTCAGTCCACACCGGTCGTGCCGCATCGGCTCGCCAGGGGTACTCAATCGGTAGCCTAGGTAACAACCGAGGACCGCTGATGCGCCACTGGCGTCGGAGGAACACCCGGGACACACTTGTTGTTGTCATACCCGAGTGACACCTCCGTCCCTCAGCCAGCGGAGACGAATCCCCCGAGGAGGACAACGTGTCGCATGAATATCGCAAAGACCCCGACGCCGTCGCCCGATTGAACCCGGCGCAGTTCGCCGTCACCCAGAAGTCGGCCACCGAGCCGGCCTTCCGGAACGAATTCTGGGACAACCACGAGGCCGGCCTGTACGTCGACATCGTGTCCGGTGAGCCCCTGTTCACGTCGACGAAGAAGTTCGACAGCGGATGCGGATGGCCCAGCTTCACCACACCGATCGAACCGGCGAACGTGGTCGAGAAGACGGACAGCACCCACGGCATGGTGCGCACCGAAGTCCGGTCCACCCATGGCGACAGCCACCTGGGGCACGTCTTCAACGACGGACCGATCGACGAAGGTGGTCTGCGTTACTGCATCAACTCGGCCGCACTCCGCTTCATCCCGGTCGCCGAGATGGAAAGCGCCGGCTACGGCGAGTACCTGCATCTGTTCAACAGCAAGGAGGCCACACGATGACCGATAAAGCGATACTGGCGGGCGGATGTTTCTGGGGCGTCCAGGAACTGGTTCGTAGGCAGCCGGGCGTCATCTCCACTCGCGTCGGCTACACCGGCGGCGACGTCCCCAACGCGACGTACCGCAACCACGGCACTCACGCCGAGGCCATCGAGATCGAGTTCGACCCCGAACAGACGAGCTACCGGGATCTTCTCGAGTTCTTCTTCCAGATCCACGACCCGTCGACCAAGAACCGGCAGGGCAACGACATCGGGATGAGCTACCGATCGGCGATCTTCTACACCGGCGACGAGCAGAAGCGCGTCGCTCTCGACACCATCGCCGATGTCGACGCGTCGGGCCTCTGGCCAGGCAAGGTCGTCACCGAAGTGGTTCCTGCGGGACCGTTCTGGGAGGCCGAGCCCGAGCATCAGGACTACCTGCAGCGCATTCCGAACGGGTACACGTGCCACTTCGTGCGTCCGGGCTGGAAGTTGCCGCGGCGGGAGAACGCCAGCGCGTGATCACCGCGCCGGTGATCGCGGTCTGATCATCGGCACATGACACATCAGGGCGACGCGCACAATGCGCGTCGCCCTGACTCGTGTTTGGACCCTTGCTCAGCCGGCGATGTCCTGACCACCCGTGGGCCTGTCAAAACGACGGCGGATCAGCAGGACTATGCCCGCGATCAACGAGATGCCACCGATCGTTCCCACGATCGCCGGGATGATGACACCACCCCACCGGAGCTGATCGACATACCCGGAGGCTTTGTCCGACTGCCGGTCTTCGGTTGCCGAATCCCAGGCCATCGTCGCCTTGAACACGTCCATCCGGAAGTCGCGGATGGGCTGGGCAAGACCCGGATCTTCCCAACCCGGCGATTTGAAGTACTGGTGCTGCTCCTCGAGGCCACGTAAAACGGTTCCCGTCTTCGGTTCCACCCACACATGCCGCGTCGCGGTCGCAAAGCGATCCATCACGATCTTCTCGTTGGCAGGCACACCTTCGATGCCCCACCAGCTCGCAGGCATCTCGAGTGACGTCCCTGGCGCGGGTTCGCCGCTGGGGGTCTCGAGCTGCACCTGATCGATCTCGGGCACCTCGCTCACGAACTCGTACGCGGTGAGTCCGTTGATCTTCGTCTCCCCGACGAACTTGGCGGGGACGTCCTGGCGGGTGTTGACGTCGTAGTACGGGTACTCCGACTTCTCGACGTCGAAGCCAAACTTGTACTGGAAGCCCTCTCGTGGTGCCTCCACGAAGTTGCTCTCGTCCTCGATGGTTCGCACGCCGGCCGGCGCCTGCACAGTGTGCAGGCGGTGGATGTCGCCGTTCGGCTTGCTGGTCTCCCGATCTATCGAGACGACGTCGATGTTGCCGGTGAGCACGCCGTCGGAACACGTGCGCGCGCTGTCGACGGCAGCAACACTCGGCTCGACGATCTCGTCGCCGTCGCGGATGCGGTCGATCCGCACGGTCTGACCGGACTGCACGGTCACCTGATCGCTGTCGGACGGTTCGATGACCACGGTGCGGCGCTGCTGGGTGAGGTGGGCGTCCAATACCTCGGCGCGTGGACCGGACACCGAACAGCGGTCGAAGACCTTTGCCGGCAGCTCGTCGTCGTCGGTGATTCCGGCCGGCTGCGACACCGCCACGGTGGTGATGTCGAGATCAAGCGGTACCACCTTGAGCTGGGGGACCAACCAGACCGGGACGGCAATGGCAGCGGTCACGGCCGCGACGCCGAAAAAGATCAGCGCGGGCGCCAGAAACCTGTTGATTGTGAGCTCCCTTCGGATGCCGATGTGGCTCGACAAGTATGGCAAGCGGACATGACGAGCTGACGGCGCACCTCATCGACGACGATCACAGCGGGTAGGTACCGAAGACTCCGGTGGGATCCATCTGGTCTCGCAGCCCACGCAGTCGTGCGAGGTTCCCACCGAAAGCGGCTGCGATCTCCGCGTTCGTCTCGGCGAAACCTGGACGCACTTCCACGCTGTAGACACCGGTGGTGTGCCCGGACAAAGCGGCCAGCGTCTCGCTTGCCCAGGACAGACATGCTTCTTCGTCAGACGGATCCGACCAGATCGCGTTGAGCGGGATGTTCCATTCGGCTGATCGCCCCCAGAAGGCCGTATCGGTGTCACCGACATCGGCGAGGGCGCCGCCTGTCTGCTGGAAGTCGATGCGGCAGGCAGGTGTAGGTGCGGCAGCGATCTGGGTGGCGAGCGCGTCCGCGACCGACGCATCGAGCGAGGGACCGGTGAACACGGCCTTCCCGAAGAACGAGCCTCTGGCGTCGGTGGGTTCTGGCAGCAGGAGCGGCGACGGTTCGGTACCCCCGGCACCAGGTGGGGTGTATTCGGGCAGGCCTGAGAGATAGCGGCCCGACATCTCCGAACGGTAGTGCACCTCTTTCGACGCATCCATGACAGCCGTTGCCGCCCTTCGTGACTCATCGATGTCGGCGGCGTCTTCACTCGCACATGTGGTGAACAGCAGCATCACCGGTTGTTCCGGCGTCAGGTCGGTGTAGCCGAGCACCGCACCCATCATCGTGTGCCGCGGCACCTCTGGTGCGATGCGGAAGTATGTGGCGAGCGCGTCAAGATCCACCACACTCCGGTGCACCCACATCGGGCCCGCGCGATGCGTGTTCAGGGTGGCCGAGGTGACCACGCCGAACGGTGGCGCGCACCCCCGAACCGCCCACCACAGGTCTGCGTCGCGGCCGGTACTGCTGTCGGACAACTGCACGACCTCCCCGGAGGGCAGGACCAACTCCACTGCGGCGAGGTGGTCGAGGGTCAACCCGAGGCTGCGGGTGTAGTAGCCGACCCCACCGCGGGTGACCAACCCGAACCCGGCGTGCTGTGAAATCCCGACCGGGACGATGCGACCGGGGCCAAGGCCGTCGAGCATGGTGCCAACGCTCGCTCCGCCACCGACGGTGACCTTCTCGCCTTCTGCTTGCGCACCGTTCATATGAGCCGACAGATCGACCATGATCGACTGGTCGGCAACGCAGTTCGAACTCAGTCCGCCGCCTCGCACGGTGACCGTGTTTCCCGACCGTTCGGCGATGGTGACGGCCTCGGCCACCTCGCTCACGGAGGTCGGCTGCACCACGCACAGCGGGCGACGTCGCGCTGCATCGGGAAAGAAGATTCGCCCCAGGGCGTCGCGGTAGCCGGCCGTCCCAGGTTCGTGCACCCGGCCTGCCAACGCCGCGTTCAGCTCGCGGATCGCATCGGTGCCCTGAGCCGTCACGATGGCCCCCATTCCCGGTTCTTCGTACGCGGTGCCGCACAGACCTTCCGACGCGACCGAGTCTCTCAGACCACACGGATACTCACAGCGGAACGCGCGACGGCTCGAGATCATGGCCTTGCAGCACCGGGCCGAATCTCATTCGGCGCCTTGTCAACCCGCTACAAAGATCGTGAGTGAAACTATCCATCTGGGCCGGGGTGTGCCCGTGACGATCACTTTCTCCTGCAACCACCGTCTTCACCGCGCCACGGGCCGCAGGGTGTGGTATGCCTCTCGTATATCGCGCGGATGCGGACGTGATGGTCGGGTGGAAGCCAAGGGGTAACGAATGGGTCACCTACGTCTGGGTGCCGCGCTGGCCGCAGCTGTTCCGGCACTCGTGTTCGCGTTCCTGGCACCTGTCCCGGTGTACGCCGCGCCCGCAGATGAATCTGCTCTTCCTGGCGTCAACCAGTTCACCTCGTGCACACCGGCACCCGAACATCAACGACCCGTGGTGCTGGTCCACGGCAACGGGTCCGGGATGGCCGCCACCTGGCGGACGTTGTCGGAGCGGCTCTCCGACTCCGGCTTCTGCGTGTTCGCGCTCGACTACGGACGTCATCAGCCCGGTAGCGATGAGAACCTCCTCGACCTCGCCGGCGGAAGCGACATCGGGGAGTCTGCGGACGTGCTCGCCGCGTTCGTCAGCAAGGTGCGATCGGCGACGGCGGCCGACAAGGTCGACGTGGTCGCCCATTCGATGGGCGCACTCACTGCACGCCACTACCTCAAGTTCGTGGAGCGCAACACCATTCACACGGTGGTGAGCGTCGGCGGAACCAACCACGGATCGACCTTCGAATCGAACACGGACCTGCCCCTTGGTTCCAATTCGGAGATATACAGGCACACCGACGCTGCCGGACTACCCGCCGACGAGGTGCTTGCCGCGGCCGTCGGTCCCGCGTACGCCCAGCAGATGGCCGGGTCGTCTTTCCTCACGCAGCTGAACGCCGGCGGCGACACCGTGCCCGGGGTGGATTACGTGGCCGTGGCAACGCGCGGCGACAGGGTCGTCACTCCGCCGGAGTCGGCGTTCCTGACTGCTGGCCCCGACGCCACGGTGCGCAACGTGTGGGTTCAGGACGGGTGCCCCGGATTGGCCGTCGACCACATGGGGCTGACCACCCACCCGCGCTCCTTGTGGCTGATCCACACCGCTCTCGACCCCGACCATGCCGACACGATGCCCGCACCCTGCCCGTGAATCTCTTTCTTCGACCCACCACATGTTCATGCTCGCGACGTCACTAGGGACACCATGAGAAACCCCGTCACACAGTTCCGCCGAAACTTCCGTCTGCTCGTCGCCGTGGCAGTCGCGGGACTCGCGGTGGCGATGGCGCCTGCCGCCACGTCCTCCGCCGACCCGATCCTCGACCGCGCGATCGCGGCGCCCGACGGCTCCTATCTCGTGAGTCTTGTGCGCGGCGAAGGACGCGAGGCCACCGCCGAGGTGTACTCCGCCGCGATGGAGAAGAACGTCGGGCTCAAGCTGCTGATCGCGCCCGGAGACGAGCCCCGACCGACCGTGTACGTCCTCGACGGGGTCGGTGGAGCCGGCGAGGAGAACGGCCTGCTCAGCTGGGGCGATGCAGCGTCGTTCTACAAGACGAAAGACGTCAACGTGGTCGCCACCCTCGGCGGTGACTCGAGCTACTACACCGATTGGCAGCGCGACGACCCCGAACTCGGGCGCAACAAGTGGACCACCTTCCTCACCGAGGAACTCCCGCCCATCGTCGACTCGGCCTTGAACACCACAGGCAAGAACGCGATCGTGGGTGTCTCGATGTCCGCCACCTCCGTGCTCGCGCTGTCCATCCAGAAACCCGACCTCTATGAAGGCGTGGCCTCGTTCAGCGGCTGCGCCCAGACCAGCGATCCACTCGGACGTGCGTACGTCTACATCACGGTGTCGAACTTCGGTGGCAACCCCGTCAACATGTGGGGTGAGCCGGACGACCCCGCCTGGCAGGCGAACGATCCATATGTCCACGCCGCGGGGCTGCGTGGGACCGCGCTCTACATCTCCACCGGATCAGGACTGCCGGGTGAGCACGACAACCTCGATGCCCCCAACGTCGACGGTGAGACCAGCCAGCTGGTGGCGCAATTGACTGCCGGCGGGGTGATCGAAGCTGCGACGAATCAGTGCACCCAGAACTTGCGTGGCCGGCTCGACGCGCTCGGGATCCCGGCCACCTACAACTTCAAGGACAAGGGAACGCACTCCTGGGACTACTGGCGCGACGACGTACACGACTCATGGCCCGTGCTCTACGAGTCGATTCGGTGACGCGCCGACTTCAGAAGCCGAGACCCATCCAATCGGTTCCCACAAAATCGGCCTCCAATTTGGCGGCCTCCACGCGCACGTCGTCGGGGTCCGGGTCGAGACCGTCTGCGGCGATTGCGCGTAGTGCCGCGGTGACTCCTGCCTCGTAGGTTTCGTACCCACCGATGATCTCGCTGTCCGCACGCCACCACACCAGCAGATGGGTGCCGTTCGGCGACGGGCAGAAGCCGACCACCTGGCCGTCGCGGGACAGGGTGGGGCAGCCATCCGGGTAGTCGTCGTCGCTCATAGCCGCACTCTAGACATCGCCGCCGACAACAGTGTTTGCTGTGCCCCGACCCTGTGACCTGCAGACCGGTGACCTTGCACAGATCTCATTCCGGTATCGAGATCACAAATCGCCCGCTTGCCGTAGCTTGACCGGCGGACTCTTGTGTTTGAGACCACAAATCCCTGGGTAGTCCGGGAGGAAATCGTCTCGTCAGGAGTCAACGTGGATACCGTCGTCTGGATCGTCATAGCCGTAGTGGTGGTGCTGGCTCTCATAGCGCTCGCACTGTTCTTGGCACGCAAGCGCAAGGAAAGCCGTCGGGTGCAAGCCGGAGAGATCCGGGAGCAGGCGTCCGAACGCGTTGCCGGCGTCCGTAAGCGTGAGGCCATCGCCGAAGAGCACGCAGCCAACGCCCGACGGGCTCAGGCGGAAGCCGACGCCAAGGCCGCCGAGGCCAAGCGCCTGGCCGCAGAGGCGAGCACTCATCAGGGCACAGCTGCCAGCAAGCGCCAAGAACTAGACGCCGAGTTCCAGCGCGCCGACAAGCTCGATCCCGACGTCGGCCGGAACGGCCGCGATGACAACCGCCACGACAACGGCAACCGCATGGATCCCCGCCAGGCTGAAAACGGCCCCGGCAACGGCCTCGATCCCCGCCACACCGGAAACGGTCCGGGCCACAATTTGGACCCCCGTCAGACAGGGAACGGTCCCGGCGACAACGGAAGCCACGTTCCCAGGCACAACCGCTAAACCTCTTTGCAGAGCCGAGAGTCCCGTCGCCACGTGCGACGGGACTCTCGTGCGTCTGGTGGACATTGTGAGAACACCTGTTTAGCAACTTGATTCACCTGAATGAACACAGACTGACGTCAGGCTTGATTCTTCGCTCCCCCAGCCACTCTCGAAGGCGCGATTTCTCCACACTCATCTGTGGATAACCGCACGATTTGTGGATAACTCTCAATATGTCGTTGATGCATCGCGTTTCGCGATGGTGTCGTCGCCCACGGCTACAGTGAGCCCATGCGATACGGAATCTCCATCCTGCCCGATCACTCGTGGCACGATGCGCGGCCGAAATGGGAACGTGCTGAGGAGATCGGCTTCGACCACGCCTGGGTGTTCGACCATCTGGTGTGGGGCGGACTGCCCGACGCTCGTTGGTTCTCCAGCGTCCCGACGATGACCGCTCTTGCCATGGTGACCTCCACGATCAAGATCGGCTCGTTTGTGGTGTCGCCCAATTTTCGTCACCCCGTGTCTTTTTCGCGTGAGGTCGAGACCTTGCTCGACATCGCCGGCGACCGCGTGTTGCTGGGGCTGGGCGCGGGAGGTACACCTGACGACGGACTGCAGGGCGCCCCGGCGATGACACCGCGCCAGAAGGTCGACCGTTTCCAGGAGTTCACCCTCTTGCTCGACCGATTGCTCACCGACGACCATGTCTCGGCCGACGGCGAGTATTACCAGGCTCGCGACATGCGTCTGGTCGGCGGCTCGGTCCGGCACCGGGTCCCGTTCATCCTGGCCGGCAACGGGCCCCGTTCGATCCGCTTCGCCGTCCGCCACGGTGATGCCTGGATGACAACCGGGCAGAAGGCCGAGACGCTCGATGAGTGGTTCGACGGGGTCAAGCGTGGGTGCGACCACCTCGATGAGGCGCTGGCCGATGAAGGTCGCTCCCCTGATGGCTTCGACCGCTACCTGAACCTCGACGCATCGCCGCAGTTCTCACTGACGAGTCTGGCGACGTTTGATGACATGGTCGGCCGGGCCGGGGAACTCGGCTTCACCGACGTGATTATCCACTGGCCGCGAGACGGTGACCCGTTCCGTGGCTCCGAGCGTGTGCTGGATGCACTGGCCGAGCGCGGATTCCCGCCACCGGTCTGACCGACCGCGGGTGCACTGACTACCGTCGCAGGCATGAGCACACCGTCGTGGGTGGAGTTGGCCGGCCGCAATGCGGCCGCCGAGACCGTGTACGTGTCCGGGTCGATGCGAACGTCCGCCAAAGAAGGCGACGAGACGCCCGGGCCCGTGTTCGACTTCTGGCACGGACCTCATGATCGGTGGCGGATCGAGCGCGAGGGTGATGTCGTCTACATCCAGGGCGCAGGCGAGAAGCCCTTGGTCCGCATCGATGGCGAGATGCGGCGCCTCGGAGGTGACATCCGCGTCCTCAACCTGGGAGCGCACTTCAGCCCTGTCGATCTGCTGGGCGGGGACTCGTTGCTGCGACGGATGAGCCAGAACATGCGCGTGGCCGCACCTCCGGCGCCCATTGACAGAGCAGGCCGGGCAGCGTGGAGAACCACTCTGCTGTCGAGGTCTGACGATTCGATCGAGATCACCTTCGACGACATCACCGGCATCATCGTGGGAGTCGGCAATCCCGAACGCGGCGAGCTGTTCGAGGTGTACGACGTCAGCGAGCACGACGACCTACCTGCTGACCTCTTCGTCTGGACCGGACCCGTTGTCGAGGCCGAGCCCCGCGACCGCGGGCGCCGGGGCGGTCGGCCCGGGGACCCACGCGAACGGCGCGAGCAGACCCTCGAGGTGATGGCGGCGACGGTGGCAGCTCTGGATCGGCCGCAGGACGTCCTCGAGGTCATCGCCGGCGCTGACAACGGCGCCGCCGCACGAGCCGCCATTATCGAACTGCTCGGAGTCACCGAACGTGGTGCCGAGGCGGTGGCGGCAATGCAGTTGTCGCAGTTCCGTTCTGACGTTGCGAGGATGGCCCGCGCCGGGCTCATCGAGTTGCAGCGGACGCCCCCGCCTGCCTGATGGGGGCACAGTCCGGTCGAATTGTGTTCGCCATCGGCCAACTCGCCACGTGAGCACCGGCGTTTTCGGCACTATGTATCCATGGACACCACGGTCGTGGCATCTGGCGAGCCTGGTGGGCGTCGGGTCGGCCTGTGGGATGAGTTGCGGACCAAGTACGCCGACGTCGGGTTCACCAGTGCCGTAGGCGGATTGCGCTCAGTGACCACCGTCGACGGTGAGGTGACCGCGGCAACCGCCAGTTTCACGATCATGCCGGGCGGCCGCTGGCACGTCACCGATGACCACGGAGAGGTACACGTCCAGCAAGGAGCCCGGTGCTGGATACGGGGTGGTCGCGGCCACCTCGAACCTGTTTCAGGTGGCTCGGCATTGTCGGCTGCGGCCAAGTGGCGGCACGTGCATCCGTACCGTTTGCTCGGAGACCCGGGCGATTGGCTTTTCGCCGACCCGCACAACTACCACTCCCCCGCTGCCGATCCCGTTGCGACCACGGTGGCGGGCCGGCCGGCCTGGGAGTTCCTTCTTGACCCACCGCGCGGCAAGATCAACTCATTGCAGGCCACCCTTGATGAGCACACCGGAGCATGCCTGCGCTTCTACGACCACGCGCACCTCATGGAGATTACTCACGTCGAGTTCAACGTCGCGGTGGACCCTCGGCGCTTCCTTCCTTCGGAGCCCGTGATGGAACCCGACTACGCCGAGCAATCGCACGGGCAGCTGCAGGCCGACCTGGATCGTTTCGCGGGCTACCTCCGGGCCTTGGACCATGCTCCCGAGCTCATCGACATCGTGCAGCACAGTGCAGATCCGTCGGTTGCGGCGGCGGAAGTGGCTGAGCTGCTCGAGGTTTCGGCCCAGACAGCCCGCGCGATCCTCGATCAGCCCCTACATCGGTTCACCGCGCTCTACCGTCAGCGGTTCGTAGAACAGTTGACCAGGGTCAGGGAGCTTCTGGGTTCGTGACGTGGATGGGAAGGTCATCCTGCCCATCCTGCCGGCTTGTTCCGGGGCGGGCCTGTGACCTAATACCGAACACCCGAGGGCGGTTTCCCTGTGCTGCCGGGCACTTGCGATGGTCGGCCCTGAAACACTTGCGACCATGACCCGGCACCGCGTGTTTTCACATGCCCGCATCACAGGCCATAGCGCGTGGTGGATCTTTATGGTGGCGACGCTGTTTGCCGGGGGCATCACCTGGACGGGTGTGAGCAGGTATGGCAGCTACATCGGAGCGACCTCTTTCACCAAGGAGTACGGCTGGACGGCGTATACCGGGTTGACCGACTTACCCGTAGGCATCGCCGACTTCGCAGGCTCGTCGTACGACCCGTGGACCGATCCTGAGTTGTGGTCGGCGATCGCGTTCGGCGCGGTACTCATTGCTGCTGTTATTGAGGCGGTCTCAGCTCGCGAGGTGTTGCCCGGAATTGTGACGGTCGCCGCGCCGTGCGTGGCGTTTGGACTGCTGTTGTTGGCCACTCCGGGTGTCCTGGACAGTGTCCAACTCGGAACGATGACGACCATCGGTGTGGTGTTGGTGGCCGTTGCAGTCCGGGAAGTGTGGGCGCGCCGGTTCGCGCCGCAGCCCAGCTAGTCCGACCGCAACGGTGAATGTTCGGTGGCTCTTGCTACTGCTGTGGTGGAGGGGCAGGCATCTACACCAGCATCGCGGCGATGGGACGAAGTGTGTTCTCTTTTGAGCTGCTGGCGGTTTCAGACCTGACAGCCCGTGCGATCCTCGATCAACCCGTGCATCGCTTCACTGCGCTCTACCGGCAGCGGTTCGTAGAACAGTTGACCAGGGTCAGGGAGGTTCTGGGTTCGTGACGTGGATGGGGGACGACTAGGGGCCAGTCGTCCTGCGGGCACTGTCAGCTCGGCGTTGCAGTGATCGCGGCATCAATCGCGACAGGTTCGAGTATGGCTTTGTGGTGATTGCGGTTCGGCGGTGCGGCTAGAACCTCAATCGTCCGATTCTTCAGAGCGGCACGGTCGATGGCTCCATTACTGGCCATGACTGCCTCCAGTGCGCTCACCCAGTGTTCGTAGTACGACCACGACTCATCGGAGGGGACGGAGCGAGTTGACTCCCAGTCCTTGATGGCGCCGATGAGCGCGCCCTGGAACAGTTGCCAATCGAACTCGCCTGCGGTGTGCGCCGCCACCGCCAGCGCGAAAGCTCTGATCTCCCAGGGGTGATCGAATGACATTTCTCCGGGCCGTCCGCCGGGTAGGTTGCGGACCAGATCATCCACCGCTCGGCGGTCCGCATTTGGTGCGGTGGCGGGCACGTCGTTCATGATGCGGCTCTCACCGGGCCGACGCCGATCATCGAATCCCGCGTGACCAGTGCAGCGAGTTGTTCTTCACTCCAGCCGTCGGTACCGGTCGGTCGCTGCGGCAGCACCCAGTAGCGCATCTCTGAACTCGAGTCCCAGATGCGGATCTCGACGGAGTCGGAGATGGCGAATCCGAAGTCGTCGGCCAGGACCTTGCGCGGCTCACGCACGATGCGGGCCCGATATTGCGGGTCTTTGTACCAGTTGGGAGGCAACCCGAGAACCGGCCACGGATAACACGAGCACAATGTGCACACGATGGCGTGGTGCACCTCGTCGGTGTCCTCGAGGACCACCATGTCTTCGCCTTGCAGACCACCGATGCCCAGTTCTCTGCAGGCTTCGCCGGCGTTGTCGAGGAGTCGCCGCCGAAAGTCGGTGTCAGTCCATGCTTTGGCAACTACTTTTGCTCCCAGCTGCGGCCCGACCTGATTCTCATAGATGTCGACGATGCGGTCGACCATCGAGCTCGTCATCACCCCCTTTTCGATGAGCATCGACTCCAGCGCCTTGACGCGGGCGGCCGTTTCTTCCTGACCTGAGCCCCAAGCACTCATGCGGTCGCCCCGTTCTCTTCATCGATCATTTCGACGTAGGGGTCCCATACGTCGAAACACACCGACGCATTCGGATCGCCAAAGCCTGTGCCCCACAACTCTTCGCTGGTGAGCTTGATGGTGTAGACATGCTCGGGTGCGTCGCCCAGCCCGTTCCCTGCCGAATCTGGGTAGATGAACGACCCGCGGTGAGCGACAACCACAGCCCGTTTACCTCGGATGTACCGGGCCAACCGGGTGTGTCCGAACGGGCTGACGTGCGACGTGCGCACCTTGTCACCGACGGTGAAACGCGGCTGCTTGTTGGTTCTTCGAGCAGCGGAAGCGCCCGCCGATACCGCGACATCAACGAAGTCGAGCAGCTCTTGGCGTTGGCTGTGTTCAGGGAGCGGGGCGTCGGGGTTGTCGAGATAGTGGCGGGTTCGGCGGGCTAGTTCGTCCGCCTCGATAGCGCCTATCGCGATGACGTGGGCCTCGATGGAGTGGAGCCAGTGCTGATAGTAGGGCGAGCTGAGGTAAGTCGCCGGGTCCATCTTCTCGGTGCCGTGTCGGAACTGGTCAATACCGAAGTACCCGGCGCCAACGCAGGCCGGGTACATGGCGAACACCGTCTTTTCCCACTCTGCCCTGAAGACCGGTTCACTGTCCGGAGGATCGACCGGACCTAGACCATCGGTCCCTCCGAGATCGAATACGCCGTTCATATGGTGCTCCCAACTCCGGCGTGGTCTGTTGCTTCGAACTCGAGAACCCTCGGAGCCGCACTCTGAGGAACTCCCCCTTCGAAGTGACTTACCTCACAAATCTTCCCAGCGCGGTGTCTAGGATGTCAACCGACGTACCCACGGCAAGGCACTCCCTTTGAACTCGCCAATCATGGTGCGGACCTTGCCCTGCGGGACAACATGTTCCGCGTTCAGCCAAGCGGTGCAGTGGGAACATCATGCCGCCCGACCTGCAATAGCGCGGTCGAAGCCAGCGAACCCTGCAGGCGGAGTCAGGAGCGGTTCCTCCGCTGTCTGGTGATCACGCCGAGACCGGATCAGCGGTGAGCCGCTTCTGATACACCCGACAGGATCGCCAGCCGAAGTTTGGTTTCGTCTTCGGTATCCGTTGCAGCGGTGAGGATTACGATCTTCAACTCCGCATCACCGTCGGTGAGGACGTCGCAGTCCACCGCGATGGGCCCAACCTGGGGATGCTCGATGATCTTGTGTGACTCCCGGTGCGCTCCAACCTTGCCGGAGGCCCATAGGTCGGCGAAACGCTCGCTACCGGCAGTGAGCGAGTCGATCAGCTTGATCAGGCGACTGTTGTTCGGGAAACGCCCGGTGGCTCGGCGTAGGTCGGACACGATGGCCTCCTCCGCGGTATCACCGGCAGGTATTGTCACGGGCCATTGCGACAGCGCTGGGTTGTCGTCGGCGAGGAAAGTGTCGCGGGCGAAGTTGCGGAGCGACGGTGGAGTTGACGATGGATCGCCGATCAGAGCCGCCCAGCCCCGGTTCCACCAGATCAGCTGCCAATCTGCGGCAAAGACCGCGACCGCTGTGTCTCCGAGCCGGTTCAGGACGCGGTGAACGCCGGGTGGGATGTGATCGGAGATCTCGTCGGAGCCGGGAGGGACATGCCCGGCCAGTCTGTACAGATGGTCCCGCTCCGTATCCGTCAGCTGCAGGGCCCGACCAAGCGATGCGATCACTTGCGCAGACGGTGTCGTCGCCCGGCCTTGCTCGAGGCGCACGACGTAGTCGACGGACACGCCGGCCAGGTCGGCGAGTTCCTCCCGTCGTAGGCCTTTGGCACGGCGGGCATGCCGCTCCGGTAGTCCGGCCGCGGACGGGGACATCCGGTCGCGGCAGGCGCGCAAGGTGACGCCGAGATCGGTCGGGTGAGTGTTCACGTCCTCGATTGTGCCCCGCCGGCACGGTTCGAAGGTGGTACTCGTTGTCCTACCGTCCAACCGTCTCTGGTGAGCTATCCGTGTCGAGCACAGGATGAATGCATGACAATCACATTCATCACCGGAGCCAACAAGGGCCTAGGACACGAGACCGCTCGACGACTCATCGAACAGGGTCACACCGTTCTGATTGGAGCCCGCGACAGCCGTGCAGGTTCAGCGGCTGCCGAAGCGCTCGGAGCCCGATTCGTTCAAATAGATGTCACCGATGACCTATCGGTGGCCGCAGCCGCAGACAACGTCGCGCAACACGAGGGGGCGATCGACGTCCTCATCAACAACGCCGGCGTTGCGGGTCCGATGGGCGATCCGAGTGACTTGACCGGCGCCGACGTGCTCGGCGTTCTCGATGTGAACGTCGCCGGTGTCGTCCGGACCACTACGGCCTTCCTTCCCCTCTTGAAGCGGTCTGATGATCCTGTGGTCATCAATGTGAGCAGCGGGATGGGATCGCTTGCGGCAAAGCATGATCCGAATCGCCCGGAATCTCACGTCGTCGCGCCGATCTACACGGCCTCGAAGGCGGCGCTGACCATGCTCACCACCCAGTACGCAAAAGCTCTCGTCGGCATCCGCATCAATGCTGCCGACCCCGGTTACACCGCAACGGATTTCAACGGCCACTCCGGTCTTCAGACCATCACCGAAGGCACCGACGCGGTCGTCAGTCTCGCCACCGAAGGGCCCGGCCATGGATCGGGGCGGTTCGTTGACCGGGAAGGCGAGATCAGCTGGTCGTGAAGGCGGATTGCGCGATCGGCGGCGGCGCTGGTTTCGACATTTGACCCTGGGAGACGGTTGGTCCAGTGGTGACTATCCGGTCGGCAAGTTCGCGAGTTCGACGGCCCGACGCAGCGTCTCATGTTCCAAGCCAGCCACCAAGGTGCTCGATCTCGGTTGTGGCTACGTCGCCCGGCTCACTGTGCCGCAGAACTTTTTCGTCACTTGTCGTCGAAGGACACCTCAGACAGGTAGCCGGTTTCGGGATCAATTTCCGCGAGGAACTCACTGATACATGTGCGGTGATAGCGAACGGCCGGTAGCGGGACCGGGAGCGGCGCCGGTGGAAGCCAATCGTCAGGTACTTCATCAGGTTCCACAAGTTTCATCGTCGCTGAACGCGGCGCTGATCGCGAATGGTTATCGCTGACAGAAGGACCCAACCTAAGGGTGCTGACTTCCGCGGTTGAACGCGCTCAGGGGCCTGGGCGCACCAGAGGTCGTGCGGGCCTGGTGAGCCATAGGCCCGTCAGTAGCGCGGCACCCCACACCACAAACAGCGGATCCCATATGAAGGCGTGCCCGATCATGGTGCTCCGGTTGTATCCATTGCTGGGCGAGACGAGGCCGGCGAGCACCGCGCACGCCGACAACGACGACACCCCTCCCCACACCACCAGAACGACACCGCCTGACCACCCACACCATCGAATCGGTCGATAGAATCGGCTCTTTCGTCGCTCGTTGACCATCGGCACAACAGCTGCGACCGCTTTTACCAGCGCGATGAGACCCAAGGCCAGACCGATTTCGACCGGGCTCTCGCGCGCGAGCTCGACAGCCCACTCTCCCACTGACTCGAGTTGCCAACGGCCGCCGACGGCCCAGTACAGACTCGCCACCGCGTGCAATAGACCGGCGGCCGCAGCGATGCCGAAGGCTACCGAGGCGACGTCGGTCTGCGCCGTCGACGTGTGTGTTCGCATGAAAACAGCCTACGAACGCTGGGCTGCAGGCACATCCAGGTTTACCCGCAACCTGACCCCGAGAAAGTGTTCGTCGATCAACGCGCCGTACCCGGCGAGACCGGGGTGCGCAGAGTCCTACATGATTCGCGCCTCACTCACTCCGACGCTTGCTCGCGCGGCGGGGTTTGGCCGAGCGAGGGGGAATGGTTCGCATGTGGTCACGAACTTTCGTGAGTACGCGGGCGAGGTCATCGATGTCATCCTGGTCCAGCGCGTCGAAGAGTAGTTGCCGAACGATCCCGATGTGCCCTGGGAACACGGCCGCGAGTACTCGACGGCCGGCCTCGGTCACAGTGACGGTGATTCCGCGTTCATCTTCCTCAGAAGCTCTGCGGGTCACCAGCCCCGCGCGTTCGAGAAGACCCACTTGATAGGTGAGTCCGCTCCTGCTGTAGACCACGCCGTCGGCCAGTTCCGTCATCCGGCGACTGCCCGTAGGTGCGTCTCCAAGCGATGCGAGCAATTGAAACTGCACGTAGCTGAGGCTGCCCGCCTCCTGTAACTGCTGTTCCACTGCATGCCGCACCAGGCTGCTCGTCTCGATCAGCGCGAGGTACGCGCCGAGCTCGACGGCGCTCAGACCTTGTTGTTCTCTGCGTTCGGTCACGTGAACAGTTTACCTGTTGCTTCGATTTCAAAGCACTGCTATGTTGGCCAAGTGCTTCACATTCGAAGCATCTATATAAAGGAGTCGTCATGAAGGCAGTACAGTTCCACGAGGTCGGCGGTCCCGAAGTCCTCCACTACGGAGATGTCGAGCAGCCGACGCCGGCCGCTGGAGAGGTCCGCGTACGTGTGGCAGCGTCGGCGTACAACGCCGCCGACAACGGCATGCGGGCTGGGTTCTTGCCCATCCCAATCGTTTTGCCCCACATTCCCGGATATGACGTTTCGGGAACCGTAGATGCGCTCGGCGAGGGAGTGGACGACCTGGCAGTCGGCGACATCGTCGTCGGGTTCCTGCCGATGGAACATGACGGCGGCGCAGCCGAGTACGTCACCGCACCGGCCCAGGCACTGGTGCACGCCCCCACCACCATCCCGTTGGACGACGCCGCGGCACTACCGTCCGTCGCCCTGACTGCCTGGCAGGCGCTGTTCGAAGACGGGCAACTAGAGAGCGGACAGAGCGTGCTGATCGTTGGTGCAGGAGGTGTGGTCGGCAAGTACGCCATCCAACTGGCCAAACGCGCCGGCGTGCACGTCATCGCAACCGCCAGCCCACGCAGCATTGACGCTGTCCGCGCCGCGGGCGCCGACCACATCATCGATCACACCAACACCGCGCTACTCGATGCCCTCGACGGGCAAGTCGACGTACTGCTCAACCTCGCCCCCATCGAGCCCGAGCAGTTCGCCACCCTCGTCACCGCCGTTCGAGACGGCGGCGCCATTGTCAGCACCACCGCGTTCATGGCGACGCCCGACGACAAAGCACGAAATGTGCGGGCAGCCACCGTGTTCGTTCAACCGAACCGCACACGCCTCACCGAGATCGTGTCCCTGGTCGACGCCGGCGCACTCACCATCGAGGTCACGCGGCGGATACCTCTCACCGAACTGCCCGCCCTCCACAAGGAAGCAGCCGGCGGACGGATCACAGGGAAGGTCGTTGTGCTCCCCTGAATCCGAACCGGTTGATTCACCGGGTAGGCCAACCTACTGCTCTTACGTTTGTAAGATGCGTGGCATCCTCGTGCAGGCGCGTCAAGACAACGCCAGTGGCTTGTCTGGGAGCAGCAGCGTGCTGATGGCGGTGCCCATCGGTACCGCGTTGTTGGTGTCGGCGTTGGCCGTCGGGCCAAGTGTGGCGTACACGATGATCGTCGTCTTCGATTCGTTCTCGTAGAGAACTACGCCGTTGTAGCCGCCGAATGAAGGGTTCATGACCAGCCAGCTGTTCAGGTGGGCGGTGCCGAATGCGAAGTACTTCTCTTCGGTCAACGGGCCCAGCCCAGCGGTCGAGGGACCCATCATCTCTTTGAATGCTCTGTCCGACAACACTTCTCCTGAAGCAAGGGCGCGTGCCCAACGAGCGAGATCTGTCACCGTCGAGTTGGTGTTGCCGCTGTTGAGGAACGCCGTGGGGTTCCAGAATGTGGAGTCCTCGAAGACTTCACGTTCGTTCGTGTAGCCGTGCAGCATCGGTTCGGTCATTTGTGGTGTCAAGACCACATTGCTGTTGCTCATTGCAAGCGGTGTGAAGATGCGCTCCTGCAGCAGCTCTTGTAGAGGCTTGCCCGAGGCCCTTTCGAGCACGACGCCAAGGAGGCACAAATCGCTGTGCGAGTATGCGAAGCTCGTTCCCGGCTCGAACAGTGGCGGGCGGGACGTGGCCAGGTCGAGGATCTCTTGTGACGTGAACCCTTTGATCGGGTTGGCGTAGAAGACTTTCAAGAACTCAGGATTCGTCACGTAGTCGGAGATTCCTGAAGTGCTATTGGCGAGCATCCGGGGGGTGATGGTGTCGGCGCGCGGAAAGTCGGGCACCCATTTGGCGATCGGCTCGTCGAGGCCCAGTGTTCCGTCTTCGTTGAGTTGCAGCAGAACTGTCGACAGCATCGGCTCCATCGGCTGGCCGACACGCAATTGCATGTCAGCCGTGGCGGGAACACCAACCGGAGATTCGCCGGCCGCGTCGACGACGAGCTCCTCGTCGCCGCGCCACACTCCGAATACGGCGCCAGTCAGATTCAGCTCGGCGAGCTTGTTGCGGACAATGTCCACGATCGCGCCGGCCTCCGCGCTCACGGCTTTCGAGCTCGGCTGTGCGGAGTCCTGCTGACCGCTGCCGGAACCATCTGATCCGCACGAGAGGCCCGTGGTTGCAAGGATGCCGACGAATGCGGCGGCCGCAACTCGTTGAAGCCGCCTACGCGTTGACACAGCCATGGGGTTGATCCCTTCGTGCACAAAGCCTGGTGGGACTTGAATTGCTGATTGACGTATCAGCTTTGACGTGGATTTTAACGGCTGACCGGGTTCGACATGCAGTTTTCTCAAGGGTGCGGATCGGAGCCACAGACCGCGGTGACCGATGTTCCTCCAGGGGCGAACCGTTACGGTACTTGCTGGGCGAGGTCGGATACGCAGACCTGTCCATCGGCCAGGTTGCCACTCGCGCCGGGGTGCATCGCCCCGCGGTGTACCGGCGGTGGCAATCCAAACGGCACTTGATCGTCGACACCGTCATCAACCGAACTCGGCACCACACCCACACCCACTCCCGACACCGACGACCTCAGAGCTGACCTGATCGTCGGCATCACGACGCTGGCCACCGCGCTAGGAGGCACCACTCTTGGCAGGATTCTGCCGGCATTGGTGTCTGATCTGGCCTGCGATCCAGACTTGTCCGAGGACTTTCTTCACAGAGTCTTCGTTCCACGGCGAAAGTCCACTGCCCTCGCTCTTGAATCCGCACGCCAGCGAGGCGCGATCCGACAATCGTTCGATATGGAGTTCGTACTCGATGCGCTCGCCGCCCCGCTGTACTACCGAATTCTGTTCCGGCACCTACCTGTCGACGCCGCTCTTGCGATCCAAACCGTCGACTCGGTTCTGGCCGCCCTGACAGTGCAACCAGCAACTCGTTGATCAGCAGGAGGACATCCCTGCCGCACTCGCCGCACACGTTGCGGCACTGCATGTTCAGCGCAGCCGGCCCCGAGATGCGTGGGACGGCAGGAGCAAGTCTGATGGTGACACTGGCCCAGAGGGTCGGTATAGGCGTGACGAATCTGTGACATCCACGTCGTGATCCTCCGTGGGCCGGTGTGGTGAGGCAGGCTGGCTTCATGAGTGCACAACCTCGCATCGGAGTCATCGGCGGTTCTGGCTTCTACTCGTTCTTTGACTCGAGCGCCGATCAGGTGAAAGTACGCACCCCGTACGGCGATCCGAGTGCGGCGATCACCATTGGCGACGTCGGTGGGGTCTCGGTCGCGTTCCTCCCCCGGCATGGGGTGTCTCATGAGTACGCGCCCCACACCGTTCCGTACCGGGCCAACGCGTGGGCCTTGCGGTCTGTGGGTGTCCGGCAGGTGTTCGCGCCCTGCGCAGTCGGCGGGCTCAACCCCGATCTCGCTCCCGGCACGATGGTGATCCCCGACCAACTGGTGGACCGCACCACGAGTCGTTCCCAAACATTCTTCGACGGCCCCGCGGTTCACGTGGGCTTCGCGGACCCCTACTGCCCCACGCTGCGCAGGGCGGCCGCCACGGCCGCACCGGAGGCAGTCACCGAAGGCACGATGGTGGTGGTCGAGGGTCCGCGGTTTTCGACGAGGGCCGAGAGTCAATGGTACGCCCGGCAGGGTTGGACGCTGATCAACATGACTGGGCACCCGGAAGCGGTTCTCGCCCGCGAACTCGAGATGTGTTACGCCTCCATTGCTTTGGTCACCGATATCGACGCCGGGTTGGTGGCCGGTGAAGGCGTGACCGCCTCGGAGGTGTTCGCGGTCTTCGAGCTTGGGCTAGAGCGCCTCCGGGAGGTCCTCGGCACCGCCATCGGTGATGCCGCAGAGCAATCCGAATGTCTCTGTGCACGAGGCGAACACGACATTGCCGCGGTGATGGAGGTTGAGCTGTGACACGGGTGTTGCTCACCGGGGCCGCCGGATTCATCGGTTCGCACATCATGTCCGCACTTATCGATCGCGGACATGAAGTGGTCGCGGTCGACGGCATGGTGCCGGCGGCACATGGCGCCGGTGCCACGGCGCCTGCCGGGGTGCAGGTGGCCGACCTGAGGACAGCCGAGCTCATCGAGATGCTCGACGGCGTCGACGTCGTCTGTCATCAGGCTGCCCGGGTGGGCGCTGGTGTCGATGCCCGCGACGCGCCGGACTATGCTGCCGACAACGATCTGGTGACCGCCCGGCTGTTGGCCGCAATGTTCGAAACCCGTTGTCGCCGAATGATACTTGCATCGTCGATGGTGGTCTACGGCGACGGCACCTATAGAGATCGTTCTGGTGCTGTTGTCGACCCACCGCCACGTGATGTCGCCGATCTCGAGGCGGGCAGATTCGAGCGCTACCTTCCCGGCGGCGAGCCCGCGCAGTGGGACTTGACCCCAGAAGACGCCCCGCTGTCACCACGAAGCTACTACGCGGCGAGCAAAGCGGCACAGGAATCCTATTGCCGTGCATGGTCGCTCGAGACAAGCGGTGCGGTGACCGCGCTGCGCTACCACAACGTGTACGGCCCGCACATGCCCCGTGACACCCCGTACGCCGGGGTGGCGGCCATCTTCCGGTCGCAACTCGAGGCGCGGACGGCGCCGACGGTGTTCGAGGACGGCGGACAGATGCGGGACTTCGTGCACGTGGCCGACATCGCGGCCGCCAATGTCGCGGCCATCGAGCGGTCAACGTCCGCCGACATCCGCGGGTTCGAGGCATTCAACATCTGCTCCGGGCATCCGATCTCGATCAAGCAGGTGGCCGAATCACTCACCACCGGCATCGACGGACCTGCTCCGGTCACCACCGGGCGATACCGGCCAGGGGATGTCCGCCACATCGTCGCCGATCCGGCGCGGGCCGCCACCGCACTCGGTTTCCGGGCCACGATCATGCCGGAGTTCGGCCTGCGAGAGTTCGCGACCGCGCCGCTGCGCTAGCCGTCGGATCTTTCTGCAGGCGCGGGCCCCGCGGTCACCGGCAGGAGTACCTCGAACCGGCTGCCCGGTTCACGATTGGACACGGTGATCCGGCCCCCGTGTGCACTGACCAGGCCCTCGGCGATTGCCAGTCCCATTCCCGATCCTGCAGGTAGTCCGTTGTCGTCCCGGGGCGTCCGCGCCGATGTGCCGCGGTAGGCGATCTCGAAGATCCGTGTCATCTCGTGTTCGGCGATTCCGGGTCCGGCGTCGTCGACCCGCAGAAACGCATACGATTCGTGGCGGCCCACCTCGATGTGCACCGGGCAGCCATTCGGGGTGTGCGCGATCGCATTGATGACCAAATTGGTCAACACCCGCGACACGGCTCTGCCGTCGGCATCGACCACAACGGGAGATTCCGGCATGACGGGCCACAGGCGGACCTCGGCCCGATCGGCGGCGGCACCGCATCCGGCGATGACTTCGTCGACCACTTCGCGCAGATCCAGGTGTTCGCGATCGAGGCGCACGGCGCCGGCATTGATCTTGGACATCTCGAACAGGTCGTCGACCATGTCCGACAATCGGACGGCGTCGCGATCGATCTGACGCGCGAACGTGGAGACCTCCTCGGCGTCGGACACGATCCCGTCCGCGAGGGCTTCTGCCATTGCGCGGATGTCGGCGAGCGGGGTGCGCAAGTCGTGACTGACCCAGGCGATCAGTTCCCGCCGCGACTGTTCAGCGGCCCGTTCCTGTTCGCGCGCATGACGCTCCCACACGGTGCGGCGGGCCTGGAATCGGCCTAGCAGCACCGCTGCCGGGATGGCGATGACGGCCACCGAGGTGAGAACCGTCGCGGTCCGCTTCAGGTCGTCGGTGAACATGAATCCACTGACGCCGATCACTCCCATCAGGATGGCGACGGGCGGAATCATCACCATGACAACGGTGTTCGTCACCAGCGACAGTCGCTGGAGGCGTAGCAAGATCACGGTGCCGAGTAGGACCACCGGTGCGGACCAGAGCAACGAAAGTCCGACTATCTGTGGGATGTCGGTTGCCATCAGGTCACCGCCTGGCCGATTCGGATACCCAGCGGTATCCCTGTCCCCACACTGTTTCCAGTGAATTGGAGTCGCCGAGCTTTGCGCGTAACCGTTTGACGTGAACCGTCACGGTGGACAGGTCGCCGAACGACCAACCCCAGACCTGAGAGAGCAATTGTTCGCGACTGAAGACCACGTCGGGGTGGGCGAGAAAGAAGCGCAGTAGGTCGAACTCGCGTTTGGTCGTGTTCACCGGCTCGCCGGCGACCGTGACGTTTCGTGCGTCTGCGTCCATCACGATGTTGCCGTCGCTGAGGTTGACCGCGGCCGCGGGACCGGACCAGGTCGCGACGCTGCGGCGGAGAACCGATTGCACGCGCAACGCCAGCTCCCGCGGACTGAAAGGTTTGATGACGTAGTCATCGGCGCCTGCCTCCAAACCGACCAGTCGGTCTTCTTCTTCGCCGGACGCCGTCAGCAGAATGACCGGCATCCCGGCGTAGGGTCCACGCCGAATCTCGGTCAACACCTCGATTCCACTGCGTGTAGGCATCATCACGTCCAGGATTGCCAGGTCCACGCGATGATTCTCGAGATGCTCCAGCGCCTTGTCGCCCGAGCTCACCAACGTCACCTGCAGTCCGTCACGCTCGAGGTAGCGGCGCACCACATCACTGACGATGGGATCGTCGTCGGCCATCAGAATTCGCACCTCTTCAGCAAACATTGCATTTACCAATAGGTCCACACGAGGTGGTTGATCAGCAGTGCGGTGAGTGCCTGCCCGGCCAGCCAGAATCGATGGGACTGGCGCGGCAGCAAGGCCGTCGCCACCAGTAGCCATACGCTGAACGGCAGCCAGATCCGCTCGACCTCGGCTTTGCTGAGAGCGCTGAGGTCAGCGATGATCATCGCGAGCAGACCGGCCACCGCCAGCAGCACAACGGCTTCTCGTCGGCGAAGCCTTCGCGGTCGTAGCGCGCGCCCCAGTCCAACCGCGGCAGCGGGCCCCACCGCACACAACGCAGAGGCGAAGTTCGCCCAACCCCAGTACGAGAACGGTCGTAAGGTCGCCACTCCCTGGTAATAACGTTCGACAACGAGGTGGTAACCGTCGAACCACCAGAATCCGAAGGCAGCAAAGATTCCGGCCACAACCCCCGCGGCCGGAACCGCGTAAAGAATCGGACGGTACTTCCGTGCGGCGACGAGGACTGCGATGGCGAGGACACCCATCAGCACAAGCCCATAGTTCAGGAAGATCGCGAAACCCAGGACCAGGCCGCTCCCGACCGCGGCCGCGACAGCGCGCTTGCCGGCGGCAGTCGCAGCCATCGCCAGCAGGGCGATGCCCCAAGCGGCGACCCCCATGTAGTAGCCGTCCGCAGAAACGCCCATCCACACCGCCCCCGGGGTGAGCGCGACGAACGGAGCAATTCGCCTGGCCGTCGCTTCGTCACCGAGGCGCGCCGTCGTGATCAGCAGGGCCCCGGCGGCACTGCAACCGACGACGATCACAAAGCCGGCGGCCCAGGCACCGCCACCGAGTCCGATCCGGTCGAGCAGAACAAACGTCAACAACGACCCGGGTGGGTGTCCGGAGACGTGCGTGGTCCACGAGTCCGGCTGAAAGTCGAGGATGCGGCTCGAGAACTCGTCGAGCATCCCGGTGATGCTCGAGACTTCGGGGACCTCGGCCAGATATTCGTCCGGTCTGACAAGCCGACCGGCAAACCCGCGGTTCCAGCCGTCGATCATCGACAGCGAGAAGGTCCAAACAAGCCCGGTTGCCATACTGGTGATCACCAGCAGCGTCCAGGACAACCGAGCCGCAAGGACTGGTCCGTACGCGATGACAGCGAGAGCGGTGAGAACCGCAGCCACGGTGCCGTATCCGAAGTGCGGGTCGAACTCCCCGAACAGTGGCGGTGCGAGCGCAAAGATGTTGATGCGCCACTCGGCATCACCAACCATCGGCGCCACCACCGCGGCGACCAGCAAAGCCGTTGCCGCAAAAACGGATACCAGATCTCCCCGGCTCATCCAGGGGCCATGTTCCGGAGTTCCCGGTGTTGTGCCGGTGTCCAGGGTTTCGGTCACAGTTACAAAGTAGGCGCCGACTCCCACCGTTTTGTGCTCTTCGAAGCAGACGTCATTGTTCCGTCACCTGATTCTGCTGGCCATGTCCACCGGTCCCTCCTACCGTCGAAGACATGGGAGATCACAGTAATTCGCGCATGATTGCCACTGTTGTGATCCCGTGCCGGGACGAAGCCGGGTCTTTGGCTGCGCTCGTTCGCGCTCTGCCCCCTGATCTCCACCCGCTGGTTGTCGACAACGGCAGCACCGACGGCACGGCAGAGATCGCCGCGCAGCTGGGTTGCACCGTTGTGTACCAACCGGTTCCGGGATATGGTTCAGCCGTCCACGCCGGCATTGAGGCGTCCGACACGGAGATCGTCTGCACCATCGACGGTGACGGCTCGATGGACCCGGCCGATCTGCCGAAATTGGTTGCTGCGGTTGTGGCGGGCGCCGACCTCGCTGTCGGACGACGACGGCCTGTGGGCCTGCGAACCTGGCCACTACATTCACGGCTGGGAACCGAGTGGATTGCCCGCCGGCTCCGAAAGCGTTACCGCATACCGATACATGACATCGGGCCGGTTCGTGCGGTTCGAAGAGATGACGTGCTGGACCTGGGGATCACCGATCGTCGGTTCGGGTACCCGGTGGAACTCTTGGCCAGGGCGGGAGCAGCGGGTTGGAAGATAACGGAATTGGACGTCGCCTATCGACCCAGGTCTGCCGGGCGATCAAAAGTGTCGGGGTCAATGAAAGGGACGTTTCGGGCAGCCCGTGACTTCCTTTCGGTTCTTCATCAGATGGAGGAGAAAGTTGCCTACTGACACGCACCAGGGAATTTTGATCGTTGCCAAAGCGCCGGTCCCCGGACAAGTGAAAACCCGTCTCACAAAACTTCTTTCGACCGAGGATGCCGCCGATCTGGCAGCAGCCGCGCTGCTCGACACCTTGGACACCGCTTTGACGGTTCACTCGGCGGTGCCGGTTGTCGCCATCACAGGCGCGCTGGACAGTGCGATGCGTAGCGAGGAGATCGGCTGGCGATTGCGCCACGTCACGGTGATAACCCAGCGTGGCAACACTTTTGGTGAGCGCCTGCAGAACGCCCACAGAGATGCGAATGACGTGGTGGGCGGGGCCATCTTCCAGGTCGGAATGGACACTCCGCAAGTCACCGCAGGACAGTTCAGGGCAGCGCTGGCAGCGCTGGCGGAAACAGATTCGGTTCTCGGCCCGGCCACCGACGGCGGTTGGTGGGGGCTGGGCCTTAATGGTGCCCGCGGAGCTCACTCTCTCGTCGGCGTCCCGATGTCATCACCGGACACCGGCGCAGCCACCCGGTCAGCTCTGGAGGACAGCGGCCTTCGGGTGACCGAACTACCTGAATTGACCGACGTCGACCGACCCGAGGACGTCGATGAGGTTGCTCGGCGGTGTGCACCAGGTAGTCGATTCGCTGAGGCAGCGGCGGTTCTGCTGGAGCGTTCAGTATGACGATCGCCAACGAGTCGTCGAGCACAGAGATCTTCGACGGTGCCGTGTCTGAAGCCCTCGCCGGTGAACGTGCCTGGTTGCGGCACGCCGACGGTAGTCGTGACGAATTGCCGGTGGATCGCTGGCTCGGGACGAGCGTCACTGCCTCTGACTCCGAGTTCGATCGCCGGGTCGCCGGAAAGTGTTTCGGGCCCACTGTGGACCTCGGATGCGGACCTGGCCGGCTCGTGCATCGGTTGAGCGCCAACGGCATCGCGGCCCTGGGTGTCGACCACAGCGATCAGGCGGTGGCCATGACACGCGCACAGGGCGGAGCTGCCATCCGGCGCAGTATGTTCGACCGTCTTCCGGGAGAGGGTCGGTGGCGGCATGTGCTGCTGCTGGACGGGAACATAGGTATCGGTGGCGACCCCGCCCGCGTGACGAAGCGGGCTGCTGAGTTGATCGCGCCAGGAGGATCCATCATCATCGAACTCGACTCGGACGTGGACGGGCTTCGACGTGGCGCGGCGCGGGTTGAGACCAGAACGTCTCATGGTGAGTGGTTCCCGTGGGCGCGAGTCGGAATCGGCTACGCATCAACGTTGGCCCATTCCGCCGGACTACCGTTCCGGAACGAAATAGTCTGTGGGCGAGACGTGTTGGAGTTCATTGCGCGGTGATGGCCCGAACTCCGGTGTCGCAGAGCGGGTGGGCGACGATTGGTCGTCGGTGTCGTAGTAAATGCGTACCGTGCTCGGTCCGATCCATCCCGCTGATACCGCGCCACACACACTCTCACCGTGTGATCGGGCGTGCAGGGCAGCGAGATCATCGAACAATCCGCAGTCCCTCATCGATGCCAGGGCTGGGTCATTCCGAGCGAGCATCAGATGTCCGAGAATGAGTTCGCGCCTGGTCATCGAAACCGCCGCGTCGTACGCAATGGGCCCGCTCCCGTGTGGGAGTGGCCGCCGTATTCAAGCATGTAATTCCTGTCATTGGTCAGCAGGGGATCGGGACGAGCCCATAGGTGTGGCCAGAACCTCTTCTGGTTCTGGCCACACCTACCTCTGACAGCGAGAGCTACTGGGTGTTGATGGTGATTGTCGCGATCCCGACAACCAGCCCGGCCTTCACAGCGTCTGTGTTGAAGGTCTTGTTCAACAGGCCTGCAGCGTCGGCGGACATCTTCACGGTGGTTCCTGTCAGTACGGCGGTGCCGTCGGGATTGGACTGCAACGGCTGGAGTGTGCTGCCGTCCAGATCAAAGATGACTGCCTGCGGCGCTGCGACGGTTCCGTTGACGGTCACATCGCCCATCAGTTTCGATGTACCGGGGTCGATGTTGAAGTTCGTGAGTTCGACGACGGTGTCGCCGGCCGTCAGCGACAAACCGCTGCCCTCGTGGTTGATGATGCCCTGCACATAGGGCTGGATGCTGCCCGGTGTGTAGTAGGTGACATTGCCGCCGGTGATCGGGAAGACCACTGAGCCGCCCTCCATCGTCGCACCGCCTACGGTGCCCGGGGTCAGCATCAGCGTGGTCAGCGCGTCGGTGAATCCTTTGTCCAGCGCAACCGCGGTGGTCCGTCCGGTCAGAGCGGGCACGACGGCCGCGGGAGTGGGTGCAGGTTGCTCGCTTGTCGGTCCTGCAGTCTGGGCCGACGTAGCTGACGAAGTCGATGACCCGCCCGAGGAATCGTCATCGGAACAGGCCGCGAGGCCGAATACGGCAATGGCAGCAATAGCAGTTCCGGTGAATACTTTTCGAGTTGTATACATGTGGTTTGTCCGATCTACCCGAGGGCAAGTTGTGTAATGGGTATTCGCAACCCTCCCTTTCTCGGATGGGTTTCGCGCCCAGCAGAAGTAATGTCCGAGTTGGCAGCAAGGTCATGAGCTCTACAAGAACGGTCGACATACGCTGTGGGCCAGCCGATTACGGTTCTAATTTTGTGTGCACCATGCGCTCTCGCGGGGCCGATTGAAGCAGTGGGAGAAAATTGATTTCCCTTCGATCGGTTTTTCGTGAAAGAACAGGGGCACAACAGACCAAGCCGCCGACCCTGTGGGTACGAATAACTGATATGTCTGCACATTGGCGCGTTCCGTTCGAACGGTTTCGTACCAATTTGTCGCACGGTTCTGACGCGACCGCGAACGCGGTCAGCTCGCCCTCGGTCGACGACACCGGCCTGCGGAGCCCCCGGCTGATTGCCCGGGTGGGGACGCTGCTGGCGTTCTGCATCACCGTCTGTTTCGTCACCGGGATGCTCAGCCATTGGATTCAGCATCCGCCGAGCTGGTTCTATTGGCCGTCGCGTCCTTTGTGGCTCTACCAGGTGACACAAGGACTGCACGTGATAACCGGCGTGGTGACCATCCCGCTACTGCTGATCAAACTTCAGCTCGTTTACCCCAAGTTGTTCGCCAGGCCAATTGTCGGTTCGCCTGCTCGCGCCGTTGAACGAGCCTCGGTCGCCGTGTTGGTCAGTTCGACCATATTTCAGCTCTTGACCGGTCTGCTCAACACTGCGCAGTGGTATCCGTGGAAGTTCTTCTTCACCACCACCCACTACGCAATGTCGTTTCTCGTCGTGGCCTCGGTGCTGGTTCACATCGCAGTGAAGCTCCCGATAATCCAACGTGCCCTGGGCAGTCCATTGGAAGCCACTGACCCCATCGACAACAACCTCCGACCTGCGACACCGATCGAGGATTCAGAGGCCCTGCACGAGCAAACGCCACCTCGCGAGGTCACGTCAGTCGCGTCTTCTGCCGGCAGCCGGCCTTCAGTTCGAATGGGGAAAGACAACTGGTTTGCAACTTTCGGTTCGGATGGGGGTGCGGTGTCGCGGCGCACGGTTCTCCGGGGCACTGTCGCCGTCGGACTACTCACCGCACTGGCCTTCGCAGGTCAAACGGTGCCGTTCCTGCGCTGGTTCGCTTTCCTCGCTCCTCGCTCGGGGGAGGGTCCGCAAGGTGTTCCGATCAATCGGACTGCATCGGCGGCAGGCGTACTCGAGTCAGCCCGCAGCCCCGACTATCGGTTGACGATCAGCAGCGGGCCGATGACGCGGGAACTGACCATCGATCAGCTGCGAGCCCTGCCACAACACCGCAGCGATCTTCCGATCGCCTGCGTGGAAGGGTGGAGCGCCCAAGGCAAATGGGGTGGCGTACGGGTCCGTGATCTCGTTGCGTTCGTCGGCGGCGATCGCGGCCACGACATCCGCTTGACCTCTCTGGAAGCCGGCCTCTACGGAGTCAGCACCCTCCCCGCCAACTTCGCCGACGACCCACTCTCGCTGATCGCCCTCGAACTCAATGGAGAGCCGCTGACCATCGACCACGGCTACCCATGTCGACTCATTGCTCCGAACCGGCCCGGGGTATTGCAGACCAAATGGTTGACGCGAATCGAGATCCTATGACTGTGCGCATTATTCGGATCACCCTTGTGCTCCTCGCCTTGGCTGCCGGCTACTACGGGATCTCCTTGATCTGGTCCATGCCACGCGGGGACCAGCTCTCCATCGCGTTCTGGCTTGCAGGCGGACTGATCGTCCACGACGCGCTCTTCGCCCCGGCATGCATCGCTCTTGGCTACGCGGCGAAACGTATTCTGCCACAACGATGGTGGCCACCGGCGCTGCTCGCGCTTGCAGCGAGCCTGATCGTACTCATCCTGTCCGTACCGGTTCTGGCGCCCCGACCTTCGGACAGAGACCCCGACAACGCGACCATCCTCGACCGCCCTTACGGGGTGAGTGTCCTCATCGCCCTCGCCATCATCTGGCTACTGGCATGCATCATCATCCTCATGCAGCGACGTGACCACGCCGCGACAGCCGGGCGCGAGGGGTAGCACTTCGGCCCCGGCCGTGGTGCCCATCAGTTCGGAGCGAACACTCGACGCAGACCCAGGAAACGCACGACGGTGGCAACCAGATTCGCGGCCACCAGAACCAGAACTTCCTGTGCTCGGGACGGATCCGGTCTCCAGATCTGCAACAACCACAACGCTCCGCTGGTCACCATCAACCCGAGAGCGAAAACGGCAAGGCCCTGTGCGTACTGCCGGACGATGGCGTCATTTCCGCGGATCCCAAAGGTGAACCGCCGGTTGACCGCGGTATTGCCGATCGCAGAAATCAACAGTGCCAACACATTCGCGACCTGCGACGGCATCGCGATGCGAAGAAGAACGAACAGCAGCACATAGGCGGCCGCACTGGCGCCCCCTACGACGTAGAAGCGGAACAGCACGCTGCGATACCACTTGGCAAACACCGTTCCGCACCCTTACCCGATCGATGAAACGCCGCACCAACGACGCACACGGTCCGCCACACATGGCGACGCCATCTGGATCAATCATGTCATCTACGACCACTTGTGCAGGATTGACCGTGCAAGCGATGGCCTCGACATCTCGACCATGGATCGCTACATCGCGAGGCGGGCGTTGTCGACTGTGCCCTCCACTTCACAGATGACGCCGCCGAGTGGCCCGGGTTGGCGGCGGTTTCACCGGCCCGCAATCACCTCGTTGCCGACTCAGTCAATCGATGCCCGATAAGCTGAAGACATCTTTGTTCGGAGGATGCATGCGTCCGTGACCGAGGTGAGGACGCACATGATCGAGGACGCCCCCGACGCGATTGCAGCATCCGCTGGGCTCGACGCTGAAGCAGGCGTGGATCGCGCCGAACTCTTCGGCGGCGATGCCGACGATCTCCGGGACAGTTTGAGCTCGTTGTCGCAGCTGGCGATGACGTCACTGACACTCCCGCAAACACTCACGCACATAGCGGAATTCGCGGTCAATGCCATTCCCGGTGCCGATGGGGCCGGGTTGACCTTACTGGAGGGCGATCGCCGGAACACGGTTGTCGCCAGCGACGATTTTGTGGTCGCGGTGGACAACATCCAGTATTCGCTGGGCGAAGGGCCCTGCATCACTGCCGCCGAGCAGGGGCAGACCGTACGGTCGGGCTCGCTCGGAGGAGACGCGCAATGGCCGCGTTTCGGTCCGCGGGTCGGCCGGCTCGGCGTGCACAGTGTTCTGTCTCTGCCGCTGCAGACAGATGACGGGGTTCTGGGCGCGATGAACGTGTATGCCCGTGCAAAGGACGCGTTCGACGACCGCGCCGTCACCCTCGGCGAGCTGTTCGCCGTCCCAGCGGCGGTCTCGGTGCAGAACGCACAAGCACTGTCCAACGCGTTGCTGTTGTCCGAACAGCTGCAGAAGGCGCTGACCAACCGGAAGATCATCGACCACGCCATCGGCATCGTGGTCAGTCGCAGCGGCTGCACCAGCGCCGAGGCGTTTTCGAGGCTGCGGGAGATGAGCCAGAAGGAACACAGAAAGTTGGCAGAGGTCGCCCAGTCGATCTTCGACGACGCGAAACGGCGGGCTCAGGCGCGACGCTCAGGATCGTGAGGACGACCCGCCTCTCGAACCGAGACCACGGCGGTGGTGGGGTTTCACACCGGATGTGAGACGCGTAGGGTCGAATTGCCGACGTCAGCCGAGCTGATTCCCATCCGCTGCAGGCGTCGGGTATCGCACGTCCCCCTGGTCGTGTGCAGGAAACACCCTATCGGCGGTCGGGTCCGCCTCGGATGCACATGAAGTCGAATCCCCAATTGCTCACTGCCCTTGCGTCACTGACCGACGGGCTGGACGACCCGTTGATCGATCTGCACGAGCGCGTGAGCGAGCTGGTCGTCGCGCTGGCCCATTCGATCGACTCCCTGGTTTCTGTGGCGTTGACCGTGGTGGTCGATCACCGCCCGTACTCGGTCACCGTGCCGGTTGGAAGCGGATCGGTGGCAGTCTCCTCGGTCTCGATACCGCTGGGCGCCCCCTCCGAGCCTGCAACGGGGTCGCGATTGGTGCTGTGGGCCGGGGCGCCAGGCGCATTCGACGAACTCATCGCCGACGTCAGCTCTGCAATGGACTGCGATCCCACGACATTCGACACCGTTACGCATCTGCCGGCCCGCACCGCATTCGGCGGTAGTCATGCCGTCGACATGCACCAGGACCTCGAAGACCGTTCAGCGATCGACCAGGCGCTCGGAGTCCTACTGGAACGAGGACTGACGATGCGAGAGGCCGGCCGGCACCTCACGCAGCGCGCCGAGCTGGACGATGTCTCCCTCGCCGACGCCGCGCGTGCGGTGATCGACGACGCCGTCAATGTGCACCGGCCCGACTTCTGACCTCTCACCGCGATTTTGCGCTAGAAGGTGTCGGTACCAGTACCCATTCATTTCAGCGTCGAGCGAACAGGCCCCGCTGCGCATTGACAGGTGGCGGTTTTGCGGGTTACGTGGACAGTGCTGAGAAAACCAGCCGGCCCGGGGCCGGTTCCGCCGCCCACCAGGTCCGCGGGATCGCCACACAAGTTCGCTGCCCGGATATTCAAGTGTTGAACGATGTCGACCTCGAGCACCGGGGTCCGCCTTCGTCCGAACACCACCGACGAGACTTCTCGAACGAGGCTCGCCGGAGCGGAGTGCAACCCGTGGCCATCACCGACATCGCTCGATACGCCCACCTCACCGACGTCGACATCGACTCGCTCAGCCGCGAACTCGACGCAATCCGACGCGACATCGAAGATCAACGCGGCGAACGTGATTCGAGATACATACATCGCATCATCGCCGTGCAGCGTGGGCTCGAACTCGGAGCCCGCGCCGTGCTCCTGGGATCCCGGCGCAAGCCCACATGGCTCGTGGGCACATCGATGTTGGCCTGCTCGAAAATCCTCGAGAACATGGAGCTCGGTCACAACATCAGTCACGGACAGTGGGACTGGATGAACGACCCGGAGATTCACTCGAACTCATGGGAATGGGACCAGGTCGGCCCGTCGTCTCAGTGGAAGCGCGCCCACAATTACTCCCACCACGTCTACACCAACATCGTCGGGATGGACGACGACATCGGTTTCGGGATTCTGCGAATGACCCGCGATGTGGCATGGCGTCCGGTGAATCTGATTCAGCCGCTGGCCAATGTTGTCCTCGCGACCACATTCGAATGGGGCATCGCGCGCCACGACCTGGACGCCCAGAAGCGAATGGACGTCGAGCGCCATCCAGGCACCGACGTCAGCCGGATCGGCAAGTCCGAAGCCAGTCGCACCTTCTGGCGAAAGATCGGCAAGCAGATGGGCAAGGATTTTGTCCTCTTTCCTGCCCTGACCGGACGAGCGTGGAAGACCACTCTCACGGCCAACGCTTCGGCGAACCTGATCCGCAACCTCTGGGCGTATGCGGTCATCTTTTGCGGTCATTTCCCTGACGGCGCAGAGAAATTCACGATGGCCGAGTACGAGTCGGAGACGCGGCAGCAGTGGTATCTGCGACAGATGCTCGGCAGTGCCAACTTCAGGGCCGGACCATTGATGGCGCTGATGAGTGGGAACCTCTGCTATCAGATCGAGCACCATCTGTTTCCGGATCTGCCGAGCAATCGCTACCCCGAGATAGCTGAACGCGTCGAGGCCCTCTGCGAGAAGTTCGATCTCCCGTATACGACGGGGTCGTTGCCGCGACAGTACTGGCTGGCCTTGCGCACCATTCACAAACTCGCCCTACCCGACAGCCTTCTGTCCCGGACGTCCGACGATGCACCGGAGACCAGCAGCGAGCAGCGATTCGGACTCGCCGACCCGCGCGAGACGACCGTGGAAGCGGCGAGTCCGCGCCGTGGACTGAAAGCGGCCATCGGAGCTCTGCGCTCCGCGCACAGGTGAACACGTGACGGGGAGCTGCGGAACACAGGCGTGCACCCACGCCGGGGGGGACTCAGCGAAGCGACCAGGTCAGCTCTCCGTCAACAACCTCGGCAGTCCACCCATCGAAGTCGCTGCCGTTCGCGATCGCCCCGATGAGGTTGTCGAGCACAGATGCGACGCTTGGCCATGAGGTGGTGCTGTCGTCGGCATCGATCTTGTCGTAGCGCAGCACTTCGCCCCATTGGCTGCCGGTTCGTAGGTCAGCGACCAGCAAGTATCCGTCACGTTCGGCGAACGGGATGTATTCCGGGACAAAGCCGTACGCCGGAAAACCTGCGTAACTTGGGTATCCGCTTCTGGCGCCGGCAACCTCGAGCATCATCGCACGCACACTGATCATCTCCCGCAACGACAGGAGATCCACGTCGGGGAACACACGCGTCCATTGCCCCTCGGCGAACCCGTTGACGCATTTAAACAAGTCGAGAATCTGCCCACGTACAGCCCCCGGAGCGAACCCGGCCTCCTCCAGGATCCGCTCGGCTTGGTCGTACGTCAGGCCCGGAGCAAACGAGTCAACGGTGCGATACGCACCGCGCTCGGACAGTGCGACCAATAGTCGATCCCACCGCGGCCGCAGTGGCCCGTACTGGTCGCTGAACACCCGATCGTCTGTCATTCCGAACACCCTCCCCTTGCCCTCACGGCTACGGCCGAGTCTAGAACCACCATCCGAGTTGTCCTCTGCCAGCGCTTCCTGGTCTTCGCGTACCGAGCACCCGCTCATCGTCACCGCGCCACGACCGTTGATTTCGCTCTCGAAGAACACCGACTACCTGGGGGAACAAAGACCACCAACGGAAAGTTGAGCCCGAAGTACTTAACTTTGGAGGAAACATGAGCGAACTGAATCGCTTGCCGGTGTTGTTCCTGACCGACCCCGTCTTGCTCCCCGGCATGGTGGTCCCGGTCGAACTGGACGATGCTGCACGCGCCGCCGTCGACGCCGCAAAGGCCTCAGAGGCGGGCAAACTCTTGGTCGCCCCTCGATTGGACGATCGTTATCCCGCCTACGGCGTCGTCGCGTCCATCGTGCAGCTCGGCCGCCTCGCCGGCGGCGAATCGGCCGCGGTACTCAAGGGCGAGTCCCGCGCTCACATCGGGTCCGGAACCGCCGGCCCCGGCGCCGCGCTCTGGGTCGAGGTCGAATCGGTGTCCGAGCCCGCGGTCACCGACGAGGTACGCGAACTGGCTGCCGAGTACAAGAAGCTCGTGCTGGCCATGCTGCAGCGTCGTGAGGCGTGGCAGGTCATCGACTCGGTCAACAAATTGTCCGATCCGTCGGCACTTGCCGACACAGCCGGTTACGCGTCGTACCTCACCGACGTCCAGAAGCGGCAGATGCTCGAAACCCCCGACGTGGCAGAGCGTTTGACCACGCTGATCACCTGGACCCGAGACCACCTCGCGGAAGTCGAGGTGAACGACAAGATCGCCGGCGAGGTCCGCGACGGCATGGAGAAGACGCAGAAGGAGTTCCTGCTGCGTCAGCAACTGGCCGCGATCCGTAAGGAATTGGGCGAGGACGAACCCGACGGCAGCGACGACTACCGCGCCCGCGTCGAGGCGGCGGAGCTGCCTGACAACGTGCGCGAAGCTGCGATGCGTGAGGTCGGCAAGCTGGAGCGCGCCAGCGATCAGAGTCCGGAAACCGGTTGGATCCGAACCTGGCTGGATACGGTGCTGGACCTGCCGTGGAATGTGACCACCACCGACTCCACCGACATCAAGGGCGCCCGCGCCATCCTCGACGCCGACCACCACGGGTTGGACGACGTGAAGGACCGCATCGTCGAGTACTTGGCGGTCCGTGCTCGCCGCGCCGAACGCGGCCTGCAGGTCGTCGGTGGTCGCGGGTCGGGTGCGGTGATGGTGCTGGCCGGACCTCCCGGAGTCGGCAAGACGTCGCTGGGTGAGAGTGTTGCCCGCGCCCTCGGTCGAAAGTTCGTCCGGGTCGCCCTCGGTGGCGTCCGCGACGAGGCCGAGATCCGTGGACACCGACGTACCTACGTGGGCGCGCTGCCCGGACGTATCGTGCGTGCCATCGGCGAAGCGGGATCGATGAATCCCGTTGTGCTGCTGGATGAGATTGACAAGGTCGGCGCCGACTACCGCGGCGACCCCAGTGCCGCACTGCTCGAGGTGCTCGACCCGGCGCAGAACCACACCTTCCGCGACCACTACCTGGACCTGGATCTCGACCTGTCGGATGTGGTGTTCCTGGCGACCGCCAACGTGATCGAGCAGATTCCGTCAGCCCTGCTCGACCGCATGGAACTGGTGACCATCGACGGCTACACCGAAGACGACAAGGTTGTCATCGCCCGCGACTACTTGCTGCCTCGACAGCAGGACCGGGCGGCCATCACCGACGACGAGGTGGAGGTGACGGACGCCGCGCTGCGCAAGATCGCGGCCGACTACACCCGTGAACCCGGTGTGCGGCAGTTTGAACGGCTACTTGCCAAGCTGATGCGGAAGGTGACCACTGCGCTCGCAGACGCTGAGAACAAGGACAAAGTGCGGGTCGATGAGCCCGATCTGGTCGGCTACCTGGGTCGTCCCCGGTTCACTTCGGATGCCGAAGAGCGGACGGCCGTGCCGGGTGTGGCAACCGGGCTCGCGGTCACCGGACTGGGTGGCGATGTGCTCTACATCGAAGCCGGGTCCACCGATGGCGAAGGACTGGTCCTCACCGGACAGCTGGGTGATGTGATGAAGGAGTCTGCACAGATCGCGCTGAGCTACGTGCGTTCCCATGCAGCCGAATTCGGGATCGACCCCAAGTCGCTGGAACGCAGCATTCACGTGCACGTCCCGGCCGGCGCCACTCCCAAGGACGGTCCGTCGGCGGGTGTCACGATGGTGACCGCCCTGGTGTCGATGGCAACCGGACGCAAGGTGCGGGCCGACGTCGCGATGACCGGCGAGGTCACCCTCAACGGACGGGTGCTGCCCATCGGTGGCGTGAAGCAGAAGCTGCTGGCGGCCGCGCGGTCGGGAATGACCACGGTCTTCATCCCGCAACGCAACGAGCCCGATCTGGACGATGTGCCTGCCGAGGTGTTGGAGGCACTGACAGTGCTGCCGATGACCGACGTCGCCGACATCATCGCCCAGGCGCTCGAGCCCGCTGCCGATCAAAAGGCAACCGTCGCAGCCTGATCGACATCTCCGCCCACCTGTTCTCATATCCGTCAACTGCCTCTGGCGGGGCGGGTACACGAAAACAGGTGGGCGGACTTCTGTCACGGGTGGCTGTACGAGGTTTCGGCATCACCGCACCGAGGTAGAGATCAGTATCGATCTCGATGTCCGAGGGAAGGACCGCCCGATGAGTACACAGACGAACGATGCCGTGGCCGAGGTGTGGGATGACTGGAAAGAGGCAGTCAACATGACGGCGAGCGAACTCGAGTCCTTCCTCGGCACTCCCGAGTCGAAAGACGTAGGAGACAAGAGCTCGGGCGGGGAATCGACCGGCCACAAGTCAGGCCGACGGATCGTGGAAATCCTGCGTGCCACCAAGAGCGACCTGACCGAGGACGATGCGGCACACATGCGCAAGGTCGTCGGCTACGTCCATCGACATCTGGCTCAGCGACCCTCCGGCGACGTTTCCGACACCGCCTGGCGCTACTCGCTGATGAATTGGGGCCACGACCCCACAAAATGAAGTCGGTTGTCGCACACTTGATCCATGGCCTATGACACGCACCTGGCGGACCGCGTCCGAGAACTCGTGGGTCCCGAGGCGGGCGTCTCGGAAAAGCGGATGTTCGGTGGTCTGGCGTTCCTGATCGACGGTCACATGGCCGTGGCGGTCAGCGGGCAGGGCGGGCTGATGGTCCGGATCGACCCGGCCGAATCCGAGACCCTGCTCGGCCGCGCCCATGTGTCGCCGATGGTGATGCGTGGGAAGGAGCTTGCCGGATGGATCCGGGTGGCCACGGACGGGGTCAAGACCAGAAAGCAACTCCAGACGTGGGTGGACCGCGGCGTCGCGCGAGCGCGGCTGGCGTAGCCGGCGGTCAGGGCGCCTGGCGCCACCATGCGATGACGTACAGCGACATCGCGGTCACCAGCCCGGCGACCACCCAGAGAACAACCGAGTAGTCCACCCAGGAACCGAACGGTGGCGACCCGGGGAAGATGTTTCGCAGAGGGAGCACCGCGAAGAGCATCACCGCGAACCATGTGACCATCGGCGGCTGAAAAGCCTTGCGCCGTCGTACGGTCTGGATCGACACGAACAGGGCACACACGGGAAGGACGATCAGTACCGCACAGAGCGCGAGATCGAAGACCAGCGATCCGGCCGTCCGATCCGCGTAGATCGTGAACGCTTGTCCCCCACTGGCATCCCGATCATCGGATGTCACGTCCCAACCTGTCAGTGAGTCGGTCACCACCACATCCGTGGGCAACGGGAACGAGACGGTGCCGGCCTCCGGCGACGAAGCCTGGCTGAAGGCGCGCACAACCACGTTGTCGGACCGGTATTCGTCGAATGGCCACTCGCGGATGTCACCGTTCGCGTAGAGCTTGACCGGCAGCGGTCCCACCCTGGTCCCGCTGTTGAACACGAGCCGTCCGTCGGCGGCGATCGGTGAGACGTCCACCACCAGTTCGTTCTTCAGATATCCGTTGTCGCCCACCAGGTTTTTGCCCGGATACACCGACACATTCGCCGCCATGGAGAAATCACTCCCGTTGACGGCATCGATGTCGAGGTAGACCAGCACACTGTTGTCGGCGGCCACCCGGCCATCCTCTCCGGAGTCGCCGTCACCGGACGCATAACCGAGGAGAACCGCAACATAGACCACCACGAGGCCCAGCACGATCAGGAGACCACGCCACCACGTACCTCGTTTGGCCGTCTCCCGACCGTCCGCCGATACGTTGTCCACCTTTGACGCCACCCGTGGCCTCCCGCGCTCGATACACCGCTTCACGATGCCGACGGATCGACCTCGGCTCGAAGTGAGTGTATCGGCCGAGGCGGGTCAACCTGCGGCTTCGCTCAGGATCGCTCCGTGCGACAACGGCGGTCCCTGCTGCAGCCGGCCGAAGTCGAGCTTGACCAATTGATCCGCGACGTCGAAGTAGCGGTCGTCGTGGGTGATCACCACAACCGTCTTCCCGGCCCTCTTGAGGTCGGCGAGGATGTTGCGGTAGAACACCTCTCGGAACTGCGGTTCCTGATCAGCGGCCCATTCGTCGAACACGTATATCGGCCGGTCCTCGAGCAGTGCGGTCACCAACGTGAGCCGTTTACGTTGTCCCTGCGACAACGCGAGCGTGGACAACCGGCCCTCGTGGACCGACACCTTGTGAGAGATCTGCATCTGTTCGAGGTAACGCCGCACTTCGTCGTCGATGCCGGGCCGCCGGAACCCGAGGTAGTCCTCGAAGAGGTGGAAGTCGGTGAAGACCGCCGATGCATTCTGCCGGAACCACTCGACGTTCCCGTGGGTGATCAGCTCACCGTTGAGCGTGAGCCTGCCGGAGTGCGGGGCATAGAGTCCCGTGATCAGTTTCGCCAGCGTCGATTTCCCACTGCCGTTGCCGCCCACGATGAAGGTGACCTGGCCGGGGTCGAGCGTCAGATCGATGGGTCCGAGATGGAAGCCCGCCGCCGGGGGGCCGGCCGGGTGGGGTGCGCCGGGCGGTGGCGGCGGACCGGCCATCTGTTCCCCGCGATAGGTGTAGCCGATGCCCGACAATTCAAGCCGGGCATGCCTGGCCAGCGGCCGATCGGTGAACGGAAGACTCGACTCGTCATGCATCGACGACATCGACAGGTCCATCTCTTGGATCTTCTTCAGGGCCACATCGCCGCGCAACAGGTCGGGGATCAGATGCATGATGTTCTGCATCGGCATGGCGAGGAACGTGGTGATGAGGACGTACCCGACCATCACCTCGCGCGGCAATTCGAGGATGACCGCCAATCCGAACAGGATGAACGCCATGGTGCCGAGTTGGCACAACTGCCCGAAGCCCTGGGCCACGGAGAACTTGGTGCCGGCCTCGACGTTCTTGGCTCGCAACGCTTCCGCGGTGCCCAGGAGGTGACGGTCCATGAAGTCACGTCGACGGCCCCGGTGCAGTTTCAGCTCCTTGATACCGAGCGTCACCGATTGGAATGATCTGAGCAGGTCGTCCTCGTTCTCGCGGGCATTTCGATAGATCTTGCGAACACGCTTGAGCACGGTTTCCACGCAGGCGATGGCGGCAAGGGTGGAGCCGACGGTGATGGCGAAGATGACTCCCGACACCACCGACAGGTACACCAGACAACCCACGATGGTGGCGGCGTCGATGCAGATGCTCGGGATCGCCGACACTGCCTGCGACAGCGCACGTACGTCCTCGGTGAGTGTTGCCATCAACCTGTGCATGCCGAGACGTTCGAGATGCTCAAGCGGCGCCGACACCACCCCGGTGCTGAGCTTGGCCCGCAAACGGTAGATCGCGTTCTGCGCCAGATGGATCAGCAGGATCTGGGACAGCAGACCGGTGACCAGGACGACGGCGGCGGTGAGCAAGAACAGCTCGACGGTATGACCGGGCTGCTTGTCCGGCGAGATGATGCTGTTGATCTGGGTGACCAGGTACGCGTTGGCTGCACCGCCGATCAGGCCGGCCACCACGGCAATCGCGATGCCCTTCCACGACACCGACACGAGAAAGCGGATGAGTTGCATGGTGATTGCCTGCTACTTCCGGACGATGTCGAAGAGAAGGCCTTCGAGCGTGACCCCGGGGGCAAATGAGAATGCGATGCCCGTGCTGACCTTGTTGTCGTCGGAGGTCCGCTTGGCCATCTGCTCGAGAACGAAGATGAGCGAGACGCTGAGCATGTTTCCGTAGCGCGCCAGGATGTCCCAGCTCGCTTCGGCACACGCCGGGTCGAGGCCGAGGGAGTGCGCCGATTCATCGATGATCTTCGGTCCGCCAGGGTGGATTGCCCACAGGTTGACGTCGGACTTACTGAGTCCGTGGGACCGGAGAACCGCGCTGATCACCGGATCGACACCCCGATAGATGTAACCCGGGAGATCCTCGGCCAGCTCGCAGGTGATCCCGTTGTGGTTGACGCCCAATACGATTCCGTCCTCGGCGCCGTCCAGCAGGTGGCTGAACGTGTCGCGGATGACGATGTTCCCGGCCGGGATCGGGTGGCGGACCTCGCTGGCACCGACGACCACCGCGCCGCAGCCATCGCCGAACAGACTGTGGGTGATGACCTCGTTGATGTCGTCTGCGAACACGGCGTTGACCGACGAGATCTCCAGGCAGATGACCAGGGCCTTCTTGTCAGGATTGGCGCGCACGAAGTCCGTCGCCATCCGGATACCGTTCATCGCTGCAGCGCAGCCCATGAAGTTGACCACCACACGACTGGTCGTGCGGGGCAGGCCCAGTTCCTCGATCACGGCCACATCTACTCCGGGAGCGATGAATCCGGTGCTCGTGACGAATACCAGGAGACCTACCTGGACCTCACCGGGAACGGCACCGAGCGCACGACGCGCGACGTCGACTGCCAACGGAGCGGCGTGCTCGAGGTACAGGTTCATGCGCTCGCGGATGGTGGCCCGTTTCTGACTGAAGGCCCTGAACTCGGGATCGGTCGGGTTGATGGCCAAGTGCCGCTCGTTGATCCGCGTCTTGTCGTACACCCGCCGGATGCGCTCGCGCTGCTTGGGATCGTCGAACAGTGCGGCCACCTCGTCGGCGGCTTCGCGCTGGGTGAAGACCTGGTCGGGTGCGCCGGTGGCGATTCCTTCGATGACCGCAACCGTGGTCGGCGGAGCGGGCGGAAGTATCGGCCGGGCCACCGGGCGGCGGCCCACATAGGTGGAGTGTGGCCCGGTGAGAGAGTGCTCTGGGATGACGGTCATGGGAGTTCCTTTCAGGTTCAATGCTGTTGAGAGACAATATGTTCGGACTCAGACCGTGCCGAGGCCGGTGAATCCCTTGATGGTGTAGTCGGCGCAGGTCTTGAGCGCCGCAGGTGAGAAGTGTTCGCGGAAGAACCCCCAGCCGTGTTCTTGGGCCGGCCGCGACCGCGATCCCAGGTAGACACGGCACTGTTTGGGCAATCGATCGGTGACGAAGCTCTTCGCGGGCAGCCACTCGACCCCGAACGCCGCCGACTCCTCGCGCACCACGTCCTCGGTGGCGATGTTGGCGAAACCGCTGCGCTGGAACGGGAGTACGTGGTGAACGCGGTGCGAGCTCAGACCGGCAGACAAGAAGCAGTCGATGTAACGGTTGCCGACGATCTTCAGGTCGTAGGCCTTCTCGAGCTGATCCACCGCCCAGTCGTCGGTGTCGATGTCGGGATGTTCGTGAGCGTCGGTGTCGAAGTCATGGCTGGCAACGATGAGGAATGTACTGAACCAGAGGGTTGCGACGAACTGCAGAGCCCAGGCCCACACATCACCCATCGCGATGAAGACCACCAGTTCGGAGATCAACAGAGCCCTCACACCGAAAGCACCGATGAAGTGGGGCAGGCCGCCCTTCCACGACCCGTACATGTCGGCGATGCCGACCTGCCGGGTGAGTTTGCAGATCTCCAGCAACCGAACCACCATGCCCGTCGCGGTATGGCCGAACTTGTGGACGGTGTGGATGGGCACCCGGAACCACCTGGGCAGATCCATCATGAAGGTGAAGACGTTCTTCTTGATGTCCACTTCGCTCTGCGTGTGCGGATGATGTAACAGTGCATGGCCATCCGCGGTGACAAACGACAGCGCGACGTAGTTGACGTCGAAGGCGCTGACAAACGCCTTCGTCAGCCCTTTCTGGGGACGATGGATCGCATAGTGTCCGTAGCCGGCGATACCGCAGCGCAGCACCACCATGGCAATGACAAAGGCAGGCAACGGCATCCAGCTGGTGTCGAACAGCCGGAGTCCCTGTACCGCGAAGTACGCGACCACGAGGCCGATCACCACAATGTTGAAGACCGTGTCCATCCGCTTCAAACGGGCGGCCAGCTGGGGTTCCTTGAGCCTGGCCTTGATCCTGTGGAGGAGATCGTTCTTGTCGTCGAAGCGAAAGTGCGGGGTGTCGCGCCAGCTGTCGAAGTTCTCCTTGAAGAGGAAGTCGGGGGCATTGGCCTTCGGATGGATGTCCTCGACGACGGCATCACGATCCAGCGCGTACTTCTGGAGCATCCGCTCGATCTTTTCCGGATCACGGTGGTACGAACCGATGATGGAGGTGATGTCGCGGTTCTTGGTACGTCCGATGAAGAACTCGCCACCGGGATGTTTGGAGATCCAGTCGGTCAGGTCGTAGGCGCGCCCTCGATAGACCCAGACGTTCGCGAGCCGGGGCCCGCCGTCGGGACCGGGCATCCTGCCGAGATCATGATCCTCCGCCGGCTGGTCGAGGTCGGTGGCCTCATCCCCGACATGGGTGTCAGTCATGCGCTGTCCTTCGTGTGTCACACCGTCCGTTTGGGGACGGCCTCTGCCTCAGTTGGGGATAGGAGGCAGGGCCATGCCGGAATGTTCCCGAGCCGCGCACAGACGTGAATTCAAATGACCGACTTCCGGGGTCGTCGGCAGTCCACTAGCGTCCGTCACCATGCCGAACCAACCCAGCCCAGCGCGAACCGTCCGTTCGCGAACCACCCTTGTCGCGGCGGCTGCCGCCCTGTCGCTTTCCGCCGTGTTGCTCACCGCGTGCGGTGGTGGGTCAAACTCCGATCCCACCACCACACAGTCGATTCCGCCCGTTCTGGAGAGTTCACGGGAGGCCCCGCCGTCGGTGGCGGCGTCCGATCCCACCGCGGTCGTCGAGCAGAGTTCTCAGACGACACGAATGATGAACTCGGTACACATTGTGCTGGATGTCAGCGATTCGATCGACAGTCTGCCGATCCAGAATCTGACCGGCGACGTGACCAACCGCCCCGCTGTTGCAGCGCATGGTGACGGCGAGTTCCGGATCAACAACAACCTGTCGCAGTCGGAGTTCATCGTCTCCGAGGGCAACCTCTACACCAACGGTGACGGCGGCACCGAGTACACGAACATGGGACCGGCGAACCGTATCTACGACCCCGCGGTGATCCTCGACAAAGACCTCGGGTTGGCGAATGTGATTGCCAAGGTGCAGGATCCGACCTCTGCCGGCACCGAGGAGATCAACGGTGTCAAGGCCATCAAGGTGGAGGGCACCATTGCCAGTGCCGAGCTCAAACCGATCCTCCCCGAAATCGACAAGACACAACCCACCCTGCCGATCACCCTGTGGGTAGCCGCCGAGGCGCCGTACAACCTCGTCCAGGCGACCATCACCGTCGACGACGGAAAAGTGGACATCATCACCTCTGATTGGCAGAAGCCGTTCACCATCGCCAGCCCACAGCAGTGACGAGTGGTGAGATGACCGCGCCCACAAGGACCGAACTACAGGTGTGGGTCGACGGTGTGCCCCGGTCGGTACGACCGGCCCCGCAGCTGGCCATCGGCCGGGTACCCGAATGCGACATCACCGTCGACCACCCGCTCATCTCGCGGCGCCACGCGATGGTGAGCTGGCAGGGCGGCTGGGTGGTGACCGACGAAGGCAGCACCAACGGCCTCTATCTCGACGGCCGGCGTGTGCAATCGGTGCCGGTGGGCCGGGGTCAGCAGATTCGCCTCGGTGACCCCCACAACGGCCCGCTCCTCCAGATCCGGGTGGTCGAGAGCATCACACCGACGAATATGCCTCACCTGCAGGCCATTGCGCAGAACCAGTCGCCGCCACCGCAGCGCGAGGCCCTGGACATCGCCCGTGGTTCCACGGTCCGGATCGGGCGCACACCCGACAACGACATCGTGGTCAGCGACGTGCTCGCCTCGCGTCGTCACGCCCAGATGATCAGCGGACCGCAGGGGCTGCTGATCGAAGATCTACGCAGTGTCAACGGCACCTACGTCAACGGTCGCCGAGTGATGCGGCACCAGCTGACCGACGGCGACGTGGTGACCATCGGCAACAGCGACTTCGTGGTCACGGACGGCAAACTCGTCCGGGGACAGGACCAGTCGGTGGTCGCCGGCGGTGTCCACGTCAGCTCGGTCAGCCTCACGGTCGACCGGAAGCAACTCGTCAGCGACATCGAGTTCAGCGCTGCGCCGGGCACTCTCACCGCGATCATCGGGCCGTCGGGCGCCGGGAAGTCGACCGTCTCCCGAATCGTGTCCGGTGCCGGGCATCCCACCGCCGGCCAGGTCACCTTCGAAGGTCGCAGCGTCCACGAGGAGTACGAGGCCCTGCGAACGCGCATCGGCATGGTCCCGCAGGACGACGTGCTGCACGGACGGCTCACCCTGCGCCAGGCCCTGCGCTACGCCGCGCAGTTGCGACTGCCGCCCGACACGTCCCGTGCCGACCGCGACGCCGTGATCGACGGCGTGCTCGCCGAGCTGCAACTGACCGAGCACACCGGCACCCGCATCGACAAACTGTCAGGGGGACAACGTAAACGGGCATCGGTGGCGATGGAACTGCTGACGGGCCCGGCGCTTCTCATCCTCGACGAACCGACCTCCGGCCTCGACCCGGCGCTCGACCGCCAGGTGATGCAGACCCTGCGCCGACTCGCCGACGCAGGCCGGGTTGTCATCGTGGTCACCCACTCCGTGGCGCATCTGTCGATCTGCGACCAGGTGCTGCTGTTGGCCCCCGGCGGTAAGACAGCATTCTGTGGTCCGCCGGAGTCGGTGAATGCCGCGATGGGGACCGGTGATTGGGCCGAGATCTTCGCGTACGTCGCGGCGCGACCCGATGAGGCGGCGACCCGCTACCGGTCGACCGCGCTGCGCCGCCGACCGCCGCAACCACCACCGCCATCGTCGCCGCGGCCTCGACCGCGTCAGACCAGCGCGTTGCGCCAGGTCAGTACGATCGCACGACGTCAGATACGCCTGATCTTCGCCGACAGAGGCTATCTGATGTTCCTGATCTTGCTTCCCGTTGTCTTGGGGGCACTCACCCTGGTGATCCCGGGGTCGGCCGGTTTCGGTCTGAACGCCCCCGGCACCACCGAGACACTGCAGATCCTGGTGGTCCTGTCGATCGGCGCGACATTCATGGGCTCGGCGCTCACGGTGCGCGACCTCGTCGGCGAGCGGTCCATTTTCGAGCGAGAACGTGCCGTCGGCCTACGGCCAGGTGCCTACCTCACCGCCAAGGTGGTCGTGTTCGCCCTCGCAGCCATCGCACAGACGGTGATCATGCTGGTGATCACCTATGCCGGCCGGGGCACACCGGGTAAGGGCGTATACCTGCCCGGTGCAATCGAACTCGGCATCGACCTCGCACTGCTCACCTGCATCGGTGCGCTCATCGGCCTGGCGATCTCGGCGACGGTCCGCACCCCGGAACAGACGATGCCACCGCTTGTGGTGGTGGTGATGGTGCAGTTGGTCTTCTGCGGCGGGCTCTTCGCCCTCCACGATCGAATGGGCCTCGAGCAACTTGCCTGGCTTGTCCCCGCCCGGTGGGGTTACGCCGCCGCGGCGTCCACCGTGGAGGTCCAATGGACCACCCCTGGTGCCGCCACCGAGGACGAACCGATGTGGAAACACGATATGGCAACTCTCGGCCCGAGTTACGGCGTGCTCGGGGTCATCGCGCTGCTGCTCTTGGTCTTCATCTACAGCCGTCTGCGACTCAAGCGATCGGCATGAAGCCTCAACGCGTCGCTCCGGGATGCGGTCGCGATAAGGTGCAGAAAGCCGTGGCCCAGTGGCGGGTCCGCGAATCGCAGACGATTGGTGGGGGTTGTTCATGGGAGTTGTCCGACACAGTTCCGAGGTGAAGGCGACGCGAGAACGAGCCTTTGCCTATGTCAACGACCACCGGCATGTCCCGGACTGGATGTTCGGTGTCAAGAAGTTCGAACCGGTGTCGGAGACCATCTATGGGCTCGGAGCCACGTTCGACGTGGTGATGAACGTCGGCCCGAAGGCTCTCAAGGCCACCCTCGAGGTCACGGAGTTCGTCGAGAACGAGCTGGTCCGCCTTGAATCGGTCAAAGGCTTCTCCGCCGCCACGGTGTGGCGCTTCGAGGACACCGCGACCGGCACCGACGTCAACGTCGAGATGTCGTACGACCTCCCGGGAGGTATCGCCGGTCGCGCACTGGGCGCGGTGATCGAGCCTGTCGTGGGACAGGCTGTGCGCCACACCGATTCGGCGCTGAGGGCACAGCTGGACAAGCCCGCCTGACAAAGGCGGGCTTGTCGCCGTGGTCCACTTCAGCTCAAGGGATGATGTTGACCATTCGGCCGGGCACCACGATCACCTTGCGCGGTTCGCCGTCGATCAACGGCGCGATCTTCTCGTCCGCCAATGCCGTTGCCCGCAGAGTGGCCTCGTCTGCGTCGGCGGCCACCGTCATCCGGCTGCGGACCTTGCCCTTGACCTGGATCGGGATCTCGATGGTGTCTTCGACCAGCCACTGCGGATCCGGCGTCGGGAACGGCCCGTGCGCCAGCGATCCCTTGCCGCCCAGCCTGCCCCACAGCTCTTCGGCGATGTGCGGCGCGACCGGTGCGAGCATCAACACCAACGGTGATACCGCTTCTCGCGGAGCCCCTTTCGGATACTGCTTGGTGAGGTGATTGGTGAGCTCGATCAGCTTGGCCACCGCGGTGTTGTCGCGCAGGTTCGCGTAGTCCTCCCGAACGCCCTCGATGGTCTTGTTGAGCAGACGATTGGTGTCGTCAGCCAGCGGTTCTTCGGTGACCCGCATGTCGCCGGTCGCCTCGTCGACCACCAGGCGCCAGGCCCTCTGGAGGAATCGTTGGGCGCCCACCACGTCTTTGGTCGCCCAGGCGCGGGAGGTGTCGAGCGGACCCATCGACATCTCGTAAACACGCAGGGTGTCGGCGCCGTACTCGCGGCAGATGTCATCGGGCGCAACGGAATTCTTGAGCGACTTGCCCATTTTTCCGTACTCGCGGTTGACTTCCTGACCCTGGTAGAAGAACTTGCCACCTTCTTCGGTGACCTCTTCGGCCGGGACGTAGATGCCCCGCGAATCGGTGAACGCGTACGCCTGGATCATTCCCTGGTTGTAGAGACGGCGGTACGGTTCTGCCGAGGTGACGTGTCCGAGGTCGAACAGCACCTTGTGCCAGAAGCGCGAGTACAGCAGGTGCAGCACGGCGTGCTCCACGCCGCCGACGTAGAGGTCGAGGCCACCGGGGTCCTGCGGTCCGTGCAACTCCGGACGCGGGCCCATCCAATAGGCCTCGTTCTCCTTGGCGCACAACTCTTCCGAGTTCTCGGGGTCGATGTAGCGCAACTGATACCAGGAGCTGCCCGCCCACTGCGGCATCACGTTGGTGTCGCGGGTGTAGTGCTTGAGACCATCCCCGAGGTCGAGTTCGACATGCACCCAATCGGTGGCCTTGGCCAGCGGCGGCGACGGCTCACTGTCAGCGTCGTCGGGGTCGAAAGAGACAGGCGCATAATCGATCACGTCGGGCAGCTCGACCGGCAGCATCGAATCCGGGATCGAATGCGGTGCGCCGTTCTCGTCGTAGACGATGGGGAAGGGCTCGCCCCAGTAGCGCTGCCGGGCGAACAGCCAGTCGCGCAGTTTGTACTGGATCGTCCCGCTGCCGGCACCCTCGGACTCGAGCCGCTCGATGATCGCCGCCTTGGCGTCCTCCACCGTCATCCCGTCGAGGAATCCGGAGTTCACCAGCGTTCCGTCACCCGTGTACGCCTGCTCGGCGACACCTTGTTCCGAACCGATCACCTCGATGATCTCCAGACCGAACGACGTCGCGAACTCGTGGTCGCGGGGGTCGTGTGCCGGCACCGCCATGATGGCGCCGGTACCGTAACCGATGAGCACATAGTCGGCGATGAAGATCGGGATCTGTTGTCCGTTGACCGGATTCGTCGCGTAGCTGCCGGTGAAGACACCGGTCTTCTCTTTGTTCTCTTGGCGCTCCAGGTCGGATTTGGCCGCGATGGTCTCCCGGTACTTCGCGATCGCGGCCGCGGGAGTCGGCGCACCGAAGGTCCAGAGCGAGTTGACGTCGGCCCGCCAGGCAGCGGTGGTGAGCTCGTCGACCAGCTTGTGTTCGGGCGCGAGCACCATGTACGTGGCACCGAACAGCGTGTCGGGCCGGGTGGTGAACACCTCGATCTGGTGATCGGTGCCGGGCACACCGAACGACACCTGGGCACCGCGCGAACGGCCGATCCAGTTGCGCTGCATGGTCTTGACCTTCTCGGGCCAGTCCAGCAGGTCGAGGTCGTCGAGGAGGCGATCGCTGTAGGCAGTGATGCGCATCATCCACTGGCGCAGGCGTTTACGGAAGACCGGGAAATTGCCGCGGTCGCTGCGGCCGTCCGCGGTGACCTCTTCGTTGGCCAGCACAGTTCCCAGCCCGGGGCACCAGTTGACGAGTGAATCGCTCTGGTAGACCAGCCGGTACTCGTCGATCACGTCGTTGCGGGCGGCCTGATCCAGTTCCGACCAGGTCCGGCCGTCCGCCAGGGTGCGGGCGCCCGATTCCAGCTCGGCGATCAGTTCAGGGATACGCCGCGCCTTACCCTGCTCTGCGTCGTACCAGGCGTCGTAGATCTGCAAGAAGATCCACTGCGTCCAGTGATAGAACTCGACGTCGGTGGTGGCCACCCGTCGCCGCTCGTCGTGACCGAGGCCCAGCCTGCGGATCTGCTCGAGGTATCGCTCGATGTTGGCCTCGGTGGTGGTGCGCGGATGCGTGCCGGTCTGCACGGCGTACTGCTCTGCGGGCAACCCGAAGGAGTCGAAGCCCATCGTGTGCAGGACGTTGTAGCCGTTCATCCGGTGGTAGCGCGCGTACACATCGGTGGCGATGAAGCCCAGCGGGTGCCCGACGTGCAGCCCCGAGCCCGACGGGTACGGGAACATGTCCTGGACGAACAGCTTGGCGTCCGGTCCGTTGAACGACGAGAGGTCACCGGCCAGTTCACCGGTCGGATTGGGGGCCTCGAAGGTACGACCTTCTGTCCAATTCCGCTGCCAGCGCTCCTCGATCTGCCCGGCCAGGTCCGCGGTATAGCGGTGCTGCAGGGTGTCGTCAGGGCCAGGAGTCGTCGAACCAGTCACTTGACCAGCGTAAAGCGTTGCTCGCAGCCGCCGTACGCAGGCCTTCCGACGGGCGATTTGCACAGCAATCGTATGGTGGTGGGGTGACCATCGCCGCCTTCATCCTCGCCGCTATCACGCTGGTGCTGGCGCTGATCTTCCTCACGGTGGGTGCCCTGGGCACCACTCGCAAGCTGCCTCGCAACCGGTGGTTCGGTGTCAGGTCGGCAGAGACCATGCGCAATGACGACGCGTTTGTCGTCGCCAACCGCGTGGCCGGCCCGGGGTTGATCTGCGCCGGAGCCATCCTCGCGATGGGTGCCATCCTCGCCTTCGCGCTCGGCGGCGGAGCCGGTGTCGTCCTCGCGCTCGCCGCGATCGTCGTCGGTGTGGTCATCGCCGGCGTCATCGGGTCATTCGGCATCCGCGCAGCGACCACTGTCGAAGAGCCCGCATCGGACTGTGGCCAGAGCGGTGGCTGCGCCAGCTGCTCACTGCAGAAGGTGTGCACCAACTAGCCAAACGGCCACAGTCAACGGCGACGCCGCCCAGGTCAGGGTGCCGGTATCGACACCGGGATGCTGAGGAAGCTCGGGGCATTCGGATCGAGCTGGATGTGTTCCGGTTTGAGCTCCGACTCGTTCAGCAGCGGCCGAAGCGGCAGCCCCTTCGGGAAGTTCATCGCGAACACGTCCACCCGCAGCCGGTGGCCCGGTTTGATCAACGCGTCCGTCGCGAGCAGACCGACGTCGAGCTGGACTGCCTTGCCCGGCTGCACCGGTTGCCGGGTTTCCAGCGTCAGCGTGTTGACCGGGTCCACCACGTCGCCGTTGGGTGCGTAACCCGTCTTCTCCGCGTCGAGGGCACGCAACGACGCCATCACCTGGCCCGACGTCAGGACGGTCGACGTACCGTCAGGCGCGACGTCGTTGAGCGTTGCCGTCCAATACCCATCGGTTGCGTCCATCACCGTGTTGAGGTGCAGGTTCACCGGCCCGCTGATGGTTGTCGGCACCTGCACCGGCGCACTGGTGAACGCCAGGGCCGTGGACTCCGAGATCCGCGCGTCGTCGGCACAGAACGGGAAGATCCCCACCAGGCCCGCGGTCTGCTGGGCCGCATCGCGGGAACACAGGGTGGCCAGGCCGGGGGCAACGGTCATCCGGCCCCGACTCGGTGAGGGCTCCGTCGACAGCGAGCCGTCGCGGACGGCGTGCGGCGCGGTACCGCTCGAGCGGTCGGACAGGTACATCCGCTGGTAGTTCATCCCGGGGCGCGGGAAGTCCGACGCCGTGGTCCAGCCGTTGCCCAACTGGTAGAGCGTGGCAGGCCCGTAGTTCTCGATCCCGTTGTCGATGCCCTTGAGCCACCTGTCGAACCACGCCTTCTGCAGCACGTCGAGCCGGGGTGGGCTGCCGGGATCACCGAAGCCGGCGCCACCGGTGATGTGGTAGGTGGGGCCCATGATCAGCTGCTTCTTGCCGCCGGAGAGCGGGATCTTGTCGTACATCCGCCACTCGCTGTTGGTGAACAGGTCGAACCAGCCGCCGTAGAGCATCGTCGGCACCTCGATGTTCTCGGCGAGATCGCGCCAGCCCACGCGCTCGGCGGACGCGCTGTCGAGCAGGTTCATCGTGCGCGGCGGAATCGACTCGATGGTCGGCGACAAGAGCGCGTCTAACAGCTGCGGCGCGAACACCGCCGGATCGGTGAGCCTGTCCGACAACCACTTCCAGTCGAAGGTGCCGTTGAGCATCGACTGGACGTCGGGGACGAACTTCAAGCCGTTGACCAACGCGAGCCATGCCGGCAGGAAGCCGACGCCGAGGGCGCCGCCCGGCGCGACGATGTCGCGGATGAGGTCGCCGCCCGGCTCCACCGGGAAGATCGCCTTGAGCGGCTCGGGGTTCTTGTTGGCAGCCTGGATCTGGTTGATCCCCGAATAGGAGACACCGCTCATCCCGACGTTGCCGTCCGACCAGCCCTGCGTTGCCGCCCAGTTGATCACCTCGACGGTGTCCTTCTGCTCGCGCTCACGGAAGACGTCCCAGACACCCTGGGAGAAACCGGTTCCGCGCACATCGACCACCACCTGGGTGTAACCGCTACGGACCAGTTTCTGGTCGACGGAGAAGGTGCGGGCAAAGCCACCGCGGATCGCGCCCGCGAAGTCGTTGATGCCATCGATCGGTGTACCCGACAGATTGATCATCCCCGCGAGCTGGTCGGCCAGCGGACCGAGCACCGGGTTCGACAACGCCGCATCGGCCACCGCCGACACCAGCTTGGTGTACGGGGTCATGTTCACGATCACGGGCGTCTTGGTGGCGACGGGATTATGGGCGGCATCCGCCGGACGGTAGACGTTGGCCTTGAGAACCGTGCCGTCGCTCATCGTGATCGGCACGTCCCACTGGACGTTGACGTCCGGGTACCGCAGGCCCTGATCGTGTCCGGCAGTCCACTGCTGCCCGTTCGCTCCCGCGGTCGGATCTGCTTGCGCCGCAACCGGATTGATCAACCCGGCCATCAGTGCCACCGTCGTGACACCGGCCATCACAGCGACTTTGCCGAAACCGTTCCTACGAACCCACCCTGACATCGGACCCCTCCAACTCCCCACACCCGGCGACGCCTGTCTCTCACCGTCACCGATTTCGAATCGAACCGTAACAGTTCGGTGACCCGGCCAGGACGGGTTGTCAGTTTCGTTCGAGTTCGATCGGGTGAGTGGACAACAGCGGCAGCGGCCACGGCTGACGGCGCAGCACCTGTGCCCAGAGATCGACGTCCGCGGGTACCAGGACATCGTCGGCCAGCGACGGCGCCACGATCCAGCTTCCCTGGCGGAGTTCGTCACCCAGTTGCCCGATCCCCCAGCCCGCGTAGCCCGCGAAGATCCGGACGCCGGTCAGCACCGACCCGAGATCATCGGCGTCGGCATCGAGGTCCACCAGCACCACGCGGCCTTCGACGGGGCGAAGGGCGGGAAGGTGGTCGATGGGCATACCCGGCTTGACGACACCGAGACACAGAGCGGAGTCCTGCTTGACCGGCCCGCCCACGAAGATCGCCTTCGGCCGGGCGGCCGTGTCGGTCCATGCCGGCAGAAGATTGTGCACCGCAGTCTGACTCATCCGGTTCAAGACCACCCCGAGCGTGCCCGCGTCATTGTGTTCGATGACGTAGATCACCGTTCGGCGAAACGTGGGCTCGGCGAGATCGGCTGAGGCCATCAGCAGACTGCCGGCAGACACCTGGGCGGTACTCGGTGACACGCGTTCATCATCGCACGCCACCGGCGAGGTGTTTGTACGCTGGACATGGTGAACGTCGAACCCACCACGGCGGCAACCGTGCCGCCCTCCCCCATCGGTGACCACCGGTTACCTCTGCGGGACTTCATCAGGTCTTTTCGTTGTTCACCGGGCCTTTCTCGGCTGCTCGCGGTCCGTCTGGGCAGCCAGTTCACCGACGGGCTCTTCCAGGCCGCCCTGGGCGGCGCGATCCTGTTCAATCCCGAACGGCACGCCGACCCGATGGCCGTCGCCGCCGGAATGGCCGTACTACTTCTCCCCTACTCGGTGATCGGCCCGTTCGCCGGCGCCCTCCTCGACCATTGGGATCGGCGCACCGTGCTCGTGTGGGCCAATGTCCTGCGCGCGGTGCTGGTGAGCCTTGTGGCGATCGTGATCGCCACCGGAACCGGCGACACCGGCGTCCTCATCGCCGCCCTGGCGGTGACCGGCGCGAGTCGTTTCGTGGCGTCCGGACTCTCGGCGGGATTGCCACACGTTGCCGCGCGCGAGCACCTCGTCGGAATGAACTCCTTCTTCACGACCATCGGTGCGGGCGCTCTGGCCGCCGGAGCCGGCGGAGCTCTCGTCCTGCGTGAGATCTTCGGTTCCGACAACACCGGGAGTGCCGCGACCACGATGGGTGCAGTGGTGGTGGCTCTGATCGCCGCCTTCATCGCCCACCGCTTCGAACCACTTCAGCTCGGACCCGACCACCCCGACGTCGTCGGCGGATCGCGGGCACGAAGTCCCGGCGGTTCGGCACTGCGTGCGGTCGCGGTGGGTCTGGGCCATGGAGCCCGGGCCGTCTGGAAGGTGCCATCGGTGGCCGCGGCCCTCTCGGCGGTCGGCGCCCACCGGCTGGTCTTCGGGGTCAACACCTTGGTGCTGCTGGTGCTGACCAAACATTCGTCGCTCGGTGGCGGGCTCACCGGCTTCGGCCTGGTGGCCGGGATGATCGCGGTCGGGATGTTCCTGGCGGCGGTGATCACACCGTTCCTCGTCGCCCGCATCGGCAGGACACGGGCGGTGGTGTCGGCGCTGGCGGTCGGAGCCCTTGCCCAGATCGCGCTGTGCACGTTCAACGGGATCGTCATCTGCGTTGCTGCCGTGGTGCTCGGACTGATCGGCCAGGTGTGCAAGCTGTGCGCCGACGCCGCGATGCAGATGGACGTCGACGACGCCCGTCGCGGGCAGGCATTTTCGTTCCAGGACGCGCTCTTCAATTTCGCATTTGTCGGTGCGGTGTTCGTGGCGGCCTTGACGATTGCGGACAACGGCAAGTCGCCCGATCTGATCATCGCGGGTTCCGTGGTCTACGTGGTGGCGATCTTTGTCGTACGTGTGGTCAACAATCGGTCATCACCGGAGAAGATCACCATCTGACCAGGAGGCGGCGTGCAGTACGGAATCGTGTTCCCGAAGGGCGCCGGCATGGAGTTCGCCGAATTGGCGGTCGCGGCGGAAGCGGCCGGTTGGGACGCCGTCTTCGGCTGGGAGGCACTGTGGGGCAACGACCCCTGGATCTCGCTGACGGCCGCGGCAATGCGCACCGAGCGCATCCGCCTGGGCACGATGCTCACCCCACTGCCCCGCCGCAAACCGTGGGATCTGGCTTCGACGACCACCACCCTCGACCGGCTGAGCAACGGCCGTGTGATCCTCGGCGTCGGCATGGGCGCCCTGCATCCCGGGTGGCTGGCCTTCGAGCGCGACCAGGGCCGTAAAACCCGCGCCGAGCTGTTCGATGAGGGACTCGACGTGCTCTTCGGTCTCTGGGCTGGGCAGCCGTTCGCCTACGACGGCAAGCACTATCAGGTGCAGCCGACGGGCTTCGAGCTGCCACTGCCGCCGGTCCAGCAGCCGCGGATCACCACCTGGTGTGTCGGACTACAAGGTGCCCGCAAGTCCATGGCTCGAGCGGCTCGGTGCGACGGGCTCCTACCGAACTTCCCTCGTGACCCCGGAATCGAAGGCGTGGTACCGGTTTCGGTGGAGCACTGGGCGAGGGTGGCCAGGGAGATCCGCGAATTGCGGGCCGAACTTGGTTTCACGGGAAACTACGACATCGTCTACGAAGGCACTGCCGACCTGTCCGACCCGGCCGCCGAACGCGAACAGGCTGGGGAGCTTGCCGCTGCGGGCATCACCTGGTGGCTCGACTCCGATTGGGAATCCGCGTCTGCCGACCCCATCGCCTATCAACTCGAACGGATCGAGGCCGGCCCGCCCAGGCCCTGACGCTCAGTCGCGGAACGGGGTCGAATAGACGTAGCGGCTCGTGGGCACGGTGTCGATGTTCTGGTCGGCACCGAACGCGCCGGTGCTCGCGAGCATCCGGCCCATCCTGTCCGCCAGATCTTTGTCGTCAGCGGCGCCGAAGAAAGCGTGCACATCGTGAACCGCCTCGATCGGGAACAGTTCCTCGACGATGGCAGTGAGCGGTGGCGACGTAGCCGTGAGCGGCCTGACCACCGCGTTTTGCACGTAGCCGAACGTCGACTGCGTCTCGATCGCCACGCTGGTGTGGTCGAGATGCCACCGTCGCAGCCACGTCTGTTCATCGATGTGTTCTGGTCTGCGCAGAAACGCCATGTTCGCCAGCCCGGGTGTTCTGGTGCCCGATTCGACAACAGGCGGCGGCAGTGGAATCGATTCGGTGACGAGATAGGCGGCGATGTTTTCGTAGTCGGGGTTTCGATAATCGCTTTCGAGAGTGTTGATCAATTCCGAGACACCGGGACCGTAGTTTTGGTGGGTCCACACGCTGATGACGGCCACAATCGGAGGTTCCAGCGTGGTCAGAGTCATGATCGAGTCGGTCACAGGCGAATCCCGGACATTGATGGTGACCCCCGAAAAGTCCGCTTTCGCAGTCAATTCCACGACACGTTTTCGCAGTTCAGAGCACCATTCGTCGTCGGGAACGGGGGCGCGAACGGACATCATGACTTTTTCCATGCTCGACCTCGACTGCAGACTGTGGCGACAAAGTGGTATTGGACCTGGCATTATTACCGCATGCGCAATCGTGATGAGGTGTCGGAGTTCGCTATCGAGCTCAATAAGCTCTGTGCCATTCGGTGGCCGGGTGGGTCTCGTACCGCGAACGCCGAGATCGCTGATTGGGTCACGGCAGAAACCGGCCGCAACATCGACCGGCAGTTCGTGTGGCGGATCCGCAAGGGTCGCGTGATGAAGGTCGACGGCGCCGTTCGCGACGCCATCTGCTCCTTCTTCGGGGTCTCCAAAGACCACTTTTCGAACAACCCCCGCACTCTAGGCGAAGAGGTGCAGGCGGCGATCGAAGAAACGGGACTACAGGTGGCCGGGCTTCGCGCCGACCAGCTGTCGTCGACCGGGCGAGCCGAACTGGCGACGTTGCTCCGCGAGGTGAGCCGGGTACTGGAAGCAGAGAAGAGCGTCGGACAATGATGACCCGACAGAAGATGTTCCGCCTGGCCGCCGCGATCACCCCCGAAGGTGATTGGTCCTGGGAGGACTTCGAACACCGCCTCACCCGCCAACTCGATTGCGCGGTTCGCTGCATCACCTCGGACAGCCTGACCTCAGGCGAACTGACGGGGGCGGCGTTGCGTACCGCAAACGGCACCGCGATCATCGTCATCCCGGGCAACGTCTCCACTGCCCATCGCATCCACATCGCCGCGCATGAGGCCTGGCACCTGCTGGCAGGCCACGACGGTTGCGATCAGAACTCACGCCGGGAGGCCAAGGCCGAGGCCTTTGCGACCACAGTGGGCACGCTCGCCGAAGGCCGAGGCAATGAGCCCCGGACCAATCGCGCCCTGACCGCTGCATTCGGAGCTGTTGGCATCGTGGCATGAACACCCTTCTCGGGGCCCTGGCTTGGACAGGGGTGGCCCTGGGAATCCTGATCGCCCTCCGAGGCGGTTGGTATCGCCGTGCCACGACAATCGTCTTCGGTGTGTGCATCACGTTTTACTGCCTCACCGGAGAGAACTACCTAGCGCTCGTACCCGAAGACGGGGTACGACATCTGATGACCACTGCCGAACGCATGTGGGGCGCAACATCAGCTGTGCTTGCCGGTTGTGCGCTGGTCGGTGCATTGATCGCGATCCGGAGGAACAGCCTGGATCCCGACGGCGACGAGTGGACCGATCCCGAACTGCACCAACGGGTGATGATCCTGGTGCTCGGTGCCGCGGCGTCCGTCGCGGTGATCAACATGACCCTCGTGCACGCGGACTTCCCGCCGTCGGCCAACTTCCTCACCGAATACGGTGACCACTTCAACGTTGTTCTGTACGAGGCGGTCTTCGCCATCTGGATCGGTCTTCCGGCAGGCTTTCTCGGCTGGACCGTGGTGCGCTCCGAGCTCGGCCCGCTGCGCTATCTCGTCGGCCTGGGCGGTCTCTTCGGTGTGGGCTGGGCGGCGTGGAAGTTCGTCGGAACCGCGCTCATCTATATCGCGGACATCCCCATAGCCGAGACAAGCCCTGTCAGCGTCACACTGGGACTGCTGGCGCTCGGTTTCTGCGTTGCCGGGTCGCTGCTTCTCAGTCTCGAGGCCGCGTTCCAGGTGTGGCGTGCCGGCCGCACCTACCGCACCGCGCGAGCGCTCGAAGACCGGCGACTGCGCCGGCACAATCCCGCCGCCTGAAACGACTCGGGCACAACCTCACAGCTTGAACTTGTAGACCTTGCCGCTGTCGTCGCGCGGGAGATGGTCGAGCACCTCGATGATCCGTGGCAGCTTGTATGACGCCAAGCGCTCACTGAGCGCATCGAGCAGCTGGGTCGGCTGGACGTCGTAGCCGGGCCTGGCCACCACATACAGGGCCACCTGCTCCCCCAGGTCACCCTCGTGTGGTCGGCCGACCGCGGCAGCGTCTTCGACGTACGCCAGTTCCATCGCGGCGGCCTCGATCTCGGCGGGATAGATGTTGACCCCGCCGGAGATGATCACCTCGGTGCTGCGGCCCGTCAAGAACAGGTATCCGTCGTCGTCGACGTAGCCGACATCGCCCACATCCAGAGGGAACCGGGCCGGCGTGGGGCTGCGCAGGTAGGTGAAGGCCGGCCAGTCCGGCGCCGGCTGGATCTGTACACGCCCCGCCGTTCCGGCCGGCACCGGCCGGCCCTTGTCGTCGACGATCCTCACCGAAGAACCGTCGACCGGACGGCCGACCGATCCTGGCCGCTCCGACCACTCCTGCGCGTCGATCCAGGTGATGATTCCGCCTTCGGTGCAGCCGAAGAACTCTTGGACCGCGTCCCCGAACCACGCGATGGAAGCACGCTTGATGGCCGGTGGGCACGGCGCCGCCGAATGGACGAGGTGCGTCAGGGACGACACGTCATAGGCGGCCCGAACCTCGGGTGGCAGCGACAGCAACCGGGAGAGCATCGTGGGGACGACCTTGGCTTGCTCGATACGCCTGGTGTGGATCAACTCGAGGAAATCTTCGGCATCCCATCTCGGCATGAGTGTGACGTTCGAGCCGATCCGCAGGCCGAGGAGAGCAAAGGCATTGGGACCCGCGTGATACAGCGGTCCGGCGACGAGCAGCTGGCCGCCTTGACGGACTCCCATGCGTTCGGCCGTGGCGCTGGCCACGGTGAGCATCTGATCCACGCTCATGCGTTCGCGCACAACCCCTTTGGGTCTGCCCGTGGTACCCGAGGTGTAGATCAGGCCGAGAGAGGACGCCATGGCGTCATCCCGGTTCTCGAGCCCGTCGGACCGACTCGCGATGAGCGCTTCGTGCGAATTGCGGCGGTTCACGCCGTCGCCGGTGACCTCGACGATCTGAACATTCGAGCGGGCCGCCGCGACGGCCTGGCGGGCGGTGCGCATGTGCATGGTGTCGCAGAAGAGGATCCGCAGTTCGCAGTCGTCGAGCAGGTAGGTGATCTCCGGTGCGGTCCAGTGCCAGTTGATGGGTACCGGATTGCCTCCCGCAGAGGCGATGGCGATGGAGATCTCGAGGAAGTCGACGCTGTTGAAGGCGAGGAGTCCGACCCTCTCACCGAACTCGATGCCGCAGTCGACCAGCGCTGATGCCAGCCGACCCGCCCGGTCGAAGCACTCTTGATGCGTGCGCACGGTGGACCCGCAGAGCACCAGAGGCTGTGCGTGTTCCTGGGCCGCCCCGAAGTCTTGCACTGCATCTGCCCTCATGGTTGACTGAGCCTTACTTCCATTTCTGATCGTAACGGTCATTCAAGTGGAGCGAGGGGTGGCTCTCAGGGTGGCTGCTGACAGGGGCGGCAACCGCCCTGAGACTCGTCGCCCGATTCGAGCAGCCGTCTGTGCGAACTATCCGTCGATTCTCCGATGAAGTCGATAGCCCCAGACTGTTAGCGGAGCTACCCATAGCGGTCGAACGTCAAACCTTCCGGCCCGGGATGGGCCCCCGAGTCGGCGGCACCATCCAGATCCGAGTCGATCAGCACCTGATCGAACTTCCCGTCGTCATCGGTGTCGATGTAGAGCCGCCCGCCGGTGCGGGAGACCGCGATGTCGTCCTGTCCATCGGCGTTGCTGTCGAACGTACGCTCCCCTGATGGTGCAGACGGCTCTTCTGGGTTTACCGGCGAGGGCGAACGGGGCGGATCAGGCGGCACGTCCGGTCCGGCACCGGCAAGGCCCTCGGACCGCCTTCCCCACACTCCTGAACCATCGTCGGTGAACCAGGCGTCGACGGCGCCGTCGTCGTCGAGGTCGAGCGCGCTGCAGTCGGCCCGTCCGTCATGGTCGCGATCCCACAACGCATCGTCGGACAGTCCGTCGCCGTCGAAGTCGAGCCGAACCGCATCCGGAGCACCTCCTCCGAGGGTCAGATCTGCCGACGAGGTCCAGGTGCTGGTCCGCCCGTCACCGGCCCCGAAGACATACTCGATCGTCGGTTCCATGAGTACTTGGACGGCGCTGGTGGGTGACGGGTTCCGCCGTGCCCCTTCGCGGTAGCGTAAGAGCGACCCCAGTGCCCGGCGTCACCCAGCATGACCTGCGAGGAGGACCTTCGGATGTACGTCAGCGAGCTCGGTGACCTATGGCATCGGGCCCGAACAGAGCCCGTCAGCATCCACCTCGATTCCGCCGCGGCATCGCGCGCTTCGAATCAGGTCATCGAAACCATCACCGCCCACCTGTGGCGCGAAGCCGAGCGCGGCGCCTACGTGGCCCAGGAACAGATCACCGAGTCGCTGGACCGGTGCCGTCGTGACATCGCCACGCTCGTCGGGCGCCAGGCGCATGAGCTCGCGTTCCGCGAGTCGGCGAAGGCCGCGCTCCGCGCGCTGCTGACCTTCTGGAATCTCCCGATCTCGGCATCGGTATGGGTGGCCAAAAACGAGTTCGGGCCCAACCTCGACGAGTTCGAGCGCCGCGGGTACGCCGTGCACACCATCCCGTCCGCCGACGTGTACGGACACGTCGACACCGATGCGCTCGAGAACATGCTGCAGTTCGAGCAGCCCGACTTCATCCACGTGTGCCACATCGGATCTCACAGCGGAGTCGTGCAGCCGGTCGAGAAGATCGTCGAGCTGGCGCGTACCGCCGGGGTACCGGTGGTGGTCGATGTCGCCCAGTCGTTCGGTCAACGGGACTGCGCTTCCGGTGCCGACGTGGTCTACGGAACGAGCCGCAAGTGGCTGGCCGGTCCTCGCGGCGTCGGTTTCCTCGCCGTGCGCGGCGACTCGGTACGGCCTGCGGAGATCGAGAGTTCCGAAGCGTTTGTCGCGGGTCGTCTCGGTCTGGGTGTGGCGATCCAGGAGCTGCAGAGCTTCGGCCCCGAGCGGGTCAGCCGCGAACTCGCGGCCATCGGGCAGTTCACCCGGGAGCGGTTGCACGGCATCGGCAGCTGGGAGGTGATCGAACCGATCAACGAGCCCTCGGCGATCGTCACCCTCGCACCTCCCCCGGGCTGGGGCCCGTCGGACGTCCTGGCGGCACGAGACAAGTTGCGGTCCATCGGCATCCTGGTCACCTGCGCCGACAGCTGGCGTGCGCCGCTCAGTGCCGAGCAGTCGGTGCTGCGGATCAGCCCGCACCTCGACGTCCAGCGGTCGCACCTGGACCAGCTCGCGAACGAACTTCGCGGGATGGGTTACTGAGCCCTCTTCTTCTCCGCCCGCACCAGGCCTGAGCCGATGATCAGCCGCTGTATCTCACTGGTGCCCTCGTACAACCGCAGGAGTCGCGCGTCGCGGTAGATGCGTTCGGCCACAACACCTCTGATGTATCCGCTGCCGCCGTGTACCTGAACCGCGAGGTCGGCGACCTTGCCGAGCATCTCGGTGCAATACAGCTTTGCCACCGAGGGCGCGATGCGCCGGTCCTCCCCGCTGACCCATTTGCGTGCTGCCTCGGCCACCAGCGCCCGGCCGGCCATCACACCGGTTTGCTGGTCGGCGAGCATTGCCTGCACCAACTGGAAGTCGCCGATCGTGGTGCCTCCCTGCGTCGTCAGCGCGGCGTACCGCACCGATTCGTCCAGTGCACGTTGCGCCTGCCCGACTGCGACTGCCGCGATGTGGATGCGGCCACGGGCAAGGATGGTCATGGCTGCCCGGTATCCCACCTCTGGATCGCCGCCGACAAGTGACGCGCCGGGCACCCGGACGTCGTCGAAGAAGACCTGGGCGGTCACCGACCCCTGTTGGCCCATCTTCGAATCCTTCGGGCCCACACTCACTCCGGGGGTATCGGCAGGCACCAGGAAGACTGCGATGCCCGGGCCGGTCTCATCGGCCGGCCGGTAGCGCGCAAACACCACGAACAGATCGGCCCACGGCGCGTTGGTGATGTAGCGCTTCTCGCCGCTGATCACCCAATCATCCTCGTCAGCAACGGCTTTCGTTCGTAGGCCCGCCGGATTCGAACCGGCCCCATCCTCGGTGAGCGCAAACGACGCCACCACCTCGCCCGATGCGATCCGGCTCAGCCAGGCTTCTTTCTGTTCATCGGTTCCGAACTCCACCAGCACCTGACCAGCGATGCCGTTGTTGGTGCCGAGGCTCGACCGGAAGGCCAGACTCGTGTAGCCCAACTCCTGTGCGAGTCGGACATCCTGTTCGAGGTCCAGACCAAGACCACCCCACTGCTGAGGGATCGCAAACCCGAACAAGCCCATGTCCTTGGCCGCCTGCAGGAGGTCGGCAGGAATCGCATCGCCGTCGGCGATCTCCTGCTCGCGCGGAACCACCTGCTCACGCACAAAACTCCGGGTTGCCGCCAGGATGTCGGCCAGGTCGTCCTCGGTGACTTCGCTCATCGCACCAGGATAGGGTCAAGCGCTCGCAGACACGGCCGCCTTGACGATCTCGGTGACTGCCGGGCGTGCCGCGTCGGCATCGCTGGGCACCAACGCAATTCGGGTGCGTCTGGCCAGGATGTCATCAACGTTCAGCGCCCCTTCGGCGGTCAGCGCGTACTGCACTTCGGCCCGGGTGACGTCGATGTCCTCGGCTATTCGGCCGGCCGGGTTGCTCACCGTGGCCGTCTCGATGACGCGCTCGGCCTCGGCACCGAACCGCGCCACCAGCGACTCGGGCAACGTGCTGTCGCCGGTCCGCCCGACGGCGCCCACCAGCGCCAGTGACTCGGTCTCGCACGATGCAGCGCGTATGCCGCCGCGCTGGACGGCTTCGTCGACGGCGTCCTGGGCCATCTGGCGGTAGGTCGTCAGCTTCCCGCCAACCACCGTGATCACACCGGTGGGACTGACTCGGACCAGATGGTTGCGCGACAGGTCCGCGGTGGCCCGCTCCCCCGTGCCGCCGTCGTCGATCAGCGGTCTCAGTCCCGAGTAGGTGCCGCGAATGTCCGACCGGGTGAGTTCTCGGCGCAGTGCCTGGTTGATCGTGTTCAGCAGCAGATCGATCTCGTTCTTGGACGGGGTGGGCTCGTCCGGGATGTCGCCTGGTGCGTCTTCGTCGGTGAGCCCGATGTACACCCGGCCCAGCTGCTGCGGCAGTGCGAAGACGAACCGGCTGATGCTGCCCGCCATCGGAACGGTGAGGGCGGCGGTCGGATTCCCCACAGCAGCGGCGTCGACCACGAGATGCGTTCCGCGACTTGGTCGTAGGCGTATCGAATCGTCGACCTGGCCCGACCACACCCCGGTGGCGTTGATCACCGACCGGGCTGCGATCGGGAAGCTGTGGCCCGTCCGGGTGTCGGTGAGCACAGCGCCGTGCCCGGTGACATCGGAGGCGCGGGTGTAGGTACAGATACTGGCGCCGAGACCCGCCGCGGTACGCGCGAGTGCGACCACCAGACGGGCATCGTCGATGAGCTGCCCATCGTGTCCCAGGACCGCCGACCGCAACCCATCGGTCCGGATTCCCGGACACAGTTCGCCGGCGCGCTGCGCCGATACCCGGCGTGAGCGCGGCAATACGGTGGCAGGGGTCTTGGCGTTGTGCCGCAGCACATCTCCGGCAAGCATGCCTGCGCGGGCCGCGACCTTGGCGACAAACGGGGTGTCGGAGTAGACGGGCAGCAGCTGGCCGACCGGCCGTACGAGATGCGGTGCGATCACCGTCATCACCCGATGACGTTCGAGCGCGGATTCGCGTGCGATCGCGATGTTGCCGGTCGCGAGGTATCGCAGACCGCCATGGACGAGTTTGCTGCTCCATCGGCTGGTTCCGAAGGCCAGGTCATGCGCCTCCACCAACACCACCGAGAGCCCGCGGGCTGCTGCATCGAGTGCCGCCCCGGCCCCTGTGACACCCCCACCGATGACCAGTACGTCCACCGGATCGGTGCGCGAAGCGAGGTGTGCGAGTTCGCTGGTGCGGCGGTCGGCGTTCAACGACGCGTCGGCAAAAGACAGGGGTCGGCCGGTCATGGCGCGCTCCTCAGATAGGACATGAGTGCGTGCCGCAGTTCTGGCGACCATCGCTCACCGAGAATGGGTTCGACGATCGCGTGGGACTGGATCGTGGACTGGCAGATCAGCAGGACCATGGTGGCCAGCTGGTCCGGATCGCCGTCGCGGATGTCGCCGCGGCGCTGACCGTCTGCGATCGTGCGGTTCAGAAGTGCGAGCACCGCTTGCTGACTCCGCCCGAACCTGACGAACACATACGGTGCCAGCGCTGCCGACGGCTCACTCCACAACACCGCGAACAGGTCGTTGCGACGGATGGCGTCGGCCACGGCGACAATTCGGTCGACCTTGTCCCCCAGCGATGTGCCTTGTGGCGGCTCGCCGGCGATGACCCGGCTCATCTCCCTCGTGACGAGGTCGGCGGTCACCGACTGCACGTCGGGCCAGCGTCGGTACACGGTCGGCCGACTCACTCCGGCCAGTCGCGCGACCTCGGCGAGGGTGATCTTGCCGCCTTCTGCGCGCACGAGACATGTCCGCGCCGCGTCGAGAACGCGGTCGGCGACGGAGGGATCGCCCACTGCGGCGATCTTGGCGTGACGGATTGACATATTGTGTAAAACTGTAACGCATGACGGTGAACTATCCACAACACGCACTACCGCTTCCCCCGATGAAGTGGGATGCGTGGGGAGCCGAAGCGGCGGCCACCCACCTCTCCGCCGACATCAAGAACCTTCTCGTCGGCGTCTTGGGTATCTCCGGCGATCCGATCGATGCACCGACCGCCGATCGGGTGCGCCTGTCCCCCACCCGCCTGACCGACACCGACCTCGATGCGTTGCGCGCGATCGTCGACGCCGTCTCGACCGCCGACGGTGATCGGCTGATCCGATCCGGCGGCAAATCCACCCTGGACCTGTTGCGACGCAAGCAGATAGAGCAGGCCGCGCCGGACGGTGTGGCGATCCCCGCGTCTGACGACGAGGTACATGCCCTGCTGCAGTGGTGCGCGCTCTCCGAGGTGGCCGTGGTGCCCTTCGGCGGCGGCACCAGCGTGGTCGGTGGCCTCGATCCCGACAGCGGCGAACACCGCGCGACGCTGTCGGTCGACCTGCGCCGTTTCGACGAACTGATCGCGATCGACACCGTGTCGGGGCAGGCCACCCTCGGCGCAGGGGTGACCGGACCGGCCGCCGAACAACTTCTCGCCGAACACGGCTTCACACTCGGGCACTTTCCACAGAGCTTTCAGTTCGCCACCATCGGCGGGTTCGCGGCCACCCGATCGTCGGGGCAGGCATCAGCCGGGTACGGGCGCTTCGACGACATGGTGACCGGCCTACGAGTGGTCACGCCCGTTGGCACCCTCGACCTGGGTGGCGCGCCGAAAACTGCTGCCGGGCCTGACCTTCGGCAACTGTTCCTCGGTTCGGAAGGCACCTTCGGGATCATCACGCAGGTCACCGTGCGAGTTCGCCGCATCCCCCCGGTGACCATCGGCGAAGCGTGGCACTTTCCCGACTTCGCCTCCGGCGCAGATGCGTTGCGTGCCGTGGCACAGCAAGGCAGTGGTCCTACGGTGATGCGGTTGTCGGATGAGGCGGAGACCGGGGTGAATCTGGCGAGGCCAGCCGAGATCGGCGCAGGTGATCAGGACGGCGCCCGGTCAGGCGGCTGCCTGGCGATCACGACCTTCGAGGGCACAGACGATCTCGCCGCCGCGCGCCGCGACCTCACCGCAGCCCTGTTCTCGGCTGCCGGCGCCACATCGATGGGCGCCGAACCCGCACACGCCTGGGCGCACGGCAGGTTCAACGCCCCGTACCTACGTGATGCGCTGCTCGCGATCGGCGTCGGTTGCGAAACCCTCGAGACCGCGACCACGTGGGCCGCACTGGCTGACACCAAGGCTGCCGTGGCCACAGCCCTGACCACCGCCATCGAGGAATCCGGCTCGCCCGCCCTTGTCCTCTGCCACATCTCCCACACCTACCCCACCGGGGCTTCGTTGTACTTCACGGTGGTCTACCGGGCCACAGATGATCCCATCGGGCAGTGGTTGCATGCGAAAAGCGCTGCATCACAAGCGATGATCGATTCCGGTGCGACGATCACCCACCATCACGCCGTCGGCGCCGACCACCGGCCGTGGCTGGCGGACGAGGTCGGCGACGTGGGACTGCGGGTGCTGCGCGCGGTGAAATCCGCGCTCGACCCCACCGGCATCCTCAACCCGGGCAAACTCATCCCATGACCACTGCGATCGCCAGGGTGTCCGCTCTGATCAATCCCGCTGCCCGCCATGGCCTCGGCGTGCGCGCCGCAACCACCGCACTCGCCGCGCTGCGTGACCGCGGTGTGGAGGTGACCGAGCTGGTCGGCCGCGACCCAGACGACGCCCGCGAACTCGCGCGCACGGCGGCCGCATCCGACATCGACGCCCTGGTGGTGGTCGGCGGCGACGGCAGCGTTCGCCTGGCCCTGGAGGCCGTCGGCGACACCGGTGTCCCGCTGGGTCTCATCCCGGCCGGGACCGGCAACGACCACGCACGCGCTCTGGGGATCCCCACCGACGACCCTGCTGCTGCGGCCGCCATCATCGCGGCCGGGCGTCGCCGACCGTTCGACATCGCGGTCATCACGCCGGCCGACGGCCCCAGTGCCGTTTTCGGAACGGTCGCGGCCACCGGACTCGACGCACTGGTCACCGAGCGCGCGAACAACATGTCTTGGCCCAAGGGGCAATTGCGCTATCCACTGGCGGCGGTCGCCGAACTGGCACGGATGAAGCCGTTTCACTATCGGATCACGTTGGACGACAACACATTCGAACGCGATCTCATCCTGGCGGCGGTGGGCAACACACCCTCGTACGGCGGTGGGATGAAGATCACGCCGTCGGCGGTCATCGACGACGGCCTGCTCGACCTCACGCTGATCTCTCACGGACCACGCCTGAAGATGTTCGGATTGTTCCCGACCATGTACAGCGGCAAGCACATCGAGCACAAAGAGGTCGAGCAGTTCCGTGGTTCACGCATTGTCCTGGACTGCGTACCCACCGCGCCGATCTATGCCGATGGCGACCGGATCGGGCGTTTGCCGGCAACCATCGAGGTGCGACCGGGTGCGGTAACGTTCCTGGCGTAGCCGCCGTCGTCGTCGGGCACCAATCCAAGCCGCACGGGGCTTCCCTTCCGCAGAGCCCGTCGTGCCGAGTCCCGTCCTGCCGAGGAGTTCTTGTGCTCAAACGTGATGTATCCGCCCATCTCGACGTCGACATCACCGGCGAGACCGATCTGGAGTTCCAGATCACCGTGGCCCCGCATCCCGGGGCCGAGGTCACCGAGTCGCTGTCCTTTGTACTGGACGGAAAACCCGTGTCGGCCAAAGAGATCAGCGGTGCGCACGGAAGCCGCATCCACATGCTGCACGCCGGGGTGGGCAATCTGCAGGTGGAGTACACCGCCACCGTCCTCGGTTCCGCCGACCCGGCACCGGTGTCCGACCACGACCTGTCGATGTACCTGCGGCCGAGCCGATACGCCGAGGCCGACAAGTTCTTCGGTTTCGCCGCAAAGCAATTCGGCGATCTGACCGACCCCGCGGAGCTGCTCGAAAAGGTCGCTTCGTGGGTGGGTACGCATCTGGACTACGTCCCGGGTTCCAGCGACCCCATCGACGGTGCCGCCGACACCCTGCTGGCCGGCGCCGGCGTCTGCCGCGACTACGCACATCTGGTGGTCGCGATCCTGCGGGCGGTGAACGTCCCGGCTCGACTTGTCGCCGTGTACGCGCCCGGTTGCGATCCGATGGACTTCCACGCGGTCGCCGAGGCATTTGTCGACGGCCGGTGGCGAGTTGTCGATGCCACCTGCCTGGCGCCTCGCCAGACATTGGTCCGCATCTCGACCGGCCGTGACGCCGCGGACACCGCCTTTCTCGACAACCACAGAGGTGCGATCACCCTGAACAAGGCAACGGTGACCGCTGTGGTCGACGGTCCGTTCCCGAACGACGACATCAGCGAGATGGTGTCACTCGGCTAGCCAAAGAACAGCCGGCTCAGCTCTGCTGCTCGGCGGCCCACCATCGCCGCAACGCCTCTTCGGCCTCCTCGCGCGACATGGGTCCGCGATCGAGCCGCAGTTCCTTGAGATACCGCCAAGCCTTGCCGACCATCGGGCCCGGGGGCAGGTCGAGCAACTCCATGATGGTGTTGCCGTCGAGGTCGGGCCGGACCTTCGCCAGGTCTTCCTGTTCGGCGATCCTGGCGATGCGCTGCTCGAGGTTGTCGTAGTTCTGTTGCAACTTGCGCGCCCGGCGCTTGTTGCGAGTGGTGCAGTCGGCCCGCACCAGTTTGTGCAGCCTCGGCAGCAGGGGACCGGCATCGGTCACGTAGCGTCGCACCGCCGAATCGGTCCATTGATTGTCGGCGTAGCCGTGGAACCTCAGATGCAGGAACACCAGGTTCGCGACGTCCTCGATGACCGCCTTCGGATACTTCAGAGCGCGCAGGCGCTTACGGACCATCTTGGCGCCGACCACTTCGTGGTGATGAAAACTCACCCCACCGTTCGGTTCGTGACGCCTGGTTGCCGGCTTGCCGATGTCGTGCAGGATCGCCGCCCACCGCAAGACCAGATCGGGATCGCCATCCTCGAGATCCATCGCCTGGGCGAGCACGGTGAGGGAGTGGGTGTAGACATCCTTGTGCTGATGGTGTTCGTCGATGGCCAACTTCATCCCGGGGATCTCGGGGATGATCAGCTCGGCCAGGCCGGTCTCACACAACGTCTCGACTCCTTCGACCGCATGTTCACCGAGGATCAGCTTGTCGAGTTCGGCTGCAATCCGCTCCACAGTGATCCGTTCGATCTGGCCTGCCATCTCCACCGTGGCCGCGAACACCCGTGGTGACAGCGAGAACCCGAGCTGCGAGACGAACCGCACACCACGCAACATGCGCAGCGGATCGTCGTTGAATGAATCCTCGGGCGCGGCGGGCGTGTCGATGACCCCGGCCAGCAACGCGTCCATCCCACCGAGAGGGTCGATGAACTCCTGGCTGCCGTCGGCACCGATCTTCACGGCCATCGCATTCATGGAGAAGTCGCGGCGCACCAGATCGTCTTCGAGTCGATCACCGAACCGCACCTGGGGGTTGCGGCTCACCCGGTCGTAGGAATCGGCCCTGAACGTGGTGATCTCGATCTGGATACCCGCCCTGACCGCGCTGATGGTGCCGAACTCGATCCCGGTGTCCCAGATGGCCTCGGCCCACCCGCGCAGCAACTCCTGCACCTGCTCGGGACGTGCGTCGGTGGTGAAGTCCAGGTCGCCGGTGCTGAGCCGGCCCAGCACCGCGTCGCGCACCGAGCCGCCCACGAGGAACAGCTCGTGTCCCGCTGCGGCAAATCGAGCCCCGAGGGGATCGAGGGTGTCCGAGAGTCCCCGCAACGACACCGCAGCGGCTGCGAGCAACCTGGTGCGTCGCTCATCGGCGGCCGAGGTGCCGGTGGAAGAAGGGGGAGTTGTCACGACTGGCCAGACTACCGACCGACCGGCGACGATCCGAACCCCGATCGCGCGGCGTCACCAAACCGCGGTGGGTCCAGGGCGCCGCCATCGGCCCCGCTGGCAGAAACGGTGGGTTAACGGCGACTAGCATCGTGTGAGTGTCAGCCGAACCCACCGAGCCGAATAGGGACGTCCCTCGACGTCCGCGGCGCAGGCGCGGCAATCGGCGCGGCGGATCGACAGCCACCCGGATCGACAGCTCTCATCACAGTGGAGCAGAGCCCCGTCCCCAGCCGAGTCCCCAGCCAGGTCCGGAACCGCAACGCAGCGACGACTCGACCGTCGCCGACGCCACCGCGTCAGCCCCCGGATCGCGGCGATCGCGTCGCGGACGTCGCCGAAAGCCGTCACGCCCCGCCGACCACAGCGTCGAGGCCGCCCGTAGTGAATCCACCGGGGTCGCCGGAACCCACGTTGTCGAAGGTCGGACCGCGCAGGTCAAGCCTTCGGATGTGGGCAAGGTCAAAGCCCCTGCCAAGGTGCCCCCGAACCTGGCCAAACAAAGACTTCGCACGGTGCGGGAGACCTCGGCCGGCGGGCTGATGGTGTCGGGCCTCGACGGACCGCACGAGCAGCGGTGCGCCGCCCTCATCGGGCGGGTCGATCGCCGCGGCCGGATGATGTGGTCGCTGCCGAAAGGTCACATCGAGACGGGGGAGACCGCCGAACAGACGGCGATCCGTGAGGTCGCCGAAGAGACGGGCATCGAGGGCAACGTGGTGGCCCCCCTCGGAAAGATCGACTACTGGTTTGTCAGTGAGGGGAAACGGATCCACAAGACGGTGCACCATTACCTGATGCGCTTCACCGGTGGTGAACTCTCCGATGCCGACTACGAGGTGGCCGAAGTCGCCTGGGTTCCACTCGCCGAGCTCCCTCGTCGACTGACCTATTCGGACGAGCGACGATTGGCGCGCGTCGCCGAGGACGTCATCGCCGAGCTCGTCGCCGACCCCGACCGGATGGCCGAGTCCGAGGCCAAGGGGGCGCGCACCGAACCGAACGCCTACGAGAAGGCCGCGGCCGCGCGGAACCAGAAGCGCAACGAGCCTCCGCCCGCACCGGCGAGGCCTCGCCGCAGACGCCGCCGGGGTCGTCGCGGCGGCGGTGGCGGCACCGAGACCACATCCGAGAACCGCGGGGCCGGCAACAGCGGGGGACCGGCCGCCCATGCACCACCGCCGGAATCCGGCCCGCACGTCGCGACGTGAACGGCCGATCGATGCGGGCGCTGACGATCCTGGTCAGCGTTCTCGCCCTGGTGTTCGGACCCCTCGCGGTGTCGGCGGTGGCCACACCCGCCGACGACACCTCGCAGACCGATGACACCTCGCAGACCGGGGAGTTCCTGCGGATCTCGCTCGAGTCGATCGATCCGTCCACAGTCACCACCTCCAGTCCCGGCGTCGTCACCGCCGGCGGGACGCTGACCAACGTCGGGGACCGGCCGGTCCGCAACATCGCCATGCGCCTGCAGCGCGGGGCCGCCATCACCACCAGTGCCGGCCTCGGCGACTCCCTGTCCGCCGACGCGAACAGTTTCGAGACCGTCGGCGACTTCACCGACGTGAGTCAGCAGCTCGGACCCGGGCGGTCGATTCCCTTCTCGCTGCGAATTGATCTGTCCGTCAATGCTTCTGGTGCGCCCAGCTTCCAGATCGACAAGCCGGGGATCTATCCGGTGCTGGTCAACGTCAACGGCACCCCCGACTTCGGCAACCCGGCACGGCTCGACGACGCGCGAGTACTCCTGCCCGTGGTCGGCCTGCCGCCGAACCCTCTGCGCGCTCAGTCCCAGGCCGACGACGACGCCTCGGGTGACCCTGTCGCCGCGCCCATCGGAGCCGACGGTTCGGTGGCCCCGGACATCTCACAACCGGTCGGCATGACCATGCTCTGGCCGATCGCCGCACCGGCGTCGCTCGCGCCGGGGGTCACCGGGGGAGGCGACGAGACGGTCCGGTTGATGGACAACGGTCTCGAGCAGTCACTGGCCGCCGGCGGACGTCTCGATCGACTGGTGGCGACCATGGAGCAGACCCGGACGCGAGATCTGGAGTCGCCGCTGGCGCGCAGTCTGTGTCTGGCGGTGGACCCCGATCTGCTGATCAGCGTGCAGGCGATGACCGGCAGTTATCTGGTCACCACCGACCCGGCCGATCCGACCGGTCCGGCTCGGGAGGGCACCGGATCCGAGGTCGCGGCGGCCTGGCTCGCTCGGCTGCAGGCCCTGGCCACCGGTATGTGCGTGGTGGCCACCTCGTTCGCCCACGTCGACACCACCGCGCTGACCCAGGTCGCCGATTCCGACCTGTCGGACACCGCTTTACGAGCACCCGCCGACATCGTCGACCGCATCCTCAACGTGAAGAGTGTGCGTGGCCTGGCGATTCCGGCCTCGGGGGTCCTGGACACCGCAGGCGCCGGACTGATCCGCGACAAGGGCGCGGTGGGCACTGTCGTCGCGGCGTCGAGTGTCAGAAACCTCACCCCCACCTCGACGAACGGCGAATACCCCCTGGGCGAGGACCTCGCCGTCCAGACCTATGACCCGGCGGTGGCAAGCGGCCTGTCGGCACTCGGCCCGGGTCCGCGGTCGGCCCAGGTCACCCCGACAGCCCAGCGGGCAGGCTGGTTGGCCGGCACCGAACAGGTCCGCCGCCAGAACGCGGTCGCGGCGATGATGTTCTCTGCGCTCGCACCCTCCACACTCGCCGACGACTCCAGGACGGCCGAGACGGGCACGCAATCGTCGGACGCGCAGGCCGTGGCCGACCCGATCGCCGAACGCATCGGGCGCGGTGCGGTGCTGATGCCCCCACCCACGTGGTCTGCGTCCGAGGATGACACCCGTGCGGTGTTGTCGGCGATGTCTCTGCTGCTCGGTTCAGACCTCGCGATTCCCCGGCCGCTGGCCGGGATCGCCACCGACCTCACCGCCACCTCGGGTGCACCCGCGGGTGCTGAGCTGGTGGCCCCACCCGAGACCACCGTCACCGGTCCCGATCCCCGGGTCATCGCCTCGGTACGCGCCGACCTGCAGCAGTTGCGCGACCTGCAGGACTCGATGACGCGCCGCGCGGACGTGCCGATCACCCCGGGTGCCTACCTGGCGCCGCTGCGTGAGGACATGCTGCGGGCGATGGCGTCCGTGGCGCCGCAGGATGAGCAGGCTGCGACGCGGTCGGCGTCGATGCGCACATCTGCGGTCGCGACCACGCTGATGAACATCCGCAACGGTGTGGGCATCCTCGACCCAGGTGGGCGGTTCACCCTGGCCTCCGAACGCAGCCCGTTGCTCCTGGTGATCCGCAACGATCTGCCCGTGGCGATGCGAACTCGATTGAACGTCTCGGCACCGAGCGGCATGACCGTCGGAGACATGGGTGTGTTGGAGATCCCGCCCAGGGGCACCCGTCAGATCCAGGTCCCGACTCGTGCCGACCGCTCCCGTTCGATCACGGTGGAGATCGGTCTGGTGACCACAGGCGGCGTCCCGTTGGGCGACTCGATCAACCTGTCAGTACATTCCAATGCATATGGTAAACCGCTCTTCATCATCACAATCTGCGCCGGCGCACTCCTGGTGTTCTTGTCGGGCAGACGGTTGTGGCATCGATTCCGTGGGGAACCCGATCCAGCCGACCTCGACCGGCCCGAACCCGACGAACGCGATCGTCTGATGGCGGACAGCCGCGCGTTGCACAGTCCACCCGAGCGCGAGCACCACCTCGGCCGACATCACCCTGATCACGACAACGGCGGTGACAGGCCATGACCAACGGTGGAATGCAGCCGCCACCTCCGCGCCGAAGGCCCCCGCCCCGGTCTGTGGGGGTTCCGCCCGGTGCACCGCGCGACCCCGCACCCGGACCACGCCCGACAGCCGGTGAGCTGGCCTCGGCTGCGTCCGGCAAGATGACGACGTCCACGGCGATCGACCCCGGTGCCCGCGTCCGCGAACAGCCGTCCGACGACAGCGTCCTGCGCACCAGCGGATCCATTGCGCTGGCCACCCTGGTCTCACGCATCACCGGATTCGTACGCACGGTCCTGGTGCTGGCCCTGCTCGGCGCCGCGGTCGCTTCGTCGTTCCAGGCCGCCTATGTTCTGCCCAACATGGTCGCCGAGGTGGTCCTCGGTGCCGTCCTCACCGCCATCGTGATCCCGGTCCTGGTACGCGCCGAATCCGAAGACGCGGACGGGGGAGTGGGATTCATCAACCGCATCTTCACCCTCGCGGTGACCGTGCTGGGGGTGGCCACCCTCGCGGCCCTGATCGCTGCGCCCGCGCTCACGATGCTCAACCTCGGTGACGGCAAGGTCAACCGCGACCTCGCCACCGCACTCGCGTTCCTGCTGATGCCCGCCGTGCTGTTCTACGGGTTGTCGGCGCTGTTCATCGCCATCCTGAACATGAAGGGCTTCTTCAAGCCCGGCGCCTGGGCACCCGTGCTCAACAACGTCGTACAGATAGTCACCCTGATCGCCTATGCGGTCGCCCCGGGTGACATCTCGCTGAACCCCGTCAGCATGGGCGACACCAAGCTCCTGATCCTGGGCGTCGGCACCACTCTCGGCGTGATCGCCCAGACCGCGGTCCTGCTCCCCGCCATCCGGCGCAGCGGGGTGAAGCTGAAACTGCAGTGGGGTCTGGACGACAGGTTGCGCAAGTTCGGCAACATGGCGCTTGCCATCGTTCTGTACGTCGCAGTCCTGCAGGTCGGTCTGATCGTCACCTATCGCATCGCCTCGAGCGCAACCGAAGCCGGCGTCAGCGTCTACGCGACACACTGGCAGCTCCTCCAGTTGCCCTACGGCGTACTCGGCGTGACCATCCTGACCGCGATCATGCCCCGCCTCTCCCGTAATGCCGCCGCCGACGACACCCACTCGGTGGTCGACGATCTCTCACTGGCCACCCGGTTGACGATGGTCTCGCTGGTGCCGGTCATCGCGTTCATGACGTTCTTCGGGCCGGCCATCGGTGTCGCCGTGTTCAACTTCGGCAAGTTCGACGCCGACACCGCCTCACAGCTCGGCAGCGTGCTCTCGTGGGGCGCGTTCACGATGATCCCGTACGCGATGACACTCGTGCAGCTCCGCGTGTTCTACGCCCGCGAGGACGCCTGGACCCCGACGTACATGGTCATCGGGATCACCGCGGTGAAGGTGGCAGCGTCCTATCTCGGCCCGGTCCTGTTCGACGACCCCGACGCGATCGTCCGGTGGCTGGCCCTGTCCAACGGTCTCGGCTACCTCGTCGGTGCGGTGGTCGGTCACTATCTGCTGCGTAGCAGGCTCGGTGGCGCAAGAATGACCAACGTCGGCCGCACGGTCATCTGGACCATCGTGGTGTCGGTGGCGTGCAGCGCCCTGGTGTGGGCGCTGGCCGAGGTGTCCGGACTGCACCGGCTCAGCACCGACCACGGCAAGGTCGGCTCCCTCGCCTATCTCTTGCTCGTCGCGGTCGTCTCCATCGGCCTCACCTACACGGTCCTGACCCTGCTGCGTGTTCCCGACGTGCTCGCAGTGGTGGTCGCAGTCCGGCGGGTCATCGGCCGGTTCATCCCCGCTGTCGCCCCGGCCCCCGAACCCGCCACCGACGGCGCTGCCACCATGACCGTTCAATTCCCGCGGATCTCTGGGGACGAATCGGTTCCGTATTCTGGTCAGGTCGAGGTCATTCAGCGCTTCGACCGGGGAACATCGAGTTGGCAGGCGTATTCGGTCACCAGTGGTGGTGCCGCCGGAATGGGCGTCCGCCAACCCCAAGATCTTCGCTATCGGAGGAGAGGAGCAGGTGCCTTGAACAAACCAGAGCCCGACAGCAAACCGGCCGGGCCGCCCACGCCTGCTGCCGGTTCCACCGCCGTCTCGCCAGAAGACGGGCCCGCCACCAAGGCGATGCCCAGTCAGGCCGGCGCCCGCCAGCCCGCTCGCGAGCAACCGCCCGGGGACCGCCCCGCATCAGGTCCCCCCGGGCCTCGCACACCCGCGGCGGCAGGCGACGGACCCCCACGTCCTCCCGAGGCGCCATTGCCGGGCCTACGGCCACGTCGCGGTCCCCGGCTGGTCCCGGGCGCTGCCGTCGCCGGTGGCCGCTACCGTCTGCTGCAGCACCACGGTGGCGCACGCGGACTCCAGTTCTGGCAGGCCCGTGACATCAACCTGGACCGCGACGTCGCCCTGACGTTCGTCGACGCACAGCAGGTCGCACCACCACCCGACCCCGGCGTGCGTATCGATCCGCGCGACGAGGGTCCGCAGGCGGTGCTCTCGCGCACCCTGCGACTGGGACGCATCAACTCGCCCGGGATCGCTCGGGTACTCGACGTGGTGCGCGGATCGTCCGGCGGAATCGTTGTCGCCGAATGGGTTCCGAGCTCGTCACTGGCCGATGTCGCCAAGACCAGTCCGTCTCCGGTCGGTGCGGCCCGTGCCGTGCGGGCGCTCGCAGCTGCGGCCGAATCGGCGCACCGCAACGGCGGCGCGCTGTCCATCGACCATCCCGAACGAATCCGGATCAGCCAGGACGGCAACGCGTTCGTCGCGTTCCCTGGCACGCTGGCCGACTCCGACAAGTCCACCGACGTCCGTGGTCTCGGTGCCGTCCTGTACGCACTGTTGCTGGCCCGTTGGCCACTCGACGCCGACACCGGTAGGGAGCTGGCGACCAACCGCGCGTCGAACGAGCCCGTCGGGGGACTGCACCCGGCATCACCCGGACCCGGCGACCTGCCCCGCGAGCCACGCGCCGAGCGTCCTGACGTCCCGTTCGAGATCTCGGCGGTCGCCGCCCGGGCCCTCGAGGGGAACAGCGGGATACGCACCGCGGCAACGGTTCAACACGTTCTCGACCAGGCAACCGTGCTGGATCAGAAGACCGATCTCATCGCACAGGTCCGCGACGATGACGGACCCGGTTCGTCGTCGCGCGCGACGCCGCGCATGCTCGGCACCGGGGGTGACGGTAAGAAGCCACGGTCGGTGCGGATGATGGCGCTGATCGCCGGGGCCGTGCTGCTCACGTTGTTCCTCATCATCGCGATGGTGGTCTGGATCTCGAACTCGGTGGGCGGCAGCAACGACACCCCCGACATCGACAAGATCTTCTCGTCCTCGGCCGGCGCCCCGTCCCCCGGCGCACCCGCGCCTGCCGTCGGGTCGGCCCCGCTCGCGTTGACCGGCGTGACGATGCTCGACTACTCCGACCAGGAGCCGGACAGCCGGACGAACCTGAACAACGTCATCTCCGGCCAGGCCCCGGCATGGCAGACAGACGAGTACCGCGGTGGACCCCGGTTCGGGAACCTCAAACCCGGTCTGGGACTGATGTTCACACTGGACCGCGACGCCACGCTGACCGAGGCCGTCATCCGTACCCCCACACCGGGCCTACAGGTCCAGATCCGCACCGCCGACGACCCACGCGCCCCGTTCGAGGCCACCACACAGGTCGGGGCAGCGACCCTGGACAACGAGACCACCACCATCCCGATCGCCGGCGCCGGACCCTCGCGGTACGTCATGGTGTGGCTGACGTCGTTGCCCCGCAACGACAGCGGCCGCTACCAGGGGTCGGTCGCCCAAGTCACGCTCACCGGTTCCTAGGTCGACAAGGCGGTGACAACCGACGGGTTGCCCGCGGGTGCAGTGCGGTGTGAGGACGGGCTCATCCGTCCTCTGTGGGCCGCACAGACCGGCCTGATGCGCGACTACTACGACAACGAGTGGGGCATGCCGGTCTCCGGCGAGAATGCCCACTTCGAAAGACTTGTGCTGGAAGGCTTTCAGGCCGGCCTGTCATGGGCGACCATCCTGCGGAAGCGACCCGCCTTCCGTGAGGTCTTCCGCCATTTCGACGTCGACACCGTCGCCGCGTTCGGCGACCGCGAGGTCGACGCGATGCTGGCCGACGCGCGCATCATCCGCCATCGCGGCAAGATCGAGGCCGCCATCGGGAATGCCAGAGCCACACAGCAATTGCGCGCAGATGGTGGCCTGGTCAACTTCCTGTGGTCGTTCAAACCCGATCGCACCCCTGAGCCCGCGGAGATGGCCGACGTGCCGACCACCTCGGCTGAGTCCATCGCGATGTCGAAGGCCCTGCGCGCACGCGGCTTCCGGTTTGTCGGGCCCACCACGATGTTTGCCTTGATGGAGGCCATCGGTATCGTCGACACCCATCTGATGAGCTCACACCGACGCGGCAGTTCCGGTATCTGGCCCTGATGGGCCGGCAACCCAAGCTCGTGGGTGTCACTCGCTGGGGTTGTCCAGGTGCTGTCGGACCAGATCCGCAAGATTGCCCGGGTAGATCATCTCGTCACTCGACTCGATCTCTTCGGGTTTCCACCACCGATGGCCGAGTATCGAGCTGCGCTCCAAATCCGTCCACCCCGCCGAGTGAGGCTCGAACGTTCCCACATGCGCCACGAAGTAGGTCTCCACCTGATGGATCGGCTCGCCCCCGAAGACGATGTCGAACTCGCGGGCATAGACAGGCGCCGACATCTCGGTGACCCGCAAGCCGGTCTCCTCGTACACCTCACGGAGCGCCGCCTGCTCATCGGTCTCGTCGCCTTCTCGGCCGCCACCAGGGGTGAACCACCACGGCCCGGCCGACGGGTTCTGTGGATCCACACCCCGGAACAGCAGCGTGCGGCCCTCCTCGTCGATGAGGATGATGCGGGCGGCGCGACGCAGCCGGCGAACGATCTTCACAGCTCTCCACCTCTCAGGCGGCTCCCAGCGTGCCAGACCGGTCCAGGTGTCGCGACATCCGCGCGACCGCATCTGTTCACCCTGCCGCGGCGGTACGGGCCCCGGCTGGCAGTTTCAGACTGTTTGGCTACTGTGGACACCGCGGCGGTCACCTGATCACCGCACCACTCCACGCCAGCAGTCTCCTCCAGCGCCAATCCGATCGGAAGCGAGAGACCGATGATGGCTCGGACGGCCGAGTATCCCCGGCCCAACCACTGCATCGTGCACGTCAGCGACACCCACCTCATCGACGGCGACGGCGATCTCTACGGGGGAGTGGACAGCACCTCACGCCTTCGTCAGATACTCACCGAACTCACCGGTTCCGGTTCGAGGATCGACGCGCTGGTCTTCACCGGCGACCTCGCCGACAAAGGTGATCCGCGCGCCTACGAGACCCTCCGGACGATGGTCCAGCCTGTCGCCGACGACCTCGGAGCCCAGTTGATCTGGGCGATGGGCAATCACGACGACCGCGCGCACTTCCGCATGAAGCTGCTCGACCAGGAGCCATCGACCACAGCGGTCGACGCGGTGTACGACATCGACGGTCTGCGGATCGTCACCCTCGACACCACCGTTCCCGGACTCCACCACGGCGAGATCGCCGACGAGCAACTCGATTGGCTGGCAGGGGTTCTCGCCACCCCCGCCGACTTCGGGACCATTCTCGCAATGCACCACCCCCCGGTACCCTGTGTGCTCGACCTGGCTGTCCTGGTGGAGTTACACGACCAGGATCGTCTCGCAGATGTGTTGCGCGGCAGCGATGTACGGTCCATCATCGCCGGGCACCTGCACTACTCCACCACCGCCACCTTCGCGGGCATCCCGGTATCGGTGGCCGCAGCCACCTGCTACAACCAAGATCTCAATGTCCCTGCCGGCGCCATGCGCGGCCGCGACGGAGGCCAGGGTTACAACCTGGTTCATGTCTACGACACCACCATCGTCCACTCAGCGGTGCCGATCGGTACGTATGAGACTGTCGGAGAGTATGTTTCGCCGGCTGAGAGCGCTCGCAGACTGGCCGAGGCAGGGATCGTCATCGCCGACGGCCGCAGAGCAGATTCGGTCAGTCGCGTCTGAGCAAGCGTGGCCGCCTACGCGAGAGACGATGCCTTGGCGGCAGTCTCCCACGGGGCGACGATGGGGAAGTAGCGGTCGAGGAAGCTCGTGACCGTCTGCGTCCGCAGTTCGAGGTCGACCTCCGGAACACTGCCGTCGTTGAGGCAGAAAAAGTCCACCGCGCGTTTGGGGAGCATCTTTTCCATGTCCTTGAGCCCGGCGTACTCGGTGGTGTCGATGTAGCGCACCTTCGCGTCCTTCTGCACCACCGCACGCCCGGTCATCAACGCGTAATAGTGGTAGAGGGAGTTGGTCACCGAAATGTTGCTGCTCGATCGGAACGCGCTCGCCGCGGTGGCGGCGAACTCCGCGGGGAACTCCCTCTCCATCTCTTCGAGCACACTCTTGCGCAGCGGGGTGGCGGCATGTTCGAGGTGCCGAGTTGTCATGAGCCCGAACCGATCCTGCAACAACCGGCGGTTCACCCTCGCCGCATTCTCGAACCCGCTGCGGTCCTGGTCGCTGTATCCGAGACCGATGCGTGTGGTGGCCTCGATGAACATGCTCACGCCGCCGGAGGAGAAGAACGCCTCAGGGCTGACCGGCCGACCGAAGAACATGTCGTCGTTCGAGTACAGGAAATGCTCCGACAACCCCGGGATGCGGTGCAGCTGGCATTCCACGGCCTGCGAATTGTGTGTCGGCAGAACCGATGTGTCGGCGAAGAACTCCTCGCTCGGCACGAAGGTCACCCGCGGGTCGTCGGCCAGCCAGGACGGCCGCTCGGAATCGGTGGCCACGAAGATGCGGCGTACCCAGGGTGCGTACATGTACACCGACCGCAACGCGTACTTCAGCTCGTCGATCTGCCGGTACCGCGCTGCCGACGCATCCCCTTCTCCGACAACGTAGTTCTTCATCCGCTTGGCACGCTGGGCCTGGAACTCGGCCGACGAACCATCGACCCAGGAGAAGACGATGTCGATGTCGAAGTTGATGTCGGAGGCATGGCCGGCAAACATGTTCTCGATGGTCGGCCACGTCTTGCCGAACTTGTCCACCGTGCCGCGCACCGCTTCTTCTTTGCGGATCGTGCGACGGGTGAGTGAATTCTCGATCGGGAGAATGATTTCCGACGGCGTGAACGACCACAGCTCCACCTGTACAGCCGTGGATGCGCCGTAATGCAAGCCGCTGCCGGGTTCCACCCGTGGCCGGTAGAGCCGGAAGATCCGCGCCTTGGACGACGCCGACAGACGTCCGTCGCCGACGAAGACCGCCTTACCGCGTTCTGCGTCAACGGTTTTCGAGTAGAACGGTTCGCGTTCGCAAGCATCCGCGAGAGCTCGTGTCATCGCTTTGCGGTTGGTCCATGCCACCGCGATCACCGGACGTTCGTCGTTCCCGCGCACAAGCAGGTATTCGATCTGCGCGTCGTCGAGGACATCGCGGATGAACAGCAGATCCTCGACCATCGCCTGGTGAGGTGTGGTCGAGGTGATGGTCAGCGCGTATCGACCCTCGAACCCGACGACGTCGGGCCGCTCCCGGAGCCGTGCGACCGAGGCCGGTGACTCACGAAGGACGGCCTCCGGTTTGTCGAGCTCCGGAGGAACGAGGTAGATCTCATGTGGCGCAGACGACAGAGTGATGTGACGATCCTTCCGGGGAGCACAGCCGAGAATTCCCCGCCGATCGGTCAAGTCTAATGCTCTCGCCGGTCAACCCCGTCCGCTGCTCGGTCCGGTGGACCCATCAGCGCCGGTCACGGCCCTTTTTGACGCGTTGTCATACAAACAGATGCACTTGCATCTGGTCTCGCACGCGACATTGTGGTCCATTAGTCTCACTCCCATGGCCAAATGGGGGAGGGCCGGCGGTGACGTGCGGACCGATGGGGAATTGCTTGCAGCGCATGTGCAGGGGGACAGGGATGCGTTTGCGGTTCTGATCACCCGCCATCAGAGCTATCTATGGGCAGTTGCCCGCCGCACCTCGCATTCCGACGAAGACGCCGCCGACGCACTGCAAGAAGCCCTCCTCAACGCCCACCGCATGGCCCATCGGTTCCGCGCCGACGCCAAGGTCACATCGTGGCTGCACCGTATTGTCGTCAACGCATGCCTGGATCGTATCCGTCGCAACAAATCTCGGCAGACCGTTCCTCTACCCGAGTTCGACATCGCACAACTCGCCGATCCCCATGACCGCACCGGCACCGTCGACCTATCCATGTCGATCGGCCGTGCGCTCGACTCTCTGCCTCCCGAGCAGCGTGCGGCGATCGTTGCCATCGATGTCGAGGGTTACTCGGTGGCGGAGGCGTCCGAACTCCTCGGGGTTCCCTCCGGGACCATCAAGAGTCGTTGCGCGCGCGGCCGCGCGAAGTTGGCGGTACTGCTGGGCCACCTCCGTGACACTGCCGACGAGGCCCAGGGGTAGTCCCTCCCTTCACCAATCCTGGCCACGTCTTCCGCGCGGGGCTGATCCGGTCCGTCTGTGGCATCCACGCGAGACCGTGCGGTCTACTGGTCCGATGGGCTTCACACGCGCCGAACTCGAGTCGTATCGCGATGCCGTCGTCCCCGATCTCATCGGGCCCGACTGCAAATTGTTGTTCGTCGGGATCAATCCCGGACTGTGGACGGCGGCGACCGGCGCACACTTCGCCCGGCGCGGCAATCGTTTCTATCCCGCTTTGTGGCGAGCCGGGATCGTCGATCGATTGATCGATGCGTCGGCGGGCATGAGCGATGACGATCGGGCCCTGTTGCTCGACCGGGGGATAGGCATCACCAACGTGGTCCCGAGGGCGTCTGCACGGGCCGACGAACTGACCACCGAAGAACTGGTCGAAGGCGGCCGCAAGCTGATCGACACGGTCACCCGCGTGCACCCGAAGGTCATCGCGGTCGCGGGAATCACGGCCTACCGCACGGCTTTTGGGGACCGCAAGGCAACTGCCGGACGTCAGGACCGTACGATCGGCGACACGGTGGTGTGGGTTGTTCCCAACCCGAGTGGTCTCAACGCACACCACACCGTCGACACCCTTGCGGAGGCCTATCGGGCCGCGGCGGTGGAGGCGGGCGTGGTCCAGGAAAGTCGGCAATAAAAGACAGTGTGTCGAGGGAACCGTTGCGAACAAACTGGCGTCCTAGCTTTCACATCAAGAAAACGAGGGAAACTGGGGTTCGAACGATGTTCGGAATCGGCAATCGGCACCACACTGACCGCGAGCTGCCAGAACCGCCGTACCCGCTGGACATGATCGCCGACCTCCACGCCGGCGTCTATCCCGACGAGGTGGCCGATGCCTTGCGCGCAAAGGTGTTCGACGACCCGGATTCGATGACCATCTGGAAAGCGCTGGACGCCACCACCGGCGAACTGGCCTCTGCGCCGGTCGTCGAGGAGCCGTTGCCCGCCTACGCGCAGCACAAGCTCGACCAGGCGCTTCACATGATGGCCGCTGACCATCACGACGCACCTACAGAGGCTGTCACCCCACTGAGACGGCATCGTGGTGCCATTCTGCTATCTGCTGTCGCCGCGGCGGCAGCAGTGGCCGCGATCGCGGTCGCGACCACCTTTGCCTTCAGCGGACGCTCCGAACCTGCAATTGCCGAACAGAACGCTCCCACCCCCACTTCGATTGCCGCACCTTCGGATGCCACCCTGCTCAGCGCGCTCGGCCAGTCCGCCGACACCGCGTTCGGCGACCTCGCCCAGCGCGACCGATGTCTGGCGGCCAATGAGATAGAGCCGGCCACTCCTGTGTTGGGTACGAGCTCAATTCAAGCCGGTGGCGGCCCTGCGGTGGTGATATTGCTCAGCACGGGTATGGCGGGACGGTTCGATGCGCTGGTGGTCGGAGCCGACTGCGACACGGCCAATCCGGCGACGCTCAGTCGCACCACCATCGGCAACAAGTGACGCCACGGCAGCTGCCGCGATGAGTCCCACCGGCAGCACCGCCAGATGCCCCGTTCCCACCGACCACACCACCGGTCCCGTCGCTGCTGCGGCTGCTGTCCAGACGCCCGCCCGTACGCCTGACATTGTGCGAAAGCCGAGGTCGTAGGTGTGTCGCCGGGTCGGCGGCACCAGATGCATCAGGGCCGTCGCAAGCAGGATCGACCCAATCAGGTCGCTGGGCCGGTGCCATCCCCAAACCATCAGGTCCTGACCGACAAGCGTCAACCAACCGACTCCGAGGATGGCCAAGACCGGGGCCACCCGTCTCGGAGCCGCTCGTACGATGGCCGCCACACATCCGGCAGCTGCAGCGGCGTGCCCACTCGGGAAGGTGTTCGACAGCCAGCCGAGTCCGACGAAGTCGGGGCGCAGCAGCACCTCGTCCCGCAGGAATTGAGCCAGCAGGATCCCGGCGATCGGCAACAGCAGCAGAGGCAGCAGACTCCAGCGGCGCCCCGCGACAATGCCCAGACCGATGATCAGGGCCGCTGCAACCGTCCACAGTCGGTAGTCGGTGATGGACCCCAGACCGACCATGTGGGGCAGGTCAGCACTCGCCCCGGTGCCGCGGAGGGTCAAGTAGGCCTGCTGGTCGAGATATTGACCCCACTGGCTACGGACGGCCAGTAGGTATACGGCGCCCATGGCAATCGTCAGCGTCGCCGCCCAGGCCAGCGGACGCCACGTGGAGAGTCGCGAGGGTCGCAAGAGCATGACTCCATCGTGCCGAACATTTCTGTGAGCTCTCACAGGGTCTGCGGATCTGTTCCGGGAACAGATCCCTTTAGGCTGGTGTTGTCCATCGCGGGTGAAGAAAACGTCAAGGCTTCGCTGACAGCGGAGCCCACCGCCGCGCCCCGACAGGCCACGAGCCCAGGTTGAACCACCGTAAGGAAGTAGAGCACCGATGACCTCAGCAGGTACCGAGACCGTCCACGACGTGATCATCATCGGATCAGGACCGGCCGGATACACAGCAGCCGTGTATGCCGCACGTGCCGAACTCTCTCCGGTGGTCTTCGAGGGCACCCAGTTCGGTGGTGCGTTGATGACCACCACCGAGGTGGAGAACTTCCCGGGATTCCAGAAGGGGATCCAGGGTCCCGAACTCATGGACGAGATGCGTGAGCAGGCCATTCGGTTCGGTGCTGATCTGCGCATGGAAGACGTGGATGCGGTCCGCCTCACCGGCGAGATCAAAGAGGTCGACGCCGGCGGCGAGACCCACCGGGCGAAAGCCGTCATCTTGGCCATGGGCGCCGCAGCCCGCTACCTCGACATCCCCGGCGAGCAGGATCTGCTCGGCCGAGGTGTGTCGGCATGTGCCACCTGTGATGGCTTCTTCTTCCGTGACCAGGACATCGCCGTCATCGGCGGCGGTGACTCCGCCATGGAGGAGGCAACCTTCCTCACCAAGTTCGCACGCAGTGTCACCGTCATCCATCGCCGCGAGGAGTTCCGTGCCTCACGGATCATGCTCGAGCGTGCCCGCACGAACGACAAGATCCGCTTTGTGACCAACGCGACCATCGGCCGCGTTCTGGGCGAGACGTCGGTCACCGGCCTGGAATTGGTGGACACCGTCACCGGCGCCACCTCGCAGATCGATGCCACCGGCATGTTCGTGGCCATCGGCCATGATCCACGCAGCGCGCTGGTCAAAGACCAGGTCGACCTCGATCCGGACGGCTACGTGCGGGTTCAGGGCCGCACCACGTACACCTCGCTGCCCGGCGTATTCGCCGCCGGCGACCTGGTGGACCACACCTACCGGCAGGCCATCACGGCCGCTGGCTCGGGTTGTGCTGCCGCCATCGACGCCGAGCGCTGGCTGGCCGACCAGAACGACATCAGCCCGCTCGAGGTCCCCGAGGCGGCCGGCGTTCAGGCCTGACCGCTCGAACCGACCGGTTCGACCGAACCGGCCCCCACAGACGAACCAAAGGAGATCAAAATGGGTGCAAACACCGTTGCAGTGACAGATGCCACATTCAAGGAGGAAGTGCTCGGTGCCGGCAAGCCGGTACTGGTCGACTTCTGGGCCACCTGGTGCGGACCGTGCAAAATGGTCGCTCCGGTGCTCGAGGAGATCGCCGGGGAGAACTCCGACAAGCTCACCGTCGCCAAGCTCGACGTTGACCAGAACCCAAATGTCGCAAGGGATTTCCAGATCATGTCGATCCCCACGATGATCCTTTTCGAAGACGGCAAGCCCACCAAGACCATCGTCGGGGCGAAGGGCAAAGCTGCGCTTCTCCGCGAACTCGACGGTGTTCTCGGCAAGTAGTCGTCCCTGATCAGCAGCCCCCTCGCCAGCGGTCACGTACCAGTACTGAGATGATTACGGTCATCAAATTGGTACGTGACCGTATTGGCTCTGACGGCGGATTGCTGAGACACTCGTAGCTGACTCGGAGCCCTGCGCTCCGAAAACCACGCCGAGCGCGGTACCCCTGTGCCGCCGACGCCCGAGTTGACGCCAGAAGGGGAGGCCCCGTGACGCCGTTGTTCCGGTTGGGAGATCACGGCTCGGCTGTGGCCGAAATTCGTGGCATTCTCACGGGACAAGGTCTGCTGAACGACGCCCCGTCACCGTCCGGCCGGCTGGTCGATCCGAACGGCTGGGCGCAACCCGAAGCCGTCTTCGACCTCGCAACCGACCATGCGGTCCGGGCGTTCCAGCAGCAACGCGGCCTGATCGTCGACGGTGTTGTCGGGCCCGCGACGTTCCGGGCCCTCCGCGAGGCCTCTTACCGCCTGGGTGCGCGAGTGCTCTCGTACCAACTCTCCGCTCCCATGCACGGCGACGACGTCGCCACTCTGCAGGCGCGCCTGCAAAACCTCGGTTACTACACCGGCTTGGTCGACGGGTTCTTCGGTGCGGACACCTACAACGCGCTGTGCAGCTACCAGTCCGAGTTCGGACTCAGTTCAGACGGTATCTGTGGGCCCGCGACCCTTCGTTCGCTTGAGCTACTGGGTACCCGTGTCACCGGTGGATCACCGCACGCGATCCGCGAAGAAGAACACGTCCGCCGACTCGGCCCCCAGCTGTCCGGCAAACGGATCGTCATCGACCCGGGTTCCGGCGGATCGCACCCCGGCACCGACCCGGCCACGGCAAAGATCGAAGAAGAGATCCTGTGGGACCTCGCCCGCAGGCTCGAAGGCAGAATGATCGCTGCCGGCATGGAGACCTTCTTCTCGCGCGCGCAAGGCGAGGACCCCACCGATGAGGAGCGCGCCGAGACCGCCAACGCGATCGGTGCCGATCTACTTCTCGCGCTACGGTGCGCCCACTATCCGAACGACCGCGCCAGTGGCGTCGCGACGTTCTATTTCGGTACGCCGCACGGCTCTTCGTCCACCATCGGCCGATCGCTCGCCGGGTTCATCCAGCGTGAGATCGTCGCCCGCACCCATCTGCGCGACTGCCGGTGGCACGAGCGCACGTGGGACATCATGCGACGAACACGAATGCCCGCCGTGCAGCTCGACGTCGGCTACATCAGCAACCTCCACGATGCGACCGAGCTGAGTGACCCGGCAGTGCGCGACATCATCGCCGAGGCCATCTTGGTCGCCGTGAAGCGGTTGTACCTTCTGGGGCGCGATGATCAGCCGACCGGCACATACACTTTCGCCGAGTTGCTCGCCTCTGAAGAACTCGCCCGCTGACCACCCGCCGGTAACCGCATCTGGCGGTTGAACCGTCGAGTTCGCCTCTACTGCCCGGCCCGCCGTCGCAGTCGGGTCTTCTGGCCGACCCAGGTCTTCTGGCCGACTGGCACTGCCGTCCGCTCGCGACCCGCAACGTCGATGGCTGCCATCACGACAAGCTTCTCGAGCGCGCTCTCCACGCCGGCTTTCCAGCCGAGATCGTCATCGAGTTCCAAACGCAGTCGCGGGTACCGGTGATGAGCCGACACCACGTCGAACCCTGCCCCTTTGAGGAAGTGCGCGTCGATCATGCAATGCGGACAGATCGATTCCTGATCGGGTTCCTCCACCGATGTGGTGTGCGCCGACCGAACGATTCCGAACGACTCGATTGCCCGGACGCCACGACGGGTGAGATCGCCGACAACGGCGGTGGCCAATTCGTCGGCCGCGCCATCAAAGCCCGGGTCGACCCAGAGCGAGGTCAGGATCACTGCGTCAGCCGACACCGGGGAAGTGGGGAACATCAACGAACGCGGCACGCTGCGTGGGGGACCGTAGAAGGCCGCCCCGACCACTTTGCCGGTATGGGTGTTGATCGCGAGTTGACCGCACGTGCCCCACTCGAGGAGCATCATCGACACCCAGGCTTCTTTGTCGAACTCGCTGTCGAACTCTCCGCCGCCTGGATTCGCGGGAATGAGCTCTGGGTCCATCTCCCAGAAGACACACCGACGAGTGTGCGTGGACAGTGACTCGAACCCGTCCATGGTGAGCGGCGTTATCGTTACCGACACGGCCCCGCCGCCTCCTGAACACACTCAATTGGAACGAATTCTGCCCTGAACGCTTTCCAGTTTAAGTGATGATCGGTGATCGATTGAGATGAGCCGCCCAGATTCCGAAAGACCATGTGCAACAGCGTGTTCCACGTTCTCCGAGCACCCCGTGACGGGACTACGTCACAGTGACGTTTCATCCCGATACTGGGGTACTCGGAAATTCGCGGCTCAAAACTCATCTTTGCGCGATGATCTCCACGAGTCGTTCGAGGTCGCCGACGGACCCGAATTCGACAGTGATCTTGCCTTTGCGCTTGCCCATCGCGACCGTCACGCGCGTATCCAACTTGTCAGACAGGCGCTCGGCGACGTCTTGGAGACCGGGCATCTGCATCGGTTTGCGTTTCTGTTGAGCTGGAGCAGCGGGTCCATCGCCTCGGTTGGCAAGATGCACCGCTTCTTCGGTGGCTCGCACCGACATACCTTCGGCCACGATTCGTGCGGCGAGTGCTTCCTGTGCGGCTGAATCCGCTTCGAGGGCGAGTAGCGCACGTGCGTGTCCGGCCGACAGAACGCCGGCTGCAACACGTCGTTGCACGGGAATCGGCAGCCGCAGCAGACGGATCATGTTCGTGACCACAGGCCGCGACCGACCGAGACGAGTTGCCAGCTCCTCGTGGGTCACCCCGAACTCCTCGAGCAGCTGCTGGTACGCGGCCGCTTCTTCCAACGGGTTGAGCTGGACCCGGTGGATGTTCTCCAGGAGCGCGTCGCGCAACATGTCGCCATCGGCGGTCTCGCGAACGATCGCGGGAATCGTCTCGAGTCCGGCTTCCTGACTCGCTCGCCAGCGGCGCTCGCCCATGACGAGTTGGTACTCGGCACCGCCATCTGGTTCCGCCAGACGACGTACGACGATGGGCTGCATCAACCCGAATTCGCGGATCGAGTGCACCAGTTCGGCGAGCGCTTCTTCGTCGAACGCCGTACGCGGCTGTTGCGGGTTCGGCTGAATCAGAGCCGGCGGGATCTCGCGGTAGATGGCCCCCACCGTGTCATCCACACCACGTGGATCCGTCACGGTCGGGGGAGTGGGCACCGGAGAGGTGGCGGATTCCGAAGAAATGGTGGATTCCTTCGCCGGACCGAACACGGCGTCGGACGCCGCGGAACCCATCCGGGGGCCCTCGGTGGGCCCGGTCGGGATGAGTGCCGCCAGTCCTCGACCGAGGCCGCCCTTGCGCTGTGGTGCCTTTGGCTTGCCGCCCGCGGTCTTGGCCGGAGTTTTCGAAGGGCCGATGGCCTGATCTGACTCGGACACTACCGGTTCTCCTCTTCTCGATCTGACCGCAACGCCAACTCGCGGCCCGCATCCAAATAGCTCATGGCTCCACGTGAACCCGGGTCGTACTCGATGATCGTGGTGCCGTAGCCCGGCGCTTCAGAGACCTTGACGCTGCGTGGAATGACCGTGTTGAGCACACGGTCACCGAAATGCTCACGCACGCTCTCGGCGACCTGGTCGGCCAGCTTCGTGCGGCCGTCGTACATCGTCAGCACCACGGTGGACACGTGGAGGTTCGGATTGAGGTGCGCCTGGACAAGATTGATGTTCGACAACAGCTGGCTCACACCCTCGAGGGCGTAGTACTCACACTGAATCGGGATCATCACTTCTCGCGCCGCAACCATCGCGTTGATGGTCAGCAGTCCCAACGACGGCGGGCAGTCGATCAGCACGAAGTCGAAGTCGTACCGGTCGAGAGTTTCTTGATCGAGTGCGTTCCGCAGCCGGTTCTCGCGCGCGACCATCGACACCAGTTCGATCTCGGCGCCGGCCAGATCCAGTGTCGCCGGCACACAGAACAGCCGCTCGTTCGACGAGCTCTGGACGATCGTGTCGGCAAAACTCACTTCACCGATCAGGAGTTCGTACACGGACGGGATCCCCGACCGGTGGTCGACGCCGAGGGCTGTACTCGCGTTGCCTTGAGGGTCAAGGTCGATCACGAGGACGCGAAGCTGATGAACCGCCAGTGCCGCCGCCATGTTCACGGCGGTGGTCGTCTTGCCCACTCCGCCCTTTTGATTGGCGATCGTGATGATCCGGGTGTGCTTGGGCCGGGGGAGTGCACCCGAGCCTCCGGGGGTCAATACGCGGCTGGCTCGTTCAGCAGCAGCCGCAATCGGGGTGTCCAGCGGGGACTCCTTGCGGAAAGTAGATGTGGTCTCGTACGCGCTGGTTTCACGTGAAACTGTTTCACGTGAAACGTGCGATTCGTTGGACACGCTTGGGCTCCTTCGGCTACGCCTGCTGAACATTCTGCGCTCTGTCACCGACGACCACCAACCCGCGCGCCAGAGACGACTGTCGTGGGGGTCGGGAGTAGTCCGGTCCCGCACACTTCGACCCGGAGTCTGGCGAGACCGATGCGGTTCAGGGTGCCTTGGTGGGTTGCGATTTCGTCGGCAGCGGAGGATCCCTTCACAGCCAAGAGTCGGCCGCCTGGACGGAGCAGGGGAGTGCTCCACTTCCCGAGACGATCCAGCGGGGCGACGGCGCGCGATGTCGCCACGTCGGAATCGCCCACCACCTTGCGTACCGACTTCTCTTCGGCCCGTCCGCGCACAACCTTCACGTCCAGTTCCAGTGCTTCAACAACCTCGTCGAGGAATGTGGACCGGCGCAGCAGCGGTTCTACGAGGGTCACTCGAAGCGACGGTTTGGCAATCGCAATAGCGATGCCGGGCAGACCCGCGCCACTGCCGATGTCGACCACTGTCTCCCCATCGGCGATCAGCTGTGCAACCACAGCGCAGTTCAGAATGTGGCGCACCCAGAGACGATCGACCTCGCGAGGCCCGATCAGTCCACGTTCAACCCCGGCGTTAGCCAGCATGTCCCAGTAGGCCTCTGCCTTACCCAGTTGGTCGCCGAACACCGTTGCTGCCGCTCGCTGCAACTGCTCGCCGTTCTCGGCAGAAAATTCTGCGGTCACCCGCGCCTCCGTTTCACGTGAAACAACTTCCTCACACATCCTCTCGCGCCACCTACACACCGGCCAAACGACATCGGTGTAATTCAGACCGGAGAAAGCAGTGGGCCCCCGGCGAATCCGCCGGGGGCCCACTTTCTAGGTTTCGATCAGGACTTCAGGACAACAACCCGACGATTGGGTTCAGCCCCTTCGCTCTCGGAGTAGACGCCACTGACAGCGGCGACCGCGTCGTGAACGATCTTGCGCTCGAACGGAGACATCGGATCGAGCGTCTCGCGCTCGCCGGTCTCCAGCACGCGCTCAGCGACTTCACCACCGAGCCGGGCCAGCCGCTCCCGACGATCAGCCCGCCACCGTGCGACATCAAGCATGAGGCGGCTCCGGTCGCCCGTGGTGCGCTGCACCGCCAGGCGGGTCAACTCCTGCAACGCGTCGAGAATCTCGCCGTTCTTTCCGACGAGCTTCACCAGATCCGCTCCGCCGTCGATGCTCACCACTGCACGGTCACCGTCTACGTCGAGATCGATGTCGCCATCGAAGTCGAGAACATCAAGCAACTGCTCGAGGTAGTCGCCCGCGATCTCGCCCTCTTCGACCAAACGCTCTTCGTCGGTCATGTCTGGATCTCTGGTGGTGTCTTCATCGGACACCGACTCTTCCGACACGGGCTCCTCGGACACATGGTCCTCGGACGCCGGCTGATCGACCAGATCGTCGACAGCAACGTCCTTCGTCTCTGCACTCATCGAACTACCCTCGCTTTGCACTCTTTCGGGAACCGACCGCTCATGGGTCAGCGCCTCTTTTTACGACGTTGTTGGTTGCCACCGCGTTGACCGCCTGGCCCTGAGGCCGGCCGTCCGGACGCCGGCTTCTTTGCACCGTTTGATCCAGGGGAGCCGCCGACCTTCGGAGTACCGCCCTTGGGTGAACCGCTGTTGGTCTTGTCCGCACCCGAAGCGGTCGCACCGTTGGACGAGGTCTTCGACAGGTCCACCTCATCGTCAGTCGACGCGCCCTTCGACATGTTCACGGCTGCGTCTTTGCCGCCTGCGGCGTCGGTCTTCGACTTGCCTGCCGGCTTCGCACCGGGCTTCGGCTTGGACGACACTGCCGGCTTCGCACCGGGCTTGGGTGCGTTGTTCGACCGCTTCTCGAGCTTGGCAGCCTTTTCGGCTTCCTCTTCCTTCTCGATGTTGCCGAACACAACGTGCTGCTGAACGTAGGTCCACAAGTTGTTCGACACCCAGTACAGAAGGATGGCGACCGGGAAGAATGCGCCCGACACCAGGATGCCCAGCGGGAAGACATACAGCGCGAGGTTGTTCATGATGCGCGTCTGCGGGTTCTCCATCGCCGCCGCGCTCTGGCGGGCGACGGACGCACGAGAGTTCATGTGCGTCGCAATGGAGGAGATGATCACCAGTGGAATCACCAAGATGATGATGTTCAGACGGGTGAAGTCGATGGACCCGTCAGCGCTGAACGCCACCCATTCCGAGGTGGGCTGAATGATGTAGGACGAGAGCGGCACACCGAACAACCGAGCGTCGAGGAAGTTCTGAACCTGGTCGACGTTGAAGATGTAGTTGCCGTACGACCGTGTCTCCTCGGCCGTCATGCCCAGCTGGCCGAAGCCCGTGCCCATCCGGTTGAACGAACGCAGCACGTGGAACAGACCGATGAACACCGGGATCTGCGCCAACATCGGCAGACATCCGAGCAGCGGATTGAACCCGTGCTCCTTCTGGAGTTTTTGCATCTCCTCGGTCATCTTGACCCGGTCTTTGCCGTACTTCTTGCGGATCGCCTGCATCTGCGGCTGGATCTCTTGCATCTTCCGCGTGGTGCGGATCTGCTTCACAAACGGCTTGTAGAGGATCGCGCGCAAGGTGAAGACAAGGAAGACAACCGACAGGGCCCAGGCGATGCCGGAGCCGCCGGGGGAGTCGGGGAGAACATGGCTGAACAGCCAGTACCACACCCACATGATCGCCGAGACCGGCCAATAGATGAAATCGAGCACGTCGTCAGTTCCTCACTGTTACAGCAGATTCCGGCTCACAGGCCGAGGGTTCATCAGGCTTGGGTTCCGTCGGCGACGACATGTGGCCGCGCCGCTCGGGAATCGGGTCGTAACCCGGCTTGTGCCAGGGACCGCATTTGAGCAGCCGGACCACCGACAGCCAGCCGCCGTACAGCACCCCGTACTCGGTGAGCGCCTCAACCGCATACGTACTGCAGGAGGGCTCGAACCGGCACGTCGGCATCCGCATGGGGGAGATCCACGTGCGGTACAGCTCGATCAAGAAGATGACGGCGCGTCGCGGCCAGGTCCGCACGCTCATACCTGAGCGGACTTCCTGATCGGACGACACCGACTGAGACATCACACGGTCGATTCGAGACGACGCTCGGCTTTGGCAACGGCCGCCGTGAGCTGTCGTTCCAGTTCCGGTTCGGGGCACGTGGCGCTACCGGGTAGCGCACGCACGACCACCATCGTGCTCGGGTCGCATCGATCCACCAGAGGACGTGCAGCTGCACGAAGCCGCCGGGCAACCGCATGACGAACCACCGAATTGCCCACCGACTTGCCGACGATCAAACCGATCCGTGGACCACCGTGGGTGACGAAGTCAGGAGACTCGGGTACGAGCACGTGCGCGACCACATCACGCCGACCAACCCGCACCCCATTTTTCAGAGTGCGGGTGAAGTCCGATCGCCGGGTGATCCGGTTAGGTGGGGCCAACACGTGTGTTGCGGCCGGCTGCGCGGGCTGCGGTACCGTGTCGGCTCAGGCCGTCAGGCTCGAGCGTCCCTTGCGACGACGGGTGTTGACGATCGCGCGACCCGCACGGGTACGCATACGCAACCGGAATCCGTGCACGCGCGCACGACGACGGTTGTTCGGCTGAAAGGTCCGCTTGCCCTTGGCCACGGTGAAACTCCTCGTGTGACGGGCTCGCGTCCATGATTGAGCCCAGCTTGTTAATAGGTGGTCTGGTCGCTACCCCGATGCTTCGGCTCCCGAACCACTCGCGAGTGGTTCACCTCAGCCGGAATCGACGTTCGGCGACCGTTCGAGACTACTGACTCGCCAACGGCCGGTCAAACCGCCTCCGTACCACGAAGCGTGCCGCGACCTGCGGTATCGGCGGACGACACGCCTCGATCGGCCAGATTCTTGCCTTTACCTGCAACATGTGGTGATCAGTTGTGAGCCCCGGCCAATCTCTGTTAACTTCACCCAAGCTATCCACCCGGGGCGGAATCGCGACAACCCTTTCTGGGGTTCGCTGTGTCTCGCTGTTCCTCCACACCTGTGGATAACGGTGTGGACAATTGGTGACGAACCACAAAGAGGGATGACCATGCCAGCCGATTCGGATCACGATTCGTTCAGTGTGATCTGGCGCAAGGTGGTCACCGAACTCAACGACGACACATCTCCCGGTAGCTACCCCCTCTCCAAACAGCAGAAGGCGTGGCTCTCGCTCGTCCGCCCGCTGACACTCGCCGAAGGCTTCGCGCTCCTCACCGTGCCGACCCCCCGGGTCCAGGAACAGATCGAACGCGGTTTACGGGAACCGATCGTTTCCGCCCTCAGTCGTCACCTCGGCCATTCGGTGGATCTCGCGGTGCGCATCGATCCGATCGCAGCCGACGCCTACGAGCCCGATCCTCCCACCGAGCCCGAGTCGGTCGCGGCAAATGGCCGGCCTCACCGCATAGACGACATCGGGGGTGGCCCCCGGATGAACGGGGACTCCCGCATCGACGCCGGACCACGGCTCGACGGGGATTCCCGCAACGTCCATTCGATGGCATCGCCGCCGCCGGAGACCTTCGCCGACCGCGACCGCGACATCAACGGGGGCGCCGGTGGAGACTGGCCGAGTTACTTCAACACCGACTCCGGTTCGAGGCGCCACGTCGACTCGTCGCGGAGCAGCACGTCGGGCAATTCCAGCGGCGACTCCAGTCTGAACTCCAAGTACACCTTCGAGACGTTTGTCATCGGTGCCTCGAACCGCTTTGCGCACGCTGCGGCCGTTGCCATCTCCGAGGCACCTGCCCGGGCCTACAACCCGCTGTTCATCTGGGGAGAATCCGGCCTCGGAAAAACCCACCTGCTCCACGCAGCGGGCCACTACGCACAGCGGCTGTTCCCGGGCATGCGGGTGAAGTACGTGTCGACCGAAGAGTTCACCAACGACTTCATCAACTCCCTTCGCGACGACAGGCGAGTGGCGTTCAAGCGCCGCTACCGTGACATGGACGTGTTGCTCGTCGACGACATCCAGTTCCTCGAGGGCAAAGAAGGCATCCAGGAAGAGTTCTTCCACACCTTCAACACCCTGCACAACGCGAACAAGCAGATCGTGGTGTCGTCCGATCGGCCTCCGAAACAGCTTGCAACACTTGAAGATCGGCTACGAACCCGGTTCGAGTGGGGTCTCATCACAGACGTCCAGCCACCCGAGCTGGAAACCCGCATCGCCATCCTGCGCAAGAAAGCGCAGATGGACGACATCCGCGTGCCCGACGACGTCCTCGAGCTCATCGCGTCGAAGATCGAGCGCAACATCCGCGAACTCGAAGGTGCGCTGATCCGCGTCACCGCTTTCGCGTCGCTCAACCACTCAGAACTCGACACCGCCCTGGCCGATGTGGTGCTGCAAGCGCTGTTGCCCGATTCGGCCAGCCTGGAGATCACCGCGGCGACCATCCTCGCGGTCAATGCCGAGTACTTCGACATCAGCATCGAAGAGCTGCGTGGGCCCGGCAAGACCCGCTCGATCGCCCAGGCACGGCAGATCGCGATGTATCTCTGTCGCGAACTCACCGACCTGTCGCTGCCGAAGATCGGCGAGACATTCGACCGAGATCACACCACGGTGATGTACGCGGACAAAAAGATTCGCAAAGAGATGACCGAGCGTCGGCGCGTGTACGACCAGGTGCAGGAACTCACCGCCAGGATCAAACAGCGTTCACGCCGCTGACGCCTGCCGTCGCACACCCTTCTGTTCTTCTCCCGGGCGCCGTTCTTCTGCCGTGCGCCCAGAGCGCTTCTGCGTGGCCCGGTGCTGCGTCCTGGCTGACACCTGCGTCTTGACTCACCCTCCTGGATCACAATGCGTCGCTGATACCCGCCTCCACGCCGACGCCGCGGACCCCCGGAGACCATGCCTCGGGCAACCACATCCCACCCGGTATCCCCGCCGAAAACGACAACTCTCGACCACTCCCGCAGACTTTTCAGACTTGTCATCCCATTCCCTGGTGATCTGCGCGACTCGATCTGCCTGTGTACAAGCCCGTGGATAACTACCGAAATCTGTGGATAGACAGTGGACCGTTCCCGCGGCGCCGGGTTGTGTTCACATGTACTTCAACTTCACGCGACATCGGCCAACGTTTTGCCCCCAGGCCCACAGACCGGCCACCAGCCAACAAGACCTGTCATCCACAGATTTCACAGGACCTATTACTAAGAAGAATTTCTCTCTTAACAAGACTCTTTAAAAGAAGGTGTGTGCACAACCCTCGTCCACAGGTCTCACAAGACCTCCGGGGACGTCGGGGCGAGCGCACCCCATCGGCACCGAATACTTGTCATCCGCTTTAGAGTGGAGACCCTGAACGCCTGCGCTCGGAGGAGTTCACCGCCCGCCGGCGACCTCTTGCGCAGTGGAACGATCAACCAGAAGGAAACTGAAGACGATGAAGTTTCGGGTGACTCGCGACGAGTTCGCAGATTCGGTCGCGTGGGTTGCACGCAGCCTGCCCAGCCGCCCACCGGTTCCGGTCCTCGGCGGTGTGTTGCTGACCGTGACCGACACCGGACTGTCCGTCTCGGGTTTCGACTTCGAGGTCTCGGCACAGGTGAACGTCTCAGCCGAGGTCGCCGACGAAGGTCAGGTCCTGGTGTCGGGCAAGTTGTTGGCCGACATCACGCGCGCCCTCCCTGCCAAGCCCGTCGATGTGCAACTCGACGGGACCCGCGTCGCGATCGTCTGCGGTAGCGCGAAGTTCTCGTTGCCGACGATGCCGGTGGAGGACTACCCGCAGCTTCCCGAGGTGCCCGACAACACCGGGTCCATCCCGGCCGATGTCTTCGCCGAGGCGATCACCCAGGTTGCGGTGGCCGCCGGCCGCGACGACACCTTGCCGATGCTCACCGGTATCCGCCTGGAGATCGACAACGAGACCGTGGTGCTCGCCGCGACCGACCGTTTCCGGCTGGCAGTTCGCGAACTCACCTGGAAACCGGAAGTCGCGGGCACCACGTCCGCTGTGCTGGTCCCGGCGAAGACACTCGCCGAAGCGGCTCGCACAGCCGGATCCGACGGAACCTCGGCCGTCGGCCTGGCCTTTGGATCGGGCGGGAGCATCGGTGCGGACGGTCTGCTCGGCATCCTGGGATCTGGCCGTCGCACCACCACCCGCCTGCTCGATGCGGAGTTCCCGAAGTTCCGTCAGCTGCTGCCCCCCACCCACACATCGGTGGCCAACATCGAGATCGCACCGCTGACCGAGGCCATCAAGCGTGTGGCCCTGGTCGCCGAGCGCGGTGCGCAGGTGCGGCTCGAGTTCGGTGAGGACACCGTGCTGCTCACCGCCGGCGGCGACGATGCAGGTCGCGCCGAGGAACAGCTGGATGTGAAGTTCTACGGCGACCCACTGACCATCGCGTTCAACCCGGGTTATCTGCTCGACGGGCTCACGTCGCTGCATTCGTCCACCGTCGACTTCGGGTTCACCACACCGTCGAGGCCGGCTGTGTTGCGGCCGGGTGCCGACACCGAGCCGGTCACCGACGAGAACGGCGCGTACGCCGCACCCAACAGCGAGTACACCTACCTGCTGATGCCGGTTCGACTGCCGGGCTGATCTGCCGACGACACCGCGCCAGATGACCAGGTCGGCCGGAAAGGTCAGCGCACCGAGCCACACTGACCGAGAATGAGTGCGGTGACCAGCGACTGACGCAGGTTGCCCGAGCGTTGATCCGACTCGAATCGATTCGCGGCCATCTGACCGCGAGGACCGTGACTGGCAAAGGACTGGTGAGACCATGCAGCTGGGTTTGGTGGGATTGGGAAAGATGGGCGGGTTCATGCGGACCCGGGTCAAGAACGCCGGAATCGAGGTCATCGGATACGACCCACGCCCAGAGGTCACCGATGTCGCATCGCTTGCCGAACTCGCCTCCGCGCTCGACGCCCCGAGGATCATCTGGGTGATGGTGCCCTCTGGTGAACCCACGCGGTCCACCGTCCGGACGCTCTCGGACATCCTATCGCCCGGCGATCTTGTCATCGATGGCGGCAACTCCAAGTACACCGATGACGCGATCAACGCAGAGCTGTTGAGCACCAAGGGAATTCGTTACGTCGACTGCGGAGTGTCCGGCGGTATCTGGGGCTTGGAGAACGGATACGGCCTGATGTGCGGCGGCGCCAAAGAGGACGTCGAACGCGCCATGCCGATCTTCGACGCGCTACGCCCGCCCGGTGAGCGGGCCGACGGATTTGTCCACGCCGGACAGGTCGGCGCCGGCCACTACGCCAAGATGGTGCACAACGGCATCGAATACGGACTGATGCACGCCTACGGCGAGGGCTACGAGATCCTCGACGCCGAACCCCTCATCGAAGACGTCACCGGCACCCTGCGGGCCTGGACAAACGGCACCGTCGTGCGATCGTGGCTCCTCGAACTGCTGGTCAAGGCACTGCAAGAAGATCCCGGCCTGGCCGAGATCTCCGACTACACCACCGATTCCGGCGAGGGCCGGTGGACGGTCGAAGAAGCCATCAGGCATTCGGTACCCGCCAACGTCATCTCCGCGGCCCTCTTTGCACGCTTCGCCTCACGCCAGGAAGGCGGCTCGCCCGCTCTCAAGGCCGTGTCGGCATTGCGCAACCAGTTCGGCGGACACTCGGTGGTTCCGAAGTCGTCGGGCGACTGACCGGGAGTTGATCTGAGCAGGTGTACGTCCGCAATCTGTCGCTGCGCGATTTCCGTTCCTGGGATGAGGTCTCCATCGAACTCAGCCCGGGCACAACACTTTTCGTGGGGAGAAACGGATTCGGCAAGACCAACCTGCTCGAGGCGCTCTACTATGTCGCCGGCTTGCGGTCGCACCGGGTGAGTACTGATCAGCCACTGATCCGTACCGGGGCAGACCAGGCCCGGGTCACCGCGACGGTGGAGAACGACGGCCGCGAACTGACGGTGGATCTGGTGATCGGCGGAGCTCGCAGCAACAAGGCCGCCATCAACGGTGCCCCGTGCCGCAGGCCACGCGATGTGCTGGGGATCCTGCGCGCGGTGATGTTCGCGCCCGAAGACCTGTCGCTGGTGCGCGGAGATCCGGGGGAACGACGTCGGTTCGTCGATGAACTGGTCGCCATGCGTGGCCCTCGGTGGGCCGCGGCCAAGTCCGACTACGACCGGGTGTTGCGTCAGCGGGCCGCACTGCTCAAGACGGCGGCGGCCGCCCTACGTAGGGGTGGCAGCGACGCCGAGTCGGTGATCAGCACCTTGGACGTGTGGGACGCCCAGCTCGCCGCCTACGGCGCCCAGGTGAGCGCCGCACGGATCGATTTGGTGAAAGAACTGGAACCCCATGTGGCACAGGCATATTCGACGATCGCGCCGCATTCTCGGCCGGCGAACATGCGTTACCGATCGTCGGCGTCGATCGATGTGATTCCGGCGCATGGGGAGAAGGCCGATGTGGACTACATCGAAGCGGCCCTGCTCAGCGACCTCGCGGCGCTGCGTCAGAAAGAGATAGACCGCGGTGTGACGCTGGTCGGGCCTCACCGAGACGACGTCGATCTCTTGCTCGGCACCGAACCGGCGAAGGGTTTCGCCAGTCACGGCGAGTCGTGGTCGATGGCCCTGTCATTGCGTCTGGGCTCTGTCGAGTTGGTGCGTGCCGACGGCGTCGAACCGGTACTGATGCTCGATGACGTGTTCGCCGAACTCGATGCCAAGCGCCGCGAGAAACTCGCCGACGTCGCGGCCGGGGCCGAGCAGGTCCTCATCACCGCGGCGGTCGCCGACGACATCCCCTCTCAGATCGGCGGCAGGACCGTCGCGGTGAATATCATCGAGTCGGCAGGCGTTCGAACGTCGGAATTGGTGGTCGGGTGATGACCGAGGAACCCAGCAAGGGGCAAGAGCCGGGTACAGGAAACGAGTCCGGAGGCGGCGGCAGGTCCGAGGGCAGCGGCTACGACATGGCGCGCAAAGCACTCGAAGACGCCCGGGCCGCTGCTCGCGCGGCCGGTAAATCCGTCGGTCAGGGCCGTGCGTCTCCTGGCAGACGGACAGCTGCACCGCGCAAAACCACCCGTAGATCGTGGACCGGTGCCCACCCCGACCCCTACGACCCGCAACCTCTCGGTCGTGTCGCCGGGGGTCTGGCAGGCCGTCGCGGATGGAACGCCAAGCTCAGTGAAGGCACCGTATTCGGTGCCTGGGACCGGATCGTCGGTGCCGAGATCGCGGCGCACGCGCAGCCCAAAGCATTGCGCGACAAGGTTTTACACGTCACGGCCGAGTCGACTGCTTGGGCCACCCAACTGCGGCTGATCCAGAGCCAGATCCTTGCCAAGATCGCGGCCTCGGCCGGCCACGGGGTTGTCACGAGCCTTCGGATCACCGGCCCGCAGAGCCCGTCCTGGCGCAAAGGCGAACGTCACGTCCGTGGCCGAGGACCCCGCGACACCTACGGCTAGACACGGATTTGGCGAACCGGCCACGAATCCCGTCAGAACGTGGACGACGTACCCGCTGTGTCGGTCGGACTAGGTCTCATCCGAGAAAATCCGTCTGAGGACAAGTCAGGGGTGTTGCAGGGCCATTCCTTGTCGCCTTACCCAGTAGTATGTAGAGAGTTGCCCCGAACCGGGGTAGACCGCCGCATGGGAACCCCGGGAGCAGAACAGCGATGGCTGCCGGGCGCATACCGCGTGGTGTGACTCAATGGCGATGTAAGGAGCGGACGCACTCGTGGCCGACAGCACCGAACCCCAGAATTTGGAACAGCCGGAACAGCCGGAACCGACCAAGAAGGCCCCGGCCAAGAAAAAGGGCAGCGACTACGGTGCGGATTCGATCAGCATCCTCGAAGGCCTCGAGGCGGTTCGCAAGCGTCCCGGTATGTACATCGGTTCCACCGGTGCGCGCGGCCTGCACCATCTGATCTGGGAGGTCGTCGACAACTCGGTCGATGAGGCCATGGCGGGCTACGCCTCGCGGGTCGACGTCACCCTTCGCGCCGATGGCGCGGTGCAGGTGGTCGACGACGGCCGCGGGATCCCGACCGGTATGCACAAGACGGGCATCCCGACCGTCGAGGTTGTCATGACACAGCTGCACGCAGGCGGAAAGTTCGACTCCGACTCGTATGCGGTGTCCGGTGGTCTGCACGGCGTCGGCATCTCCGTGGTCAACGCGCTGTCGAAGACGGTCGAGCTGGAGATCAACCACGCCGGCTTCTCGTGGGAGCAGACCTACACCAATGCAGTTCCGGGGCCTCTCAAGAAGGGTGCGCCCACCAAGAAGACCGGCACAACCGTCAGATACTGGGCCGACGAGAAGATCTTCGAGACCACCACCTACGACTTCGACACCATCGCGCGCCGCCTGCAGGAAATGGCCTTTCTCAACAAAGGCCTGACCATCACCCTCACCGATGAGCGGCCGGCGACCATCGAGGTCGGCGACGCAGACGACGTCGACGTGGCAGAGGCACCCAAGTCCGAAGACGAACTGGCCGAGGAAGCCGCCAACACCGAGCTCGCCGACGAAGCCGTCGTCGACGCCGAGGGCAAGCCGGAGAACTCGAAGAAGAAGAGCCGTACCCGGATCTACCACTACCCGGGTGGTCTCGAGGACTTCGTCCGTCACCTGAACAACCGCAAGACCGCCATCCACAACTCCGTGCTCAGCTTCACGGCCAAGGGCACAGGCCACGAACTCGAGGTGGCCATGCAGTGGAACAGCGGATACGCCGAGTCGGTGCACACCTTCGCCAACACCATCAACACGCACGAGGGTGGCACCCATGAGGAAGGTTTCCGTTCCGCGCTGACGGCGACCGTCAACAAGTACGCCACCGAGAAGAAGCTGGTGAAAGACAAGGGCGACAAGCTCACCGGCGAAGACATCCGTGAGGGCCTGGCCGCTGTCATCTCGGTCAAGGTCGCCGACCCGCAGTTCGAGGGTCAGACCAAGACCAAACTCGGCAACACCGAGGTCAAGAGCTTTGTGCAGAAGGTGAGCAACGAGAACCTGGCGCACTGGTTCGAGTCCAACCCTGCCGAGGCGAAGATCATCATCCGCAAGGCAGTGGAGTCGGCGAACGCCCGGCTGGCCGCGCGCAAAGCGCGAGAGTTGGTGCGCCGCAAGAGCGCCAACGACATCGGTGGGTTGCCGGGCAAGCTCGCGGACTGCCGCAGCAAGGACCCGAGCAAGTGCGAGGTCTACATCGTGGAGGGCGACTCGGCCGGCGGCAGCGCCAAGTCGGGACGCGACTCGATGTACCAGGCGATCCTGCCGATCCGCGGAAAGATCATCAACGTCGAAAAGGCCCGTATCGACCGTGTTCTCAAGAACACCGAGGTGCAGTCGATCATCACCGCCTTCGGTACCGGTATCCACGACGAGTTCGACATCAGCAAACTGCGGTACCACAAAATCGTGCTGATGGCCGACGCGGACGTTGACGGACAACACATCTCGACCTTGTTGATGACGTTGCTGTTCCGTTTCATGCGACCACTGGTGGAGCACGGTCACGTGTACCTCGCTCAGCCGCCGCTGTACAAGCTCAAGTGGCAGAAGGGTGCACCGCCGGAGTTCGCGTACTCCGACCGTGAGCGCGATGGTCTGCTCGAGGCCGGCGCCCAGGCCGGCAAGAAGATCAACAAGGACGACGGCATCCAGCGGTACAAGGGTCTCGGCGAGATGAATGCCAAGGAGTTGTGGGAGACCACGATGGACCCCTCGGTGCGTGTCCTGCGTCAGGTGACGCTCGATGATGCCGCCGCCGCCGACGAACTGTTCAGTGTGCTGATGGGGGAGGACGTGGTGGCCCGGCGGAGCTTCATCGCCCGCAACGCCAAAGACGTTCGCTTCCTGGACGTCTGACGGACTCCGCTTCCATCTGCTTCGACCTGACACGACGAAAGTGAACTGATGACCGACACCTTGCCACCGGACAGTGGCGCCGGAGACCGCGTCGAGCCGGTAGACATCCAGCAGGAGATGCAGCGCAGCTACATCGATTACGCGATGAGCGTCATCGTCGGCCGCGCGCTGCCCGAGGTCCGAGACGGACTCAAGCCGGTGCACCGCCGACTGCTCTACGCGATGAACGACGCCGGGTTCCGGCCCGACCGCAGTTACGTCAAGTCGGCCAAGCCGGTCGCCGAGACCATGGGTAACTACCACCCGCACGGCGACACCGCGATCTACGACGCGCTGGTGCGATTGGCGCAGCCGTGGTCGATGCGATATCCGCTGGTCGACGGCCAGGGCAACTTCGGTTCCCGCGGCAACGACGGCGCGGCCGCGATGCGGTACACCGAGGCCCGGTTGACGCCGCTCGCCATGGAGATGTTGCGTGACATCGGCGAGGAGACAGTCGATTTCACTCCCAACTACGACGGCAAGACCCAGGAACCGACGGTCCTGCCCTCACGTGTACCGAACCTGTTGATCAACGGGTCGAGCGGCATCGCGGTGGGTATGGCCACCAACATCCCGCCGCACAACCTCGGTGAGGTGGCCGATGCCATCTTCTGGGCGCTCGACAACTACGAGGCCGACGAGGAGAGCACCCTCGAGGCCTGCATGGAACGCATCAAGGGACCCGACTTCCCAACCGCCGGACTGATTGTCGGCGGCCAGGGCATCCGCGACGCGTACACCACCGGCCGGGGCAGCATCCGTATGCGAGGCGTGGTGCGGATCGAGGAGAACAAGGGTGCCACCACCCTCGTCATCACCGAGCTGCCGTACCAGGTGAACCCCGACAACATGATCCTGTCGATCGCCGAACAGGTGAACGAGGGAAAACTCAAGGGCATCAGCAGGATCGACGACGAGTCGTCGGACCGTGTCGGCATGCAGATCGTGGTCACCCTGCGTCGCGACGCCGTGGCCAAGGTGGTGCTGAACAACCTCTACAAGCACAGCCAGCTGCAGACCAGTTTCGGCGTGAACATGCTCTCGATCGTGGACGGTGTTCCGCGAACGTTGCGCCTGGACAAGATGATCCGCCTGTATGTCGAGCATCAGATCGACGTCATCATCCGGCGCACCCGCTACCGGCTGCGTAAGGCCGAAGAGCGGGCCCACATCCTGCGCGGTCTGGTCAAAGCCCTTGACGCGCTTGACGAGGTCATCGCGCTGATCCGCCGGTCCCAGACCGTCGACCTGGCGCGTACCGGTTTGATCGAGCTGCTCGACGTCGACGAGATCCAGGCCGACGCCATCCTGGCGATGCAGCTGCGCAGGCTCGCGGCTCTGGAACGACAGAAGATCGTCGACGAGTTGGCGGAGATCGAGATCGAGATCGCCGACTACAAGGACATCCTCGCCAAGCCGGAGCGCCAGCGCGCCATCGTGCGCGACGAGCTGGCCGAGATCGTCGAGAAGTTCGCCGACGAGCGACGCACGAAAATCATTGCGGCAGACGGGGATGTGTCCGACGAGGACCTCATCGCCCGCGAAGACGTGGTGGTCACCATCACCGAAACCGGCTATGCCAAGAGGACGAAGACCGATCTCTACCGCAGCCAGAAGCGCGGCGGTAAAGGTGTGCAGGGTGCCGGTCTCAAGCAGGACGACATCGTCCGGCACTTCTTCGTGTGCTCCACCCACGACTGGATCCTGTTCTTCACCACCAAGGGCCGGGTATACCGGGCGAAGGCGTACGAACTGCCGGAGGCCAACCGCACCGCCCGTGGCCAGCACGTCGCCAACCTGCTGGCATTCCAGCCCGAGGAGCGCATCGCCCAGGTCATCCAGATCAAGAGTTACGAGGATGCGCCCTACCTGGTGCTCGCGACCCTCAACGGACTGGTGAAGAAGTCGCGTTTGGTGGACTTCGACTCCAATCGCTCCGGCGGCATCTTCGCGATCAACCTGCGCGGTGAGGACGAGTTGGTGGGCGCACAGTTGTGCAGCGCCGACGACGACCTGCTGCTCGTGTCGACGAAGGGACAGTCGATCCGCTTCTCGGCCACCGACGACGTGTTGCGTCCGATGGGGCGGCAGACCTCTGGTGTCCAGGGCATGCGATTCAACGACGATGACCAGTTGTTGTCGCTGAATGTGGTCCGCGAGGACACCTACCTGTTGGTCGCGACATCGGGTGGCTACGCCAAGCGCACCGCGATGAGCGATTACCCCGTGCAGGGTCGCGGCGGCAAGGGCGTCCTGACGATCCAGTACGACAAACGCCGCGGCGCGTTGGTGGGCGCAGTGATCGTCGACGACGACAGTGAGCTCTATGCGATCACCTCCGGGGGCGGCGTCATCCGCACCGGTGCGCGGCAGGTTCGCAAGGCCGGACGCCAAACCAAGGGCGTCCGCCTGATGAACCTGGGCGAAGGAACTACGCTCTTGGCTATTGCCCGCAATGCCGACGAGCCGGATGAACCGGCTGACACGCAGAACGGGCCGGCCGGCAAGAAGTAGCTGAGGCGAACGCAAAGGAACGCATGAGCACAACTGACGAGCCCAACGAACCCAAGGTCGCGGGCGAACCGAACCGCACCAGTGGGCCGCCGAAAGGTCCGCAGGGATCGTCGGGCAGCGGTGGTGAGCAGGACACGACGGCCTCCGCCGCGGCGAACTCCTCGGCCAACGGCGCACGTCCTTCGGTGTCAGTGCAGGATCAGGCGCCGCGGCCGGACGCCGGTCAGGGTCAGGCCCCGGCCCAGGGTCGGCCTCCCGGCAACGGGACCGGTCCCGGTGGCGTGCCTCCTTGGCAGCGTGCCGGCTCGCAAGGCGGCCAGGGGCAGCCCACCGGCCCCGGGCAGCCGTCGGCATCGGCAACCGGTCCACAGCCGCAGATCAAGCAGCCGCCCCAGCAGCCACCGCAGCAGGGGTCGGGCCGGGGTCCTGCCGGCCCACCTCCGGGTCGGCAGCCCGGTCCGGGTGCTCCGGCACCGACGGCCAAGCGCCCGGTGATCACCGGCACCGCAGCGCCCAAGTTGCCGGGCTCGGAGACCGACTCGACCAGTAGGTCTTCGCTGTCGAAGCCGATCGACGGCCCGACCCGCAACATCGACCGGCGCGACCTTCCTCAGGAAGATCTGCCCGACCTCGATGCCATCCATCATCCGGAGGCCTCGCAGCCGGCCAATCGCTCGTTCGAGGCGATGCCTTCACCGAGTGCCATGGGTGCGTTGCGCGCTGCTGTCCAGATCCGTCGGATCGACCCCTGGTCGGCGTTCAAGGTGTCTGCGGTCCTGTCTGTCGCCTCGTTCTTCATCTGGATGATCGCGGTGGGTGTGCTGTATCTCATCCTCGACGGCATGGGCGTCTGGGACCAGCTGAACAACTCCTTCGGCACGCTGGTGTCCAGTGACACCACCGCGGAATCCTCGTTCGAGATCAGCGCCGGAGGTGTGTTCGGTATCGCGGCTCTGATCGGTGCGGTCAACGTCGTGCTGTTCACCGCTCTGGCCACCGTCGGATCGTTCATCTACAACCTGTCGTCCGACCTCGTGGGTGGTGTGGAGGTAACCCTCGCCGACCGCGACTGAGGGGCTTTTGACCAGCCGTTTTGTCGCGGGGGCACGCAGTCGGGTAATCTCTGACTTCGGTTCACGGGCCTATAGCTCAGGCGGTTAGAGCGCTTCGCTGATAACGAAGAGGTCGGAGGTTCAAGTCCTCCTAGGCCCACTGTGACGACGAATCGAACCAAGGGACCACCACCCAAGGGAATGAGCGGATGAAGGCAGTTGCAGTAGCGATCGCCGCAGTCGCACTCGTCGTCGCGGGCCTGCTCACGGAATCTCGGCGCAACATCGAGGTGTGGCATGGTCTACCCGAAGGTCAGAGAGATCTGACAGCCGGTTGATCCGGCAAACGGGGCCTTAGCTCAGTTGGTAGAGCGCTGCCTTTGCAAGGCAGATGTCAGGAGTTCGAATCTCCTAGGCTCCACAAAGTACGAACTGCACCACCCTGATCCGGCTGTCAGGCCCCCGAGGTGGCGAACGCGATCAAAGCCCGTAAGAGTGGCTGTATGGATTTGCGAATATTTGTCGAACCCCAGCAAGGTGCAACCTACGACGACCAGCTTGCAGTCGCGAGAACCGCGGAGGCAGGCGGATTCGGGGCGTTCTTCCGTTCCGACCACTACCTGGCCATGAACGTCGAGGGTCTACCGGGCCCGACCGATGCGTGGACCACCCTGGCCGGGCTCGCCCGCGAGACCAGCACCATCCGCCTGGGCACGCTCGTGTCCTCGGCAACGTTCCGCCATCCGGGCCCGCTCGCGGTCACCGTCGCCCAGGTGGATCAGATGTCGGGCGGTCGCGTGGACTTCGGGCTCGGCGCCGGTTGGTATGCCGCCGAACACGAGGCCTACGCGATTCCGTTCCCGGATCTTCGCGAACGGTTCGACCGACTCACCGAGCAGCTCGCCGTCATCTCCGGATTGTGGACCACACCGGTCGGGGAGAAGTTCTCGTATTCGGGAGATCACTACACCGTGACCGACTCTCCGGCACTGCCCAAGCCCGTTCAGTCGCCCGCACCACCGATCGTCATCGGTGGTGCCGGGAAGAAGCGCTCAGCAGCACTGGCGGCGCAGTACGCCGCGGAGTTCAACGTGCCGTTTGCACCCGTCGAGGACGTCGAGGCGGCGTTCGGACGAGTCCGGGCCGCCTGTACCGACCGGGGCCGCCCGACCGACGACCTGACGTACTCAGCGGCGCTGGTGGTGTGCGCCGGACGTTCCGACGCCGAGCTGAACCGCCGAGCCGACAACATCGGGCGCGGGCTCGACGATCTGCGCCGAGATGGTCTGGCGGGATCACCGGACGAGATCGTGGACAAGATCGGCACCTACGCGGCGATCGGCGCCACAAGGATCTACTTACAGGTGCTCGACATGTCCGACCTCGAGCACGTCGAGTTCATCGCCGAGACGGTGATCCCGCAACTCTGATCTCGCAGCGCTTTGACCGTGTGAGCGTCGCTAGTAGCCGAAGTCCCGACGTCGGCGTGATTCGATCTCACGCCGGCGCCGGAGTTCGGCTAGATCGAGGTGTCCGGTGTCGTCGTAATCCACGTCGTCACCACCAGTTTGGCCGGACCAGATGCGGATCCCGCCGAGGACAAGCGGGAAGACGATGAACACCAGCCAGGCATTGGGCACGCCGAACACCACCTGCAGCAGAAGAAAGAGCAGCAGGGTGCCCCCACCGGCGAACAGGTTGAGGGTCTGGATCAGCTTCTTGCCCGGCGCGCGCTGGACACTGTTGTTGCGAGGTGCCTGGGCAGGGGAAGAACTACGGGCAAGGGCAGGCGCGGACGATCCTGAGCCGAACGGGGTGGGTTCAGGTAGATCGCCGAAGAGCTTGTCGAGCTCGGAGCGGGTGTGCGCGGCCGCGGCCAGCTGAACGCGTTCTTCGTACTCGGTGTGGTCGAGTCGACCACTGGTGAAATGCTCACCGAGTGCGTCGAGGGCGCGACCCCGCTCATCGTTGCCGATCCGGATGTCGCGGGTCTTGTCATCGTCCATGCAGCAATTCGATCACGCGCCGGCGGTCCGTGCTCTGTGGTTGGAAGGCTCCGTGGTGGAGTGGCTCAGTTGCCTTGGCCGACGATGTACAGATAACCGGCGAGAACCAAGATGCCCGCTGCCAGATAGAGATAACCGACCCACAGGGCGGCGACCGCGAACGGCATACCTTGCTCGCCGGTCCGCCGGATCTGTGACCGCGCAACGTGGCCGCAGACGATCCCGATCAACGAGGTGACCCCCAGCACCGACAAGATCAACGCGACGATGGCGGTGACATTGGTCTTGTTGGTTCGCGACGCGGGCGCAGGACTCATCTCGGCTCCGGACTCCTGATCTGCTGGGTGGTCGCCCTGCGGACCGTCATAACGGGTTTCTGCCGGATCAGACGTCTGCGAATAGGCACTGCTCAACGGCGCGGGTGAGGCACCGAGACCAGCCGCAGGGCCGCTCAGTGGTGCCGGAGAGGAGGGAGGCGGCTGACGTCGCCGAGGATCTTCTCGTGGGCGGTCGACCGGGCCGGGATTGAAAGGCGGAGGTCCGCTGGGACCAGGCCGTGGGGCATAACCACGACCCGGCTCGGGCGGAAGGCCACCTTGCGGGGCCGGAGCCTGAGGGGGGCCGGGCCGGTAACCCGGCGGTGGGCCTTCGGCAGGCCCGGTGCGCGGTTGCCATGCCGGGATGGGCTCGCCATGGCGGCGTCGGTTGCCCTCGCCGTTCTCAACACTCACCCGTCACACCGTACCTGCCGCAGCGACCTCAACTGTCGCACCAACTTCAATTGGCGGATTGCCCGTTGGTGGATTGACCGGCGGGGTCGACGGACTCGGCTTCGGTCTCGACAACCGGCACGTCGGCCAGACGCGGGGGAGCAGCGGCCACCGATGGCGGTTGCGGACGCGTGCGACGACTGATCGCGAAGGCGGCCGCACCTGCACCCACCAGCGCTGCCACGATCAGGGCGATCCTGAGGCGACGACGAGAAGGCGACCTCGTGGTCACCAGCTGGTTGGGGAGTACATCGACGAGCCCGGCGCGTTCGAGGGCGTCGACGACGGTGGGGTTGCTGACCGTCACAGGGAGCACGTCGGCGGCCCGGTCGCGGTACGCAGCGGTGAGTTCGCGAGCCTCGGCGGCGAGCTCGGACTCCTTCGAACGCGCCTGGGCCGCGACCTTCTTGGCGCCGGCGAGTGCGACATTGCCGGCCCCTCGGGTGGCAGCGGACGCACCGAGCAGCGACTTGCGCGCGCCGGCGACGCTCAACCCGGCGGACCCACGGGTGAGGTTCGACAACCCGGCCAGGGTCTGCCGACCGCCGAGCTTCACCCGCTGCCCGGCGCTGCGGGCAGCGGCACGTTGACGGACCGCTTTCAGTTCGGATTCGAGTTTGCTCATGAAACCTCCTCGGTGAAACCAGCTCGGACTCTTGACCACCCTAGTGCGCGCAGCGGGGTCAGGGGTTCACCCGGTGGGAAGCCCGGAGACCGACCGCGGGACGGTCTCGGCCGACCAGTCGGCGGCACACGTCCACCAGACGCGTATTCGATTCCTGCGACAGCTTTTTGAGCAGATCGAATGCCTGCACGGCGTCGAGGTCGTACCGTTCCATGATCATGCCCTTCGCCTGGCCGATGAGGTCGCGCGATGCGAGCGCATTCTCGAACTCCGCGTGCCGGCGAGTGGCATACAGGGCTACGGCGGCGTGGCCGGCGTGCAGCAGACCGATGTCCTCGGAACGACCGGTGAAGGCGAATGCCTTGTCTGCGTAGAGGTTCAGAGCGCCCGACGCCTCGCGATCGGTGTACAGCCGGAACGACATCGACGACCGGATCGGTGTTTCCGCCTCCAGCGCGGCAGCTGCGAAGGCAGGCCAGCGCCCGTCCCCGTGCAGATCGTCTATCCGGATGGTGTGCACGTCGCGAGCTGCGTCGACGCACGGACCTTCGCACAATTCGCCCTGCACCTGCTCGAACCGTTCGGCAGCACGCGAGGTCGCGGCTGTAGAGGTGACCTTCTTACGCTTGGTGACGACGGTGATGCCGGCGTGGTCGGCACCGGGAACATGACGTACCGCGCTGTTGGTGAGGCCGTGGAGAACGGACTCGATGCTGTCGGGCAGACGGGTCCGAATCTCTTCTGCGAGTAGCTCGGTCACCGTTCGCAGATCGCTGTCGATGTCCCTCATCGCGTGATTCCTCCCCGGCACAGATCCGACACCCGGCTCACGTCGAAGCAGATGTCGCATCGAGCCGCCAGCTTCATGTGTCGATTCGGCGAGGTGCCGCTGGCTCGGTCGGAGGGGCGAAAACGCCGGTTGCACCGGGATCGGACGGAGAGCTGTTCTGTGCCGCGACAACCGCCCGGGCGTGAGCTGTGACGGTGGCGCCGTGGGCGCGGGCAAGCCGGGTCAGTTGGTGCCGGGCTTCGACGATCTCGAGGCGTTTGTACTCGGCGAGGATGCCGATCGCGGTGGCGACAACGGTGGTGCCCTCGAGAACCGTGTCGACGGAATCGGACACACCGGTGTGTTGGGCTCCCCGGATACCCGTGCTCAGAGCGATCGCGACGAGATTGGCCAAGATCTGCCCGAACTCACTCGGTTGGCCGGATTCGTTCCAGGGCTGCTCGGTGTGGATGACCAAGGCGCCGACCGGGGCGGACAGCGCTTTGATGGGATACGCACGAATGCCGCGGAGCCCTGCCGAGATCGCCCGCTTCTGATACTCCGGCCACCGGGTGTCGTCGGCGGTGGAGAGATCGGTGACGAGAGTGAGCGCGCCGTCACGCGCACTGCTCAGAGCCGGGCCGGTGGTGTTGAGTTCGAGATCCGCCCCGATCCCGGCGTGGCAGGCCTCGGCGACGATGTGGAGGTCATCTCCCGCAGTGGACCGGCGGTCATCGCGCAGCACGATCACGGCAGAGAATGCGTCGAAACCCTCGCGCGCATGGGTGACCACGGTCTGCAGCAGGGTCGGCAGATCGAAGTCGGTTGTCAGGGTTCCGGTCACATCGGCGATGGCGACCCGGTTCAGCGCATCGCTCATCGGTCAGCCCGGCGCATCTTCGGGGTCATGTGTCCTCCAGATCAGCTTCGTCACGCAGGTTCAGTCGGCGGGCCACCACGTCGTCGGACACGTCCTTGATGGAACGGCCGTGTTGGTAGGAATATGCACGCAGCCGGTCCAGTGCCTGGCCGGCCGGTATACCGAGCTGCACGGCAGCCATCCCGGACGCCAGATAAACCTGGGAACGAGAGAAGGCGCCTGGCGAATCGACCTGCGCCTGGCTGAGATTCTCGGCCGCGGCATCGGCGCCACCGGCGTCGTCCGTCCTCGCGAGGTACTCGTCCCAGTTCTGCCGGACGGTGAAAGCGGCGGTGGCCGCGATGGTCAGGGCTGCGTTGAGCTCGTCGACCGCCAGGGCCCCGGCGGTGCGGCGATACAGCTCGAGAACCCCAAGGGGCGTACCGCCTTCCACCACCGGGAACGCGAACACAGACCGCACACCGATGTCGAGGGCCTCGCCGGCGAACACCGGCCACCGCCCGGTGGCCGCCGAATCGCGCAAGTCTGGCAAGAGCTGGGTGTCGTGGTGATGGTAGGCATCGAGGCACGGGCCTTCACCGAGGGTGAACTGCAGTTCATCGATCTGTTGGGCAGTCGCATCGGTGGCGTAGACGAGGTCGCGGACCCGGCTCGAGCGGGTCAGCAGAGCAATGGCGGCTCCGTCGACGCCGGACAGACGCATCACCGTGTCGCAGAGCTGACTGACCCCGGTGAACACCGAAGTGTTGCCTGCCACGTTCTTGGTCGAACCGGCTTTGGATTGGTCGGGAACTGCGCCTTCACCGTCGGCCGGCGACCCTCTGTCAGAGGTGCCGTTCATCGTGCGCTCCCATCGCCTCCCTCAAACGTACTCGCAGGACCTTCGCCGCGTCTGCCCCTGATACGCCTGTCTGTCGGGGGTGGAGCTAAGCCATCTGGACGACTATCGCCACCGCCGCGGCGGCGAACAACAGCACCAAGATGATCAGCCCGATGATCAAAGCGATGCCGGTGGGAGGGAACCGGTTGCTGGTTCGCGGTTCGGAGTCCGACAGGCCTGACGTCTGTGGTGCATCAGGTGGCGTCGATCCCGGCGCCACCCCACCCCCCGCCTCGAGGCCAGGTGTGTTCGCCGGATCCGGGTTGGTCTCGTCGTGGACCGGCCCTGAGTTCTGGGTCATCGATCCTCGAGTTGTTCGGCCGATGCCCCCGCGTATCCCGAGCTGTTGTCCCAGTTGTCGGGTAGATCGCTGCCGTCTTTCGGGAGTTCGGTTGCGTCCGGAGCGGTGGTTCCGTCGAGTGCTGTGTCTGGCTCTTGCGGTGCTTCGTCGACTCCCGGGGTGGTGCCGGAAACGTCCTTCTTTGCGTCGGTCATCGTCTCTCACTTTCGTCTCGACTCGTCACCAGCGAGGATCTCGAAGGTGGTGGGGCCACGGACTACTGCTGGGCTCCCGTGAGGTGGGTAGTACCCGCGGTGGCGATGGCAAAACCTGGCTCGCCCGTCGGCTGACGTCTGCGCCGACGGCGTTCAGTGGCACCATGGAGGCCGTGACCACAGCATTGAAAACCGCAACCGCGACCCTGCACACCAATCACGGTGACATCAGAATCGCCCTGTTCGGTAACCACGCGCCCAAGACCGTCGCCAACTTCACCGGCCTCGCCGAAGGGTCGAAGGAGTACTCCAAGCCCAACGCTTCCGGCGGAGACGCCGGACCGTTCTACGACGGCGCGGTGTTCCACCGCATCATCTCGGGCTTCATGCTCCAGGGCGGCGATCCCACCGGGACCGGTATGGGCGGACCGGGCTACCAGTTCGAGGACGAGTTCCACCCGGAACTCACGTTCAACCAGCCGTACCTGCTGGCCATGGCGAACGCCGGACCCGGCACCAATGGGTCGCAGTTCTTCATCACCGTCGGCCCGACCCCTCACCTGAACCGCAAGCACACCATCTTCGGTGTCGTCGAGGACGAGGAGTCCCAGAAGGTCGTCAAGGCGATCGAGGCCGTCCCGACCGACCGTCGTGACCGTCCGCTGGACGACGTGATCATCGAAAAGGTCACCATCGAGTCCTGACAGACCGCCATTCGGTCGTGCCGAGCTCTGCTCAGATGAGGACTGTGTGACATCCCAGAACCCGCCGTCGCCGCCCACCCAGGTGTGCGTCCGGCATCCTGACCGGCTGACGGGTCTGGCGTGCAGCCGGTGCGGCCGTCCGGCATGTCCACAATGTCTCACCCCGGCCGCAGTCGGCCAGCACTGTGTCGACTGCGTCCGGGCATCCGGGCGAGACACTCCACGGGCAACCGTGGTCGGACCTCGGGGCATCGGGTCGAAGACCCCGTGGGCGACGTATGTGCTGCTCGCCGTCAACATCGCGGTGTTCGCGGCCACGGTGGCGCAGGCCGGCAGCTTCACCGAAGTCCGCGGCTCGCGGATCTTCTACGAGGGCGCGCTCTTCGGGCCCTTCCTCGCCGATGGCGAGTACTGGCGTCTGCTCACCGCCGGCTTCCTGCACTTCTCGTTGATTCATGTCGCGGTCAACATGTTCTCGCTGTACATCCTGGGCCGTGATGTCGAAATCACCCTGGGCACAGCACGTTTCGTAGGTATCTACCTGGCGTCGCTACTCGGTGGCAGCGCGATGGTCATGCTGTTCGAGAACCCGAACGCCATCAACGCCGGCGCTTCCGGAGCCATCTTCGGGCTGATGGGGGCCACGCTGGTGGTGGTGCTGCGGGCCAAGGTTCCGGCGGGGTTCGTACTGGGTGTGATCGGGCTGAACATCGTTCTCTCGCTGACCATCCCCAACATCTCCCTGTGGGCCCACCTCGGGGGGCTGGTCTTCGGCGCCGCCGCGGCCGCCGGGGTCCTCTACGGCCCCGGTCTTCTGCCCGCTCGCTCGCGTACCGCCCGTAACGTCGCCGCCGTCGGTTGGGCTTCGATTGCCGGGCTGATGGTGCTGGCGTTGCTGATCGGCGTCGTGCGCGCGGCAACACTCACGGTCTGATCTGCGACCGAAACGTCGAGCAGCTACTTTCTGGTCTCCACGGGCAATCCGGCTGCGCGTAGAGCATCTGCCACGTCCAGCGGATTGGTCCCGAGGTCCCACCGGCCGAAGATCACCAATCTTTCACCTTCGCCGGCCGCGGTGTCGTCGAGGTCGAACTCGAGATGCGGTACCTGGCGGCCGTAGCGCGAGTAGGTGAGCACCTGGGCGCGGCGCACCGCATCGAATGGGTATCTGCGCGCGCCCGTCACCGTGCGGATCTGGATCAGGTGTCCGTCGATGATGGCGAGCCTGGGCCGCACCACCAGCGCGATCGCGCCGAGCACCACCAACAACAGTGCCGCAATCGACATCAGCACCAGGCCGGCCGGGTCGGGAGCAGAGAACGCCGCTGCGCCGCCGAGGAGTATGCCGCCGACCACCATGACCGCGCCCATCGCAGCCGGAGTGGACCAGGCGAGAGAAGGCTGTGCCGAGTTATCCACAGGCCTTATCCACAGTGGGGATGAATTACACACATGTTGTTCAAGACTGTGGATGAACCATAATGCCTGGTCAGCGCCATTTCATGGTCATCAGGAGGCCGGCCACCATGAAACCGAAACCGATCAAGAAGTTCCATGGTCCCAACTCGTACATCCAGTTGAGGATCTTGCCGTCGGCGCCGAGCGACTCCGGGGTGGCAACCAGATAGAAGACGATCAGCCACAGCAGTCCCAGCACCATCAGGCCGAGCATGGTGGAGACGTACACCGGGCTCGACGGCCCGGTCTTCACCTTGACCGGTGTGCGGCTGGCGGGGTTGATCGTGTAATCGGTCTTCTTGCGGACCTTCGACTTGGGCATGGTTTCCTCGGTTCGCGGGCAAAAACGTCTCCCTATAACCTAGCCCACCTGGGATCGACGATGGGAGGCCCTCGCGTGCACCCAGGTATTGTTGACCACTGTGAATGAGCCACAGCCCGCGCGAATACTCGTGGTGGACAACTACGACAGCTTTGTCTACAACCTGGTCCAGTATCTGGGCCAGTTGGGTGTGCATGCGCAGGTGTGGCGCAACGACGATGCTCGGCTCGCCGACCCCGACGGTGCGATCAAGGATTTCGACGGTGTTCTGCTGTCGCCGGGACCTGGCACCCCTCAGCGCGCCGGCGCCACCATGCCTCTTGTGAAGGCTGCGGCCGACCAGGGCACCCCTCTGCTCGGAGTGTGTCTGGGCCATCAGGCGATCGGCGCGGCCTTCGGTGCCACCGTGGATCGGGCGCCAGAACTGCTGCACGGCAAGACGTCGTTGGTCACGCACGACGACGACGCGGATGGCGTTCTGGCGGGCCTGCCCAATCCGTTCACGGCAACCAGGTATCACTCCCTCACCGTGCTACCCGAGACGATTCCGGCCGAGATCCAGGTGACCGCGCACACCGAGAGCGGCATCGTGATGGCCATGAAGCACCGCGAACTCCCCATCCACGGTGTGCAGTTCCATCCGGAGAGCGTGCTGACCCAGGGCGGGCACCGGATGCTGGCGAACTGGCTGACCGTGTGCGGCATGACCGTCCCCGATGGACAGGTCAGCACCCTCGAAGCGCAGGTGGCCGCAGCGCTCGGCTGATGACACCCGGCCGATCCTCGGTATCGGATGGATCGGGGTGACTGCGGTCTTCCCGAGGTCAGGGAAGCAGGCTCGCCCGTCCGACCGTGATCGACACCGCCGCGTCCTTGCGGAGAAGACTGCCGGCAACGGGAGCCTGTTCGAGGACCTTCTCGTCGTCGGGACTGCCCAGCGGCACGTTGCGCTGCACGGTGGTGAGGGTGGTTCGTTCCCACCCCGCCGACGTCAGGATCGTCTGGGCCTGCGCCGCTGTTCGACCGCGCAGATCGGGCACCACGAACATGTTGCCCCGGCTGATCGTCACCTGCACGACGCTTCGCTCGTCGACGACCTCGCCGGCGTTCGGCGATGAGCTGATCACGGTGCCTGACGGCAGCTCCGAATCGGTGGCGACCACCGCTATGTCGAGGTTGAGCTGGTCGAGATTGGTTCGCGCCTGCGCCTCGCGCTGCCCGGTGAGGTCGGGGACGGTGACCTTGCGTGGGCCGGTGCCGACCTGGATGGTGATCAGCTCCGTGACCGCTTGCGTACTGCGTGCGGCAGGTGCGGTGGCGACCACTTTGTCCTTGAGGTCGGCGGTGGAGGGCACCTCGATCGACCGGGTGTTGGTGAATCCCAGATTCCCGAGCTCCGCCGTCGCCTGCGCCAACGTCCGACCACGCAGATCCGGGATCTGTTGGCGCAGAGGACCGGTCGACACGTACAGGGTGACCGTGGCTCCCTTGTCGACCTTCACGCCTTCACCCGGGGTGGTCCGGGTGGGTGCACCAACCGCGACGGTCGGGCTCGGCTCGTCGCGCTGGTTCACGCGGAAGCCCATCCGTTCGAGTTCGGCCTTTGCGTCCACCGCCGACATGTCGGTGACCCGGGGAATCGACACTTGTGGAGTCACATCCGACGCCCAGGGACGCAGCAGCAGCAGGCTCACGGCAGCGATCACCAAGGCCGCGAGCACACCGAATCCGGCGAACTTGAGAGCCTTGCGTCGCGTCTGCGAGTCGTCGTCGTCATCATCGCGGCGGTGACTGGTGCCCGCCGGCCCAACGCGAGAGACACGCGCCCGAGGACCGGTGTCGATCAGCGCGGTGCGGTCCTCGTCCGACATCACGATCGGGGCACTGGGTTTGCCGCCTGCGAGCACCTTCATCAGATCCGACCGCATCTCGGACGCCGATTGGTAGCGGTTGGCCGGGTTCTTGCTCATGGCCTTGAGAACCACGGAATCGAGCTCGTGCGGCACCCCCTCGCGGACCGACGACGGCGTCGGGGGATCTTCACGCACATGTTGGTAGGCAACGGCCACCGGTGAGTCGCCGGTGAACGGTGGTTCGCCGGTCAGCAGCTCGAACAGCACACAGCCCAGCGAGTAGACGTCGCTGCGGGCGTCGACGCTCTCGCCGCGGGCCTGCTCGGGTGACAGGTACTGAGCGGTGCCGATGACGGCCGCGGTCTGGGTCACGGAGTTGCCGGTGTCGGCCAGGACGCGGGCGATGCCGAAGTCCATCACCTTCACCGCGCCGGACTTGTCGATCATCACGTTCGCCGGCTTCACGTCCCGGTGGACGATGCCGTTCTGGTGTGAGAAGTGTAGTGCCGCAGCCACGTCAGCGACCCACGTCATCGCCTGTCGAGGCTTGATGTACCCCTCGGCGCGCAGAACGTCTCGCAAGGTTTCGCCGTCGACGAACTCCATCACGATGTACGGCAGCGGCCCCTCCGGGGTGGTGGCCTCGCCGGTGTCGAAGACCTGGACGATCGTCGGGTGATTGAGGGCCGCGGCATTCTGCGCCTCGCGCCGAAAGCGCAGGTAGAACGTGGGGTCGCGGGCCAGATCGGCACGCAACACCTTGATGGCCACATCGCGGTGCAGGAGCAGGTCACGCGCGAGGTGAACCTCGGACATACCGCCGAAACCGAGGGTCTCGCCCAGTTCGTATCGATCAGAGATCTGCCGGGGGTCGGCCATCAACCACCATCCTGTGGTTCGGGCTGCGCACTCGTACTGGCCTGTTCGTCGCCCTGGCCGAGCTGGTCATCGCTCTCCCGAGCCGGCAGGCCGGGGATCTGAATGCTCGGCAAGGTGAATCCACCGGTCGACGACTCGGTGGTCGTCGTCGTTTCCTCAGTGGTTGTCGTGGTCGTACGCGTTGTTGTGGTCGTGGTCTCTTCGGTGGTGGTTTCTTCGGTGGTCGTCGGCGGAGGCGTGGTGGTCCTCGTGGTTGTCGTTGTGGTCGGTGTCGTCGACCTCGTCGGGACGTCGCCGGTGGTGTCATCGGAGTTGAGGATCAGGAAGCCGACCAGGACCAGCGCACCGAGCAGCAAGAGTACGGCTGCGGCGGCGAGCGCCTTCTGCCCTGTGGACCAGCCGTCTTGGCGATCCACGGGCACCGGTGCGACCACGGCACGGTGCTGCGGCGGCGGCGTGGGACGGGTCGCGCCCGTCATCGGGGCCATCATCGCAGTGGCCGGTCGTGCGCCCGCTGCGGCCGCGGTACCCGGCAACGGCGCCCGGCGGCCGGCGCGCACGGCAGCCACCGCATCGGCGAACTCCCCGCCATCGGCGTACCGCTGTTTGGGGTCCTTCGCGATGGTGATCTCGATCAGTTCCCGGACGTTAACCGGGAGGTCGGTCGGAAGTGGTGGTGCCTCTTCGCGGATGTGCTTCATCGCCACGGTGATGGCGCCGTCACCCAGGAACGGACGGCGGCCTGCGATCGCCTCATAGCCGACGATACCGAGTGAGTACACATCGGACGCGGCGGTTGCGTCTTCGCCGAGCGCCTGCTCAGGCGAGATGTATTGCGCTGTGCCCATGACCATTCCGGTCTGGGTGACCGGCGCCGCATCCACTGCCTTGGCGATACCGAAGTCGGTGATCTTCACCCGCCCGGTGGGAGTGATGAGGATGTTTCCGGGCTTGACGTCGCGGTGCACGAGACCGGCGTCGTGGGCGGCCTTGAGCGCACGGCCGGTCTGCTCGAGCATGTCGAGGGAGTTGTTCAGTGACAGCCGGCCGACACGGGAGAGCACCGCGTTGAGCGGCTCCCCGTTGACCAATTCCATCACCAGATAGGCCACCGAACCCGCACCCGGATCCTGCGCCTCGCCGTAGTCGAAGACGTTGGCGATCCCGGGGTGGTTCAGCTGCGCGGTGGTCCGGGCCTCGGTGCGGAACCGCTCGAGGAACTCGGGGTCGTCGGAGAACTCGGCCTTGAGGACCTTGACGGCCACGCGTCGATCGAGCCTGGTGTCCATGGTTTCCCACACCTGGCCCATGCCTCCGGTCGCGATCAACCGCATCAGCCGATACCGGCCTGCGATGGTCGTGCCACCCTGCAAACTCACCCGGTCACCTCTCACCTGCGAGCGCGTTGATCACGGCACGCCCGATAGGGGCGGCTGACGAGCCGCCCGTTGCCTGTAGTCCGCCGTCGCCGTTCTCGACGATCACCGCCACCGCCACCTTGGCATTGCTCGAGGGACCGAACGCGATATACCAGGCGTAGGGGGTCTCATCGGTGCCTTGGGTGTTGGAGTGCTCGGCGGTGCCGGTCTTCGATGCGATCGACACCGGCCCGCCGGATCCGCGGGTGTTGCGTTCGGAGTCGATCATCATCTCGGTCAGGGTCGCAGCGGTCTGAGCGCTGATCGGCTCGTTGAGCGAGTTGGGCCGGGTGGTGTTCAGGGTCTTGAGGTCCGGACCCTGCAACTTGTCCACGAGGTACGGCTGCATGCGAACCCCACCGTTGGCGATGGTCGCGGCGATCATCGCGTTCTGTAGTGGGGTGAACCGCACATCACGTTGGCCGATGGAGCTCTGGCCGAGAGCGGCGAGGTCAGGGATCGGGCCGACCGACGATTCGGAGACGGGCAGCGGGGTGTCGGGTAGTTCGGTATCGACACCGAAAGCGTTGGCCTGGTTCTTGACCGCTTCGATCGGGTTCTGCAGTTTCTCGGTGGACAGTTGCACAAACGCTGTGTTGCACGAGTATTCGAGGGCCTGGTGCATAGTCACCTGGCCACCGCTGGAGTCTGGGCAGGTCTGACCGCCGTAGTTGGTCAGTCCGGTCTCGGTCTGCGGCAGCGTGTAACTGCTTGCCGCCGTAAGGCGTTCGTCTTGGCCGATGCCCTGCTCGAGCGCAGCGGCAGCGGTGATCACCTTGAACGTCGAACCAGGTGGGTAGGTCTCGTTCAGGGCCCGGTTGAGCATCGGCTGGAACCCGGTCGAATCCTCGGTGGGATTCCACGCGGCCCAGGCGTCTTCACGGACGGTGGTGTCGTGGCTGGCCAGCAGGTTGGGGTCGTAACTCGGTGTGGATACCATCGCCAGGATCGCGCCGGTGTTCGGTGCGAGCGCCACCACGGCTCCGCGGCAGCCGCCGTTGCAGCCCTTGTTCATCTCGTCGAAGGCGATCTGCTGCGCCCGCGGGTCGATGGTGGTGATCACGTTGCCCCCGCGTGGATCACGACCGGAGAACATGTCGGCGAAACGCTGTCCGAACAGCCGGTCGTCGTTGCCGTTGAGGATGGAATCCTCGGCCTGCTCGAGTCCCGAACTCGCGTACTGGAACGAGTAGTAACCGGTGACCGGTGCGAAGGCAGGCGCCCACGGTCCCGGATAGGTGCGCAGGTACTTGAGCCGGTCATCGGTGGGCACCGACTGCGCGATCACGTCCTGGCCGGCGGTGATCTGGCCGCGCTGACGCGAGTACTCGTCGAGGAGCACCCTCTGATTGCGTGGGTCGGCCCGCAGGTTGTCGGCCTTGAACACCTGCACGTAGGTGGCGTTGGCGAGCAGCACGAGGATGATCACCATGACCGCGATGACCACGCGGCGGATGGGAATGTTCATGAGCGCTTGACCATCTCGGTGGGCGCATCGGCGATGGGCGTCGACTTCTTCTTGGTCGGATCGGGCTCACGTGCGGCGTTGGACACGCGGATAAGCAACGCGACCAGGATGTAGTTCGCCAGCAGCGATGAGCCGCCGTAGGACATGAACGGCGTGGTCAGGCCGGTCAGCGGGATCAGCTTGGTCACGCCGCCGACCACCACGAAGATCTGCACCGCGATCGTGAACGACAACCCGGTGGCGAGGAGCTTGCCGAAGCTGTCACGAACGGCGATGCCGGTGCGCAGACCCCGGACGATCAACACCAGATAGAGCAGGAGGATCGCCGCGAGTCCCACCAGGCCGAGCTCTTCGCCGATGGTCGCGATGATGAAGTCGGTGTTGGCAAACGGCACGATGTTGGGCCGGCCCGAACCCAGACCGGTGCCGAACAGACCGCCGGTGGCCAGGCCGAACAGGCTTTGGCCGACTTGGTAGCCCTGGCCGTAGAAGTCGCTGAACGGGTCCTGCCACACCGCGACACGCACCTGCAGATGTGAGAACAGCTGGTAGGCGACCAGTGCGCCCAGGGCGAACAGGCTGACGCCGATGATCAGCCAGCTCACCCGCTCGGTCGCCACGTACAGCATCACCAGCATGGTCGAGAAGATCAGGAGAGAGGTGCCGAGGTCGGCCTCGAACGCGAGGACGCCGATGGAGATGATCCACGCGGCGAGCAGCGGGCCGAGGTCGCGAGCGCGGGGTAGGTCCATACCGAGAAAATGCTTACCCGCGGTGGTGAACAGATCACGCTTGGACACCAGCAACGACGCGGTGAAGATGATGATCAGGATCTTCGAGAATTCGCCTGGCTGGATGTTGAACAGCGGGGTGCGAATCCAGATCTTGGAACCGTTGATCTCCGACATCGACGACGGCAGGATCGCCGGGATGGCCAGGAAGATCAGACCGCTCAGGCCCAGCAGGTAGCTGTACCGCGACAGCGTCCGGTGGTCGCGGATCAGGATCAGGATGGCCGCGAACGCGATGATGCCGAGGACGGCCCACAGAACCTGCTGATCGGCGTCGTTGGTGCGGTCGATGGGGTTGGCGGTCTCACCGTTCTGACCGGTCCCGAGGTCGAGGCGATGGATCAGGACGAGCCCGAGACCGTTGATGGTGGCCACCAGCGGCAGGATCAGCGGATCGGCGTAGGGCGCGAATCGCCGTACGACGAGGTGGGCGAAACCGTAGAGCAGGACGTAGGCGGCCATGTACTTGGCCAGTTCCCAGGTGATGCTCTGCGACTGCGCAGCCTCGACCAGGATGAGCGCGGTGAAGACGATGATCGTCGACAGGCCGAGCAACACCAGTTCGGAGTTGCGGCCTGTGTAGTTGCGGATCGGCCCGGAAGCCGGTGTCTGTGTGACGGCGGCCTGTGACATCAGCGCCCCCGACAGTTTTCCGGGGCCGTGACGGGCGGCGTGGTGGTGGACGTCAGCGGAGGCTGCGTGCTGGCACTGCCCGACTGCGGGAGCACCGGCGCGGGCTGTCCCGGTGTGGCCGGCGGCGGTACAGGACTCTCGGTACCCGGAGCGGGGGGCTGGGCCGGGCCCGGGGTGACGCCCTCGGCCGAGGCGGACTCCTCTTCGGGACACAACGGCACTAGGTTGTCCATCAGGTTTCGGACCTGTTCCTCGGCATCGTCGAGAGGCACGGGGTCGCGGCCTTCGAGCGAGGCGGGCGCCGTGCCGGTGAGGTCGGACACCTTCAGGGGTACGCAGTTCTCGGGACGATTGTTGTAGTCGGCGATGGTGACCGTCGGCCTGTCGGTGTCCATGGCTCCGGTGCAGGTGATCTTGCTCAGCTCGTGCAGGCTCAAGCCCAGGAATGACCCCTGCAATCCGCGGTAGAGCACCACCTCGCCGTTGTCGGCGCTGACGTAGTAGTTCGAACGGACGATCGCCCGGCCCACGAAGACACCGGCGATGAGGACGGCGATCACGGCAAGGGCAATACCACCGAGGATCCATTTACGACGCGGGTGTGCTTGCGGCGGTTCGGGTTCGGGGGTTCCGATGGTCGGTCGCCGGGGCGACTGGGCAGGCGGACGCAGCGCGGCCGCACGACCGGCCGAGGTACGCGGATCGGGGACGTACTCCTGGTCGTCGCCTCCGGCCGCGCCGCCGACGATCGGCTGGCTGTCGCCGTAATCCACATCGACGACGTCGGCGACCACGACGGTGACGTTGTCGGGGCCACCGCCACGCAGGGCCAGCTCGATGAGCCGGTCGGCGCAGTCGCGGTAGTTCTCCACCGACGTCATGGTGTCGGCGATGGTCTCTTCGCTGACCACATCGGACAGGCCGTCGCTGCACAGGAGATAGCGGTCGCCGGCGCGGGCTTCGCGCACCGTCAGCGTGGGCTCGACCTCCGTACCGGTGAGCGCACGCATGATCAACGACCGTTGCGGATGTGTGTGTGCTTCTTCGGCCGTGATCCGGCCTTCTTCGACAAGGGTCTGAACGAACGTGTCGTCGCGGGTGATCTGGGTGAGCTGGCCGTCGCGCAGCAGATAGCCGCGTGAATCGCCGATGTGGCACAGACCCAGGCGCGAGCCCGCGAAGAGGATGGCGGTGAGGGTGGTGCCCATGCCGTCGAGTTCGGGGGCCTCGGCAACCTGGTCGGCTATCGCCTCGTTGCCGTGGCGGGTGGCCTCTTCGAGTTTCGCCAGGAGGTCGCCGCCGGGCTCGTCGTCGTCGAGGGGACGTAGTGCCTGGATGACCAGCTGGCTGGCCACCTCACCGGCCGCGTGGCCGCCCATGCCGTCGGCAAGGGCCAGCAATCGGGCACCGGCGTATACGGAGTCTTCGTTGTTCGCACGGACCAAGCCGCGGTCGCTACGCGCGATATAGCGCAACACCAGGGTCACGGGCGCAACTCAATCACGGTTTTGCCCACCCTGACCGGAGTTGCGAGCGGCACGCGCACAGCGGTGGTGACCTTCGCACGGTCGAGGTAGGTGCCGTTGGTGGAGCCGAGGTCTTCGACATACCAGTCATCTCCCCGGCGGATCAGCCGGGCGTGGCGCTCGGAGGCGTACTCGTCGGTGAGAACCAGGGTCGAGTCGTCGGCGCGGCCGAGCAACACCGGTTGGGTGCCGAGCGTGATCCTCGTGTTGGCCAGGGCCCCATGGGTGACCACGAGATATCTGGCCCCGCCTTTCACCTTGGCGGGGGACCCGCCGCGGTTGCGGCGTTCGTAGCGCGTCATGGGTCGCTGGCCGGTGGCGGCGTACACATCGGTGCGGATGACCCGCAGTACTGCCCACACCAGGAGCCACAGCAGCAGCAAGAAGCCGACACGCGTCAGTTGCAGCACTATGCCCTGCACGCTTTTCCACCTCCTGGGCCAGCCATCAACGTCCAGTGCATCTTATGGCCCAGTGTCGCCCCATCACGCATTCGGATGTCTCACTTGTGCATCGAGCAGCTGTGAGCCACGCGGATCGAGGGAGCGCGCTACTGGGTAGTGACGGTTTGTGCGGGCGTCACTGGAAACGGACGGTGATGTCCGAATGCCCCACGCGGATCCGGTCACCGTCTGCGAGTTCCCAGCTGCTGACCTGGACATCGTTGACCGTAGTGCCGTTCGTGGAGTTGAGGTCGTTGAGGAGGGCGCTCGAGCCGTCCCAGCGGATCTCGACGTGGCGACGGGAAACACCGGTGTCGGGCAGACGGAACTGGGCGTCCTGGCCGCGGCCGATGACATTCGAGCCGTTGCGCAGTTGGAACGTGCGGTTGCTGCCGTCTTCGAGCAGCAGCGTGATCGCCGTCGGTGCGTACGCGGCGGGAGCGCCGTAGCCGGGAGCCTGGGCGTACCCGGGCTGCTGGTCGTAGCCACCTTGCTGGTCGTACCCGCCCTGTTGCGGGTATCCCTGCGCGTAGCCGGCCTGCTGGTTGTATGCACCCTGCTGGTCGTACTCGTTCTGGCTGTACCCGGGCTGCTGGTAGCCGCCCTGGTCGTAACCCTGCTGGTCGTATCCGGGCTGCTGGTAGCCGCCCTGGTCGTAACCCTGCTGGTAGTTGCGCGGGTCGTAGCCCTGCTCCTGGTTGGCCGGCGGCTGGGCGTACCCACCCTGGTTGTAGCCCTGCTGGTCGTGGCCGCCCTGCTGGTAGGCGCCCTGGTCGTACCCGGCCTGGTCGTAGCCACCGTGCTGGTCGTAACCGCGTTGGTCATAGCCACGCTGGTCGTAACCCTGCTGGTCGTAGCCGGCCTGGTTGTAGCCCTGCTGGTCGTAGCCACCCTGCTGGCTGTACGCCTGCACACCGTCGCCGGAGTTGTCCTGGCCCTGTTCGTAGGGCTGCTGGCTGTAGGCCGCCTGCGGTGGGTAGGAGCCCTGTTCGTAACCTCCGCGGGGGTCGTATCCGGAGTTCTGCGTCATGGGAGTGGCTCCTACTTGTGGGTTTCGGTTTGGCGCCGCGGGCGGCGGATGGGGCAACGGCGGCCCTGATTGATCTGGAGGACGATGGCCTGCTTGTTGCACAGGCATCGGCCGGACGTCCGGATTAACCGTGCCCCGCGCCCGGAACTGACCGGTGTGCAGGGTGGGTGAGTGGGAGAACTCGACCACCACGTCACCGTATGTCTGCCATCCGTTGTCACGGATGAAATTCTCGAGATGCTTGGAGAAGGTCTTCCGGTTGAGCTCGTACTCGGCAACCATCTCGCGGTGGTCGGTGGAGCTGACCACCAGGTTGTAGGCGTTCGGGGCGAGCTTGCCGCCGTCGCCGAGGTCTTCCAAGTTGTCTTCCGCTTCGCGTTGCAGAGCGTTCTCGACCTCTTGCGGGGCGACCTTGCCGCCGAAGACCCGGGCGAAGCCGTCATCTACCGCACCTTCGAGTTTGCGTTCGATTCTTTGCAGAATCCCCACTACCGACGACCTCCCTTCGAGTTCTCAGCGTGTCGGCGTGCCAATCGTGCTGTTTGATGATAGCGACTCACACCCCGCGTTGGACACTCCAGGCGGAACTTCTGCACCGTCCGCCACAGATGTCCCAGTAGACGCCTGGTGTCCGTTTCGGCCGAATACGTGGGCTGATCGGCCCGAATGGGCCCAGCCGAAAGCTGTGCGGGAAGTGACGTACAACTCATTTGATCGCACGTGCCTCTGACGTGCCGCGTGTTCGACCCGTCACCCTCACGGTCCAGAGCTGCCGATTTCTGACGCAGGGCCGGCCCATGTTACCGTTTTCCAGTTCGTTTGAAGACCGACGAGCAGCCACGGGCGAGTGGCGGAATGGCAGACGCGCTGGCTTCAGGTGCCAGTGTCCTTCGGGACGTGGGGGTTCAAGTCCCCCTTCGCCCACAGATAGCAGTTCAGCTCAATGCGGTACAGAGGTCAGGTTGCAGAAATGCGGCCTGACCTCTTTGCTTTCAGGATCCGCCGGGCCCCGCGGCGTGTGGAATGCGCTAATCAAGACACTCGAGACCCCTTTAAAGGACGCTCCGGGGGCCGCCCGTTCAGGACAGTGCGGTCAACAATGATGATCATCTTTACCAACACGCTGAGAACGAAACCGCCCGTACGTAGCCGCAAATCTCGAGATCAGGCTCGCGCGGGCGCTATCTACACCCCCGACAGGCTCGGGAGGTTGCTGAACCGCCCGATGAGGCGAGCCGAATCTTCTTCCACAACCGCTCCCAGTCGGCCCCGAGGACGTTCGCAATGCAGTAGCGAAGTCGAAGTCGGGTTTGCTGCAACCGCTACAAAAATGGTGAGACATGACCCGGGCGCGGGCTCAGATCTGGCCGCCTTCGAAGGCGCGACGTCTCAACTCATGTTGGTGGCCAACAAGTTCCGACCGCGTTTGATCAACTGCTGCTGACGGCATGTACGTCGACAAGTAGCTCTCGGGAGTGACTGCTGCGCAGACACTTTTGCGGCTCGACCGCACTCATCGCACCCCGAGCGGAGGGTTGAAGCGCAAGACGTTTGGTCGAAGGTGAATTGCTTACTCGGATTGCTCGCGAATCTCCCGCAGATATTTGCGGTATTCGGAACGGAGTTTGTCGTAGCGCTCGTCAGTTACTGAGGACAGATATGACACCGCGTCACCAGACCACACATAGCTCGCAGCGTTGCTGTGCTTCCACGAATACCGTCGCTTGTCGCGCAGCGACTCTTTCCAGCAGATCGCCTGGTGGTCATAACTGTTGATTGCACGGCCCTTTCGCTTGTCGTTCACTCGCTGGATCAGTTCTGTCGCGCTGTAGGGATGCGTTTGATTGGGGTCAGTCTTTTGGATTGCGATCTGCCCGTCTGCGGTTTGGGACACCGCGACCACGAGATCCGCACTCGTCATTTTCTTCTCTGACCGCAGGTGGATGTCGTAAACGACCGCCACCCGCGCCATGTCCGCGCCGCTGGCCTCTGCATCGTCCATAAGATCGCGTAGCTCGTTGATGAAGTCCTCCACCTCGGTAACCATTGTCGAATTTTTGTCGGCCCTCATAAACTGGACCGCATCAGCCGGCGCCGTCGCGCCGAGCGGCAGCAGCTGCCATGTCATAGAGTCGGCGAGGTCCTTTTTGAACCTCGCGAGCACAAAGTCGCGGTAGTTCAGAACATTCTGCTGGAGGAACGGATGGATTACCGACCCGAGCCCCCGCGCGTTGTATAAGTGGATTGCCCGGTCGCGGTATTCGGTGAGCGACTTAATGTTGACAGTCGTTGCGGTGCCGTCAACACTGTCCGGCCACAGTGCCTGCGCGTTCACGCGCCTGAGGGCTTCATCGATCGAGATCGACAGGTATCGCTGACCCGGCTTCTTCGGGTAGAAGATCGACTGACGCTCCTGCCGCAGGGTCGCCTTCAGCGCGAGCTCCCACGCGTTGACCACCAGCATCACGGTGACCTCGTCGCGGTAGGTCATCTGCGGCTTGTTGTAGACCTCGACGGCAGCGAGCATCGCTGCGAGCGAATTGTCGACTAGTCGTTTGATCGAAACGTACGGTGCACCCACGGGCTTCCTCCGCTTCCTCGGGGAGAACGCGGCCAGTCCGCATCGCAGAGAAGAGTACCGGCGGTCACCGGAACTGGGTTCCAGTTACCGCCGACGAAGGACTTGATCAATCCTTTCGAATAATGGCGTCCGCTATCTGCTCGGCAACCTCATCTATGTCGACATCGGAATTGTTATGCGCTAGCTTGTCGGCCAATGACGGGCTGTACTTGCGGACGTCCTCTGCGGTCACCTTGTGCCAGATCGGCAGCATCGTCTGCTCACCAGCTACTGTGCGCGTGACAAGTCCGTCGAGTTCATGATTTGTCCACGCCTTCGCGAAGAAGGCCGGCGAGAGAATGACCACGCCGAAGCGGCTCGATCGGATGCCCTCGTCGATCTTGCGTCGCAGACTGTCGCCGATCCTGATCTCGGTCTTGTCCAGCCACACTCTGACCCCGAGGCTAGTCAGAGCATCACGCAGCGGCACCGCGACCGATTCCTTGTCCTCGGTCGCGTGCGACAGGAAGACGTCCCAGGTCTGGCCGCCGAAAGGGTCGTCGCTCGGCTCGACTGGGTCGCGGACCTCGACGTTCCGGCCGGGCTCGGCTGCTGGCGTAACGTCGGTAGATTCCCGCGTGGCGGCGGCCCGAGTCCCACGCTAGCGCGCATTTTCCCGCCATAGCCGCCCAGGTCGACGACGACACCCGACCTCCCGCTGCGCGAAATGGTCGGGCGCGCGGGCGACTTTGTAGCGAGCCCGCCGATGTAGCTGTACCGGTGGCCCGCCTTGTAAGAGCGGTATTGCGAAGCCGTCAGGAGCTGGACGTTGGCCTTTTAGTCCAGCGTGACGACCGCGACCGCGCCCTTGTTTTAATGACCAAGGTCGTAGTGCAGGTGCTGCACGGCGGCGCCTACTTCTTGTCCTGCGGCGGGAACGGGTCGTTGCCCCGCGCCGCCGTGGCAGAGTTCTGCTCCGCCTCGTTCTTCGCCACCTCATCCACGGGCAACTGCTGTTGGCTCGAATCGGCAGCCAGCTCCTCGAGAACCCTGACCGACATTCCAAGTTCGCGCAGGATTGCCAACACAGTGAAGATTCCCGGCTCAGCAGTCGCCCCCCGCTCAATTTTGCGTAGAGCTGGGAGCGAAAGCCCGGCTTTCTGCGCGAGTCGTTCTTGGCTCAGCCCCCGTGCCAAGCGCCCAGTCTTCAATCGTTCGCGGAGTGCCTCTCCAGCCGAGAGCCAGTCTTCGGCGGAGAGTTTCTGGCGCGACATAGTTCCAATCTAGTGCTAATACAGTAGCGCTACTATAAGGTCTACTTGTACCGTGCACTTCCTGTTGAGCTAAGGGAGGATAGGAGGATGACTGTGTGGCTGTCGTCGCGACGAGATATAAGTAACTGTGCGATCTCGATTCACCTGGGTCAGACACGGTCCAGCAGCATGACTTTCTCGCGCATTGCGCAGGTAAGGTGTGACTCGTGGGGCAGATGAGGCTACGGGATGACCCCTCGTTCACTGTGCCCGCGAACGGCGGCAGCTCCGGGAAGGGACCGGGATGAACGTTCAGCTGGGCTCCCCGAGTCTCGATCCCTCAAAGTATGCCGAGCTTGCTCGACGACGCGAGCACACGCGGGGGCGTTGGACAGCGCTGTCGATGGGTGGGCGACTTCTCTGGCCCAAGCTTGAGCACGCGGACAGGGACGACACTCCTCATATCTCCAACCGCGCCTGCATCTACGTCACGGGGTCCGTAGCCCGAGACGAAGCAAGTGAAGCCAGCGACCTCGACCTTTTCGTACTTGATGACTTGCCGGTTTCGAAAGGTTCAAATGAATCCCGAGGTCGATTGAACTATGTTGAAAGTGCACGGTTGATAGAGGCTTTGGATGAGCTCCGGGGGGCGGCGGAATTTCGGCCGTTTTCGCGCGGTGGAGAGTTTATTCAACCCCATTCATTCATGACAATTCTCTCAGAGATAGGAGCACCCACGGACGATGCATCCAACTCGTTCACTGCGCGCCTCCTGCTTCTCATGAATAGCCGGCCGCTGCTGAATGCTGATGCCTATGACTTGGCCCGTGAGCAGGTGCTCAGCGCGTACTGGGATAGAAGTTCGTCGGACGATCCATTCTTTCCGATAATGCTAACAAATGATATCCGGCGATGGTGGGGTGTACTTTGCCTAAACTTTGAGCGCTATAATAGAAGAATGAAGGGCGAAGGATTCAAATCTACACCCAAGCGCCGTATGGAGAATTTGAAACTGCGCTACTCTAAATTACTTGGGGTTTACTCGACTATTTTAGATCTCGTAGACCGCTCTGCCAGCGAGGGTCTTACAAGGATTAGCGCACAAGAGGTGTTTGACTCTTTGCCAATTGATCGAGTTTTAAACGTCTCGTCGCGACATCCCGAGACATCGGCGGTCCCTGCTCTCGCGCACGAAGTGCTCTCAATGTACAACGACTACTTGACATTCGTTGCAACTAGCGAAGACCAGCTCCTTGAGGCTCTAGCGGACGATACAACCTGGAAGGAGCAACAAGCGTTGGCGTTCGCGTTCCATGAGAAGTTTGTGCGCCTCTTTTCGACTGCGGGCCAGAATCGCTCCCCTCTATATGAGTACTGCATCGTGTAGCGGCCTTGACTTTACACAAAGGAGAAGTAATGACTAAGAACCAACTGGCAGACGAGATCCAGGCACTCAAGGATATCGCCAATAAGCTAAGCGCGATGGCCACTGAGATCGCGGCAAGGCGAGACATCATGCGAGATGAAGCGGTGCAGCTTTCCGCTGGGTACAATATGGTTCTCCGGTCCATCGAGGACGCATCTGTGACTGCCCGCACAATGGCTGATGTCTCCAACGAGAAGTCTGTTGCCTACGACGGCGAGTTTGCAAAAGCTTAAAGTGGACACTACCTATCTTGGTTCTAAACGGTTGGTGCTGCAGTGCTCAGTTACGAACGCTGATGTCGTCCGGCAACAAGTGCCGTCGATTTCAAACTGCAGAGCAAGCGACTTGCATCTGACTGTCTTCCATGTGGGAAAATCACTCGACCTATATCGCGAGATTTCGGCGACAACCGGGGTCTCACTGTGGACCTATGAAGCGGCTATAGTCCGATACCTGCATGAATCTATTGCGAGATCTCTGCCTTCGTACTCCGGACGTGCAGTTGCCATCACTAGTCTCTTATCTAATGGCCGAAGCTATGAAGTAATCACAATCGAGCCCGAACCCTCTCTAGTAGAATTGAGAAATAGCTGCAGAGTTCGCTTCCTGGCTTTCCTCGGAGAGTGCGGGGTCGATAAGCCGGAGGCGTACATGGAGACTTCTCAGGTCGTCGGCCAGCATTCGCCACATTGGCTTCCCCACATTACTTTTGATGCACAACCCCTAGCGCGCAGCCCGGACATGCCGGAGAGTTCTAGAGAGGCTGCGGCTGTCGACTGGCCGATCGACTTTGGCGCGCTACATGTGCGGCGTTCCAATTCGCCGCGCTAGCCGATCTCGCGAAACTTCTGGTGGCGATGAAGACCGACGGCGTCAAACTTGCCATCATACCGCGTCGGCGGTTCACTGTATTGCCCATCTGAGCGCAAATCCGTAGTCGGCAAATCGAGGAACCAATCGCCAATCGCCGGCGAACTAGCCCGTCGATGGCTACTACGACCAGGCAACCTGAACCGCGAAAAAAAGAGACAAAGGCCAGGAAAATCATCGGTTCCCGCCTTTTCTGAGTGCATGCGAGAACGGACGTGCGTGAGGGCACGATTCTCAAGGGGTATGTGGAAAAGGCTCGACCGCGTGGATCGAAGAGCGGCGATGAGCTTACTCAACTACGAACGGCCGGTGGTCTCTGCCGAGTGGTCAGCAACCACGCACCTACCGCGACAACGGCGAACACCGCCGCCATGGTCACGAGCGTCCAGACGAACCCCTGTTGCCCGCCGCCGTATACGGCCATCAGCGTCACGCTGACCGCGCTGCCCACCGAGAAGCCGAGATAGCGCAGAACCATGTTGAACGCCATCGCACTACCGGTTTCCTCCTGCGGAACGTGCGGGACGATGAGCACGGCCAGCGACGAGAACGTGAAGCCGCTGCCCAGTCCACCGACGGCCATCCAGCCCAGAGCCCAATACACATTGCTGTGCACGAAGGCCAGACCGAGAGTGGAACCCATGAACACAACCGAGCCCAGAGGCAGCAGGACGTCGGGGCCGTACTTGGCGCCGGCCGCCAGCGCGAGTCTGCTGCCGACAACACTCGTCAGCGAGTAGGGCACCAGCATCAGGCCGGCGACGGTGACCGAATGGTCAAGCCCCCAGCCAGGATCCGAACTCTGGACCAGCACGATGGTCAACGTCAGCAACGTGTACATACCGATGCCACCGCCGAAGGCCACCAGATTCGGTGCAGCGATTCCCGAGCGGGTGGCCAGGCGGAGATCGACCAGCGGGTGATCACGTCGCAGACTCCATCGCCCCCACACGACGAGGAACGTAAGTCCCACCAGCGCAAGGACAACGGTGCGAAGCGACGTCCAGCCCCATGTCTCACCCCTGCTGACCGCCAGAAGCGTGGACCCCGTACCGGCGGACAGCATCACCGCGCCTGCCCAGTCCACAGGTGCGCGGATCACCGACTGCGCACGCGGAACAAAACTCAGCGCCATCAGCAGGGTGCAGGCGCTGAGCACGGCGCCCATCCAGTAAGCGGCAGCCAAGCCCCAGGTCTGGGCGACCACGGCCGTCAGCGGGTATCCGAGGCCGGTACCGGCGACAGCTGTCACCGACAACATCGCGATGACGCCCGAGATTCTCGGTGGCCGGATGACGTCGCGAGCAACGGCCATCGCAAGGGGGACCAGCGCCAATCCGACGCCCTGCATCGCCCGGCCGATCAACAGCGGAGCAAAACCCCAGGGAAGTGCGGCCAGCATCGAACCCAGGGTGACGATGACGAGACCGGTGATGATCGTCGGCCGACGCATTTGTCCGGCTCCGAGCCTCCCGATGATCGGTGTCGCGACCGCTGCGGTGAGCAAGGTGGCGGTCAGAGCCCACTGCGCGTCGGTGAGCGTCACGTTGTGCTCGTCGGCGATGGCCGGGATCAGCGGGGCCCCGAGGCTGCTGACGATCGCGGTGATGGTGGTCAGCAGGCCCAGGGTCAGCAGCAAGGTGCGGTATCGCGGCTCGCCGGCATCCTCTGTTGGCATCAGTGGTGGAGCACCGCCATCGCCGACGTTGCGGCGCTCGATGTCACTGAGCCGAATCCCAGTGCGCGAAAACAGTTCTCAGTGTGGCGACCAGAGGCAGAGGCTGATCCATCATCGGGTGGTGCCCGGCCTCGGCCAATTCGACCACGGTGGCCCGCGGGACGAACAGGCCGGCGATCTCCTGAGCGGTCTCCGAAGGAACGATGCCGTTCTGGCAGCGGATGTAGGTCGCCCGCGTGCTCACCTGCGCCAAGAAGTCCCGTACTTTGACCCGCTGGCCGCCTTCGTGCCGTTTACGGAACATGTCGGGATCGAACTTCCACATCCAGCCGGCCTCAGTGTCTCGCACCGATTCGCCGGCGACATGCTCGGCCACGTAGGGCAGCAACAGTTCTTGTGCCGGTTCGGTGCGGAAGCGGGCCATGATCTCGGACTTGGACGGATACGCCCGCGCCCTGCGGCTCAACTGGCGGATGATCACCTCTTCGGGCGGTTCACTGAGCAGGGGTGAGTCGATCACCACGATGCCTGCCACCCGCTCGCCGTGCAGAGCGCCCACCGCTGCTGTGACCCAGCCGCCCATACTGTGTCCCACCACGTACGGCTTGCCCGCGATCTCGCCCGCTTGCGCGGCGGCCAGTACCTCTGCGGCCCAAGTCTCGTGCGGGTAGTCGGGGCGTGCATCGCTGTCGCCGTGACCGGTCATGTCCAGGGCGACCACCCGATGTGAGACGGCCAGGAGTGGCGCGACATGGTCCCACCATCCCGAGTGTGCGGAACCACCGTGCACCAGGACAACACCGGGCGCGCCGGGCTCGCCCCAGCAACGCAGATGCACCGACGCACCCTCGACCTCGACGTCGCGATGGTCGGGCGATTGCTCGATGGCGGCGGTGAACCACGCGGGTGTTGCTGTCCCGGACTGACCCGTTGCCATTGCCTGCTCCTTCGCCACGGTGAAACCTCTCGGCTGACCATATCCACCGCGTTTCGGCAGGCACTTGCCAGTGCGAAGGAAGGAGTCGACCATTGGCAGATGAGCGACGAGACGGTTGACGACGACTGGCTGCGCAGGGAGCGCAACGAGACTCCCACACAGCGTCTCGACCGCAACTGGGCAAGTTTGCTGCAGGAGCTCCGGGTGGTGCAGACCGGCGTTCAGCTGCTGACCGGATTCCTGCTCACGGTGCCGTTCCAGGACCGCTTCTACGAGCAGGATGGTCTGTTCCAGAACGTGTATCTCGTGACGGTGACCGCTTCGGTCGGCGCAACGGTGTTGCTGCTCGCACCGGTGGCCATGCACCGGCTGCTGTTCCGGAGGCACCGTCTCGAAGAGCTGGTGAACTCCGCCCAGCGATTCGCCCTCGGTGGGCTTGTCTTGCTCGGAGTGGCGCTGACCGGCGTCATGACGTTGGTGTTCGAGTTGGTGGTCAGCAAATCAGTGGGGTGGGTCGCGGGTCTGGTCGCCCTGCTCACCTTCGCGTTCTTCTGGTTCGCCTATCCCTGGCGCTATCGCCGGCGCGATACCTGATCGTCCGGACATGGGACCCGGCCTTCCCTTACAGTCGGAACATCTGGGAAAGGCGGATCATGGCGCAATCTCGCAGCGGCGAAGATCTGATCGCGGTGGCCGGAGCCATCGCGGACCGCGCCCATCACGGACAGGTCGACAAGGTGGGTGGCAAGTACATCGTGCATCCTCGTTCGGTCGCGACGAGAGTCATGCCCCAGTCGGCCGAGTACATCGCAACCGCCTTGCTGCACGACGTGATCGAGGACTCGGACATCACCGCCTCAGATCTGCTGGCAGAGGGCATCCCGAGAACTGTGGTGGATGCGGTGACGCTGCTGACCCGAACCGAACATGTTGCGCCGCAAGAGTATTACGCACGTATACGAACGAACCGGATGGCTCTGGCCGTCAAACTCGCCGACCTCGCCGACAACACCGATCCGGTTCGGCTGAACCGCCTGCCCGACGACACACAGGCACGGCTGCGGACCAAGTACCGCACCGCTTACCGGTGTCTCGGGGTCGAGTTTCTCGCTGACGCGCTGTAGTCGGCAACTCCTGTCGGTCGGGTCGGGCGTCGCAGAACCATGGCTGATCTGCGCGCGCAATGGCATTGTCGAGCCCATGGCCATCGAATTGTCCACTGCGCGTCGTCTGTGGCGACTGCTCGAACCGATCCACGCCGTCACCTACTTCTCGGACGAGACGCGAGAGGCACTGGCAGCGGCCGGTTATCGCGGTTTCTGGATGGGGTACTTCGCGGGTCGTGCCGCGCCCTTGGGCGAGGTGGGTCCCGAGATCGTGACCGCGCTGTTCTACAACTTCGCGCCCGACCATGTCGCCCGGGCCATCCCGGACGCCTGGCGGTTCGCTCCGCCGGAGACGGCGGTCGATGTGCGTCGACAGGCCGCGGTGGCCACCCTGCAGCGGATGCTGGGTTCGGCGGGGAACGATGAGGTGGTCGATCGGGTGGTGGCGCTGCTGAGGCCGGCAGCGCAGAACGCAGACCTGGGTGGTCGGGCGCTGTTTGCGGCGAACGCGGCGCTGCCGTGGCCGGAGGATCGGTATGGGGCCCTGTGGCATGCCGCGACCCTGCTGCGCGAACACCGCGGTGACGGCCACGTGGCCGCCCTGACCACCGCCGGTGTCACCGGTCGCGAGGCAGGGGTGCTGCATTCGAGTGCCGCTGCCATCCCACGGTCGGTTCTCGAGACCAGTCGCAAGTACACACCCGACGAATGGTCAGCGCTCACAGAACGTTTGGCCGAGCGTGGACTGCTCGACCACTCAGGGGCGATCACGCCGTCCGGGAGAGCGCTCAAGGGTGACATCGAGACCACCACCGACCGGCTCGCCGCACCTGCGTACAACGCCCTGTCCGAATCCGAGGTCGATGAACTCACCTCGGCGCTGATGACGCTGACCAAGACAGTGGTCGCGAGCGGCGACATCCCGTCGGTCACTCCGATGGGTCTCGATCTCGACGATGTCGGGTGATGAGCGCCTAGACTTTTCGCCATGGGCTTCAACGACGAGATCATCAAAGAGTTCCGCGCCAATCATGGCAAGGTCGGTGGCAATTTCGAGGGCGCGCCACTTCTGTTGCTGCATCACAAGGGGATCAAGAGCGGTAAGCAGTACGTGACCCCGCTGGTCTATCTGCCCAAGGACGGGGTCTCGTACATCTTCGCGAGCGCTGCGGGCGCCGACGAGGACCCCCAGTGGTACCGAAATCTGCTCGCCGACCCGGCAACCGAGGTGGAAATCGGCGACGACACCGTCCCGGTGACCGTCTCCGAGGTCACCGGCGCCGACCGCGACCGGATCTACGCCGAGCAGGCCGGTCTGATGCCGGGCTTCGCGGACTACGAGAAGAAGACCAGCCGCACGATTCCGGTGCTCGAGCTGTCTCGAGCCTGAGGTCGGGCGGGCGCGCGATCAGTATGTGCGCTGGCGGGGCGGGGGAGCGGTGATGACACCGACCTCGTCCGAATCGACGATCTCCGCGCCCAGGGGCAGCAGCGATACCGGGACCATCTTGAAGCTCGCGATGCCTAGCGGGATGCCGATGATGGTGAGGCACAAAGCGATTCCGGTGACGATGTGGCCGATCGCAAGCCAGATACCGGCGAAGATCAGCCAGATCACGTTGCCGATGGCCGAGCCGACCCCGGCTGTGGGTTTGCGAACCACGGTTCGGCCAAACGGCCACAGGGCGTACGCGGCGATCCGAAACGATGCGATCCCGAAAGGGATGGTGATGATGAGGATGCAGCAGATGATTCCGGCGGCGACGTAGCCCAACGCCATCCAGAATCCAGAGAGCACGAGCCAGATGACATTCAGAATGGTCTTCATCAGTTCAGTCTGCCAAATGTGACCGACTCCGCATGGATGAACGCAGCCACCCTGTGCGTTCTTCTGAGAAGCTGACGGGACTTTCGCTTCTGAGGAGTCTGATGAGATCTGGGCTTCGAGAGCTCGTGTGGTCGTTCGGGATGATCGTGATCCTGCTGGTCCGGATCGTCACCACCCTCACCACGGCATTGCTGATCATCGGCTGGGTTGTGGTGGCGTTTCGGTCGGACCTGCTCAACAACTGGTTCTGGCCGGCCGCTGTCTCGGGCATCTTGCTGGCCGGCAGCACCTTCCTCTACAACGTGATCCGCGGCTGAGGTCAGACCCCTAGATAGGCGAGCACCGCCAGGACTCGCCGATTGTCGTCGGCGGACACCGGCAGATCGAGTTTCGTGAAGATGCTGTTCGAGTGCTTGCTGACCGCTTTCTCGGAGAAGAACATGGCCTCGGCGATGGCTGCGTTCGAGCGGCCCTCGGCCATCAGGGCCAGCACTTCGCGTTCCCGCGCAGTCAAACGTTCCAGCGGTCCGTCGGCTCGCTGACCGGTGAGCAGCTGCGACACCACCTCCGGATCGAGGACGGTGCCGCCCGCGGCAACCTGCCGTACGGCATCGATGAACCCGGCGACGTTGGCCACCCGGTCTTTGAGGAGATAGCCGACCGCCCCTTCGCCACTCTCCAGCAGCTCTCGCGCGTAGAGCTGTTCGACGTATTGAGAGAGCACCAGGACCGGGAAGCCGGGACGGGAGGCCCGGATCTTGATGGCAGCGCGCAGACCTTCGTCCGTGAACGTGGGTGGCATCCGTACGTCCAGCACCGCAGCGTCGATGGAGGCGTCGCCGAGCGCGACGTCGAGCTCGGTGGCGTTGTCGACGGCCGCCACCACGTCCATGCTGTGGGCTTGGAGGATGCGGGTGAGCCCGTCCCGCAGGAGAACGTGATCTTCGGCGATCACGACGCGCATGGCACCTCCATCGACACGATGGTCGGCCCACCGATCGGACTGTGCACGAAGAGCCTTCCGTCGAGGGCGGTCAATCGCTGGGTGACACCGTGCAGCCCCGAGCCCGAGGGTGCGGCGCCGCCCACCCCGTCGTCGCCGACCTCCACGCGCAGCACACCGTCGAAGATACCCATGGCGATCCACGCGTTCCGTGCACGGGCGTGTTTTCCGATGTTGGCCAGCGCCTCGGCAACCGCGAAATACACGGCGTTCTCCGTGGAAATGGGAAGGCGTTCGCGCACACCGAGATTGAGTGTGATGGGCAGGGGCATATCGAGAGCCAGCGCTTCAACTGCCGGTCCGACGCCGCGATCGGCCAGTACCGGGGGATGGATGCCGCGGACCACTGATCGCAGATCGCCGAGGGCCGACGTGGCAGACGCCCGCGCTTCGGCCATCAGTTGCCGGGCCGCTTCCGGGTCGGTGGCGATCTGACTCTCGGCCAGACCGATCGTCATACCGAGGGCGGCCAGCCGCGCCTGAGCCCCGTCGTGGAGGTCCCGTTCCACCCGGCGCAGCTCGGCTGCCGCGGAATCAACTGTCGCGGCCCGTGACTCGGTCACCTCGTGTACGCGTGCCTCGAGGACTTCGTTACGGCTGCGGTTCAGCGCCCACAGATCCATCACGGCACGGGTTTTCATCAATGGCTCTACGAAGGGGAGCAGGATGAGGGTCGCCGTGAAGATCACTCCTACCAAGGAGATGACAAATCCGACCGTCGACGCGATCACCAGCCAGCCGAGGTCGCGCCAGCGCAGGGAATCGGTACTCCACACGGACAACAGATGAAAGATCCCTCGATTGTTCGTGGGCCGGTAATCACCCGGCTGCCACGGCCGGTCGAGAACGCCTGCTGCCATCCGCCGATGAAGGTCACAGAACGCGCCGGTGATCGGCACCTTGATCCACAGCACCAGAGCGCCGACGGAGACCAGGACCAGCGGGATCGCGACCACCTGGACGACGAACAGCACCAGCGCGACCGGCGCGAGCAGAGTGGTGACAACGGCATACATGGCCGCCTTCAGCCACCGAACAATCGGCGTCGGTTCTTCGTCGGATCTCACAGCGGTCCTTCCACTCTTCAGGTCTCCATCGTGACCGAAGCGGGCAGTAGATGACAGTAGACCTGGGCCTACCCCAGGGGTGGGATATTCCGCCCTCACCTGGGGGATTGACGCTCCTGACCGGGCCCCGGGAAGCGAGCAGTCTCAGGTGGTGCTCGGTGTTCGCCGGGCCACCCGTCGAGGCGGACCGCCTCACGCATCAGGAGCTGACATGGGAAAGATGACCCGAGGGCCACAGGCAGTGGCGCGGTGGAGTGCGCACAACCCTTGGCGCGCAATAGGACTCTGGCTTGCACTCGTGGTGCTGGCCGTGGGTTTGAGCGCGTTGATCCCCACCCAGACAACCGACGACGCCGATTACCGGGTCGGTCAATCGGGGACTGCCGACCAGATGATCCACGAAGCCGGTCTCGCCGCACCGGACACCGAGTACGTCGTCGTCACCGGCGACCGCGACGCGGCGCTGCTCGCCGCAAACGAACTGCGCGAGGCACTGGCCGGCTCGGATCAGGTGCAAGAGATCGTGGCGCCGGTGTGGAGTCCCGATGGCACGACGCTGTTGACGGCGATCGAGCTACGTGCGCCACCGGGCGACGAGGACGCGTCGATCACCGATATCAACACCGCCGTCGCGGCGGTCGAGTCGAATCACCCGGAACTGACGTTCGGTCAGACCGGCGATGTCTCGCTCGACGAGTCGATCAACGAGCGGGTGGCCGACGACCTGGTCTCGGCCGAGATCATCAGCATCCCCATCACGTTCGGCATCATGCTTGTTGCCTTCGGTGCGCTGATAGCCGCCGGCATCCCGGTGTTGCTGGCGATCACCTCAGTGGTCGCCACCATCGGTATCTACGCTCCCATCTCCTACCTCGTTCCTTCCGAGTCGACTGCGTCGTCGATGGTGCTGCTCATCGGAATGGCTGTCGGAGTGGACTATTCGCTCTTCTACCTCAAACGCGAACGCGAAGAGCGGCGGAAGGGTCACAGCACGATCGATGCGGTGGAGATAGCGGCAGCCACCTCCGGGCACTCGATCATCGTGTCCGGTGTTGCGGTGATCGCCTCACTCGCCGGTGTCTATGCGCTGGGCAGTGCGACGTTCAACTCGCTCGCCACATCGGCGATCATCGTGGTGTCGGTGGCGGTCATCGGTTCCCTCACTGTGTTGCCGGCGTTGCTGGCCAAGCTCGGCAAATGGGTAGATCGTCCCCGGGTGCCGCTGCTCTGGCGCGTCAACAATCGGATCGGTCAGGGCGGGATCAGCTCGCGGATCATCGGACCCGTCATCCGTAGACCCATCACCGCGCTGCTGGTGGGGCTGGTCGTGATGCTCGCCCTGGCGGTACCCGCGTTGTCGATGACGATGCGCAGCGCCAACCTCGACACGCTGCCACAGGATCTACCTGCGGTGCAGGTCGCGCAGACGATGAACACGCAGTTCCCGTCCGAGGGCCCTTCGGCCAAGATCGTTGTACAGGGCGGCGATGCTGCCGAAGTTGCTGTCGCACTGGACAACATCGGCAAACAGGCCGAGAGCTCAGGCGAGTGGACGGTCACCGGAGAGCCCGCGATCTCGCCGTCCGGCAGCACCAGCATCCTCGAACTCGCCAGTACCTACCCGCCGGACGACGCCAAAGGCGATGACGCCCTGGTGGCACTTCGGACAAGCGTGGTGCCCGATCAGATCGACCCTGTGGACGGCGCGCGGTTTGCTGTCGGTGGTGACCTCGCCGAACAGTACGACTCGGCGAAGAACCAGTCCGATGGTCTGCCGGTGGTCATCGCGGTGATCCTGACTCTCACCATGCTGATGCTGATCGCGACGTTCCGGAGCCCGGTGATCGCAGTGGTGTCCACGCTGCTCAACCTGATGTCGGTGGGTGCCGCGTTCGGGGTGCTGGCCCTGGTGTTCCAGCATTCGTGGGCCGAGAGCATTCTCGACTTCAACTCGAACGGGACCGTGGTGGAGTGGATACCGCTGTTCATGCTGGCTGTGCTCGTCGGGTTGTCGATGGACTATCACGTGTTCGTCCTGAGCCGGATTCGTGAAGGTATCGACATGGGATTGACGCCTAAGGCCGCGGTGCGCGCCGGCGTCACCCAGACCGCCGGGGTCGTCACAAGCGCGGCGCTGGTCATGGTCTCGGTGTTCGCGTTGTTCGCGGCGCAGAGCATGGTGGAGATGAAGCAGATGGGGGTGGGGCTGGCAGCGGCCATCCTGATCGATGCGACCATCGTGCGCTTGCTCCTGTTGCCGTCCATCCTGGTACTCCTCGGTGACCGGGCGTGGTGGCCACGGCGTGACCGCGCTGTCCGGCGTCAGGCTTCGGATCCCCAGGTCGCACCTGCTCGGGTGTGAGGTAGTGCACAATTGAGGGCAGGCTCACGGCCGTGCCGTGACAGACGCCGAGAACAGATCGGAGGACGCGATGAGTGAGACAACGTCACCGGCCCGCGACTTCTGGACTGCTCTCACCCCCGGCGAAGACCCGGCTGCCCGGCTCGAACAGGTACGCCGCGCCCACGAGCTCTTTGTGCAGACGGGCACACTTGCCCCGGCCACCGGCCCCACCTCGGTGCGGTCGGTGGTCCGGGACTCGTGGCTGCGCTCGGTCAAGGGCGGCGTCAACCCGTCGGGAATGATCGACGCGGGAGGGATGTCGTGGAACGACTTCCTCGAATACCGCGCCGGACACCCGATGGCAGCCGCTTACCCTCTGGTCCGTTCGCTGATGCTCGACGAGGTGTCCGACTCAGGTGTGGTGGTAGCTCTCACCGATGACGTGGGTCGGCTGTTGTGGGTAGAGGGCGACCACAAAGCCCGAGACCAGGCCGGCGGCATCAATTTTGTCGAAGGAGCGGTGTGGGCGGAGCGCGTTGCCGGCACCAATGCCCCCGGCCTGGCTCTCGAGGTCGACCACGGCGTGCAGATCTTCGGGGCAGAGCACTTCTCGGTACCCGTTCAGGAGTGGAATTGCGTCGCGGCTCCGGTGCACGATCCCGTGACCGGCGCCGTGATCGGCGTGATCGATGTGACGGGCGGCGAGCGGGTGGCCGCACCCTTTGCCCTGTCGATGGTGAAATCGGTTGTCGCGGCGGTGGAAAGCGAGCTGCGGGTGCGCACCCTGACCGGGAATGCACCTGCGGTGGCGCCGGCGACGGGCCCGGAATTGCTTGTGCTGGACGGCGATCGTTACTTCTGGCGGACCGGTTCGGCGCCTGCGCTCCGACTGTCCCGCCGGCACGCGGAGATCCTGGTTTTGCTGGGTGAGTACCCGGATGGTCTCGGTACCGAGGAGATCGCCACCATGCTCGCCGAGGACGGGATCGACCCGGTGACCGTACGTGCCGAGATCTCCCGGCTCCGGCGCGACCTGGGTGCGGACCTGGTGGCGTCGCGACCGTACCGCCTCACGGTGCCCGTTGAGTCGGACATCGAGCAGGTGCGTCGGTTGCTCCGCGGAGGTGATGTCGCCGGCGCCATCGAGAAGTTCGGTCGCGGTGGGTTGCTCGCCGCGTCACTGGCCCCGGGGATAGCCGATGTCTTCGAGGAGCTGAAGGAAGACATGCGTTCGACGGTCCTCGCGGCACGCGACCCCGAGTTGCTGCGGGTGTGGACCGGCTCGGTGCACGGGCGTGAAGACCTGACGGCGTGGCGTCGCTGGGCGCAGACGCTCCCACCAGGTCACCGCGACGAAGCCCTCGTCCGCGGCAGAGTACGGCTGCTCGATCGGCGTTTCGGGATCTGATCGACGCACCAACTTCATCCCCCTGCGCGATCTCCGAGGGCAAATAGCCCTCGACAATTACTCACGGGGACGAAGTTGGTGCCAACTCACGTGCCCCCACAATTGGTACCTATCGGCACCGGCCTCCAGCTGATAGGCATATCAGGGCCGAACATTTGTCGCGAGCGGCGCCGTGGTCGGCCGGCCGATGCATACACGCGAAGAATGAGGCGGACATGACCCGATGGATCCGAGCAGCAGCATCGGCGGTGGCCGTCATCGGCGCTGCCACTCTTACCGCCCCCGTTGTGGCGGCACAACCCGTCGGTTCAGACGAGGGCTACGTCGTCAGACTCGATCCTCTGACCACCAAGCTGTTCGCGACCTATCAAGCAGAGGCTCTGGCTGAGGCCGTATGGGCCACCCCGCTACCCGACGGCTTCCTGCTGGGGTCGAACTTGCTGTGGGCGAACAGGATCGCGCAAGTGGCGGCGCGCTACCCCGCAGGCTGCGTGGAGATGCACATACGACTGAACCGCACCTCGTCCTACTCGAGTGGTGTCGGTTCGGCGATAGAGAATTGCCAGTGGCTGGTGCCGTCGGTAGCCCGTGAGGAGCCCACCAAGGGTGGGTGGTCCCGCGGGTAGCTCGGGTCTTCGTTCAACGCCCGTCCGATTGCTCCCGGTAGGCGGCAATGATCTGTTGGCTGATGCGTCCGCGATCGCCGATGTCATAGCCTTGCTCACGGGCCCATTGCCGAATGGATGTCCGTTCGTCGGCGCCGACAACAGGCCCCTGGCGGCCGTTGGTGTGGTGCTTGGGTGCGGTCGACCGTCGACGACCACCTACGCGGGCCGACTTGCTCAGCAAAGTCGAGACCGGAACTCTGCCTGTCTCTATCTTCTCCAAATTTGTTGCACTGGTGTCGATTACATAGTCGACCCCCAGCCACGACCACTCGATCGTGTGCAACTGATCAATGTGAACCGGCTTGCCATCCAAGTCGTCGACGTATTCAACGACGGTCTTTTTCGCCATGCGGCTAAAGATAGCCAAGTTGGTGTCGGTACGCGGGCTAAAAAGACAATCCGTCCGCAAAACGTCTCGTGGACGATGTGATTCGTCGTATGAACGGTTGAATGGCTCCGCACGTAAGCCTGTTGAGGCTACTGCTGACCGCTCGGCCAACGTGTTGTGCCCGCTCGGGGCGAAGCTCCGCTGAACTGTTCTTCGAGCCCTCGCCGTTGTTGCGATAGGTGCCCAGGGAGTTCGGTGGCACCGTCGGCAACGATGTGTACGCCGCTGGAGCGTTAGGGTTTGAAGTTCACCATGTACGTCTTATCGGCCTCGCGCTTACAACTCCGGCGTGGCAAGATAAGCCGGATGGGGGGTTTTGAAGTGTACAAATCAGAGTTGGTCGGTATTTCGTGAACGATTACAACGAATCCATGGAAATCAAGGATGATTCATCAATGCCGCTGGATGCGTCAGTTGTTGATGTAGACCGGATTCCGTCGGCAAAACACACCTTGATCGGGGGCGATCTGATGAAGGTCCTAGCCCTCACTGCTCTTCTGGGCCTGGTCATAGGTGTGATCGTGCTCATCGAACTGGCCAATTGACAGCAGCTCGCGACCTTCGATGCATTGTCATTCGGGCGTGAATGCAATTGTTCGCCCGCTGTGGACACGTGTCTATTAATTGTTCCGGTGAAGACAGAATGCACAAGTGCCTTGACGCGTATTGGATGACGTGAATGGTGTGCCCATTGATGTCACGATCAATCGGCGGCCATAGAAATGTCGCTCGGGACGGACGCGTTTGCTGTGGTGGCCGAGCCCGCTTCTCCAATGCGGCCGAGGTTGCGACCTCATCCGAGAACACTGAGGTATTGCCGGTACTGCCGATTAACGCAGAAGAACGATTCGGCCGCCAAGTGGACGGGGTTGCCTAAGAGCCCTCTGAGTGTCGGGGCGACGACGCGACAAAGAGGGCGACGGCATTCTCCCGCCACACCGTGACGACCGAGAAGTGCCGCTCGAGTAGATCGCGCAACATCTCTTCGGTATCGGTGGTGTTGCCGAACGCGCCGGTTCGATTGCACGCCCACATCAGGATGCGCCCGAGACGATTGTGCTGAGCCGTACCGATCACGGTGGCACCGAACAGTGTTCCCTCCGCGTCCGTCATGCGAGCGAGGTTGGCCACCGCTGGTTCCTTGGCCGGCATCGGTCCCGGAAGGCAATGGATGAGGTAGTTGGCGGCGACGGACTTGTAGCGGCTGGGGGGCAGATCGTCTGAGACGAGGATGTCGGCCACGTATCCAGCGATCCGGGGTTGCTCTCCGGTGAGGCGTCCCTGCCCGAGGCGCGCTCCGGCATATGCGAGTGTTGCGTCGTTCGGGTCGACGAGCGCCAGCTTGTCCCAGGTCTTTCCGAGCTGGGAAAGAAAGTACCCGGACCCGACACCCACCTCCGCGTGCACGGTGGTGCAGTGTTCGGCATAGAGGGCGGAGATCGTCTTGCGGTGGCAGCCCCAGGCGTACGGGGAGGTGAAACGAAGGACAAACAGATCGTAGAGTTGCAACGCGATGCCACTGTAAGGTTTTGCGCTGCGTGGAAGCTCCTGCTGGACAACAGTATCGCGCCGTGGTCCCGTGCTGTCGGCTCCTCGATCCATGATCAGTACTACCTTTCCGGCGGGTGGTGCGGACCGTGCCCAACTACCGGCGTGTGCGAAATCGCTTTCACACCGCGGAGACACGACTGGTACGCACCGCCGAGCAGGTCGCCAGCCCGGCGTATCTCGTAGCGGCACAACTTGTTACGGGTAGTCGACCACGAGAGCGTTAGTCAGGTTACGGGGGCGTCCGGAGGCAGTCAATCTCCGTGCGGCTCTGCGCGTCGAGTGATGCGAACAGTGGCCGCCGGGGGTTCGGTGCCCTTGACTCGTTGGCAGACGAGATCCAGCGTGTGCCAGCGCGCGTCGTCGCCCCAGAGCCGAAGCGTTGCTGTGAGTTCAGGCTCGCGTTCAAGTGTTTCCGCCCAACGGTGCGGGAGTCCGTGATCGTCGGGATGAACACGGGCGCGCCCGTTGTCTGGGTCCACATGGATGCCATCGAGCACCTTCTGGCCCTGCCAGCGGGCCACCATGATGGGGAAGCGGTCACCATGCGTTTGTGACCGATCCAGCTTCCAGTAGACGATCGCGGTCCACCCGTCCACTTCTTGTGCCAGAAGGTTGTTGGCAGCGTGGAGGGGGTTCTCGCGGGGCGGGTCGAACGGCGTCACGTCCCAGGTCACCCCGCGCCAGAAGCACCCGGTATCAGTCTTGATCACCTCGGTGGCCGCCCGTAGCGACCTGGGGTCTGAACTGCCGTCGGGGCCATCTGAGGGGCGATCGATGCGGACGGTCATCGGGTAACGGGTGCCGTCCGCGCGACTCGCGAGCACTCCGGCAGCCGCCACCATGTCCGCTTCCGAGAAAGTGTCGACCGTGTTGTGCAGTGGATATGGCTTCCCGATCGCCCAATCGCGCCCGTAGATGTCGGGTATGCCGGGGCCGTAGATCACGGTCAGGCTCTGCAGGTCCCATTCCCAAGCGCCGGTGATGACGTGGGGATATACCGGCTCGGCTGTACCCCCGGCCCATCCCCAGACCGCGTGAACGTTCCCCGAACCAGAGGTCACCGGCTCGGCGTACGCGTGCAGTCGGTCCCCTCGAAGGAGTAGCTCTTTGCGAACAGGGGCCTGCGACGCCACTGCGACCTCGACGGCCGGCTTGACGAGTTTCGAGATGACGGGCAGCGGAAGGTCGACTCGCTTGAGCTGTTGAAACCCATCGGCACCAGGCGGCACCGCAGGATTGTCGCCCTTGGCCACCACGCCCGCGATGGAACCGCGAAAGGTCGCGATCAACAACCACGTGCCGGGTGAAACAGTCATCGGCCCCCCATGTCGCCGCCTCCCGCGGGTGACATCTCGATACCCTACGGAACCCCATCATTCCAAGCCCCATTGTGCGTGGTGCGCCGACGTCTCAACAATCGCGTGCCGGCCCCCGGGGCAGCAGCCTGGCATCGCCCGATTTAATTCTGGACGCGTGACTATTTCCTTGAAAAGACGGCCGACCGGAATGTTTTCGAACGGACCTGCAATTCCACGGAATATCACCCGGGTCGTTCTATTCGGTCTCTACGGCGACAACTCCAAAACAACCTCGTCCAGGTTGGTGGGTTTTCACAGCACGGTCTCAGTGGTCCCATGCTGTACTTGATCGAAGAGGGGGACAGCCGTGCGATGAGCGACAACAACACAGACGTGAGCACCGGACAGGCCATCGGGGCCGTCGAAGACGCGTCCGAGCAGCGTGCGTTGCGTGAGCACGAGCACTATCAAAGTCTCGTCGAGCACAACCCCCATCCGATTGCCGTGCACTCCGGCGGTGTCATCGTCTATGTCAACCGCGCGGCCATCGTGGAGATCGGCGCCACCAGGCTCGACGACTTGGTCGGTCGGCCCATCACTGACGTCATGCATCCGGACTCGATCCGCGAGATCACCACGAAGTTGGTCTCACTCACGACGGACGGTGACTTCACCGACGCGGTCGAGGTGAGGATGGTCCGATTCGACGGCTCGGTCATCGACATGGAGATCGTGTCTGTCCTCACGAAGTGGCGAGGTGCGCTTGCCTACCAGGTCATCTTCCGGGACCTGACGGCCACCAAAGCCGCGGAGCAGGCGATCCGTCATCAGGTCGCGCTGGTGGCCACCGTCAGCGACGCCATCATCGCCACCGATTCCGCCGGAACAGTGGTCAGCTGGAATCCTGCCGCACAGTCCATCTACGGCTCCACCGCGGTCGAGGCGATCGGCTGTCCGGTCGCCGAGGTACTGGGGGCGCCGATGAACCTCCGTCGCCGTGTCGGCAAACCCGCCGAAAGCGTTGTGCACTACGCGAAAGACGGCACTCCCAGGATGATGCGTCTGGCTGTTTCCGAGATGGACGGCGGATATGTGGTGGTCTGTTCGGACAACACCGCACAGATCGAAGCCGAGACGAAGTTCACCTCGGTGGTCAATTCACTTCAAGAGGGCGTGCTGCTCATCTCTCAAGACGGGGTGGTCGAATCCGCCAACCCGGCTGCTCGGCGAATGTTCGAGAGCGAACAGCGCAGGGCCGCAGGCTCCACCGCGGAGCGCATCACCATCGTCGACCTGAATGGCATTCCCATTCCGCCGCAGAACTGGCCGTCGCAGATCGTGACTGCCACGCACAAGCCGGTCATTGATGCGATCGTCGGCTTCGACCGCCTCGATGGCAGCAGAGTGTGGCTGTCGTGCAATGGTTTTGTCCTGAGCCCCAACGACCCCGACCATTCGTCGGTGGTCATCTCGTTCACCGACGTCACCGAGAGCCGGGCGCATGCCGCACGACTCGAGTACGCGGCCGACCACGACATGATGACCGACCTGCCCAACCGTTCCTATGTACTGCGTCGCCTCAGCACAATGCTGGAGAACCGCGCTGCACAACAAGATTCGGGCGACATCGACGTGGTGATGTACATCGACCTCGACAAACTGAAGAACGTCAACGACTCTCATGGTCATCGCGCCGGCGACCGCGCCCTCATCGCGGTGAGCAGAAGGCTGCGTGCGGCGTTGCCCGCACCGCATTACGTGGGGCGTGTCGGCGGCGACGAGTTCGTAGCTGTGCTGATCGGAGTCGACGAAGAGGACATGGAAGACATCTCCGACGACATCCACCTGCTGCTCCTCGATCCGATCGAGATCAACGGGGAGGAGTTCCGGATGCGCACAAGTGTGGGCATTGTCCGGATTCGCGACGGAGAAGAGCGCACTGCCCAGGACATCATCAGCGATGCAGACACGGCCATGTACCAGGCCAAGCTCCGCGGCGGAGGCCATACGGTGGAGCACGACAAGTCGCACCCGAGCCGCGAATTCGCGCCGGCGGCAATCAAATTGGTGCGCTGAGCTCGGTCAGGGTCCGGGCTTCGCGGGCGTCAGGCGTGGGCGAACAGCCCTCGACCGGTCACCAATGGCAGATCAAGCGTGGTGTGGATGCCCGGAGTCGCTGCGATGACCTCAGGGATCGCGTTGACGATGCGGCCTGCCGCGGCGACGATCGCGGCATGGTTGTGGTCGCCCTTCTCGCTGGTGGGGCAGATGTCAACGGTGTAGCTGGGTTCGCCGGTGATCTCCACGCGGTACGAACCGCCTTCCTGCGCGGGGCGGGCCCAATCGGGCCGGAGGTCGTCGCGTAGTCGGGTGACGTGTTCGACGACGATGGCCGAGTGGCCGTTGACCTTGCCGTGGATCTCGAAACGCATGGCCGCGACGGTGCCCTTCTCGATTCGTCCGACAGCGACGTCGAACGAATCCGGCGCGGGTTCGAGCTCGAAGCTCTCGGTGATCTCGTCCACCTCGATGCCGAGACCGGCAGCAAGCTGGCGGATCGTTGTGCCCCAGGTGAATCCGAGGATGCCGGGCTGAAAGAGGATCGGGAGTTCGTCGAGCGGTTTGCCGAAGCCCATCACGTCGAACATCACGATGGCGCCGTCGTAGGTGGCGTAGTCGGCGATCTCCATGACGCGGACCTGCTTGATACGCTGGCACGTCCCGGCCAGCGCGAGCGGGATGAGGTCATTGGCGAAGCCGGGGTCGACGCCGGTGATGAAGATGCTGGCATCACCCTGCTTCGCCGACGCCTCGACCCTGGCTATGTTCTTGTCGGGTAGTAGCTGCCATGGGTATTGCAGGATCACGGGAGACGACCCGACAACGTTGACGCCGGCTTCCAGGATCTTCTGGCAGTCCCGGAGCGCATCACCGGTACGGGTGTCTCCCATCGCGCAGTAGACGACGCAGTCGGGTTCGGTCGCGAGCACCGCGTCGATGTCGCCGACCGCGGTGGTCCCGGTGACGACGTCCAGACCCGCGAGTTCACCCGCGTCGCGGCCGATCTTGGACTCTGTGGAGACGCCGACAGCGGTCAGTTCGTAGTCCGCACTCGTGATGAGTTGGGTCAATGCCAAACTCCCCACGTTCCCGGTTCCGATATGAGCGACGCGAATCGCCATGGGTGCCTCCTCGTGAAGTGTTGTGCGACTTGCGATCAACGTGCGAGTGCTGCCACGTATGTGCGTTACATGGACTTGTGCGGCACGTCGGTGACCAACCCGCCGTCCACCACGAACTCGGTACCCGTGGCGTACGACGACTCGTCACTTGCCAGGAACAACACAAACGTGGAGACCTCGCTGGAGTTGCCCGGGCGGCCGAGGGGGATCGTCACCAGGTCGTCAGGGAACTTCTCGGTCATGGGTGTGCGGATCAAGCCCGGATGCAGTGAATTGACCCGTATGTTGTGGGGGGCGAGTTCGAGGGCCACTGACTTCGCGAGTCCGCGGACGGCCCATTTCGTGGCGACATACCCGTGGGCCCAGGGTGCTCCGCGAAGTCCTTCGATCGACGACACATTGATGATCGAACCGCCGCCGGCCGCGATCATCGGATCGGTCGAGGCCTGGATTCCGTAAAAAGTGCCTGTGAGGTTGACGTCGATGATCTTCTGCCATTTATCGTGCTTGAACGCCTGGATGGAACTGCCATTGGCGATGCCGGCGTTGTTCACCAGAACGTTGAGTTTGCCGAACTCGCCGACGGCAATGCCCACAGCCTCTTGCCATTGGTCGGCCTGAGCGACGTCGAGGTGCACATAGCGTGCGGCGTCACCGAGCTCATCGGCGAGCGCTTTGCCCTCGTCATCCAAGATGTCGCCGATCACGACCTTGGCGCCCTCGGCGACAAGTAACCGCGCATGCGATGCGCCCATTCCTCGAGCACCGCCGCTGATGATTGCAACTTTTCCGTCCACGCGTCCCATGGGGCGACACGGTACCTGCAAATCCAGACATGTGTCCAGACCCGTGTCGCGCAATCGGTCCAGTGCCGACGGACGTTGCGGTCTGCTGACGAACGAGGGAGTCAGTCGGTCTCGCGTTCGCGTCGACGGCGGTCGAGTTCACCTTGACGTCGTTGCTGTTCCGCGCGCTCGCGGCATCGGCGCAAGAATTCCGCATCTGCTTCGGGATCTTGCGGTTCGAATCGTCCCGGGACGTCGTATTCGGGGTAGCCGAGTGCCGAGGCGCGACCCGAACCGCTGACCCGGCCCGAGACGCCGGAGACCGGACGGCCCGCGAGGAACCACACGATCGATCCGACCAACGGCAAGATGATCACAAGGAGAAGCCACGCCCAGCGCGGCAGTCCCCGGATTCCGGCGGCGTCACTTCCGATGATGTCTACCAGTGCGGCGATCATCACGACGAGCACGATCAGACTCAGATATGGCACGCGAACCCCCCACTCGGTGAAATCGCAGAAAAATTGCGACCCTCATTCGTATCCCGAGGCACTGGCGACGCGCGTCCCCGGAACGGATGAGTTCGGGAAGCTTGATTACGCTGCTCGGCGGAAGAGTGTCACCTGCATATCCAGCTGGATTCGACCCGTGTTGGGCCGATTTAATTACTGATGCTACAAAAATCTATTGGGTTTTGATGCGCTCTTTGTTCCCTGATAAATCCATTCATTCCGGACTATCTTTTCAGAAGGAAGCGGAAATCGAGATAAATGGGGTGGGTTGAATGAGGAGAGTACTTGGTTCATTGGCGTGTGTAATGGCCGTGGCAGGAGGGTGGGTCGCCGCGGCGCCCGCTACTGCGGCACCGGGGTACACGGACGTGGCGCTGTCTTGGGGCGCCGGTTTCGGCTGTCCCGTGAACGTGACGAACACCGGGACCGCGGCGGCCTACAACGTCTTTGTCGTACCCACGACGCCAGCGCCAGTCGCGCCTCAGTGGGTGGGGACGATCGCGCCAGGTGAGACCAAAGCCCTGAGCTACGGCGATTGCTACTTCTATGACCTCTCGTGGCCGCAGCGAATCTTCGCGGCGACCACTTCATGGGACATCAACTGGGACAACAACAATTTCACATTGGTTGACTGACGACCTCAGGAAGTGACGCCGCAGGCGACCGCGACCCGGGATGCCACGTCAGCGGTAACGGCTGCGGTGTCGGGCGCATCCGAGGGCACGTAATGGTCGGAGGCCGCGTCGTAGGCCGCTCCGGCGATCGAACCGTGATCGGCGTCGAGTTCGACGAGTTCGACCGGCCAGTCACTGAGCTGGAGTGTGGCGGCGAAACCTTGGCTGGAGCTGATCGATACGACGTCGTCGGATCGGCCGTGCAGCAACGTGAACGGGGGTCGCTGACCGGTCGACGTCAGTTCCTCGGGGAGCTTCTCGCCGGTGAGCGGATTGGTCGCCGTGAAGGCTCCGGCGAGGCACACGGCGTGATGGATACGGACTCCGAGTGCGTCGGCGTCGATGGTGAGTCCGGCCGCCGCGATGCCACCGAGTGACCACCCGACGATGACAAACCCGCTCGAAGATTCGGTGCGGTCCATCGCAACCTGCGCTGATCGGAGCAGATCTGCTCGACCACCGTCGGCGGAGTGCGAATCCCAGTCCGGAGCAATCACGTTCACCCCGTGTGCGGCGATTCGTTCGGCGAGCGGGCGAACAGCGGCACGTGCATCGGTCTGCATCCCGTGCCAGAGCAACACTGTGGGACGTGCTGGGTCGCCGAAGAGGTCTGCCTGTCGTCCGGGTGCGTAGTCGATGGTCTCCATACCCCGAGTCTGCCCGAGGAACGGGGCTTCGGGGAACGTCAGTGAACCGAACTCACCGAACTTACCTTCCGTGGCCCGACCGCAGCACGTTCTTCTGTATCTTTCCGGTCGAGGTTTTCGGCAGGTCGCTGAACACGATCTCTTTGGGGACCTTGAAACGGGCGAGTCTGGTTCGGGCGAACTCGATCAGGTCGGCTGCGGTGAGGTCGTGGCCCGACCGGACGGTGACATAGGCGACCGGCACCTCACCCCAGCGTTCGTCGGGACGGCCGACCACGGCCGATTCCACGACATCCGGATGCGCGTCGAGGACACGTTCGACCTCGACCGAGGCGATGTTCTCGCCGCCGGAGATGATGACGTCCTTGCTGCGGTCTTTGAGTTCCACGTAGCCATCGGGATGCATCACTGCCAGGTCGCCGGTGCGCAGCCACCCGTCGATTGTCGCGGCGCGGGTGGCATCGGAATCGCGGTAGTAGCCCAGCATCACGTTGTTGCCGCTGACCACCAGCTCCCCGAGCGTCCGGGCGTCGGACGGCACATCGTCGCCGTCGGCTGAAACGACCCGCACCGGCCCGGCGGTGATGTTCCCGATGCCCTGACGCGCCTTCTTCTCGGCCACCTCATCGGGTGTGGCTGCGTCCCACTCGGGTTGCCATTGATTCACAACGATGGGGCCGAAGGTCTCGGTCATCCCGTACAGGTGGGTCACTTCGATATTGAGCGCGGCCATCCGGGCGAGCAGGGCGGGCGACGGCGGGGCGCCGCCGGTGGACACCTGGATCGGGGTGTCGAGCGGTGAGGCAGAACGATCCTCGGCGATCATCGTCAACACCGTCGGCGCAGCGCAGAAGTGGGTGATGCCGGTGTCGCGGACCAGTCGCCAGATCTCGGCCGTGTCGATCGCCCGTAGACAGACATGTGTACCGCCTGCCGCGGTGACGGCCCAGGTGAAACACCAACCGTCGCAATGGAACATCGGAAGGGTCCACAGGTAGTTCGAGCCCGGGTCGAGACGGGACTGGTAGGCCATCGAAACGGCCTGCAGGTATGCGCCCCGGTGGTGGTACATCACGCCTTTGGGCCGCCCGGTTGTCCCAGAGGTGTAATTGATGGCCAGCAGACCACGTTCGCTGGGTTCGCGCTGTACCGCGCCGGGAGACTGAGAGAGCAACTGTTCGTATTCGTCGTCGGGTCCTCCTGCCACGATCAGTCGAATACCCACTGCTGTGGCGACTTTGGCAGCGACGTCGGCGAACTCGGCTGTTGCCACAAGGACCTTCGCTCCACTGTGGTCGAGGATGTACTCGATCTCAGGCGCAGAGAGCCGAATGTTGAGGGGCACCAGAACCGAACCGTGTAGGGGGATGGCACTGTGCAGTTCGAGCATCACGTGGCTGTTGGCACACAGTGCCGCCACCCTGTCGCCCTCACCGATCCCCAGGTCTTCGAGCACTCCGGTGAGGGCAAGTGCGCGTCGGTGGTAGTCGGCGTAGGTGAAGGTGAGATCGCCGTCGACGATGGCGGTGCGGTGCGAGAAGGCCTGCGCAGCCCGCGTCAGAAATGCCGCCGGGGTCAAAGGGGCGAAGGTGAAGTCACTCGGATGGGGGTCGGCTGCTCGTTCTGCTGGCATCGTCATTGCTCCTCCTGGGCCACTCGAATGGTGCAATCGTAGGCTCGGCGTCCGTGGCCGCGGCGTCACCGCGCGATCAGCACAAGCATGGTGACATCGACCGCGGCGATGACGATCGCACCATAGAACGGGGTCCGGCCAGGAGCGCGCATCGTTGCCAGTGCGATGACAACCACCGCGCCGAGTCCGGCCCACAGCCATGGCATGTGGGCGTTGGCGATCACTGCGATCGCCGTGGCGCCCACGAGCAGTCCTGCTGCGACGTAGGGGATTCTTCGAGCGCCCAACAGATGCGGCAGTCCCTCGATGCCGGTGGCGGCGTCGTCTCCGAGGTCGGGCACCACGTTGAGCAGGTGTGCCCCCACCCCGAGCAGTCCACTGACCGCGACCATCCACAGCGGCGGCAGATGACTCGGCTCGGCGGTCAGCATCACGACCACCGGTAGCGAACCGAATGCGATGAAGTAGGGAACCCAGGAGAACACCGTCGACTTGAGTACTGCGTTGTAGGCCAGTGCAGACCCGACGCCCAGAACCAGGTGAACCAGTCCCGGTGCCACCCCGCACGCCAGCGATGCGACCACACACACCACGGCAGTGATGACAACCGAAACGGTCACCGTCCTGGAGCTGAGGTGGCCGGCGGCCAGCGGTTTGTCGGTCCGGCCGACCTGCCGGTCCCGGTCCCGGTCGATGAGATCGTTTGTCCAGCCGACGATCAGCTGCCCGCTGAAGACGGCGACCATCAACACGATGATCAACCGGGCCTCGACGTCAGCGGCGAAGGCGACAGCCGCGGTCAGTGCGGTGACAGCGAGGGCCGGGATCACGTGGGCCGCGCCCACCAACGCAACTGCCGGCCGGAGTGTCAGCACGATACGTCGATCACCGTGGGGCCGGTGGCGGCACGTCGAGTGGTCCGTGTTGCCTTCACCGAACCAACGGTACGGCGAACTCGTTCCGACACAACTCGCTTGAACACGAACAGGTCAGCGGGTGCCCCGCAGAACGATGGCCGGGACCAACTGCTCTGCCGAGTCCCAGGCCCCGTGCTGCCCGACGAGCTGGGACTCGAGTGGTTCGACGACGGAGCGCACCATCGCGGTCACTCCGCGGGCCGCCGCGATCACATCCCCGATCCTGACCTTGTGCCGCTCGGTCACAGCCGGCCCGAACCAGCCGGCATCAATCGCTTCTTCTCGGGTGACCACGGTGGCGCGGTCGCCCAGCGTTTCCTGCCAGACGCTCCGGACATCGGCCGCTGCTCCCGGTTCGGTGTAGATGTGCCGTACCCGTGCCTCACCGGCGACCGCAGTGGTACCGATCGTCAGCTCGTGGTGGGTGTCGATGTCGAATCGGCCGGTCGAGGTGTCGACCATCCCGTGGTCACCTGTCACGACGATCTGCCTGCCCGCCGGTAGCTCATCCGCAAGTGCGCCAACCATCTCGTCGATGAGGCGCAACTGTTCGCGCCAGGACTCCGACCCCGGTCCCTCGAGGTGCCCGGCGAGGTCGAGGCCACCGTAGTAGGCATATGCCAGTGTCGGTTCGCGCCCGGTCATCTCGGCGAGGATGGCCACGCGCAGTTCGTCGAGCTTCTCGGCGGCGATCACCTGCCCGGCCCCGCGGAAGGCTGCGCGCGAGAGACCCGATCCGATGTGGTGGCCCGGGACGATCTGGCGGGTGATGAATCCCTGCGCGCGGCAGCGCTCGAAAATCGTTGTCCCCGATTGGATGTCCTCGGGTACCGCCACATGCAGCAGGTCGTGGTCGTGATCTCCGTGTACGCACCATCGCAGTGTGTTCAGGATCGGCGACTGGGGGACCAGCCCATCGGCACCGGCCCTGAACGTGTAGCCGACCATTCCGTGTTGCCCCACCGTGCGCCCGGTACTCAAGCTGGTCAGGCTCACCGACGTGGTGGCCGGGAAGCCGGCGGCGACCACCGTCGAATGGTCCAGACTCGCGGCATTGAGATTCGGCGCATCAACCGGATGGGCGGCCACCAGTTCCGCACCCAGACCGTCGATGAGTAGAACTGTTGCCGAGTGGGCCGGGACAAGACGCAGCCGATTGTCGAAGTCGGCCGCACCGAGCGATGCGGCGACCGACTCGAGCACCGACGACAACGGCGGCAGGGTGCTGTGGGGATCCAATTCGCTCATCGGCTACGACGCTAACCTGCGACCGCCTGTCTCGCAGGCGCTTTCTTTCGGGGGAGACTCAGGAGGGAGGCAGCCATGAAACAAAGGGCTCCGACGAAGGTGCCTACCTGGTCGATGAAAGGGGCAACCACCTTGCCGGACTGCGGATCGATATAAGCGCCGACCGCCGAGAACCCGAATGCGATGGATCCGGCGGTGTTCAGGGCGGTGGCGCCCCAATCGGGCGCATCGGGTTCATCACGCTGCCGGTAGAGCTCGGTGGCGAATACCGCCAGTCTTGAGCTGACGAGAAACGCGGCCGACCCATAGAGGTCGGGCCGCCAGCTGAAGCGGTCTGCGTCGGCGACTGAATGTACGACAAGCGCTGCGCCGGTGCTGATGTTGAACGCGACGGTGCCCGCCAATTGCACCGTGGCAGACCACCACTCCGACGAGTGCACCTCGCGGCCGACTCGCTGCGACCCGGCGATCGACATCGCGGTTCCGCCAAGCGATCCGCAGAGCTGAAACTGGACAAACGCGGCGACGGTGAAGAACCACGAGCCGACGAAGAACGAGACATTGGCCGCCGGGGCACCGGCCCAGTTCGCGAATCCGGGCGCCGAGCCGATCGCGAAAAGTGCCGAGCCGATCGCAAAACCCCAGCATTCGGTGCGAACGTTGTGACGTATCACCACCGAAGGCTATCGCGCGGCCGAACGTCCCGTGCCGAAGCGGAGTATGTACGCACCTCAACGATTTCGCGGCCGACACGGGCCGCCGGCCAAGTGATCAGTCCGCCAGTGCGGGCTCCTTTGCCGGGTCTGGCGTAGCGACCTTGTTGACGCGGATGAGCGCAAGCGACGCGATCAGTGCCAGCACTGTCACCACGATTGCCGCCTGGAAGGCGTGCTGCTGGCCGGCCACGAAGATGTCTGCCTGACCAGATGTGGTGCCGGCGCTACTGCCGAGGTCGTCGGCTCGGGTGGTCGCGGCGTGCGCAAAGATCGTGCCGAAGACGGCGAGGCCGATTGCGCCGCCGACCTGCTGGCCCGTGTTGAGCAACGCCGAGGCCAGGCCTGTCTCGTGCGGCGCGACACCGTTGACGGCCGTCAAGGTGAGCGGCACGAAGCTGCACCCCATACCCACGCCGAGCAACAGAAGGGATCCGAAGAAGGTCCAATAGCTGCTGTTCGCATCGAGCTGTGCGAACGAGACCATCGCCGCGATAGCGAAAATCGGGCCGATGGTGAGGAAGGGTCTGATGCCGATCTTGGGGATGAGTCGTCGGACCACCACGATGGACATGAACATGATCGTCACCGGCATGGGCAAGAAGCCGACCCCGGTGTGGAACGGGCTCCATCCGTGCACGTTCTGCAGGTATTGCGCCAGGAAGTAGAACGTCGTGAACATTCCCGCCGCGAGGAACAGCATGATCAGGTACGAGCCTGTGCGGTTGCGGTCGGCGAAGATGTGGAACGGCATGAGCGGGTGGCTCGAGAGGTGCTCGATGACCACGAACGCGACCAGGAGGATCACAGCGATCGCGAGGGTCACCACAGTGGTTGTCGAGGCCCAGCCGTCGTCGGCAGCCTTGGTCAGGCCGTACACCAGCATCGACATGCCGGCGGTGACGGAGATTGCGCCCGGCAAGTCGAGCTTGGTGCCTGAACCCTGCGACTCGTTGAGTACCCGTGGCGTCAGAAGGAGGACGATCGCGCCGATCGGCGCGTTGATGAACAGGGCCCAGCGCCAGCTGGCAAAGTCGGTCAGCACGCCACCGAGCAGCAGCCCCAGGGCGCCGCCGGATGCGGCCATGGCCGCGAACACGCCGAATGCACGAGCTCGTGCCTTCGGCTCGGTGAACGTGGTGGCCAGCAGTGCAAGAGCGGTGGGCGCGGCGATGGCACCACCAGCGCCCTGAGCGGCGCGGGCGATGATCAGCATCATCTCGCTGGTGGCGAATCCGCCGACAAGCGATGCGACCGCGAAGAGGGCGATGCCGATCATGAACATCCGCCGGCGGCCGAACAGATCGCCGGTGCGCCCGCCGAAGAGTAGGAGCCCGCCGAACGCGAGCGAGTAGGCGGTGACAACCCAGGTGAGGTTGGCGGCGGAGAAGTCGAGGTCGTCGCGGATGCTGGGCAACGCAACATTCACCACGGTGGCGTCGAGCACCACCATGAGCTGCGCGACGCAGATCACGGCCAGGGCGAGCCCGCCGTTGCGGGTCGAAGAGGAGGGTGGTGCTTCAGTCATGGGCGGTGTCTTTCGTGTCGGTGGTCGAAATGGGTCGCGTGCGGAGACCGAGCACCGGGAGCAGCACGCTGTCCACTATTTGTTCGGCGTAGGCGCGGCCGGCGGGCTGGCCTGTCGTGAGGGCCCGCTGCAGCATCAGCGAGGGCAGCAGGCTCGCCACCATGGCCACGTCGACGTCGGGACCGAGTTCGCCTCGGCCCCTGGCCCGTTCGAGCATCTCGGTCATGCGTGCGATGCGCGGTTCGGTGAAGCGCGTTCGGAACGCCTCGAGCAGCTCGGGCTCGCGGGGCAGGGCGGAACAGATGCTCACCATCACCTGGAACAGCCGCTGTGATTGCGGACTGCACGACACGGAGACCATCAGCTCGATGTCGCCCTCGAGCGTGCCGGTGTCGATGGCGTCGATGGCAGGCTTGAGGGTCGCCATCGTGTCGATGACAAGCTCGGCCTTGTTGCTCCACCGGCGGTAGACGGTGGACTTGCCGACGCCCGCTGCGGTGGCGACACCCTCCATGGTCAAGCGGTCGTAGCCGTCACGGACGAGGACCTCGACCACCGCGTCGGTGATCGCCTCGTCGCGACTCGGATCCCGAGGGCGGCCTTTACGGCGTTCGTCCGCGGTGTTGGTGGATGACACCGGCAGACGCTAACACGAAACGAAACGGAACGGTACCGTATCGCATGTTCGGTTGATGTTGAGCGACGCTCACGGGAGCTCAGACGGTCCATGGACAGTTGCAACCCTGATGCAACGCGGCGACTCGTACTGTGTGCCTTACGTCACACGTGGCCGCCCCGCGGGGGCGGGTCACGAGGGCCCCCACAGGTAACAGAGGAGCATCATGACCGTTTACGCCAATCCCGGAACATCCGACGCAGTGATGAGTTTTGAATCGCGCTACGAGAACTGGATCGGTGGCCAATGGACAGCACCGGTCAAGGGTCAGTACTTCGAGAACCCGTCGCCCGTCAACGGCAAGACGTTCTGTGAGGTCGCCCGGTCCACGTCCGAGGACATCGATCTGGCCCTCGACGCAGCCCACAAGGCCGCCCCGATGTGGGGTCGTACCTCGGTCGCCGAGCGGTCACTGACGCTGCTGCGGATCGCAGACCGTATGGAGGAGAACCTCGAGAAGCTGGCGGTCGCCGAGTCGTGGGACAACGGCAAGGCCGTTCGCGAGACCCTGGCCGCTGACATCCCGCTGGCGATCGACCACATCCGCTACTTCGCCGGAGCACTTCGCGCCCAGCAGGGATCGATCTCCGAGATAGACGAAGACACGGTGGCCTACCACTTCCACGAGCCCCTCGGCGTTGTCGGCCAGATCATCCCGTGGAACTTCCCGATCCTGATGGCCGTCTGGAAGCTCGCTCCCGCGCTGGCCGCGGGAAATGCGGTGGTGCTCAAACCCGCCGAGCAGACACCGGCTTCGATCCTCTACTTGATGAGCCTCATCGCTGACCTGCTCCCGGCCGGCGTGCTGAACATCGTCAACGGATTCGGTGTCGAAGCGGGCAAGCCGCTGGCATCGAGCAACCGGATCCGCAAGATCGCGTTCACCGGCGAGACCACCACGGGCCGGCTGATCATGCAGTACGCGTCGGAGAACATCATCCCGGTGACCCTTGAACTCGGTGGCAAGAGCCCGAACATCTTCTTCGCCGACGTCATGGCGCAGGACGACGGCTTCCGCGACCGCGCGCTCGAAGGCTTCACGATGTTCGCCCTGAACCAGGGCGAGGTGTGCACGTGCCCCAGCCGTGCCCTGATCCAGGACTCGATCTACGACGACTTCATCGATCTCGCGGTGGAGCGCACGAAGAAGATCAAGCAGGGCAACCCGCTCGACACCGACAGCATGATGGGCGCCCAGGCTTCCAACGACCAGTTCGAGAAGATCACCTCGTATCTGTCGATCGGTAAGGAAGAGGGGGCCAAGGTTCTCACCGGCGGCGAGCCCCTCGAATTGGAGGGCGATCTGGCCGGCGGCTACTACATCAAGCCCACCATCTTCGCCGGCACGAACCGGATGCGCATCTTCCAGGAGGAGATCTTCGGCCCGGTCCTGGCTGTCACCAAGTTCTCCGACTACGCCGACGCCATGCAGATCGCGAACGACACCCTGTACGGACTCGGTGCCGGGGTGTGGACCCGCGACGGTGCCACCGCCTACCGCGCAGGCCGTGAGATTCAGGCCGGTCGGGTGTGGACCAACACGTACCACGACTACCCGGCTCACGCGGCCTTCGGCGGCTACAAGCAGTCCGGCATCGGCCGCGAGAACCACCTGATGATGCTCGAGCACTACCAGCAGACCAAGAACCTGCTGGTGGGTTACGCTCAACAGGCCAAGGGCTTCTTCTGATCGAAGCTTTTCCTCAAGCGTGACAAGAGATTTCATCAGGAAGTGAGTGTGTGATGACTGCACCGGAACGGGTCGTCGCAACCGACTCCGCCGTGGAGCTCCTGACCAAGCTGTCGGAGCTCCACGGCGGCCTCATGATCCACCAGTCCGGTGGATGCTGCGATGGATCGGCCCCGATGTGTTACCCCGCCGGAGAGTTCCGCGTCGGGAGTCGTGACGTGCTGGTCGGAACGCTCGACCTGCCCGAACCCCTACCCGCGGTACGGGTATGGATAAACGGCGACCAGTTCGAACTGTGGAAGCACACGCAGTTGATCCTCGACGTCGTCCCCGGGCGTGGTGCCGGGTTCAGCCTCGAGGCGCCCGAGGGTGTCCGGTTCCTCTCCCGTTCACGAGCATTCACCGCTGACGAGAACTCCGATCTCGATGCCGCTCCACCCCTGCGCGGCGCAGAGGTCGGCTGACCCGATCAGGGTCACCCCGCCCGCTCCGGACATCTCTGACGGCCGCCACTGAAAGAGATGACCGGGGCGGGTGTTCGGCATTTCGGCGGGCCGCAGATGGCGCCGGCGCTACGCTACCGACATGGCTGACACCCAGGCGCCCCAGCTGCATCCGGCGGATCTTGCCGAATGGGGCAGGTGGCTGGCAGACAATCACGCCACGTCGTCGGGCGTGTGGCTCGTGTTCTGGCGCAAGGGATCCGGTCACCCACCACTCGACTACGACGAAGCCGTTCGCGAAGCGCTTTGCTGGGGATGGATCGACGGTCACACCCGGGCGATCGACGACCACCGCCGCGGCATGTGGTTCACGCGAAGGGGACGCGACAGTGCGTGGGCGGCGTCGAACAAGGCACGGGTTGCCGATTTGATCGCTCAGGGGCGGATGCGACCTCCGGGGCAAGCGGTCATCGACGACGCCAAAACCCGCGGGCTGTGGAACCTGCTCGATGATGCCGAGGCGTTGGTCGAATCAGCCGAATTGGCAACAGCTCTCGATACCAATCCCGACGCGCGCCGCAACTGGGATGCGTTCCCGCCCAGTGCTCGTAAGTTCGGGCTCTCGCAGATCGCGTTTGCCAAGCGCCCGGAGACCAAGTCCAAGCGCATCGCCGCCATCGTCGAGAAGGCCGCCCGGAACGAACGGCCGTGACAGGGCTGCGCCGCCATTCCCTTTCCAGAAATGGCGGCGTGAGCCGGATCGTTAGTGCTTCTTGCCGTCTTCGTCGACCTCGACGCGCTCCTTGCGCACCTCGTCGGTGACAGTGGCCTCGTCGGACACTGTCTCGGTGTTGAGCCGAACCCGTTCGACAGCTTCGACGTCCTTGTCCACGACGGGCACCTCGCTGTGGAGGACCACCTCGTGCTCCTCTTCGCTGATGGCGGGACCGTCGTGCGCGGCGCCACGATTGGCGTCGGTGATCGGCTCACGCTCCACACGCACCTCTTCATGGCTGACCGGAACCGTCTTGGTGACGTTCTCGGTGACGACATACTTGCGCAGTCGTGCACGGCCGGTCTCCTGCTGGGTGGTGCCGACACGAACCTTCTCCTCGGAGACGGTCATCGCATCGTCCGTGGTGGGACCCGAAGTATCATGTCCGACAACTCCTTTGCCGGAATTGCTCGGCTTGTCCGCGGTGCCGACGTGGCCCGCATCAACGCCGCCGCCGGTTCCTGCGAGACCGTAGTACTCGTAGAGTCGGTCCTCTTCGGCCGGCGACAGACTCCCGTCAGGATCGACCCGCGGCGCGTCTTTGATCTTGTCTTTGTCGTAGTGGATGGCAATGTCGTTGCCCTGCACGGTGGCATCGGCGAGAGGTGCGAACGACTCGGATGTGCCGAACAGGCCCGTCTTGACGGTCACCCACGTGGGCTCGTCGGTCTGGTTGTCGAGGTAGATCTGGCCGATACTGCCGATCTTGCCGCCGCTCGCGGACACGACGTTTCCGCCGCCGCTGGATAGTTTGCTCACTTGGTTGCTGGAAATGGTCACGGTGTCTCTCCTAGTAGTGCTCGGAATGAACGGCGATTTGCAGTCGCAAATGCTGCTCTACCGAACGTATGCCCGTGATCATCAACACCAAAACATCTGAAATTAAAGATAATTAGACAATATGTCCGATTTATCCGGCACGTTTCGGTGGACCCACATCACCGCGCGCCACGGTCACGCCGAGGCTGGGTTGCGGCCGCTCAGGGCCGACTCAGATGACGCCGGTCGCGTCGTACATCCACGACATGTCGGCGGAACTGAAGTTCTCCACCCAGTTCGGCGGCGCGTGATTGGCCAGGCCGCCGAAGTCCCAGTAGTCCTTCCACAGGGTGATGCGCCCATCGACAACCTTGTGCACGGTCACAAAAGCGAGGGTCGCGGTTTCGCCGGTGGGCCAGGTCCAGGTCTCGGTGTGTTCGTACATCACGTCCTGACCGTTCTCCACCAGTAAGCCGTCATGGTTGACGTAGTCGGCGAGGCTCTCCAGGCCGATCTTCAGGCGCTTCACGATGTCCTCGGGCCCTCGGGCGGCAGCGGCAGGACCCACCGGCATGTCGACGTATATGCAGTCGTCGGACACAAAGCCCTTGATGGCCTCCCAGTCGCGTCGGCTCAGGGCGGCCCACAGGCCGAGGACTACGGATTCGTTGGTGCTCGTCACTCATACCCCTTGAGGTGTTGGATGTGCGGATCGATCGTGCGGCGACGGGGCCGGGCTACCACCGGTTCGGGTGCGTAGAAAGCGCCCGACCCGTCGTTTACCGAGAACTGCTGTGGGTGAACCACTCTCGAACACCAATTCGCCGTTGACCATCACGGCGCAAACGGTTTCGTCGTTGCGGTTCACCATTCGTGACAGGCCGCCGAACTGCTCGAGCCTTGATTCGCTGTAGGCATCGAGTTGCTCGTCGAGGTGGTCGGGGTCGAGAACGAGGAGGTCTGCCCGGTCGCCGATGCGAAGGTGCCCGGCATCGATGTCGTACCAGTCGGCGAGCTCACCGGTGAGCCGGTGCACCGCGTGTTCGACCGTCATGAACGGCGTACCGGCCTCTGCCGCCGAATGAACATGGCGCAACAGCCGGAGTCCGAAGTTGTAGAACGCCATGTTGCGCAGATGGGCGCCGGCATCGGAGAAGCCCAGCTGAACACCCGGTTCCACTGCGAGCTTCTTGAGGAGTTCGGGACGGTGGTTCGAGATGGTTGTGCGCCAACGGAGGTGGTTGCCGTGCTCGACGACGAGATCGAGGAACGCGTCGACGGGGTGCAGTCCACCGCGGTCGACACCGACCTGGCCGAACGACTTGCCGACCACCGAGGTGTCGGGGCATTCGACGATCTCGGCGTCGAAGAAGTCGCGATGCCACACCCGGGGGCCGTACTTGCGTCCGTAGTCCTTGCGGAACGCGCGCCGGTAGTCCTCGTCTTGCATGAGCTCGTTGCGGTCGACCTCGGTCTGCAGATGCAGAGCTGCCGCGCCCGAGCCGAACTCCTCGAACACCGCCAGGTCGATTCCGTCCGCATAGACCTCGAAGGGAACCGGGAGGTGTTGCCAGCGGAAGTTCCCGCCGAGCTTGTTGATGAACCGCGCGATCGGACCCATCGCGTGGATGACCTCGGGGCGAGCCTTGATGTCTGCCGCCGAGAGCAGGCTGGTCTTGAGTTGACGACGTCGACCCAGGCCCAGGGAACCGAACGCTTGGGAGAGCACGTTCCATGGCCGCGAGATGTCGGGTCCGGTCTGCAGAACCCGATTGCGGGTGCGCAGTATGGCACCCAGCCGACGGAGTTCTGGCGCCTTGGCGTAGGTGGAAGGAAGCGTGCGAGAACGGCACACCTCTCCGTCGAGTTTGTCGAAAAGCAGCTGCTGCGAGGACATTCCGACAAAGCCGGCGTCCAGCGCCTCGTTGAGCATCTTCTCCATGCGAAGAAGCTCTTCGGGTTCGGGGGCCACCTCTTTGCGTGTCGCCCGGTCGAGGCCCATCGTTGCCGCCCGCATGTCCGAGTGTCCGATGAACGCGGCGAGGTTGGGCCCCAGCGGAAGCGATTCGAGCGCGTCGACGTACTCGGCGGCACTGCGCCAGTTCTTGCGGCTGTCGACGTTGGCGATCACATGTCTCCGCGGGATCGCCTCGACGCGGCCGAAGAGATCGCCGGCCACCTCGGCTCCGATGTGGATCGTGGACAGTGAACACGAACCCAGCAGAACGGTGGTCACGCCGTGCCGCAGCGACTCGCTCAACGCCGGCCCGCCGAGAACCTCGACGTCGTAGTGGGTGTGGATGTCGACCATGCCGGGCAGCACCCATCGGCCGGTCGCGTCGATCACGGTGCGGCAGCCGGCCGGATCCAGCGGCTGCGCGCTGACCGCGACAATTCGACCCTCACGGATGCCGATATCGGCGATGGAAGAAGGGGCGCCGGTGCCATCGAACCACCGACCCCGGCGGATCAGTGTGTCGTAGGTCATAGTCGGATGTAACCCCACTGATCAAGGCGCGTCAACAGTGGGCCCTCTACCGCCGAATTCCGTTGGCATAGTGCAAATGCCGCCTACGGAACCAAGTGCCCGGTCGCACCGTGAAGTGGTGGGAGCATCACGCGTCAGTCGAAGATCCACCCGCAGGGTCCGACGAGTCGGTCAGCAGCACCCGGACCTGCCGATCCAGGGGAATAAGGCTGTGGCACAGGAGGATTGTCGAGAACAGGGGCTGCGACCTCCCAGACGTGTGCCAGACCGTCCGGCCTGGTGAACAGGGAGCGGTCACCGCGTAAGACGTCGAGGATCAGCCGTGAGTACGGGGCGAGGCCGTCGGCGACGCTGTCGAGGGGGAGCGACATGTGTCCGACGGACAGGGAAGTGCCCGAGCCCGGTTCTTTCACGGTCATCGCCATGTCGATCGACCCGTCCCCCTTGAGGTCGAAGGTGAGCACGGTGCCCTCCGGTGGGAGATGTTTGATCGGCCCGTCAGGGCGACGGAACACGAGGCTCACCCGCTGGGCACTGCGGTTGAGCATCTTGCCCGTGCGCATCACGAATGGCACTCCACGCCAGCGGTCGGTGTCGACCCACATGCGGGCCGCCACAAATGTCTCTGTCTGCGAGTCGTCGGCAATGCCTTCGGTGTCCCGGAAACCTTCGTATTGGCCGTAGACCACCTCGGCCGGATCAAGCGGGCGGAAGGCGGCGATCACCGACTCGCGGGCGCCCTGCAGATCGTCGGCGTCCAGGCTCAGCGGCGGCTCCATCGCCACCTCCGCGGCGACCTGGAACAGGTGTGTCACCACCATGTCGAGGAACGCCCCGGTGGCGTCGTAGAAGACCGCCCGATCGTCGATGTCCAACGTCTCGGGAATGTCGATCTGGACCTGCTCGACGTGCTCCCGATTCCACACGCCGGACACCATGCCGTTGGCGAACCGGAGTACATGCAGATTCTGGGTGCTCTCCTTACCCAGGAAGTGGTCGATCCGGTAGACCTGCTTCTCGTCGAACACGTCGTGCACGGCCACATCGAGCTTCCGGAAGTCGTCCGGTGAAGTGCCGAAGGGCTTTTCGTACACCACGCGGGCACCGTCGGCGAGACTGTGTGCCCCGAGGGCGGCTGTGTAGTCGGAGAAGGTCGTGGGCGGCAGCGCGATGTAGTGGACCAATTGGACTTCGCCGCCGAGTTGTCCGCGGAGGTCGTCGATGACGCTTGGCAGATCGCCCGGGTCGTCCACGGAGAAACCACCTCCGGCGAATCGGACGTTCTTCGCGAAATCGGCCCACTGGGTCTCGTCGGGTGCAGCATCGAACGCCGTGACCGACTGCCGCACGTGGTCGCGGAACTCGTCGTCGGAGCGATGGCCGCGCCCGTTTCCGATCAGCGCCCACGTCTCGGGGAGCAACCCTTCGCGGGCCAACTCGTAGAAGGACGGCAACACCATTCGTTTGGCGAGATCGCCTGTGGCACCGAATAGAACGAATACAACCGCGCTGCTCTCGTCGGGCATGTTGGGTGAGCTCCTAGGGCGACGACTTTCCGATGGCTTCCCCGAGTCTAGGTCAGCTCTCGATGGGCTCAGGCGATTTCGCCGATGACCGCAGGCATGGTGATCGACCGCAGCAGGACGGCGGTGAGGACGGCCCCGGCGATCAGAAACGCTGCCACGTATCCGGCCAGGCCGATCCAGCCTCCCATCGCGAACGCGACGCCACCACAGGCCCCGACGATCGAGCTCCCGAGGTAGTAACCGAGTAGATAGAGCGAGGAGGCCTCGGCTCGGTGATCGGTGGCCCGGGCACTGACCCACCCGCTGGCCACCGAATGAGCCGCGAAGAACCCGGCGGTGAAGATGAAGATGCCTGCCAGAACCGTTGGCAGCCAATCGGGAACGCTGAGCGCCAACCCGGCCACCATCACGCACATCGCGGTCACCAGCACGCGTTCCCGTCCCCAGGAATCCGACAACCTGCCCGCCACGGCTGAGGATGCGGTTCCGGCGAGATAGAGCGTGAACACCAGTCCGGCCAGAACTGCCGGCAGATCGAACGGGTCGGCGAGCAGGCGGTAACCGAGAAAGTTGTACACCGTGACGAACCCGCCCATCAGCACAAACGCGAGCCCGAACAAACACAGGAGCGGGACGTCGCGCAGGTGAATGGCGAGGTTCTGCAGTGTCCGCCTCGGCGAGATCGGTTGTGGCCGAAATTGTTTGGACGGCGGCACCAGGCGCGAGAACATCGCTGCGAACACAAGCGCAACGGCGGAGACAACCTCCAGCGCCCACTGCCATGCCGTGAAGTCGACCACGAGGGTGGGGATCAGGCGCCCGGTCAGGCCTCCGATCGTGGTGCCGGAGACGTAGATCCCCATCGCCGTGCCCAGCGATCGGGCGTCGATCTCCTCGGCGAGGTAGGCCATGGCCACTGCGGGAACTCCTGCGCAGAGGATTCCCTGGACTGCGCGTCCCGCCAGCAACAGTTCGAACGTCGGGCTCCACGGCAGCACCACGCCCAGCGCGGCGGCCGATACCGCCGACACGGTCATCACCCGTACTCTGCCGAACCGCTCCGACAGCACGCTGGCGGGCACGATCGCCACGGCGAGAAGACCTGTGGTGACGGAGACGGCCAGTGCCGAGACGGCCGGCGACACCCCGTAGTGGTCCGAGAACATCGGCAGCAGACCCTGCACGTAGTACAGCGTCATGAAGGTCGCCATCCCTGCGGTGAACAGCGCGAACGCAGTTCTGCGATAGCCGCGCTCGCCGGTCCGATATCCGGCGCGGGGCGGGATCGGGCGAGGAGGGCTGATCGGCGAGCGGGTCACCGATCCCAGGGTTCCACTAGTGGGCCACGAGTGGAAATGAATCATTTGGTGCGTTCTAATGCATCTGACGCATAAGGAGGCTCCCATGGCCGACGCCTGGTTCATCACCCTCGCGGAACTCGAGAACACGTCCGCGGCCGCTCGCAAGCTGCATCTGACGCAACCCACGTTGTCGCGAATGCTCGGCAGGCTCGAACGAGAGCTCGGGGTGGAATTGTTCGACCGGCACGCCAAGCGGCTCCGGCTCAACGCCTACGGGCAGATCTACCTAGGGCATCTGCGTCGGGCCGTCGCCGAGATGGACGCCGCCCGCCACGAGATCGCCGACCGCGCCGGCCCGGTCGAAGGGTCCATCGACCTGGGCTTCCTGCACTCCTTCGGGGTCTGGCTGGTGCCGACCCTGATTGGGGAGTTCCGGCGCCAGATGTCGTCGCGGGTCGCCTACACCCTCACTCAGGGTGCAGCTGAGTCCATCCTCGACCGGGTGGTCGCGGGGCCGGCCGACCTCGCCATCGTGTCGCCGCGACCAGGGAGCAACGATGTGGGGTGGGCGCCGATCATGAGTCAGCGCCTGGCCCTCGCGGTACCCGCCGACCATCCGTTTGCGGTCCGCGACGAGATCGCCATGACCGAGGCGCGCCACGAGTCGTTTGTCGCGATGGGGCCGACGTTCGGCATGCGACGGATCCTGGAGGAGCTGTGCGCTGAGGCGGACTTCCGGCCGCAGATCACCTTCGAAGCCACCGAGCTGGGGACGGTCGCAGGCTTTGTCGCCGCGGGCCTCGGGGTTGCGGTGATACCAGTGGAGGACAACCCGCAGCTGCCCGCGGGCCTCACCCTGCTCCCACTGACCGGTGACCGCAGTTCGCGTGATGTCGGGCTGATCTGGCATCGCGACCGGGCGATGACGCCGGTTACCAGACGATTCCGCGACTACGTGACCGAATGGGCGGCCGAGCGCCGGTGATTGGTCGTTTCATCCGTGCGCCCTGAGCAGTTCAAGAAATTTCCGGCCAAGGGTTTTTTCGCACCGTCGACGGGGTAGGGGAATTCCATGACCGAGATCGGAGAACCAAGCGATGTCCAGCCAGTCGAAGACGTGCTCGAACAGCAGCAAGACGTGGACCCGGAGCAGGCCGACGTTGCCGAAGACGCCGGCGGCAGTGGGCCGCTCGACGCGGACCCGGCCGACGTCCAGGAACAGGAGCAAGTGGTGACCGCGCCGCTGGAAGACGAGTACCGCGAGGACTGAAGGCCCTCACCCAGGCTGCGGGCGACGGTCTCGTGCAACCGTCAGTCCGATCGCGGCCACGCCGAGTGCGGCAACTGACGAGTTGACTACGCCGAGCGCGATCACTTCAGATGTGGTCGCGCCGTGGGTGTGGGTCAGATGAAAGATCAGGTGCGGCAACGAGAACACCGTGTAAGCCGCAGCGGCGGGGATCACGAACACCGCCCTGGGCCGGATGAGGGCAAGGCCCAGCAGCAGAGCGATGCCCAGTGTGGCACCACCGAAATCCCTCGCGTAGTGCTCGCTGAACGGCGGCGTGAGGTCGACGGTGGGGAAGTCGCGGTAAAAGGATGCTGGGAACAGCTGATTCCACAGGCCGACGGTGAACTCGACGAGGAAAAGGATCAGCAGGCACAGACGGATGAGAACGGTCATGCAGGGGAGACCGTCGAAGCGACCCGAACGTGACAGATCGGCTATCCGGTGGGCGCTGAGGTCGTGCGGGCGATGAGCAGCCCTCTCGCAACCAATTCGGTCGTCACCACCATTGCGCAGGAACTCACGGCGAGAATGGAGATGAGCACGAAGAGTTGCATCACAGCGGCATCGGTGGTGGACGCACCACCCAGCACCATTCCCACGAACGCGCCGGGAATGGTGACCAACCCGACCGTCCGGGTCTGGTCGAGGGCGGGGATCAGGGCCGTGGACGCAGCGGTGCGACAGATCTCCATCCGCGCCTGGTGATTCGACAGCCCGAGCGACATCGCGGCCTCCACCTCACCGCGTCGCGACGTCAGTTCGTCGAGGGCGCGGCGACCAGTCAACGAGGTGGTGTTCATCGCGCCGCCGATCATGATGCCGGCGTTCGGTATCAGCGCGAGACCGGTTGCGGGTAGCACGCCCACGACAGTCAATGCGCTCACCACCACAACTGACGGTGCGGCGACCGGCAGCAGTAATCGGGCGGTCTCGGACACCGTCGGACGACGGCCGGTCACCCGGCCCGCCGCCGTCCAGGCGGCCACCAGAGCCATCAGCACCACGAATCCGGCGGACAACCAGATGTGGCGGACAAGCAGTCCCAGCACCACCGCCAGCAGGCCGAGCTGAACGGCCGCACGCACCGACGACCAGGCCACGGCGCGTTCGTGCCCGGTGCGGCCCAGATAAGTGACCGCGACCGCCACGACGGCCAGCAGCACCACAGCGACGGCCAGCGCCGGCCCGATTCGGACGACCGTGTCGGACAACGGGATCGACCTCCTGCCCAGATGACATCTGTCATGCCGATCTCGTGACATTAGCCGTGGGTGGCGGACCGCGGTGGCCCGCAGGCTGTAAACCATGAACACAACGGCGCTCGAACTGAGCGGATTGACAAAGACATTCGACTCGGCGGGCGGGCCTGTGCGCGCCGTGGACGGCATCGATCTCCGTATCGCGGCGGGCGAGATGGTCGCGTTTCTGGGGCCCAATGGCGCAGGCAAGACCACAACAATCGACATGATGCTGGGACTCTCGACACCCGACTCGGGAACGGTCAGCGTCTTCGGCCAGAACCCGGTGACGGCCGCCGGCGACGGACGGATTGCTGCGGTGCTGCAGACAGGCGGGTTGCTTCCCGACTTCACCGTCGCCGAGACCGTCCGCATCGTGGCAGGAACGTTCGGCGACGCTGCTGCAGCCGCGGACCTCATCGAGCGTGCACAGCTGACCGGGATCGCGGACCGCAAGGTCTCGAAATGTTCTGGCGGCGAACAGCAACGACTCAAGTTCGCGCTGGCCCTGTTGCCCGACCCGGACCTCATCGTGCTGGACGAACCGACGGCAGGCATGGACGTGGAGTCTCGACGATCCTTCTGGGCGACGATGCGTGCTGATGCCCGCCGGGGCCGCACCGTGGTGTTCGCCACGCATTACCTCGAGGAAGCGGATGCTTTCGCCGACCGCATCGTGATGATGGCCAACGGGCGCATAGTCGCGGACGGTTCGGTTGCGAGTATTCGCGCACAGGCCAGTGGACGCAGCGTCTCGGCGTTGATGTCGCCGAGCGATGTCGCCCGGACGCAGGCCGCGTTCGGAGATCTCGCCGAGGTCGGCGAGCGGAGCGGACGGACCATTCTTCGCACTGACGAGTCAGATGACCTGGCGCGCTTCCTTCTCACGCAGACAGGTGCGCGCGAGGTCGAAATCGGCTCGCGGAACCTCGAAGACGCATTTGTCGCACTCACCTCGGACCACGACCGAACCCTCGAAAGGATCACCCTGTGACCACCCTGACCGACACTCACACCGCGTCGCCCCTCCGGGGCTTTACGACCACGTACATACGCCTCGACCTGCGGCGGGTCCTGCGCAACCGGCGGGCACTGATCTTCACCCTGGCCATCCCGACGCTGATGTACGTGATCTTCGGGGCCACCACCGACTACGGCAGCGGCCGGATCGGCAGTGCCGACACCGCGGCCTACGTCATGGTGCACATGGGAATCTATGGCGCGATCCTCGCGACAACCACCACCGCGGCCTCGGTGGCCTCCGAGCAGCAAGCCGGGTGGACGAGGACGCTGCGTATGACGCCGCTGACACCGCTGGGATATGTGATGTCGAAGGTGACGGTGGCCCTTGCGGTCGCGGCGATGCCCTTGGTCTTGCTCTCTGCGGTCGGCCTGGCCACCGGAGCCAGCGCACCGGCAGGCCAGTGGGTGTTGTGTGTGGTGCTGGGGTGGCTGGGCTCCGGGGTGTTCGCGGCATTCGGCCTGGCAGTCGGCAGCGCGCTTCGATCGGACGCGGCGACCCAGGTGCTCGGTGGCATGCTGACGTTGCTGGCGTTCGCGGGCAATCTCTTCGTCCCGCTCAAAGGTGCGATGCTGACGTTCTCGATGTTCACCCCCATGTTCGGGGTCAGCACGCTGGCCGGTTATCCGATGACCCACGGCGAGACCGCCTACGGCGAACACATTGCACTGTGGGTTTGCGTGCTCAACGTCGCGGTGTGGGCCGTCGTCTTCGGCTTCGCTGCTGTTCACTGTTACCGCCGGAGCACGGTCCGCCAGTGAGTAGTTTGATGAGGACATCGTCTGTGCACAGAAACCGGAGAGAACATGTCTTTGACCGCCCTGCTCGAAGTGACATTCAAGGCCGAAGCGTTGTCGGACGCCAAGGAGCTCATGGCAAAGGTTCTCACCGAGACACGTGCCTTCGACGGGTGCGAGGGCGTCGAGGTGCTGGTCGACAGCGCTGATCCGAATCACTGGATGATCCTCGAACGTTGGGAAACGGAGAAGCACGATGCGGCGTACCGGGAGTTCCGTGCCGGACCGGGTGCCATCACCGAGCTCGGCCCGCTGCTTGCCGGCGCTCCCGGCCTGACAAAGTACGAGACCGACACCAGCGTGTAGGCCGCAGGCGGCGCCGATCGATGGTGGACATCGAAAACGGAAACGTGTTCTAGTTCTCCGATGGTGCAATTTCTGCAGGAAGATCTGAGCGACGACGAGATCGCGCGGTTGCGCGGGGTCTTCGAGCCGCTCGCGGTGGCGGTACGAGACCTCGTGGACGCGACGATCCGTACAACGGTCGACGAGGAGACCGTACGCACCGTTCAGTCGCAAATCGAGCAGGCGACCGCCCAGCTGAGGACCCAGCAGATCGGCGGTTCCTACGGTGTCCGAATAACGCCCTCGGGATTGTCGATGCCGTGGGGGAACGCCGTCGTCGGAGTCCGCAATGCCCTGGCGCCGCCCCTGAAGATCCACCACGACCGGGAGGGCGAGGCCTGGTCTGAGTTCCACCTCGGCGCCGCATATGAGGGTCCGCCGGGAATGGTGCATGGTGGCGTGTGCGCCTTGGTTCTCGACCACATACTGGGAGAGACCTCGAGCCACGGCAAGCGGACGAAGTTCACGGGCACCATCGAGGTGAAATACCTGCGGGCAACCCCGCTGGGTCCGGTCCGTGCCGACGCCTGGATCGATCGGATCGAGGGAATCAAGACCTACGTCGTGGGCACGCTGTCCGACCAGGACGGTGTCACCGCCGAGGCACGTGGGGTGTTCATCGTCCCCAAGTGGGCTCGCGAACCCGGTGAGTAGACGTATCGAGTAGAACGGGAGCGCGTTGTCCGCCATCTCCAGCCGGCTCACCGCATGGCGTGATCTGCGCTGGGCCTTCGCCGCTGTGTGGTTGCTCTTCCTCGCCTATCCCGTTCTGACCGTGAGCAAGTCGGACACCATGAGCACGGCGGAGCGGGTCTACACCCTGGTCCTGCTCGGCGGGTTCGCAGTCGGGTATCTCCTGACATGCGTCTACGTGCTGTTCGGGGCGTCCAGGCATTCGGACCGGAGACGGGCAGCGCCGGTGGCGTTCGTCGCGCTCGCCGTGGTGGCCGCGGCGACAACGGTCACGCTCGACCAAGAGGTGTTCGCGCTGGCCCCCTACCTGATGGCCGTCGCCGCACTGTCATTCGCAATACCGGTATCGGTGGCCATCTTTGTGCTCCTCACCGGTTCCGCGGTGGTGATGCCGGAGATCGTCGACGGCTGGGAGCTCGACACGGGCGTCGTGGTGATGCTGTTGGTCGTCGGTCCGACCGTGCTCGCGGTGAGGATCTTGCGCGCCCGCGAAGAGTTGCGTGAGGAGTCCGAAGCGGCGAAACGCAGCCTCGACGAGCAATTGGCCATCGTCGCCGAGCGAGAGCGCGTCGCCCGAGACGTCCACGACATCCTCGGGCATTCGCTGACGGTGATGACGGTCAAGTCCGAGCTCGCGGGGCGGTTGATGGACGTCGATCCGACGGCGGCGAGAGCCGAACTCGCCGACCTGCACCGCATTTCGCGCGAAGCCCTCGCCGAGGTCCGCACCACCGTGGGGGGTCTGCGATCGCCGGATCTGGCGACTGAACTGCTGGCCGCCGACACGGCCCTCACCGCCACTCGGATCGCTGCCGATCTACCTGCTGACGCCACCGTCGCCGCACCGGAGAACCGGGTGTTGTTCGCATGGGTACTGCGTGAGGCGATCACCAACGTCGTACGTCATTCCGGAGCGACGACCTGCCGGGTGCGCCTGCAGCCCAACGCGATCGACATCGTCGACGACGGCGTCGGGCTCGACGGCTCGGTGTCGGGCAACGGGCTCCGCGGCCTTCGTGAACGGGTCCAGGCCGCGGGCGGAACACTGACCCTCCGCGGCGACCACGGCACCGAACTGCGAGTGTTGGTCCCATGACCGAGATCCGGCTGCTGCTCGCGGACGATCAGGCGCTCGTGAGGGGTGCCCTGGCGGCCCTGCTCGACCTCGAATCCGACCTGCGGGTGGTCGCTCAGGTGGGGCGCGGAGACGAGGTCGTGGAACATGCACGCGACGCCGAGGTCGATGTCTGCCTGCTCGACATCGAGATGCCGGGGGCCGACGGCATCGAGGCGGCCGAAGCGCTGCGCCGTGAACTCCCGCACGTGCGCAGTCTGATCGTCACCACGTTCGGCCGACCCGGATATCTGCGCCGAGCGATCGAGGCGGGAGCTTCGGGGTTTGTCGTGAAGGACACACCGGCGGCCGAACTCGCCGATGCGGTGAGGAGGGTTCACGCTGGCCTCCGCGTGATCGACCCCACCCTGGCCACCGAGAGCCTCACCACCGGACAGAATCCGCTCACCGAGCGTGAGCAGGACGTCCTACGCAGTGCACTCGGCGGAGCGACCGTCGCGGTCATCGCCTCCCAGGTACATCTGTCCCCGGGCACGGTCCGCAACTACCTGTCGAGTGCGATCGGCAAGACAGGAGCGGGTACCCGGGCCGAAGCCGCTCAGATTGCCCAGCGACACGGATGGTTGTAACGCCTGTTCAGAGAGGGTTTGACGGTCATCTCGAAGACGTGGCACACTCGCGATTTCAATACGGCGCGGGTGGCGTGAGAAAATGATCTGATGCCTGAAGCAGGAGTGATCCTCCATGCGGTGGGCAAACACGATCCGCGGTCAGCAATGGCGCTGGCCTCGGTGCACGGAAATGCTGCTCAGCAGCGCTGTATGCGCAGGTGAGAGCGGTGCGGTGGTCCTGACAAGGGCTGCCACAACCCGTGCGCCGTAACCTACAGCTGAAACGGTGCGCTCGCACGGCGAACGCGATGTTAAGGGCGAAAAGTATGAAGCACGCTCCCGGCCCGATAGGGCTCTATGACCCGCAGAACGAGCACGACTCCTGCGGCGTTGCCTTTGTTGTCGACATGCATGGACGACGCAGTCGCGACATCGTCGACAAGGCCATCGCGGCCCTGGTGAACCTCGAACACCGAGGTGCAGCAGGAGCCGAGCCGAACACCGGTGACGGTGCCGGAATCATGATCCAGGTACCGGACAAGTTCTTCCGTGCCGTGGTCGATTTCGAGTTGCCACCGGAAGGCTCCTACGCCACCGGTATCGCGTTTCTCCCGCAGGGTTCCGGCGACGCCAAAACGGCTGTCGACGGTGTCGAGAAGATCGTGGAGGCCGAAGGTCTCACGGTTCTCGGCTGGCGTGACGTGCCCACCGACGAGAGCTCGCTCGGTGCGCTGGCCCGTGACGCGATGCCGACGTTCCGGCAGATCTTCATCGCCGGCGACAGCAGCGGCGACGACCTCGAACGGCGTTCCTACGTGGTGCGCAAACGGGTCGAGACCGAGCTGGGCAACAAGGGCGCGGGCCAGGATGGCCCCGGACGCGAAACCGTGTACTTCCCCAGCCTTTCCGGCCGCACCTTCGTCTACAAGGGCATGCTCACCACCCCGCAGCTGCGCGGCTTCTACGTCGACCTGCAGGACGACCGGGTCGAGAGCGCGCTCGGACTGGTGCACTCCCGCTTCTCCACCAACACCTTCCCGAGTTGGCCGCTGGCCCACCCGTTCCGACGCGTCGCCCACAACGGCGAGATCAACACCGCCACCGGCAACGAGAACTGGATGCGGGCGCGCGAGGCGCTCATCGACACCAGCGTGTTCGGCGAGGGCACAGCGGAGAAGATCTTCCCGGTTGTCACCCAAGGCGCCTCGGACACCGCGCGTTTCGACGAAGTGCTCGAGCTCCTGCACCTCGGTGGCCGCAGCCTTCCGCACGCGGTCCTGATGATGATCCCCGAAGCGTGGGAACGCCACGAGTCGATGAAACCCGAACACCGGGCGTTCTACGAGTACCACTCCACGTTGATGGAGGCCTGGGACGGACCGGCGTCGGTGTGCTTCACCGACGGCACCGTGATCGGCGCGGTGCTCGACCGTAACGGCCTGCGCCCCAGCCGTATCTGGGTCACCAAGGACGGACTCGTCGTGATGGCGTCGGAGGTGGGCGTTCTCGACATCGACCATTCCGACGTGGTGCAGAAGTTGCGTCTGCAGCCGGGCCGGATGTTCTTGGTGGACACCGCAGCCGGCCGCATCGTCGACGACGCGGAGATCAAGGACGAGCTCGCCGCCGAACACCCGTACCAGCAGTGGCTGGACGAGGGCATGCTGCACCTCGACAAGCTGCCCGGACGGCCGCACACCCACATGCCACACGACCGGGTCCGGCTGCGCCAGCAGGTCTTCGGGTACACCACCGAAGAAGTCGACCTGCTGGTCTCACCGATGGCCACCACCGGTGCCGAGCCCATCGGCTCGATGGGAACCGACACCCCGCTCGCTGTGCTCTCGCAGCGCCCGCGCATGCTGTTCGACTACTTCCAGCAGATGTTCGCGCAGGTCACCAACCCGCCGCTGGACGCCATCCGTGAAGAGGTGGTCACCAGCATCGGCGTGAGCATCGGCCGTGAGGCCGACCTGCTGAACCCCGGGCCCGAGTCGTGCCGCCAGATCGTGCTGCCCCAGCCGATCCTGGACAACGATGACCTCGCCAAGCTCGTGCACCTCGGTGACAACGAGCAGTACGCCGATTACCGCAGTGTGCAGATCCGCGGTCTCTACCCGGTCGCCGAGGGCGGCGACGGCCTGCGCAAGGCGCTCGACAACGTGCGTACCCAGGTGTCCGAGGCAATCGCGGACGGCGTCCGACTGGTTGTCCTTTCCGACCGCGAATCGGACGAGACCCTGGCACCCATCCCGTCGCTGCTGCTGGTCTCCGCGGTGCACCACCACCTGGTGCGGGAGAAGACCCGCACCCAGGTCGGCCTGCTGGTGGAGGCCGGCGACGCCCGAGAGGTGCACCACATGGCCGCGCTCGTGGGCTTCGGTGCCGCGGCGATCAACCCCTACATGGCTTTCGAGACCATCGAGGACATGTCGGTGCGTGGCGCCCTGGGCGACCTCGACTACGAGACCGCGCGCAAGAACTACATCAAGGCCGCCGGCAAGGGTGTTCTCAAGGTGATGTCGAAGATGGGCATCTCGACTCTGGCGTCCTACACCGGTGCACAGCTGTTCCAGGTCATCGGCATCAATCAGGACACCGTCGACGAGTACTTCACCGGGTTGCGGTCGCACCTCGGTGGTATCGGCCTCGACGACATCGCTGCCGACGTCACCGCACGCCATCAACTGGCGTTCAATCACCGGCCCGAGGAGCGCGCACACCGCGAGCTCGAGGTCGGTGGCGAATACCAGTGGCGTCGCGAGGGCGAGTACCACCTGTTCAACCCCGACACGGTGTTCAAGCTGCAGCATTCCACCCGCACCGGGCAGTACTCGGTGTTCAAGGAATACACCAAGCTGATCGACGACCAGTCGAAGAAGATGGCGTCGCTGCGCGGGTTGTTCGAGTTCAACTTCGACGACCGCGACCCGATCCCCATCGACAAGGTCGAGCCTGCCAGCGAGATCGTCAAGCGGTTCTCGACCGGCGCGATGAGCTTCGGCTCCATCTCGGCCGAGGCCCACGAGACCCTCGCGATCGCGATGAACCGACTGGGTGGGCGCTCGAACTCCGGTGAGGGCGGCGAGAATCCGAGCCGTTTCGAACCCGACGAGAACGGCGACTGGCGTCGTAGTGCCATCAAGCAGGTGGCCTCGGGCCGTTTCGGCGTGACCGCGCACTACCTCACCAACTGCACCGACATCCAGATCAAGATGGCGCAGGGCGCGAAGCCCGGTGAAGGTGGACAGCTCCCGCCGCACAAGGTGTACCCGTGGGTCGCCGAGGTGCGCGGCTCCACACCCGGCGTCGGCCTCATCTCGCCGCCGCCACACCACGACATCTATTCGATCGAGGATCTCGCCCAGCTGATCCACGACCTGAAGAACGCGAATCCGTCGGCAAGGATTCACGTGAAACTTGTGTCGGAAGTGGGTGTCGGCACCGTCGCGGCAGGCGTCTCGAAGGCGCACGCGGACGTGGTGCTGATCTCCGGTCACGACGGTGGCACCGGCGCGACGCCGCTCACCTCGGTCAAGCACGCCGGTGGTCCCTGGGAACTCGGCCTGGCCGAGACCCAGCAGACGTTGTTGCTCAACGGACTTCGCGACCGCATCGTGGTCCAGGTCGACGGCCAGCTCAAGACCGGCCGCGATGTGGTCGTGGCCGCGCTGCTCGGTGGCGAGGAGTTCGGATTCGCGACTGCGCCGCTGGTGGTCTCGGGTTGCATCATGATGCGCGTCTGCCATCTCGACACCTGCCCGGTGGGCGTCGCGACCCAGAACCCCGTGCTGCGTGAGCGTTTCACCGGCAAGCCCGAGTTCGTCGAGAACTTCTTCATGTACATCGCCGAAGAAGTGCGCGAACTGCTGGCCCGCCTCGGCTTCCGCACGCTGCAGGAAGCCGTCGGCCAGGTGCAGATGCTCGACACCACGAAGGCGCTGCAGCACTGGAAGTCGGCCAAGGCAGGAAAGCTCGACCTGTCGGCGATCCTTACCCAGACCGATTCGCCGTTCATGAATCAGGACCTGTATTGCTCTGGCAGCCAGGACCATTCGCTGGACAAGGCGCTCGATCAACAGCTGATCACACAGGCTCGGGCGGCGATCGATTCGGGTGAGCGCGTGTCGTTCACCTCTGAGATCGCCAACGTGAACCGCACCGTGGGCACCATGCTCGGGCACGAGATCACCAAGGCGTACGGTGCCAACGGCTTGCCCGACGGCACGGTCATCATCGATTTCCACGGCTCCGCCGGAAACAGCTTCGGTGCGTTTGTGCCCAAGGGTGTGACGCTGCGACTCAAGGGCGACGCCAACGACTTCGTGGGCAAGGGCCTCTCGGGTGGCCGGATCGTGATCGCTCCGGCGGACAACGCGCCGGAAGGCTTTGTCGCCGAAGAGAACATCATCGCCGGCAACGTCATCGGGTTCGGCGCCACCTCGGGCGAGATCCTGCTCCGGGGTGTGGTCGGCGAGCGTTTCTGCGTCCGCAACTCGGGCGTCACCGCTGTCGTCGAAGGCGTGGGTGACCACGGCTGCGAGTACATGACAGGTGGTCGCGTGATCGTGCTCGGACCGACCGGCCGCAACTTCGCCGCCGGTATGTCCGGTGGTATCGCGTACGTCTACGACCCCGACGGCGTACTGGAGAGCAATCTCAACACCGAACTGGTGCAACCGGAGCCGCTCGAGGACGAAGACCTCGAGTTCCTGGAAGGCATCGTGAACAAGCACCGCAACGAAACCGGTTCGCCGGTGGCCGCTCGTATCCTCGAAGACTGGGAGAGCAACGTCGGCCGATTCGTGAAGGTGATGCCGCGCGATTACAAGCGAGTCCTGCTCGCTATCGCCTCAGCCGAGAAGGACGGGCGCAACGTGGACGAAGCAGTGATGGAGGCCGCACGTGGCTGACCAGAAGGGCTTTCTCAAGCACCCCGAACGTGAACTGCCGCAACGGCGGCCGGTCCCGCTGCGACTCATGGACTGGAAAGAGGTCTACGAGGACTTCGATCGCGACAAGCTTCGCGTGCAGGCCAGCCGATGCATGGACTGCGGGATCCCGTTCTGTCACAATGGTTGTCCTCTCGGGAACCTGATTCCCGAGTGGAACGACCTCGTGTACAAGGACCGTTGGGCAGATGGCATCGACCGTCTGCACGCCACCAACAACTTCCCGGAGTTCACCGGTCGGTTGTGCCCGGCCCCCTGTGAGGCGTCGTGCGTGCTGGGCATCAACCAGCCTGCCGTCACCATCAAGCAGGTCGAGGTCGAGCTCATCGACAACGCCTTCGATGAAGGCTGGGTCACGCCGGTGCTGCCGACCGAGAAGACCGGCAAGTCGGTTGCGATCGTCGGGTCAGGCCCTGCGGGTCTCGCTGCGGCGCAGCAGCTCACGCGCGCCGGGCACGACGTCACCGTCTTCGAGCGGGCCGATCGGATCGGTGGTCTGCTCCGCTACGGCATCCCCGAGTTCAAGATGGAGAAGCACCACATCGACCGCCGTCTGGACCAGATGGTCGCCGAGGGCACCCAGTTCCGTGCGGGTGTCAACGTCGGTGTTGACGTGACCGTCGAACAGCTCAAGGCCGACTTCGACGCGGTGGTGCTGTGCAACGGCTCCACCAAGGGCCGCGACCTGCCGATCCCGGGCCGTGAACTCGATGGCATCCATCAGGCGATGGAGTTCCTGCCGTGGGCGAACCGGGTTCAAGAGGGCGACGACGTCGTCGACGGTGACGGCATGCCGCCGATCAACGCCAAGGGCAAGAAGGTGATCATCATCGGTGGTGGTGACACCGGCGCGGACTGCCTCGGTACATCGCTGCGTCAGGGCGCCGAGATCGTCCACCAGTTCGAGATCATGCCGCGCCCGCCGGACGAGCGCGCCGACTCCACTCCGTGGCCCACGTACCCCCTGATGTACCGGGTGTCCTCGGCCCATGAAGAGGGCGGTGAACGCGTATTCTCGGTGAACACTGAGCAGTTCATCGGTGAAGACGGCAAGGTAACCGGTTTGCGTGCGCACGAAGTCGTGATGAACGCCGGCCGTTTCGAGAAAGTCGAAGGCAGTGACTTCGAGCTCGAGGCCGACCTCGTTCTGCTGGCCATGGGCTTCGTCGGACCCGAGCGCGAGGACTTCCTCGACAAGCTCGGCGTGGAGTACAACGAACGCGGAAACGTCAAGCGCGACGACAACTTTCAGTCGACGGTCCCCGGCGTGTTCGTGGCCGGCGATGCCGGTCGCGGTCAGTCGTTGATCGTGTGGGCGATCGCCGAAGGACGGTCCGCGGCTGCCGCTGCGGACAAGTTCCTCACCGGCGCCACCCTGCTCCCCGCACCCATCGTTCCCACCCTGGCACCGCAGCGCTGAAGGTGCGGGATCGCTCCCGACCTGTCAAGATGAATCGGAACACGCCTGTGTTCTGATTGGTATCGAGCTGTGATAAGCAGTTTTGCTCGGGAGGAAAAGTTCATGCGGGTGGGCACTGTTCTTGGTTGGCGGCGACAGCGTGGACGCCGCACACGCGCGATGACAAGTGTGTTGGCAGCAGCTGTGGTGACGGCCGGCGCATTGAGTGCAGTGTCGGCACCCACCGCATCGGCTGATCCCGCGGGCTGTCCAGAGCTCTACGTGCTGGCCATTCCCGGAACCTGGGAGAAGTCGGCCGACGCCCAGATCCGCGGAATGCTCGCCTACCCCACGACCGGCCTCGGCGGCGAGACCCAGACCCAGCTGGTCGGGTACAACGCCACCGCCTTCCCCTGGGAGAACGGTGGTGCCGTCTACGGCGAGTCGAAGGCGCAGGCCGTGGCCAACGCCGAAGGCCTGGCCATCACGATGACCAAACGGTGCCCGGGTACGAAGGTCGCCCTGATCGGCTACAGCCAGGGTGCTGACGCAGCCGGTGACCTCGCCGCCGACATCGGGACCGGCCGGGGAGCCATCGCGCCCGCCAAGTTCGCCGGCGCGGTGCTGATCTCCGACCCGCGCCGTTCCAAGCAGGATGCGCTCATCGGACCGGAGCTGTCGGGCGAGGGCAACGGCGGGCCACGTCAGGGCGGGTTCGGATGGGTGAAGAACCGCACCTTCACCATCTGCGATCCGGGCGACCAGTACTGCAACATCCCCCGGGACTACTACGTCTCCCGCGTGGTCGGGTACCTGGCCGAGACCAGCAACCCGAACCCCGACATGTTCGCCCAGTACCAGGCCGAGGCTGCTGCGATCTTCAGCGAACTGGTCACCCGCGGCGGACCCGGTGCCGTACTGAACGAACTCAGCAACGAGAAGGCCCGTTCGCAGATCATTGCGTTCAACCGCTTCATCGAATCGGGCTCGCACACCAACTACGGCAACTTCCAGGTGCAGCCGGGCGTCACCGCACTGCAGTGGGCCCAGAACTACCTGGCCGGCCTGGCCTGACGTACTTCCTCCGGTTTTGGTCACTTCCTCCGGTTGCAGTCGGAGGGTTTGGCTGGAGTCGGAGGGTTTGCCGGGCCGGCGTTCCCTCCGGTTTCGACCACTTCCTCCGGTTGCAACCGGAGCGTCTGACTGGAGTCGGAGGGTTTGGCGGCACCTGCCCGCCCGCCGTGTTACCCCTGGGGAAGATGTGACTCGCCCGCGTGGCAACCCGAATCCGGACATCTCCGGGCGTAGCGTGACGTTCACCACATTGTGGCAGCAACACCCCTGGTGGGGCCTGTGCAGAGGTAACGACGCGGCGGGCCGTCACGACACACAACGCGAAGGTACGGATGTTCAAGGGTTTCGGCTCTGGACGATCGCGGTACCCAGAAAGTTATCCGCTGCACTAAACAGGACGTGATCAGTCGTGAAACTGGCGAAGTCGCACAACAGCCGCCGCACCCCACTACTCGGACGACACCCGCACATTTTCGGTTCGGATGGGCTGATCGCACATCGACGACTCGCGCGAATGCTGCCCGAAGAGGGCGAGCGTCTGGTGACAGTCGCCGACCTGAGGAACTTCAACCTCTGATCGATCCGGCTGGGGACTACCTGTCGGCGATCGCGCGGGCGGCGAAATCCTCGATCAGCCCGGCGGCGACATCGGGCTGCTGCACGATGAAGAAGTGGCGCGCGGGAATCACGGGCGCGTAGTCGGCGCCGAGGAATCGGGCGTACCGGGCCTGCTTCCAGTTCCAGATCAGTCGGACCGGTGTGCGCCGACCGGGCAGCGCGGAGACAACCAGAGTCGGCGCCGTGAGAGGCATCGTCCGTCGCATGGCCACCAATTCTGAATTGAGCACCCCAAACGCGACCTGCTCGACGAGAAGTGCTCGTGGATAACGACTTCCGCCCAGAACCTCCGCGATCCAGTGGCGCTGTTCTGCTGTGTACCCACCCGGTGGCCCGGGCGACGTCGCGATCGCATGGCCGCGGATGCCGGCCGACCGGGGAAGCCGCAGAGCCTTGATGAGGTGTGCGGTGAGGTGCGCCAACCGGTTGCTGAGGCCCGGCGGCACCATCTGCAGGGGCAGCATCACGTACGACCCGTCGAGCATGATGACTGCGGCCACCCGCTCCGGCCGGCCGCGGGCGAATCCCTCCGCATAGAGAGACGCCAGCGAATGCCCCGCGACCACAACGGGTTCGGTGACCCCGACCGCGTCCAGCAGTTCGTCGATCCGCCGGTTCTCGTCGTCGATCGACGGGATCTGGCCGGGAGGGAGTGGATCGGACAAGCCGTAGCCGGGCCGGTCGTATCGGATCACCGTCCATTGGTCGCGGAGCAGTTCGGCGAGGTGATCGAAGTCGAACCAGTTGCCGCCGAGTGCGGCCAGGAGAAGCAGTGGTGGACCCTGGCCCTCGACGACCACATGGGTGCGCAGGCCGCAGATGGTGAAGAACGCGCCGGGCGGCTGCAGCTGCATCGAGCCATTCTATGCCGGGCTCACCACTCGGCACGGCCGGCGGACACTGGTCAGGTGGGTGGTTGCGGTCGAAACGGTCGTTGCTCGTCCGGGCCCTTCTGCACGATGAGAGCGCTGGACGGCGGCACCTCGTGCCACAGCCCGGGAAGCGTGACCAGCGGTTCGGACACCACCACGCGGGCTTCCTCCGAGAAGTGCGCAAGACGTTCGTTCTCCGGGTACAGCTCGCGAACCGACTCGACGTCGCCGCTGACGTACAACGTGTTGACCACCGGGCCGCTCGCGTAGCGCACGGCGTAGAGCCGCTCACCGTCGGTGAGCCCGATCGTCATCTGAACAGGCTCGGATATGCCCTGCGATGCCGCCAGCGCTTCGATGTGACCGGCCATCCGCTCCAGACCGCCGAGTGGATCGTCCTGCAGCCCGAAGGTCAGCGCGAGGTAGAACATCACCTCCGAATCCGTTGATCCACCGATGCTCTCGAACAGGTCCGGTCGCACGGCGAGGATGAGGTCGCGTCGGAGACGTTGGAAGTCGGCGATGAAGCCGTTGTGCACGAACATCCACCGCCCATACCGAAATGGATGGCAATTCGTTTGCTGCACTGGGGTACCGGTGGCCGCCCGCACATGTGCGACGAACAACGACGATCGCACCGTCGCCGACAGCTCGCGAAGGTTTTCGTCACCCCAGGCGGGGGCGGCGCTACGGAACAGCGTGGGCCGGCCCGCCTCGCTGTACCAGCCCAGTCCGTGACCGTCGGCGTTTGCGGTGGGAACATCGGGCGCAGCAAGGCGACTCTGCTGAATCAGGGAGTGCTCGGGGTCGTAGAGAAGTTCTTTGGGATTGATCGGATTCCCGTAGTAGCCGAGCCAGCGACACATGGGTCATCTCGTTCTCTGAGCGCCGGAGGAGGTGGGTGCAGCGGTCAGGGCGTTCGTTGTTCGCGACCGCCGACGAGATCACGCATCCGGTCACGACGACCGACGTACAGCTCGAACCGGCGCTCGGCGCGCTCGAGCTTGCGTTCAGAGTAGAACCTGCGCGCCCAGTACGAGGTCGGATGAGCCAGCCGCAACGCGCCGATCAACCCGAGTAGTGGCACCGGCAGCCCGATCAGTCCTGTCGCGAGCTTGCCCTTGAGCAGACAGATCACCGAGTAGGCGACGTGCACGAGCACGATCGCCGCTGTGATGGCCACGCTGGTGCTGGACGGATTGCCCTCGTCGATCCCGCCGAGGGGAGTGGTGCCGACAAGCATCGCCACACCGAACACCGTCGCGATCATCACCGCGTCGATCGACTTGCGCCCCTCTTCGGACCAGTACACGTCTTCCAGATGCAGCCACAGCGCGAACTCGTCGAGCGCGAGGGCGGCGCCGATCCCGAACGCGGCGGCCAGCACCTCGCGCCACGGCGGGTCGGGCTGGAACCGGAACTCGAGCAGCCCGGCGGTGAGGATCAGCAAGATGCCCCACACCTGGTGGTGGATGTGTACTCCACCGATGTAGATGTCGTTCACCGGTCCGCCTGACGAGGCCTCGGCATCGTCCGGCGTGTTCTCACTCCGAGCCCGGATGGATCGGGTGATCCAACGCGTGATGCCGTAGGTCACGATGAAACCGACCAGGGCGAACACGGCCGCAGACCGGCCTGTCTCGACCACGTGGGTCATGTACCAGTTCAAGCGTCAGCCTTCAGAGCGGTCACTTCGGCTTCGCGAGTGGGAACGCGAGCGTCTCCCGGATCGACTGTCCGGTGAGCAACATGACGATGCGGTCCACTCCGATGCCGAGTCCGCCCGTGGGGAACATGCCGTGTTCGAGGGCCTGCAGGAAGTCCTCGTCGAGTTCCATCGCCTCGGGGTCGCCGCCCGCGGCGAGCAACGACTGTTCGGTGAGCCGCCGGCGCTGCTCCACCGGGTCGGTCAATTCGGTGTAGGCCGTACCCAATTCGACACCCCACGCCACCAGGTCCCAGCGTTCGGTGACGCCGGGGATGGTGCGGTGCTGACGCGTCAACGGTGACACCGACGTCGGGAAGTCCTTGTAGAACGTCGGGAACGTGGTCTGGTCTTCCACCAGGTGCTCGTACATCTCCAACGCGACCTGACCGGCATCCCAGTCGTTGCGGTAGGGGATCTCGTGCTTGTCGCACAGTTCCTTGAGGTACTCCACCTCCGAGTACGGGGTGACCTCTTCGCCGATCGCCTCCGACACCGCGCCGTGCAGTGTCTTCACCGGCCACTCACCGGAGATGTCGACCTTCTCGATCTCCCCGTCCTTGCCCTCGATGTAGACCACCTGCTCGCCGTGCGCGGCGACCGCGGCGTTCTGGATCATCTCGCGGGTGAGGTGCAGCATGCGGTCGTAGTCGCTATGCGCCTCATACGCTTCCAGGCTGGTGAACTCCGGGTTGTGCTTGAAGTCCACACCTTCGTTGCGGAAGTTGCGGCCCATCTCGAACACGCGCTCCATGCCGCCGACACACAGCCGTTTGAGGTAGAGCTCGGGAGCGATCCGCAGATACAGATCGAGGTCGTAGGCATTGATGTGTGTGCGGAACGGCGCGGCGTTCGCGCCGCCGTGGATCTGCTGCAGGATCGGCGTCTCCACCTCGAGGTAGTCGCGGCCGGAGAGGTAGTCGCGCATCGACTTCACGATGGCGCTGTGCACTCTCATGAGTTCGCGGGCTCGGGGATTGATGGTCAGGTCCACGTACCGCTGACGCACTCGCGCCTCGGGGTCGGTGAGCCCACTCCACTTGTCCGGCAACGGATGCAGACACTTACCGAGCATCCGCCAGTCCTTGGCCAGCAGCGACAATTCGCCCTTGCGGCTGCGCCCCACCACTCCGCTGACCTCGATGAGGTCGCCGAGGTCGACGGTGCTTGCCAGGTCGAGGGTTTCCGGCTTCAGTGCGCTCGCATCCACGAGTACCTGCACGTCCCCGCTCCAGTCGCGCACATCGCAGAACACGACCTTGCCGAAGTCGCGCATGCGGATGACGCGGCCTGCCACCCGGGCGGTGGTCCCTTCAGGCGCGCTGACGGCCTGCGCGATGGTGTGGGTGGGCGGATAGGCGGGCGGATAGGGGTCGACGCCGGCAGCGGTCAGCTGTTCCAGTTTGGCCAGACGGACGCGGACCTGCTCGGGACGCCGCGGTCCGCGATGCTCGGCCTTCTCCTCGCTGGCGATCTCCGCGGCGATCACGTCGATGTCGACACCGGGCGGCACCGAGGAGGCATCACCGGTGAAGTCGTTGCCCTGCCCGAACTTCGGCAGCTTCACAAATCCTTCGTTGACCACCGCGGCCAGGCCTACTCGCGGGATGGTGCGGCCGTCCTCGAAACACAGGAACCGGGGAACCCACTCGGGGTGGTACTTGGCGTTCGACTTGTAGAGCGATTCCATCTGCACGAACTTCGACGCGAAAGTGAGAGCGCCGTACATCGCCCGCATGATCGGGCCGGCGCCGATCTGGCCGCCTTCTTCGAACACCACACGGAAGGCTGCGAAGTTCATCGAGATGTCGAGGATGCCGAATGCCTCGGCGTTCTCGGCGAACTCGGTCACCATCGTCTCGACCAGTCCGTTGATCGAGTCCCGGTCGCGGCGCATCACATCGAGCGATGCGCCGGTCTGGCCCCAGGGGACAAACGAGAGCATGCCGACGACCTTCTCATTCGCGGTGCCCGCGTCGCGCACTGCTTCCACGAGAATGGACCGGCCGTCCGCAGGGTCACCCAGACGCCCCAGCGCCATCGAGAAGCCGCGTTCTTCGTCTGTGTCGCGCCATTCGTCGGCGCGCGCGATCACCGCGGCCATTTGTTCGGGGGACAGATCCTCGTGGCGGGCGATACGCACGGTGATGCCGGCGCGCTTGGTGCGGGCCACCGACTGACGGACGGCCTTCATCTCCGGTCCGTTGAGGTTGTACCCGCGGGTGTGGACGATCGCCTCGTCGCCGATGTTGAGTGTGGTGAATCCGGCAGCGTCCCACGCCTCCGCGCCGGTGGCACTCACGCCGATGGCGCCCGGATGCCAGCCGTACCGGTCGCAGATCTTGAGGAACTCCGCGATGGCGTCGGGCCAGTAGCGCTTGTCGCCCACGGGGTCTCCGCCGGCCATCGCGGTGCCGACCTCCACCCGATAGGTGATCGCAGCCATGCCGTTGGGAGCGAAGACAACCGCCTTGTCGTGGCGGGTGGAGAAATACGCCAATGAGTCGTCGCCGCTGAAGCCATCGATGAGCAGCCGCAGCAACCTCTCGTCGGTCGCGGTCATCGAGTTGTTCGACCGCTGCGAACGGAACAGGATCAGCGCCGCGGCGATGAGCGCCAGAGCGCCGAGCAGACCCAGGAACGTCTCGACGGGTGCATAGGAATGGTGCTCGTCGAAGTCGGTCGAGAGGTCGACAGACCCGAACGTCACCACATGGTTGATCGCGTAGGGCAGTCGCTGGGAGGCGGTGAGGGTGTGGGGGAAGATCTCGACGAGCGCCCAACCGATCAGCGAACCGATGACCAGGCCGGCGACCAGCACGCCGGCAGCGCGCCAGAGAGCGCCACGGCGCACACGGGTATAGAACTGCCGATAACTCGCGATCAAATACATCAGGGCAAACACGTGCAGGACGACGCCGATGCAGATATTGATCCGCACCACGGTGTTCACGCCGTTTTCCGACGATAACGGCTCGAATAGGTAGAGCGCATTTCCGATGGCATAGACGGCGACGTACGCCACCGTGATCCACCACGCGATCCGCTTGCGGGATGCGAGTGCAAAGGCGAGCAGTGCCAGAACGAACGCCCAGGCGAAGCTGGTGTCGGGTGCGGAGATCAGATAGTTGTCGACGTAGTCGCGAGGCACCTCGGTGAGGCGCCGGAACTGCAGGGAGATGCTGCTGAGCAGCGAGATGGCGGCGAGGACGCCCGCAACCCAACTGACGTACCGGGGCGCGTTCTTGAACCATCCCGCAGGTGGGACCAGGCGAGCCGGCCGACGGGGCGCAGGAGTTGCCTGGCTGCTCACATCGATTGAGTCGACCGTGGTTTCGGGTGAATCGACGCTCACAGGTGTTGCCTTTCCGCAGCTGGTCCGCAGTAACGTTATCTCTCAGATGGGAGGATTGAACGGTGAGCCGAGAAACAGTTCCGATCCGAGACAATTCCATCCGACTGGGCCAATTCCTGAAGCTGGCAAATCTCATCGAATCCGGGGCCGAGGCAAAAGAAGTCATCGCGGACGGATTGGTCAGCGTGAACGGTGAGACCGAGACGCGGCGCGGCCGACAACTGGTCACCGGCGACGTCGTGGAGATCGGCGGCACCGAGGCCGTGGTCGGCGGACCAGACGATGGTGCGCTCCCGGACTGATGTCCACGGCCGCGTTCAGCTGACTCGGATGCGGGCCGGTCAGCGGTGGTTACCGGTCGGTAAGTAAGAGTCGTTAGGCTGAGGTGCATGAGTGAGATCACCTTCGTCGCCACCGCCGACCTCGTGGACGAGATCGGCGAGGAGGTACGCAGCTGCGACCTCCAGTTCACGCAATTCGGAAAGCGCAGGGAGTTCGTCGGCCGGGTCACCACGGTTCGGTGCCTCCAGGACAACGCCCTGCTCAAGCAGGTGCTCGGCGAACCCGGCAAGGGCGGGGTCCTCGTCGTCGACGGCGCCGGATCAGTGCACACCGCCCTTGTCGGCGACGTGATCGCCGAACTCGGCCGGTCCAATGGCTGGAGCGGGATCATCGTGAACGGTGCGGTCCGTGACTCGAAGCTGCTCGCCGGCATCGACATCGGTATCAAGGCTCTCGGCACCAACCCGCGCAAGTCCACCAAGACCGGAGCCGGAGAGCGTGACGTCCCTGTTGAACTGGGCGGTCTGACCTTCAATCCCGGCGACCTTGCATACAGCGACGACGACGGCATCGTGCTCGTCGCGGCCGAATAGGAGACATTGATCATGGGCAAGCCAGACACAGCCACGTTCGACCGTTTGCGAGGGCTCATCGCCATCGACGATCCGGACGCCCGCTCCACACGCTCGGTTCTCGAGGCGTTCACGGGCGAGGAGATGACCACAATCCCGGTCGGCACCGCCGACGACGTGCGGGCCGCATTCGAGCGGGCGCGCGCCGCACAGGTCGAGTGGGCGAAACTCTGGCCGCGTGACCGTGCCAAGATCCTGATCGACTTCGCGGCCCTGGTGCTCAAGAACAGGGATGCGCTGGCCGACATGGCGCAGGCCGAGACCGGCAAAGCGCGCGCCTACGCCCAGGAGGAAGTGCTGGACGTGGCGATGACCGCCCGGCACTACGCCAAGACCGGCCCGCGGCTCCTGGCGGCGAGCAAGGTCAAGGGAATGCTGCCCCTGGCCACCGACGCCCGCGTTCGGTATCAGCCCAAGGGTGTTGTCGGCGTGATCTCGCCGTGGAACTACCCGATGACCCTGGCTGCCTCGGACGGGGTCGCCGCCCTGATGGCCGGTAATGCGGTGGTGCTCAAGCCCGACAGCCAGACGCCGTACTGCGCCCTCGCCGTGGTCGAGCTGCTCTACCAGGCCGGCCTGCCGAAGGATCTGTTCGCCGTGGTGCCCGGACCGGGCTCTGTTGTGGGACAAGAGATCTTGGCTCAGGCCGACTACCTCATGTTCACTGGATCTTCGGAAACCGGCGCGCAGCTCGCCGAGCAGGCCGGCCGTCGCCTGATCGGGTTCTCCGCCGAACTCGGTGGCAAGAACCCGATGATCATCACCAAGTCCGCCGACATCGACAACGCTGTCGAAGGTGCAGTGCGCGCCTGCTTCTCGAACTCGGGGCAGCTCTGCATCTCGATCGAGCGCATCTACGTCGAGAAGCCGATCGCCGATGAGTTCTCCGCCAAGTTCGCGCAGCGGGTGTCGGCGATGAAGGTGGGCAAGTCCTACGACTTCTCCACGGAGATGGGGTCGTTGGCCTCGGCGGACCAGGTCGACACCGCCGAACGGCACGTCGAGGACGCCAAGTCCAAGGGCGCCGTGGTTCTCGCCGGCGGGAACCGCCGTCCTGAACTCGGTCCTTTCTTCTTCGAGCCGACCGTTCTGTCCGGGGTTGCCGACGGGATGGAATCGTTTGCCGGAGAGACCTTCGGACCGGTTGTCGCCATCTATCCGGTCGATTCCGTGGACGAGGCCATCAAGGAGGCCAACAACACCGAATATGGCCTCAACGCAAGCGTTTTCGCCGGGTCATCGGACGAAGGCCGCAAGATTGCCGCAGAACTGCGCGCCGGCACGGTCAATCTGAACGAGGGCTACGCGGCGGCATGGGGTTCCACTGCGGCTCCGATGGGCGGTATGGGCAAGTCGGGCGTAGGCCGCCGTCACGGCGCCGAAGGGCTTCTCAAATACACCGAGCCCCAGACGATTGCCGAGCAACGGGTGATCGGTCTTGGTGGCATCAAGGGCGTGCCGCAGGGGCTCTTCCTGCGGACCGTTCCGGCGTTCGTGAAGTCGCTGAAGTTCCTGCCCGGTCGGTGACCGACGATGCCGGCCGTGCGTTTCGCGCGGTCGGCATCACTCAGCGTGTGTTCTGGACCTGTTGTTCCGCACACGCGATGACGGCGTCCAGATCGAGTCCGTACGGCGTCGCATCGACCAGGCTGTAACGCAGGAGCCGACCCGCCCCGCGTTCGACGAGACGCACTGCGCCCCTTGGGTTTCCGCGCAGATGATGCGTCAGGCCGACGCAGATCTGGGCCAGTCCCTGCCACAGCTCCCGTTCGTCGGCCGGGCATGTCTTCCAGCGGACCTCGAAGACCTCGTGGGCTGCGAACGGACGTCCGGCGTCAATGAGTTGACGTGCCAGCGCGATGGTTTCGGCGGGTGGTAACGGTTCTTCGGAGACCGGTTCGACACCCTCGGCGCCGTACGGCAGCGGCCTGCCCAGCTCGTCGCGCGGCCGGGCCTGCCGAGCGCGGCCGTCGGGGTCGCGGTCGCGACGTTCAGGCATCGTCCACCTCGTTGCCCGTCCTGTCGCCCAGCCAGGCGAGGACCGCGGGATCAGCCGATTGCAGGCGCTGTACTTCTTCGCCACCGTCGCAGGTGCACATCGAGATGGTCACGGCAGAGGCGGTCCGGGACGTCACGCGCCATACCGCACCTGAATCCGTCCACCGGATCAGCGATTCGATCACGTTCTCGTCCACGATTCCTCCCTTCCGGCGGTCGGTGTCAAAACTATCCCGTCACATACCAACTCTGGGACAGCAGCAGGATCCCGGCAGTGACGAGCGCGGCCACTTTGAGCACTTCGGCGCCGATGTACACGTGATGTGCGTGCGACCTCGGCGCTTGCTCGCCGGCGATCACCCGATCCGACCGACGGGTGAGTGGCGGCCTGACCACGATGACCTGAAACGCGAGGATCGCGATCGCACACAGGCTTGGGATCAGCACCCGGTACGGGACGTCGCCGACCACCATCGCGATCGCCAATACAACCGCAAGGATCGCCTCGACTGTGTTCAGCGCCCGGAACACAAGCCGCCCGATGCCCAGTCCCGTCTTCAGGTCCACCCCGGGAGCGCGGAACTTCAGTGGAGCTTCCAGGAAGGAGATGGCCAGTACCATCCCCAGCCAGATGAAGACGCCGGCTGTTGCGATGGCTTGTGCTGTGGTCATGCTGCGGGGGTCCCATCGTTCGGAGTCGTTCGCAGTGCCATCATCGAGGACAAGGTGCCTCAGCAACAGCACGTGCTCGACCAGCGAGTCCACGACGACGGGAGAATCCGGTGACCCAACATCCATCCATCGCGGTCACGGGGGCTACCGGCAATGTCGGGGGATCGGTCGCGCGTGCCCTGTCGGAGGCCGGGACAGCTCTCCGGTTGGTGGTGCGTTCACGCGGGCGCGCGCCGGTGTTGCCCGGGGCAGCGGTCGCGGAGACGAGCTACGGCGACCACGACGCCGCGGTCGCCGCGCTCGCGGACGTCGACACCTTGTTCATGGTGTCGGCCTCGGAGAGCGCAGACCGGCTGGACCAACACCGCACCTTCGTCGATGCGGCTGTTCGGGCCGGTGTGCAACACATCATCTACACGTCATTCCTGAATGCGGCACCCGACGCGACTTTCACTCTCGCGCGCGATCATTGGGCGACGGAAGAGCACATCCGTGCGTCGGGTGTGCAGTTCACGTTCTTGCGCGACAGCTTCTACATCGATTTCCTGCCGAGCCTCGCCGGCACCGACGGCGTGATCCGTGGCCCGGCCGGCGACGGCGCGGTGGGTGCGGTGGCGCGTGCCGACGTCGCGCGAGTGGCGACCGCGGTTCTCTCCGATCCGGCATCACACCGGGGTGAGACGTACGATCTCACCGGCCGCGAATCACTCACCTTCGACGAGGTGGCGCGGATTCTCGCCGAAACCAGCGATCGCACAGTCACATTCCACAACGAGACGATCGACGAAGCCTACGAGTCGCGGAAGTCCTATGGGGCGCCGGACTGGCAAGTGGACGCCTGGGTGTCCACCTACACCGCGATTGCTGCGGGTGAACTGGCAGCGGTGACCGACAATGTGGAGACCATCACGGGCCGGCCGCCGATGACATTGCGCGACTTCATCGTCGGCTCGGCGTGACCGTGCACGAACGCTGACGATCCTGGCGGGAGCGCTCGTCAGCAACCCTGTGATTCGCCGAAGGTTTTCGATCGTCGCTCGCAGGCTATGCCTACCTGGAACAAACGTTGTAGAAACAGCCGGCCCTCGGGCGACGTCGGTCGGCTAATTCTCGGTTGCACCAGGAGATGCGAATGACGGCTGATGCCGAAACGGGAACACAGGCACCAGGCGATGAGCCCGCATCCAAACTGAAGCGGAAGATAACCGGCCCGCTGCTGTTCTTGTTCATCTTGGGTGACGTGCTCGGAGCCGGTATCTACGCCCTGATGGGAGTGCTGTCCGAAGAGGTGGGTGGCGCGCTCTGGGCCCCGCTGATCGTCGCCCTTCTGCTGGCCCTGCTCACCGCCGGCTCCTATGCCGAGTTGGTCACCAAATATCCGCAGGCCGGCGGCGCGGCGATCTTCGCCGAGCGGGCCTTCCAGCAACCGATCGTCTCGTTCCTCGTAGGTTTCTGCATGCTGGCCGCAGGCGTCACGAGCGCAGCCGGACTGGCGCTGGCCTTCTCCGGCGAATACCTCAAGACCTTCATCGATGTGCCGACCGTCCCGGCCGCGCTGGTGTTCTTGGCACTGGTGGCCTGCTTGAACGCACGCGGCATCAGTGAGTCGGTGAAGAGCAACGTGGTCATGACGATCATCGAGGTCAGTGGACTGGTCATCGTCATCGCAGTGGTCGGGGTGATGCTCGGCGAAGGTAGAGGTGACGTGTCCCGGGTGACCGAGTTCCCGGACGGCTCAACCCCCGCGATGGCCATCCTCAGCGGTGCAATCATCGCGTACTACTCGTTTGTCGGATTCGAGACCTCGGCCAACGTCGCCGAAGAGATCCGCAATCCCAGTCGCGTGTATCCGTTGGCCCTCTTCGGATCGTTGGCAACGGCCGGACTCGTCTACGTGCTCGTGGGGCTCGCGAGCTCGATTGCCCTGCCCGCGAGCACATTGTCCGAGTCGTCGGGACCGCTGCTGGCCGTTGTCGGGGAGTCCGGTGTCGGAATCCCTGACTGGGTCTTCAGTCTGATCGCGCTGGTGGCTGTGGCCAATGGCGCTCTGCTCACGATGATCATGGCCAGCCGCCTCACCTTCGGTATGGCCGAGCACAGGCTGCTGCCGAGCGCACTGGGGAAGGTGCTGCCCAAGCGGCGTACCCCGTGGGCGGCGATTGTGGCGACGACGTTGGTGGCCATGCTGCTCACACTCAACGGCGACCTGTCGACATTGGCCGAGACGGTGGTGCTGTTGCTGCTGTTCGTCTTCATCTCGACGAATATCGCTGTGCTGGTGCTGCGGCGGGATCCTGCGAAGCACAAGCACTTTCGGGTACCGACAGTCATTCCGATCCTGGGAGTCGCGTCGTGCGTGCTGCTGTTGACCCAGCAGAGCGGTGAGGTCTGGATGTATGGCGGGCTCCTTCTTGCGGTGGGTATCGCACTTCATTTCGCGGCGGTCTGGGTTCGTCGACGTGCCGCGTGACGCTCGCGTCTCGCGGTGCGGATGGCGCCGACGAGGTCGCGAAGCAGCCCGCGGTCAAATCCGGGTGGGTAGTCTCCAGAGATGAGCAAACCATCTGTCCGACCAATGGATTCGGACACCGCAGGTCGTTTGCGGGCGGCGGAGTTCACCTATCCGGAGGTCGGTGCGACCGCGACCGGTATGCCGTCCGGTTACCACCACCTGCGACGAGAAAGAGTCGTGGGATCGGGCGCTGCGGTGTTTCGTGAACTCGGCGACGCTGTTCTGAGATGGCAGGTGCAGCTCGGCGCCGGCCTGACGGTGAGCAGTCCCGACGCGAGAGTCAGCGAAGGAAGTGTCGGGCTGGTCGGGCTCGGCGTGGGTGCGGCCCGGCTGAAAGCGCCGGTGCGAGTTGTGTACGTGCTCGCCGAGCCCGATCGCTGTGGTTTCGCCTACGGCACCTTGCCCGGCCACCCAGAAGCAGGTGAGGAGCTGTTCTGCGTCGAGCACCGAGCCGACGACAGTGTGGTGCTGGTGGTCGCAGCCTTCTCACGCCCACACTCGGTTCTCGCCCGGGCGGGCGGACCTGTCGGGAGGCTCGGTCAACGCCTGGTGACGAAGCGCTATCTTCGTGCGCTGGACAATCCGGAGAGCTGATCCGGCGACGTCGAAGCCTTCATGGCATCGCGCACATGCGTTCGCAGCTCGGAGATCCCGGCTCTCTGTGCCCGAAGACGACGCATCGCGTCGGCCAGCTGATTTTCGCGCTCGTCGAGTTGCCGTAGGGCTTCACGGCGTTCCTCGTCGGTCGCCTCGTCGGGGTCGGCGCACGCAACGCGAAGGATGAAAGCGGACTCCGACAGCGACAGTCCTGACGCCAAGAGGCATCGGATGTCTTCGACGGTCTGTACGTCTTCTTTTCGGTACCGCCGATAGCCGTTCGGATCACGCGTCGGCGTCAGCAAGCCGGCCTTTTCGTAATGCCTGAGCATGCGGGAACTGGCGCCGGTGATGTCACTCAAGTCGCTGATGTACATCGATGCCTCTTCTCGAGATGGACCTTGACATTGACACTGATGTCATAGTTTACCGTCGCCGGTATGAGCAACGCAGATCAGCAGTCCGATGTCATCCTGGTGGTTGTCCACCCCGATACCGAATCGGTCACCTGGAATGTGGCCCGAGCGATGAAAGAGAGCATCGCCGCCGAAAACCTCACTGCCACAACGTATGACCTGGCGGCGTCGGGATTCGACCCCGCCTTCAACAGCGACGATCTCGCACATTTCCGAGGGCTCGCCGGGGTCCCCGTGGACGTCGCGGAGCAACAGCAGATGTTGCGATCTGCCGCAGCGGTGGTGTTGGTTTTTCCGGTCTATTGGTGGTCGCTGCCTGCACTCGCCAAGGGCTGGATCGACCGCGTCTTCACACGCGGCTTCGCCTATGACGATCGAGTTGCCGACGCCCCGAGCGCCATCAAAGGCCTGCATCTGGTGGCGATCGGCGGAATAGATGAAGGGACTCATCAGCGCCACGGATACAAGGAGGCGATGACGCTGCAGATGATCCATGGGATCGCGGACTACTCGCGCATCGAGGCGTCGTCGCTCGACTTCCTCTACGACGCGGACTCCGACGACCCGGCCGTTCGGCGTGAACTGATCGGTCAGGCCGAGGTCATCGGCGCCAAGATCGCGGCGAGTGTGGTCGGGCAACGCGAATCGGCATCACCACAACAGCTTTCGTCCCCCGGGCTATCGACGTAACCGCCGGATGGTCAGGAAGATGAGCGCCAAGAGAACCACGGCGCCGCCGACTTTGACCACCGGGCCTGTTGTCGACGGCTCAGGCAGAGGCAGAGGTTCCGTGCGCTTGAGAGCTGTGAACCGGGCCTGCTGATCCTCGTCCGGAGTGGACGCCGCGGGTTCCGGGTGTGTGGGTTCCGGTGTCGCGGCCGGGGCGGGAGCTGTCTTGGGAGACGGGGGAGCCGCCGACTGTGCCGGGGTCGATTTCGGTGGAGCCGTGTTGCCCGGCTTGCCAGGACTCTTGCGTACCGGGGGCTTTTTGGCGGGCGCCTTCTTCGATACGACGTGTTCGGCGTTGGCGTGATCGGATGTGCCGGCGTCAGAGCTACTCTGCGCAGACGCCTTTGTGGGTGGAGTGTTGCCGGGCCCAGCCTTCTTCGCCGGTGCCTTCTTGGCAGCGGTCTTCTTCGCAACCTCCTTCTTGGGGGCTGCTTTCTTTGCCGCCTTCTTGGCAGCGGTCTTCTTCGCCGCGGTCTTCTTCTCAGGAGCCTTCTTCGCCGCCGACTTCTTGGCCGGCGGGGCGGGGCGCTCGCCCGAGTGATCGGAGTCGGGCTGGGAGTCCGGGTCGGCCATACGGCTCAGCTCCTTCGAAGACGGGCGGACTGATCACCGCGTCTCGATTGGGCCCGGAGGTAGTGATCCGGGCCTGCATAGAGACGGGGGCGACGCCACGTGTACGTGGCTGCGCCGTCGTCAATCATGCCCGGTTCCGGCTGGTTCGGCTCAGCTGGGTGCGGTGGTCCCGAGCCCGGCGGCCAGTCCGATGACAACCGCCATCAACAGCACCTCGACGATCGCGCGTCGCAGCGACGCCTGTTCGGAAATGCGATGGGTGTGGGCCGAAGGCAGCCACCGCCGCCGTTGATCGGCAGCCACCGCAAGCAACGCCACCATGCCCACCGACTTCGCGAGCAGGATCCGGCCGTAACCCGTGGACCAGACCTCGCTGATCGAATCCAACTCCAGCAGGGCAGCGACCACACCGCTGACGATCAACGCCAGGACCAGCCATTGCGCGTACCGCGAGAACACGGGCAGCACGGTTGCCCAGCCTTTTCGGCCGCGGACGGTGAGGGCGAGAGCGGCGAGAGAACCGCACCACCAGCTCGCCGCGAGTACATGGACGGCGATGAGCAATGCTCCACCGGTCAGCTGTCCCAGATGCCCGGTGACGGGTCCGATCAACAGACCCAACGCGGCGAGGGCGCCGACGGCTTCGGGCGCGATCAGACTCGGATACCGGATCCAGACCGCGCAGAACAAGGTGACCGCCAGCGCGCACATCGCCGCGATCAGACCCGCGGTGGTGCCGTTGACCCGGAAGAAGTCGTTGACCCCCACCTCGTGCGGTGCGAGCCCCGTCCGCTGGGCGGCACCCAGCCATGCACCCACCAGCAGCGATACAGCCCACACCGCAGCGAGCACCGATGCCAGACGCAGCACCGGCGGGGTGAGCTCTTCGCCGCCGAGAAGTTTGACGGTGGACAGCCCGAGCACGGTCATCCCGGCGAGCAGGGCGACGGCCCCCGCGATCGATTCGGCTTCGGGGCCGGCGGGACGGGCGAGCGCCCAGGCCAGCAACAAGCCCAGCCAGACCGCGGGCACGGCGACGAGCAACCACTCGCGCCGCGCCGCGCCCGCGGTCGTCACTGTGCGCTACTTCTTTCGCTGGGGACGCAGTGCAAAGGCAAGCCCGGCACCGAACACCACGACGCCGCCCACGATGAACGGCCACACCGGGATTCCTGATGACGAGGAATCGTCGGCGTCCACCGCAGGTCCCGGAGTTCCCGAGCCCGCGACGGTGAGCTCGAAGTCGAGCTGGCCTTCCACCGGATGGCCGTCGGCCGACGTGATCCGGTAGTTGATCAGGTACGTGCCGGTCGGCCCCAACTCGCGCACCGGGACGGTGACCGTACGGCCGGTGACCGTCGGTTCACCGTCCTGCCAGTAATGCTCGTCCGGCCCGACCACCTTCAGCACGGCGTAGTTCTTCTGCACCGGCTCGTTGAAGGTGAGTGTGACCGCAGCCGGGCCGGCCGCCAGCGGCGCGCCGTCGGCCGGATCAGATCCGATCAGCGCCGAATGGGCCGACGCGGTCGGTGCCCAGGCCACCGTCGCGAGAACGGTCATCATCAGCGCGACGATAGAGAAGGTCAGACGCCTCATTGAATCTCGCCTCACTGGCGTTTACGCGCGAGGGCGCCGATCGCGACGCCGATTCCCAACGCGCCCAGCAAGATTCCGGCACCGGCCAGCCAGCGGGCGGTGTCGTCGGTGCTGTCGGTGTCTGAGGACGCGGAGTTCTCCGAGGCGGTCTGGGTGTCTTCCTCGTGAGTCGCCGAATCGCCGTGACCGTCGGCGGTCGGTGCGCCGAGCGTCACCGTGGGCGCGGGCTTGTCGGGCTCGGGCTGACCCTCGACGGTCGGCTGGTCCCAGCGGACCACCTCGCCGTCGGAGTACGTCTGCGTTGCGGCCATGGTGACCGTCTCCTGCTCCGGCAGGGGCCCACCGGACACCCGGAACTGGAGGAACTCGCCGGGACGGATGCCGGGGTTGCCGTCGGCGACCTTCCAGGTCACCTCCGTGGCCGCTTCGGTGGCCGGGTCCTTCTTCACCTCGGCGGTCCAACCGGGCAACGGCTCGGTACGGGCGGAGGTCAGGTTGGGCAGGGCGACGGTCAGCGCGACCGTGCTGGCGGTGTCCGACTCGTTGGGGACCCGGAACGTGATGACGCCGTAGCCACCCTGGGTGAGACCGTCACCGGCCGCGGTGACGTGAGCCGAGGCCGAACCGGCGCCCAGCAAACTCAGGCCACCGACCATCGTGACGGCGGCGAGTGACGCACCGAGAAGACGGAAGCGTCGCTTGAACAAAGACATGGATGTTTCCTAACGGAGATGGGAGAAACCCACCCGGGTGACCGTGTCGATCTACGGGCTCGGGCGGATGAAGGGTGTGGGCGAAGATCAATTCGCCGGTGGACCCCGAACCCCTGTCCCGCCAGGAGCGAACACCCCGACCAGAGGTCGTAGATGGGGTGAGGGAGGAAGATTCGAGCTCGCGAGTTCGGCAACCGGGCCGCCCAGGAGGCGGCGCACGACGGCCAGGACCGACGTGATCACCTCGTACAGCGAGGTGCCGCCGGCGATGAGCAGCGCGCACACCGGGATCGCGATCAGGTGGGTCACCAACATCAGCGTCTGCGACCCGTGCGCATGGGCCATCGGGTCTGCGGTGGCCGAGAGGAGCATGTGTCCGGCGATCTGGGCGCCAGTCAGCACCGCGAGCAGAGCGAGCGGGGAGTTGAGCCGACGACACAGGGTGGCCGCGACGACTCCGACCAGCAGGAGCAGCAGCATTCCCGCGGAGTCAGGAAAAACGCCTGAAGCCGCCCCGTGGGCAGCAATTGCCAGCGCCGGGGCGGTCAGGAGGATGGACAGAGCGGTCAGGGACGCACTCCGAGGCGTGCGAGCAGATCGGCGTCGATGGCGGCCAGCTCACGACTGATGGCGGCGTGCGCACTGCGGCGCCGTGCGGCGGGCATGTGTTCGGCTGCCGCAACAGCGGTGGACAGGTCCGACAGCCGCTGGTTCATCGTCGACGCGAAGGTCTTGGTCTCGGCGTCCGACGGATGCTTGGCGGTGAGGGTCTGCAACGAGGAGTTCGCACCGGCGATGCGTGCCGACAGAGCGGCGCCATGGCCGCTGTACTTGTTCAGCTCGGCAACGGGGACACCTGCGCGATCGGCCTGGATCCGGCTGATCTGCTCGCGGGCGGCAGTGCTGGCGCGGTAGGCGATCGGCACCAGGATCGGCGAGAGCACCTTGGCGACCTGCAGATAGCGCTTGACCCGAGCGGGCGAGAGCACCTTGCCATCGGCGACCGCCTTGGCGTTGGCCTGCGCGATCTTGACGCTCGCCGAGTTCGTCTTGTCGGCGATCTTCAGTGCACTCTTGTCCGACTTGGCCTGCGCCTTGCGCGCTTTCTTGGCGAGCTTGCGCTGCTGCTTGAGCTCTTCCTTGGCGAACTTGCGCCCGGACTTGTCTTCGAGGCGGGCTTCGAGCTTGGCCTTCGCCTTGAGGGCCTTGGCCTCAGCTTTGCGCTGTGCCCGGCTCTTGCGTCCGGAACTGAACAAACCCATGCGTTGGGGACCTCTCGTTAGCTTGGTCGAGCATCGCCGTCGGCGGTTGACGAAATTGTCCTGCAGTTGCGGTACAAGCATTACATAGCGGGGGTACGGCAGGTGCCCCAGATCGGTGAGGAGAGGATGGTGTGGATGGCAACTCGTTCATCGGTGCCATCCGGCCCGACAAGACCGCCGCTGCTCAGTCCCAGGGATCTGAGCGGCTGCGAACATCGGCTTGCCCTCGATTCCCGATTCCCCGGCTCAGAGAAGGTCGCCGAAGACCCCGCGGTGACGCTGCGCAAAGAAGCGGCGGCCGAGCACCGTGAGCGTGTGCGCGACATGCTCCATGCGGTCCACTCGATCGAACTCAGCGGCTGGGCCGACGTGGGCAGCGGCGGCGGCAGCCGGCAGCGGGCCGAGCGAACCATGGCGGCCATCGCCTCCGGGGCCAGATGGATCTGGGGCGCGTCCCTGCCCGACGACGAGGCCGGTGGCCGCCGAGGGTGGGCGGAGCTGCTGATCCGCATGGACGATCCGCAACGGACGTCGGGTTACGTGCCCGTCATCGTGGTGAATCACAAGGCTTCCGACCCCGGATCGGGCGCGGTGACCAGCCCGGTGTGGAGTTGGCAGCCGATGCTCGACGAGACGCGGAAGGTTCGCGGCAATTCGCGGGACACCGTTCGGCTGGCGCAGCTGTACCGGATGCTCGAGGCGCTTGGCGTCGCAGGGGTCGACCCGGGAACCGGCAAACCGGTCGGCGCGGTGATCGGCCTCGACACCGACTGCATGGTGGTCCTCGACCTCACCGACACGCTTGTCCGATACGACGCGCTGCTGGAGCGCCGGGCCGGGATCGCCGCGGGCCGGATATCGACGGCACCGTCACGGATCGGGGAGTGCCGCAACTGCGCGTGGTGGTCCAAGTGCGGTCCGGAACTGCACGAGGCGCGCGACGTGAGCTTGGTGGTCAACGGCAATCTGACACAGCTGCTCGCGACGGTGGGCGTTCGCACGGTGGACGAACTGGCCGCCTACGACGGCCCCGTGCCCGACGGCTGGCCGGGCAACAGCCTCGCTGACTCGATCCTGTTGGCGCGTGCCTGGCTGGCTCAGGTGACGCTGATCCGGCGAATGCCCGAGGTGCAGGTGGCGCGGGCCGACGTGGAGGTCGACGTCGACATGGAGAGCTACCAGGACGACGGCGCCTACCTGTGGGGCACGTTGCTCACCGACAACACCGATCCCGCCCGAGACGTCAGATACCGCCCGTTCGTCACCTGGCAACCGCTGCCCACCCAGGACGAGGCCCGCTCGTTCGCCGAGTTCTGGCAGTGGCTGATCGACGAACGCGACGAGGCCCTGAGTGAGGGCAAAACCTTTGCGGCCTACTGTTATTCGCAGCAAGCCGAGAATCGTTGGCTCCTCGGGTCGGCTGACAGGTTCGCGGGATCGCCCGGTGTGCCGAGCCGTGAAACCGTGCAGGAGTTCATCAACTCATCGCACTGGGTCGACATCTATGAGGCCGTCAGCGTGAACTTCCTCAGTCCCGAGGGCAAAGGCCTCAAGAAGGTGGCGCCCCACGCGGGCTTCCACTGGCGCGACGACGAAGCCGGCGGCGAGGCGTCGATGCAGTGGTATCGGCGGGCAGTGGGCCGCGACGGCGAAGAGGTGGATCAGACCCAGCGGGTGAGGTTGCTCGAATACAACGAGGACGATGTGCGCGCCACGAAGGCGTTGCGCGAATGGATGACAACCACCGCAGCTCAACAGGTGCCGTTGGGTTCGGATTTACCCGTGCCTGCTGTCGCGCCAGGGCACGATGGGGTGCCTACGCCCCGGATTGATCCCGCCGCCAGCTGATGAGGTGAGAAGTCAGCCGCGGCCGTTGCGCAGCGACTCGAGGAATGCGCCGCTACCGAACAAGGCGACCGAACCCAAGACGAGTAGCCCGGCAGGCGACAGATCGCGAGCCACCTCGGCGCCCGCGCAGCCGCCAGCGGTCCCGGCGCCCATCAGGCAGGACGACGCGGTTGGTGTGGCAGCGGGCGGGGTGTTCGGGTCGGACAGCGGATCGCCCTGTGGGACAGCCGGTTCGGAGTCACCTGGGGTCAGTTCGGGCGTCCCGGGACTCGGTGCCGGGGAGCCAGGTGTCGGGGAGCCCGGCGCCGGGGGAGTTGATGCGTCCGGTGCCGGCATACCGGGGATCGGCAGGCCCGGGATCGGAAGACTCGGAATCGTGATGGCCGGCGATTCGATTCCGGGTAGGTCGGCGGTCGGGGCCGTGGGGAGACCGTCGTCGTCGCTATCGGTATTGCCGTTGTTGCCATTGTTCCCGGGGATGCCGGTGTTGCCGCTCCCGTTCCCGTTGTTGCCGTTTCCACTGTTGCCGTTGCCCTGGCCACCGTCTGGTGTCGGGCCCGTCATCAAACGGGAATTCTCCGCGTGGTCGGCGGCGGGAGAGTCGTCGTCCTCGTCCGCCGCAGATGTCTCCGTCGTGGTGGGCGTGGACGTCACCGTGACGTCCGTCGAAGGTCCGGGATCGGCGAACGCAGCGGGTGAGGTCAGAGCCAGGAGAATGCCAGAAACCACCAACCCCAGCGACGCGACGAGCACCGAGAACCACACCGTGGTGGGGCGCATCACGCGATGCTTCGGCATCGAGTCCTCCAGTCCGGAAATCACCAGGGGCGGGCTATTGAATTTTCGGCATCTTCACGGTTTATTCAGGTGGGCTCGATCAGCGTTGAACGAGTCCGAAAGTGAAGTACCGAAGACCGACTCCGCGCAGCGCGAAGCTGTTTGGCTGCCTCAGGGCTGTAAGCTACCATATGGCAAACACGGCGTGCGGAGTAGTGAATTTCATACTTCTGGCTGGTCTCCGTTCGGTGATCGGCCCTCATTGGGAGGCACACGGAGAATGCGCGTGGAGCGTGGCATGACCGACGACATGGACCAAGCAGACACCGAGAACGTATTTGATCCCGGTCTGTTCGCGCGACGTCTGGAAGAGCTGTTCCGAACGGTCCCTGGCCCCAACGGTCGTGCCTACAGCGCCAAAGCCATCGCCAATCGCTCCACTGAACTGGGCTTTCGTCTCGGTGAGTCCTACTTGAGCCAGCTCCGGTCGGGGAAGGCCAAGTCGCCGTCGTTCCGTACGGTAGAGGGCATCTCAGCGGCATTCGGAGTCGACGTCCATTACTTCCTGGAAGATCGGGCCGCCCAGCGCACCCGCGACCAGATCGACCTGATGCGGCTACAGGCCGACAGCAATGTCCAGCTCGCCGCGTTCCGGCTGGCCGGTCTGTCGAGTGACTCGGTCACCGTGGTCAACGAACTCATCAAGGTCCTCCGGGTTCAACAAGGTCTGCCCGCCGACCCCCCCGACCTGCTCAAGTCGGCCGAACCCGAATTGGGGCATGGTCACTCGGGACTTCGAGTGGTCGAAAGGCACGAAGCCGCAGACTGATCGCGGGGGCACCGTCTTAAGATGGAGCATGCGATCCGAGCGCGAACTACGGGCATTGTGCCGAAGCGAACTCGGCGGTCTCGACCTGGATCTGCCTCTCGACGCTGAACAACTCTGTGACCTGTACGGCGCGCGGCGTGGTCGGCCGATCAAGATCGTTGCGCACCCGATGCCGGCCGGTATGCCGAACGGTGTCTGGTTGGTGGCGGCCGACGCGGACTATTTCTTCTGCCAGGCTGCCACGACCAAGCTCCATCGCGATCAGATCATCATCCACGAGTTCGGCCACCTCATCGCAGGTCACCAGTTGATCGACCAGGTCGAGGACCGGCTCATCGGGAGTCCGGCAGGTGGCGAAAACACCGACGACGCACTGAGTCGGACGTGCTATTCGGATGAACGTGAATGGGAAGCAGAGTTTTTGGCAACCCTGATAGGAGAATGGGCGGCAAAAGCCACCCAGGGCGTCGGAAAGACGGCCGGCCATGATGGATTACGGGGAATCCAAAGCATCCTCGGGGGGCACAACGGATGGTTGTAGGGGTAGTCAACGCCATCGCGTTGGCGTTGTTCGCCCTGGCACTGTGCTGGCGCATCGACCGCCTTCGCAGGGAAGCCGCCGGTCTGCAGCCGGTCGCAATGACCGTCGCCATCTCGGCGACAACTCTCGCCTTTGTGGTCGGTAACCCCCGCGTACGGCAGTGGCTCAACGACGAAGTCTTCCCGGGCGCGGACCGGTTGTCGATCTATTGCCTGCTCGCGATCGGTGTCGCCGCCCTGGTGGTCGTCTTTTTGTACGGGACAACCGAGGAGCAGCGGCAGCGGCGCGCAGGCGTGGAAGCAATCCCGCTGGTGGTCACCCTCATCGGCCTCAACGTGGCGATGCTGGCCACGCCCGTGCCGGTCCGTACCGAGCACATGTCCGACTGGACCGTGCACCATGTCGGATACGCGCTGTTCTTCGTGATCGCCGATTGCTACGTGGCGTATGGGATGGCGGCTTGCGTGGTGTCGATCGGGCGATACGTGCGTCACGCTGAGGGATATCTTCGCCATTCCCTGATCATCCTGTCGACCGGGTTGGGGTTGCTGGGGGTCGCGGCCCTGATACAGACGCTGTACGTCGTCACCGCCGGACTGCATGTGGCGCACCTACATGTGTTGCTGAACGTCGCGGCCGTCCTGGCCGTCTTGGGGGCGGTCCTGTTCCTCGCCGGCATCTGCTACCCGCTGGTGCGAGCGCGAGTGATGTCGTTCCTCCACGACCGCCGTCACCGCAGTCAATACCGGGAACTCGAGCCTTTGTGGGCTTTGACCACGTCGGCACTGCCGGGGGTGGTGTTGCCGTCGCCGCCGCAGGGTGCATTCGACGGTTCGATCATCTGGCTCTTCCAGCGGCGGGTGGTCGAGATCCGCGACGCATTGCTGCAGCTGAGCCCTTATCTGCCCGACGACTTCGACGAACTCGAATCGGCGGCCCAGGCCACCGCGCTCCGCGACGCGGTGAATACCTACGTCGACCTCGGCGGATCAGCCGGGGCGGTCCGGCAGGTCCTCGCCGGCGCCGGCGACGACCTCGACAGCGACGCCGCACCGCTGCTCCGGATATCTCGTGAACTAGCGCGCAGTTCCGGTCCGTCGCGGCAGAACTCGGTGACGTCGAGGCAAAAACAGAACCGGACCGGCTGAAGGCCGGTCCGGTCTGAGTGTTCAGTTGCTGGTGACGTCAGTGGTCAGCGCGGAGCCATCCGCAGCGCGCCGTCCATGCGGATCGTCTCGCCGTTGAGGTAGTCGTGGTCGACGATGAACGCGGCCAGCTTGGCGTAGTCGCTCGGATCGCCAAGGCGCTTGGGGAACGGGATACCGGCTTCGAGCGTCTTCTTGAACTCCGGGGTGATCCCGTCGAGCATCGGGGTGTTGATGGTGCCCGGGGCGATCGTGTTGACCCGCACGCCCACCTGCGCGAGGTCGCGGGCAGCCGTGATGGTCATGGCGTGCACGCCGCCCTTGGATGCGGTGTAGGCGATCTGACCGATCTGGCCTTCGAATGCCGCGACCGACGCGGTGTTGATGATGACGCCGCGCTGGTCGTTCTCGTCCACCGCTTTCTGGCTCTGCATCCGATTCGCGGCCAAACGCATCACGTTGAAGGTGCCGACCAGGTTGATCTCGATGATCTTCCTGAACAGGTCGAGCTCGTGGGGGCCCTTCTTCGTCAGGATCCGGCTGGCCCAGCCGACACCGGCGCAGTTCACGGCGACGCGGAGCGGGGCGCCGGATTCGGCGATGGTGTCCAGCGCTGCCTCGACATCGGCTTCGCTGGTCACGTCAGCCGCCAGGAGCGTGACGCCGTCCACCGCGGTTGCCTTGTCGATCGAAGGCTGCAGGTCGAGCCCGAACACAACCGCCCCGGCATCGGCGAAGCGCTTTGCTGTTGCTGCGCCCAATCCCGATGCTCCGCCGGTGACCAATACCGCTGATCCTGAGATCTCCACTGATGCCGTCCCTTCTACAAAGTGTCCGCGGGGGTTGTTCAGCCCGCTGGGATCACCCTAGTCAGTGGCTGTGGCGACAGGTCGCTCGGCTACGAGGCCGGCGGGGTGCTCACCGGGCAGGTCGGCTTCCGATTCCGGCTCGGCGAGGAGCCGTTCGCGTTCGGCGGCGCGGATCTGCTCGCGGTGGCTGTGGACGTACCAGGTGCCGGCGCTGACGATCATGGCGACGGCGGTGATGGTGGCCATCGTGACGATGAAGTTGTTGGCGGTCACCAGGCCGTCGGTGGTGAGCCACGCGGCGAAGACGAAGAAGAGTGCAGCCGCGCCGTATGCGATCGCCTTCTCGGGGAGCTTGCGGCCTAGGACTGCGCCGACGGCGATGGCCAATGCGTCGGCGGCGACCATGCCAATGGTCGATCCGATCCAGACACCGACCCAGTTGTGGTCGGTGGCCAGGGTGATGGTGGCGAGCATCGTCTTGTCGCCGAGTTCGGCGAGGAAAAACGATCCGATGACCGCGAACAGCACCGACTTCTTCACCCGATCGGCCTTGTCGGATTCGTCGGTGTCGAGGCTGTCGCCGCGAAGGGTCCAGAAGCCGAACAGCAACATCGCCAGTCCACCGACGATTGTCATCAGGTCGGTCGGGATCGAGAGACCGAGTACGTGTCCGAAGAGAACAGAGACCGCGTGCACGGCGGTGGTGGCCACCGTGATGCCGAGCAGGACAACCCACCAGCGGTAGCGGATGGCGTACGTCATTGCCATCAGCTGGGACTTGTCGCCGAGTTCGGCCACGAAGATCACGCCGAAGCTGACCAGGAGTGCGGATATCACCAGACCAACGTAAGCGCCGCTCACGACTGTTTGCAACTGATCGAATGCCCGCATTTATGCAGGTAGGGAGCCCTTTTTCGAAAGTTTGGGTACCCGAACATTAGGGTTCCCTTACCCGGTGATTCGCGAAAGGTTCGCCGCGAGGCTGTGACATGCGGACATGGGTGGTCGGAGGCGGGTTTGGCGGCTCGGGTGGCTGGGATTTGCGCGCTCCGCAGACCGAGCGTCGGCGGGTTCCCGAGCGGGCCAGGTCTACCGCTCGCGCAACTCGAGTTTGCTCGGTCTGCAGACCGAGCGTCGCCCAATTTCCCGAGCGGGCCACGTCTACCGCCCGTCGAACTTGGATTTGCTCGGTCTGCAGAGCGAGCGTCGGCCCGTTTCCCGACCGCGCACCCGCTCGCAGACCTTTACTACTCAAGCAGCGAGGAGCATCGCCAGGACAGCGGTATCGGGGTCGGTTCCCAAGTCCAGACCTACCTGATTGCGGAGGGTCACCACGGTGCCGTCGGCTTCGGCCTCGGCCCATCCCGCGCGGTGTTCGAGGCCGAGTTCGGGAAGTCCTGGCAGCAGTACGCACCCCGAGGCAACGTCCGAACACTCGGGCAGGGACGGTCGCGTCTCGGACGGGGGATGGAGCATGAACAACGCGGGCGGCGGAGTGTGGAACGGGCCGGCCTCGGTGAAGTTGTTGTCGATCACGCTGCCAACGGCGAGCATCAATCCGACGGTGTCGGGGTCGCACACCTCTGGTTTGTCCTCGATGACGCTGAACACGGTGGTGGTGCGGAGAAATCCTGGCCGGCAGGCGATACGCACCGATGCGACGAGCGTCTGCGTCCACTCCAGGGTGGTGTCGGGCCAGCGGCCCGAGATCAGGATTCCGCGTAGCTCGCCGTGGCGGTGGAACGGGGTCAGCCCGATGGGTATTGACCCGGACCGCGACATTTCATGGCCGGTGGCGTCCTCGCTCATGGTTACCTCCTGTTGCCGGAAGTTCCTCTGCTCAGGTCGCCTTTGACCAAGTGTCGAACTCTATTCGCAGCATGCCCGGTAAACGATTGGCACACAACCCGACTCGAGTGCTAATCGCGGCGGTTAACAGGAAGTTTCCCTCTGGGGACGGAGACGCCGACGGCGGCCACCCGAATGGGGTGACCGCCGCCTGCGAAAAGGCTGTACGAAAGTGCTTATGCGGGCACGATCAGGCCGGAGCCCTGTGCCTGTGCCTTGGCAAAACGCTCTGCGGCGTCTGCCCAGTTGACGACGTTCCACCATGCCTTGACGTAGTCAGGCTTGACGTTCTGGTAGTCGAGGTAGAAAGCGTGCTCCCACATGTCGAGCATGACCACGGGGATCAGGCCCACCGAGGTGTTGCCGTGCTGATCGGTGAGCTGCTGGATGACGAGCTTGCCCTCGATGGTGTCGTATCCGAGGATCGCCCAGCCGCTGCCCTGCAAAGTGGTTGCCGCAGCGGTGAAGTGCGCCTGGAACTTGTCGAACCCGCCGAACTGGTCATCGATTGCCGCTGCCAGTTCGCCTTCGGGCTTGTCGCCACCGTTGGGCGACAGGTTCTTCCAAAAGATCGAGTGGTTGGTGTGGCCGCCGAGGTGGAAGGCCAGGTTGGCCGAGAGCTGGAAGACCTTGTCGGCGATGGTGCCGTCTTCGCGCGCAGCCGCCAACTTCTCCAGTGCGGTGTTCACGCCCTTCACATAGGTGGCGTGGTGCTTGCTGTGGTGCAGCTCCATGATCCTGCCGGAGATGTGCGGCTCGAGAGCTGCGTAGTCGTAATCCAGATCCGGCAAGGTGTATTCAGACACATTGTTCCTCTCACTATGTGGGGACACGCGTGCCCCCTTATTGATGTCCTCTGGGATCTATCCCTCGAGTGCAACTTCCACCCTTGCTCAGGAAATTGGGTTGTGCAATAGGACGTGAGCAATGCGCCTCAAGCCCAGTTGAGGTTTGCCGGGGTTGCGCTGGGGTGTTTCGCAGGTGCCGGGGTGCCGCAATCGCGGTCGACCACAGCCGGCTCAGGACCGCTTACGCGACAAAAATCAGCGCGAGCAAAAGAAGGAACAGGGCCAGAATACTGATGCCGGTGGTGATGCATCGTGCGCCCACATTGATGGGCTCGGCGCCCGGCCATGAACGGGGCCTGCGATCGAAGACCGGGAGGCCGCTGCCGCTGTCGGTAGAGGCTGCCATCCGATCTCCCCTCGTCAACTCATGGTCCTGCGGGTCGTCAGTGATAACGATCACATACCCCGGTGGTGCACAGCTAAACACGTCTGGGCGCAGTACTCAAGCTGCGGCGGATCGGGGACCGCGATCGAACGCCCGCAAGGCCGCTGCAGGGCGGATGTGGGTCGTTTGACCAGGTCCGACGGGCCGCTGTCGGCGATCTCCGGGTCGGGACGGACGTCGCCGCAATAGGGTGGTCGTACAAGAGCGGTCGTCGACGTCCGCGTTCCGCAGTGGGTGACGAAAGCACCCCTTGCCGAAAGGAATCAGCCATTGGTCAGCACAGTCGGTCTACCACGCGAGATGCGAATCGGGGCGGGCGCACTCGATCAGCTGGTCGACGTGGTGACCGGATTGGGCTCGCGGCGGCCGATGGTGATCACGGACGGTTACCTGGCAGGCGGCGGGCGGGTTGACCAGTTGATCATCGCGCTGATCGAGGCCGGCCTCGATGCGGTGTACTTCGACGGAACAGTGCCCGACCCCACCACGGCTTCGCTTGACGCCGGGCTCCGCGCGGTGCGCGACCACGGCGCCGACCTCCTCGTCGGATTCGGTGGGGGCAGTCCGATGGACACCGCGAAAGCCCTGGCTCTGCTCGCCGTCGAAGGCGGCTCGATGCGCGACTACAAGGCGCCCCTGCGCAATGACCGTGCCGGCCTCCCCGTGGTCGCCGTACCGACCACGGCAGGCAGTGGTTCGGAGGCCACGCAGTTCACGATCATCACCGACAGCGACAGCGACGAGAAGATGTTGTGCATCGGTCGGGCGTTTCTGCCGGTGGCCGCGATCGTCGACTTCGAGCTCACCATGACGATGCCGCCGCGTCTCACCGCCGACACGGGTATCGATGCGCTGACCCACGCGGTGGAGGCCTACGTCAGCCGGAAGAACAACCCGTTCTCCGACGGGTTCAGTCTCTCGGCGATCACGACCATCGGCCGGCACCTGCGCAGGGCCTACACCGACGGCTCCGACCGCGAGGCCCGGGGAGCGATGATGCTGGCCTCCACGCAGGCGGGGATCGCATTCTCGAACTCCAGCGTGGCCCTGGTCCACGGGATGAGCCGGCCCATCGGGGCGCACTTCCATCTCGCACACGGACTGTCGAACGCCATGCTCTTCCCCGCGGTCACCCGGTTCTCCCTGTCGGCAGCGACCTCGCGATACGCCGACTGCGCCCGCGCGTTCGGGTGCGCAGATCCCGACACCTCGGACGAGAACGCCGCAGAACGACTGGTCGATGCCATCGTCGATCTGTGCCGCGACCTCGCCGTCCCCACGCCGGGCGAATGTGGCATCGACCGCGACCGCTGGTTCGGACTGTCCGCACTGATGGCCGAGCAGGCACTGGAGTCGGGGTCGCCCGCCAACAACCCGCGGGTTCCGAACGCGGGCGAGATCGAAGCCATCTACGCCGAGATCTACCGCTGATCGACACCGGGTCGGCACGACCGCGGACCGACAGTGAGGCGTCGGCCAACTATCATCGCTGCGGGCAACCAGATGGGCCTTGCCGCCCGTCGTGAGCGCCGAGCTGCGGGCAGCAGGTCGGTGGGTGAGCTCGCCATGGCAGGAAAAAGTGAGGTGGTCCGATGGCACGCCCGACAGCGGCGCAGCTCTACGCCGCCTACGGGGACAACGCGGACAGCGATGTCACCCTGCGACTGCTGAGGTCCCGGAACGCGGTGCCCTATCTCGCGATCATGGCTGCGCGTCTGGCCGACGGTCAGGTGGACGGCGACCATCTCGCGGAGGGTATCGACCGCGACCTGGCGGACTTGGCCGTGCACTGGACCGAGCGAGGGTGGGAACTGCCCACGGCCGATGACCTGTTGGACCGCTGGGTGCGGGCCGGTTATCTCGCCCGCACCTTGCACGCCGACTCGCAGCGAGAGCGGTACCAGCTCACCCGCGGTGCCACGCAGGCCATCGCGCAGGTTCAGGCCGTACGCCGTAACCGCACGGTGGCCACCGAGACCGTGCTCGAGCTGGTGATGTCGCGGCTGTCGAACATCGCCGTGTCGATCAACCCGGATCCCGGCGAGCACATCCGCGACATCGATCAGAAGATCGCCGAGCTCACCAGACGGCGGGAGGAACTCGCAGCGGGCGCCATCCCTGCGGTCGATTCGCGGCGGGTGCTGGACGACATCCGGATGGTCACGTCGCTGGCCGAACGGATGCCCGCCGACATCATCGGATACGGCGAGAAGATGCGTGAGAACTCCCGCGCCCTGCTCACCAGTGGCCTCGATGCCGAGCACGGCTCGCATGCCGACGTGCTCAACCGGATGTTCGACGGCCATGACGCGCTGGCGGACTCCGACGAGGGCAAGGCTTTCGACACCTTCTACACGCTGATCGCGGATCACCGGTTGCGCGACGACCTCGAGTCGAGCATCCGGCAGATCGCCGAGGGCATCCCGAATCTCCCGCACGACATCCTCGACACACTCACCGGTTTCATCGACCGGATGTGGGATGAGGTGCAGTCGGTGGACGAGGTGCGTGGTCAGGTCTACCGGCGCATCAACACCTTCGTCAAAGACGGCGACTTCCTGCACTATCGCGCGTTGCGCAGCCAGATCGCCGATGCGCAGCGCGCCGCCGCCGCTGCGTTCGTACACGCGGGGCCGGGCAAAGACCTGGGCATCGCGGTACCGATGAGCGCCGCTGTGTCCAATTCGGTCGGCGCGTTGATCTTTCACGACGGGATCGTGGATTCGCCTGAGACGGTTGCCGACACCGTGGGCGAGATCAACATCGACCCTGCCGACCTGGTGGGTGCCGAATCGATCGACTGGCATGCACTGACCGACGCGGTGAACGAGGCCGTGGCCGACGGTCCCGCCGAGATCGACGATGTGTTGGCGTTGTTGCCCACGGCCCGTACCGGTGACGTGATCGGCATCTGGTCGCTGGCGCAGCGGCATGGCGCCGCAGAACATGGGCGGGACGAAGTCACCGTGCTCGCTCACACCGCTCGCGGGATGCGCGAGATCCGTTTGCCCGCAGTCCGATTCACACACTTGCTGCCCGATCCGATAACCGCTCAGCCACACGAGGTGATGCATTTGCTCGATGAACCAGCCGAGCCTGTCCGAGGTGCGACCCGGTGAGCACGCCAGAAGACGATGTCGTGGTCCAGGAGGGCGACGACCTGTTCGTCGACTCACCCGAAGCGATCACTGAACCATCGGTCGACTTGTCACACTTCGCATTCGATGGATCAGAGCCGGTCGGAACGATCAGTGAGGCGCGGATCGAAGCCCGATTCGACGGTGACACCTCGGCTCTGCCTGCGCCGGTCTGTTACGCGCTGCAGGAGTTGGTCGCCGCCGCACACGTATCGGCGCGGTCTCGTAACTGGAAGACCATCGAGGTGCACGAGGAGATCATTCGGTCTCGCCTGTCGGAGCTGAATCTTCAGCTCGAGATCAACCGAGAGCACAAGTACGCGTTCACCCGCCAGGTGTCTGAGAACGACCCGCGGCAGCGGAACATCTTGCGCGCGCAGACACTCACCCTGGCAGCGTCGGTCCTTGCGCTGTTCCTGCGACAGAAGTACTTGACCAGTGCCGATGAATCGGTGGTCACCGAACGGGGCGAGATCATCGACCACATGCTCACCTACAAGCCGGTGTCCGACACCGACGAGGCGGGCTTCATCAAACGGATCGATGCGGCCATCAATCAGCTCGAATCACGAAAGATCATTCGAGCGTTGCCGGGAACGGACCGGTTTGTGGTGCACGGGGTGATCGCTTCGCTCCTCGGGCCCGAACAGGTGGCTGCCTACACAGAGGCCTACCGCAGGCTTGCTGGTGAGCACACCGAAGAGGGCACCGACCTCACCGAACTCGATGACCAGGAGCGCACGTCATGACAGAGATCCTGGAAGTGGACACAGCCGGCGGATCTCGACCGGTTGACCGCGATACGCCATCGCCACTGGCCGCCCCCGCGGGCAAGCGCACCCTCAATATCGGTCAATTCCGTTTGACCAGACTGCAACTGGTCAACTGGGGGACGTTTGACGGGTACAAGGACTACCCGATCGACGAGCGGGGCGTGATGCTCACCGGGCCGTCCGGGTCGGGCAAGTCATCGATGATGGACGGTCATTCGGTGGTGCTGCTGCCCACCTACGATCAGGTGTTCAACGCGTCGGCCGATCTGTCCGCGAAGGGTGCGAAGAAGGCGGCTCGGTCGATGGCCGACTACGTGCGCGGCGCGTGGGCGGAGAACGACGACCGGTACAACCAATCGCAGGTGCAGTACCTGCGGGCCGATGGTGCCACCTGGTCGGCGATCGCGGCGACCTACGACAACGGCGCAGGGTCTGCCACCACCGCGGTGGCGATCAAGTGGTTCCCGGGGTCGGGCACCGACGGCAGTTCACTGCGGTCGTGGTACCAGCTGCATGACGGGCATTTCGACCTGCTTGGCCTGAACACTTGGGCGCAGAACGGATTCGACATCCGCCGGTACCGGTCGGCCAACCCGACCGTGGAGTGTTTCGATGTGCAGAGCGCCTACCAGGAGGCGCTGAGGCGACGTGTGGGAATCGGCCAGTCGTCGGCAGCCCTGTCTTTGATGGGCAAGGCGAAGGCCATGAAGAACGTCGGTGACCTCAACCTGTTCATCCGGACGTACATGCTCGATCGACCCGACACCTACGCCAAAGCCGAACGGCTGGTGGAGAACTTCACTCAACTCGACGAGGCGTATCAGGCCGCGGCCCGCGCCAACGCGCAGGAGCAGGTCCTCCGGCCGATCCCGGCGGCGTGGGAAACATACTGCAGCGCTGAAGAATCCACCACACGCGCGGGCACGCTGTTGGGTCCGCCGATGAGGGCCTTCATGCGTGAGCATCGGCTGACGCTCCTGCAACAACGTCTGGATCAGATCGACGCCGACCGGATGAGGTTGGACAACGAGGTGGCCAACTGGGAGAACCTCGCGGACGAACGCGAGGAGCGCCACAGCTCGCTGCGCGACCAATTGACCGCCGAGAAGGGCGAACTGACCACTCTGGAGTCGGAGCTCAAATCCTTCGAGGCGCAGGTGACGGCCCGGAACCGCGCCTACGAACGGTATGCGACGTTGGTGGGCGGCCTGGGGGAGCAGACCCCCGAAACCCAGGACGAGTTCGCCGCCCTGCGGATGCGTGCCCCGGAGATCGCCAGGGCTGCAAGAGAAGCCGCCGACAGGTTGGCCACCACGGCACACAGCTTCTTCGCCGCCGAGACCGATGCCAGGCGCGAGTTCGAGGCGGTTGTGGAAGAGCTGGCGAGCTTGAACACCCGCCGGTCGCTGCTGCCGCGCGAAGTGCTGGCACAACGCGACGGCATCGCGCAGGCCACCGGGGTCGCGCCCGCCGAATTGCCGTTCGCCGCCGAACTCATCGACGTCGACCCCGCCGCCAAGGATCGCTGGGCCGGGGCCGCGGAGAGAGTGCTGCGCGGACTGGGCATGACCATGCTGGTGCCGGCTCGGCACCGCACCACCATCGGCGAGTTCGTCAACCGGACCAACATCGGCGGGGTGCTCGAATACCGCGTCTACCAGGAGGACTCAGCGGTTGCTGCCGACCCGGTTCGCGGTTCGCTCGCCGAGAAACTGATCGTCGACCGGAAACACCCCGCCGGAGCGTGGCTGACCACAGTTGTCGCCCACAGCGCTGAACACATCTGCGTTGATCTGCCGTCCCAGCTCGACGAGCACACACTCGCGGTCACCCCGCAGGGACTGGTGAAGTCGGGCCGCGACCGTTTCCGCAAGGACGACCGGCGTTCGGTGTCCGACCGCACACAGTGGATCCTCGGCTCCAACACCGACGGCAAGCGCTCTGCTCTCGAGGAGCTCAAGGCTGAGCTCGAACTCCGGTATCAGCAGGCGCGGCAGGCGGCTCAGGACAAACGGGACCTGTTGGAGCAGAACCGCGAACGCGCGAAGAACGCCGATGCCCTGACCGGTTATGCGTCGTGGGCGGAGCTGAACTGGTGGTCTTCGCGGCGCGATGCCGACGAACTCAACGCACGCATCGATCGCGTTCGCGAAAACCGGGTGGATCTCGCCGAACTCGAGGAGCAGGTGGAGATTGCCCGGGCGGACTGGCGAGAGGCCGTCGCTCGGGTGGGTGCGCTGGGCGATCAACTAGGACACATCGGCTCGGACTGGGACCGATGGTTCGCCGAGTTCGAGCAGGTCAAGAACGAGGGCACCAAACTCGACGATTCCGACCGGGAGTATCTCGCCGAGGTGCTCGCCGAGACGCTCGCCGACGGCGGCAAGACACTGACCTTGGACAACTACGGCGAGGTGCGGTCTGATCTGCGCAACTCGCTCGAAGCCGTTGTGGGTAAGGCCAATGCCGAACGTGACGGTGCCGAGAACCGAATCGTGCGCGCCGCCGAGGCCTTCCTGCGGGAATGGCCGGAGGCCGCATCGAACTTGAGTGCCACGGTGGAGTACGCGTCCGATCTTGTGTCGATTCACCAGAGCCTGGTCGAGCACGGTCTGGCGTCGACACAGCAACGCTTCCGGCAACTGATCACCACCGACATCAGTCACTCGGTCTCCAACTTGTACAAGGAGATCGGCGACACCAACAAGCGCATCACACAGGGCATTGCCGAGGTCAACATCGGCTTGCGCAGGGTCGACTTCAACGAGGGCACCTATCTGCAGATCGCGCAGCTGCACAACCCGACTGACGAGTCGCGGGAGTTCGGCAAGATCGTCGACGCGATGATCCGCGACGCGCCGGCGGCGAAGTCGGGTGACGGCGCGGTCTTGGCGCGGCAGTTCTATCGCATCCGGGGGCTCGTGGCCCGGCTCACCGGCACCGACGCGGAGAACCGCCGCTGGTGCGACAACGTGCTCGACGTCCGCAACAGCTACACCTTCTATGGCAAAGAGCTGAGTTTTGATGCCGCACCGGACGATCCGCCCGTGCACACCTACCGCAACACCGCATCCAACTCCGGCGGCGAGCAGGAGAAGCTGGTGGCGTTCTGTCTGGCTGCGGCCCTGAGCTTTTCGCTGAGTCACGGCGAGGACCATCGTCCGGGGTTTGCGCCACTCATGCTCGACGAGGCGTTCAGCAAGTCCGACGAGACCTTCAGTTCGCAGTCACTCCGCGCATTTGAACAGTTCGGGTTCCAGCTGATCATCGCCGCTCCGATTCGTATGGTGGGCATCGTGGAGCCGTTCATCGGCCAGGTCATCCTGGTGGACAAGCAAATCGGCGACACGGGTGCCCGATCGGATGCACGCGCGGCCACGTTCGGAGAATTGGCGAAGGCGCGGGCGTCGTCGGGCCGACGCGAATCATGAGCACGACGTTGTCGATGCGGCAATGGAGCCGCACGCTCCTGCAGCGCCAGCATCTACTCGAAAGAGTTGACGAAGACGTTCTCGAGGTACTCGACCGTTGCGTCGGTCTTCAGTCGCAGGACCCGAAGTCCGCGTTTTACGGCCTCTGGTCACGAATCGCGGACTTCGATCCTACCGACCTCGATCAGCTGATCGAAGAACGCGAGGTGGTGCGAATTGCTCTGCTGCGCAGCACCGTATTCCTCATCGACAGTGAGGATGCGCGATGGATCCGGCCGCTCACCCAGCCTCTGATGGACAAGGTGTTGCGGTCGAACCACTACAAGCTGATCGGCGATGCCGATCCCGCTCAGGTGGTGGACTACGGACGAGAATTGTTGCGCGGCAATCAAATGACCGTCAAAGACCTCAAGACGGCGTTGTCGGAGCGCTGGCCGGCAGCAGACGCATCGTCGCTGGTGACAGTGGTGCGCTGCCTGGAGTCATTGGTTCAGGTGCCTCCGCGGGGTACGTGGCGAGGTTCTGCGACGACGACCTATCAACTGTTTGACGACTGGTGCGGGGCGGGCGAACCTGCAGTGACCGGCGACGAAGCCATCGCTGATCTGGTCAGGCTCTACCTGCGTGGGTTCGGGCCGGCATCGATCAACGGCATCCAGAGCTGGTCGGGTATAACCGGTTTGCGCCCGATCGTCGAGGCGATGGAAGCGGACTGGGAGCTTGCAAAGCTGCAAGGTCCTGACGGTGAGGAACTCTTCGACATCGAAGGACTGGCGCCGGCCGACGAGGGGGTCGACGCCCCCGCCCGTCTGGTTGCGCCCTTCGACAACATCGTGCTGGCCCAGGGCGCCGATCGGCGACGGGTGATCGACGACGAGGTGTTCAAACAGACGACGACCCCCAACGGCCGTTCCCCCGGGTTCGTTCTCGTCGACGGTCGGGTGGCGGGTATCTGGAATCCCCGCAAGGACGGCAAGAAGATCACGGTCGAGGTCGAGTACCTGCTGAAGGTGTCCGCAGCGGATCGCCGCGCAGTCGATCGCGAGCGCGATCAGTTGATCGAGTTCTGCAACTCATGAACGCCACACAGCGAACCCGCATTCTTCAGGGCTCCGACCCACACCTGCCCCGGCTGTCATGACCATCCAGGATCTGCCGCCCGGTACGGCGAAGGCACGTCGACGCCCCGACGCCCCGGTTGCGGAAGCGGTCGACAAACGAATGCTCCCGGTTTACGAGGCTGGTGCCATCGACGTCCCGTTTGTGATCGCGGGCAACTACGAGGTGATGGCGCGTAACACTTTCTGGGAGGAGCACTCCCATCCCACGCATGAGCTGCTCTGGACAGAGCGGGGAGCGTCGACGGCCACCATCGGATCGCGGATCTGGGCGATCACGCCGTCTGTGGGTCTGTGGGTGCCGGCGGGCGTACGACATTCGGGATGGACACCGGAGGGCATCACCTTGCGGGCCGCGCAGTTCAGTTTCAGTGCGGCTCCGTCGATCTCGCCCGAGCCGGTGGCGGTGGAGATGTCCACGTTGCTGTTGTTGTTGCTCGATCGGCTGACGGTTGACGGGCTGGACCCCGCCTCGCGGACGGCGACAGAGGCGATGGTGCTCGACGTGCTGGCCCCCGCGAGGCACGAGGTGTCGCTGCGAGTGCCGACGGCGGCGCTGCTGGCGCCGATCGTCGCGGCGATTCGGGCGGACCCCAGCGATTCGACCACGTTGGCGCAGTGGGCGGTTCGACTCGGTGTCAGCACCCGCACCATCACCAGGGTCTTCCACGCCGAAACCGGTGTCGGGTTCAGCCGATGGATCGCGACGGCGCGAGCCCAGCACGCCATCGAGTTACTGGCCCGGGGCGAGGCGATCGACGAGGTCGCCTATTGCGTCGGCTACCGGTCGACGAGTGCATTCGGCACAGCCTTCCGGCGGGTCACCGGAATGAGCCCAGGGCGATTCCGCGCCCACTGACAGCGGCTCACATCAGCTCGCCCCGGTAGCCGGACCGGAGATTGTTCCGGCTACACCGGGGGCATCCCGCGTGAGGAGTCGTGCGCGCGGCCGACCAGGTAACGACCCCTACTGCGACTGATGATCAGGAGGCGGTCAGTCCGCCGTCGATGACATGCTCCATTCCACTGATGTACGAGGAGTCGTCGGAAGCGAGGAACAGCACAAGACTGGAGACCTCGTCAGGTTCGGCCATCCGGCGAAGCGGGACGGTTGCCGAGATACCGCCGCCGTCGGCGTCGGTGGCAGCTTCCATCATCGGTGTTTTGATGTAGCCCGGGTGCACTGAGTTGACCCGGATCTGTTCAGGCCCGAATTGGACGGCAACCTGTTTGGTCATGCCTCGCGAGGCGAACTTACTGCCCACGTAGCCAAGGTTGGGAGCACCGACAATGGAAACCATGCCGGCGGTTGAAGAGATGTTGACAATGGCGCCGCCGCCGGCTTTGCGCATCGACGGGATCACGGTCTTCATGCCCCATACCTGTGAGTGTTGGTTCACCGCAACAACTTTCAAGTAGGCGTCGGGGTCGATCTCGACGACGTCTTCGATAGGTCCGAGGATTCCGGCATTGTTCACCAGAATGTTCACCGGGCCGAAAGTGTTCTCGGTCTCGGTGACGACTGCACGCCACTGATCCAGTGAGGTGACGTCATGCTTGATGAAGTGTGCGCTGTCGCCGAGTTCCGCGGCGAGTTTGTTCCCACCGTCATCGTTGACGTCGGTGAACACAACCTTGGCGCCCTCTGCGACGAACCGCCGCACATGCGCTGCTCCCATGCCTTGTGCCGCTCCGGTGATGATGGCGACTTTGCCGTCCAACTTTCCCATTTCGAAACTCCTTCGATGCTCAGATCACCGCGAGCGCGGTGTCGGTCCCGGCGGCGTTCTGTTGAGACGCTCCGGTACGTATTCACAGTATTGGTACTCGGTACCACAATACGCCGCCACGGGCGTCGGAGTCGAGTGATCAGGCTGTGCCCGCATAGGTTGGGGTCATGGAGACTCAACGACGCCAGCCGGGGCGCCCGCCGGCGGCGTCGAAGGCTTACGTGGAGCAAGTGGCTGTCGCATTGATGCTGCAGCGCGGCTACGAGGAGGTGAGCGTTGAGGACATCGTCGCAGCTGCGGGCATCGGACGTACCACGTTCTTTCGCTACTTCGGGTCCAAATCGGGTGTGATCTGGCTGGAGTTCGATGCGACGATCGAACGGCTGAATCGAACTCTGGCGGAGTCGGACTCAGACGATGTGCTCGACTCCGTGCGTACCGCCGTCCTCGAGTCGACACGTGAAGCGGTGTTCAGCAGCGACGTGTGGCTGGAACGCTTTCGGCTCCTGGATACCACTGCGGATCTACACGCCGGCGCGCACGCTCATTGGGAGGCCTGGAAGCTGCCAATCGTCTCTTTTGTGGCCACTCGGACCGGCAAGGGTGTGGGCGATTATGTCCCGATGGTGGTCGGCGCGGCATGTCATGCCGTCTTTGTCGCGGAGCTTCGCCACTGGCAGAACCGAGACAACGCGCGCACGGACCTCCTCGCGCGTTTGGATACGCACCTTGCTCACGTCCTCTCACATTTGAATGGGTTGGTCGACTGACACGCCAGCCTGTTCGTACCGCCCCGGACCGGTTGTCTCTCGTAACGAAACATGTTGCGCCGCAGCCTATCTAGTCTAGTCGAAAACGGATTTGAGGTACCGTCGGTCGTTGTCGCCCATTCTCGGGCCCGGACCGTGTCAGAGGTGTGTCAGGCGTCATTCTTGCCCCAGCGTCCCAACGCGACGATTGCGTCGCGCAACGCAAGCCCGCGATCGGTCAGTGCGTAGGCCCGGGTGTTGTGCCGCAGGGGAAGACGGATCAGTACGCCGGCGGCTTCGAGCTCGCGTAGGCGGGTGGCGAGCATGTTCGTCGGGACGCCGAGGTCGCGCTGCAGATCGCCGTACCGCTGTGGCCCGTCGAGCAGCCGCTCCACGATGAGCAGGGCCCACCGTGCTCCGACGATGTCGAGGGCAGCGGCGAGGTCACTCATGTGGCGGGGTCGGCGTCCGGCTTCATCCAGAACGGCGAGTAGTGGTAACCGTCGAGATCGTCGAACTGGCGCTGGTACATGAAGGGGTAGTCGTCGGTGTCACCGATTCGCCCGCCGGCCGCGGCGGCGCGCTCGACGAGGTCGTCGACCGCTTGGCGGCTGTCGAGGTCGAACGAAACCGTGACTTTCGAGGGGGTCTGGGGTCCGCCAATCAGCTCTTCGACGCCGCCGACGCTCGCGTACATCTCGCGGCTGCCGAGCATGACGTACTGCTCGGGAGCAATCGCGAAGCACGACACGTTGTGGTCGGACATTTCGGCGTTGAGGGTCCATCCGAGGGCTGTGTAGAAGGCGGTCGTGCGCTCGACGTTTTCGACGGGGCAGGTGATGAAGAGGCTCATGAGGACCATACTTGCAAAATGCAAGTGCGTCGTCAAGGGTCGTGACCATGCGACCGGGCTGAGCGGTCTTGGTTGAACGCCTATGTTTGGCTGAGTGGGACTCGTTGCAGCACAAACCAAGTCACGTTGGGTACCGCGGCCCTGCCTGTGGGGCCGATTGGAGTCGGGGGCACAGAACGCTCTCGGCTAGGGCGGAGACTGCCCGTCCGGGCTCTGACAACCCCGCCCACCCGTCAGCGTCTGGCGACCGCCCTACGAAGCCGGGCGCGGCTCTTCACACGCGGCGGCCAGCTGAGCGAGTAGGTGGCGAAAGTGTGCAGCGTCGGTGGACGACATGGCGGAGGCGAGGAGCTCATTCTCCACCGCACTGATTTCCATCTGCACGCGCTGGAGCAGTTTCTGTCCGGTCGGCGTTATGCCGACGGCACGTTGCCGCTGGTCTCGTGACCGTTCCCGGGTCACAAGTCCCCGCGAGACCAACTCGTCTATATGGCGCCCCAACCGTGTGGGATCTCGGCGGGTTCGAAGCGACAGCTCTCTCTGCGACACGGCGATACTCGTGGCGACCTCGGTCAGAATTGCGTACTCCCACATGGAAAGCCCCGCGGCACGCAAGACGGGCTCTTCCATGGCTGCCAGCCGCGGCAGGATTCGAGCCATCAGTGCGCCCAGATCTTGCTGGCCGCGAGACGGATCGACTGCACCAGCCATGGACAACCTCCCGCCTATCGTCTACCGTGGTAGACGATTAATGCTCTACCGTGGTAGACGATCGACACGCGCTCTCTTGCCTCGAATCTAGTCACGCTCAGCCAGTTCCTGCGCATTCAGAATGCCTCGGCGCTTGTGAACATCACGAACTGGTCTAACCGGAAGGACACCGCTGTGGAGGTTTCCACTTTGCATTCAGTCACCGAAGACCTCGCGGGGTACCTGTCAGAGGTAACGCAAGGCGATCTTCGGAGTCCCACACACCTAGCAGGCTGCGACATCGGCGACCTGTACGTAGACCTCCTGAACCGGAACATTCGCGCGGCCGCAGCAATTGCACCCGAATCCTCGCGACAATCGCCTACGCGACTGGTGGACCGATCCGCGTTAGCCAGTGTGGTGAATCTGTACGGGGGCGGCTTCGACACGCGATATCGCCAAACGGCTCGGGCGATCGAGATCGCGTTGGCGGCTTTGGAGACTTCCGCTGCGGGCTCGCGCATCAACGGAGTACAGGTAGACCTCGGCGCGATCTGCGCGACGCTCATCAGTGACACAGTCGTCGACACCTGGTACCTCGCAGAGGCGATGGGCTTGTCCTATCGTCCAAACCCCGCAGTGGTGATGGACGTCTTCAACGGACTGAAAACCCCACCGCTGGATGAGGATGAGGATGCGGAGGCGATCTGGGCCTGCGTCCTCATACTGCATGGGTCACGAAAAGGCCGAACCGATTATCGCCCTGCAGTCATCGAGCCTTCACGGAGCTAGCCCAACCCGTTGTGGCTAGATCACGTTCGCCGCAGCGCGGACGATGCGCCCGACCCGAAAGATGCATCCTGCCGGAGGGGTCGTCCTTTGACGAAGCCGCGAAAGCAATAGTGGGTCAGTGGTTTACTGCGATGTCGCTGACTGTGCCCGGCATTCCTGGCGCGAGGGCGGGAACGTAGTTCGCGATACCGACTTACATCGATACCGACTTACATTGGGCCGGCATCCGCGGCATAGTGCTGGTCGGGCCATTCGTCTTGCTACATACTGGACGACGATGCTTCTTCCTGCGATCTTCAATTACAGGCGTGAGCAGAGACTGCCTCAGCTCGGCGAACACAGCGAATGGCACCTTTCCTGGAACTCAAAGTCTGCTGACCTTTGGGCCGGCCTGCGCCCAGAATGGCGCCTCAACGCCGCGCTGCAGATCCGACATGATCAAACAATCAACTCAATAACCGGCCAGAAGCAACCGCTACTGGCGGCGGTCGCAACGTCTGGCGAGGTGCAGATCGACTGCCGCGTCTACGGTTCGGTGCCCGATAACATCACCCTGTCTGGTGCTGTGCACATCACTGGCCGGGTCGGCGAGGATGACCCAGATCGCCGTGGACTGCCACCTCGCCCAGTGACCGCGGCGACCGTGACACGAATGCAGCTTGTCTCCGTCGTCTTCGACCACCGGCCCTCGATAAACATCGACATTCCCGACCCCAGCCGGCAATACACGAACCTCCAGCCCATCGCGGGCACCGAATGGTTCTACGAACTCGCCCAACCCCCGCGCCAACTACACACCTACCGACCCCACGATCGCGAGGTCGGCCAATTGCGGCAAGAGCTACTACTCCTCGACCTCGACACAACGAGCTAATCGGCCAGGCCAGCGACTAGGCGTGGTGGCCGCTTGTCAGGTGTGCTGTGATGTCATGGATTTGTGGTGCTGAACCCGTGCGCGACTCCGAGGCCAACTGACTGGATCGTGAACTCCGACGTCGAGTGGTACGAACTCGCGGTGTTCGGGCCGACGAAGTTCGACGCGTATGCGCGTCTGCGTTTCATGCCTGATCCGTCCGACCACGATGACGCGGACGACGAACCTGATGATGGGCCCTCGGATGACCAGGCCAAAGTCGGCAGACTTTGCCAACTTCTACGCTCAGCTACCGGCACGCCAGACGACTGCTACTTCGCGATCTGGGCCGGCTGGCCCAACGCCTCCGACCTCATGCGTCGGAGCGCCCGGATGCAGATACCCAATCGGACCTACTACCTACTCCACGGTCCTCTGTCCGACTTTGGGCAATGGGGTGTGCGCGAAAGCGGTCACAACCCAGCGGCATTTGTGTGGCCGGCCGACCACGCTTGGTGCATCGCATCGGATGTTGACCAGCATTGGGCCGGTATTGGAGCCAACACCTCTACGGTCAATCGGATACTTGCACAACGTGACTTGGACATCGTTACTGTTGACCCGGATGCCGGAGTCCCCGCCCAATACGTACGCCGACGGCAGTAGCGCAGCATATGGATTGGGATGAGAGATTTCGACGACCGCTACGGAAACGTCGAACTGATGTCCCCCGTTCGTCGACCACAGTGCGGCGGTGAGCAGATGGCGGTGGCCGCTGGTTGCGGCCACCGAGCGGCACTTTCTCGTGTAAGAGTTCCGTAGCTCGCAATCGAACACCGCAGCACTCATCACAGATGGAATCGCAACACCTCGACGACCTGCCCGTTTTCGTTGTCCCCAGACCATGCATCGCCGAGCGGCTCGGTACCGATCCCATCCTCATCGACGGAGACGAGTGTCCGTTTCGCGACATTTGGTGTCACATTTGCTCGATTGCAAACCTGCACAGCTGACCCTAACGTTACTTAGGCAAACCTAATCCGCTCTCCGATCAGGCCCCGCTGCTGTCCACAGATGAACACGCGCGGACGTTCGGTGACCGATCCTCGGCGCCGCCGCGGTCGGTGGAATGGGGTATCACGATCGAAAGGGAACCATGCCTCGCGCATCACGATTGGTTGCATTGACTGCGGCCGCGCTTCTGGCCACCGGGCTCGCAGCGTGCTCGTCGTCGTCCGACGACAACGGGTCGGGGGACGGCGACTGGACGCCGATCACCATCCAACACGCACTCGGGACCACGACGATCGACGAGAAGCCCGAGCGCGTCGCGACGGTGAACTGGGCCAACCACGAGGTGCCCTTGGCGCTCGGAGTGGTGCCGGTCGGTATGGCGGCGGCCAACTTCGGTGACGACGACGGCGATGGCGTGCTCCCGTGGGTGGAGGAGAAGCTCCAGGAACTCAAGGCACCCACGCCGGTGCTGTTCGACGAGACCGACGGCGTCGACTTCGAAGCTGTCGCGAACACGCAGCCCGACGTCATCCTCGCCGGCTACTCGGGTCTGACGCAGGAGGACTACAACACCCTCAGTGAGATCGCTCCCGTGGTCGCTTACCCGGTGACCGCCTGGGGCACACCGTGGCGCGAGACCATCGAGCTGAACAGCAAGGCGATCGGCAAGGAGAACGAGGGCAAAGAACTCGTCTCCCAGCTCGAGAAGGAGATCGCCGACGCAGCTGCCGAGCATCCCCAGATCGCCGGCAAGAACGTCATGTTCCTCACCCACGTCGACACTACCGACCTAAGCGAGGTCAGCTTCTACACAACGCATGACACCCGCGCCGCGTTCTTCGAAGACCTCGGAATGGCGACCCCGCCGAGCATCGCGACCGCGTCGGCCGGCACCGAGAAGTTCTCGCTGTCGCAGAGCGCCGAACAGGTGGACGCGCTGAACGACGTGGACGTCATCGTCACCTATGGCGGCGCCGATCTCGTCAACGCGCTCAAGGCCGACCCGCTGCTGTCGAAGATGCCGGCTGTCGCCTCCGACGCGATCGTCACCTTGCCGAGCAGCGACCCTCTTGGCACTGCCGCCAACCCGACGCCGCTGTCGATCTCATGGGTCCTCGACGACTACCTGTCGATGCTCGCGCAGGCTTCAGACAAGGTTCAGTGACCCTCAAGTCGTGACGACGGACAAGCAGGCGACACCTAGCCGACTGCGCAAGGCTGAACCCTCCCCAGCCCTCTCGGGCGCCGCCGCAGTGCGGCGCCCGAGAAGGGTTCGAGCACTGTGGCTGCTGATCGCGGTCGCAGTGCTCGTGGTGTTGGCCATCCTGTCGGTCAAGGTGGGTTCACGGTTTGTCGGCTGGGCTGATGTGATGGGCGCGCTGGATGGCACCGACGGGAGTATCGAGCAGGCTGCTGTCGAAAAGCGCATTCCGAGAACGCTGTTGGCGATGATCGTCGGTGGCGCCCTCGGCGTCTCGGGCGCGGTCATGCAGGGAGTGACCAGAAATCCCATCGCAGACCCGGGCATTCTGGGCGTCAACATGGGGGCCTCGCTGGCCGTGGTCATCGGTCTTTCCTACTTCGGGCTCACGTCGTCGACCAGCTTCATCTGGGTGGCCATCGTTGGTGCTGCTCTCGCTGCAATCTTCGTCTACACCGTGGGATCACTCGGGCGCGGCGGGACCACCCCGCTCAAGCTCGCGTTGGCGGGCGCCGCGACATCTGCGGCTCTACTCTCTCTGGTCACCGCACTTGTGCTGGGCCGCAACGACACTGCCGATGTGGTGCAGTCATGGCGGGTGGGCGGTGTCGGCGGCGGCACATTCGACAGCATCGAACGTGTGCTGCCGTTCCTCGCCGTCGGTTTCTTGATCTGCTTGTTGTCGGCGCGTGGTCTCAACTCGTTGGCGTTGGGAGACGATCTGGCCGCCGGGCTCGGTGAGCGAGTTGCAATGGTCCGCGGCGGTGCGGCACTGGGCGCGGTCATCCTCTGTGGCGCTTCGACTGCCGTGACCGGTCCGATAGCCTTCGTCGGACTGCTGGTTCCCCACGCGTGCCGGCTGATCGTCGGTGTGGACCACCGCTGGCTGCTGCCGTTCTCGGCGATCACCGGCGCCGCGCTGTTGACCGGCGCCGATGTGCTCGGCCGAATCATCGCCCGCCCCGCGGAAATCGACGTGGCGATCCTGACGTCCCTGATCGGGGCACCGTTCTTCATCTACATCGTGCGACGCCAGAAGGTGGGCACATTGTGAGTGTGCCTGTCGTGACAGCAGAGTCGATCGCCGAGAGCCGGCAGAGCCGTGGTCGTCGGCGTCAAGCCGTGATCGCTGTGCTCGCCGTGCTGATCGTGATCGGATTCGCTGTCAGCCTGATGGTGGGGCACACGTACTACCCTCCCGGCGACGTCCTGAAAGTCATTCTGGGCGAACAGGTGCAGGGTGCGACATTCACTGTCGGACGACTGCGTCTGCCTCGCGCTGTGCTCGCGGTTGCCGCTGGTCTGTGTTTCGGCTTCTCCGGCATCGCCTTTCAGACCATGTTGCGCAACCCGCTGGCCAGTCCGGACATCATCGGTATCAGCGCCGGTGCGAGCGCCGCGGCCACCTTTGCGATCGTGACCCTGTCACTCGGGGCCACCCAGGTTTCGATCTTTGCGATCGTCTCCAGCCTCGCGGTCGCGGTGCTCATCTACGTCTTGTCGTTCAAGAGCGGCGTGGTGGGCACCCGGCTGATTCTCATCGGTATCGGTTTTGCCGCAATGCTGCTCAGCATCACCGACTATCTCCTGGACCAGGCTGCCGAATGGGATCTGCAGGAGGCGACGCGTTGGCTGACCGGGAGTCTGAACGGAACGTCGTGGACCGAGACGATCCCGGTTCTCGTCGCCCTGGTGGTGCTCACCCCGATCCTGCTGAGCCAGACTCGTAACCTCGCGATGACCCAGCTCGGCGATGACGCCGCGTCGGCACTCGGGGTGCGGGTCAACCGCACCCGACTCATCGTCATCGTCTCCGCGGTCGGCCTCATCGCGTTCGCCACGGCAGCCGCGGGCCCGATCGCATTTGTCGCCTTCCTCTCCGGTCCGATCGCGGCCAGGCTGGTCGGACCTAACGGCTCGCTCCTCATCCCGTCCGCGCTCGTCGGTTCGTTGCTTGTACTGGTGGCGGATTTTGTCGGTCAGTTCGCGCTCGATACGCGATACCCGGTGGGCGTCATCACCGGTGTGATGGGGGCTCCCTACCTCATCTACCTCATCATCCGCACCAACCGCGGAGGCGGCTCACTGTGACCACCACACACTCGCTGACCATCGAGAATCTGACACTCGGGTACGGCAACCGAAACGTCATCGAAAAGCTCGACCTGACTATCCCCCCGGGGCAGGTCACGGCGATCGTCGGGGCGAATGCATGCGGCAAATCGACCCTGTTGCGGTCGATGTCGCGGTTGCTGGCACCCCGCACCGGCCGCGTGGTGCTCGATGGCAAAGAGGTACATCGGACTCCTGCCAAGCAGCTGGCCCGCACTCTCGGGCTGTTGCCGCAATCGCCGATCGCGCCCGAAGGCATCACGGTCGCGGACCTGGTTGGACGTGGTCGCCACCCACATCAGGGCATGTTCGCGAGGTGGAGCAAAGAGGACGATACGGCGGTCGCAGAGGCTCTCGATGCAACAGAAACATCCGCTCTCGCCGATCGGCCGGTCGACGAACTCTCCGGTGGACAACGCCAAAGGGTGTGGATCGCAATGGCCCTGGCCCAGCACACCGATCTGTTGCTGCTCGATGAACCCACGACGTTTCTCGATGTCAGTCACCAGATCGAGGTCCTCGATCTCCTGACCGACCTCAACCAACAACGGGGCACCACCATCGTCATGGTCTTGCACGACCTGAACATGGCGGCCCGGTACTCCGACCACCTGATCGCACTGGCCGACGGAACACTTCATGCCGCTGGGAAACCCGCAGAGGTTCTCACCGAGGACACCGTTCGCGCGGTGTTCGGTCTGGAGAGTCAGGTAATCACCGATCCCACATCAGGGAAGCCGTTGATGTTGCCGCTGGGTCGGCATCATACGATCACCGTCTGAGTCGCGCCGTTCGCTCGCTGCCAGAGTTGCCGCGAGTTCCCGGGCCTGCACCTGGCGTCGCCGACTGGCAGCCGCCCGTGTCCCGGGCACCGGACTCGCTTCCGCGATAACGTCGTCCTGGCGGGAACGAACCGAACAGGCTGGGGGTCATCGTGAACCGTTTCGCTCTCGTGTCCGGATCAGCCGGCCAGATGTTGCGCGAACAGAAGGTCCGTGTACTCCGCATCTACCTGGCCGCCACGACGTTCTTGTACTTCGTCGGGGTGTTCCTCAACCGGATCTCACCGAGGAGTGACGAGCTCGCGAACCCCACCGGCGGCATGATCGCTGTTGTCTTGGGAGTAGGCGCACTGATCTACGTGGCGTTCGCTCACGCAAGGCTGGCTCCGGCGCTTGTTGCGGCGATGATCGCGACGCCGGTGGTCATCGCATTCCACAACTCGATCATCTACGACTTCCCCTGCCTGATCGCGGTGATGTTCCTGGCGATGTACATCCGGGCGTTCTATCCGCCCAAGCGCGCGTGGATGATGGTCATCTTCCTCACCGCCGCGACGTGCGTGGCCCTGGCGATCGGGCCGGCGCACAAGCTCGGGATCACCTACGTCGTGTTCGCCATCGCGATCGTCGGAGCGGCAGAGTCTTTCGGGCTGGTGACACGGTCACTCGTCACCATCGCGTGCACCGATCCACTGACGGGCGTGCTGAACAGGGCGGGGTGGGAGATCGCGACCACCGAACAACTCGCGCGCGCACGGTCAGCCCACGCCACCATCACGGTCGCTGTATTCGACATCGACGATTTCAAGAATGTGAACGACTCTCTGGGGCACCAGGTGGGCGATCAACGACTGATCGAGTATGCCCAGCGGTGGAGTTCGGTGGTCCCGAAAAGCGCCGTTCTCGCTCGCCTCGGCGGCGACGAGTTCGCTCTTCTCATCGCCGGTACCGCACAGACATCCGCATCAGAAGTGATCGAGCAGCTTCGGTCTGTGGTTCCCGAGGCGAGTGTCGGATTCGCCACCGAGGATGCCGGTGCGACAACCATTTCCGACCTCCTCGAGCAGGCGGACGCGGCGCTGTACGACGCAAAACGAGGACGTTGAGACTGCTCGGTCCCGTCCCATGGACGGCGCCCATTCTCGGGCAACGAACCTTCGTGGCCGGTCCCCCCGCGTCGGCCACCTCTACTGATCGGCTGTGTTGGACGTGATGACGCGGTTGAGTGCTGCCCACTGGAGCAACATGATCGTCTTCGCGTCTGCGATGCGGCCGTCGACGATCATGGCGAGCGCATCGGCGAAGGGAATCTCAAGCCGTTCGATGTCCTCGCCCTCCCCAGCGACTCCTCCACCGGGGCCGTCCATGTCGGAGGTGGTGTAGGGCGCGGCGTAGAAATGAACGCGCTCGGTGACGGACCCCGGGCTCATGAACACATCGAACACGTGCTGCAGCGGGCCGACGCTCACCCCGAGCTCCTCGTGGGCTTCGCGTCGGATGGCGGTGGCCGGGTCGTCGTCGTCCAGCAGTCCGGCCGCCGTCTCGATCAGCATGCCGTCCGGGTGGCCATTGACATACACCGGAAATCGGAACTGCCTCGACAACAGCACGACACCCCGTGCGCTGTCGTAGAGCAAGATGGTCGCGCCGTTGCCCCGGTCGTAGGTCTCTCGTTGTTGGGTGACCCACTCGCCGTCATGTCGCCGGTAGTCGAAGGTCGTGCGTCGCAGCACATGCCAACCCTGCGAACACAACTCCACGTCGCGGACCACGACGCCCGGGTTACCGGTGAGGTCTCGGCCCGCTTGGTCGAGCCCCGTTCGTCCCCGGTGGTCGGGCAGATCGATCCCGGGTATTCCGTCGGCGGACGACGTGGTCATGGACTTCTCCTTGTCGAACTCGCTTTACGCCGTTGATTCGTCCCGTGTCTGGGCGTTGGTGCGACGCATGTGAAGTAGTGGGAAGGGCCGACCGTCCGAATCCAGTGGCGAACGTCCGATCTGTTCAAACCCGCGTCGTTTGTAGAAGGCGACGGCGTCCGGGTTCTGTTCGTTCACATCGACATCGGTGGCGCCCTGCGCGTGAACGGCCCGATCGAGCAGCGCTGTACCCACTCCGCGACCGTGTGCTGCGGCATCGACGAACAACATCTCGAGCCGGCCCTCGGTGGTACCGCTGAATCCGACTATGCGGCTGTCCAATTCGGCAACGAGAAGCTCCACCATCGGAAAGAACTCGGTCGCCAAGCGCCCCGAGTATCCGTCCACATCGGAAGGTGAGAGGAAGTGGTGGGTTGCCTCCACGGCGGTACGCCAAACCTCGACCAGCCGGTCTGTATCCCCCTCGTCGGCACGTCTGAGCACCAGTTCAGGCATGGCATCGGAGGATGCGAGGGCCCAAATTGGGCCCGGGGTGGTGACGGTTAGCGATCGAGTTGAGCATCTGTTCCACGACTGTGCATGGTAATTCGGGCAAACCCGAACGAACAAGGCGAATACAGCGGGGCCGGCAGCGCAACTTCCGTCAGCCTGCGGATGTGCCGGCGCCGACCCGGGCACTGAACTCGACCAGCCGGTTGGAGAATCCCCACTCGTTGTCGTACCAGCCGAACACCTTCACCTGTTTGCCTGCCGCCTCGGTCAACGGTGCGTCGAAGATCGAAGAGTGAGGATTGCCCACGATGTCTGCCGACACCAGAGGAGCGTCGGAATACTGTAGATAGTGCTCCAGTGGCTGGGACGCGGCCGCCTCTCGGAACGCGGCGTTGATATCCTCGATGCTGACGCTCTGCCGAAGGGCCACAGTGAAATCTGTGATCGAACCGGTCGGCACCGGGACGCGCAGCGAGGCTCCGGTGAGGAGTCCGTCAAGGTCGGGGATGATCTTTCCGATGGTGTTTGCCGCCCCCGATGATGTGGGAATGATCGACAGCGCTGCCGCCCGTGCTCGACGTAGATCCTGGTGCGGGGCATCATGCAGTCGCTGGTCGCCGGTGTATGCGTGAATCGTTGTCATCAGACCGGATTCGATACCGAACGAGTCGTGGAGGACTTTGGCCAGTGGGGCGAGAGAGTTCGTGGTGCACGAGCCGTTGGAGAAGATGTCGTGGCCGTCAACGTCGAGTTTGTCGTCGTTCACTCCGAGGACGAATGTGGGGACATCACCTTTGGCCGGCGCCGAGATGATCACCTTTCTCGCACCGCCCATGAGGTGGGCGGATGCTGCGTCGCCGTCGGTGTAGCGGCCGGTGGATTCGATCACGATGTCGGCCCCTACCTCTCCCCAAGGAATGAGAGCGGGGTCCGGCTGCGCAAAGACCTTGATGGATTTGTCCCCGAGTGTGATCGAGTCACCCTCGACACCGACGCCCTCGAGATGCCCAGACACCGAGTCCCACTCGAGCAGCGTCGCCAAAGTATGGGCGTCGGTCAGATCATTGACCGCAACCACTTCGATGTCTGCGCCGTTCGCCAGAGCGGCCCGCAGATAGCTGCGGCCGATCCGGCCGAATCCATTGATACCGATGCGTACTGCCATGACGTTCAGTTCCTCCTGTTGCTCTTGGTCTTCGGGGTTTGCGGGGCTGCTGCACGAAGCAATTCGACGGCGCCGGCGCATGCATCCTCGAACGGCGCTGAATCCTGCTGTGCGATGGCAAGTACGTATCCGCCTTGCAAGACGGCCATGAGGGTGGACGCGAGATGCTCGGGCTCGAGATCGTCGCGCAACTGGCCCGCGGCAATCGCCTGGCGTAGTACCTGCACCCACACGGAACTCGTCTGGGCGAAAGCACGCGCGACAGGGGCGAGCAAGACTGGGTCCTCACGAACTTGAGGATCCTGCGTCATCCGGCCGACCTTGCAACCCTTGAGGGCGTCGCGTGGACGCAAAAGATAGGCCTCGATCCTTGACATTGGATCACCCGGGCCGTCCAGATCCGATGTCGCGGGCAGTAAATCGGCGACATTGCGCTCGAGGGCGGCAAGAGCCAGATCCCTTTTGGTCGAGAAGTGGTGATACAGACTGCCCTGACCCAGGCCCGATCGTTCGCGCACGTCGCGCGGGCTCGTGTCGGCGTACCCGCGCTCCCAGAGGAGGTCGCTCATTGTCTCGATCAGAAGTTCCCGCGAGTCCATACCGAGAAGTTCTACCAGAAACATACTAGTAGGTACAGAGCGCGGAATGCGAACGTGCGGCCGACACCGTTCGAGGTGGGGCTACACGAGTTCCAGCACCACGTGGTTGTTGAGGTCGGCCGCCCGGATGATGAACTCGGCCATGACCGCGAACTTGGATCGCAGATATTCGATGTTCTCGTCGCGCCAGTTCAGGAACGGCCGTATTCGCTGATCGGTGAGATCGGCGATCGTCGTGGACTCGAGCAAGGTGTCGAATGTCATGTGAGCGAGAATCTCTCGCGTAGCCGCTACATACGAGGGGCTCATGTAGTTGGGGATGCCCTCACTGAAGTTGATGTCGCCGGGCATGGAACCCTGACCGACAACAGGATTCACCGGCAGTCCCGAGCGGTCGAACATGAGACCGAGAGCCTCGAAAGCCTTGTCGATGTCCACCGTGATGGTCGGATCGGCATCGCGGAGATCGTTGACGAACCCGACGACGTCCTCGGTCGAATCCTGCAGGTAGATCTCGTGCAGCTCAGCGTCGCTGAACCGGGTGTATGACCTGATGAGCCCCATGTCGGTATCTCCTCCTCCGGGCATCAAAGTATCGCGGCACCGGCTTGGCAACAGTCGGTCATTGAGAGGACTGTCGACGCCGCCCCTATTGGGCGCCTTTACTGGGTCCGGATGGCTCTCGCGTCGTTCGAACGAGTGACATCCTGAGGCCGAGACGGTGGAGTTAAGCGGCGGTGAAACAACAGGATTCGGCATAGCATGGGCTATGCATACTCAGGAGCTGGTGGACTCTCACCACGGTCTGATCCTGTTGGATCGTGATGACGATGGCCACGTTGTGGTCAGTGGCGAATCGATTCCCACCGCGTCGATCAACCTCTCCATCGACGGCGACGCCAGCCGCAACAACCTGACCCTTGACGAGGTTCGATATGAACTGCTGGTGTCCAAGGGGTCCTGGCGTCGAGCGCATCGGATCGAGATCTCTGGCCCTACCGGGCGTTGGATATTTGCGCCGGCGACCCGAAGAAGTCATCGCCTCATACGCGGGCACCGGGGTGTCGAAGCCACAGAGGTCGGCAAATTTGTTGCGGAACAACAACGAGTAACCGCCCACTGGGGAAGCGGCTCGGACTCGAAACCATCACCGGGGGAGTGTGCGATGGGATACCTGCTTGCCGCGACGTACGGGACGGGCAAACCGTTGACGCTCATGGCGATCTTCCAGGGAACTGTGAACGTGCTCGTCCCCGGTTGACCGAGATCACGGCCGCTAGTCGTACAGGACTGCATCTCCGCGCCGTCGCAGCGCGTCGAGTCCGGCGCGGAATTGACGAAGGTACTCAGGGGAATGTCCCACCCAGTCGGTCATCTCGCCGATGACCTTCACCGGCTGCGCGCTCCGATAGGAGTGAGTTGGATTCCCGGGGAACTTCTTGTCGGTGACGTTGGGGTCGTCCTCGACATCGTCCTCGGGCTCCACGATGTAGACGCGGCAGGGCCCATCGCCCATGGCCATTTCCGCTGCCAGCACCGCGCCGTCCAACACCTTCGTCATGTAGACGTAGTTCGAGATGTGGTCGTCGCGGTAGTTGGAGCGATGCCCGGGCACGAGGTAGTCCCCAACCCGTAGGTCGGCCTTGGTGCCGTGAAAGTAGGCCCCGGACTCGTGCACCACAAAACGTTCCGGCGTATCCGCCATATCTGCCATCGAGAACCCTCCGTATGTCGGTTGCCGGGCGATTGTGCACGACAAACGGGGTCTTGCCGCAAGCCCCCGTCTCCGCGTTACGATGAAAGGGGAAGTGATAGCACGGACGATCGAGCCAGGCGGCGTGCCATGGGACTGTTCAGTTGAGTGAGAAACCACCTTCCTCCGAGAATCACCGTAGGGTCGCGGGAACCGGCGCTCTTGTTGCACTCGTCATCGTGATCGCAGTGTTGGTAATCCTTTTTGCCGTGCCGGTTTTCATCGTCATCGCTTATCTCGTCGCGCTCTGAACGGGCGAGTTGCTCGATGCCGTTCGCGGATTAGTGATAGCTCAATTGGTGCAAACCGTCCCCTGGCGCCGATGAGTGGATCACACTCGGAGGCACGTCCGTCGGGATAACTGATTGTCGGCAGGACGCAGCCCGGCTGTTGAGGGGATGACGATGCGAGTGGCACGGATCCGACAGATCAAGCTGCCTGTCACCGATCTCGAGAAGAGTGCCAGGTGGTACCGGGATCTACTCGGCTTGAGGTTGGCTCACGAGTTCGAGGAGCAGGGCGTCGTCCGCGGCGTAGCTTTGGCGGACCCTGAGTCGGGTGTCGTTGTCGGGCTGCGCGAACGCGAGCATTGCGAAGGCAAGCCTCGTATGGACGGATTTGATGTCGTCGCGTTCGAGCTGGAGTCTGTCGATGCGGTTCACGAGTTCGCTGCCCGATGCGACCAAGATGCAATTGAACACGGAGAGGTGCAAGACCGCGGGCCGTTCGGCGTCGCGTTGGATGTGCCTGATCCCGACGGAACCGTCCTGCGGTTTGTGGCCGGCCAATTCGTCAGCGATGACTTCACTGGATTGTCGTTCGGAGACGCGCCTCCGCAGATGTACACGGAACCTCGCCTTTTGATTTGAGCCGCTGGAGGACATGCGGATTCATATACGAGGCCTTGGCAGTGACCATCGCGCATCATGAGGCTGTAGGTCAGTGACGCTCAGGTTTCTTTGCTTCCCAGACGGCCGTGGCGATGCCGATGACGCCCAAGATCAGCAGGACGATACCCAACGGCTGGCCACGGAACCACCAGAACTCGCTGTCGCGAAAGAAGAGCAAAAGCACAAGTCCCACGATCATGAGTGCCGCATCGGCTACGAGGTTCATAGTCAACTTGTTGGTGAGCATGCCAATAGTGTGACCGCGACCAGCCTTCCCCGCGTCCGACATAGTGATGACTTCGCGGATGAGATGCGGGGACCTCCCAGACTGATCGAGTGTGAGCTCGATGTCGGAGTGCAACCCCGATTTACGCAGTGAGTTCGGCGCTCACATGTTCCCCGGGTTGACCACCCGCCTGAATCACGCAGTGGCCGTTGGCAGCCCAGATGGCCGACCCTCCACAAGTCTGTGTATATCCGCCGTCAGTCGGACCGGCGAAACCCGCGAACACCACTGGAACCGAGCCCAGAGCGCAGATACGGCGCGCGCGGACATCGAACTGGTCCACTTCGTGTGGTCTGTGCACGAGACCGGCAGCGTACAAGTCGATCGCCGAGGCAATGGTGGCGCTGGTGTGATCGTCGATGCGGGTGTCTTTGCAGATCCCGATGCCGACACGCCATCCCGAAACCTCCACCACAGCCACCGCCGATCCCGGTACGTACACCCCGACCTCGGGGCCTCCGAGGTGCACTTTGCGGTAAACGACTTGGGCGCCGGTTCCCGCCACCGCCAAGACTCCGATGGCCCGTCCGGACAAGTGAGGAACAGCCGCGCCCGCGAGCGCGATCGAGCCCGTCGCCTCGCATGCGTCCACCAGTGGATCCAACGCCGGGTCATCGACGTCGACGGCCTGCGCTTCCATGCTGTACCCGGTCAAGGACATCTCCGGGAACACAACAAGTCGTGCACGGCAACGCCGGACGGCATCGGCATGGGCTAGGGCGTTCGCGCGGAGGTCGCCGGTCTTTGTGACTGGCTGCGCCGCAGCTACCCGCAGAGTCGGGCTCTTCGTCGTCATCGGTCTATATCGCTGCCTGGCCTTCAGGCGTAGCGCCCAACTGCCCAGCCTCGAGCTGCGTCAGGGCGTATCGCCTCGACCGCAACACCATCCTGGAACAAGCCTGTTTGCAGCACGGTTCCGGCTTCGATCGCCTCGCGCCACGCACGGATGGGCCCCTCGCCCCACGGCTTGTGCGGGAGCAGATCGTCGAAGATGAGCACGGTGCCCTCGTGGGCCAGGCGCTTCATGTTGGATATGTCGGCGGAGGCAACCTCGTGCGTGTGCCCACCGTCGATGAAGATCAAATCGAAGGTGCCGTTGGTCTCCGAGTCGGCGAACAGCGGAATCGTCTGGCGCGAATCGCCGGCGATCAGCGTGTGGCGCTCCGGGAACTCCGCGTCGATGTGTTTCTTGGCCATTGACACGTACTCGTGTTCGGCCAGATCGAACGACGTGACATGAACGAGGGGGCTGGCACTGAGGAAGGCGTAGCTCGAGAACCCCACGTTGAAACCGATCTCGCCGATTCGGCGTATCTCTTGCCTGGCAGCCAGGGCCTTGAGGAAGGCAAGTTGCTCGGGGTTCGCGGACCCCTCGACGAACCACCCGTGACCACGGGCTTCGTTGACGATCTCTTCCAGGCGGTCAAAGCTCATGTGCCACTTCCTCGGACGGTGAGGCACGTCGCAGCCTCGGACACCTCATTTTAAGAGCAGCCGCGCGCAAGAGTGCGGATACCCTTGCCGACCGTGCGTGTCCGGCCTGGCCGGTGAGGGTCGAGACAGGGCGGCGCGGGAAAGTCGACGTCCAAGTGCTTGTCGGCGCACTGCTCAGAAGTCCGACTTCGGCTTTTGCCAAGTGATCGCGTAGCGCCATAAGGGTAGGCGGCGCCAGCTCAGGCCTGGTAGTACGGCTGTGGCAATGCTTTTGACCTGTGTATAGGTGTGCGGAAAGAGCATCTGCACCGGAGCATTGTGTTGCCAGTAGCCGCGCCTGCGAGACAGCACTTGGTGTTGTATGGCGCCCACGAGTTCCAAGGCGTAGTCCTGCGCGGTAGAGCTGCGTGCGCAGCCGATGACTACCAGGGTGCCGCCGTGAGCTGTGAGGCGCGCGAGCCGTCCGAGTCCTGCCGCGAGGTCGGGGAAGTGATGGACGGTTGCTACTGCGGTGACGAGGTCGTAGTGCCCTTCGGGGAGTGGGTACGTCAGTACGTCGCCAGCAATCCACGTGACATCGGCGGAGGCGTTCTTCTGCGTGTTGGTCAGCGTCTCACTGTCAGAATCGATACCGGTGACCTCATCGACGTTCTCGGCGAGGCTGGCGGCGAGGAGTCCGTCGCCGGTACCGACATCGAGAGCCGTTCTGGCCATCGGCGCCGCCGCCAAAGCGATGTCGTAGTAGTGGATGTTGTGGTTCCATCGGCGGTTTAGCTTCTTGTCCACTCCACCACTCTGGCATGCGGCGCCGACATGGGACACTTCCAACGTGCGTTCAGAGCAGCAGCTCGTTGCGGCGGTCGATGCATCGGCGACGCGGGCCGGGTTCACTCTGGACGCTGCCCAGCGGCGACTCCTTGACCGACTCGCTTGTGTTGCAGCAACAGCCGACAAGAAGCAGAGACGCCAATCAACGCCTCGTGGCCTGTACATCTATGGCGACGCCGGCAGGGGTAAGTCGTGGCTGACCGACGCGCTCTATGCAGCAGTGCCTACGACCCAGAAGACCCGTATTCACTTCCACCGCTTCTTCGACGAGCTCCATCGCAACATCCACGATCACCGCACCGAACGGGAGGCTGTGGACCGGGCAATCGACGAAGTGACTGGCGCGGGCAGTAGACGGTCCTACCGACTACCGGTCGCTCCCGGTTGATCACACAGTCGGCTTCGCGGTCGGCACCTGGACTACGCGAACGCCAGTGGCGCTTCCACCACGCAGCGAGGCCACAACGGCGGAAGTTCGCGGCCGCCACTTCCCGGTCCTTGCGACGCGCCCCGCTCACCTGTGGGTTTCTTTCAGCCAGATCTGCGATTCCCCGACATCGACAATCGAATACCTGGAATGGACGCGGGCATTCACCACCTGGACGATTACCGACGTCCCCTTGCTTCGAGACGCCGATCTCGAGGCTCAGCAACGTTTCATCAATCTGATCGATGTGCTTGTCGATGCCGATGTGTGCGTCCACTTCACGTCCATTCACGAACTCGCGACCTTCCTTGAGGGCGCCACTCGACGGCCCGATGCGTTTCGGCTGGCCAGTCGCATGCAACTGCTACGTCAAGATCCAGCCTGACGTTCGGCCGCGATGTGTTGGTGAGGGCATGCACGAGACAGCTTCTTGTGGCCGCGAACCAGACATCCTTTACCGACAACGCAATGATCAGGGCATATCGCGGAACTCGGTGAACAGTCTGGGTAAGAACGCAGACAAGTGGTTCATCTCTCCGGCACAGTGGCGGAGAAGATCGCGAGCGAGCTGTGCGCCGGTGCGTCTACGCCCGACCGTGGCGACCACAGGAGCAAGTGCTCGGTGACCCACCGGATTTGCGAGCAGCCGGGTGCTCATGGGTCGTGATGTGGAACTCGCTGGTACATCGAGGATCTCGGCGCGTCCGAGAAAGAAGCGGGATCTCATCTCACTACCGCGATCGGTGGGGCGGACCTGGTGAACAAGCCACCCAGCAACCACCGGGAAGTCGCTTGTACCGATGCGGGCGCAGATGTGGGTGGTACCTGCGCTGGGGGCAAAACCCAGCGTGCTCGGTTCGACGAACCTGATTGCGAAGTGCGACAGGGTGGATCCGATGTATTCGTCGACGTATGACACGTTCCCGATGTAGCGCTCCGTGTCCGTCAGGTGCCGCTGGGAACTGCGATCATCTCCCCACGCTGCGAAGACATGGGCGCGAGGGTGCCACAACTTGTAACGAGCGCTGTCGGAGCCATGCCATCCGAACCACCAGTCCCACATGCCGGCCGTGACACCGGGCATGTCGGTCAGGCACGACACCACAAGTGTTCCCGCCGAGGTTCGGGTCCACCCGGTTTCCATCGGTGTATATCCCGGCGCCGACAGATGCTCAGCGACGACTTCGACCTCGTAGCCCCCAGCTGTGGGTTCCGGGCCGGTTCTCAGCGCGTTGTCGACGTGCGGCGGGAGCGGCAGCATCGTCGAGTCCAGGTGGTGCGCAAATGGTTTCGTGAGATCGTCGTCGCGGTAGCCAAGGTGGCGCGGCTCGGTTCGATACGACCGCGGCAGCGGGCGACGGTCGGCGTCAGTGACCTGATAGTCGGCGATGGTCACGATTCCTCCTCCAGCCCACGCCATGCGCCGTGTTCGGCCCACTTCTCAGCCCGCGCGGTGATCTCTTCGATGAGGGGCCCCTTGGCCGAGGCGTAGGCGTTCATGTCTTGCCAATTGCGCTGAGCCAGGGACTTTTTGAGTTCGCCATAGGCTTCGCGATCGCGCGCGTCGTGGCGCAACCAATCTCGGAACAGGAGGTGCCGACGTTCCCAATCGCTTCCACTGCGACAGATGTGTACGTGCACGTCGAGGCTTGCCGTGCGCACCATTCGATGTCCGGGCTCACGCACGCGAAGACGGTAGCCGGCTGATTCGAGGGCCGGCAGGTAGCTGGCCTCGTCATCGGGGTCGGCAACGCTCAGGTCGATGTCGATGACGGGCTTTGCGACCAGACCTGGAATCGACGTCGATCCGATGTGATCGATCCGAATGGCCACCTCACCGAGCGCGGCCGCAATACGGCGACGCTCTCGCTCGAAGGCCCGGGGCCAGGCATCGTCGTACGGGACCAGGACGATCGCCCGTTTCTCGATTCCGCCGATCAATTCGAAGGCCACCAGGCAAGAATAAAACGCCCCACCGCCCGGTCTGCCAAGACTTCTGCTGCGGCTGCGTTCTCATCGCCGTGTGGCAAGCATGTGGACCTCAGCGAATCGGTGCTGATCGTCGGGTTGGCTCACCGCCCGCCACACCTCGTCGAATCCGGCGTCGGACAGGGCCGCTGCCAATCGATCGGGGTGCCATCGCCAGGCGGGCGCCACTTTGTGGTCGAACTGCTCGACTTGTCCGGCGTGCGAACTGATCTGGCACGCCATCAGGATCGGCGCGCCCGCCGCGGTCCGGGAGGCCCAGCAGCGCAGCACACCCGGGACATCCTCGGGCGGTATGTGGATCAGGCTGAAACGCGCCAGGATGGCAGCGATCGGCAAGTCGCCACCGAGTTGATCGAGCGTGGCATCACCTCTGACGAAATCGAGATGTGGGAACTGGCGCGCCGCCCGAGCCAGCATCTGTTCGCTGGGATCGATGCCGATCGACGCCAGCTCTCGTTCGGCCAGAAATGCGGTGACCTGTCCCAGCCCGCACCCGACATCCACAACAGGTCCATCGGCGCCACGGTCCCGGACCGTGTCGGCGAACGCCGCGACGGCGTGTTCTTCGAGGGGAGTCAGGAACGGATGAGGAAACGTTGCGGCATACAGGTCCGCCATTGCGTCGTACCCCGGTTGCTCCACGGTGCGCACCTCCTTCGTCGTCGTCTGGACTCGGCCGGCGGCTAGTGTGTCAGGTCGCCCGACCGCGGGTTGCGATGGGTGATGCAGTAGCGACGACCGATCGGGTCCGACATCACGGTCCAGAACCGGTGGTGCTGCTCGACTTTGGCGCCCCAGCCCTCGTGCCGAGCGACCTCCTCCTCGGGATGGGTGCTGGCGAGGTCGAGATGACCGCCGATCGTGGATGAGCCGATCCGTTGGAGCAGCACCCGTAGCGGCATCTCCTTTGGACGTCGCAGATTACGGAATTCGGGCATCACGCCCTGACGCCACGGCCAGCCGGTGAGCGTGGCCCAGAAGTCGCATTCGGCGTCATACAGTTTCGCCGGTATGTCGATGCACAGCTGATCGATGATGCTGATGGTGTCACCGGGCCACCGGATGGGCCGGGAACGTTCGTGTTCTCCGTTCCACGGCACAAGGCAGAACCCGAATCCGGCGGGCGACGTCAACACCACCAAGTCGCTTGCTGCAGAGACGATGTGGGCGCCCAGCGATTTGGCGTGCGCAGTGGCCGGCTTGATGTCGTCGACGTGCAGATCGAGATGGACGCCGCCGGGTCCGTCCTTGACCCGTTGAACACGCAGGTGCGGGTCGCCGTTGAACGGCTCCAGAGATGCGAACTGGCGGTCCGGTCCTCGGGCGGGCGACACGGTGCTCCCGGCGATCGCGCGCCAGAACGTCACCTCGTTGCTGAAGCTGTCGGCAGGAAAGTCGAGAAAGGCGCTGAGCCAGCGGATCGTCATCGATCACTCACTCCGAAGCGGTGTCCCATGTCGACAGTCTGACATCGACCGCCGTGAGTCCGGCACCGGTCAGGCGCCTTTGTCGTTCCGGGTGAGTCGATGTTCGGCTGCCACCGGCGTACACGCGCATATTGTTGGGAGATGGGTCCGATCAAGCAGCTCGCCAAGAAGATGGCCAAGGCACACGCCGACAAGGTTGCAGTGGTGCGCCTGGAGGGTCCGATCGGCTCGGTCGGGATGGCACGCGGCGGCTTGACCGCCGACAACCTCGAACCGAAACTCAGGCGTGCGTTCGAGACCGAACGGCTCAAAGCAGTCGTTCTGGTCATCAATTCCCCAGGTGGTTCGCCCGCCCAGTCGGAGTACATCGCTGAACGCATCCGCCAATTGTCCTCGGAGAAGGGTATTCGGGTCATCGCGTTCTGCGAAGACGCGGCAGCATCGGGCGGCTACTGGATCGCTTGTGCGGCCGACGAGATCTACGCCGCGCACACGTCGATCGTCGGTTCGATCGGTGTGGTGTCGTCGGGTTTCGGTGCTCCGGAGTTGCTGGGCAGGGTGGGAGTGGAACGGCGGGTCTACACCGCAGGCGAGAACAAGTCGCGTCTCGATCCGTTCTCGGCGGAGAAGCCCGAAGACGTCGCCTGGCTCCACGGTCTCCAGAACGACCTGCACGCGGCATTCATCACCTGGGTGCGTCAACGCCGTGGCGCCAAACTCGTCGGGTCTGACGCCGAGCTGTTCAGCGGCGACGTCTGGGTGGGCCGCGCTGCTGCCGATGTGGGCCTCGTCGACGGAATCGGAGTGTTGCGGTCGGTACTGGCAGAACGTTTCCCCGACGCCGAACTCGAGATCATCGCCTCACCGAAGCCGCTGCTGACCCGGCTGACCGGGGGTGTGTCGCGCAGCGAAAGTCGTATGTCGACGATGGCTGCGGAGACCTTCGATGGCGTGGTCACCGGTGTGCTGGCCGCTGCCGAGCGTAGGGCGCACTGGATGCGGATCGGCCTCTAGACGCCGACCGAGTGGTCCTGGCGGCACGGGACCTGTCCGAATTGGATAGGTTCATCGCATGGAGTCGCTGCTGATCATCATCGTCGCGATATTGGCCATCATCGCGGTGATCATGCTGTTCAACACAATCGCGAAACGTCGCGAGCGCCAGGCAGCCGAGACCAAGGCGGTTCGCGACCGCGCGTACGCTCCGCGGGATCCGTTCTCGAGTGCCGACGACGACGCCGTCCGTGGAGATCCTCGCGTGCTCAAGCCCGGCGACATGGTGGAGATCCGCGGGGAGATGTTCGCGGTCCGGGGCACCCTGACCCTCTCGCAGAGCGGCTTCTCGTGGACCGAGAACTTCCTCGACACCGGAACCGGCCGCAAGGCGTGGGTGTCGGTGGAGGAGGACCCCGACCTCGAGGTGGTGCTGTGGGAGGAACTCAAGGGTGTCACCGTTTCCCCCGGGCCCGAGTCGGTCGAGGTCGACGGCCGCCGATACTCGTCGGACGAGACCGGGTCGGCGAGGTTCACCAGCGCCGGAACCACCGGCCTGGCCACCGGAAACATGTCGTATCACGACTATTCGGCCGGCGACGCCCGGTTGTCCTTCGAGGACTTCGGTTCGGGGTGGGAATGCGCGCGGGGACAGGTCCTGGCCCGCGCCGAGTACCGCATCTTTCCCGCAGACACCGGTCCGAGCTGAGCATGCAGGCGATTCTCGCGGTGCCGTACTCGGACACCAGCGCCGACCAGCTGGCGCTGTCCTTCGATGAGCCGTTGCTGCCCGCTCTGTCCACCGTTCGCTGCCAATTCGACAACGCAGACCTCACATTGCGGTTGTTGGGCGCAAGCCACCAGGTCAGCGCGGTGACCGCACTCGGCGAAACCGTCGAAACCCTGGCGTGCCTCCCGGGACAGCACCGAGAACTACCGTCGACGTTGCAAACGCCCACCGTCTCGTTCCGGGCGCGAACCGAACGCCACAACGCACGGTCCCTCTCCGTGCTCGGCGCGCAGATCTCGGATCGGGCGACAGGACCGCATGCTCTGATCGGGCACTATCCCGGCAGTCCCGATGCCTTCACCGCGATCATCGCCGCCGACCTCGGAGACCGGATCCGCTGGGACACCTGGCACGCCTATCCCCAGACGGGCGACGTGGTGATCACCTCGAGCCTCGTGCAGGTGCGTTGATGACCTACGACCACGATGCGGGCGGCTACAACCGCAAGCCCCTCAACCGCATCCGTAACGGAATCATCGCCGCCATCGTCCTGGTGGCTGTTGCGCTGCTTGCCTTTTCATGTGTGTCCGGCGGGGTGGCATCCACCAGCGCGCGCAGCTACATCCAACAGAACTATGACCGGGCGCCGAACCTGGACGAAGGATCGGTGGATGCGTACATCGCCGACGGCAATCCCGAGCAAGTCGCCGGCCAGATCCGCGGTGCCCAGAGACCGGCCGATCAACGTCAGGCGACCCAGACCGTCGCCGGGGTGCCCACGAGCGGGTTGTTCATGCAGTATCCCGACTACCTCGTGGGCCTCTTTCCCTATGAAAACAACAACACCCGCGTGATGCTCAGCGACGACTACGAATCCGGGTACCGCCATTACGGCGGGTTCATCGGTGGGTTCTGGGTCTCACGTCCCAATTTTTCCGGTGGCGGCTCCGACTATCGGGGTGGCGGCGGCGGTTCCGGCAAGTAGCGCAGAAAACAACAGGTGGGAGACAAAGTGGAGTGGGAGATCTTGCGCGACAACGTCGTATCGGCTGCGGCGTACAGCTGCGTAGGCGTGTTGCTGATGATCCTCGGGTTCGTCGCCGTCGACCTGGTGACGCCGGGCAAGCTGCGACAACAGGTCTGGGTGGACCGCAACCGGAACGCGTGCATCCTGGTGGCGAGCAACACCCTGGCGGTGGCGATCATCATCGTCGCGGCGATCACCGCCAGCCAAGGCGACCTCGGTGAAGGACTGCTGTACACCCTGATCTACACGGTGATCGGGATCTTCGTGATGGCGTTGGGCTTCATCCTCGTCGACGCCCTCTCACCCGGCGACCTGGGCGAGGTGTTGATGGATGATCGACCGCACCCCGCCGTCTGGGTCTCCGCGACGGTTCACGTGGGTGCCGGACTGATCATCGCCGCGTCTCTGCTGTAGTCCGCTCCATTGGCCACATCCACCGCCCCACCCGACACCACCGCGCCGCCGCCACTACGCCGGGCAGCACGGTCAGCGCTCCTGGCGGTGGTGTTCATCTGCGCCGCTTGCGGGCTGGTCTACGAACTCGCGCTGGTCACACTCGGGTCGTACCTGATCGGGAACACGGCCACGCAGGCCGCAATCGTGTTGTCGGTGATGGTGTTTGCGATGGGCATCGGATCGCTGGCCGCAAAACCTCTGCAGAGCCGGGCCGCCGTCAGCTTCGCAGTCATCGAGCTGGTGCTGGCGCTGCTGGGTGGTCTCTCGGTGCTGGCGTTGTACGGGGCGTTCGCCTATCTGTCGCTCTACACACAGTCGCTCGTCGTGGTTGCCTTTGTGCTCGGAATGCTGATCGGCGCCGAGATACCGCTGCTGATGGTGTTGCTCCAACACATCAGGAAGCAGTCGGCAGGGTCTGCGGTGGCCGATCTGTTCGCCGCCGACTACGTGGGCGCGTTGCTTGGCGGCCTGGCGTTCCCGTTCCTGTTGCTGCCGTTGCTCGGCCAGATCCGCGGCGCGCTCGTGGTCGGCATGATCAACGCCGCTGCCGGAGCCGCTCTTGTACTCATCGTGTTCCGCCGAGACCTCGGTCGAGTCCGCATGCTGGCATTGGGGGCCGGGTCGGTCGGTGTGGTCGCGGTGTTGACGGCGGCGATGTTCTATGCCGACACCTTCGAGGTCAACGCACGGCAGGCGCTGTATCGCGACCCGATCGTGCTGGCCGACCGAACCCCGATCCAGGACATCGTGATCACCAATCGCGGCCTCCCCGACGGCGAGGACACCCGACTCTTCCTCAACGGCGATCTGCAGTTCTCCAGCGTGGACGAGTACCGATACCACGAGTCGCTGGTGCACCCGGCGCTGGCGCAAAAGCGGGACAACGTCCTGATCCTGGGCGGTGGCGACGGTCTGGCACTACGCGAGGTGCTGAAGTACCGCGATGTGCAGTCGGTGCACCTCGTCGAACTCGACCCCCGGATGATCGATTTGGCGCGCACGGAACCGAGACTCACCGAACTCAATGGCAACGCCTTCGCCGACGACCGGGTCTCCGTGGTGACAGCCGACGCGTTCAACTGGTTGCGTGGGGACTCGGGGCTGTTCGACGCCGTGATCGTCGACATGCCGGACCCGGACGAGACGGCAACCGCCAAGCTGTACTCGGTGGAGTTCTACGGGCTGATCCGCGGGCACCTGGCGCCGGGTGCCCGAATGGTGGTCCAGGCGGGCTCGCCCTACTTCGCGCCCCGCTCGTTCTGGTGCATCGGTCAGAGCATCGCCGAGGCAGGGGTGACGACCGCGGCCTATCACGTCGACGTGCCCTCGTTCGGTGACTGGGGTTTCTTTCTGGGGGCAGTGGGTGACGTCGCACCGGCGGTGACGGTGGACCCTGCGGTGGACCGTCGCTTCTTGTCGGCGGACGAGCTGGATGCCGCCCGTACGTTCCCGCCCGACCGCCCACCATTGGAGATGCCCTCGTCCACCCTGATGCAGCCGCGGATCCTCGAGTACTCGCAGTCGGAGTGGTCGGTGTACTGACCGTTCCGGCGATGCACCGAAGGGATGTCTTCCGCAAATCGGACCCTGTGAGTTGTCGTCTCCGGTTGACGTGAAGTTATCCACAGGCGTCGCCTAACGCGCTGGTTCAGAGCCTGCCAGCAAACACTCAACCTGTGGATGAGGCTGTGGAAACTGTGGAGAACTAGGCGTTTTGAGTGAATTGTTAGTGAACCTCGTCACAAAACATGTTGCTGCTCGAAGGATTATCTTTCGGATTGTTAATTATCTCGACATTTGGGCGACGATGAGCGGAACGCGGGGCCCTGTGGATAACCTGTTGAAAACTGCGGGGTGGCGGCGCACGCCGAGGCAGCGTGCCACCATGGACGGGTGACTATGTCGGATGTTCCGTCGGTGCCCGTCACCGACCTACCGGTCGATTTCACGGCAGAGACGAACAGGATCCTGCTGGACGTTCGAGAAGACGACGAGTGGGCGAACGGGCACGTTCCCGGAGCCCTTCACATCCCTCTCGCCGAAGTGCCCGCTCGGGTCGACGAGATCGACCCCGACGCCGAGCTGTTTGTCATCTGTCACTCGGGTGGCCGCTCGGCCCGCGTGCTCGGGTACCTCTCGCAGCGCGGGTACGAGGGCGCGAACGTCGGGGGCGGGATCCTGGCGTGGGCGCAGGCCGGTAGGCCCCTGGAGACAGGCGCAGGTGGATCCGGGGGAGCGGCGTCCTCGGAGACCGGGCGGTGACAGTTCCGCCTTCTGGCCCGGTCCGGGACTACTGCCCGCACTGCCGGATCGCTGGACCGCACGATCCCCGTCGACCACGCTGCCCACGATGTTCGGGTCCGCTGACCCCGCTCGACGCCTACGGCCGCGCCGTGGTGTTCCGTCCGCCGCCGCAGCAACGGCCCGTGTCTGCCCCGGCAGGCGTTCCCGCACCCCCTCCGCCTGGCCCGCAGCCGCGGCCGAACAACATGTACGTCCCGCCGCGCAGTCAGCGTCATCAATCGGTGTCCGGCGGCGCGCCGCGTCAGATGTCGCCGACAGCACGGCGGATGGTGCGCTGGGTGGCGCTGCGTCCGCCCGAGGCCCGGCCGCGTCCGCGGGCCCGGGTCGAGCGGCACGAAACACCCACGCCTCGCTACCGAAGCGTCCCGCAGTGGGGTCTGCAGGACAGCCCGGCAACCGAACCCGAGACGCGTGAGCAGAACCTGATCGAACAGGCGACAGCCCGGCTTCCGCAGATGTTGCTGATCGCAGCGGGCGTACTCGTCGCGGCGGCCGCCGCCGAGGCGTGGATCTACGCATTGCTCGTGGTCAACCTTGAAGAACCGGTCAGCCGCGGTATGCAGGTTGCTGCCGAGGCCGCGGTGTGGATCACCGGCCTGGCGTCGGTGGCGATGATGCTCGCGTGCCTGGCCGGCGCGGCCGGATGGTTGATCGAGGAGCGGCGGAGGTCATACGGCGAGCACGGTCAATACGACCCGCGAACCCGCCGGGAGATCTTCATCGGGTGCTGGGTCCCGGTGATCAACGTCTTCCGTCCGGTGGCCTTCATGCGCGAGGTACTCGAATTTCGCGACGACCTGCCGCGCGACCACATCCGTAAGCGACTGTGGTGGTTGTGGGCCGGCTGGGTACTGGTGAATCTGCTGGTGGTCGGGTGCATCGTGCTGCGGATCTTCGCCGAGTCCCTGCTGTGGCAGTCGAATGCAGTGCTCCTTGTCATCGTGTCCGACCTGGCCAGCGCCGGGTTCGCGGTTGCGGTGTGGTGGACGATCACGCGACTGCTCGACCGGGAGGCCGAGACGGCGGCCCCCACCCGATGGCTGGTCGCGGTATGACCGACACCCATCGGGTGCTGCGCACGGAAACGCCTGCGGTGGTGGCTCACCGGGGGGCGTCGGGCCACAAACCCGAACACACGCTGATGGCGTACGAGCTCGCCCTCGAGCAGGGCGCCGACGGACTCGAGTGCGACGTCCGGCTCACCGCGGACCACGAGCTGGTGTGTGTCCACGACCGCACGATCGACCGCACCTCCGACGGCAGCGGTGTGGTCAGTGAACTCACCCTCGCTCAGCTCCGGGAGTTCGACTTCGCGAGTTGGCATACGTCCGGTCTCACCTCGAAGGTCCTCACGCTGCGCGAACTGATGGAGCTGACGCTGGACTGGAAACGCCCGGTGCGCCTGTTCATCGAGACCAAGCACCCCGTTCGATTCGGTGGTCTGGTGGAGCAGCTGCTCCTCGCCGAACTGCAGCGGTTCGGTGTCGCGACGCCGGCATCGGCAGATCACAGCCGCGCCGTGGTGATCTCGTTCTCCACCGCCGGTGTGTGGCGCATCCGACGCAACGCGCCGATGCTGCCCACCGTGCTACTCGGCGACACCGCCCGGTTTCTCGGCGGAAGCGCCGCCACCGCTGTGGGGGCCACGGCCATTGGGCCGTCGATCTTCAGTCTTCGGGAGCATCCCGATGCGGTGGATCGTGCTGCCGCCGCTGGTCGGGCCACGTACTGCTGGACGGTCGACGAGCGGCGCGACGCGACATACTGTGCCGATCTCGGCGTCGGCTGGATCGCCACCAACTACCCCGACCGGGTGCGGGGCTGGCTCGCTGCGTAAGTTCTTCTCACGTGGCTAAGAAGAGTAAACGTGGCAGCGGACCCCGACCCGGAAGCAATCGCGCCGAACGGGTGGCGGCACGCAAGGAACGGCAGGCCCAGGCAGCTGCGCCGCTCTTCCGGCCGTTCGCCGGGATTGCCGCCGAATGCGACCTGGTGGCCCTGAGGGCCTTCGTCGCCTCGGCCACCGCCGAGTTGCCGCTGACCACACCGAGCGCAAACCCCGTGCGACTGGTGACGGTTCTGCCCGGTGCCGGACCGGCACTGGTGCGTGAGGAGTCCGGCGCAGCTGTGGGTCTGGTTGCGCTGCAGACCCAGCCCGAGCACGAAGAGCCCGGCGCCGCATTGGCTGCCGCGATTCGTTGGGCAACCGAAAGCGCTGCGGGAGAAACACTTTCAGAGGTAGACATCGCCGAGGCCGGTGCACTCGAGGACGTGCTCGATCCCGCCGCTGCGCTCGACATCACCGTCCACAACGACTTCAACTGGTGGATCGGGGGTCAGGAAAACCCCGCCCCTCAGATCACCGCGATGATCGAGCAGGCCAACGCGTCCATCATGCCGACGGCCCGGTTGGCCGGGGATTTCGTCGGGGCCCCGTGGTGGGTTGACGCCGGTGAGCGTGCACATCTGCGGTGGATACGCCCCGAACCCGAAGACGACGTGATGGCGGCGCTGGCGCGCGTGCATGCATCGGGTGGGCTGACACTCGGCGAGGGATCACGCTTCGCGGGTTCATTCCGTACACACGGGCTGCTGGTTCCGGTGTTCGACCTGGACCGCGAACTGCACCCCACCGAGTGGACTGCGGGCGTGGAGACGTTCAACAACCGGCTCAACGAGGCGCTGGCCTCGGACGCCGAGCTGACCAGCGACGAGCGGCGCTCACGCGACGGTATCCGGGCCCGGCAGGTCACCCTGCGCTGAGGTGGCGGGCAGTACGCCCGGTACAGATACGACAACAAAGGGCGCGGCCGGAGAGATCCGGCCGCGCCCTTTGTGCGTGTTGACGTGCTGTCGAGCGGGTTTACAGGGTGCCGCCGGCGGCGCCGGGCGCCGTGGCGTCTGCCTTGGCGGCGGTGCCGACCTCTCGGGCGACGAAGTTCTCGAGGTCGAAGAGATTGCCTTCGCACCGATCGGCGACGGTCTGCAGGGTGCGCATCACCGCGACCTCTTCGATCTGCTCCTTGAGGAACCACTGCATGAACTGCTCGCCCAGGTAGTCACCCTCGTCGCGGGCCGTCTTGGCCAGTTCGACGATCTGGTCGGTGACACGCTGCTCTTGCGAGAGCGCCACCTTGATCGGGGCGCGGTAGTCGGCGAACGAGTTCTCCGGCTGGTCGATGCCCGGGGTGTGTACAACCATGTCGCGGTCGAGGAAGTACTGCACGATCATCATCGCGTGATTGCGCTCTTCGACGGCCTGTGCGTAGAAGTGCTTGGCCAACTGCGGCAGATCTTCGTTGTCGTAGTAGGCGGCGATGGCGATGTACTGCTGCGACGCAGAGAATTCTTGACGGATCTGGTCGTGCAGGAGCTCATGGAAGCGGGTTCGGATTGTGCTCATGACGACCAGGTTAGGACCAGGTGAAAGCCGTTGTCATCCAAGCTCATCCTTACTAAGGGTGGCATTGCCGAACTTGTCCGAGGGAAGGTTTACCTTGGCTGACAACAACTTCAGCGCTCCGTGCGTGTGATCGGCGCGGTGTGAGCTGACGGCGCCTCACACCGCATCGTCGAGCCGGCGCCGCGCGATCCGGTCGGCAGCCACACCGGCCGCGATGTTCTCTCGGGCTGCGGTCTGGAGAATGAATGTCATTGTGTCAAAGACGGATTCGACGCGCTTGCGTACCGCTTCGCGGGTGCGCCCGCGGAGCTCGCCCTCGACCTGGATGAGCCCACCGGAGTTGGCCACATAATCCGGTACCCACACGATTCCGCGGTTGACGAGTGTCCTCTCGGCCCCAGGGGTGAGCAACTGGTTGTTCGCGGCGCCGCAGACGATGGATGTGTTCAGCGTCTCACTGGTGGCTATGTCCAACGTGCCGCCGAGCGCACACGGGGCATAGACGTCGAGGCGCTCGGCTCGGACGTCTGCCGCCACCCTTGTGCGGCGGAAGGCGTCCAGCACGCGGTCGAGTGAGGGCTGATAGACGTCGGAGACCAGAACCTCGGCACCGGCATCTGTCAGGAGCGACACCAGTTCGAAGCCAACCTTTCCCGCACCCTCCACGCCCACTGTGCGTCCGGCGAGTTCGCGTTCCCCCCACACCTGCACTGCCGCTGCACGCATGGCCTGGAACACCCCGAGGGCGGTGTTGGGCCCGCTGTCACCCGATCCGCCGGCAGCCGTGTTGCGGCCGACGACGTGTGCGGTCGATTCGCCGATGATGTCCAGGTCGTCGCTGTTCGTGCCCACATCGCCGGCCGTGACATACAGACCGTCGAGTCTCTCCACGAATCGGCCATAGGCGCGCAACAACTCCGGCGTCTTGATGGTCCGCGGATCACCGAGGATGACGGCCTTGCCTCCGCCGAGGTCGAGTCCGGCTGCCGCAGCCTTGTACGTCATCCCGCGGGACAGCCGCAAAACATCTGTGAGCGCGGCACTTTCGTCAACGTAGGGATGAAACCGGGTGCCGCCGAGGGCGGGTCCCAGCGAGGTGGAGTGCAGCGCGATGATGGCCTGCAGGCCGCTTGCGCTGTCCTGGCAGAACACGACCTGCTCGTGCGCGGGCTCGTCGATGGGGAAGTCTGATCGACCGAACACGTGGCTTGTGGCCGACTCTGCGGACAGAGGGGTGACGGTGACGGACATGGAAACCTCCGGGTAGGTGGTCGAGGGTTGAGTGTGCAACTAGCTGCACGAATGTTGTCCCGGAGCGACGAAGTGGTCAACAGTGAACTGGATAATTGCGCAACGTGCACATTTTGGTGCGTGTGCCGGCTGTCACGTTGCTCAGATTGCCGCCTCGGTCACCACGCGCCTTGGCCTCACCGACCGTGCGCGAGCCGCTCGAGCAGGGGGCGGGTCCGGTAAGGGATTGCGTCGCGCATGGCCACCGACATGGTGGTCCGTTCGACGCCGGGTACTGCCAGGATCAGCCCGGCCACGCGGTAGAGGTCGTCGGCGTCGAGGGCTGCGACCGCGATGAGAAGGTCTGCGTCCCCGGAGATCCCGATCACCTCGATCACCTCCGGGATGTCGCTGAGGAGGGCAATGATCGGTTCGAGTCGGTGCTGGTCGACGACCGCGCTGATGTAGGCGCGCAGCGTGTATCCGAGGTCTCTGGTGGAGATCAGTCGGTCCATCGGCGCCAGCACACGCCGCTCTTCCCATCGGGCCAACCGGGATTGGACGGTGTTCCTGGCCATCTGGAGGGCGGCCGCCAGCTGCACCCCGGTGGCGCGTGGGGTCTCGCAGAGGGCGAGTAGAAGGCGGGCGTCAGAGCGGTCGAACTTCGTCATGTCGCACAGTGTCGCACGTCTCATCGCCGCGAAGTTGGTCAAAATGCGCAAGTTAGTCGATAGCTCTTGTGCAGTGTGGCGCTCACTGGTTGGCTGACGTGCACCGAATGAACCGTGGGCGAATGTCCACGTCAGCCCTGGCGAGTGGAGGCCCCGGTGATCGACAACGACGATGTGGTCCAACTGATCAGCCCGACGGGCGAGCGACTCGAGCACCCCGAGTACTCCGACCTCGTCTTCGACATCGACGTGGACGCGTTGCTGCGCCTCTACGAGGACCTGGTGGTGGTGCGGCGCATCGACGCCGAGGCAACCGCTCTGCAGCGCCAGGGAGAGCTCGGCCTGTGGGCGCCGCTGCTCGGCCAGGAGGCGGCGCAGGTCGGCTCGGCGCGGGCGCTCGATCCCCAGGACTTCGTCTTCGCCAGTTACCGCGAGCACGCGGTCGCCTACTGCCGCGACGTGGACCCGGCCCACATGCTCCGGTTCTGGCGAGGATCCACCCATTCGGGCTGGAACCCCTATGAGTACCGGATGACAACACCGGCGATCATCGTGGGCTCGCAGGCGTTGCACGCCACCGGATACGCGCTGGGCATGCAGTTCGACGGTGTGGACGGCGCCGCGATCACCTACTTCGGTGACGGGGCCACCAGCCAGGGCGACATCTCCGAAGCCTTCGGTTTCGCCGCGAGTTTCCATGCCCCTGTTGTCTTTTTCTGCCAGAACAACCAGTGGGCGATCTCCGAGCCGGTCTCGTTGCAGTCGCGTGTGACCATCGCCGAACGTGGCCGGGGTTTCGGGGTTCCGAGTGTGCGGGTCGACGGGAACGACGTACTTGCCGTCATCGCGGTCACCCGCGCGGCGTTGGCGCGGGCCCGAGAAGGCAGTGGCCCGACCTTGATCGAGGCGGTGACCTATCGGATGGGACCGCACACCACATCCGACGATCCGACGCGATATCGACCTGCGGCGCTGGACGACGAATGGCGCGCCAAGGACCCTCTCGACCGGGTGCGGGCGCTGCTCGACGCGGCAGGCGTACTGACCGACGATGTCTACGAACGGATTCGAAACCAATCGGACACAACCGCAGCCGAACTCCGACGCGGCTGCCTCGAGACCGTGGAACCGACGCCGCTGTCGATGTTCGACGAGGTCTATGCCGAGCAACACCCCCTGATCGATGAGGAACGACGCGAGTTCGCCTCGTACCTCGAAGGATTCGAAGGAGACGCCCGATGAGTGCCCCGGCCATCACCCCCGCGGTCATGCCGATCGGCAAGGCCATCAACTCCGGCCTGCGCAAAGCGATGGAGAAGGACCCGAAGGTGGTGCTCCTCGGCGAGGACATCGGCAAGCTCGGAGGTGTGTTCCGGGTGACCGATGGTCTGCAGAAGGACTTCGGACCGCAGCGGGTCATCGACACGCCCTTGGCCGAATCCGGGATCATCGGCACGGCAGTGGGTCTGGCGATGCGCGGCTACCGGCCTGTGTGTGAGATCCAGTTCGACGGGTTCATCTATCCCGCGTTCGACCAGATCGTCTCGCAGGTTGCCAAGCTGCACTACAGGACCGGCGGCAACGTGAAGATGCCCATCACGATCCGGGTTCCCTACGGCGGTGGAATCGGCGCGATCGAGCACCACTCCGAGTCGCCTGAGGGCTACTTCGCCGCGACCGCTGGTCTGCGTGTGGTCACCTGCGGTACCTCCGCCGATGCCCACCAGATGATCCAGCAGGCAATCGAGTCCGATGACCCGGTGCTGTTCTTCGAACCCAAACGCCGGTACTGGGAGAAGGGGCCGCTCGCCGAGGCCGGGGATGCCTACCCGCTGCACAAGGCCCGCGTCGTCACGCCCGGCTCGGATGTCACCCTGGTGGCCTACGGCCCCCTCGTCACCACCGCGGTGCAGGCGGCGAAGATCGCAGCGGGAGAGGGCCGTTCGATCGAGGTGATCGACCTACGCTCGATCTCCCCGCTTGATGTCGACACCGTTGCGGACTCGGTTCGCCGCACCGGGCGCCTGGTGATCACCCATGAGGCCCCGGTGTTCCTGGGTATCGGCGCGGAACTCGCGGCGCGCATCGGTGAACGCTGCTTCTTCCATCTCGAGGCCCCGGTGGCCCGCGTGGGCGGGTTCACCCTGCCGTATCCGCCGGCCAAACTCGAAGAACACTTCCTTCCCGACGTCGACCGCATTCTCGACGCCGTCGACCGCACGTTCGCATCGTAGGAGCCAGCTCATGTCGACAACCCAGACCTTCTTGCTCCCCGACCTCGGCGAGGGGCTCACCGAGGCCGAACTGCTCACCTGGCTCGTCGCGGTCGGCGACACTGTCGAACTCAATCAGAACATCGCCGAGGTGGAGACGGCCAAGGCCTCGGTCGAACTCCCCTCTCCCTACGCGGGAACCGTTGTGGCGCTGTACGCAGACGAGGGCGCCACCATCGAGGTGGGCCGGCCGTTCATCGACATCGCCGTCGAGGGCGCCTCCACTGACGACCACACGCCGACTGCCCCGCAGGATCCCGTCTCATCAAGCCCTGCCCCGTCGGACTCACGTCCCGCGAGCAAGGAACGCACGCCGGTTCTTGTCGGGTACGGCGTGGCCGAGGAGAGCACGGGACGGCGTCGACGGCGGACAAACGCGGCCACCGTGTCGGCGGCCGATGCTGTTGTGACAGAGCAGGAGCGCCCGCTGGCCGCGCCGCCGGTCCGGTTCGCAGCCAAGCAGAACGGTGTCGATCTGGCCGAGGTGCCCGCCACCGGCGATCGGGGACAGGTCACCCGCGACGACCTCGAGCAGTACCTGGCCCGATCGGCTGCTGACCCGGTGCCTGAGCCCGTACCCGTACCCGAACCCGCCGCAGCTCCGGGCGAATCCGCCCGCCCTGCCGCGGCGGTGCTGGACGAAGAACGCACCCCGATCAAGGGGGTACGCAAACACACCGCCGACGCCATGGTCCGCAGTGCCTTCACCGCACCGCATGTCACCGAGTTCGTCACCGTGGACGTCACCCCGGCCGTCGATCTGCTCGCACAACTCAAGGAGTCCAAGCACTTCCGGTCGGTGCGCATCACGCCGCTGGCGCTGGTGGCCAAGGCGCTGCTCGTGGCACTGCGGTCCAATCCGTCCCTCAACTCTGCGTGGGACGAGGCGAATCAGGAGATCGTCACCAAGCGCTACGTCAACCTGGGAATCGCGGCGGCGACCCCGCGCGGCCTCATGGTGCCCAACATCAAGAACGCCCACACGTTGAGCCTGCGTGACCTCGCCGAAGCGCTCACCACGTTGACGACAACGGCGAAAGAAGGGCGCACCGGTCCACAAGACCTGTCCGCGGGCACCATCACGATCACCAATGTCGGTGTCTTCGGGGTGGATTCGGGAACGCCGATCCTCAACCCCGGCGAGGCGGCGATCCTGTGCTTCGGCGCAATCCGCCGACAGCCGTGGGAGCACCGAGGTGAGATCGCCCTGCGATCGGTGACCACGCTCAGTCTCTCGTTCGACCACCGGCTGGTCGACGGCGAGCAGGGATCTCGTTTTCTCGCAACCATTGCCGACATCCTGTCCGATCCCGTCACCCTGATCGCGCTGAGCTGAGCGCACCCGGAGGAAAGCCATGACCGACATCTCCGACGTCCTGATCCTGGGAGGCGGGTCGGGTGGGTACGCTGCGGCCTTCCGCGCCGCCCAACTCGGCAAGACCGTCACCCTCATCGAAGAAGACAAGGTGGGAGGGACCTGTCTGCATCGCGGCTGTATCCCCACCAAGGCGTTGCTCCACGCAGCCGAGGTCGCCGACACGGTTGCCCACGCATCCAAGGTCGGGGTCGGTGCCGAGCTCACGAAGGTCGACGTGGCGGGAATCCACGCGTACAAGAACTCGGTGGTCGACCGCTTGTTCCGCGGCCTGCAAGGGCTGGTGAAGGCCCACCGGGTCGACATCGTGAACGGCACCGGCCGCTATGTCGGGGGACGCAGCGTCGAGGTCGGGGGGACCACGTTCACCGGACGATCACTGGTGCTCGCGACGGGTTCGGCAGCCCGGACCCTGCCGGGTGTGGACCGCGGTGGTCGAGTCCTGACGAGTGATGACGCCCTCGAACTGCCCACGCTTCCCGAGCGGGTGGTGGTTCTCGGCGGCGGTGTGATCGGCGTCGAGTTCGCAAGCGTCTGGACATCTTTGGGTGCGCAGGTCACCATCGTCGAAGCGCTGCCACGATTGATCGCCACCGAGGACGAGTGGTCGTCCAAACAACTCACCAGGGCTCTCAAGAAGCGCGGCGTGACCGTCAGGACGGATGCGCGGTGCGAGGCTGTCACGCAGCAGGCCGACGGGGTGACCGTGGCACTGGCAGGCGGCGACCTTCTCGAGGCGGACGTTGTGCTCGTGTCGGTGGGTCGTGGTCCGCGGACGTCCGGGAATGGCTTTGCAGAAGGCGGCATCGAGCTCGACGAGCGTGGATTCGTGCGCGTGGACGGTGCGCTGCGCACATCTCAGGACGGGGTATACGCGGTGGGCGACATCGTCGCGGGACCACAACTCGCCCATCGCGGTTTTGCGCATGGCATCCACGTGGCCGAGGTGATCGCCGGACGCGATCGGGTTCTCGCCGACGACTCCTCCATCCCACGAGTCGCGTACTGCAATCCGGAAGTCGCATCTGTCGGGCTCACCGAGGTGCAGGCGCGTGAGAAGTACGGTGAGGTGTCAACGGTGGTCTACGATCTGGCCGGAAACGGGAAGAGTCAGATACTCGGGACCGGCGGCGGGATCAAAGTGGTTCGTGCGCAGAAGGATTCGGGACCGGTAGTCGGCATCCACATGGTGGGTGAACGCGTCGGCGAACTGATCGGCGAGGCACAACTGACCGTGGGGTGGGGCGCCTACCCCGACGACGTCGCCGCTCTTGTCCATGCTCACCCGACCCAGTCCGAAGCGCTGGGTGAGGCGCACATGGCGTTGGCGGGGCTGCCGTTGCACAGCCACGGCTGAACCCCGCCCGCCTCGTCACACGGTGGCGCCTCTCCCGTCGAGTGCGGAGGCCACCAGGTTGCTCGCCGCAAGCGGTTCACCCTTGTCGACTGCCGCAGCCCACTGCTCGGTTGTCGCCACGGCCGCGAAGTTCGAGTTCAGCAGAACCATGATCGTCTCGTGTAGCTGCTGGGCCGACACACTGCCGGCCTCGTTCGACAACGCTATGGCTCCGGTGGCGTCAGAGAGCACCTCGGTTGTGAACCCGAGGGACTCGGCGTGGGCGGCGGTTGCGATGTCGCAGTTGTTGGTCATGAAGCCGACAATGGAGATGGTGTCGACACCGTTGTCGCGCAACCACTCTCCCGCATCAGTGTCGGCAAAGACGCTCCCGTACACCTTCTCGACACGTTTCCACTCGGGTTGGACGAGTTCAGCTACCGCGGGGTGCAGTTCACTGCCCGGCGAGCCCGAAGCGAACACGGGGGCACCTGCCGGGAGGAGATGCTGAACGACCACGACGGGAATCGACTGCGCTGTGGCGACTTCGATCGCCCGTACGACGTTGGTCAGCGAGTCCTCACGAGGTGGGTACTGGATCTCCAGAGGGCCGTCGAAGTACTCCTGCTGGACGTCGATGACGATGAGTGCGCGTCGAGGGGACGACATGGATGGCTCCTTCTGGGTCAGGTGCGTGCTGGTGTACCCGCCATTCTTCGGGTCGGACGTACACTGCGACAGTGGCCCATATGCACTCTTTCGATGAGATCGTGCCAATCTGATGCGGATCGGTATCTACGCTTTCGACGGCATCACGTCGTTTCATCTGGCCACTCCCCAGATGGTGTTCGGCGAAGTCTCTCGGCTGGGCATCGACGCTGCATGGGAGACGTTTCTGTGGTCCGATTCGCCGGGGAGCATCAGAACGCTCGAGGGATACACGGTCGATTCGGTCGGCGGACCGGAACTCGCTGATGGGGCCGACATCATTGTTGTGCCGTCCTGGCCCGTTGATGCGCCGGCGATCGGTGATTCCCTGCGACAGAGCCTGATTCGTGCCCACGATGCGGGCGCCATCATCGTAGGGCTGTGTCTCGGTGCGTTCGCCGTTGCCGATACCGGCATCCTGCACGGACGCAGCGCCGTGACCCATTGGGAGGCGATGCCCCAACTCTCGCGCCGGCATCCGGACATCGTGCTGGACGATTCGGTCCTCTATGTCGACCACGGCGATGTGCTGACCTCTGCGGGCACCGCAGCCGCAATAGACGCGTGCCTGCACCTCATCCGCAACCACATCGGCGCGGCAGTCGCTGCCCGCGTGGCGCGAAGTCTGGTCGTGGCTCCACATCGGGAAGGTGGGCAGGCCCAATACATCGATCGGCCTGAGGCGCTTCCCCGGATCAACGGGGCCATCGCGGAGATCCAGCACTGGGCACTCGAGCACCTCGATGAACCGCTCGGTGTGGATCGCCTGGCTGCACACGCCCGGATGAGCCGGCGCAGTTTCATCCGGAAGTTCACCCAAGAGACCGGATCGAGTCCTGCCAGATGGGTGTTGCGGCAACGCATCGGCGCTGCCCGGGCACTCCTCGAGAGCACGGACTGGGGGATGGATCAGATCGCCGACGCCTGCGGGTTCGGCAGCACCGTTACTTTCCGGCAGAACTTCGTGGCCATTCTGGCGACAAGCCCGACCAGCTATCGCCGCCAGTTCACGACGCAGAGCACGCCCACCGGCGACCGTGGCCAGAACCGCCGGCGGGACAGCCGAGAGCCGGTCAGCGCGCGGCGTTGATCGCGAACCGCTGGTTGCGTGCCCGCAGTTCGGACTCGGTGGCCGGAACCATGAAGTCGCGGGCTTCGTGAACGCCTTCTTGCGCGGTGGCCACCCGCGGGCGCAGCAACTGCTCGTAGCGGGTGAACGCGATGTCGTGAGCGGCGCCGGCTTTTGTCATCTCCGACACCAGGGTGTGGGCACCGATCATCGCCAGTGAGGTGCCTCGCCCGGAAAAGAGTGATGCGGCGTGTGCGGCATCGCCGATCAGGACCACCCGCCCGCTCGACCACCGGGGCATGTGCACCTGGCTGACCGAATCGAAGTACAGCCTGTCGGCCTCGGCAACGGCCTGCAGCAAGAACGGGGACTCCCAACCCTGCTCGCCCTTCATCAGGTCGACCAGCACGCGCTTCTGGTCGCCCAGGTCACGGTTGTCGTAGTCGACCTCGGGGGTACGAGCGGCCATGAATCCGATTGTGCGCGAGCCGAAGTCCGTGATGCAGAACATGCGGCCGGGGGTGTTGTAGGTGACGCTCTCGCCCGGGGTTCCCGAACCCAGGGGAAGGTCGACAAAAGCGGTATAGGTGTCGAGGTGCCGGCGGAAGGTGGTCTCGGGTCCGAACACGGCTTCGCGGACCGTCGAATGGATACCGTCGGCGCCGACGACGAAGTCGAAGGCGCCTGTGCGGCCGGACGCGAGCGCGACATCGACGGCAGCACCGGTGTCGGTCACATTGACGATCGAGTCGTCGTAGACGAACTCGACATTCGGGCCGATGGCGCCGTGCAGGATTCCGATCAAACTGTCCCTGGCGATCTCGACGTCGTCGGCCGAGTCGGTGGCGAACTCGTTGGGGAGCACGGCAATCGGTTCGCCCTGGTCGTCGACCCAGGTGGTGAACGCCTCACGGCCGGACGTCGGCACCCTGCTGTCGCGGATGTCGCCGAGGATACCCATCGCGTCAGCGACCGCGAGTGCGTCGCCACGGATGTCGATCGGTGACCCTGCAACCCGTAGTGCGGGTGCGCGCTCGACCACTGTGACCTCGTGACCGGCCTTCTCGAGCCAGAATGCAACCGAGAGACCGGCGACGCTCGCTCCCGAAACCAATACAGCCATGGTGGCCTCCTTCAGATCTGAGCCCGCATCCGATCGTATGCAATTCGGCTACAATAGGATCCAATCTAGCATTGGATGCGTGTTCGCGCACTCGATTGCGACGATGTTTTCCTCCCATCGAGAAAGAAGATCGACATGTCAGACATCGTGGTCACGCTCCGAGACGGCAGATCGGTGCCATGCATCGTAAAAGGTTCTGGCGCACCGCTGTTGCTGATCCACGGGGCAGAGAGTGATCGGACGCAGTTCGCCGACCTGATGACACGGCTCCCATCCGGCCTGCAGGCAGTCGCCTACGATCAGCGCGACACCGGCGACCAGGTCAGCCCAGATGAGCACTACACGATGGACGCAATGGCAGACGACGCCGCCGAGGTGATCGAGGCATTGAAATGGTCGAAAGTGCACGTCCTCGGAACCTCGTACGGTGGCGTGGTTGCCCAGTTGCTGGCGATCCGGCATCCGGAGCGGGTCAGAACACTGTCGTTGGTGTCGACCACCGGTGCGTACTCATGGCTGGCCGGATTCGCGGAGAAGTCGAAGAAAATGTCGGCTGCCGCGAGGGCCCAGACCATGCTCGACGCCGCGGTCAGCCCAGACGCGCGAGCGGCCGATCCAACGCTAGTGGACCGTATCCGGGCGGCCTTGGTGGACCGGACAGCCGAGCAGCACGCCCGGCGGATGAACGCACTGAAGCACCACGACTCGAGGCAGCAGCTTCACCGGATCGGTGTGCCCACTCTTGTCGTGCACGGCGCCGACGACCCGGTGATCCCGATCGCCGCAGGTCGGGAGTTGGCCGATCACATTCCTGGGTCCGCATTCTGGGAGATCCCGAACGCGCGGCACGCCACCGCGTTCGAGTACGGCGACGAGTTGTCCGGGAGGGTGGCGACCTTGGTCGAAGGCCGATGATCGTGCCGTGATCCGGGTTGGTCAAGCCACACAACGGGGGTGCCTCCGAGCGGAGGCACCCCCTTTCTGCGGTGGCTGATCTCAGTCGGTGAGGTGCTCCTCCAGGTCGTGGCCATGGCCACGGCGCCGGTACACGACGGCCCCGTAGATTGCGCCGATGACGGGGATCGCCGGCATGGCTGCGACGATCCAGGAATCGCTACCGGTGACGTCCTGGTAGTTGATCACGACGATGACCCCGATGGCGGTGAGCAGCAGACCCGAGATGGCCGGTGCGATCTTCGACGACCATGCGGTCTCTCCGTCGAGCCGACCACGCATCGAGGCGACGACAACACTGAGGGAGCAACCGATCATCAGGCCGATGATCGACAGTGATGTGATGCCTGAGACCGCCGGGAAAAGATTGATGATGGGGTCGGACTCGGCGATGACAAACGGTACGAGAACGATCAGGGAGATGGCGATCTGAACGGCACACGACACCTGTGGCGTGCCGAAACGGGGGTGGACGTCAGCGCATCGCTCCGGCAACAGCCGCGACCGGCCGAGCGCGAACATGTAGCGCGCGGCCATGTTGTGGAAGGCAACCGCTGCGGCCAAGAAGCTGAAAGCGACGAGCAGGCTGAGCATCTCATCGGACCATCCACCGAGGTATTCGCTGGCGGTGGCGAAGATCAGGCTGCCTGGATCCTCGGCGGCCACGGTCTGGACGTCAGGAAACGCTGCCACGATCGACCACGTCGAACCCATGAAGACCAGTACTAGAAGCGCCAGAGCGCAGTACGTCGCGACCTTGATGCTGCGTCGGGGTGCACGCGCCTCCTCGCCGTAGATCGCCGTGGCCTCGAAGCCTGCGAATGACAGCACGCAGAACACCAGAGACAGTGCGAGGTTGCCTTCGAACATCCGGTCCGGGGCAAACACGTTGAGGGAGAAACCCTCCGGGCGCTGGACGAGGATTGCAATGCCCAGCCAGATGATGATGCCGAACTGGGCGATCGAGACCAATGAGGTCACCTGTTTCGTGATCTCCACACCCACCAGTCCGAGGACTGCGGTGATCACCAGTGCGATTGCGCCGTAGACGTACCAGGGCAGGTCGATGTCGGTCATCGTGCCCACCGCGATGTCGGCGAAATAACCGGTGGCAGCGATCATTCCAGCGGCAGCGAGGTTGTATGCGATCGTCGCCACGAATGCCGAACCGGCGCCGGACGCCTTGCCGAGACCGTAGCCGATGAATGCGTAGTAGGCACCGGCGTTGATGACCCGCCGACTGAGAACCACGTAACCGGCTGTGAAGATGGCGAGCAGGATGCCGACGAGGACAAGCAGTCCGACAAGTCCCTCACCGACTCCGAATGCCAGGCCGATCGAGAGGTTCGACGCCATCGCGGTCAGGGGAGCGGTCGCAGCGACGACCATGAACACCATGCCGGCGACGCCGATGGTGTTCTTCTTGAGTTGATGTGTTTCTACCGGGCTCGTGAGCTCGTCGTTGGGGACGGCCATGTCTTCTTCTCCTGGTGAGGGGATCTGTCTGTGGTGATCAGGGCGCACGGAATCGCAGTCGGGCATCGCCGCCCCGTGGTGGTGTTCTGCGTGGCGCCGCTGGGGCGCCGATGTTCAGATGGTGAAGGACTCAGCGATCGGCGGGTGTGGTGAACGACCCGCGATCGTTGTGCTGCCAAGGCAATTCGGTCTCGCTCGGCGAGGTCTCGAGCAGTTCTACGACGTAGTGGGTGACGGTCTCGTCACCCAGGTTGCGGATGCGGTGAGGATTGAGCGGCTTCGCCGATCCCACGGTCTTGTAGAGGACAAAGCCGGGCTCCGCGTGCTGCGTGATGCCCCATTCGTCGTCACCCAGCTCCTGCCCCTGGGCGTTGCCGGCTGCGGGCCAGATGACGACGTGATCGTGGTGGTGCTGATGGAAATCGAACATCCCCCCGGGTTCGAGCGTCATCGACCACACGCGCACTCGATCGTTTTCGAAGATGAGGGTGTCACCGGGCGTCGGGGGAATGGCGGTGCCGGGACGGGTCGGGGTGTCGGCCATGTGAGTTGCTCCTAGCGGGTGGTGAAGTGCTGTGTCCAGTGTTGCTGATCTGAACGTAGTTCGTAGTTGGATCCAAGAAATTGAAACAGGATGCAACGGCGACCTTGCCACTTCGCGAACAGCCCGTCAATAGGAACGTCCGTTATCTACGCAGGTAGAAGATGTTTCAGGGACGTTACACCGCCCGGTTCGCGGTATGCGGTGGTCGGATGACTGTTGCGAGTTGCTCATGTAGGAGCACCAATCCGTTCTGGTATGGCTACTATTCGATCAGATAGGATCCAATAACAAGAGCCAGCGAGGTTGACGATGTCCTTCACGCCCCCGAGTGAGTTCCTCACCCGCCCAGACCTCAAGGGAACCTTCGGGATGTCGGCCTCGACGCACTGGCTGGCGTCGGGTGCGGCACAGTCGGTGCTGGAACGCGGTGGTAACGCCTTCGACGCAGCCACGGCTGCCGCGTTTGTGTTGCACGTTGTCGAACCGCACCTGAACGGCCCGGGTGGCGACATGGTCGGCATCGTCTCCCCGGTGGGCAGACCGCCGCAGGTGCTGATGGGCCAGGGCCCGGCGCCGGCCGCAGCCTCCATCGCTCACATGCGTCGACTCGGTCTGGACATGGTGCCGGCGTCTGGTGCACTCGCCGCCGCGGTGCCGGGTGCGGTGGATGCGTGGTTGCTGCTCCTGCGTGACCATGGCACCTGGGAGCTGAGCGACATCCTCGATTACGCGATCGGCTACGCCGACAACGGCCACTGCCTGTCAGGACGAGCGTGCGCGGTGATCGGCACCGTCGCCGACCTCTTCTTCGAACACTGGCCGACATCGGCAGCGCTGTGGATGCCCGACGGTCGCGTGCCACTCGCCGACCAGTTGTTCAAGAATCCGGCGTACGCGGTGACTCTTCGACGGCTGATCGCCGCCGGCCGGGACCGACGTTCACGATCAGAGCGGATAGAAGCCGCGCGTACGGAGTGGGGCTCGGGGTCGATAGCGGCTGAGATCGATGCGTTTGTGCGACAACCGCACCGGCATTCATCCGGACGGGACCATCGAGGGGTGCTGGCGCTCGCTGACATGGCGGCGTTCAGCGCCTGCTGGGAGCATCCGGTGGCCTTCGACTTCCGTGGATCGACCATCCTCAAGTCCGACGCCTGGGGGCAGGGGCCGGTGTTGCTGCAGGCGCTGGCCATCCTCGACGAATTGCCCGACGAGGATGTCGATCCGTCGACCGCGGTCGGCGCGCACAATGTCCTCGAGGCGCTCAAGCTGGCCATGGCCGATCGAGAGGCGTACTACGGCGACGGCCTCGACCGGTCGCAGCTCGAGGTGTTGCTGTCACGGGAGTACGCCGCCGTTCGCCGAAAAGAGATTGGATGGCATGCGTCCACCGAGTTCCGGCCCGGGGTGTGCGGCATCGATCCCTACGTGCCCCCGCTGGTGGAAGCGGCCGGCCAGGCGTCGGGCGGTGCGACCGGCGAACCGACCGTCACCGTCACCGGCGAGACGCGCGGCGACACCTGCCACATCGATGTCATCGACCGGTGGGGCAACGCGATCTCGGCGACTCCCTCGGGCGGGTGGCTGCAGTCGTCGCCGACCATTCCCTCGTTGGGTTTTGCTCTGGGAACACGACTTCAGATGACGTGGCTCGATGCCGCCAGCCCGTCTGCCCTTCGCCCCGGGAAGCGGCCGCGGACCACGCTGACCCCCACGATGGTGATGCGCGATGGATGGGCGGTTGCGGCGCTGGGCACGCCCGGTGGCGATCAGCAAGACCAATGGCAACTCAGTTACCTCCTACGAACGCTTGTCGGGGGCTACACACCTCAGCAGGCGATCGATGCCCCGACCCTGCACACCACGTCGATGCCGGGCTCGTTCTGGCCACGCACCTGGGAGCCGGGAGGAGCCGTGGTCGAGGATCGGCTGGGGGACGGGGTGATCGGGGAGCTCGTCGCTCGTGGGCACCACATCACCCGCGCCGGTGATTGGTCACTGGGCCGGCTGAGTGTGGTCACCCGCGACCCGTCTTCCGGCGTACTCGGGTCGGCTGCCAATCCCCGTGGGGCACAGGGTTACGCAGTCGGGCGATGATCGGCGCGGACGGTGGGATCTGTGACGGTCAGGGCGTGAAGGTCTCTTGTGATCGGCTGGTGATGAGTTCGCGAGCCCGGCGGGAGTGTTCGATCATCAGGTCCCGGGCAGCGTCGCCGTCCCGGCGGTCGATGGCTTCGACGATGCGTGCATGCGCGTCGGCGTTCTCGGCCAGCAAGCGTGGGTCGGCATCAAGAGCCGTCCATGTGAGGTTGCGGGGGATCCGGTGATGCAGCGACGACACCGTCGCGGTGAGCTGAGTGTTCCCGCCCGCGTCCAGGATCGTGTCGTGAAAGGTGGAGTTGGCCTTGACCCAGCGCTTGCGAAGCTCTGCAGGCGTGGACTCCCCGTCGAGGGCAGCCTGCACGACGGCACGGAAATCATCGACGGCCGCGTAGAGAACCTGCAGTTGAGAGTGGGTGATCAACCGGGCTGCCTCGTGGGCGGCGTGCCCCTCGAGCAACGCCCTGACCTCGAAGACCTCGGTCAACTCGCGCAACGACGGCTGACGGGGCCGGGCTCCGCGGTTGGGGACGATCTCAACGACGCCCAGAGCCTGCAGTTGGCCGAGCGCTTCACGGATCGGCATCCGGCTCACGCCGAGTTCTCTGGCAAGCGACTCCTGGCGTATCCAGGTCCCGAAGTTGTACTCGCCGCGGCTGATTCGCTCCGCGATCGTGTCCACGAGCTGCTGGACCAGCGGCGAGGTGGCTCCGGCGGGCTCACCGCCGCCGTTCTGTGCCATCGATTTCCTTCCGCAGGCGTCTCGAAGATTGGATCCAGATGAATGCTACTGACTCGGCCGGTGCAGTGTGGGCAATGGTACCCACGCCCTTCACACCAGGCGGCGAACGTATCTGCGAGCAGTCCCTCCGGGCGCTGACCCACGAAATGCTCGGGCGAGGATGTACGGGATCGATCGCGCTCGGGGTCATCGCCGAACCGGCCTCGCTCACGCTCGACGAGAAGATGACGGTGCTCGACGTCGTGATCAGCGCATCGGAAGGCGCTCCCGTCATCGCCACGGTCATGTCACTGGACCCGGCGGTCGCGGCGGACGAGGTGACAGCGTTCGTCACACGGTTCGGGACGTCGCTGGCAGGGGTGATGATCCCTGTTCGATCAAGCGACGCCGATGTCGTCAGGCGTTCAATTGTTGACACCCACGGCCTGAGCAATCTCCCGGTGATGGTGCAGGATCTACCGTCGGCCACCGGTGTCCGCATCGACATCGACGACCTGGTCGGTGCACTCGCAGGTCTGGGATCATCGTTGATGGCGGTCAAAGCCGAGGCGCCGCCGACATTTTCGAGAATCCGCAGGCTTCGCGAAGACGTGGGGACCGTGGTTGTTTCCGGCAACGGTGGGATCGGCGTGGTCGATGACTTCCTGGCCGGGGCCCGGTGGGCTGCTGCCGGGATCTCGCGTCCCGAGGTACTGGTGCAGGCAGTCAGGCGCATCGAGTCGGGCGACCTCGTGGGTGCACAGCGAATGATCGACTCCGTGGCCTCGCTGATTTCCTACGAAACCCAACCGGGCACGAGCATTGCGATCCGCAAGGAGCATTGGCGACGGCAAGGTGTGATCGCCGACTCGGCTGTCAGGCGACCTACGATGTCGTACGACCCGGCATTCGACGTCCACAGCGAGCGAATGGGTTTCGCCGCCGGCTGAGCCCACACCGCCCGTTGCCGAACTCAGCCCGCCCCTACCAGTTGGAGCATCCGATGACATCCCCGAAAGAACCGGCACTTCTCGACCGCGTCGAAAGGCGGGGCCTGGTCCTGATGTTGGTACTGACGTTTGTCACCGGCGTGGTCGATGCGGTCGGCTACCTGGGGCTGGACCGTGTCTTCGTGGGGAACATGACGGGAAACATCGTCATCCTCGGAATGGGTGTCGCCGGCGCCGATGATCTCCCCGTCCTCGGACCCGCCATTGCGCTCGGTACCTTCGTGATCGGAGCTTTTGCCGCGGGAATGGTGTTGCGGCGCAGGCCGAAGGGCTGGACAACGGCCGTGACAGGTTGCCTTGCTGCGGGTTCGCTGATTCTTGCTGCCGCGGCGACAGCTGCCGCCCTCACCGACACCGAACACTCTGTGCCGGCTCAGATCTGCGTTGCCGCGGCAACGGCCGCCGCAATGGGCATCCAGGCGTGCGTGGCACGCAAGGTTGCCATCGCCGACATGACGACGGTGGTGGTGACTTCTACCCTGACATCGCTGGCCGCCGAGACATGGACGCGTGGTGGTCGAACTGCCCTGTGGAACCGCCGATTCGGCGCCATCGCAACGATTTTCGTCGGAGCGTTGATCGGTGCTCTGCTGCTGGCGGTGAGCGCCGTGGGTGTCGCGCTGGCCGTCGCCGCGGGGTTGTCGGTCCTGGTCACCGTGATCGGGCACATTCACATGCGAGCGTCGGCGTGAAGAAGTTCTGATCCGCTGTGCAGCGGGGGTGGACTCCCGAGCGTCACTGCTCTTGAGTGTGCGGTGCGGGCGGTATCCGGAAGCCCCGGAATGTGACCTGTTCGTGTATGCGGAAACCGAGTCGTTCATAGAGTGAGACGGCAGCGGTATTCGACTTGATCACGTGCAGGAACGGCCGATCACCGCGGGCCATGATGCTGGTGACAAGCGCGGTGACCAGTTGAGAAGCGTAACCGCGTCCTTGAGCCGCGGGGGCGGTGCAGACCGCACTGATCTCGGTCCAACCCGGTGGCCGCAGCCGTTCGCCGGCCATCGCCACCAACGCGCCGTTCTCACGTACTCCGATGTAGGTACCCATATCTGGGGTCTGCGAGAAAAATGGACCGGGGCGGGTCAGCGCGACGAGGTCGAGCATGTCGGGCAAGTCATCTGAACCCAGCTCGACCACGTCGACGCTTGTGTGCCCCCTCGGCTCGTTCTCGTCGTAGATCATCTGAAAGCCGTCGAGATCGAACACCGGTTCCCAATCGGCCGGCGGCTCGGCGGTGGAACTGAACATGTCGGCGAGCTCACCTGGGCCGAGTAGTTGTGCGAGATCGTCCCATCTGCGCAGGTCTTGCTCGCTGTCCACGGCTGCAAAGGTGGCGACGCCGGAAAGGTATGCGCTTGCCCGGCCGAATCTGCGCGCGAGATGAGCGTGACGATGCCGCAGTGATTCACCGACTGGGTCCGCCAGCGGGCCGATGTCGCTCACCGGTGTGGAGCTGGTGTTCTTCTCAATGCCTGCCACCTCGCGAGTATGCACGACTCCCACCGTGGTGTTCAGTGCACACCGTGGCGCCGATCGCCGAGAATCCTGGTGGTCACCGCTGCCTCGATCTCCCGTGAGAACGACGCCGCTCTGGCTTTGACCGCTGCCTGCACATCGCTGGAGATGAGGTCGAAGTTGATGGCGGCGGCGGCCCTCATCCCACCGGCGGCCGACGACCCGACCGTTGCCGAAAGGTCGGTGACATTGCCTGCAGCCCAGACACCTTCGATGTCGGTGCGACCCATCTCGTCGGTGGCCACGTAGAGGCCGCCGGACATGTGGTCGGACAGCTTGCCGCCGAGCAGCTCGTAGACGTCGGCTCGTGCGACCATCCGCGGCATGACCGTGACGGCCTCTACATCAAAACGTCGTCCGCCGGCCACCTCCACTCCGCGCAGCGTGCCATCTTCTATGACAAGCTGCGTCACTTTCCCTTGCACCACAGACACATTCAGAGCAGCGAGCTGCAACCATTCGCTCTCGCTCGGTTCGGGCATCTCGTGCAGGAACAAGGTGACGTTGTCGCTGAGCTGGCGGAACAGCAGCGTCTGGTGCACGCTCATGGCTCCGGTGCCGAGCACCCCGAGCTTGCGCCCGCGCACTTCCCAGCCGTGGCAGTACGGGCAGTGCAGCACACTCGATCCCCACAGCTCGGCCACGCCGGGAATGTCAGGGAGTTCGTCGATGAGGCCCGTGGCCAGCAGGAGCCGGCGGCTGTTGACGGTGTGACCGTCGGTGAAGTCGACCTCGAAACCGTCGGTGTCGCGTCGGACCGTCGCCACGCTGCCGGTCGTGATCTGCGCGCCGTAGTGCTCTGCTTCGCGTCGCCCCTTCGCCAGCAGCTCAAGTGGTGAGATGCCCTCGTTGCCGAGCAGATTGTGCGCGCCGTCTGCCTTGGCGTTGCGCGGTTCGCCGCCGTCGATGACCAGAACCGTGCGGAGCGACCGCGCCAGCGTCGTCGCTGCGCCCAGCCCAGCCGGTCCGCCGCCGATGACGACCACGTCGTAGAAGTTGTCAGTCGAGTTCATGAATCCTCCTTGAGGTGCTCATCGCCTATCGATGGGCACGGTTCAGGGTGGCTCAGGGTTTGGAGATTCGGCAAGTATTCTTGCCGTATTGGCAAATTGTTGGTGGGTTCGTGTGTAGGACGGGTTGTGTCGCCACCGCGGGCTCGCCTTCAAAGAAGCTCAGGAAACCGGGACAAGCGGGGGTCGGCAAAGCCGGTCATGAAACTCGCGCGCGCTCGGTCTGCGGGCCGAGCTTGTGCTGGTTTGGCGAGCGGAGCCCGAGGCCCGCTCGCGAAACTTGCGTGCGCTCCGTCTGTAGTCCGAGCGTTGGCGGGTTTGCTGAGCGCTCCCGGGTGCCCGCTCGCGAAACTCGGCGTTGCGTCGTCTGTAGACCGAGCGGCGACCAGTACCGCGAGCACACACCCACCCAACGACAAAAGGCGACGCGGTGAACACCGCGTCGCCCCTGCTTTGTCGTGCTGGTTACTTGGTCTTCGGGTCGTCCGCTGCAGCGATCTCGACCTCGGCTGTGGCCTGGATCAGCGCCAGCAGTTCCTTGTCGAGGCCGGGTGCGAACTCTTCCTTGCGTTCCGGCGCGATGGTCATCGGGAAACCTTCAGGCATCACCGCAGTCGACAGTTCGGTTCCGTCGTTGGACGGCGACGCTCCGCGGTAGAGCTTGGCGGCTTCACTCTGGTCGTCGGCGCTGAAGGTGTACTGGATGCTCTGCAAACCCTTGTCGAGGAGCTTCTTGACCTCCGGGAACGACTCCGCGTTCGTCTTCGGGATCGGCAGCACCTTGCCCCAGTTCACGCCGAGACTTTCCAGCGCCTTGGCGAAAGCGTTTTCGTGGGCCTGATCGCGCACGATCAGATAAGAAATCGTCGAACGCGCCGCTTTGTTGTCGGTCATCTCGTAGATCCGGCATTTCTGCAGTCGACCGGTCGACTCCAACATCAGGTTGTACAGCAGGTCGAGGACCAGGTTTCCGCTGTTGTAGACATACGACCCCAGCCACGGGTTGCCGGCGGCGTCCACAGGCAGCGCACCCTGTGCGCCCACCAGGTAATGGTGGATATTGCTGGTGTCGAGAGCGATCTTCAGCGGCGTCGCGCCCTTGGCGCCGGGCTTGTCAACGGGATCGGTCTTTTTGCCGTTGTACTCAGGCGACCCGTCCAGAAGGCGTGAAATTGTGGTTCCGATCAGCTCGACGTGGCTGATCTCCTCGGTCCCCACGCCCTGGAGCAGGTCTTTGTATGCCTTGGACGACGCATCGCCGCGGAAGTTCATCGACTGGAAGAGGTACTGCATCATCGTGCGCATCTCGCCGAACTGACCACCCAGACCCTCTTGCAGCGCGTTCGCGGCTGCGGGATCGGGCTCGTCGATGGCGATCTCATTGATCAACTGCTGTGTGTGCAAGTACACGATTTCTCCTCAAGATTATTTCGGTGAAACGACCGGAAAACATAAACTGAATGCATTTGTTCACCGACTCAAAGCGGGCGGAAACGGCGTCTTTGTATTCGCCCACCGCATTCGGAGCAACCGGTCAGTCGTCTAGTACCCATGTAATTTCAGATCAAACCGACGTGTCCGTATTAGGGATGTCAAGCGTTCAACCGCGGGTCGTACGTGGGGTCCGGATACATTGAGGGGGAGCCGTTCTCAATTGCGTCGAGGCGCAATTCGAAGTGCCACGGCTCGTTCTGATAGATCCGGCACAGCCCGTACCGTGCACCGTTCGTGGACAGCCACGCCGCCGCCCGTGGGGGCCCGATGTCGATGGCGTCTCCGGAGACATGTGCCGATCTCTCCGGCGTGGCGACCCACCGTGCCGCCTCTGCGCGCGAGCCGAACTTCAAGACCGCGTCCTGAAGGAGCTGCGACTGATAGGCCGGAGAACGCCATCCGCTGTTGACCTGCAAATCGACGCCCTCGGCTGCCGCGTCAACGGCCGCGCGGCGGACGGCACGGAGGAGGTCGCGGTGGACGTTGGCCACACCCGGGAGGTGGTCATCGAATACTGAGGTGCCTGGGGGCAGGACTCCGTCATCCTCGGACAGGACGCGGCGACCGGTGGTCGCGCTACTAGGTACCGGTGCTGTGCGGGTCATGGTTCCAGTGAAGGAACTCCCGTATTGCCAGCGTGTACGTGCTTTTCGGTATGCCGACGATATGCGGCGGCTCGTAGCATCAACGAATGCGTGTTTTGGTGGTCGAGGACGAACCGTTGATGGCCGAGGCCATCCGGGATGGGCTGCGCCTTGAGGCGATTGCCGCCGATACTGCCGGTGATGGCGACACCGCTCTCGAGTTGTTGAGCATCAACTCCTATGACATCGCTGTGCTCGACCGCGACATCCCCGGGCCGTCCGGCGATGAGATCGCCGAGAGCATCGTCGCTTCCGGCAGTGGGATGCCGATCTTGATGCTGACGGCGGCCGACCGGCTCGACGACAAGACAACCGGGTTCGAGCTGGGTGCCGACGACTACCTCACCAAGCCGTTCGAATTGAAAGAGCTCGTGCTCCGGCTCCGCGCGCTCGACCGCAGGAGGACACGCAACAGGCCGCCCATACGGGAGATCGCGGGGTTGCGCGTGGACGCATTCCGCCGAGAGGTCTACCGGGATGGTTGGTATGTGGCGTTGACCCGCAAGCAGTTTGCGGTGCTCGAAGTCCTCGTAACCGCTGAAGGAGGTGTGGTCAGCGCCGAAGAACTTCTGGAGCGGGCATGGGATGAGAATGCCGACCCCTTCACCAATGCGGTGCGGATCACGGTCTCGGGATTACGGAAGCGGCTTGGTGAGCCCTGGCTGGTCGCCACCGTGCCGGGAGTCGGGTATCGGATAGACACGGCGGCGGGCACGGACGACGTAGGAGAAGGACGTGGATAGGAAGCCCGGGTTGAGTGTCCGACTCAAACTCACTCTCAGCTATGCCGGGTTCCTCATGCTCGCGGGAGTTCTGCTGCTCGGTGCAGTGCGGGTGTTCCTGCTGCGCTACGTACCGGAGGTTGCCGAGATGAACTCGGGCGGGATGCCGAGGATGCCGGGCTCCGGCCCCGACCGCTCCGACTTGGAGGAAGCTTTCATACCCAAGGCGGCCGCCGCGATGGCGTTCCTGCTTGTGTTCGGCCTCGTGGGAGGCTGGATCCTCGCCGGACACATGCTGGCACCGCTGACGCGGATCACCACCGCCACCCGGCTGGCCGCGGGTGGGTCACTGTCCCACCGGGTTGCACTCGAGGGCCGCAACGACGAGTTCCGCGAGCTCGCCGACAGCTTCGACGCAATGCTCGCCCGACTCGAAGCGCACGTCGCGGAACAACAACGGTTCGCCGCCAACGCTTCTCATGAGCTGCGCACCCCACTGGCCATCACACAGACCCTTCTCGATGTGGCACGCAGCGACCCGAACCGCGATACCGGAGAACTGATCGACCGCCTCTATTTTGTCAACTCGAGGGCGATAGATCTCACGGAAGCGCTCCTACTGCTCAGCCGTGCCGACCAGCGCGTGTTCAGCCGGGACCACGTCGACTTGTCCCTCATCGCCGAGGAAGCCGTCGAAACCCTTCTCCCCCTTGCAGAAGACCGTGGCCTGACCATCGAGACCGTCGGCGACATCGCTTCCACCACCGGTTCACACGCACTTCTGCTCCAGATGGTGACCAACCTGGTTCACAACGCGATCGTTCACAACCTGTCCGAATCGGGCACGGTGTGGATCAGCACGAGTGTCGGGCCCGACGCCGTGGCTCTCACGGTGGACAACACCGGCGACAAGCTCACCGCTCAAGCGGTTTCCACGATCACCGAGCCATTCCAGCGGGGGACCGCCCGTGTTCGGGACGGCCACGCGGGTGTGGGTCTCGGTCTGGCCATCGTCAAGAGCATCGCCCACGCACACGACGGAACGCTGACCCTCACGCCGCGGCCGGCCGGAGGCCTGCGCGTCATCGTCCGATTGCCCGCGGCAGGTGAGCGCATCGTCAGGTGAAAGTCGGCCCTTACTCCGTTGATGTGCGTCGGTCGGCGACAACATTCAGTACATGGCGGGCGAGAACCACGTCGGCATCTGGTACGCCTGATGCCGATGCCCGGGCCGACATCGCCTTGAGCCGAACGTGATTCGTGAGCAACGGGATCAACGTGGTCTCGATCCAGGTCGTGTCGAGGCACGCGTCTTCGATCTCTATCGCGCCGCCGGCCGCCACAACCGGCGCTGCGTTCAACCGCTGCTCGCCCCCGCGCAACGGCAGCGGTACGTACGCTGCCGGTAGGCCGACGGCGCCCAATTCTGCGCACGTCATGGCGCCTGAACGGCAGATCGCGAAATCTGCTGCAGCGTAGGCATATTGCATGTCGCCGACATACGGTACAACGACATAGGGTGCGCCCTCGAAGCCGTCACCGGGAACATCGACCCGGCGCTGAGATCCCGCGATGTGCAGTACCTGTACACCGTGTGCCCGCAGTGACGGGGCCGCACCGGAGACCGCCGCGTTGATGGTTCGGGCACCTTGGGATCCGCCGGTCACCATCAGGACCGGCAGGTCGGTTCGCAGGCCGAATCGGCGACGGGCCGTGTCGCGCAGACTGAGACGATCGAGCTGAGATATGGCCGGGCGCAGGGGTATTCCGACGACCTTGGCGTATGGCAGGCGAACGCCGGGCGCGGCGGTGAACACATGTGTCGTGAGTCGGGCGCCGAGTCGGTTGGCCATGCCGGGCTGGGCGTTTGCCTCGTGCACAACGATCGCGAGACCACGCATGCGTGCGGCCAGATACGCCGGGCCGGAGACGTATCCGCCGAAACCCACCAGAACCTCCGCGTGGACCTCGTCGAGGACCGCACCCGCAGACCGTACCGAAGCGCACAGCCGTGTCGGCAGGTTCAGCAGCGCACGGTTCATTCGGCGGGGTAGCGGAACCGGTGGGATGAGTTCAAGCGGGTATCCGCGCGACGGGATCAGGGTGGTGTCGAGTCCGCGAGTGGTACCAAGCGACGTGATGACGGCAGTGGGTTCCAGGCGGCGGAGTGCGTCGGCGAAGTTCAACATCGGCTCGATGTGGCCGGCTGAATGTCCCCCGGCCACAACCACACGCGGTGCCGGTACCGGGCCCGCCGTCACGTGATCGGGAAGTCGAAGTAGATGTCGGGGTAGGGCTCGTCCCTCAGTGTGTAGTGCCACCACTCACTGTCGTAGGAGGCGAAGTCGCACGCCTCCATGAGAGAGCGCAAACACTCCCGATTCCTGGCCGCGGCGGCTGTGGTCCCGGGCGCGCCATGATGCGAGATGGGATCCATCAGGTCATGCCCGCCACCCATCGCGGCCAGTTCGCCGCTGTTCAGGTGGTACAGCGTCAGGTCGGTGGTGCTCCCGCGGCTGTGGCCCGATTTGTAGGCTACATAGCCCCTTTCGAACATCTCGGTTCTGCTGATGTTGGGGTGGTACCGCGACTTCGTCTCCGGGTCATCGGGCTGCTGTGCCCAGCGGACGAAGCAGTCGACGGCGCACTGAGGACGGTAGCCGTCCCAGAGCAGCAGGCCGAACCCGAGTGATGCGGCCTTGTCCCTCACCTGCTCGAGGGCTGAGCACAGGGCTCGCGTGCCGACTATCCGATTGGCGAGGTACCCGTCGACGGGTTTGCCGGTGAAGTTGTCCCACGTTGCATATTTGGCGTCCCAACGTATGCGGGACACGAACTCATCGACGTAGACGAAATCGGCATTCATGAGTACGCACCGGCCAACGTCATGGAGACCATGTGGTCGATCACGCCGGACAACGACATGCCCGCAGCTGCCATCATTCTCGGGTACCGGCTGTATGAGGTCAGTCCTGGCAGGGTGTTGACCTCGTTGAAAATCACCTGCCCGTCCTCGGTGAGGAACATGTCGACGCGGGACAGCCCCCGGCAGCCCAAAGCGCGGTAGATGGCCTTCGCTGTCTCCTGCACATGTGCTCGCGACTCGGCGGATATGTTCGCGGGAACGGTGACGGTCGAGTTCTCCGAACCACTTTCCGGATTCGCCTCTTGATGAATTCGAAAGAAGCCGTCGGACAACGTGATCTGGTCGACCTCACCGACGAGCACGTCGCTGCTGTTACCCAGCATGGCGCAGCCGACTTCGCTGCCGAGAACGGCCTCCTCGATGAGAGTCTTCGAATCATATTGGCGTGCATCGGCAATGGCATCCGCGAGCTCGCCCGGAACCCGCACCTTGCTGACGCCGAACGAGGATCCGGAGCGTGCCGGTTTGACGAAGACCGGGTAGGGGAGTTGATCGGCGTCGACGTCTCCCTGGACACCGACAACCCAGAAGTTCGGCGTGGCGATTCCCGCGCTTCTGGCGACGGTGTACGCGAGTGATTTGTCCATACAGAGGGCTGAGCTCTGGATGTCGCAGCCAAGGTAGGGAATGCCGGATAGTTCCAGCAGTCCCTGGATGGCCCCGTCCTCGCCGAGGGTGCCGTGCAGAACGGGAACCACCAGATCCAGACGCATGATCTCGTAGCGTCCGTGGTCAAGGACCAGCAACCCGTGGACGCTTCGGTCGGGAGACAGCAGCGCCGGTCGAGATTCGGCTGTTTCCCAACCGTATTCAGGGTTGTCGCACAGCCGCCAGGCGCCACTTCTGGTGATGCCGATGTAGAAGGGCTCGTACTTCGCGAGGTCCACGTGCTTGGCCACCTCCTGCGCGGACTTGACCGAGACGGGGTGTTCCTCGGAACATCCGCCGAAGATGATTCCGATGCGCAACCTAGCCATGATGTTCCCTCTCGAATCTCAAGCAGTTGACGACGGAGTTCTCGACCGTGTCGCGCAGTGCGTGGTCGGTGTAGTAGGCGGTGTGCGGACTGACGATCACGTTCGGCATCCTCTGCAAACGCGACAGGAGGGTGCTTCTGAGCGATCGAGTCCTGCAGTCCGCGTAGAAAATCCCCTCCTCGCCCTCCACCACATCGAGGGCCGCGCCACCGAGGTCGCCCCTCTCCAGCGCACCTACGAGCGCCTCGGTGTCGATGAGCGGGCCCCGGCCGGTGTTCACGATGTACGCGCCGCGCTTCATCCGGCCGAGTCGTTCGCGATCGAGGAGGTGGTGTGTTCCCGCGTGGAGCGGTGTGTGCAGGGTGATGAGGTCACTCTGCTCCACCAGTTCGTCGAGGTCGACGTAATCGATGCCAACCGTGGGCCGGGTGTCGTAGGCCAGGATGCGGCTACCGAAGCCTCGCAGTCGATTCATGACGGCGGTGCCGATGCGGCCGGTGCCGATCACTCCCACGGTCATATCGCGCAGTTCTCGACCGCGAACCTCACTCAACCGGTAGTCGCTGACGTCCGTGCGTCTGATGACCGACTTCGCATCTCGCACGGACATCAACATCAGCATCACGGCGTAGTCCGCGACGCTGTCGGGGGAGTAGCTGACATTCCCGACCGAGATGCCGAGCCGCCGAGCATATTCGACGTCCAGATGGTTGTAACCGATGCTCCTGGTGGAGATGTACTCCACACCGGCCCGGCTGAGTGCGACCAAGGTGGGATTCGACACCGGTGTCTTGTGCCCGATGCTGATGCAGCGATTCCCCTCTGCCAGCGCTGCATTGGAGGTGGAAACCGTTTCTGCCGTGACGGTCATCGCCACACCCAGCTCGAGCGCCATCTCTTCGAAGAGGTGGGCTTCGTCGTGCTCGCAGCCGTATACCGTGATTCCCACGAAAGGTGCCGGCGTTGCGGACGAACCGACAGGCATCGGCCGGTGGGCCGCCTGGTGTACTGATGTGCTGTAGGGCATGCCCACAGTCAAGACAGGCGGGTGTTGCCAGGACGTATGAGGAAATCGATACGCCGACGATACGTGCCGCCTCTGGTTGTGCTCACGGCATCACGCCGTGTGAAGGGTCAATCCTGTTGCAAGGCCTCCTGGTCGCGGCCTGCCATGTCTCCGGTTCCGGGAGTTCCATCAGCGAGTTCATAGCGCAGATAGACGGTGCCGCGAGGCCCCGCTGTCGGCGGTTCGACGAGGGTGAGATTGGTGGGAACAGCTCCGCCATCAAATATCTTCTTGCCGACTCCGAGCATGATGGGATGAAGCCACAGATCGATCCGGTCGAACAGCTTCTCGCGCAACAGGGTCTGTACGAGGTTCAGACTTCCGACGACCTTGATGTTCTCGTGCCGCTCACGGATCTCGTTCACCGCATCGGACAGATTCGGTCCGAGTTGAGAAGAGCCTGCCCACGACAGGTCCGGCTTGCCGCGTGAGGCGACGTACTTGGGGATGCGGTTGAACAACGTGGCGATCTCGTTGTCGGGGCCTTCCTCCTGATGAGGCCAATGTGCAGCGAAGATGTCGTAGGTCCGTCGGCCGAGAAGAAGGGCGTCGGTGCCCTCGTAAGCAGCGCCGACCTGTCCCCCTGCGACCTCGTCGAACAGTGGCGCCTGCCAGCCACCGAACGGGAACCCGATCGGGTCCTCGTCGGGTGCGCCGGGCGCCTGTCCGACGAGGTCGAGGGTTGCGAACAATTCCAGGTATATCTTGCCCATGGTGTACTCCCGATGAAGTGATCTGGCCGTCGAAGAGTGGACCCTGCAATTCGCTGGAACTCATCGGTGACAAGGCCGCGACGTCAGTACAGGGTCTGGTAGGCGACCTCGATGTCCTCATCGATGCGGTGCGCGGTGGCCTCATCACGCTGCAACTGAGCGGCCATGATCTCGCCGGTGGTCGGTACCTCTCCGGGTGACGCAAGACTCGCGGGGTCCCACAACTTGGATCGCAGAATGGCCCTGCCACAGTGCAGATATGCCTCGTCGACCTCGACGATGAGAGCGAGTTCGGGGGTTTTGTCTCTGGCCGCGAGTTGGGGCAGGACGTCGGGATCCTCGGTCAGGTAGCCATTCCCGTTGATGCGCAGGGTCTCGCGATGTCCGGGCACAAGAAAGATGAGACCGATGCCGGGGCGCGACAAGATGTTCTCGAACGAATCGATCCGCTTGTTGCCGATGCGGTCGGGGATGGCGATGGTGGTGTCGTCGAGAACCTTCACAAATCCTGGCTGGTCGCCGCGTGGAGAGCAGTCGGCGGATCCGTCGCTGTTGGAGGTGGCCATGCACAGGAACGGCGAACGCGCGATGAACCGGCGGAAGTTGGGGTCGATGGTGCGCTGCACTTTTGTCACCGCCAGGCCGGCGGGCTCACCGATCAATTCCCTGACCCGGTCATGCGACATACGGCTCGGACGTCCTGTGGCGGCGGACCCACCTGATGTCGATGCCATGGCAGAAACGCCCTTTCGATGGTCGAAGTGATCCATGTCAGAGGATCAGCCTGTCTGGATCAGTTCGGGCGGAACCTCTTTGCCGTCTGCGATGGCAGCAAAGAACGCTGTCGTGTTGTCGCCCCAGGCAAGTGAGTCACCGTCATCGGTGATGATCGACCCACCGTTGGGAGTGGTCACCGTGACCGGGTCGCTGCGCAGCGCCCAGGCGAGGCGCGCGAGATGCCATATGTGGTCGCCGTTGTCGACCGTCAGGGAGCTCACGGTTCCGTTCACCAAGGGCCAGAAGCGGAACGGGTTCAGGATTGTCGAGACGCTGGTTGCCTTCTTCATCAGCGCTGCCATGAACTTGCGCTGGTTCACTACACGCTCGAGGTCGGCGTTCGCGAATGCGCGGGTGCGGACGAACCCCAGGGCCTCGCGGCCGTTGAGTGTCTGGCAACCGGCCTTGAGATCGATACCGGCGAGAGGGTCGTTGATCGGGGCGTCGAGACACATCTTGATACCGCCAACTGCGTCGACCATCTTGTCGAACCCACCGAAGCCGATCTCCGCATAATGGTCGATCCGCAGACCTGTGTTGGTCTCGATGGTCTGTACCAACAACTTCGGGCCGCCCAGGTTGAAGGCAGCGTTCACCTTGTGTGAACCCTGCCCGGGGATGTCGACATAGAGGTCTCGCGGGATGGAGACGATCATCGGCTTACCGCCGGAGCCGAAATGGACCAGCATGATCGTGTCTGTGCGAGAGCCCTCGCTGTCACCTGTCGAGAGGGCCTGACGCTCGGCCTCACTGAGGTCGGCGCGGGAATCAGAGCCGACCAGTAGCCAGTTGGTGCCGGCGCTGCTCGCGACCCGACCCTCGTAGTTGGACAGGGCGTCGACGCGATTGAGTTTGGTGTCGAAGTAGACAAGCAGACCGACGGTGCCCAGCACCATCACCAGCAGCAGGATCAGGACGGTGCGCACGATCGGCAGCCGTCTGCGGCGGCGCGGCGGTGGTGGCGGGACCGCACGGTCGGGACGGCGATGCCCCGGATCGCGCAGAGGTTGCCGTGGCCGGTTGTAGGCGACCACCGGGGGCGGTCCCTGAGCAGGTCGCGACGTTCGGGTCTCGGGGGCGCCGGACTCCGACCACGCGCGGGCGGGTTGATAGTTGTCCTGCGGGCGTTGGGGTGGCGGACCCTGAGGCGACCGCGGTGGTCCGGCGGGAGGCGGCGCCTGACGCGGCGGACCCTGCCCGGGGACACGTCCGCGGAACGGGTCCTGCTGTGGTGGGCGCCCGGGAACCGGTCCAGGCCTTCCGTTGGGTTGGCCACCACCGGGGCCCGGGACCATCCGTCGCGTCGGCCCCCCGGGCTGAGGCGGTTGTCCCTGACGGGGACGTCCCGCGCCGCCTGGGCGGCGGATGAACGGCTCGTCCTGGTCAGTCATTGCACAGACTCTACTGAAGAACGCAGGGCAGAACGCGAGTCAATTCGCTTCCAGCCACCCGAGGTGGTCCTTCAGCAGCGCGTACCCGACAAAGGCGACGGTATCGATGAGTGCATGCCCGATGACCAGCGGCCACACTCGATTGGTCCGCTGGAAGACGCGGCCGTAGACGAGGCCCATGACGACGTTGCCGAGTCCACCGCCGACACCTTGGTAGAGGTGATAGCTACCGCGCAGCACGGCAGAGAACAGCAGGCTGCGGTTCTCGCTCCAGCCGAGTTGTCGCAGCCGGGTGATGATGTAGGCCACCACGAGGAACTCTTCGGCTGCCGCGTTGCCGATTGCCGCGAACACCAACATCGGCAATCTCCAGAATGTCTCGTCGAGATTCGACGGGAGAACCTGGACGTTGAGATCCAAAGCCCTTGCGACAACGTAGAGGCCGAGGCCGGGTATCCCGATCAGCGCGGCGAGCCCGATCCCCAGGGGAAGATCGAGCCGCGCCTTGATCCGCGGAAAACCGATGCGTGCCAAGGGAACCCCGGCACGCCAGATCAGGTACACCGCCAGTGCGGCGATACCGAACAGTCTGCAGGCGTCGAGCAGTTGGTAGAAGAAGTCGATGAGGCCAAGATCGGATGCGCTGTTGTTCAGAGCGACGGCGCTGCCGCCCACCCCGCGTTCGGACATGGCGGTCTCGATGATCGAGACCAGAGATCTTGCTCCCGACAACCCGAAGGTGAGGACGAGCACGATCGTGATCTCGATACCGATCGCGCGTCGCTGACGGGGATCGGTGATCACCTCCGGCTGCGCCGGTCGTGTCGGTTGTAGCCACGGGCGCAGGTTCACCCGGTCGAGATTACTGGCGCTTTCTGCGCAGCGGCGTCAGCTCTGGCCGGGCAGGCTGTTGATGTAAGGGCAGCCGGCCAAGGCGCGCAGGGCACGCGACAACTCGAAGACGTCGTGAACCGGTCGTGGGAACGACAGTCGAACATCGGAGTCGCTCTCGGGTCCCTCGATACGGAGCCGGACGCCGAAGCGGTCGATGCCCAACGGGCGCACCTGGCCTTCGCGCAGTTCTGCCGGCAGCCGGCCGCTCAGCGCGGCGACCAGATCGGCGTGATCCTCGTCGAGGTGGGCGACCCAATCGGCCTCCAACTCCCAGAAGGGGTCCGGCGCGGCTGCGGCCAGCTCTGGCGTGGACACCGAGGCGGCCCCGGATGAATTGGCAAGAACCGCGGAGGACAGGTTCAGGCGGAGCAGCGAGTAGCCATGACCGATGTCGAGCAGGCCCGCCGACGGGTGGTCGGTGGCGATCTCACAGGCCAGATCCCGTTCGAGATCCGAGGGCACCGAGTGCAGTGCCCCGTTCAGCCAGATCAGGGAACGGACCTGTTCCCGTAGCTCGATGGGGGCGAGGTCGGTCACCTCGACCATCGCAGGCAGTCCCGCTGAACCGGCCTGCCAGGCCAGAGCGCACGCGGCGGAGTCGGAGGGTACGAGGACAAACGCCTGCGAGTCGTACAGGTGCACCATCGTCACCGGCGAGGGTTCGCTGCCCTCGATCGCGAGCATTGCCTCGGTGACGCGCATGCAGGCGGTACGGATCAGCTCGGCGTCTGATGGTCGTGCGGTGGCGATTTTCGACATCTGCTGTCCTCGATGGTCGGCGGAAGGGTGTCACCCTGTCTGCTCGGTGTAGGTAACCCTAACCTAATCACGGGTTGTCTCGTCCCGCAAGCTTTCCGGCGACTCCCGTTCACTGCCGTAATCTTCAAATCGTGCCTGCGATCGCCTACTTCGGACCCTCCGGAACGTTCACCGAGATGGCTCTGGAGCAACTGCTCACCGAGAATCCGTCGTTCGGGGACGACGGTGATGTCGAACGCGTCAGCGCCACGAGCCCGGGCCGAGTGATTGATCTCGTCCGTCAAGGTGAGGTCGCCTACGGATGCGTTCCGATCGAGAGCTCGGTGGAAGGGTCCGTGCCGGCGACCCTGGACGCGCTGATCAAGGGTTCCAGGGTGCAGATCTTCGCCGAAACCGTCCTGGACATCGCCTTCACCTTGGCCACCCGTGGGCCGATGGCCTCCTCGGACATCACGACGATCGCCGCCTACCCGGTGGCCTCGGCACAGGTTCGCGAGACGCTCGAGCGCGACTATCCCGGGGCGCAGCTCGTCACCAGCGGATCCAATTCGGCGGCCGCGCAGGACGTGGTGGAAGGCAAGGCGGATGCCGCGATCACCACGCCGCTGTCGGTCCGGCTCTACGGCCTGCACGCGTTGGCGACGGGCGTCGCCGATTCGGACGAGGCCAAAACCCGCTTCGTGCTGGTGGGCCGGCCCGGTCCGGTCCCCGCTCGCACCGGCCGCGACCGCACGTCGGTGACCCTGGACCTGCCCAACGTCCCGGGTTCGCTGATGGCTGCCATGTACGAGTTCGCGACGCGCGGCATCGACCTGACGCGTATCGAGTCACGACCCAGGCGGGAGCCGGGCGGCTTCTTCTTCAATCTCGATGTGGTGGGTCATCTCGACGATCCGCCCATCGCCGAAGCGCTCGGGGCCCTCCACCGACGGGCCACGGCGATGCACTTTCTCGGCTCGTGGCCGTCGGCCCGGCCCAACGGCACCCCGCCGCCCAGCCATCAACAGAGCGATCAGTGGCTCGAATCGATCAGGCAGGGTCTGGACCGATGAGCTCATTGCATCTCGTGCGGCACGGCGAAACCACCTCGAACGTGCTGCAACGACTCGACACCGCATTGCCAGGCGCGGGTCTCACCGACTTCGGCGCACGTCAGGCCGCCAGGTATGCACTCGAACGACCTGACGTCGCGAACCCGGTGCTGTTCTCGTCGCAGGCACTACGAGCTCGGCAGACGGCCGACCTGATCGGTTCGGTGTGGGAAGTGCAGAACCAGGTACTCGACGGCTTGCACGAGGTACAGGTCGGCGACCTCGAGGACCAGACGTCCGAAGACGCACACAAGGTGTTCTCCACCACGGTCCGCAGCTGGTTCGCCGGCGACCTCGGCGCGCGGTTGCCCGGTGGTGAATCACTGAACGACGTCTACGAACGTTTTCTGCCTGTCATCGAGGACATCGCCGACCGGTACCTGCAGGCCGACGGTTCCGGTCCCGATGTGCATCTGGTGAGTCACGGCGCGGCCATCCGGCTCGTCGCAGCCCGCCTGGTGAACATGCCGACCGAGTTCGCGCTCGCCCACCACCTCGGGAACACAGGATCGATCGAACTGACCCGGACCGCCGACGGATGGACATGCCTGCGGTGGGGGAGCGAATTGCCGCCGTTCCGGCGTGACGACGAACCAGAGCTCGCCCGCGACCCGATGGGCTAGTCGCTCCGGTCTCAACCCCACCCGTTGGCGTGGAGCCAATCGTCGGAGATTCCGAAGTGATGTGCGATCTCATGGACCACCGTGATCGCGACCTCTGAGATCACCTCGTCCTCGCTGTCGCACATGTCGAGGATGGGCTCGCGGTAGATGGTGATGGTGTCCGGAAGGGTGCCGCCGTAGTGGCTGTCGCGTTCGGTCAGTGCGATTCCGTAGTACAGCCCGAGTAGGTCGGGTTCCTCGGGATGGTGCGGCTCGACCAGGACCACCACGTTGTTCATCGCAGCGGCGAGTTCTTCGGGGATGGTGTCGAGCGCATCGGACACCAGTTCGTCGAACGCGTTGTCCGACATGACAACCGGCATCGGTCAGCCACCACCGCCGCCGGCCGGCGCCGGGGTTTCGATCGGATTGGGTTCGATGCCGGGGGGCAGTGGCACCGGCGATGGGATGAGGCGTCCAGGAGGCTCGACGGGTGGCGGGGTGGGCACCTTGCCGTTGATGAGCAGGGTCCCGGTCGCGGCGTCGCCGACCAGCGTCGCGAATCCGCCCTGATCAGGCAAGCCGATGTAACACACCACTTTTCGGCTACCTGCCAGCCAACTCGGCTCGGCGAGTGTGGACCACTGCAGGTTGAGGGTGGTCTGTGTCAGCTTGTCGGGGCCGCCGAGGAACTGGCTGGTGACGTCGGGGCAGGTGGTCTTGAGATAGTTGTCCTGTTCGGCCACGGGGGGATACGGCGCACCCGCCCCCGTGGGGTCGAATCTCGCCGAGAGGTCGACCACGGACGTGACCTGAAAAGCGTGGGGCTCAGCGCAATCCACCGGGTCGGTGGGCTTGCGGGTGGCCGGGTCGATCCCGATGCAGGTTCCCTCTGGCCACTGCTGCGACTGGTCCTGGTCGCGCACCAGGCCGGCGAACGGCTTCAACGTGCCCGTGGTGCCCGACAACTGCAGCCCACAACGCAAACTGCGTTCGCCGTCCGTCCACTGCTGTTGGGAGGGATACATCAGCCCGATCGAGAACCGCCCGGCCGGATCGAGCTGCCCGCCGAGGTAGTTGTTCACCACCACCGGGCAGTGCTCGTCGCGGATTGCGGTGAACTGCTCGGCGGTGGGCCACGGCGCGTCCTCACCGAACTGGACACCCGGGTAAGCAGCGGTGTCCACTGATCCGGCGACCTCGAACATGTGCTCGGCGGTGCAGTCGACCTTGGACTGTTTGGCCGGTAGGTCCACCGGCCAGGTCAGGCAGTCGCCGGCAACCGACTCCGAGAACGGGCTCGACCGCGCCGACGTCTTGGCGTCGCCGATCTCTTCTCCGTCGACCTTGCCGGGATCGTCGAAGCCACCCAGCACAGCAACTACGCCTGCGCAGATCACCGCACCCGCGAGGATGGCGGCAAGCAGCACCCTGACCGGGTGTCGAAGCACGTGACCCAGTCGATCCCGTCGGCCGTCTCTGTCAACCATCGGTGTCCATCATGCACTGAGGACTATTGCCGCGAGACGAAACCCTCGTGCGCATGGCCCGCGTTGTGCACTGAGGGCTGTGGCCGCGAGACGAAACCCTCGTGCGCATGGCCCGCGTTATCGTCGGAGGATGGAATCAGACGCGCGAGGCGATGAATCCGACGCCGTGACGCCGAGCGAGGACGTGGCCGAGCTGGCCGGACGGCTGTTCGACATGGCGCGGTCCGGTGACACGGCCGTGCTCGACTATGTGAAAGCCGGTGTGCCGGTCAATCTGACAAACGGCGCCGGCGACACCCTGCTGATGCTGGCGGCCTACCACGGGCATCACGACGTGGTGTCCGGGCTGATCGAATCGGGTGCCGACGTCAACCGCGTCAACGACAAGGGGCAGACGCCGCTCGCCGGCGCTGTCTTCAAATCGCATGACGACGTGGTGCGAGCGCTCATCGCCGCGGGGGCCGATCCGGACACGGGGCACCCCACCGCGCGTGATGCCGCTTCCATGTTCGGGCGCGAAGATTACCTGGGGCTGCTCGACCAGTAGGGTTTCCAGAGTGATCGACCTGAAGATTTTGCGCGACAACCCCGACCTCGTCCGGGCATCTCAACGCACCCGCGGTGAGGATCCCGGCCTCGTGGATGTGCTGCTCGCCGCCGACTCCGAGCGTCGGGCCGCCATTGCCGAGGCCGATCAGCTGCGCTCGGAACAGAAGGACCTCGGCAAGCTCATCGGGAAGGCGCCCGCCGAGGACAAGCAGGAACTGCTCGCCCGGGGCAAGCACCTCGCGGACCAGGTCAAAGCCGCTCACGCCCGTGAATCCGCGGCCGACGAGAAAATGGCTGCCGCTCATCGCGCCATCAACAACATCGTGGCGCCGGAGGCACCTGCCGGTGGCGAAGAGGACTTCGTCCTCGTGGAGACCGTGGGCGAGCCCACCCCGATCGAGGACCCCAAGGACCACCTGGAGCTCGGCGAGAGCCTCGGATTGCTCGACATGGAGCGCGGCGCAAAGGTGTCGGGCTCACGCTTCTACTTCCTGACCGGACCGGGAGCCATGCTGCAGCTCGGACTGTTGCAGCTGGCAGCGCAGAAGGCGACGGCCAATGGCTTCACCGTGATGATCCCTCCGGTGCTTGTTCGACCCGAGGTGATGGACGGCACCGGATTCCTGGGTGCTCACTCGGCCGAGGTCTACCACCTCGCCGAAGATGATCTGTATCTCGTCGGTACCTCCGAGGTCCCACTTGCCGGCTACCACATGGGTGAGATTCTCGACCTGTCCGCCGGACCCAAGCGGTATGCGGGTTGGTCCAGTTGTTTCCGTCGTGAGGCAGGCAGCTACGGCAAGGACACCCGCGGGATCATCCGGGTGCACCAGTTCGACAAGGTCGAGGCCTTCATCTACTGCAAGCCCGAAGACGCCGAGACCGAACACGAGAAGCTCCTTGGCTGGCAGAAGGACATGCTCGCCGCGATCGATGTGCCGTACCGCGTCATCGATGTTGCCGGCGGCGACCTCGGTTCGTCGGCGGCCCGCAAGTTCGACTGTGAGGCATGGGTTCCGACACAGAACACCTACCGCGAACTCACCTCGACATCCAACTGCACGACGTATCAGGCCAGAAGGCTCCAGGTGCGTTACCGCGGGGACAACGGCAAGCCGCAGGTGGCCGCGACCCTCAACGGGACTCTGGCCACCACCCGCTGGATCGTGGCGATCCTGGAGAACCACCAGCAACCGGATGGCAGCGTGCGGGTGCCGGAGGCGCTGGTGCCATTTGTGGGTTCAGAGATTCTCGCGCCGGCCGCACTCAGGCCTTGATCAGGATGCCGGCTGAGGTAGTTCGCCGGTGACCTGAAAGACGATACGCCGGCCGATCAGCACTGCGTGATCGGCAAAACGCTCGTAGAACCGACCGAGAAGCGTCACGTCTATCGCGGCGGCGACGCCGTGCGGCCACGAGCTGTCGTCGAGGGTCGCCGTCAGTCGGTGGTGCAGATCATCCATGATGTCGTCATCGTCGTGGAGACGGCGCGCATCGGCCGGGTCATGAGTGAGCAGCACATCGCCGACGGTGTGCGACATCGTCACGGCGACCTGTGCCATCTCCGAGAAGTAGGGGGCCACCTCGTCCGGGACGACGCTCGCGGGATGACGCCTTCTCGCTGCTTCGGCGATGTGGACGGCGAGTCCACCCATGCGGTCGATATCGGCGATGATGTGCGTCGCGGCGACAACCGTCCGCAGATCACAGGCCACCGGGGCCTGCCGGGCCAGTAGCAGGAAAGCCTGAGACTCAGCCTTCGCCGACAGCGCCCGTAGGTCATCGTGCGAACTGACGACCTCCTCTGCAGCTGCGAGGTCTGCGCATAGAACGGCGTGACTGGCTCGCTCGACGGCATTGCCGGCAAAAGTGGCCATCGTGCTGAGCGTCGTATTGAGGTCGCGTAACTGGTCGCGGAATGTGCTGCGCATGAGAGTGTCTCTCTGTCTGGAGCCAGTGGCCGAGTGGAGATCGCCGAGCGAGTGATGCACTCGCTGAAAGTGACTGCGCATTCTTAGACAGTTGGAATGGCGCGCGAGCTACGCGCGTGTGATTCATGCTACATGTCTGCTCATCGGTGACGACGCTTTAAATGCAACGCAACCGATTCCGCCAGATTTCAGGTCACAAGGTGCTGATTCGGTTGGAGCCCACGACAGCGACGTGGGTTTACGCATCGACGAGGCTGCACGGAGAGGGTTACGCACGGAGGCCGCGACACCGATGGGTGTCGCGGCCTTCGCGTCAGACAGGACGATGTTCGCCAGTGCGCCTCTCGGCAAGTGGTTGCTCGCAGCAACTTTGGGGTGGTACCCGGGGCAGTGATACGAACACCGTCGGTTCGTACAACGGGCGGACGTACCGCACTATTCCCCGCTCGAGGCGCGTTCGTGCGCGGAAGTGGTCGGGCCCCGACATAATCCCCTCATGATCATCGGGATTCTCGCGGCGTTGTTCGCCTGCATCGCATACGGGGTGTCCTCCGTCATGCAGGCCTACGGCGCACGCTCGGCGAAGCAGGCGGCGGCAGCGCGCGGCGCGAGCGGTTTCGAGACCGACAAGGGCGCACCGACCATGCGATCGACGATGGCCGCGGTCTTGACGACCGCGTTCATCGTCGGAACCGTTCTCGATGTCGTCGGGTTCGGCGGCAGCGCGGTGTCGGCACGTCTCATTCCGCTCTTCCTGTCGCAGACGATCGTCAGTGCGAATCTGGTGGTGACGGCGATCCTCGGCATCTTCGTGCTCGGCATCAACCTCCACAAGAGGGACTGGCTGGCGATCGCCGTCGTGATCGTGGCGCTGTTCGCGCTGGGCATCTCGGCGGACTCCGAAGGCCACGGGCACGACGCCGCCTGGTTCCACTGGGGCCTGCTTGCCGTCACCCTGGTGTTGTTCGCCGGTTCGATCGGATTGATCAGGTGGCTGGGCTCCCGGGCGGCGATTGCCGCCGGGCTGTGCGCGGGCGCGATGTTCGGTGCCGTGGCCATCGCGGTCCGCATCCTGCACGGCATCTCTGACTTCGACGTGGTCGACATCCTCACCGATCCCGCCGCGTACGCGCTCGCTGTCGCCGGAATAGGTGGCTACTACCTCCACACCGTCGCCCTGCAGTTGGGCTCGGTCAACGGCGCGACGGCCGCGCTGGTGGTGGGCGAGACGGTGGTGCCCGGTCTGGTCGGCATCATCTGGCTGGGCGACAACGCACTCCCGGGCCGGACATGGTTGGCTGTTCTCGGCTTCATCTTCGCGGTCGTCGGCGCGGTCACAGTGGCGTGGTCGGGCGCGGTGGAAGCCAGCGCACAGGCCGAGTCCGGAGCAGAGAAGGCACCAGCATGAGCACCACGATGTACAAGCGGTCCACCCGAATGGTCCGCTTCGACGAACTGTCCATGGAGATGACAGCAGCCCTGGCAGAACATGCACAAAGCCACCAGTTGGTTCTCAGCGATGACATGCCGGCCTGGCTCACCTCCAGCCAGAACCTGCCATCCAATTCGCTTCTCGGAAAGGTGTTCCGCCGCAAGGCCAACTGGACCGATCCCGATGCGGCGCACGAGGTGCTCGTGGTCATCCACTCCACGCACCTGATCGTGGTGACAGCGGGTGAGAAGCGGGGGACCGCCGTGTTGTCGGTTCCGATGTCGCAGGCCTCGGCCCGGGTGGGCAGCGCGCTCGAAGACACCTTTGCGGCGGTGGAGGATTCAGGGATCACGCTGGGCGGCTTCCCGGGAGAGCACGGACAAGCCGGTACCTTCTACATCGGGCTCGGTCCCGAACCTGCGGGAGCCGAATGCGCAGAGGCGATCCGTGAGGCGATCACCGAGGCAAAGAACCCGTAATCGGTTGTCCTGCCCGGCCCCAAGGTCACTTCGGCAATCTGGGTTGTCGCCCCGCCGACCTCAGCCGGGTAGCGTTTCGCCGCCAATCGGAGCCAGCACCTCACCGCTGTAGTACGACGACATGGTCTGCGATGCGAAGAACACGTAGGACGGTGCGATCTCGTCCGGCTGTGCGGCGCGACCCATGGGAACCTGCTTACCGAAGTCGGCGACCTTGTCGGCCGGCATCGTCGCGGGGATCAACGGTGTCCAGACAGGTCCCGGCGCAACACAGTTCACCCGGATTCCGCGGTCGACGAGACTCTGCGCGAGCGAGTAGGTGAGCGCGATGACAGCGCCCTTGGTGGCCGAATAGTCGATCAGTGACTTGTTGCCGCGCAACCCGTTGATAGAGCCGGTGTTGATGATCGCCGAACCCTCGCCGAGGTGCTCGAGAGCGGCGTGGGTGACGTGATAGAAGCTGTGGATGTTCACATCGAACGTTCGCTTCCACTGCTCGGGGGTGATCTCAGAGAAGTCCTCGACAACGTGTTGGTAGGCAACGTTGTTCACGAGGATGTCGAGACCGCCCAAGTCCTCGACCGTTCGGCCCACGATCTGGCGGCAGTGCGTGGGGTCGGCCAGATCCCCTGCGTACGTGGTGCATCGGCGTCCTTCGGCTTCGACGAGCCCCTTGGTGTGTGCGGCATCGTCGGACTCGTCGAGGTATGCGATGGCGACGTCGGCACCCTCTTTGGCATAGGCCACGGCGACCGCCCGTCCGATGCCGGAGTCACCGCCGGTGATGAGAGCCTTTTTGCCCTGCAAGAGTCCGCGGCCTTGGTACGACCGCATTTCGTCGTGCGGCTGCTCGCTCATGTCCCCGGTCCGGCCCGGGTACTCGATGTTCTCGGCTGGATGTTCGCTCATGGTCTGCACCTTTCTGTTCCACCGCTGCTTACCCGGCTCTGACCGGGTGAAACCTCGAGTTTGACGGTCCTGCTGACGGGTAACCTCCAGGACCGATCGAACATCTCGAGAAGGAGGAAGCACATGCCGAAGACGACAAAATCGGGTGCGCCGAAGAAGAGTGAGCTGCCCAGTACGTTGATCAAATCGGGCAAGAAGGCACAACGCACCTTCACCAAGACCTACGACTCGGCGATGGACGAATACGGCGACGAGAAACGTGCGCACCGCACGGCATTCTCCGCTCTCAAGCACAGCTTCGAAAAGGTGGGCGACCGTTGGGAACCCAAGAAGAAGAAGGGTCCCTCCGACAGCCGGGCCAAGAGTGGTGGCCCCAATCCCTCAGGTAAGTCTGCCGAGGGTGTGGACGCCAACGCCAGTAAGGATCATCTGGTCAAGGTGGCGAAGCGGCTCGACATCAAGGGCCGCTCTTCCATGAAGAAGAAGGAACTGGTTTCCGCCATCAAGAAGGCGAACAGAAAGAAGACTGCCAAGAACCGGTAAGGGTTCTCGAGCAGTCTTCTCCTGGTTGGCCGTGAGGCCTTCGGGCCTCAGGGACGGAGCAGGATCTTGACCGCGCCGTCCTGCTTCTTGGAGAAGATCTCGTAGGCGTGCGGGGCCTCTTCGAGACTGACCTCGTGCGTGGCGAAGGTGTCCACGCCCAGCGGGTCGTCGTCGGTGAGGAGCGGCATGATGTCGTCCACCCAATGCTTCACGTTGGCCTGTCCCATACGCACATTGATCTGTTTGTCGAACATCGTGCCCAGCGGCAGCGGGTCTGCCTCGCCGCCGTAGACGCCGATGAGAGACACCGTGCCACCGCGGCGGACAGCGTCGATGGCGGTGTAGACAGCCGTGAGCCGGTCCACACCGGCGGTTTTGAACACCGGCTGAGCCACCGCATCGGGAAGGAGGCCGGCGACCGTCTGGACAAGCTTTGCCACGGGCGCACCGTGGGCCTCCATACCCACCGCATCGATGACGGCGTCGGTTCCGCGCCCTGAGGTGCGGTCCCGGATGACTTCCCCGATGTTCTTGTGCGAGCGCATGTCGATGGTGTCGATACCGCGCGCCTTGGCCCGATCCAGACGTTCCGGCACCATGTCCACCGCGACGACGTCGTACCCACGGTGAGCAGCGATGCGCGCACACATGTCGCCGATCGGACCGAGACCGAGAACTGTCACCGTTCCACCGTCGGGCACGTTCGCGTACTCCACGGCCTGCCAGGCTGTCGGCAGAACGTCGGAGAGGTACACGAATCGCGAGTCGGGCGGCCCCTCGGGCACCTTGATGTGGGTGAAGTCGGCCAGCGGGACTCGAAGGTATTCAGCCTGACCGCCGGGAACCTGACCATAGAGCTGGGAGAACCCGAAGAGGGCCGCGCCGCGACCCTCCGACGTGACCTGCGTGGTCTCGCATTGGGTGTGGAGCCCTCTGTCGCACATGAAACAACTGCCACAACAGATCTGGAACGGGATGACCACACGGTCACCCACGGCCAGGTTCTTCACGTCTGCCCCGACCTCGACCACACGTCCCATGGGTTCGTGACCCAGGATGTCGCCGGCATTCATGAAAGGCCCGAGCACCTCGTAAAGGTGGAGGTCCGAGCCACAGATGTTCGTGGTCGTCAGCTCGATGATGGCATCGGTCGGCTCCTGGATCTTGGGGTCCGGTACCGTTTCGACACGCACGTCCCGTTTGCCCTGCCACGTCACTGCTCTCATGAATCCTCCTGGTCGGGTTCGCCCGATTCGTTCCTCGGGCACGCGGGTCGGATACCCATGGAGTGCCGTGGTGAACCCAAGCGCTGCTCGAGAACAGGGCCGCATGACAGGGTGATTGAAGACGAACTCGACGGGGTAACCCAGACGAGTTGAATCAGCAGCGTAGATGGGACCGTGTTGGAGCGAACTCAACCGAAGGCGCGGGTCTCTGACGACTATGCCGACGTCGTGGACTTGATCGCGCGTCTACGGGAGAAAGAGAAGGGCACGCCCGCTGCGGACCGTCTTCGCGACCAGGTCATCACCCGCTGCCTCCCTCTCGCCGAGAACATCGCCCGCCGTTTCAGTGGTCGCGGCGAAAATCATGACGACCTCGTCCAGGTTGCCCGCCTGGGCCTGGTCAATGCGGTGGATCGGTTCGACCCTCAGCACGGTTCGGAATTCGTGTCTTTTGCGGTACCCACGATCATGGGTGAAGTGCGCAGGCATTTCCGGGATGCGGCCTGGGCCACCCGTGTCCCACGTCGGCTGAAGGAGTTGCACAAGTCGATCAGCGACGCCTCGGAAAACCTGTCCCAGCGCCTCGGGCGGGCACCATCGCCCAGCGAGATAGCCGCCGAGCTCGACCTCAGTGTCGCGGAGGTGACCGAAGGCCTCCTGGCGCGTGGGGCTTACCAGGCACTGTCCACCGATTCCGGTGCGGCCGATGACGAGCTCGGCGCCCCATTGCTGGAAACGCTGGGCTCCGAGGATCCCGAGTACGAGCACGTTGAAAGCTATGTCGCGATCCGGCCGGCTCTCGCCAAGCTGTCCGAGCGGGAGCGACGAATCCTGGTGCTGCGATTCTTCGGATCCCAGACCCAGACCGAGATCGCGAAACAACTCGGGATCTCACAGATGCACGTGTCGCGCATCCTCTCCAGCACCCTCGCCAAGTTGCGTGACGAGCTCGGCTCTGACGAAGACGGGGCATTGGGTGGCCCGAATTCCTTCCTGAATTGAACAATGAATTGTAGATTGTTAATCAGGTTGGGAAGGCAGCCGGGCTTTCTGGAGTGGCCTGCTCGGTAGGCGGCGAGCTCCAGGGGCAGTCATCGCCAGTCGGCCGGAGGTTTTCATGTCGCCATCGGAGACCAATTTCTACCCTGAACTACGAGACATCGGCTCCATGACCGAGCTCGGGCACACGTGCACCAGAAAGATCACGTTCTCCTGCACCCGTGCGCATCCCGTCGTTGTCCGGGTCGATGGTGAGATGGACCGCGACACCGTAGTGCTTCTCCAGGACTACCTCGACCATCTGCTCAGCGGAACCAAGGCACTGATCGTCGACCTGTCCGACGTCGACTTCGCACCGTCGTCATGCCTCGAACTGCTCATCGATGTCGCCGATACAGCAGCCACAGGGGATCGGTGGTTTGCGGTGGCCTGCGGGCGACCCGTGAGTCGACCGCTGGAGCTTCTCGGGGACCTGGTCGAATGTTTCGATTCGTTGGAATCGGCACGCCAAGCCACTCCTGCGCAGTAGTAACCCGGCCCGAAACTCGCTCGAGACGGCTTCACTTACGCTCACCGCGGAAGGGTGATGCGGCGCGTGCCCGGACATCGGACTGTGAAATCGTGGGGCTCAGAAGGCACCCTGACTATTTGTTCCGCGAGAGTGCTTAGGGCAGCCATCGTCGGGGTATACGGGGTGAGACCGTAGTAGGAGTAGTGCAAATGTCGATCGTGATCAACACCGTTGGCCGGGGTAACCTGCCCGGTAAAGGGGGATCGAAGTGGTAGTGGGTGACGTCATGCGTATCGACGAAACGGCAGTGGCTCCGGTGAATATCCGGGTGCCCGCCGACAAGTCGCAAGTTGCGATGGTCCGGGCCATCGCCGAGACCTTGGCGGTCCTGGCCGATTTTTCCCTGGATGAGGTAGCCGACATCAAACTGGCCGTCGACGAGGCCGCGATGACGATCATCGGACATGCCGGACCGGGTGCCGAACTCACAGTCGCCTTCACCACAGCCGAGCACCACTTCAACGGCGTGGTCCAGTCGTGGCTCCCGCGCTCTAACTCCTTGCCCCAGACGGGGTTTGGGTGGCATGTGCTGCAGACGCTGACCGAGTCGGTGACCGTCCATGAGGGCGAGGCCGAAAACGATGGCCGTCTGGTCGCAATCGAACTGGTGAAATAACCAGATCCCGTCCGAGCCGACGGCGCCGACCACATCGGCGCGGGCTCAATCGAGCTTGGTGAGCGGCCGGGTGGCTGGCCCCTCGAGGACCGCCCCATCGGCCGCGAAACGTGATCCATGGAGTGGGCAGTCCCACGACTTCTCGGCGTCATTCCAGTTGAGTACACCCGCAAGGTGAGGGCACACCGCCGACACCTTGTGCGTCTGTCCTTCCACGGTGCACACGCCCATCGGCCGGGCACCGTCGCGACGCAGCACCCCGCCGCCCTCGGGAACGGTCTCGTCGGTGGTAGTCGAGGAGCCGGGTTTGATCGCTGCGCCCGCCCACCCCCTGGCCATGTGCAGCCCGACCTCGGCATTGATCACCGCGGCAGACGGGACGCCCACAACCTGCGCGGGGCGGGACGAGTCCAGGTACTCCGCCCACGCCGGACCACCGCCGAGGAGCCGGCCGGCGAGCGCCAACGCAGCAGCCACCCCATTTGTCATGCCCCACTTGGCAAATCCGGTGGCCACGTAGATACTGTCGTGCCCGGGAAGGATCGGTCCCACGTAGGGCAGCTCATCGATCGTGATGTAGTCCTGCGCCGACCACTGATGGGTCAGCTCAGCGGTCGGGAAATACGTTGTGGTCCAGTCGATCAGCTCGTCGACGTGTTCCTGCTCCGATTTGGCCCGCCCCACGGGATGGCCGCTTCCGCCTGTGAGGAGAAGTGGCTCGCCGTTGGGCCCCGGAACCCACCGGACCGACCTCGACGGCTGATCGGCGGCAAGGTACATGCCCGCCATGATCGGCTCCGAGACCGAGAAGGCGGCAGCGTACGAGCGCTCGGGATGGACGCGGGCAAAAAAGCCGCCGCGGTCGAGAATCGGTGTACCGGTGGCCAATACGATCTTCCTGCCACGCACGGTGAGGTCGTCTCCGGTGACGGGGTCCACCTGGTCCGTGCGAAGTATCTGTTCGCCGTCTTTGCTGTGCGCAGACACGACCCTGGTGTTCTCGTAGACCTGCACGCCATGCCGCTGGGCTTCGGCGACGAGAGCTTCGAGGGCATCGAGTGGGTGGAACTGGGCCTGGTCGTCGAGGGCCACTGCCGCCACCGATGGAAACGGTGTCCCGGGATCGTCGACCCAGTGGACGTCGAGGCCCGCTTTCTGGCCGGCTTGGAATTCCTTGCGGATGCTGTCGAGGCCCTTGTCCGACTGCGCGTATGTGTATGCCGTCTCGATTTGGAACGGCACCTCGTGCTGCCCGCAGAAGGCCAGCAGCCATTGCTGCGCTTCGACGTTGGCGTCGACGTACCCGCGCAGCGCAGCGGCCGAGTGCTTGCTCGAGATGGAGGACAGTCGGGTGCCCTGGAGCACACTGACTTTCGCGGTGGTGTTGCCCGTGGCCACGGCGCCGAGTTGTCGGGCTTCGACCAACGCGACGTCGGCACCCGATCGACCCAGGAGCAGCGCAGTGGTCACGCCGGTGATGCCTCCGCCGACAACGACGTAGTCGAAGCGTGAGTCGGTGATGCTTCGAACAGGCGGATCGACCTTGACGCTCTTCATCCACAGTGAGGACACAGCGCTTTGATACCCGCGGCGTCTGCAGTTCAAACTGCTCCCCGCGAAACACCGTTCCGCCGGCATCGATTGAACCGGCGGAACGGGAAAGCGGCGATGAAAGCAGAAAGTTTGAGGGGAGACTCGCTTTTTGAGTCTCCCACGCCGAAGGGAATGGTCACCTCAAACGCCGGAAAAATATAACTCCCGTACGGCTTTGAGGTCAACCGGTCTTAAAAGTCAGCGTCAGGACTCGATTCGAGCGCTGCGCAATTCATGCCCCTTGCTGGTGAGGCACCGTCCGCTGGGCAGGTCCCATGACCAGCCGTGGAGGTTGCAGGTCAGCTTGTCGCCCTCGATGACACCAAATTTGGTCAGATCGGCTTTGAGGTGCGGGCAGCGGCGCTGCAACTTCCAGCCGTCCTTCTCGATGGAGGACGAGTCATCGTGTGCCTCGGCGAACCACCCGTCGGCGTAAGCAATTCGCTCATCGGTCAGACACTTGAAAAACGTGTACAGGAATTCGTTGTATCCGCCGATGCGCCAGGTGGTGAAACGCGTCGAGAGAAAGATCGTGTTGACCCAATCGGGTTCGTTGTCACGCAGGACAGTTCTGACCAACTCGGGCGCAATCCGGAATCCATACCGGTATTTGCCTTCTTTTTCTTTCGGTTCTCGCACTGTGCGGTTGGGGAAGTCGAGGACAACGGTCTCCTCGCCCATCACCAATCCGACCGGGTACCCGATGCCGTCGCAGATCAGATCGCTCTGGGCCATGATCGGCTCGAAGAGCTCCTTGAGAGCGGGCAGCAAGGGGTCACCGACGGCGGGGGCCCACGTGGCCTTCTGCGCTGCGATCACCGGAGCGAACTTCTCGGCCATCCGATCGAGGTATGCGGCCTTGTTGGGGCCGAAGACCTGCTCTGGCGGATACGGATGCGACAACTCGTTGAGCTGTGAGCCCGTGATGTCGACGGTGGAGCCCGACACCATCATCAGGCCGCGGTGCTTCTCCCCGTCGTCGGTGCCCTTCTCCTTCATCTGGTCCAGGAACGTCTCCTGGTCCGGGAAGATGCTCGTGGGGTCGTTCTCGATGTCGTTGAGGTAGCGCAGATCCTCGTCGAGGAACATGGGCGGCCCGGCAGACGGGACGACCCAGGTGGCACCGACCTGCTCGATGTACGACCTCGCCCTGTCCATACCGCGCTGGCGCTTCTGGGCAGCGAAGTTGGCCTTGGAGCGTTTCGGGATGTCGTACACCATCGGGTACCAGATCGCGCCCGAGTACTGAAGCAGGTGCAGGTCGATGTGACCGAACTGCTCAGCGATCACGTCGAGATCCACAGGCCGCGCATCGTTCATGTTGAAGACGGTGGTCTCACCATCGCTGACCACAAGGCCGCTGTCGCCGATGGGACCGTCAGCCGGCGCCCGCAATGCGACGATCATCACGTCGAGACTGCCCTTGTCGTTCGTGACGGTGGTCTTCACCGAGTCCTCGGTCTCCACGAACTTCGTGAACCCCAGCTTCTCCAGTTCGCGGCGCAGGTCCGGCACCGGGTAGTCAGGAAGCAGTACGGTCGCGTCCTTGCTGACGTTGTCGCGCAGGTTCTGCTCGTCGAAGTGGTCCCGATGGAGATGGCTGACGTACAGGTAGTCGCAGTTCCCGAGCGCCTTCCAGTCCAGCTCACTGTTGTCGGGGAACGGCACCCATGAGGCGAAGTAGGCGGGGTTCACCCATGGGTCGCACAAGATCGACCCGGCATCAGTCTGGATGTGGAATCCGGCGTGCCCAATGCTCGTGACCTGCACGTGCTGCCTCCAAAATCGTGGTTATTGCTTCAACTTCTGGTTCGTCGCAATGAGAACCAGAGTATCGACCAGTTCCGGTTGGCCCCTCTTTGGCCAACGCTATGCTCGCCGCATGGAACCGGTCTACGACACAGTCATCGCCATTGCCAGATCACTCTGGGCCGCCGAGGGCCTGAAGTTCACCGTGACCGGGGTCGAGAACGTACCGAAGACGGGTGGCGCGGTGGTGGCGATCAACCACACCGGCTACCTCGACTTCACCTACGCCGGCTTGCCTGCGTTTCTGCAGGGTAAGCGCAAAGTACGGTTCATGGCCAAAAAGGAGGTCTTCGATCACCGCATCAGCGGACCGATCATGCGGAGCCTCAAACACATCCCGGTGGACCGTTCGGCCGGCGCGGACAGCTACCGCGCCGCGGTGGAATACCTCCAGCGGGGAGAGCTCGTCGGCGTCTACCCCGAAGCGACGATCAGCCGGAGTTTCGAGATCAAGGACTTCAAGTCCGGTGCTGCGCGGATGGCGCTCGAAGCGGGTGTCCCGATCCTGCCGACAGTCATCTGGGGCGCTCAGCGGGTTTGGACCAAGGGCCATCCCAAGCGGCTGGGCCGGACGAACATCCCCATCTCGATAGGTGTCGGAGAGCTGATCGCGCCCGATGGCGATCCGGCCTCGCTGACCGAGCGTCTGCACAAGACGATGAGTGAGGAATTGCTGACCTTGCAGCAGAATTACGGGCCACATCCACAAGGGGAGTTCTGGGTGCCCGCCCGACTGGGCGGATCGGCGCCCACGCTGGAAGAGGCCAACCGGATGGATGCCGAGGACCTGGCCGCCCGGGCGGCCAAGCGAGACGGCGGCGTCTGACCTACTTGTCGCGCTCGGCGCCGAGGTTCCACTCCAGGTTCACAGTGGTGCCCTGAGGACTGGGGTTGATGCGCGGATGGTCCGCGAGCGCTTGCATGAGGGGAATGCCGCGGCCGCGAAGCCGGTGAGTCGTCGGGTCGGGTTCTCGCCAGTTCCCGTGGTCCTGAACGGTCACATTCAACTGCTGATCATGCGGATGGTAAGTGGCACGCAGACTCATCGTGCCCGGCTCACGCCCGGTGTATGCGTGCTCCACCGCGTTGGCAAGCGCTTCGTAGACCGCCAGCGTGATCGAGTCGGAGAGGTCGCCGACATCGGGTACATGTTCGGCAAGCCATTCAGCCAGCAACTGGCGTAGCGAGGTCGCGGCCGCCGGTTCGGCAGCCACATCGGTATACATGAGCCGTACGCCCTCGGTCGGCGAGTTCGTCATGACTTGATCGGCACCCACAGCTCACTGTTACCCAAGCAGTACCGCTTTTAAGCGGTGTAAGGATCGTTGCTCTCTTCGGCGAAGTCCGCAGCCGCGGCATCGACGGTCGCATACATGAGAATCGTCTCGTCCAGACCGACGAGACGCATGGGCCGTTCGGTGGCCGGGCCGTCGGCGACGACGCCGAATTTGCCCGTCGGCGCAATGTTCTCGTGGGCGGTGACCAGGGCGGCCATGCCCGCCGATGACAGGAAATCGACTTCGGTGATGTCGATGATGAGTCCGGCCGGCACGCCACTGATCGCCTCGCGAACGGCGTCTGCCAGCTGCGGGACGGTGAGGATGTCGATACTTCCGCGCACGGTCAACACCACCAGCCCACCTTTTCGGTCTGCGGCGATGGTCAGTCCGGTGCCCGGCAACTCATGACCCTCGCGGGCGACTTGCGCTTGCCCGTCGATCGATTCCATCGATACCCCTTGCTCAATGGTGTTGTCTACCGTGCGCGCGGTCTGGGTTGTCAAGACAGCACGCACCCCCGGCTGCTAGCTGAACCGACCTGTCCATGTTTGCACAACTCGGCGACACGGTAACCGAATGGTCGCCGAAATCGGACTCGGAAGCCACCGGCAAGGACTCGGCACTGGTGCGTTTGCCGGAAGGTTTGCCTGGGTACTAAACCCGTTGCCTGTGCGGCGACCGAGATGGATCGTTCGTCGTACCCCCCAAGAAATGGATCGTGGGCCTCCTTCGAGCCGTTGTCGAGAGAGTCAGGAGCTTTGAGAGTCCATGAGCGGTGTTCGACTCGCAGCCGTACACGACGTCATCAGCAACAAAGTGCCGCAATGATGACAGGCGCAGAACCTCTGTCGATCGCCCTCATCGCATCACACCGCTATCCGATCGCCGAACCGTTTGCAGGAGGTCTGGAAGCCCACGTGTGGCATCTGGCCAGGGCACTGGCTGGACGTGGCCATGACGTCGCGCTGTTCGCAGCTGCCGGATCGGACCTCGGTGTCGAGCACGCATTGCTCGACGTCAGCGAGTTCGAACCGAGTCCGGCGGCTCAGCGCGACACCTCCATGCCGGAACCGGGGTTCATGGCTGCGCACCACGCCTACCTCGAACTGATGATGAGACTCGGTCGCGACGACCGGTTCGAAGTCATCCACAACCACAGCCTCCATTACCTCCCGATCGCGTTGGCCCGGACGGCCAAGGCGCCGGTGCTGACCACACTGCACACCCCGCCGACGCCGTGGCTGGAGTCAGCCATCGACGTGAACGCTGAGAACACACGGTTTGCCGCGGTCAGCGAACACACCGCCCGATCCTGGAGTCATGTCGCCCGTGACATCGAGGTGATCAGCAACGGCGTGGATGTCAACCTCTGGCCGGCCGGGTCCGGCGGCGACGACCTCGTGTGGTTCGGACGGTTTGTACCCGAGAAGGGCGCCCATCTCGCCGCACGGGCCGCGGAGAGGGCCGGACTCGGCCTGCGCCTGGCCGGGCCGATCAGTGATCGCGACTACTTCGACCGCGAGATCAGCCCGCTGTTGTCCGATCGCATCCGGTATGTGGGGCACCTCGATCAGAAGGAGTTGGCGACGGTGGTCGGCTCGTCGGCCGCCACCCTGGTGACACCGCTATGGGACGAACCCTACGGACTCGTGGTCGCCGAGTCGCTCGCGTGCGGAACCCCGGTGGCGGGCTTCCGGCGCGGGGGGATCCCGGAGATCGTCGGCGACGACGGCGGGGTGCTCGCCGACTCCGACGACGCCGACTCGCTCGCGGCGGCGGCGCGCCGGGCGATGAGCCTGGACCGGCGGGTTGTCCGAGCGCGGGCCGAGAGTCACTGTGCCGAGGATGTGATGGTGGATCAGTATCTGTCGCTGTACCGGCGGCTGGCCGGCCGGGCGCACCTGGCCGCATGATCGGCTACTACGTCCACCACCAAGGCCACGGCCACCGAAATCGCGCGGCATCCATCGCGGGCGCAATGCGAATTCCCGTCACCGCGTTGTCGTCGGCACCGATCGAACCCGGAGTGTTCCATCGCGTTGTCGAGTTGGCCCGCGACGACCTCGGCCAGCGCCGCGGTGTCACCGCCGCCGGCATGGTGCACTGGGCGCCGATCCGTGACCCGGGGATGCGAGGTCGGATGGCGCAGCTCGCCGCCTGGGTGGAGGAGACGGACCCGGCCGCACTCGTTGTGGACGTCTCGGTCGAGATCGCGGTGTTCGCGCGGCTTCTCGGTGTTCCGGTGATCGTGGTCGCGATGCCCGGCACCCGCGACGACTCTCCTCACCAGCTGGCTTATGGCTTGGCCGACGCGATCATCGCGCCGTGGCCGTCGGCGATCTACGAACCCGACTGGCTGCGTCCGCATCTGCACAAGACCACCTTCACCGGCGGCATCAGCAGATTTGCGGGCCGGACCCTTTGCGTCGATGACGCCGAACGCTCCGACGTCCTGGTGATGACGGGATCGGGAGGCACCCAGATCTCGGAACAGACCGTCGAGGCCTGCCGCTCGGCGTATCCGGACATGACGTGGCGGTTCGCCGGTGGGCCGGGGAGCTGGTTCGCCGATCCCTGGCCGGCGATGTGCAACGCCGGTGTGGTGGTGGGCAATTCGGGACAGAACACCGTCGCCGACCTGGCGGTCGCTGCCAGGCCGGCCATCGTCATCCCCGAAGACCGTCCCTTCGGAGAACAGCGGGCCGTCGCCGAGATGCAGCGGGTGCTGCAGTTGGCCACGGTGGCATCGGCATGGCCAGAGACCTCGGCATGGCCGGCGTTGTGCACGGCGGCGGCGCGGACACCCTCGCACCGCTGGTCCCGGTGGGAGACAGAAGGAGCCGCTGAGCGCGCCGCAGATGTGATCGAGGACGTCGCCCTGAGATGGACATGACCGTCGCCGTGCTCACGATCGTGAGTGGCCGGCACCGGCATCTGCAGGCCCAATTAGGTGCTCTCGCTGCCACTTCCGATCGACCCGACCTCCACGTGGTGGTCGCCATGGACGATCCCGACATCGCTGAACAGGTCGAGCTGGGTGAGGCAGTGGTCGCACACGTCGCGCGCGTCGAGGACAGGCTGCCGCTCGCGCTTGCGCGCAACACAGCTGCGGCGATCGCCCGTGACCGCGGCGCCGACCTGCTGATCTTCCTCGATGTCGATTGCATCCCCGCCCCCGACCTCGTGTCCCGATACAACGCCGCCGTCCAGCTCCGGGCCGGAGAACGCCTGCTGTTCTGTGGGCCTGTCACCTATCTCGACGAACGGGCTTCCGAAGTGGCACGTGGCGGAGGTGACCTCGCGTCGCTGACGGCGCCCCACCGCGCGCGGCCGAACCCGCCGGCCGGTTCCGTGGAGCTCGGCACCGACATGAATCTGTTCTGGTCGTTGTCCTTTGCTGTCACCGCAGCCAGCTGGACGCGGATCGGCGGCTTCTTTGACGGGTACGCCGGTTACGGCGGGGAGGACACCGACTTCGCCCAGATGGCGGCGTCCCAGCGATTTGAGATCGCCTGGGTGGGCGGTGCCCATGCCTATCACCAGTTTCACCCCGTCTCGAACCCGCCCGTGGAACACCTTGACGACATCTTGCTCAATGCCAACATCTTTCACGCTCGCTGGGGGTGGTGGCCGATGGGCGGATGGCTGGACGGCTTCGCGGAACTCGGACTGGTCGTTTTCGACACCGAGCGGAATCGTTGGGTGCGAACGTGAATGGTCCACGGACCGGGGGATAGTTCCTGGTTGTACGGGCTCTGGGTGAGAACGCTAGCCGGACGAACTGACATCATTACCCGGGTACCAGCTCCGGATTGCAGCGAGATATGTTGTCTCGCTGGCGCATTGCAGCCTCCTGTGGGCCAGTCCTCTCGAGGACTTCGACGGTGGACAGTTCGGTGGTTGCCTTGGCGAGGGCGTGTGGATCAAGTCGGAACTGATCCGATCAGCGATGAGCGGAGCGTTTCAAGTCTCAACGTCAGTTGCGTGGCGTAATCTCGGCCCGGTGGCATCGAACGAGACACGACGACCCCGCGTCATGATGATGTGCGGGCCAGGTGGTGCCGGAAAGACCACTTACGCCAAGCGCTTGGAGCGCGAGGGCTGGACGCGTTTGTCGTTCGAGGTGGAGTTCTGGGATCGCGGTATTACGACGATGCCCTCCGCCGAAGTGGTCGGCGAGGTGGCAGCAGACCTGAAGGCGCGTTTGCTGCGCCATGTCGCGACGGGGAACGATGTCGTGCTCGACTTCGGATTCTGGTTCCGGCGACAACGCGATGAGTTCCGCGCATTGCTCGCACCGCAGGGCATCCTGCCGGAGACCATTTACATTGCGACGAGTCTTGAGACCATCCTGAGCCGGGTCGACGACCGACTCGGCAGGCGGGCGGACGATTGGCCACTCACCGAACAGACGGCAACGGAGTACTTCGAGCGGTTCGAGCCGCCGACGCCCGAGGAGGGGCCGCTCAAGGTGGTCCGCTAGGGCGCGTGAAGCAATTCGAGTGCTTGTCCCCAAGGATGTCAACGTATCCATCGTCGCCAACGCCATTCCACCAGTTGCTTCCTGAGGAGCCCGGAACGCGCATGGACCCCCACGCAACGGCCCACAAAACGGCCAGACACCCCCGCCCGCCTCTTGTGAGGATCACTTTGGCGGTGGGGCGGTGCTGAAAATGGGCCAGCAGATTTCGGTGGCTGTGAACGTTGTCGGCTTTTCGGGCGTGCCGCCGATGTAGTGCTCGCGGATTGGCCCTTGGTCGCTGATCAGATGCTCGTTTGCGTATGTTCCCAGCGCCGCGTAGCTGCGGTCGATGCCGTGGTGGCCGCCAGAGTGGGTGAGCACCGCGAACTGGGCCTGAGGCAGGACTTGGACCTGGATGGCGTGCGGGGGTTCCACCGAGGGCGGAGCTGCGACGAAGAGTGTTGCGTTGCCTCGGGATTCGAGAAAGAGTGCTCGGTCGTAGAGGCCGCCTGGCACGACCTCGGCGTGAACGCTTGTGGCTGATGCAACTGCGTCTCGTAGTTTGTGGACCGTGGCCGCGAACCAGCTGTCGATTTCGGCGGTCTCGAGAGTGGCGCCGATAGACCAAACGGTGAGTGCTGGTTCAACCCGCACCTCGATCTCGGCGGGGGCGTGGACGGGAGAAAGCAACTCGCGCAGCGCTCCGACGGTGTCGCGAGTGTGCTGTAGCTGCGCTTCCATCTGTGCGAGATGAGTCGTGATTATCTCGGTGCGGGACGCGGCGTCGTCTGTGCCCAGCAGTGCTTTGATATCCGGGATCGACATCCCGAGGGATCGGAACCGGCGGATGATGTGTGCGTGATCGACCTGGCTGGTGTCGTAGAAGCGGTAGCCGGTGTGCACGTCGATGTGGGCCGGTTCGAGAATCCCGATGTCGTGGTAGTGCCGTAGCGCTTTCCGGCTCAGGCTGGTCATCACCGCGAAGTCGCCGATCGAGACCCGTGCGCCCATGACTTCTCCTGTCGTTGCGTCGTCGGGGTTGTTGTCAGGTGGGGCCCATCGTGAAGCTTGCCCCTAGGGGAAGGTCAACAGGGGCCGGCGCTGAGTGTCCGACATGGACACCAGTTTGCGACTCAGTGTTGACTTTCCCCTTACGGGAAGCACGACCGTGGGGCCATGACAACAGATTGGGATTATCTCCCGGACAACGTAAAGAAGTTCATGACCGCGATCGACGCCCGACAGCGCGCTCAAGCGCTCGCCGTGTTCACCGCGGATGCCGTGGTGACCGACGAGGGCCGCGACCACTCGGGCCGTGACGAGATCGGGGCCTGGCTGACCGACTCGGTCACTGAGAGCGAGTACACCTACACCTCCGAGTTCACCGGTGCGACCACGACCGGCACGACCGCCGACGTCCAGCAGCACCTGGAGGGTGACTTCCCCGGTGGGGTCGCCGACCTGCACTACCGCTTCACACTCGACGGCGCATTGATCAGCCGGTTGGTGATCGAGCCATGAGCAAGCGGTGGTTCATCACCGGCGGCACACCCGGAAACTTCGGCATGGCGTACGCCGAGACTGCCCTGGAGATAGGGGACCGCGTGGTACTGACCGCCCGACGTCCCGAGGAGCTGGCGACGTGGGCTGACCACTACGGCGACCGCGTTCTCGTTGTGCCCATGGATGTCACTGACGCGGCGCAAGTACGACACGCGGTACGAGCCGCCGAGGAGCGTTTCGGCGGTATCGACGTGCTTGTCAACAACGCTGGGCGCGGCTGGTACGGCTCGATCGAGGGGATGAACGAAGCCTCGATACGGGCGATGTTCGAGCTGAACTTTTTCGGCGTGCTGTCCGTGACGCGCGCAGTGCTACCAGGAATGCGTGCCCGCAGAAGCGGGTGGATCGTCAACGTGTCGTCGGTGGCCGGGCTGTTGGCGGCGGTCGGATTCGGCTACTACAGCGCTACGAAGTACGCCATCGAAGCCATCACCGACGCACTGCGCCAGGAAGTCGCCGAGCACGGCATTTCCGTGCTCACGGTCGAACCGGGGGCGTTCCGCACGAACGCCTACGCCGGATTTGCCAGCGAGCCCGTCGCAGAGGCAATCCCGGATTACCACGACATGCTCGAGCAGGTCCGTGCCGCCTTCATCGACATGAACGGGGTGCAACCCGGCGACCCACACCGCGGCGCCCGTGCGGTCATCGCCGCGATGGCCCAAGACCCGCCACCCCGCCGCCTGGTCCTGGGCAACAGCGGATACGACGCCGTGATCGATGCCTTGGAGCAGAACCTGGACGACATCCGATCGAGCGAAACGTTATCTCGCAGCGCGGACTTCCCGTCCTAGACCGATCCCCACGGTGACAGCGGCCAGGTCGCCCTCCTGGACCTGGCCGCCGTCACGCGTTCCACGGTCAGAGCCGGGAGGCGGCGTTGTACCACAAGCCGTTTCGCTTCAACTGTCGTCGGACGGCCTGACCTGCGCCAGCTTCTGCTTGGCGGTGTTCTTCACCACCTGCCACGCGTCCTCGTCGCCTTTGATGAGCGCGCTGCCGAGTGACTTCGCCTGCTCGAGCGTTGCGTGCGGCGGAATGGGCGGGACATTCGGGTCGCACCGGACGTCGAGCAGTGCCGGTCGGTCGGCCGCGAGGGCCGCGCTCCAGGCAGGCCCGATCTCCTCGGTGGTATCGACATTGATGCCGAGAAGTCCGATGCCGCGCGCGAACTCGGCGTAATTCATGTCGGGCAGCGACTGCGACTCGACGAACTTGGGGGTGCCCTCCATCCCGCGTTGTTCCCACGTGACCTGATTCAGGTCGTTGTTGTGCAGCACCACCACGATCAGCCGCGGATCGGTCCACTGCTTCCAGTACCGGGCGATGGTGAGCATCTCGGCGAGGCCGTTCATCTGCATCGCGCCATCGCCTTCGAATGCGATTCCGGGCCGGTCGGGGTGGGCCCATTTCGCCCCGATGACGTATGGCACCGCGGGGCCCATTGTTGCCAGTGTCCCCGACAGTGAGCCGCGTACCGAACCGCGGAACTTGAGATGGCGCGCATACCAATTGGCGGCGCTTCCCGAGTCTGCGGTGATGATGGCGTTGTCCGGCATCCGCTCCGACAGCTCGTGGAACATCCTGATCGGATTGGTCGGTTCGGCGTCGGTGGTGGCCTGACTCTCGGCCATCGTCCACCACTGGTCGACATTCGACTCGATGGACTCCCGCCAGCTGCGGTCTTCTTTGCGACGCAGCAGCGGAATGAGTTGTCGCAGCGTGGTCTTCGCGTCACCGACGATGTTCAGTTCGTAGGGGTAACGCATGCCGATCCACTTTCCGGATCGGTCGATCTGAACGGCCCTGGCCTGGTCGAGTTCGGGCAGGAATTGGCTGTACGGGAAGTTCGACCCCACCGTCAGCAAGGTGTCGCAGTCATTCATCATCTGGTAGCTGGCTGTGGTGCCCAGCAGTCCGACCGATCCGGTGACCCACGGAAGATCATCCGGCAGAACATCTTTCCCGAGCAGTGCCTTTGCGCATCCCGCGCCCAGGAGGTCGGCCACCTCGGTGAGTTCCCCGACGCAGTCGCGCGCGCCCTGACCGATCAGGATGGCAACACGCTCGCCGGCGTTGAGGAGGTCCGCGGCCTGCTGGACCGCGGCCGGATCGGCGGCGGGCGCGCCAGGTGAGAGTCCCAGGCTCGACGGCACGTGCTTGAACTCGTGCTGTGGCGGCGTGTGTTCGAGTTCGAAAACATCCGACGGGAAGATCAGCGCTGTGGGTGCCTGCTCGGACAGGGCGATCCGGATCGCGCGGTCGATCAGATTGGGTATCTGCTCGGGCACGGTGCACATCTGGACGTACTCACTGCAGACGTCTTTGAACAGCGAGAGCATGTCGATCTCCTGCTGGTACGACCCGCCCATGGCGCTGCGCTCGGTCTGGCCGACCAGTGCCAGTACCGGCACGTGGTCGAGCTTCGCGTCGTAGAGCCCGTTGAGCAGATGGATACCGCCGGGGCCACTTGTGGCGGCGCACACTCCGATCTGTCCGGAGAACTTCGCATAGCCGACTGCCTGAAAAGCCGACATCTCCTCGTGGCGGGACTGGACGAACTGGGGAGAATTGTCGGCGCGACCCCAGGCGGCCAGCAACCCGTTGATGCCGTCGCCCGGATAGCCGAAGACCTGCTCGATGTTCCACTGCCGTAGACGTTCCAGGACGACATCGCCGACCGTTGCTGACATGGCTCTCCCTGTGGTGGGTGAATCACTCTCCGTGCCGGCCGCATACCCGCCCGGCAGCTCGCTCACACCCCGTGTGCAGAGGTCGCGTCACCTTTGGGCCGTTACCCTGAGCGCATGGAACCGGTATTCCGGGCGCTCGAGATCACCGCCAAGACCCTGGTCAAGGTGCAGGGCCTGAAGCTGACGTTTCTTGGTCTCGACAAGTTGCCGGCCGCCGGCGGAGTGGTTCTCGCGATCAACCACACGGCCTATGTGGATTTTCTGCCCGCAGCATTGGGCGTCCACCACCGGGGTCGCCGCGTGCGTTTCATGATCAAGTCGGAGATGCAGCAGATCGCGATCATGCGGTTCCTCATCAAACACACCCGCACCGTGCCGGTGGACCGGTCCGCGGGGGCGCAGGCGTACGAACTCGCGGTGCAGGCCTTGCGTGATGGTGAGGTGGTGGGTGTGTATCCGGAGGCGACGATCAGTCGGAGTTTCGAGATCAAGACCTTCAAGTCGGGCGTCGCGCGCATGGCGATGGATGCCGAGGTGCCGATCATGCCGGTCATCGTCTGGGGCGCTCAGCGGATCGCCACCAAGGGTGGACCGAGGAATCTGGGTCGTAGCCGCACGCCGATCATCGTGCAGTTCGGTGATCCGATCTGGCCGCGTGGAGAGGATGCGGTGGAGGCCCGCCGACTGGCCGACCATCTGCGGTCGACCATGCAGGACATGCTCACGGACGTCCAGGAACGCTACGGCGAACACCCCACGGGTGCGTATTGGGTGCCGGCCCGGCTCGGCGGCGGTGCGCCCACGCTGGCCGAGGCGGACGCCCTGGACGCAGCCGATTCGGCCGCCCGACGCGACAAGCGGCAAAATGGATGAAATGCCCCAATTGGATCAAACGCTGTCAGAGTTCGCCGGGCCTCCCACGCTGATCGCCAGCGACGTTGATGGAACCCTCATCGACAACCAGAACACCGTTCCCGAGCTCGTGCGAACGATGATCACCAAGGCGACGGCGGCGGGTGCGACGTTTGTGATCGCGACCGGCCGTCCGCCGCGGTGGATAGCCGAGATCACCGACCAACTCGAGGTCGAGCCACTTGCGGTGTGCGCAAACGGGGCGATCGTCTACGACGTCGCGACCGACCAGGTGCTGTATTCGGCGACACTCGGAGCGTCAGTGCTCGAGCAGCTGGCCGCGCTTGCCTACGAGCAGATCCCGGGGTGTGGTCTGGCGGTGGAGCGGGTGGGCAAGAGTGCACACGATGCGGCGACGCCCCCGTTTGTCGCGACCGCGGGCTATCAGCACGCGTGGCTCAATCCGGACCACATCGAGATGAGTGAAGCCGACGTCCTGTCGGAGAACGCGGTGAAGATGTTGGTCCGGCGCCCCGAACTCAGCAGCGACGAGATGGCTCGGCGTCTGGAGGCGGTGGTGGGCGACCTCGCCGACGTCACGTTCTCCACCGACAACGGGCTCATCGAACTCTCGGCACCCGGCGTCAGCAAGGCCAGCGGATTGCGGATGCTGGCCGAGCTGAAGGACCTACCGACCGGTGCATCGATCGCGTTCGGAGACATGCCCAACGATGTCGAGATGTTGCGGTGGGTCACCCGGGGTTTTGCGATGGCCGGTGGCCATCCTGCCGCCATCGCCGCGGCAGATGAGATCGCGCCCGACAACAACTCCGGCGGGGTGGGCCAGGTGCTGGCCCGGTGGTTCTAGCGACACCGACCGCGCGCGGCCCCGAGCGTCGCGCACCGGTGTGAACCGTTGCGCGACAGCCGGAACCATCCGTCAGGTGTCAGCCTGCCGGCGGTACGGTCGGTACCGCGGCCGCCTCGCGCTGGGCGTCGTAGGTGTCGTTGAACGTGTCGATGTAGGTACGCAGCACCCGCACGATGCCGGTGACCAGGTTCCACACCAACGTCCCGCCCTGGAAACTCTGCGTGACGCCGTCGGGTCCCGTTGTCTCCGATGACGTGGGCAGGCCCAGCGGGCTGTTCTCGAAGCCCATGAGGGCCCATGCTTTTGCGATGGCGCCCTTGACGATCTGCGCGCCGGTGGACTCGGACCAGTAGATCTTGCCGTTCTCGAAGTCCACGAACTTGGCACTGCCATTCGGTGTGGTCTGCTCGGTGGTCACGGCATTGCCGAGTTCACCGGTGGGACCGCCGGTGGCCATCCACTGCTGGGCGATGGCGCCGGTGTCGGTGGTGGACAGCACCTGAGGATTTTCGGTGCCCGACACTGGGCTTTCCACCGGCGCCGGGTCCGCTGGGGCGGGGGCAGCCGGGGGTGTCACCACGGCGGCACCCGACGCGGCGATCTCGCGGATCTGTGGGAGTGCCTCGTAAGCGAGGTTGCCCGGGCATTCGGTGGAGTAGAAGTCGCGGTGCCCGCTGATGATCGGCAGCGTCGCCGTCTCACCGGCCGCGAACAAGGCCCCGTCGAAGCCCTGCGACACCACCGAGCCCGTGCCGCGGGGATCCAGGCCCGCCAGCCGGAGACGCCAGCCCAGGAAAGATCCTGCGGCAGCGAGCATCTCGGGCGAGGGAGCCATCTCGTTGAGATTGCCCATCAGCGACAGGCCCATCGTGTCCTTGTTGAAGCCGCCGGTGTGGGTGCCCTGGACGTTCTTGTCCAACCCGCCTGCGGTGCCTTCGAAGATCTGACCGTACTTGTCGACCAACACGTTGTAGCCGATGTCGCACCAGCCCAGGGTCTGCGCGTGGTAGGCGTAGATGCCGCGCACGATCTCGGCGGACTGCTCGCGGGTGTAGTCGTTGGTCCCCGCAGTGTGGTGCACGACAGTCTCTTTGAGGGTGTCGTCGTACGTCGGCTCCGAGCACCGGATGGATTCGTCGGCGCCCCACTGCGCCCGGGTGATGACCTGCGGAGTGGCCGACGGTGTCGCCACGGCGGGCGCCGCGGCCGGTGCGGCGGGATCAGCCGCCAAGGGCTGTGATCCCAGGACCGCGCCGGTGCCGGGTGTGATCAATGCGGCACTGATGGTCGAGATCGCCTGCTGCAGCGCATTTTGTCCGGGTGCACCGGTGGTGGTGAGCAGCGGTTCCTGCTTGGGCGTGAACGCCTGGGGCACCACCTCACCTGATGTGACGGTCGAGGTAGGGATGGAGGTGTCGGTGCGCTTGGGAACCGGGGGAGTGGTGAAGGTGGTGGTTGTCGTCGGCACCTCATCGGTGGGGCCGGTTGTGGTGGTGGGAGGTGTTCCACCCGGCGAACTCGTCGCAGACCCCTCGGTGGATCCGGTGCCGGTGCCAGGGGCGGCGACACCGTCGTCGGTGACCGCGATCTGCACCAGGTTGGTCTTGCCGACCCACACCGGTTCGGTGCCCTGCTTGTTCGGATCTTTGGCACTCACGCCGTCGACGCGGTCGGCCGAGACCCATGGGCCCCAACTGCCGTCGATCTGTTTGGCGCGCACGTAGGCGGTGGTGTTGGCGACGCCCTGCCAGGTCAGCCCGACCATGGAGAACGGGTCTGATTGACCCACCTCTTTCACGATCGCGCCCTCGGGGACGTCGTCGCCGGTCGCAGGGGCCGGAGCACTGCTGGACGCATCTGTCGACGATGGCGACGAAGGCGAAGTGGTGATCGTCCCCGGCGCGGTGGTCGAGGGGAGCAGATCGGTCGGCAGGAGGCCGGGTGGGATCTGCAGCGGAATGTCGGGCAGTTTGATGCCCGAGACATCGATCGGGGGCAAGGTCACCCCGGCGTCGGCGAGCCCGGACTTGACCAGGTTCAGCACGATCGTCGGAACCTCGTTGAGGTTGATCTGGTTGATCGTCGTCGCGGTGACGGCGGGCGGCTCGGTCGGGTCGACGGCGAAATTCGGCGCGCTTCCCCCGACCAGGACTGCAACCGGGCTGGCCACAACGACGGCGGCCACCGTCCCCAGGACGATCGACGGCTTCGGTCGGCGGTAGCGCACGTGGTTCTCCCTTGATTGTCGTAACTGATCGACAGTCTTTTCACCGGCGCCCCCACGCACGCCAAACTGGCGTCTCGTGGGCGACGTCGACTTCCCCATCGACTTGCCAGACGGCCAAATCGTGGCTTCTACGGACACCGAAGTCCACGACCGCTCTCGGCGTGGCGTGAAACTCGTGATGCTGTTGTTACTCGATGTGACTTTTGTGGCCGCTGTTTCTTCACTACTGTCACAACAGTCCCACTAGTCACATGCTCGCGGCTGTCGCGTGCGCCTGACCGCGACCGTGGGCGAGTGATGAGAGGACATCTATGCCGCGCATTCCAGGGCTGTACACAACCCGCCCCATCGGGGGCCGTGATGTGTTCGGCACCGGTCTGCGGCGGACGGCTGCGGCCGGGGTGTCACTGTTGCTCGCCGCCGGCGTGACCATGTGGGCAGTGCCGCAGACGGTGAAATCGAACGTCGATCTCACCGTCGGTGGCGAGGTGACGCTGATCGGACACGGCAACGGCCACGGACGCGGGATGGGTCAGTGGGGTGCGTTCGGCTACGCCAAACAAGGTTGGTCCTCGACTCAGATCCTGAGTCACTACTACGGCGGCACCACCGCGGGGAAGGTGGACAACGTCGACGTCTCGGTAATTCTCACAGGCGAGTCGTCGGTCAATGTCTTCGCGGATGCCGGCCTGAAGGTCGGTGAGGTGGCGGTGGCGCCCGGACAAGCAGTCAGTTTGTCCGGGTCCACCGCCACCATCACTGATGGATGCGGTGGCGGTGTGGTCCAGACGGTCGAGCTGCCTCGATCGCTGGTGTCGCCAATCACCGCGGGTCCAGGCCGTCCGGTGCCCGAACTGCTGAAAATGTGTGGTTCGAACCAAACCTTCCGGGGCTCACTCGGATTCGACGGTGACCGCGTGATCAACGTCGTGCCGCTGGACGACTACGTGAAGGGCGTCGTCCCCAAAGAGATCATCGTCAGCTGGGCGGACGAGGGCGGCGCCGAGGCGCTCAAGGCCCAGGCGGTGGCCGCCCGTACCTATGCTCTTGCGTCCATGGACATCAGCAAGCCCATCGACGACACCCAGAACTCGCAGGTCTACGGCGGTTTCGGTGCCGAGGACCCACGAACGAACGCCGCTGTCGACGCCACCGCCGGTGTGGTCCTCATGAAGGACGGGAAGCCGGCCTTCACCGAGTTCTCCTCCTCAACCGGTGGCGCCACCGACGGCCGGGACTTCCCGGCGGTGCTCGACGAAGGCGACACCATCTCGCCGTACCGCGACTGGACCGCCACTGTGAGCTCGGACAGCATCGCCTCCACCTTCGGTGTCGGGTCGCTCACCGGTTTCGAGGTGATCGAGGCCTACGGCATGGGCGCGGAGAACGGCCGCGCAGCGATGGTTCGGATCAGCGGGACCGGCGGCACGGTCGACGTCCCGGCGCAGGAGGTGCGCACCAAGCTGCAGCTACGTTCCTCGTTCTTCTCGGTCCAGGGTCAGACCTCTCCGCCCGCGATCGTTGCTCCTCCCTCCGGCGTCGGTTCCACGCCCACAGGTGGCGTGCCGGCCATCCCGACGCCGGGCGGCACCCCGCTGCCCACCGGCGAACTGCCCGCAACGCCGGGTACCGGGACCGGAGATCTCGTCAGCGAACTGCTGGCTCTCGCCGAAGCAGCCATCGGTGGCAAGTTCACCGAACTGGGCGGCAGCTCAGGTGTGCTCGGGGAAGCGCTCGGGCCGATTCTGCCGACCACGTCGGGAACCGGAGCGGTTCAGCAGTTCCAGAACGGCTCGGTGTTCTTTGGTCCCGACACCGGTGCACATGCTCTCGGCGGCCTGGCCCTGCTGAACTTTGCACTACAGGGCGGCGAGAGCGTGCTCGGCCTACCGCTCGAGGACTCGTTGAGCACCCTGCTCGGGCCGGTCACCCAGGTTTTCCAGAGCAAGTTCGCCGGTGGCATCCTCGAGGTCGATCCCGCCACCGGACAGGCCTCGCGCAAGTAGGCGTTCGCGCCCGCAGCGCTGCGTTTCGGCAGCCGTGCAAACGGGCATTCGGTGTCCATGAGTATTGAAGACGGTCCTGGCGACACCCTGAGCCCAAGCGAGAGCCTCGACTCCGACGACCTCAAGAATCATGGTGACGACGACGTCGTCGATCCCCCAGAGCACTGGGCGGAAGCGGACAAGTTCGGCACCACGCACAGTGAGGAACGCGAAGGCGAGTCCCTTGACGAGCGAATCGCCGAAGAGGTCCCGGACGTGCAGCCCGAGGAACAGCCTGAGGTACCTGTCGCAGCCGCTCCCGACGACGAGCTGACCGAGAAGCTGGTCGACGAGGTGATCGATGATCAGGGACCCGACGACAATGTCCTCGCCGACGGAGTGCAGGAACTGGAGACCGACGACGGTCTGATCGTTCACGACGGTGGGTCGCGAGTGCAGGGACAGGGTCAGGCATTCCCTGACGACGGCGATTCGCTGTTCCAGGAAGTCGACTGAACGCCTACGTTCTTCTTCTCGAACAACCAGTCCGCCCGCCGGCAATGCCGACGGGCGGACTGTTTTGTTGGACTGCTATTTGCTGGACTCGGTACCGGGCTCGCGCCGATTCAGCAGAGACAGATGCCGGCCGACTGCAGCCACGCGGTGAAAGCTGCCTGATCAGGACTGGTGGTCACCCACCAGGTCACCGTCGAGTTGGCCTCGGAGTACACGAAGTATCCGGTGCCGCCGTTGTCCATCGCGGCGAAGTACGCATATGTGGTGCCGCCGTCGAAAGGCCGGGAGAACATCTCCGACGAGTTGCCTTCGGAGTACTCCTTGTCGGCTATTGCCTTGATGTTCGAGTCCGACGACTCGATGATGACGATGCTCTCGGCGCGTACCGCTCCGGTGCCGTCGGCCACAACGGCGGGCGCCGGGTCGCAGACGATCGCGGCCAACGCGTAGTCCGGTCGCGACTTTTCGCCACATGTGGTGATGTCGACGAGATCGGTGTTCGCATCGGCGAGCGCCTGATCGTCGGCGTCGAGCGATGTTGATGCGGTCGAGGTCTCGGTGGTCGGCTGCGTGCGCCGCGTGGTTGTTGTGGTTGTTGTCGTCGACGTTGTGGAGGACTGGCCCGGTTGTGCTTTCGGGTCGTCGTCGCCTCCCGAACTCGCCAGGGCCACACCGAGGATGACCACCACCAAGACAACAACCACGGCCGCGATGGCGGCGATGGCGATGTTCCGGTTGCGGTTGGGATTCGGCGGCGTGGCCGGCGCGGCCCCGCCGTACGGGGGCTGACCACCGCCGGATCCGTACAACGGGCCCGAATTCTGCTGGCCTGCAGAACCGTACGGCGACCCCTGGCCGAACGGGGCCGGTCCGTAGGGGGCTTCTTGGCCGTAGGTACCGGCCTGCCCGGCTGCGTAGGGGTCGGCTCCTGCACTGTCATAGGGGTTCTGGGCGTAACCACCGGATTGCGCAGCCGGGGCGCCCCATGGCGGCGGCGGTTCGATTCCCGCAGGAATCGGTGCCTGTTGGGTGGGTGGGAACTCCGGAGTCGACGGGGCCGAGGGGGTTGCAGGGGCCGATCGGGGAGGTTCGGGTGATTTCGACAGGGGGACCGGGATGACGGGCGGCATCGGTGCGCCGGGCAAAGCTGAAGCCGATCCCTCTTGTTGTCCGACAACGGATTCGAGGGCACCGAGGGCCACGACGGTCTTCGGGTTGTCGAGTGTGGCGACGGTGCCGAGCTCGCCGAGTCGTTGGTGCACCAGCGGCACCCGAGATGATCCGCCGGTGAGATAGATCCGGACGTCGCGGCCGGCTCCGGCACGGGCCAGTGTGCGGGAGGTCAATTCCACCACGGCATCGACGTTCTGCGAGATGAGCTGTTCGAACTCGCCCCTGGTGAGTTCGAGGGTGGCCTCATGGCCGCCGGCGCTGATGTTGATGACGGCCCGAGGCGACTCCGAGAGCAATTCCTTGGCCCGCCGGATGTTGTCGTCGACCGCCCGTTTGGTGGACAGGTTGGCGCCCGTGCGCAGGTACTCCAGCAGTTCGGGGTTCCGCGAGGTGAGTTGCTTGTCCACCCAACGCCGGATCATCGCGTCGAGGTTCTTGCCACCGAGACCGTTGTTACCGTCGTGGGCAACGAGGTCGATGGGTCCGGCACCGCCGGCGGCTCCCGCACCGAGCTTCACCACCGCCACATCGCATGTCCCGCCGCCGTAGTCGACGACCACAACCGTGGTCGAGCCCGCGTCGGCGGCATCGCCGATCGCGCTGGTGTAGTGGGCGATGGCCGCGCGTGGCTCGGAGATCAGCGTGACCGCAGATCGATCGAAGCCGATCAATTCGGCAGCGCGGGTGAGGATGTCGACTTCCTCGGGTGACCATGCCACGGGGTGGGTGAGGATCAACCGCGTCGGCCTGGTGCCACCGCGCCTCTCCGCCGCGCGTGTCAAAGCCGAATTGAGCACGGCAGCAATGAGATTCTCCAACGGAAGATCCAGATTGCCGACCGGAACGGTTCCGGCGTTGATGTGCCGCTTGGGATGGGTGATGAACGCCGCCGGGTTGTTGCCGGCCTGATTGACCGCGGCCTCGCCGACCACGATGTTGCGATAGGAGTCTGCGTAGACCGACGACGACATGATGTCGCTGTTGTGCGAGAGCGGCACCACCTGCGGCGCGCCGTGCCCGGGTTCGTAGGCGGCCGCCGCGGTATTGGACGTGCCGAAGTCGATAGCCAGCCACCATTGGTTCGACATCGGTGATGGGTCCTTCCGGTTTCAGGATTCAGTGTGGGGAATGACGATTGGGACAGCGGACTCGGCCACCGTCAACCTAGTTGATCACCGGGCTGACGGCGGCCGATTGTCCTGCTGTCGAATGACCGACGAATGCGGTCCGGGTTGAGGCGGGGCGTTGGGTGCTCGTCAGAGCAACGTGAACCCGTCGGGGATGCCGTTTTGGTCGGAGTCGGTGACCGACAGGTCGTGCACACCGTCTTGGTCCAGGTCGGCGAAGACGGTGTCCGCCGTCCCGTCTTGGTCGAGGTCGGACAGGCTCGTCTCGCTGAACCCGTCGCCGTCGGTGTCGTAGGCGATGGTCTCGGCTTCCCCGTCTTCGGTGAAGTCCTGGACGATCGTGTCGCCGACGGTGTCACCGTCGGTGTCGAGCAGCGCGGACTCGGAGTAGCCGTTTCCGTCGAAGTCGGCTGTTTCGACGACGTAAGGCGGTTCGTCAACGTAGGGCGGCTCGACGACGTCGGAGTGGCCGCTGTACTCGGCCGGCGGATCCTTAGGGGACGGCTCGGGGTGGACCGAATCAGACATGGTTCACAACTCCTGTGATCGTTCGTGAATCTAAAGAGCGCTGGTGTCGGGCGTCTCGACGGTGGAGGGGTCGACCTCGGTCCACTCGTCGGTGGTGATGTCGTGGGTGTAGACGGCGTCCACCTCACCGTCCTGGTTCTCGTCGACAAAGGCCACGTCGTGGACACCGTCGACGTCCTCGTCGACGAAGACCGTGTCGACTTCGCCATCCTCGTCGGTGTCGGAGACCGCCGTCTCGTGGTGCTCGTCGCCGTCGGTGTCGAAGGCGATGGTCTCCGGCTCGCCGTTCTGGTCGTAATCCTGGATGAGTGCGTCGCCGGAACCGTCGGCGTCTACATCGACCAGGGCGGACTCGACGACTCCGTCGCCGTCGATGTCGAAGACCTCGAGGACGGTGGCGTCTTCGGCGATTTCGGGGATGCTGTTGTCGGACATCGGGTTCTCCTTGTGTGCGGGGCGGGTGCAGGCCGTGGTGGCTTTGCTGTGTTGTGAATAGGAGAAACCCGGTGGCGTGAATGTTCCGGTTGTTCGCAGAAAATCTCAGGAAGATTTGCTGCCCGGCGGATCGAGCCGGGAGAACTCAGTGCGGACCGCGCGAGAGGGCGAGGTCGGCGGCCGCCTCGATGCCGTCGTTCCAGGGTTCACCGTGTCCTGTCAGCACCACCGACGCGTGCGTATCGGCGAGCTTTTGCAGCGAACCCAGGGCGCGACCACTGTCTGCTGTCGCGGCACCGGCAACGATCTGTGGTCCGGGCTGGGCGGTGTAGGGATCGAGCGTGACCAGTGCGTCGCCGGCGATCAGGGCGTCGCGGTCGGGGAAGTGCAGAGCGATGTGACCGACGGTGTGTCCCGGCGTCGGGATGACCACCGGCGCCCCGGGTAGCACCTGGTCGGTGGTGATCGGGGTCGGATCGAGTACTCCCCGAACCATCAGTGCCCCGGCCATGGTCATCCGCCCGAGCGCGGGAATGGATGCCGGATACCGAAGGGGGTATAGCAGCCGCGTCTTCTCGTGCTGGTAGCGGTAGGGGTGCCGGGCGAGCCGTTCGTCGTCGGTGTGCACCCACACCGGCACATTCCACTCCTTCTGCGCCCGACGTGCGGTGCCCACGTGGTCGAAATGCGCATGGGTCAGCACTATTCCTTCGACCGAGTCGGGCTTGCGGCCCAGTTCGTCCAGGGCTGAGATCAGGTGCGGCCACACCCGGGGCAATCCGGAGTCCACGATCAGCACCCGATCGTCGTACTCCACGAGATACAGATTCGTGGAGGCGTAGGTCAACATGTGGATGCCCGGGGCGACATCTTTGCTCAGCACAGTGCTGCTCCGATCAGAAGTGGATCTTCAGGGCGTCTTGTGTCTGGCGGCTCCCGGCGGATTACCCGGCCTGCGGGGCCCCAAAACGCACAGGTCCGGCGAAGGCTCCTGTTCCACCGGTTGTGCCGAGGTGATCAGAGTTCACGTTTTGTTGAGTCCGCGTTCGATCGGCGGATGCATCAAGCTCTTCTGCTCGCGACACAGTCCGAGGATGCGAGTGGTGCAGGTCGCGAACTTCTACGGCCCCCGGTCCGGGGGCCTCCGGACTGCGGTCGATCAACTCGGGGCCGGGTACTGCGCGGCAGGGCACGACGTGACGCTGATCGTTCCGGGACCACTGCACACCGAGGAGAAGTTGGCGTCCGGAGTCGTGCGGATCACCGTCCCTGCTCCCAGGGTTGCGTTCACCGGAGGATATCGGGTGGCGCGGATGCGGCCCGTGGTCGACGTCGCCGCTGCCATGCGACCCGACGCCATCGAGGTGTCCGACCGGCTGACGCTACGTGGGCTCGGGCAATGGGCTCGGCGCCGAGATGTCGCCAGCACGATGATCTCCCACGAACGCCTCGACCGCATGCTCGGTCAGGTGATGCCTGCACAGGCCGCGCGACGGCTGGCCGACGTGGCCAACCGCCGCACCGCGCAGTCGTACGACACGGTGGTGTGCACCACCGACTTCGCCCGCGAAGAGTTCGACCGGATCGGCGCGACCAATGTCAGGCGGGTCCCGCTGGGCGTGGATCTCCAGACCTTTCACCCCGATCGTCGCGACGCAGGCACTCGTGCCCGGTGGGCGAGGACGGATCAGCCGCTCTTGGTCCACTGCGGACGATTGTCGGTCGAGAAGCACGTGGACGGGAGCATCGACGCGCTTGGTGTGCTGCGCGACAACGGAGTCGACGCCCGGTTGGTGATCGCGGGCGACGGGCCGATGCGAGGTCGGCTCGAACGCCGCGCCGCCGGTCTGCCCGTTGAATTCGCGGGGTTCATCACCGACCAGCTGGCACTCGCCCGGCTGCTGGCGTCCGCGGATGTGGCACTGGCCCCGGGACCGCACGAGACCTTCGGGTTGTCGGCGCTCGAATCCCTTGCCTCGGGGACACCGGCAGTCGTCTCCGCCACGTCGGCGCTCGCCGAGGTCCTCGATCGAGGGTGCGGGTTCGTGGCAGAGAACTCGCCCGAGGGTTTCGCCCATGGCATCGGTGATGTGTTGTCCCGGCCCGAGGCCCCCCGCCGGGAGGCCGCCCGGCGGCGTGCCGAAGACTTCGGGTGGCCGCGGGCGGTCCGGGAGATGCTTGCCGCGCTGGCGGTGTGACGGGACGCCCGGATCAGATCGCGCGACGCATCATCGAGTAGGTGCGCAAGAGTACGGCCACCGCCTGCTCCTCGGCCGCGGACCCGCCCATGAGGCCGGCCTCATGGACCTGGCGAAGGCGTCGATCCAGCTCGGCCGCAACGGTATTGCGGTCAGCGGTGTGCGGCAGTCCGATCCGTCCCGCGATACCCGAGCCGATCAGGATCTGCCGTAACTCGCCGACCCAAGGCGACTCGGGGTCCGATCGGGTCAGGGCGTGCATCGCCTTGAACTCGGCCATGGTGTGTGCCTGAGGGGTCTGACGAACCTGCCGCAGGTACGACCGGATCTGCCCGCCTGCAGGATGGGTCAACGCCAGATGCTCGATCTCGGTGCACGCCCGCACAGCTCGCGTGATGAGTACCGACCGGGTGAGATCGAGTTCGATGTTCGCCCGGAGCTCATCGACTCCCGAACGCTGCTGCAGCCATGAGTTGACCGCGTGGGCGCCGCGCGGGGCGAGCTTTCTGGCGTGCCGTAAACCGTACTCGCCCAACAGGTCCAGTAGTCGGTCGCGCTCGGCGTCGGTGCCGATGGAGGGGGTCTCTGCTTCCAGCCAGAGCTCGAGCGCCGTGTCGGAGAGCCCGGCCAGTGCCGCCAGTGCGTCGGCATCGGATTCGGTGAACTGGCCGGTCTGCGCCGTCTGCGCCAACAGTCCGGCGACGGGCTGCACCGTCAGCAGGCTCGCCGACATCGATTCGGCGATCACGGCGGACTGTGCTCGTGCCGCGTCGATGGGATCGACGTCGCCGAACGCGCCCTCGCCCAGGGTGTCTGCCTTGGCCAGGGCCCCGATCGTGTTGACCGCCGAGAAACCCAGCTCGCGCAGGAACTGCACTTCGTCGGCGCGCGGCGTCGCGTCGAACAGGAAGATCGCCGCGTCGGCGTTCACCGACGCGTCGCGGGTCTGCCCGAACCCGTCGATCAGTGCGCGGCGGGTGGCCTGCTCGTTACCGGTGGTGATGGTCGCCAGTCCGGGGGTGTCGATCAGCACCATGCTGCGCAGCAGTCGGCTCGGCAGGAAACGGTCGAGATAGGCGACCTGATCTGTCGGACAACCCAATTCGGTGGGTCTGCCGTCGATCAGCCGGACGGTGTGCCGGGCGCCGCCGATCTTCACCGCCTCGGCGCGCGCCGGCGCACCGTCCTGGTACACCGCAACGACCTTGGTGCACTCGGTGGCCGCGGTGTCGGCCACCAGGTCGCCGATAAGGGCATTGACGAGCGTGGACTTGCCTGCCTTCACCCGCCCGACGACCACCACACGCGGCGGCGCCCACAGGGTGTCGCGGATCTGAGCGGTGCTGCGAGCCAAGGGGCGGTCGATTCGTGCGATCTCTGCCAGCGCCGCGGTGAGCTGATCACGGAGAGCATGGGGCCGGGTCCGTCGCCCTTCGTGGGGCCGGCTCACGGGGTGTCACCGATGGAGGCCGGCTCTGTGCCGAGTACCGGGTCCTTCTCGAGAGCCACATGCTCGCCCAGGTCCACATCGCTGCGTCGGGCATCGGCTTTGAGCCCGGCGATGGCGGCGTCCAATTGTTCGATGAGAGAGACGATCTCGGTGAGGCGACGGGTCAGACCGCGCACCCGCTTGTCGCGGGTTGCCTTGTCTTCCTTTGCCGCTTCGGCTCCGGCGTTGATCTGTTCGGTGATCTCATCGGTCTGGGCACGCAGGTGACGGCGATAGGCCACCACGATTTCCGGGCGCGCGGTCGCGACGGTTCGGTCGATCACACGCAGAGTCGATTTGTTGGCGAGCGACAGTGTTTCGCGCAGCCAGGTGATGAGGTGCTGGCGTCCGTTGCGCATGGCGCGGTAGCCCAGGTTCACCGACAACCAGACACCTCCGGCCACGAGCCCGATCGGCAGCACGGCCGCCATCGCGAGACTGCCGAAGATCGCGCCGCCGACCATTCCGCCGGTGAGCAGGTTCGCCCCCATGAAGCCCATCATCATGGCGCTGGGATCGACGACGTCTTTCCACTTCCGTTGCACCTCTGGGGAATTGATGTCCTCGGCCACCAGCGCGCTCGCAACGGTGTCCATGATGTCTTCCCAGTGCTCGTCGTTGCCGAACAGCCGGGAGACGATGTCGTGTAGCGAGGTCGCGAAGGTGTCGAATGCCCGCGCCGACGCGGCCTGTAGGTCGGACATGATGGCGGCGGTGAACACCTGTGGTTGCTTGCGCAGGATGCGCCACCCCTCGCCGTTGATCCGTGCGCTCCAGTCTTCCTTGATCTTGTTGAAATCGGCGTCGAGTACGGCCACGGCCCGCTGACGGGCGAGGGTGATGTCGCGGGAGAGGTGCTGGTCCCACTCGGTGCCGTGCTCGCGAAGCGCCTTGAGCTGTGCCTTTTTTTCGTTCAGGTCGTCGAGTGCGCTCGAATTGCCCTGCACCACAGCGATCTCGGTGTCGAGGCGGGTCTTCATCCGATGCATGCCGCTCAGGCAGACCTGCAGTCCGTCGAGTTGCGGCGCGATCTCGGCGTTGTCCAGCAAGCCGGTGATGGCGTCGCGCAGCGCCGGTATGCCCGAGGCCGTGAGGATTTCCTCGCGGGTGTCCGCAGGTTCGGTCAACGCAGCAAGCGCGCGCACCCCGGACACTCCGATCACCTGGACATCGCGACCGAGTTGGCTGCGGACTATCGTCCTGTTCTCCTCGGCGATGGTTCGCCAGTTGCGGCGGTTCTTGTCGATCTTCGTCATCGCCACCACCACGGAACCGGAGGTCTCGGTAGCGGTCCTGAGGAACTCGATCTCCGGTGCCGTCAGGGGAGCGGCGCTGTCACACACCATCACGATCGCCCCGGCGCGGCGCGCGGCGGTCAGTGCCAGGCGCGCGTGCCGTGGGTCCAGGCCGCCGGCGCCCGGTGTGTCCACCAGGGTTAGACCGGGGAGGTGCAACGGGTCGACGGCAACCACGGCCTCGGTGGGCAACGCCTCGATCGTCGGGTCGAGCACGTGGCGGCCACCCATCGTCACCCATTCCGGGAGCTGGTCGACCGGGATCACCTGATCGGAATCGCCGAAGACCAGGCGGGCGGTGCCGGCCGCAAGCGTGTCGTCGGGTGGCGAGAACCACACGCTCGCGCTGGTGGTGATGTCGACACCGACGGGGGCGAGGTCGGCCCGGCCGATGAGCGAGTTCACCAGGGTGCTCTTGCCGCGCTTCACCTCACCGACGAAGACCACCGCAGCTGCCGAGCCGGCTGCGCGGAAGCGGGCCTGGGCCAACTCGGCGGCCTTCGTCTGGCCGTACTTGCGCAGCGTCTCGGTCGCAGCGGCCAGGGCTTCGGCCGCGTGGGCGGTGGCACCTGCGTTCACGGTCACTCCAGATTCGATCGAGTAAAAGGGTCAGTCGATGGATCGGTTTCGCTGCCGATAACTCTGCCGTATCCCGGGGTGTCTGCGACATTTATCAAGTGACCGACATGAGCGAGCGTGACCTGGTACTACGCAGTCAAGAAGGCGACCAGGCGGCTTTCGGTGAACTCGTCACCCGCAACCGCGACCAGATCTGGGCCGTCTGCCTACGGATCACCGCCAACCGACACGACGCCGAGGACGCCCTGCAGGACGCGCTGATCGCTGCCTGGCAGAACATCGGCAAGTTCCGTGGCGACTCGAAGTTCACCAGTTGGATGTACCGGATCGCCGCGAACGCCGCACTCGCGGTGATCCGCAAGCGTCTCGACACCTCCGCAGACGGTCCACCGGAGTTCGAGTCGGCTGCGCCCCGGATCGATGCCCAGGTGACCGACGTCGACCGGGTTCGCACCGCGCTGGCCGCGTTGCCGCTGGAGTTCCGGGAGGCAATCGTGTTGCGCGAGTTCGGCGATCTCTCATATCAGGAAATAGCCGACCAGCAGGGGGTGGGCGTGCAGACTGTGAAGAGCCGGATCAACCGGGCTCGCGCCAAACTGCTGGAGATTCTGCAAGATGCCTGAGGCAATCCCCGCCACGATCGACACCATTCCCGCCACCGCCGAGCCCGAGGATGCCCTCAATCGCTTCGCGTTCGGTCTCGACGCCGCCGACCGAGGTCTGCTCGAGTCGGCATTCACCGACGACGTCTTGTTCGACGTCAGCCGGGTCGGCGACGAGGACAGTGGATTCCCCCCGATCGAGGGCCGCGAGTCGGTGGTCGGGATGTTGCTGATGTCGATGGGACCGCTCGACACCATGCACGCACTGTCGAATTTCCGGGTTCGCGTAGACGGTGACCGTGCCGTCCTCAACTGTTACGCGATGGCCCAGCATTTCCGCCCGGGTGAAGGGCCATCACGGCACACCACCGACCAGGTGATGATGGGCAACAAATACGACGCCGAGCTCGTCCGCGACGGCGACATCTGGCGGATCAAGCGCCTCACCATCGTCACCGTGTGGTCGCAGGGCAACCCCGACGTCCTGATCGACCACCTGCGCTAGCCCGCCCCTCCCAGATGTTGTGCCCTTGTGGCGGCCTCGACCTGGGGTTTTGGTCGCCAGAAGGGCACAACATCGGGTTCACAGGGTCAGGTCGTCGCCCGTGGAGTAGTCGTCGGTGAGGTCGGGGCCGATGGAGAAGTCGGTTGCATCGCCGTCGATGTCGGCGTCATCGGTCTCGAAGGCATCGTCATGGGAGTCGACATCGCCGCCATCGACACCGGCAACGAGATCGCCCTCGGTGGAGCTGTCGTCGTTGTCGGGCACAAGTTCGTCGAAACCGGAACCGTCGTGGTCGAAGGCGGCTTCGAGACTCTGGTCGAAGACCGCCGGGTCAACCGCGTCGTCGGCGGCGATCTGCGAAAAGATGTCGCTGAGCGGGTCGTTTGGGCTGGTCACGGTACTTCTCCTCGGTCGTGGGTGCCGCTGCGCGGGCGGCGCGCGGCATGTTGGTCGGAGATAGGAGTGCCGTGGACCCCGGAATGTTCCCCAGAACACCCGCTTTGTTGTCCGTGCGTCGCCCGTGGCGGGTCGGAGCTGCGGGGCCGGTCCGTTACGCTGAACACCCGTGACCCCCGACAGCTCCAGTTCCGATACCACCTCAGGCTACGACCTCATCATCGTCGGATCGGGCTTCTACGGACTGACCATCGCCGAGCGCGCCGCGACCCAGCTGGGCAAACGCGTCCTGGTTCTCGATCGCCGCTCGCACATCGGTGGCAACGCGTACTCCGAGCCCGAGCCCACCACCGGTATCGAAATCCACAAATACGGTGCCCACCTGTTCCACACCTCGAACAAGAAGGTGTGGGACTACGTCAACAAGTTCACCGACTTCACCGGGTATCAGCACCGTGTCTTCGCGATGTACCAGGGGCAGGCCTACCAGTTCCCGATGGGTCTCGGCCTGGTGTCGCAGTTCTTCGGGCGGTACTTCACGCCGGACGAGGCGCGAGCGCTGATCGCCGAGCAGTCCAGCGAGATCGAGACCGACAAGGCTGCGAACCTCGAAGAGAAGGCCATCAGCCTCATCGGCCGCCCGCTCTACGAAGCGTTCGTCAAGCACTACACGGCAAAGCAGTGGCAGACCGATCCCACCGAGCTGCCGGCGGCCAACATCGCGCGCTTGCCGGTGCGGTACACGTTCGACAACCGCTACTTCAACGACACCTACGAGGGACTTCCGGTCGACGGATACACCGCGTGGCTCGAGAACATGGCCGCCGACGACAACATCGAGGTCCGGCTGAACGCGGACTGGTTCGATGTGCGCGACGAGCTGCGGGCCCAGAGCCCCGACGCGCCTGTGGTGTACACCGGGCCGCTGGACCGCTACTTCGACTTCGTCGATGGCGAGCTGGGCTGGCGCACACTCGACTTCGAGACCGAGGTCCTCGAGACCGGTGACTACCAGGGCACCCCGGTGATGAACTACAACGATGCCGACGTGCCGTACACGCGGATCCATGAGTTCCGTCACTTCCACCCCGAACGTGAGTACCCGGCCGACAAGACGGTCATCATGCGGGAGTTCAGCCGGTTCGCAGAGAGTGGCGACGAGCCCTACTATCCGATCAACACCCCCGAGGACCGCGAGAAGCTGAACGCCTACCGGGCCCGGGCCAAACGCGAGACCGCGTCGAACAAGGTGCTGTTCGGTGGCCGGCTCGGCACCTACCAGTACCTGGACATGCACATGGCCATCGCGAGCGCACTGACGATGTACGAGAACACGTTGGCACCGCATCTCGAAACCGGTGCGCCGCTGGCGGAGACGCAGCCAGAGGCGGAGCCGGGCTCCACCAAGGCCGGCTCGACCCCATCGGAGAGGCGTAACTCTTGACAGTCACCACTGCAGCCGAGCAAACACAGAATCCGCAGACGTACGACGCAGCCAAGAACCTGCTGCAACGCGTCATCCTGCCGCGCCAAGGCGAGCCACTCGACGTGCGTTCGCTGTACCTGGTGGAAGCCACGAGCAATGCCCGTCGGGCACACGCGCCCACCCGCACCTCGGTGGTGCTCGGGGCCGAGACCGAGGTGAGCTTCGAGACCTACTTCAACGCCTTCGCCGCCTCGTACTGGCGTCGGTGGACTGTCCTGAAGTCGGTGGTGCTGCGGATCGAGCTCGTCGGCAAGTGCCGAGTGGACGTCTATCGCTCCAAGGTCGACGGTTCGCGTATCGCCGTCGACGGCAACCTGGTGCCCGTCGACGAGAACGGCAAGGGCGCCATCGAGTTCGAGGTGGGACTCGAGCCGTTCGAGGATGGCGGATGGATCTGGTTCGACGTCACCACGGACACCGACGTCGAGGTGACGTCGGCCGGCTGGTACGCACCGATCGATCCTCCCGTCGGCCCGGACACCAAGCGCGTCACGGTCGGTATCCCCACCTTCAACCGCCCCACCGATGCGGTCAATGCCCTGCGGGCCCTGACCTCCGACCCGTTGGTCGACGAGGTCATCGATGCGGTGATGATGCCGGACCAGGGGACCAAACTCGTCACCGAAGAGGCCGGATTCGCCGAGGCCGCAGCAGCATTGGGCGACCGGCTCCACATGTTCAAGCAGGGGAATCTCGGTGGCTCGGGCGGCTACTCGCGCATCATGTACGAGGCCCTCAAGCTGACCGACAGTCCGTACATCCTCTACATGGACGACGACATCAGCATCGAGCCCGACTCGATCCTGCGTGCGCTGGCGATGTCCCGATTCGCCAAGTCGCCCATGCTCGTCGGTGGGCAGATGCTCAATCTGCAGGACCGCAGCCATCTGCACTGCATGGGCGAGGTGATCAACCACGACACCTTCATGTGGACCAGCGCGCCCTATGTCGAGTACGACCACGACTTCGCGCAATACCCGCTGCGCGACCGCAGGCACTCCAAGAATCTGCACCGTCGCATCGATGTGGACGGCAACGGCTGGTGGATGTGCATGATTCCGCGGGAGGCCGCCGAGAAGGTCGGCCTGCCCATGCCGCTGTTCATCAAGTGGGACGACTGGGAGTTCGCCCTCCGCGCCGGCAAGGCGGGATATCCCACCGCCACCATCCCCGGCATCGCGATCTGGCACATGGCTTGGAGCGACAAGGACGACGCCATCGACTGGCAGGCGTACTTCCATCTGCGTAACCGACTGGTCGTCGCGGCCATCCACCACGACGGGTCCACCGCCGGGATCCTGAAGTCGATGGCGAAGGCAACCGCCAAACACCTGCTGTGCCTGGAGTATTCGACGGTCGCCATCCAGAACGAGGCGATCCGCGACTTCCTCGCAGGCCCCGAACACGTTCGGGACCTGTTGCCCACGGCACTGCCCAAGATCGCGGCGATGCGCAAGGAGTACCCCGATGCGGTGGTGCTGCCTTCGGCCACCGAACTGCCGCCGACCACCGGTGAGGCCACCGCGTACGGCATGACCATCCCGCTCAACCCGGTGGCGAAGATCCGTTCGCTGAGCGCGAGCATCGTCAACAATCTGCGTCCGGCCGATCCTCGCCATCACGAGGTGCCGCAGGCCAACTATCCGCCGCTGCAGGCCCGTTGGTTCAGCCTCGGCCGGGTCGACGGGGTCACGGTCACCACCGCGGACGGCCGGGGAGTGGTCTACCGGCAGCGTGACCGCGACAAGATGGTTGCGCTGGCAAAGGAATCAGCTGCCCTGGTTCGCGAGCTGAAGGCCCGGTTCCCCGAGATGCGGGAGACGTACCGATCCGCTCAGGCCGACCTGGTCAGCAAAGAGAGCTGGGAACGTGTCTTCGGAATCGACTGATACGTATCCCGCGGCGTTCGCGCCGATGAGTGGCGAGACCAAAGTCCTTGTGGCCGTACAGAATATGTTCGTGGACAAGCCGGGCGCCGTGGCTTCGGCACGAGCACTGTCGCACTTCGGTGAACACTCACTGGGCTGGCTTGCGGTCGCGGGCACAGGTGCTGCCATCGCGCAGATCCGCGGCGACGAACGTGGTCGGAACCTGTGGGTGACCGCGGGTGTCGGAGCCTTCGGTGCCCATGCCGCCTCGGTGGTGCTCAAACGCATCGTCAGGCGCAGGCGCCCCGATCATGCCGACGTGAGGATCGGGGTCGGAACCCCCAGTAAGTTGAGCTTCCCATCCAGCCACGCCACATCGACCACGGCCGCGGCCATCCTCATCGGTCGCGCCGCCGGTTTACCTCCTGCCGCGCTACCCGCTGCGCTGGTTCCGCCCATGTTGTTGTCGCGGTTGGTGCTCGGCGTGCACTACCCGACCGACGTCATCGGGGGCGCGTTGATCGGTGCCGCCTGCGCCGCCGCGGTCGGTGCCGGTGAAAGACTGACGAGAACAGAGAGCCGAGGAATGTTGTGAGCGAGGAGCCGATCGAGCACGACGTGGTGCGCGGCCCGCCGAAGAATCTGGCGACCGGTCTGGTGAAGGCTGTCCGCCCACGGCAATGGGTCAAGAACGTCCTGGTCCTGGCTGCACCGGTGGCGGCCGGAGCGGTCGACGAACCCGACATCCTGGGCCGGACGGCCATCGCGTTCGTCGCGTTCTGCCTCGTTGCCTCGTGCATCTACCTCGTCAACGACGCCCTGGACGTCGAGGCCGACCGCAATCATCCCACCAAGCGCTTCCGTCCGATCGCGGCCGGGGTGGTCCCGGTCAAGCTGGCGTTTGTGCTCGCCGTCGTGCTCGGTGTCGCGTCGATCGGGATATCGTTCCTGGCCAACTGGCAGCTCGCGGTGGTCATCGGCATCTACATGGCCATTCAGCTCGCCTACTGCTTCGGCCTCAAACACGAACCCGTCATCGACATCTGCATCGTCTCGTCGGGCTTTTTGCTCCGTGCGGTCGCGGGCGGCGTGGCCGCCGATCTCCCCAACGGTCTGTCCAAGTGGTTCCTGCTGGTGATGACCTTCGGTTCGCTGTTCATGGCGGCCGGTAAGCGGTACGCCGAACTGCAGCTCGCCGAACGGACCGGCGCGAAGATCCGCAAGAGCCTCGAGTACTACACCACCACCTACCTGCGCTTCGTCTGGACATTGTCCGCAACCGCGGTGGTGCTCTGCTACGGCATGTGGGCCTTCGACACGGACGGCGGCCACGACGACAATGTCTGGTACGCGCTGTCCATGGTGCCTTTCACCATCGCCATCTTGCGATACGCAGTGGACGTCGACGGTGGTCAAGCGGGCGAACCCGAAGAAATTGCGCTCGGCGATCGTGTTCTCCAGCTGCTGGCAATCGCGTGGATAGTATGCGTGGGTGTCGCGGTCTATGCCATCAGCTGAACGGCGGCCATCAGCTGAACACCGGTCAGCAGTTGAGAATCGGCCGGTAGCTGAACCACGCGTGCTCGGCCGCAGCGTCAATCCGGCCACCGTTTCACTGTGGATCAGCGCTGTCGTGGTGGGTGCGATCTTCGGTTACGGCGCGTGGCAGCGCCGGTGGATCGCCGACGACGGTCTCATCGTCTTGCGCACCGTCCGGAACCTGTTGGCCGGCAACGGGCCCGTCTTCAACGAGGGGGAGCGTGTCGAGGCCAACACGTCGACGGTGTGGACGTACCTGATCTGGTTCTGGAGCTGGATCACCGACGCCCAGACCGAGTACGTCGTGTTGTGGATAGCCCTGGTCCTCTCCATATCGGCCGTCCCGATCGCCATGTACGGCACCGGACGGCTCTATCGCATCCGCAAGGGCACCGGTCCGGTCAACCCCGGCTGGATGTTGCTGCTGCCTCTCGGAGCGCTGGTCTACATCACGCTTCCGCCTGCGCGTGACTTCGCCACCAGCGGCCTCGAGGTTCCCCTCTGTATCTTCTGGGCCGCGGTGTTGTGGTGCCAGCTGGTCGCCTGGAGTCAACGGCCCACCCCAGATCGCGGCATCCTCCAGGGACGCAAACAGGTGGTCACCACCCTGTTGCTCGGATTCAACGCCGGTCTGGCCCCCCTCATCAGGCCCGAACTCGCCGTCGTCGGCGGACTGGCGTTACTGCTCGTGGTGTGCGCGCCGATGACGTGGCGGATGCGCTTCGCATTTGCCGCCGCAGCGGCGGTGGTTCCGGTGGGCTACCAGATCTTCCGGATGGGTTACTACGGCCTTCTCGTTCCCAACACTGCCGTGGCCAAGGACGCCTCCGGCTCGAAGTACGAACAGGGCCTCAAGTACCTGGGCAACATGTTCAGTCCTTATGTATTGCTGCTCCCGCTGTTGGTCGCGGTGGTCGCGGCCGGTCTCGCCTGGTATCTGCAGACCCATCGGGCCCAGGTGGCACCTGGGGAATCTCGTTCCGGTCGAGTCGATCTGGTGAAGGGGCGGGCCGAGTCGGGTTGGCGTGAGCGCGCCACCAGTTGGAGTCGGCGGTTGCAGACCCCGACCGCGGTGGTCGCACTGATACTCGTCTCCGGATTGCTCGAGAGCTTCTACTGGGTGCGCCAGGGCGGCGACTTCATGCACGCCCGGGTGCTGCTGGTCCCGCTCTTCTTGCTGATGCTCCCGGTGATGGTGATCCCGATCGCGCTGCCCGCAGGCGTCGGGCGTGATCACCTCGCCGGTTGGGTCGGCGCGGTGGTGATGGCCGGGCTGTGGATCACCACGGTGGTCTGGGCGGCTTCCACGTCTCATGTGGCCGGGATGAAGAACGGCACCGAGATCGGCAGGCAGGGCATCGTCGACGAACGGCGCTTTTATATACAGAACATCGGGGTGGAGCACCCCGTCACGGCTGCCGACTACCTCAATTATCCGCGGATCCGAGCGATGGTCGAGGAGATTGCCGAGCACAGCGACACCGGCGGGGTGTTGCTGGCGTCGCCGAACTACGACGAGTGGTACTTCGATCCGCTACCCGTCCCGCCACCGCCCGGAGTCCCCAAACAGCTCACGGTCTTCTATCTGAACCTCGGTATGACGAGCATGAACGCGCCACTCGATGTGCGGGTGACCGACCCGATGGGCCTGTCGTATCCGATCGCGGCGCACACGGACCGGCTTCCCGACGGCCGGATCGGACACGACAAAGACCTCGAGGACGAATGGGTGATCGCCGAGTCCGGCGCGTGGTCGAGATACCCGGTGTTGCCGGCGAATCTCGATGCCGACGACGTGCAACAGGCGAAGGTGGCGCTGACGTGCAAGCCCACCCAAGATCTCATCGCCTCGTACTCCCAGCCGTGGTCGTTCGCCCGCTTCAAGCACAACCTGCGTCAGGCGGCCGGATTCACCTCTTACCGGATCGATCGGATACCCGAGTACGAACTGCAGCGGTGCAAACTACCCATTCCACCGCCGCTCTACCCCCGGTAGAAATCCCACATGCTGTGCAACCGCCCACATTATTCTGAGATTTCCCTGAGAAATCGAGGCCGATCGGCGCGGGAGCTCACCGAGCCCGCAAAACCGCAAAAGCCAAGGTCTCGAATGTGTAACGCGGCGTTTCGCATGCCCGATAGTTAGGGAGAGCACGGATTTGGCCTGGTCAAGTGGCCAACCCAGGTCGGAGTGGATCCGGTCACAGGGTTTGTCAGCAGGGGATGCATCTAATAGGCTCCGTTCGGTTGCAGGACGGCGTCGCCAGATGACCGCCAAGCTGTGTGGCACCTGAAAATTTTGGTGCCGATTTCAAGACCCTCGTGGCCGTGGTTCGAGATGGAACCAGACAAGGCCCCGCTGCTGGACAGAGAGAGAGTTGTATTCGATGCGCGTAAGCACACCGTCGAGGCGAGTGGGGATGGGCAGACGCCTCATCGCTGCGTTTGCCGCACTGGCGACCATTGCCGGAGTCGGGGTTGTTGCCGGCACCGGCACAGCCAATGCCTGGGGCACCGGTAACGGATTCCAGCAATGGAACGTCGATGGCTGTGGGATGCCGTCCGTGAAGGTCCGGTCCTGGTCGAAGCCCGGCAACTACAAGACGGTTGTGCTGCTCGACGGCCTGCGCGCGACGTACGACGTCAGCGGCTGGGAGCACGAGACCAATGTCCAGAACATGGTCAACAGCGGCGTCAACGTGGTCATGCCCGTCGGCGGACCCGCCAGCTTCTACAGCGACTGGAACGCGCCGAGCAACTTCAACCGCCAGCCGTACAAGTACATGTGGAACTGCGTCATCACCAACACCCTGGTCAAGGGTATGGACGCACGCGGTCTTCGCGTTGGCCCCGGCGGCAAGTACGCCATCGCCGGCATCTCCATGGGTGGTAACGCCGCCCTGGTGATCGGCGCCAACAACAAGCAGAACTACTCGCACGCCTTCTCGATGTCGGGCTACCTGAACCTGTCGGCACCCGGCATGAAGTCGGCCATCCGCGTCGCGCTGCTCGATGCCAACGGCGGACCGTGGAACGCGGACAGCATGTGGGGCCCCCCGTGGAGCACCCGCTGGTACGACAATGACCCGTTTGTGCAGATCACCAAGATGCACGACATGAAGGTCCGCGTCGCGTCGGGTAGCGGTATCCCGGGCGGCTACAACCAGAACGAGAACGCGGTCAGCATCGTGCAGGGAGTGCCGCTCGAGGTGCTGTCGCTCGCCCAGACCCGCGCGTTCGAGGTCCAGGCCTTCGTGAACCGCGTCAACCTCACCACCGACTACCCGGTCACCGGCACTCACAAGTGGGGCTACTGGCAGGACATGATGTGGCGAGCACTCCAGCAGGGCTGGTTCCGCGGATAATCCTGGTGACATCCCTCTAGTCACAAAATTCACACCTGTCACAGGTGTGGCAACCTCAAAACAGAACGTCCTACGTGTAAGAAACACGTAGGACGTTCTGTTTTTGTCTGCGGGTCCGCCTTGATCCGGACTTCGTCCGGTGACATAGGGCAGCAGAGCAAGACCACAGTGGTGACGGTGACTTGAGGAGTAGAGGTACATGCGGCAGAGATTTGTGCGCGGCGCACTGGGACTGATGGCCGGCGCGGTATCCGTGTGCACAGTGCTGGGTATGTCCTCGACCGTTGCGGTCGCCGCCCCAGCACCGCAGAGTCCGGTGGCACCTGCTGTGCAGGCTCCCGCTCTCCAGGCGCCGGCGCCGGTCCCAGGCGTCAAGATCACCAACACCTTCTGGTACTCCGACCGCCGCGTGGCGATGTGGGTGTACTCACCCGCGATGGGCACCAACATCCAGGTTCAGCTGCTGCTCGCCCGCGACTGGAACTACCGTCCGGCGAACAAGTTCCCGCAGATGTACATGCTCGACGGACTCCGGGCCCAGGAAGATCAGAACGGCTGGGTCCTCAACACCAACATCGAGGACTTCTACAAGGACAAGAACGTCAACGTTGTCCTGCCCGTCGGTGGCGAGTCGAGCTTCTACACCGACTGGGCCGAACCGGACAACGGCAAGAACTACCAGTGGGAGACGTTCCTGACCAAGGAACTCCCACCGTTGCTGGAGAGCCAGTGGCGCTCCACGGACGTGCGCGGGGTCGAGGGGCTGTCGATGGGTGGCAGCGCCGCGATGATGCTCGCCGGCCGCAACCCGGGTTTCTTCAAGTTCGCCGCATCGTTCTCGGGCATCTTGCAGCTCAGCTCGTTCGGGATGCCGCAGGCGGTGCAGTTCGCGATGAACGACGCCGGTGGATACGACTCGAGCAAGATGTTCGGACCGCCGACCAACCCGGCGTGGAAAGAACACGACCCGTACCTGCTGGCCGACAAGCTCAAGGGCGTGAGCCTGTACGTCTCGTCCGGTAACGGCATGGTCGGTCAGTACGACACCCCGTCGACCATCCCGTACCTCGCGACGAACTACGCGGGTGTGGGCCTCGAGGTGCTGTCGCGTGTCACTTCCCAGCAGTTCGCCAGCAAGCTCAACCAACTCGGCGTCCCGGCCCAGGCGGTCTACCGCGCTTCCGGAACACACACGTGGCCGTACTGGCAGTTCGAGATGCAGCAGGCGTGGCCCCAGGCCGCAGGTGCACTCGGGCTCGGAGTCGACAGGCCGGCGTGCTCGACCGGCGGCGCGATCGCGCCCGTCTACAAGGCCAACAAGAAGGCGCTCGAGGAGTGCCTGACCCCCGAATACGACGTGCCGGGTGGGCGCGCGCAGGACTTCCGCAACGGACGGATCATCTGGTCGGCGAAGACCGGCGCCAAGGTCGTCGGTGGCGGAATCGGCGGCGCGTACGTGGCTGCCGGAGGCCCGGGCGGGTGGCTCGGGTTCCCGACCAGCGACGAGCTCGCGACACCGGACCGGATCGGGCGCTTCAACCGCTTCCAGAACGGCAACATCTACTGGACCGCGAAGACCGGCGCGCATGCCGTCGGTGGGGCGATCCTGGCCGACTGGGGCAAGGCCGGTTACGAACGTGGGCCGCTGAAGTACCCGACCGGGGACGAGATCGACACACCCAACAAGAAGGGTCGGGTGCAGGCGTTCCAGATCGGCGGCTACTACTGGACTCCGGCAAACGGTGCGCACTCGGTCCAAGGCAAGATCATGGACAAGTACGCCACGCTCGACTTCGAGGGCGGCTGGCTCGGATTCCCGAAGACCAACGAGATCGGATTGCGCGACGGCGGACGGTTCAACGCGTTCGACGGCGGCAACATCTACTGGACGCCGGCCAAGGGTGCTTTCGCCATCCCTCTCGGACCCATCTACGACGCATGGGGCAAGGCCGGATTCGAGAACGGCAAGTTCGGCTATCCGGTCAGCGATCAGATGAACATCACCGGCGGTTACCGGGTGAACTTCGAACGCGGCGCCATCGAGGTCGTGAACGGGGTCGTCACCGCCAAGTGATTCCTCAGGTGCCTTCTGTAGCCTTGCGGAGGTATTCAGGGCGCAGAGCGCGAATCCCGGCGCGCAGCGCGGGGTGTCCGGGTCGGCCTGGCGGAGCGTTTTCGGTCCGTCGGCTCACCGGACCCCGCCGTGCCGCCCGGCGAGAAGACACAAGGAAGTGACATGACAGGCAACATCATTCGGGTTGTGACCGCGGGTGCCGCGCTGCTCATCACCGCAGCGCTCGCCACCGGTTGCGGCGACGATTCGACCGCGTCGGCGCCGACTGATTCGGTGAGCGCAACCAGTACTACGACGAGCGCCACCAGCAGCGCTGCGCCGCCGTCGGGCGCCTCGACGGCCACGTCGACCGAGGCGAGCAGCGACGGGCAGCCCGACGACACCGAGGGTCTTCCCGAGACGGGTCCGCCTTCGGCGAATGTGCCCGAAGGCGTCGACGAGAACGACAAGACCGAGGACTACCTCGCGGAATTGAAGAAGCAGGGCGTCGAGTTCCCCAACGACCCCGACAACGCCATCGCGCTCAGTGCTGCCTCGGCGGTCTGTCAGGGCAAGGAGCAGGGCGCCAGCCCGGCCGACATCAAGGTGATCGTGGTACCTCTCGTGGGCTCGGGCACCACCGACGAGGCCAAGGCGCAGGCCAACGCCGACAAGGTGATCAAGGCCGCCGAAGCCAAGTACTGCTGACGGTCGCCGACATGACAACCACAAAGCGGCCGACATGACACGTAAGAAGCGAAGTCGGGGACGCACGTTGCTGTTTGTGGTCCTCGGTCTGGGGATCCTCAGCGTCATCGCGGTGATCCTGGTGATCATCCTGATCATCAACCTACTTCGGCCCGACCCGGGGCAACCGGGTGGACCTTCATCGTCGCCGCCGTCGTCGGCTGCGCCGCGACCCACCGCGCAGCCCGCCGATTGCCCGGACGTCCAGGTGATCGTGGTGCCAGGTACGTGGGAGTCGGCATCGAACGACGACCCCTACAATCCGACTGCGAACCCGAACTCGTTGATGCTCAAGGTGTCCGGGCCGCTCGCAGAGGAGTTCGACAGCTCGCGGGCCGACGTCTACACGGTGCCGTATGTGGCCCAGTTCCGGAATCCGACCGTGCTGACCGACCGACAGATCGACTACAACACGTCACGGGCCGAGGGCACCAGCAAGGCCCGCGCCAAGATCACCGAGGTCAACCAGAAGTGTCCGCTCACGAGCTTCGTCCTGATGGGCTTCTCGCAGGGAGCGGTCATCGCAGGTGACATCGCGGGTGAGATCGGTAACGGTCGGGGGCCGGTCGCTGCCGATCTCGTGGTGGGCGTCGGACTGATCGCCGACGGTCGCCGTCAGCCGAATCAGGTGGAGACGGTGGGTCCCAACCCGGCCGGCGTCGGTGCGGAAATCGCTCTCGACATCCTCCCGATTCCCGGCATCGACCTGACCGGGCCACGTCCGGGCGGATTCGGCGAGCTCACCGACCGCACGTACTCCCTTTGTGCGCCAGGCGATCTGATCTGTGATGCACCCACCATCGCCAACCCGATCGAGGGCATCAGCAAGTTGATGGGTGCCGTCAACAACCCGGTACACGCGATGTACAACACCACTCGGTACTGGAATGACGACGGTGAGCCGGCCACGGAGTGGATGACGGGCTGGGCACGTGACGTGATCGACAAGGCGCCTTTCCCCAAGCACGAATGAGCCCGCCGGACCGGATCGAGCGCATTTTGCGCTGACCAGGTGCGGAAGTATCGTCTACTGCCGAGCCGGGCCCGTAAGGCATGGGCGACGACCACCGGGCATGTTCGACAACCAGGAGACTTGCGATGACTTCAGCCGAGGCCGCACCGGGCCCCCGTAAGTTCCGGTTCGGAGCGGGTGGCGAGGGCAACCGTGACGAGGGTGGGGCGCGCAAGTTCGTCAAACTCGCGCAGACCGCCGAGGAGTACGGGTTCGACACGTTCGCCGTGCCCGACCATCTGGGCAACCAGGTGGGGCCGCTCGCGGCCCTCGGTGCACTCAGCCAGGCCACCGACCGGATCCGGCTTGCCACGTCGGTGCTGGCCAACGGTTACCGGCACCCGGCCCTGCTGGCAAAAGAGGCCACCACCATCGACGTGCTCTCCAAGGGCCGCCTGGAGCTGGGGATCGGCGCGGGATGGATGAAAGAGGAGTTCGACAAGGCCGGCATCGAGTTCGAGTCGCCCGGCGTCCGGATCCGCAGGCTCGATGAGTCGCTGACCATCCTCGACGGACTCCTGCGCGGCGAGGAGGTCAACTTCTCCGGCGAGTTCTACAACATCAAGGGTCTGGTCGGCAGTCCCCGTCCGCGGCAGGGTCCCCGGCCTCCGATCGCGGTCGGCGGCGGTGGGCCGAAGATGCTCGCGCTTGCCGCCAAGCACGCCGACATCATCTCGGTCGCGACGGGCACCACGCCCGACGGCCGGCTGCGGCTGTCCGACATGACGATGGAGAAGACCATCGAGCGTGTGGACCGCATCCGGCAGGCGGCCGGCGACAGGTTCGACGACATCGAACTCAACTGGACCATCGCCACAATCGTGATCACCGACGATCGCGAGGCGACCGCGGAGATGGCGCTGGCCGCACTCGACCAGGGCTATCCGCCGAACATCGCCATGGACGTCAAGTTGTCGGTCGACGACATCCTGGCCTCGCCGTACCTTGCTTTCGGGTCGTTCGAGCAGATCGCCGACCAGATCCGCGAGGTGCGCAGGCGAACGTCCATGTCGTATGTCGGGGTGTTCCCGACGCAGATGGATGCCTTCGCGCCGATCATTCCGATACTCAAGGGCGAGTAGCCACATTCGTGGTCGCGGAAGCGTAGGTTGTCTCACGACCCGTACCCAAGGCGAGTGGTACTGGCCGGTAAGATGTGGAAGGTTTGGCTCGGGTCGGCGGCGACCGCGAGTCCTATTTGGCTTGACAAGAAAAGTAGGGAACGCTGTTGGAGACGAGGCGTGTGGCATCGATGAAGCACATGGTGCCGCGCGCTGAGCTCGACCGTTCACAGGTGACGCAAGCCGAACACAAGGTGGATCACCCCGCGGACGCACTGTCACGCAGGGCTGGTGACCAGATTTGTGTCAGGGGCGTCGAGGTCGCGATCAGGAGTACGAATGAACAACGAGTTTGACCAGTTCTTGGACGAGAACGGAAATCTGTTCTTCGACGACGACGTGACGCTGGTCGACTACGTGGAACGCAATGTCATCGAGCAGGCCGAGACACTCGCGTACCGCTTCATGGACTACAGCCGTGAACGCGATGGCGAGCAGATCGACCTGACCTGGGCCGAGTTCGGCAAACGGCTTCGTGCCATCGCCGCGCGGCTGCAGCAGGTCACGCAGCCGGGCGACCGGGTGGCAATCCTGGCCCCGCAGTCGCTGGAGTACGTGATCGGCTTCTTCGGGTCGCTGTTCGCGGGCAACATTGCGGTTCCGCTGTTCTCGCCGGACGAGCCGGGTCACACCGACCGGCTCACCGCTGTGCTCGCCGACTGCAAGCCGAGTGTGATCCTCACGGCGACCAAATCGGCCGAGGCCGTCCGTGACTTCTTCAAGCCGTTGCCTGCCAAGGAACGCCCCCGTGTCATCGCCGTCGATGCGGTGCCCGATTCGGTCGGCGACACGTGGGTCAAGCCGAAACCGGCCCTGCACGATGCGGCATATCTGCAGTACACCTCGGGTTCCACCCGGGTTCCCGCCGGCGTGGTCATCACCTATGAGTCGGTTGCCGCCAATGCACTGCAGATGATCGATGCGATCGAGTTCGACCACAATTCGCGCGGCGTCACGTGGCTGCCGATGTTCCACGACATGGGGCTGCTCACGGTCATCCTGCCTGCGCTGGGCGGCAAATACATCACCATCATGAGCCCGCAGGCGTTCGTCCGGCGGCCCGGCCGGTGGATCAAGGAACTGGCCGCCATCGCCGATGGTGCCGACACGTTCGCCGCCGCGCCCAACTTCGCGTTCGAGCACGCCGCGGTGCGTGGCGTCCCGAAGCCCGGTGAAAAGCTCGACCTGAGCAACGTCATCGGCCTGATCAACGGCAGCGAGCCGGTCACCGTCAGCTCGATGAAGAAGTTCAACGAGGCTTTCGGTCCGTATGGACTCCCGAAGACCGCCATCAAGCCCTCGTACGGGATGGCAGAAGCCACACTGTTCGTGTCGTCGACCAAACGCGAGAACGAGGCGAAGGTCATCTACGTCGATCGCACTGCCCTCAACGCGGGACAGTTCAAGCTGGTCGACCAGGATGCGCCGGGTGCGGTGGCCCAGGTGTCGTGTGGACAGGTCTCGGTGAGCCAGTGGGCCGTGATCGTCGATTCCGAGACCGGTACTGAGCGCCCCGACGGCCACGTGGGTGAGATCTGGCTGCACGGGATGAACATCGGCCACGGATACTGGGGTCGCCCGGAGGAGACCGAGGAGACGTTCAACAACACCCTCACCGCGCCACTGCCCGAGGGCAGCCGGAGCATCGGCTCTCCCCAGGGCGCCAAGTGGATGAAGACCGGCGACTACGGCGTGTGGTTCGAGGACGAGCTGTACATCACCGGACGCGTCAAGGACCTGGTGATCGTCGACGGCCGCAACCACTACCCGCAGGACCTCGAGTTCTCGGCGCAGGAAGCCAGCCCGGCTCTGCGTCCCGGCTTCGTTGCCGCGTTCGCCGTACCTGCCAACGAACTGCCCGAGGTGGTGTTCCAGAACTCCGCCAGCGGACTCAAGTTCGACGCGGACGACGCATCCGAGCAGCTGGTGATCGTCGCCGAGCGCGGACCGGGCAAGAAGGTCGACCCCCAAGAGGTGGCCGACACCGTGCGCGCCACGATCGCCCAGCGACACGGTGTGATGGCGCGCGACGTGCTGATGGTTCCGGCGGGCTCGATCCCACGTACCTCCAGCGGCAAGATCGCCCGGCGGGCATGTAAGGCGGCGTACATCGACGGAACTCTGCGCGGTGGTTACCAGCAGACGGCGTTCCCCGATGCGCCACACGAGAATCAATAGTCTGGACTACCCGATGCCTGAACTGAACAGTTCGACGAATGAGCCCCTGAACTCCGAGGACAAGCTGCCGGGGTCGAGTTTTGGTCCGGGTGACAGTAGTGGCGACGGTGAGTTGGATGTGTCGCCGGTGGGTGCGTCGACCGATTCAGGCGAAGAACGGCAGAACGACGAGAAGGCCGGCGACCTGACGGTCTCGGAGCTTCGGGAGTGGCTGCGGCAGTGGGTCTCCGACACGACCGGACTGCCGGTCGACCAGGTCTCCGACGATCGGCCGATGGAAGAGTTCGGCTTGTCCTCGCGTGACGCGGTTGCGCTGTCGGGCGACATCGAGGACAAGACCGGCATCATCCTCACCGCCACCGTCGCGTACCAGCATCCGACGATCGCGTCGCTGGCCAAGCGCATCATCGAGGGCGACCCGGATGCGGGCCGCGAGGACGATGACGACGACGATCTGTACAACCGCACGCGAGGCCCGAACGACGACATCGCGATCGTCGGTGTGGCAACACGTTTCCCGAAAGCGGGCCACACCCCGGAATCCACCTGGGACCTGCTGATCAACGGCGGCGACGGCATCAGTGACCTGCCCGAGGACCGCTGGACCGAGTTCAAGTCGGATCCGCGGATCGCCAAGGTGCTCGACGAGGCCAACCTCAAGGGTGGCTACCTCGACGACGTCAAGGGCTTCGACGCCGACTTCTTCCAGATGTCGCCGCGCGAGGTCGAGATGGTGGACCCGCAGCAACGCCTCGCACTCGAATTGACCTGGGAGGCACTCGAACACGCGCACATCCCGGCCAGCGACCTCAAGGGCGGCCAGGTCGGTGTGTTCATCGGCAGTTCCACCAACGACTACCAGATGCTGGCGGTCTCCGATCCCGAAGGCGCCGGCGAAACCGCCGCGTATGCCCTGACGGGTACCTCCACTTCCATTGTGGCGGGACGGGTTTCGTACTATTTCGATTTCCGCGGGCCGTCCATCGCACTCGACACCGCATGCTCCTCGTCGCTGGTCGCGGTGCACCAGGCAGTGCGCAGCCTGCGCAGCGGCGAGTCCGATGTCGCTCTCGCCGGCGGTGTCAACATGCTGATCACCCCGGCCGCGACGCTGGGGTTCGACTCCGTGGGTGTGCAGTCGAAAGACGGTTACATCAAGGCGTTCTCGTCCGACGCCGATGGCATGATCCGCGCCGAGGGTGGCGGACTCGTTGTGCTGAAACGACTTTCCGATGCCCGCCGCGACGGTGACAACGTGCTCGCGGTGGTCGCGGGATCGGCCGTCAACTCCGACGGGCGCTCCAACGGACTGCCCGCCCCCAATCCCGAAGCTCAGGTTCAGGTGCTGCGCAGCGCCTACATCGACGCTGCCATCAATCCGCGCGACGTCGACTACATCGAGGCGCACGGCACGGGAACCATTCTCGGCGACCCCATCGAGGCGGACGCACTCGGTCGTGTGCTCGGCAAGGGGCGCGATGCAGCCAAGCCGACGCTGCTCGGCTCGGCGAAGACCAACTTCGGCCATCTCGAAGCCGGTGCAGGTTCCGCAGGCCTGATCAAGCTGATCCTTGCCCTCCAAGAGGACAAGCTCCCGCCGTCGCTGCACTACGCCGGCCCCAACCCGTACATCCAGTTCGACGCGCTGCGGCTCAGTGTTGTCACCGAACCGGCTGATTGGCCCAGGTACTCCGGCCGCGCCATCGCGGGTGTCTCCGGATTCGGGTTCGGCGGCACCAACGCCCACGTGGTGGTCCGAGAGGTGACGCCAGAAGACCTGAGGGAACCCGCCGCAGAGATCATCGACGAGCCGGTTGCCGCCCAGGCCACGGTCGCCGACTTCCTCGACGAGGACGACGACCTCGACGAGTTCCTCACCGAGGCCGAACGCGCCGCGTTGGGCCAGCTCGCGGCCACACCGGCGAAAACCGAAGAGCCGCAAGCCGAGGAGGACCCGGCAGAAGGATTCGCGCCGTGCCGGGCCGAGGGTTCGGTTGTCCCGCTGGTGGTCTCGGGGTTCCTTCCGTCGCGTCGCCGCAAGACCGCCGCCGACCTCGCCGACTGGCTCGAGACCGACGCTGCGAAGAACACGCCGCTCGTCGACATCGGGCGGGCCCTGGCACACCGCAACCACGGACGTACCCGATCGGTGGTGATGGCCCGCACGCACGAGGATGCGCTCAAGGGCATGCGGGCGGTCGCTGACAACAAGAACAGCCCGCTCGTCTTCACTTGTGACTCACCGGATTCGGCGTCGCCCGTGTGGCTGTTGTCCGGCTTCGGTTCGCAACACCGCAAGATGGGCAAGCAGCTCTACACCGAGAATCCGGTGTTCGCCGCCGCGGTGGACAAGGTCGACAAACTGATCGTCGATGAGCTCGGCTACTCGATCGTCGAGCAGTTCCTCGACGATTCGGTGGCCTACGAGATCGAGACGTCGCAGATCGGTATCTTCACCATTCAGATCGGCCTGGCCGAGTTGCTCCGCCACCATGGTGCGGATGCCGGTGTGGTTGTCGGACATTCGATGGGGGAGGCGGCAGGCGCCTACATCACCGGTGGGCTGTCCCTCGAGGACGCCGTCCGGGTCATCTGCCAGCGGTCGCGGCTGATGGGCGAGGCCGAGGCGCAGCTGACCGGCGACGACATCCGGCTGATGGCTCTGGTGGAGTACAGCGCCGACGACATCACCGGTGTGCTCGCCGACTACCCCGATCTCGAGATCTGCGTGTACGCAGCACCCACCCACACCGTCATCGGCGGTCCTGAACCGCAGGTCGATGCCATCGTGGCGCGGGCCGAGAGCGAGGGCAAACTCGGGCGCAAACTCGCCACGAAGGGTGCCAGCCACACGTCCCAGACCGACCCGTTGCTGGGTGAACTCGCCTACGAGCTCACCGGCATCGAGCCGCTGTCGCCGAAGATCGGGTTCTACAGCTCGGTCGACCGCGAGACCTTCTACCGGCCGGGCAGCGAGCCGGTGCACGCCGTGGAGTACTGGACCAAGGGCCTGCGGCACAGCGTGTGGTTCTCGCAGGCCGTTGCCAAGGCCGTCGAGAACGGGCACACCACGTTCCTCGAACTGTCGCCGAACCCGGCGGTATTGATTTCCGTTGCCGCCGTGACCTTCTCGGTCGGCATCCACAACGCCGAACTGATCGAGACGTTGCGCCGCAAGGAAGACGAGAGCCACGGCGTGATCAACGCGCTGATGAAGCTCTACGTGCACGGTCATGCCGTCGACGTCGGATCGTTGTTCGGTAAGGGCGATTTCGCCGAGATCCCGCGGACCCGGTTCGAACGCAAGCCGTACTGGCTGACCGCGAACATCTCGGCCGGGTCGGGCGATTCCAGGATGCCGGGATCGCACGTGGCCCTTCCCGACGGTCGCCACGTCTGGCAGGTGTCCGCATCGGCGGCATCCGACCTCACCGAACTCGTCAGAGTTGCCGCGTCGCAAGTGCTTTCCGATGTACAGGTGACGGCGGTGCTCCCGCACGGTGAGCCGGTGGGCGCCTCGACGCTCACCACCACTTTGGCACCTCACCCGGGCGGCGGCGCTCTGCAAGTGCATGCTGCCGAGGGCACTTCGTTCCGACTGCTGCTCGACGCCGTGGTGGTCTCCGGTGGATCGGCTCCGGCCGCCGTCCAGACGGCCCCCGCCACCGCGCCTGTGACGGCCGAGCAGTCCGGGTTCGTCGACAACACGCTGGTGACCGAACCGGAGATCAGCGATGAGATCGGCGCCCGGTGGGATCCGACCTCCGGCGAGACCATCGACGACCGGTTGGCACAGATCGTCGCAGAGTCGATGGGTTACGAGGCCGAGGATCTGCCTCGTGAGATCCCGCTGATCGAGCTGGGTCTGGATTCGTTGATGGCCATGCGCATCAAGAACCGTGCGGAGTGGGAGTTCGACATCCCGCAGCTGCAGCTGCAGGCGATGCGCGACGCCAACCTCCAAGACGTGGTCAAGTTCGTCACCTACGCCGTGGAGCACCGCGACGAGGTGGAGGCGCTGGCCGCCGATGCCGCGGGCAAGGGTGAACTGGACACCGCCGCATTGGCTGAACTGATCAACTCCGAAGGAACCAAGACCGACGAGTCCCAGCCCGTCGAGCCCCAGGCCGAAGCACCTCTCGAAACGTCCGCACCCGAAGAGGCTGTCGCCGAAGCGGATTCGGCGTCTGCCCCGGCTCAGCCGGCACCGGCACCAGCCCAGGCCGACAAGCCGAAGGCCAACCTGCAGAACGCGGCCGCGGTCGCTGCCGCGGCCGGTGCGGACGTCCCACCGCGAGATGCCGCCGAGCGTCTCACCTTCGGCGTGTGGGCCGTGGTGACCGGAAAGTCTGCCGGCGGCATATTCAACCCCCTCCCGGTGCTCGACGACGAGACCGCGGAGAAGTTGACGGCCCGGTTGTCCGAACGTGCGGGCGGCGAGCTCGACATCGAGGACGTCATCGACGCCGACAACATCGAGACGATGTCGAACTACGTGCGTGAGCATCTCGAGGGTGGGCTGGTGGACGGCTTCGTCCGCTACCTCCGGACCCCCGAGAACTCAGACCGCACACCGGTGCTGGTGTTCCACCCGGCCGGTGGCTCCACCGCCGCGTACGAGCCGCTGCTCAAGCGACTGCCCGAGGACGTCCCGGTCATCGGATTCGACCGCGTCGAGGGGACCATCGAAGAACGGGTCCGCCAGTACTACCCGAAGCTGCGCGAGATCCAACCAAACGGCCCGTACGTGCTGGTCGGCTGGTCTCTCGGCGGCGCCCTGGCATACGGATGCGCGCAGGTACTCGTCGAAGCGGGCGAAGAGGTCTCGTTTGTCGGCCTGATCGATGTGGTGCGCCCGGCCGAACCGGTCGAGGACACTCCGGAGACCAAGCGGGCCCGCCTCGAGCGGTACCTCGACTTCGCCAAGCGCACCTACGGCCTCGACGATGTGCCGATCCCGATGGACCGCCTGGTGGAAGCCGACGACGACGGCCAGTTCAAGATCATCATGGAGATGCTGGCGATGAGTGACGCCAAGATCCCTGGTGGCATCATCGAACATCAGCGCACCAGCTTCCTCGACAACCGCGCGTTGTCGACGGTGGAACCGACGCGCTTCGACGGCAAGGTGGTCCTCTACCGGGCCGACAAGATGCATGATGGCGCAATCGAACTCGAACCGCAGTGGGCAAAGATCGATGAAGACGGAAGATGGGGAGAGGTGGTCGACGATCTCGAGATCATCCATGTCGGAGGCGATCACCTGGCGATCATCGACGAACCCTACATCGGAAAAATCGGTGCCGATCTGACCGCACGGTTGGAAGAGCTCGCAAGAAAGTGACCCAGATTGACTGACACCACCGCCGGCAAGCTCAAAGAACTTCGCGAGAAGCTCGAGGCGGCAAAAGAACCCGGCGGCGAGCGGGCGGTCGCGAAGAGGGCTGCCAAAGGCATCGCCTCGCCTCGTGAACGACTGGACATGTTGTTCGACCCCGGCACATTTGTCGAGTTCGGCCGACTCGCCAAGATGCCCGGCGCCGCGGACAGCGGCTACGGCGATGGTGTGGTGACCGGGCACGGCCTGGTCAACGGCCGTCCGGTCGCGGCTTTCTCGCATGACCAGACGGTGTTCGGCGGAACGGTCGGTGAGATGTTCGGTCGCAAGGTCTCGGCCATCATGGAGTGGGCAGGCAAGATCGGCTGCCCCATGGTCGGCATCAACGACTCCGCAGGCGCCCGTATCCAGGATGCGGTCACATCGTTGGCCTGGTACGCGGAGATGGGCCGTCGCAACGACCTGTTGTCGGGGCTGGCGCCGCAGGTCTCGATCATCCTCGGCAAGTGCGCGGGGGGCGCGGTGTACACCCCCGCGAACACCGACATCCTCGTCGGCGTCAAGGATGAGAGCTACATGTTCGTCACCGGGCCGGACATCCTCCGTGAGGTGAACGGTGAAGACGTCACGGCCGAAGAACTCGGTGGCTCGTACAACCAGTCCAAGTGGGGCAACATCCACCACCTGGCCGATGACGAGAAGAGCGCATTCGAATGGGTGCGTGACTATCTCGAGTACATGCCGTCCTCGTGCCACGAGAAGGCACCGGTGATCAATCCCGGGCTGGAACCGGAAATCACCGCAAGCGACCTCTCACTCGACACCTTCATGCCGAACAACGACAACACCGGCTACGACATGCGCGACATCATCCTGCGCGTGTTCGACGATGGTGCGTTCCATGAGGTCGCCGAGTTGTTCGCACCCAACATCATCACCGGTTACGCGCGGGTGGACGGTATCTCGGTGGGTGTGGTGGCCAATCAGCCGAACGTGATGGCCGGTGTGCTCGACACCGACTCGTCGGAGAAGGCCACTCGCTTCGTCCGAATCTGCAACGCGTACAACATCCCTCTGATCTTCCTGGTCGACACCCCGGGCATCCTCCCGGGCGTCGAGGAGGAGAAGAAGGGCACCATCCGGCGCTCGGGCAAGTTCCTGTTCGCCTACGTGGAGGCCGACGTCCCGAAGATCACCGTTGTGCTGCGCAAGGCATATGGCGGCGCCTACGCGGTGATGGGTTGCAAGCAGCTCGGTGCCGACATCAACTTTGCGTGGCCCACAGCCAAGATCGCGGTGATGGGTGCGGAGTCCGCGGCCACCATCCTGACCCGGCGGCAGACCGAGAACGCGACGCCGGAGGAGGCTTCGAAGATCCGGAAGGATTTCGTCGACTTCTACAACACCATGATGGCGACCCCGTACCTCGCCGCCGAGCGGGGCTACATCGACGCGGTGATCGATCCGTCGAGTACTCGGTTGCAGCTGCGAAAAGCGTTGGCGCAGCTGAAGGACAAGCACATCCTGCGGTCGCCGCGTAAGCACTTCCTGATGCCGATCTAGATCCTCGGCTTGTGGTGACATCCTCCGGTTGCAACCGGAGAATGTGGCTGTAGTCGGAGGGTGTGGGGGTTTCAGCTGTCGTCGTCGGGATGCCGGATGCCACCCGCGAGCATCACGCCGATGGCAAACCCGGCCACGGGGAACGCGTACGCCCACCCGAAGCCGATGTCGGGCAGCTGACCGTCACCCGAGACGAGTACGGCCTTGTGGGGGACCAGCCGTATCGTCGCCAGGATGGCTGCGCCACCGAGCGTGCAGCCCGCGACCGTCGTCAGACTGAGCACCTCACTTCGGGTGCTCGGACCGAGCCGCGCGGTGAAGCGCTCGGTGGCCCAGCCGAGCAGACCCGCGCAGATCGCGAAGGCAGCGGGGATCAGCCAGACCCAGCCCGGCACGTGGAGGGCGAGGTCGCGGCCGGACGGCACGTGCACCTTGGTTGACGACTCCGTGATCCCGGGAGTGATGAAATACCAGCCGAGGACCGCGACGAACCCGAAGCCCAGACCGATGACGGCGGCACGCAACCACGTTGTGCGCCACAGGCGTAGTACAGCTGGCGTGGACCGGACCGTTCCCATCCTCATACCGTCGCACACAGCCGCCCCAAGACGCCGAAGTCGGAGGGAATCGGCGGGACCCGGGCCTTGGTGGACGCCGGTTCGCCATTTCCTCCGACTCTTGCCCGTTCCTCCGGTTGCAACCGGAGTAAGTAACCGAAGTCGGAGGGAGTCAGCGGGAACCGAGGCCTCGGTGGACGCCAGGTCGCCAGTTCCTCCGCCTCCTGCCTGTTCCTCCGGTTGCAGTCGGAGGGTGTGACCGGAGTCGGAGGGAACCGGCGGGAACCGAGACTCAGTACCGGGCCGCTCGCATCGGCGCAGGCGACCACAGACCCGAGTGCGTGCTCGATCCGATCGTCAGTTCGGCGGGCTTCGCGGGTGCGATCTCGCTGAACTGCTGTAGCGAGCCCCAATCGCGGCCCCAGTCGTTCCGCAGATAAGACGGAATGATGGTCGCGCGCAACATCGATTGGGTGACACCCAGCGGACCACCGGCATCGGCGGACATCCACGTCTGGCTGTTCTGGCGAGTTGCCTGTGCGTCGGGGAGGATGCGCCACTGCGGAACCTCGACGACGCCGTACTTCACCGCCATCGGTTTCTGGCACGGGAACACCAGCGCCGGCAGCCAGTCGATCAAGACCGGATCGTCCTTGCCCACCAGGTCGTTGAGCGTGCGCATCGTGGTGATGCGCGGCGGTGTGACCGCAAGCCACTGATCCGGTGCGCCGGCGTTGTCCTTGGCCATCACCCGGACCACCGAGGCACCCGCGGGGGCGTCGGAGAGCGGGAAGCGGAGGTTGCGCCAGATGGGTGGATCGCCGATGTCGATCGGGCTCATCTGTCCCATCGGGATGACCGTGTTACCCGGTCCGGGCCTGCCGAACTCGACCACCAGTTGCTGTCCGGGCTGGGCGATGCCCTCCCCGTCCACCGCGGCGATACGGCCGGCAGCCGACAGGGTCAGCAACGGCGCATCGGCCTGTCGCTGCGGCATCTGGTACCAGGCCGACGTGAGCGACGCGTTCTGCGAGCCGTAGCTACCCAGGACGGGGGTCTCGGCAGGGTCGAGTCCGAACGGCAACCGCACGGTGGACCCGTTGACGCCGAGGGCGCCCTGTCCGCCACCGGTACCGGCCTCGTCTGCCTCGGTCGTGTCGCCCGATCCGGCGCCGGTCTGGGCGGTGTTCTGCGCCGTGGTGGTGTCGCTGGTCTCGGTGGCATCCACCGACAGATCGTTCGGCACACCGTTGGGGGTGAATCCCGCCATGCCCGTGCCGGCCAATGCGTCGCCGGGCGACAGATCGGCCTGCCCTGCCACCGTTGCCGGTGCCAGCAGTCCGCGGTTCGGATCCGGTTCCACCAGAACGTCATTGGCGAGCGCGCAGATGTTGCCCTTCAGTGCGTCGACGTTCGAGTTCAGCCACGACCAGCTGTCCCGCTGCTCGTACGCAGCCTTGACAAACGAGAGCAGCATGAACAGGACCACCAGGCCGGCCAGCACCGGCATGGGTGAAAAGGCCAGTCTGTGTAGTGCTTTCGACCCGGACGCCCGCCGTTCGGCGTCCACGTAGTCGTCCCGGAAGTGCTGGTAGAGGCCGACAAGCGTGGTGGCGACAGCGATTACCAGGACGATCCAGGTGACCCGGATCCCGCCGATGGCAGGCGGCTGGTCCCACCAGGGGATGCCGTAGCTCGCCACGAACCACCAGCCGTTGGTGCCGGCGAACGACAACGCGACCACGTACAGCACCGCGGCAGCGAAGAAAGTGCGATTACGCCTGCGCCGCAACAGAGCAGGCGCCATCATCGCACCCGCCGCGGCGGCCAGCGCCGCACCGATACCGGCGTACACACCGAGGTGGTGGGTCCACTTGGTGGGGGTGAAGGCCAAGAAGAACATGAAGCCGAGCACGCCGGCGACCAGGCGCCAGGTGGGCCCCTTCGCGATGCCCATCGGCTGACGACGACGCAGCAACATGAGCAGCACCACCATCAGGCACAGGAACGCCATCAGGATGCCGAATCGCCTCGACAACGTGCCGTCGGCTGTGGGCAGCATCAGGTAGTAGTACCGAACCGGTTCCTGCCACCATTCGAGCGTCGGCCCCACCTCGGAGGCGACCTGTGACGACGTCAGGATCGTCGAAAGCGTCTGATCGGCAAAGATGTTGTACAGCACCGATGTTCCCGCGGCGAGGATGGGCATCAGCAGCGGTAGCAGCCCGTCGCGGTGCCTGCGTGCGACCACTCGTCTCAGCAGCGGGCGGATTCCGGCGAGCAGCAGTGCGACGGCCATCAGGCCACCCGGTGCGAGCGCGAGGGTGAAGGCGGCAACAGCCGAACCGATCGCCAGCGGCAGCAACCGACCGGTGGCGATGGCGCGGTCGACACAACACCAGGTGAGCAGTGCGCCGATGGCGAGTGCGGGTTCGGGGCGCAGGCCGTTGTTGAACGGCATCCAGATGGCCAGGAACACAAACGCTGCCGACCACAGCGCTGGGGTGGAGTGACGGACCGTCCGGCCGAGGCGCGGGATCACCTCACGCGAGATCAGCCACCATCCGAGAAGGCCCAGCAAGAACGCGGGCAAACGCATCCACGGCGCCGACAGGCTGACCTCGGTCATCGCCGAGATCACCTGGTAGTGCCAGCCGAATGGATCCTGGGGCACTCCGTAGTAGCGGTAGTAGTTGTCGACGTACCCGGCTTCTCCGGCGATGCGCCCGACGGTGAAGTTGTAGCCGTCGTCGGAGGTGTTCGACCCCATCAGCCACCAGAAACCGAGTACCGCGAAGACCACGACGTCGGAGAACCGGATGGTCCACCAGTGGGTGGGCAGGATGCGCCGATGTCTGCGACCGTCCCGGGAGTCGAGGACCGCGAGCGCTATCAGCGACACCACAGTCATTGCCACACCGATGACAAGGGCGGCGAACTTCAGGTTGGTGGGGGTGGTGACGAATCGGGTGTCGATGGTCGCGCTGAACTCCAACCCCTCGGGTGAGGTGCCTTGGGGGAGTTCGGTGAAGACGCCGACGATCTGCGGTCGGAGGTTGGGATCGCGGACGTCGAAGGACAACTGGCCTTCGGTGCCGCCGTTCTCGATGCGCCCGGCAGTACCTTCACCGTCGGCCTCGACGGTGATGCGGCAGTTCGGATCCGCCTGCGCGACAGCCCGATCCGCGGTCAGCAACACCACGTCGCGGCCGGTCACCGTGATGCTGTCGGACGTGGCCCGGATGAACAGGCCCTTGGACGTGGCCTCCTGCCCGCCGGCGGGGATCGTCGAGAGCAGAACCCCACCGTCGGCGGGGAGGTCGGCAGCGGTGGAGCAGGGAACGGAGACCCGCATGTCGGTGGGGACAAACGACACGAGCGGCGCCGCCACGTTGACCACCTGGTTGTCCTGTGGCCAGTTGAGTTGCGCCGTGGTCTGATTCACCGGCATGAGCGGGCTCAGGCAGGCAAGCAGGAACCCGATGAGGCCGGAGACGACCGCCACGATCTTGACGTTGCGGTAGCCAGGGCCGACGTAACGGCTCAGGTTCCGCTTTCCGGTGGGCGGTTCTGTGTTGATGGTGCTCGCCTTTTCACTCATTTTCCTGCGGCACCACCCTTAGTGAGCCGGTGCGTGACCATCCCCAGTTCTTCTCTGTCCCTGTGGTGATGTCGGCTGCCGGAGCATCGGGCACCAACGGGGTGTACTTCTCCAGCGACCCCCAGTCTCGATACCAGTCGTCGTCGAGGTAGGTCGCCACGGTGTTCGCCCGCGCCAGCGCCTCGGGCACGGCCAGCACACCACCGTCGTCTGCGGCCTGCCACGTCTTGGATTGGGAGGCGGCGGTCACCCTGTCGGGCAGGATGCGCCACTGCGGGATGTCGGCGACGCCATCGGTGATGGAAAACGGTTGCTGGCAAGGGAACTGAGACGCCGCGCTCAGGTCGATCAGCGTGGGTGAGTCCGATCCGACGACTTCTTGCAGGGTCTTGAGCTGCGGTGCGCGGGGTGGGGTGACCGCGAGCCACTGCTTGGGGTTGACGTTGTTGTCCTTGGCCACGATCCGCATGGCGGTGGCATCCCGGGGGACCTGCGCCATCGGGACGCGCAGGTTGCGCCACGGCCGGTTCGGCTTGTCGGGCCCGGGGTCGATGGGCACGATCTGCGGGCCGATGTCGGTGAAGGACCCGTCGGGGTTCGGGACACCGAACTGCACCTTCAGCTGCTGCCCGAAGGTCGCCACACCCTCTTCGTTGAACGTGAACACCGGTCCGGCGGCGCTGAACACGAGTAGCGGCGACGCGTCACGTGCGGGGAGGTTGTACCAGCCGGTGGTCAGTGACGCCTCTCCCGAGTCGTACCCGTAGCTGCCGAGCACCGGCGTGGTGGCCGGGTCGAGGCCGAACGGCAGTGCCACGGTGGAACCGTTGACCGTTTCCGGCCCGGTACCGCCGGTGATACCGGCACCGGCACCCGAGACCACAAAGGGTTTGTTGAAGCTGGCCGACACGTTCATCTGGCCGGGACGGGCGGAGCCCGCCTCGGGTGTCAGGTCGCCGGCAACGCCGTTCGGGGTGAAACCGACCGCATCCTCGCCCGCGAGGGCGTCGGACGCCGAAACGCCGTCGGCAGGGGTCAGCATGCCGCGGTTCGGATCTTCTTCGACCAGCACCGCATCCGCCATCGCGCAGCTGTTCCCGCGAAGAGCATCGAAGTTCGCACCGAGCACCGTGTAGGCGGGATACCGCGACAGCGCGGCCTTGGCGAAGACCGCCAGCATGCAGATCACCATGAAACCGGCGATCAGGGCGATGGGGGAGGAGGCGATGAACAGGCGGCGGCGGTCGGACCGCGCCTCGGCGGCCGAGGCGTCGGGTCCGTGGGCAAGCCCCTTGTTGGCGACGTAGTCGAGGCGCAAGTGCTGCCACACCGCGACGGCGCCGGCCACCACGGCGAGAACCAGGAAGATGGTGGACACTTCGCGACCGGCGAGTACCGGTGCCTTGTCGAACCACGAGATGCCGAAGTTGTAGGCGAAGGGCCAGGCGTTCTCGCCGGCCATCGCCGCGGCGAGGGCGAAGAGCAGTCCCGCGACGAAGACCGACAGGTTGCGCACCGACCGCGCCGCCGACTGGGCGACAGCGATGGTGGCCGTGGCGGCCAGCGCAGCGGCGAAACCGGCGAACACGCCGTAGTGGATGGTCCACTTGGTGGGTGTGAACATCATCAGCAGCAACGTGATCAGTGTGGCGCCGAGCAGTCGCCAGGCCGGCCCCGGATCGACCGCACGAATCTTCTTGCGTCGCAACATCACCGCGAGTGTCACGAACACCGACGACAGCAACAGCAACAGCGGCACCCGACGGGTCAGGGCGCCGTCGGGGGTGGTGACGGTGATGAAGTAGTACCGCAGGTACTCCTGCCACCACGAGATGGTCGGTCCGACGATGTAGCGCGTGCGCACGGCATCGAACACCGATGCCAAGGTCTGATCGCGGAAGACCACGAGCACGACCAGCGAGGCGGCCGCGATGGACGGTGCCATCACAGCGGCGAGGTTGAGCACCCGCACGCGGTTGCCGCGTTCGGGATCGCGGCCGCGTTCGAGCAGCACCCGCAGCATGGGCCGGGCGCCCACGATCAGCACGGCGACCGCGATGACACCCTGCGGCGCCAGGGCGAGAGTGAGCCCGGCGCACATCGCAGCCAGGGCGGCCGGTAGCAATCGGCGCGTCGCGATGGCGTGTTCGACGGCCCACCAGGTCAGCAGGGACCCCAGAATGATGATCGATTCGCTGCGCAGACCACTGGCGAACGGCAGCCAGAATGCGGTGAACACGGCCGCGGCCGCCCAGATGGCCCAGGCGCTGCGGCGGACTCCGGCACCGAGTCGGGGCAACAGCACCCGGGACAGGATGAACCACGACCCGAGGCCGGCGGCGAGCGACGGGATGCGCATCCACAGTCCCGAGGCCGACATCTCCGACCAGACGGCCAGGAACGAGTAGTACCAGTCGAACGGCGCCTCGGCGATGCCATAGAAGCGGTAGTAGTTGGCGAGGTACCCCGCACCCTCGGACGCGCGACCCATGTTGAGGATGTAGCCGTCGTCGGGTGAGCCGGCGCCGAGGAAGTGCCAGATGAGCAGCACACCGGTGACGGCCAGGTCGGTGACACGCGGTCGCAGCACCTTGCCCCAGGCGGGGGTGCCGATCCGCCGGTGGTAACCGGCGAGCCAGTCGAGCCGGCCGAGGCAGATCAGCGAGACGGCGATCGCGACCAGCCCGACGATCAGCGCGAGCTGTTTGATCAGGGTTGGGGTCGAGGAGAAGCGCGTATCGACCACCGTGGTGACCGAAAGTCCCTGCGCCTGGGCGGCTTTCACGTCGTCGGGGGGGATGTCGGTGAAGACGCCGTCGAACTGGGGTCGTTGGTCGATCCCCAGGGTGCCCACCGGGCCGAGGCCGACGAACTGTGCACCCACCCCTGCAGGGTTCGACCAGATCCGGAGATCGCGGCACTGCGGCGATCCGACGGCGTCGCGGGGCGCCGTGGCAGCCAGCTCGTTACGGAAAATCACCGACACCGACGACGCGGAGGCGGAGACGACCAGGGCCTTCTGATTGAACTGCTGGGCGCTCGGCGGCATCGTCGCCAGCACCAGGCCCCCGTCGGTTCCTAGGCTGTCGATCAGGGAGCACGGAATGGTCGCATCGAGGGTCTGCGGCGTCTGCGCGATCAACGGTGCGGTGACCGACGCGGTCGCGCTGGAAAGCGGCTGACCTGCGGGCCAATCGATCTTCGTGGTGGATTTGTCGACCGGCAGCAGAGGGGTGATCGCACACAGCACGATCCCGACCAGTCCCGCCACGATTGCGGTCCAACGGACAGTCCCCGCACTGGGGATGTGAGAGGACACAGGCACGAGCAACGATGGTATTGCACTGACCTGAGAGCCCGAACCTGCCCCGAGCGGGGGATGGGTCCTGCGACCGCTGCGGTGACCTACGGCACAGTCAGTACCGGATGGGCGCAGGACTCCACAGTCCGGACCGAGTGGTCTCGCCCAGCTTCAGTTCCGCCAGATCCGCCGGCTCACCGTAGGGCTCGTAACGGACCAGCGAACCCCAGTCGCGACCGATGTCGCCCTCGAGATAGGAGGGCACCGTGGTCTTGTCCAGGGCCACCTCGATCCATCCCAGTGGTCCACCACCGAAGGCGTCCTGCCACGCGCCGACCGCGGCGGACAGATCGGCACCGGGAGCGATCCGCCACTGCGGGATCTCAGCGACCCCGTCGCGATGGTCGAACGGCCGCTGGCACGGGAACGCGAGCCCGCTGGTCCAGTCGAGCTGGACGGGATCGGTGCTGCCGACCATTGTCTGCAATGTCTGCAGACGCGGTGATCGGGGAGGCGTCAGTGCGATGAAGCTGTCCTGTGCGAGGTTCTCGTCCTTCGCGACGATGCGGATCGCCGTGGTGTCGTTCGGGAACGAACTGCGATAGGTGCGCAGGTCCCGCCAGGAGGGTCGTGGACCCGGGTCGATCAGATCGACCTCGCCCGCCACCTGGAAGTCCTGGTTCGAGTCGCCGGACCCGGTCGAGTACTCCATCTTGATGTTCTCGATGTCGAACTGACCGGCGACCGCCATGGTGATCAGCGGGGTGTCGGCGTTCCGTGCGGGAAGCCGATACCAGGACGAGGTGAGATACGAGGGGAACTGGTCGTTCTGCGAATAGCTGCCGAGCACGGGTGTGACGGCCGGATCCAGCCCGAACGGCAGCTTTGCCGTACTGCCGTTTACGCCGGCCTGATCGGTTTCACCGCCGCCGGTCCCGCCCGCGTTCGAGTTGAGCACATCCGGCGAGATGGCGACGTTGCCGCCGAGCACGCCGAGGCTCCCGGCGCTTGCGGTCGAGTCCAGGGTCAGCGGCAGACCGTTTGCGGTGAAACCCGCGTTGGCAGGCGCCCCTTCGGCCGGTTCGGACGAGCCGTTCAGGCCGAGTGCGACGTTGCCGTCCACCGGCTCGAGGAGGTCGCCTGAGGGATCGGGTTCCACCAGGACCTTCTCGGCCATCGCGCAGATGTCCCCGCGCAGGGCATCGACGTTCGACGACGGAATGGAGAACGATCCACTCTGCTTCACGCCCGAGGCGACACCGGTGCCGATCTGGAAGACCACGAGGAACGCACCCGCGACGGCCAGGGGTGCCGCGGCGAGTGTGCTGTACCACCGGCGAGGACGGGTGCCCGACGCCCGTGAGCCGGCCGCGACGCCATCCTTGCGCCGATCGAACGGCTCGCGGAAGTGGAACCAGAAAGCGACGAGCAGCGCGGCCGCGCAGAGGTACAGCATGACGCTGCCCAGAGCGACCCCGAAACGAACGGGAAGCGCGCCCCACGGCATGCCCCAGTTCGAGTAGTAGAAGAAAGCGTTCGGTGCGGTGAACGACAGACCGGTGATGAACAGAACGAGCGCGATGAAGAGCATCCGGTTGCGCCGGGCGTGCATGGCTTCGGCGCTCACCGCGATGGCCGCGATGGCGGCCAGTGCCGCCGCCAGTCCGGCGAACACACCGAATTGGTGAGTCCATTTTGTCGGGGTGAACATAAGGAAGATGAGCGAGGCGAAGGTGATCCCGACGATGCGGCGGGACGGGCCGAGCGCTGTACCGGGTATGCGGCTCTTGCGGATGAGCATCGCGCCGGAGACCACCAGCCCGACGAGCATCGCCAGCACCGCGAATCGTCGGGACACCGAGCCATTGGCCGAGAACTCGAACAACGCGGAGTACCGGTCGATCTCGTTGTACCAGTGCAGTGATGGACCCAACGCGGTCTTCATGCTCGTCGACTGCGTGAATGCGGCGAGGGTCAGATCGGAGAAGACGACAAACATCACGAACACCCCGGCCGCGGCGACCGGAGCCACCATCGCCAGATAACTCCTGAGGTCCCCGCCGATGGCCTTGGCTCGTTTGATCAGGGCCATCACCATGGGGCGGGCACCGGCGATCAACGCCGCGACGGCCATCAAGCCCGTGGGTCCGGCCGCGAGGCTGAATGCTCCGATCGTGCAGGCCACTGCCGCAGGAAGGATCCTGCCGGTCGCGATCGCGCGTTCCACCGAGCACCATGTGAGCAGCGCGCCCAGGCAGATGATCGGCTCAGGCCGGAGTCCGTTGTTGAACGGGAACCACGACGCGAGGAACACGAAGGCGGCGGTCCACGGCACGATCCGGTTGGTGGTCGCCGCGCGGCCGAGGCGAGGGAGCACCTCGTGGGACAGGATCAGCCACACCAGGATTCCGCAGACCAGCGCGGGCAGGCGCATCCATGGGCTGGCGGTGGTGACGTGCGCCAGCCATCCGAACACCTGGTAGTACCAGCCGAACGGGGCCTCCGGCGCGCCGTACCAGCGGTAGTAGTTGGCGGTGTAGCCGGCGTGCTCGGCAACCCGCGACATCGTCAGGATGTATCCGTCGTCCGATGTGTTCGCGCCGACGATGTGCCAGATGACCAGCGCGCCGATCACCACGCCGTCGCGGGCGTTGAACGTCCACCATCGGGCGGGCAGGAACCGGCGGTGCTTACGGCCGTCGGTGGAGTCGAGCACGGCCAATGCACCGAGAGAGATCAACGTGCAGAGCACCCCGACCGCGATCGCGAGCCACTTGAGGACGGTGGGGGCGGTGCTGTACCGATCGTCGATGGTGGCGTGCGCCGTCAGGCCGGGCAGCGACGTCGCAGCGCCGGTCAGGTCTGTGTAGATGCCGGTCATCTGGGGGCGCTGGTCGCCGTCGGTCGTCTCGCCGACGAGGGGTTCACCTTCGGCGTCGGTCATCCCGACGAACTCGGCCTTCACCGATTCAGCGGTCGCGGTCACCTTGATGCTCTCGCAACCCTGTGACCGGATGTCCGCGAGCGTCGCGAAGGCCACGGGGGTGTTGCGGACCACCACCTCGACGGACTGCCGATCCAGTGCGTCCGTCGCCTGGCCGGACTTGCGAATGAAAAGACCTCGGGCAACTGCCTTTTCGGCTTGTTTCGGGGTGGTCGAGACGAGCACGGTCTGGCCGGGCCCGTTGAGTTGGTCGACGGCGCTGCACGGCACCGTGATGTCGAGGTCGATCGGCACATAGGAGACGAGTGGTGCCAGCACCGACTGCAATTTGTCCTGCTGCGGCCAGTTCACCTCGGCGGTGGTCTGATTGACGGGCAGCAGCGGCGTGGCCAGGGCAAGGAAGACGCCGAGCAGACCGGTGACGATCGCAGCGAGCTTGGCGATCCGCGCCCGGTCGTGGGTCGGTTTCACGGTCGGGGCGTCAGCAGGCACAAACGCAGATGGTAACCGCCTGGGCGTGTCGGATTCTCTTGCGGTGCCGCGCCGAGCCATACAGTTGCCCCATGATCGACAGCCGCGAATCCGGTGACCGTGCGCCCATCCTCTTGCTGAACGGGCCCAACCTGAATGCGCTCGGCACCCGGCAGCCTGATGTCTACGGCGCCGACACCCTCGAGGACGCGGTGGCGATCGCCACCTCGGCCGCTGCGGAATCCGGATTCACCGTGCAAGCGCGCCAGACCAACCACGAGGGCGAGATGCTCGAGTGGATCCACGGGGCACGTGGTCATGCGTGCGGAATCGTCATCAATCCCGGCGGATGGACGCATACCTCGGTGGCGCTGCGGGACGCGCTGGTCATCCCCGAGGTGCCGATCTTCGAGGTGCATGTCAGCAACGTGCACGCGCGTGAAGAGTTCCGTCACCGTTCCTATGTGTCCGGCGTCGCGGAAGGTGTCGTAGCGGGGTTCGGCATCCGCGGTTACGAGTTCGCGGTGCGCCGACTCGTCGAGCTGGTGATGGCGTCGACGGGTGTCGATCGGACGTAATCTGTGACGAGCATCACATTCGAAGCACAGTAAATTGTTGAATAGAAGCCCAACGACGGGCAAATGGCTCTGACTTTCGCCAGCTCAGAGCGTTCACGGGCCGCGTGTGGGAAGGTTGGAAGCCCTTCCTCGGTTATGATCCTGCAGAACCATTGCGCCCTCTCCGGTCAGCCATCGTAACGAGATGTGTCGGACCTGTGACTTGTACGCGGTAGTTTCGCGTTCGATCCGCAAACTCGGGTCAGGCGGTACGAGCTCGAAGTAGGTAGTTGGAGGGTTATATGCGGGAGTTGATTTATGGCAACCCGTGATGCCCGATCGACCACCGCCCCGGAACTCGACTCGGCTGCGTTCGATGCCTACGAATCCGAACTGCGGGAGACCGGCTTCCGTGCCGCCGTCACCCGCGTCAATCGATACCTCGCCCGCCCTCGATGGTGGGTCGAGATCCTCATGCTCGGCGCGCTGTACGCCATCTACTCGGCCATCCGCAACAGCGTCGGCGACGTCGCCGCGGCGGCTTACCGCAACGCCGACGAGATCCTGAGGATCGAAGACAGCTGGAACTTCGCCCTCGAGCGGCCACTCAACGAACTGGTGCACACCACCACGTGGCTCGCCAACCTGGTTGCCCTCCAGTACGCCACCCTGCACTTCATCGTCACCCCCGTGGTGCTGATCTGGCTGCTGTTCCGGCGCAAACAGTATTACCGCCAGGTCAGCGGCGTGCTGGTGCTGACGACAGGCTTGGCCCTGATCGGTTTCTACTGGCTGCCCACCGCGCCGCCGCGCCTGCTCAAAGGCGAGGGATTTGTCGACGTCATGGCGCAAACCGCCTCATGGGGCTGGTGGCCTGAGTCGGGTGCGCCCGGCAGCGACGCCATCTCCAACCAGTTCGCCGCCATGCCTTCGCTGCACTGCGCATGGGCCACCTGGTGCGGTGTGACGCTGTTCTTCCTGGCCAAGTGGAAGTGGCTGCGCATCCTCGGCCTCATCTACCCGTTCACCACATATTTTGTGGTCATGGGTTCGGGAAACCACTACATTCTTGATGTCATCGCGGGAGTTTGGCTCCTGGCGGTGGCGGCGCTGATCATCTACGCGCCGACGTTGACCCGATGGTGGCGCAACCGAGCGGCCCGCAGGCCGGAGAGCGCAGGGGTGTCGATCGGATGAGCTTCCCGGTGGCCTTGCCGGCACTTGGCCGGCGGCCGCTCCTCCCACTCCTGGTGGCGCTGATCGCCATCGTGGGCCTGTGGGTGGCGCACCCGACGGTCGGGGATCTGCAAGCGGCCATCGCGCGTGAGGAAGCTGCTCGATCCGGCGTCGGCCTCGGTTACTGGTTCGGCTGGTACGGCGGGGTCTCGCCCGGCAGCTATTCGCTGATCGTCCCGGCCCTGTCGACACTCACCGGTTCCCTGCTCCTGCTGTGCCTTGCCACCGCTGCCACCGCTCTGCTGGCCGTCCCGCTCGCCAAAGGCGCCACGCACCAGACCGTGCTGGTCTGGGCCATCACCATCGCCGCCGTACTCAACATGCTCTCGGGCCGGGTGGCGTTCGCGGTGGGAGCGGCCATCGCCCTCGGGGCCATCGTCGTCGTACGCCGCGGGTACCTGGCGCTGGGGGTCATCGGCCTGCTGGTCGCCGGACTCGCGAGTCCGCTGGCCCCGGCGTTTGTCGGACTGGCCGCGGTGCCATTTGCGTTCGGCCGCGACGAGCAGGCCCGGACCACCTGGTGGGTGCTGGGTGGGTCTGCCCTCGGAGTGGGCGTCCCGTTCTTGATGTTCGGCAGCCCCGGCGCCCAGGGGTTCCCCGCCACCACCCTGTTCTGGGTCGCCCTGATCGCCGCGGGCGGCGCCGCCGCGCTCACCATCCCACCGGCCCGGTGGATCGTGCCGCTGGCGAGCGCCGCGGCCATTGTCATGTTCCTCGTGCCGACGGGCGTGGGCTCCAACCTCAGCCGGTTCTTCTGTCTGGTGCTGCCGTGCCTGTGTCTCTTCTACTCGAAGCGGTCGCTCAAGTTCCTGGCCATTGCGCTGGCCCCGGCCCTCATCTACGCGACGTTCGTGGCAACCGCAGACCAGGTGGTCGGAGCCGACTCCGGTGACAGCAACCGCGACTACATCCCCCTGCGTTCACAGCTGGTCGACCGGCCGGAGATCAATAACCACCGCGTTGAGTTGGTGGATGCCCAAACCCACGCGGGCGCACACAAACTCGGGATGACCATCAAGCTGGCGCGCGGCTGGGAGAACCAGTCGGACTCGCGGTTCAACCCGATCTTCTACGAAGAAGACGCGCTGACTCCTCAGTCGTACAGGCAGTGGCTGTCGGAAAACGCTGTCGCCTTTGTTGCGGTCTCCGCCGATCCGCTGCGTCAGATGAAAAACGAAGCCGCACTGGTGCAGTCGGGCCTGCCCTATCTCGAACGGGTCTGGGGCAACGACAAGTGGGACCTTTACAAGGTCGATGACCCCGCCCCGATCGTCCCGGCGCCGCTGACAGTTGTCGAGTCGTCGCCGGCGAAGCTCGTCCTGGACGTACCCGACGCGCAGGCGCACGCAATTCAGGTGCGCTACAACAAGTATCTTGTCGCGCGCAGCAGTGTGGACGAGAACCTGTACGCCTGCATCACCGAGACGCCGGACAGCTGGGTCACCTTGCAGGCCACCCTTCCGGGTCAGTACATCCTCGAGGGCCTGCTGTCGGTCCGGGGAGTCGTGGGCGCGCAGCCGCTCGACTGTGGCCCTGACCGGTAGAGAAACTAGGGGCCCTGACCGGTAGAGAAACTAGGGGCCCTGACCGGTAGAGAACTGGGGGCCCTGACCGGTAGAGCGTTAGTTGCGGACCACCAGGACGAAGGGTCCGATGTTGGTCACCGTGAATCGGGGATCCTCGAACACCGACCGGTTGAAGGTCACCGTGTAGCGACGGACGTTGGGGTCGTTGGGGTAGACGTCTTCGGCCAGGCGCAGATCGTAACCTTCTGCGCTGTAACGGAAGAGGAACACCGTCGGTGGTCGCCACGGTGAGGCGTCGAGTTGCTCGACGAGGCTGTCCGCGGTTTCGGCCGTCGACCACTGTTCGATGGCCGCAGCGCGTTTGTCGAACTCCGCCAAAGGGTTCGCGTAGTGAGACGTGAGTCCCTGGAACCCGTAGTAGGGGTACACCGAGAGGAATCCGTAGTCGGCGGTGAGCACCACGGTGTCGTCGCGGGGCCTGCCCGTCTGGGTGGTGATGGCCGCGTCGATCTCGGGGAAGTAGGCACCGGCTCCCGGCGGCCGCTGATCTGCGCGCACACCGTTGCCGTCCGTGTCGGTGTAGGCGACGGTGATCTCGGTGGCGAGGTGACCTGGGATGCTCTGTGCCACAGCGATGGCCGCACCGGTGGCGAGTACCGCCACCAGGGTGCGCACGTCACCGAATCGGCGGACCGCCACCGACGCCAACTCCGCGAAGCCGTACACGCCGGCAACACCGAGGACCACGATGAGCAGCGGCTCCATGCGGAACGAGAGCAGGGTGGTCCCGGTGGCCGTGACCGCCATCGACAGCAGGCAGAACAGATAGATCGAGACGACCGTGACACCGAAGGTGAATGCTGCGGTCCTGGTGCGGAACCGGAGGATGATCCAGACCAGACCGACCATGGTCAGCGCGCCGATCAGCGACCAGTGCAGCATCGGTGTCGGGAGCACGGCGCCCGATCCCGGCAGGTAGTGCTCGGCCGTACCGCCCGAGGCGGGCTCGTTGCGGAACCTGTCGTAAAGGTATGGCGCCCAGACGATGAGCGCCACGAGGATGGCCACCGCGGCCATACCGGCCAGTCGCAACGCCAGGTGCAGCACGGCGCGTACCCGCTCGGTACGGATTCGAGACTTGTTGACCGCTTTGTTGTCCAAGCCGAACCACGCCACTGCGGCGAGGTAGAGGGCCATCAGCACAGCCGTCATGGCGAACAGTCCGGTGTAGAGCGTGTAGAAGGTGGCGCTCAAACCGAGGAACAGTCCACCGGCCACGATCGCGGGCACGCTGCCCGACCGCAAACCGTGCAGAATCGCCACGAGCATCGGAGCTCCGAGGATAACCAGCACCGCCGCGTAGGGCTCGGGGCTCACGTACATCAGGGTGAGCACGGTGGAGGCCAGTGTTGCCGCGATGGCCAGGTCGGTGCGGATCATTCGCTGCCACAGGGCCATCGCCAACGCGGCGGCGATGGATATCGAGATGATCGCCCACGGTTTGTACGCTTCCCAGCCGGGCTGACCGGTGAGGGAGGCGTAACGGCCGCCCAGCCAGAACCACCCGGCCGGGTAATACGGCGGCAGATCGGCGTAGGTCATGTCGGCCAGGGCGGGGCTGTTCGTCAGCCTGGTGAGGTACTCGGTGCGGAACTGCTGATCCACCGAGATGCCGAACAGATAGAGCTTGGTGGCTCCCAGCGGCATCGCCAGCGTGACCGCTGCCAGGGCCGAGATACCCAGCCACGACAGGGGTTTGATCGCCCACGTCGCCTTGCCGGTCCGCGACAGAATGACGGCGACGATCATCAGGACGACCGCGAGGACCTGACCGGTGGTGGTGAGGGCGGTCTCGACGTTGGACGAGTTGAACGCCGGCCAGTCCACGCGGCCGATCGCCGCCAGCGCAATGCTCGACACCACAAGGGCGACGACGGCCGCGCCGATCAGGTCTGCAACCGACAGCAGGTGTCTACTCCCGCTTGAACCGTCCGCGACGCGATGCCCATCGTCGGCTCTCGACCACAGGTGTCGGCGCATGGATCAGATGGGAAGTTTGCGGAAGATCGGACGGGGGATGTGGCGAAGCACCATCATCACGAAACGGAATGGTGGGGGCGCCCAGACGAGTTCCTTGCCCTTGTCCGCTGCCGACACCGCCAGCTTGGCGACGTCTTCCTTCTCGACCGTCAGCGGTGCTTCCTTCACGTGCGCCGACAAGCGGGTGCGCACCATGCCCGGGCGGATGACGAGTACGCGGATGTTGTGTTCGCGCAACGCCTCACCGAGACCGAGGTAGAACCCGTCGAGGCCGGCCTTGGTGGATCCGTAGACGAAGTTGCTGCGCCGCACGCGTTCTCCGGCGACCGAGCTCATCGCGATGATCTGGCCGTGGCCCTGTGCGCGCATCTTCTCGCCGAGGAGAACGCCCACCGATACCGCGGCGGTGTAGTTGATGTTGGCGGTGAAGACTGCTTTTCGCTGGTCCTGCCAGACCTCTTCGTCCACACCCTGGACGCCGAACGCGACGATGGCCACGTCGATGTCGCCCCCGGCGAACGCCTGGTCGATCACCGCGGGATGGCTGTCGGGGGTGAGGGCGTCGAAGTCGATGCGCTCCACCGACGAGGCGCCGGCGGCCTTCATCTTCTCGACTGCGGCCTCACCGGCGGGGTCGCCGGGCATGGTCGCCAGGACCACACGCATCGGCCCCTTCTTGAGGTATTCGGCGGTGATGGCCAGTCCGATCTCGGAGCTGCCACCGAGTACCAGGACGGACTGTGGGACGCCTACGGCGTTGATCATGAATGTTCCTGTCTAGTCGGCAGATCGGGGGAGTGCAGGCTCGAACGAGTTGTTGCTCAGGCGAGTTCGAGGCGGCGGGCCATGTCGGACATGAACACCCCGGTCGGGTCGATCCTTCGGCGCGTGGCGATCCACGAGTCGATCTCGGGATACATGGCGTGGAAATTCTGCGCTGAGGTCCGCGAGTCCTTGGCCGTGTACAGGCGTCCGCCCATGGCCATCACGCGGCGATCGAGCTCGTTGAGGTACTCGCCGAGTCCCCGCTTGATCGGGAAGTCGAGGCAAACGTTCCAGCCACGGAACGGAAAGCTCAGGGGCGCTTGGTTTCCGTCGCCGAAGAGCTTGATCACGTTGAGGAAGCTCACGTGTCCGGAGGCCTGGATGTCGGCGATGATCCGCTTGAACTCGTCCTCGTTGCCGGTGGGCACGATGAACTGGTACTGGGTGAATCCGCCGGTACGTCCGTAGGCCCGATTCCACTCTCCGAAGATGTCGAGGATGTGGTAGAACTGCGCCAAATTCTTGACCTGGCCCTTTTTGTTCGACCCCATCCGGTAGTAGGCCTCGCCGACGATGGAGAAGTCGAACTTGTTGGCCAGCCCGTTCGGGAAGATGTCGGGGAAGGTCACCAGCGGTTTGCCGTTGAACTTCAGCGGATCCTTCTGCAGCTTCGGCGGCAGCTCGTCGAGTCTGGCCAGATTGCCCCGACTGAATGACCCGCGGCCGAGCTTCGGCGGCTTGCTGATCGAGTCGAACCAGCCCGATGCGTACTCGTAGCCGTCTTCGAATCCGTCTTCGAGATGGAGCGCGATGGTCTCGTCGAGACTGCTGGTGGTGGCGGTGTCCGCGATGAAGTACGCACTCTCGGTCCGCTTGAGCTGGACCTTGGCCCGCAGGATGATGCCGGTCAGGCCGATTCCCGCGATCGTCGCCCAGAACAGCTCGCCCTGGGGGTCGTCGGGGCTGCCGGAGGGGGTCAGGGTGAGGATGCGTCCGTCGGCCACCAGCAACGTGATCTCGACAACGTGCTGGCCGAAGGTTCCGGCGCTGTGGTGGTTCTTGCCGTGGATGTCGTGCGCGATGGCTCCACCGATGGTGACCTGCCTGGTGCCCGGCAACACCGGGACCCAGAGACCGAACGGGAGGGCCACGGTCATCAGCTCGTCGAGCGAGACGCCGGCATCGAGGTCGACGATCCCGGTGGAGTCATCGATCGAGTGGACGCGCTTGAGCTGCGTCATGTCGACGGTCAGGCCACCGACGTTCTGCGCGGATTCGTTGTAGGAACGTCCCAGTCCGCGGGCGATCACGCCGCGACGCAGGTAGGACGGCTTGTCGGCGTTTGCATCGGCAACCTGCGCGACAGCCTTGGCGATCACCTCGACATCGGGTGTCGCCAGCACGTGACCCTCGATCGGCGTCGTGCGGCTCCAGCCGACGAGCTTGCGGGTTTCAATGGGCAATTCAGCGGTAGACATCGGAGCAGAGCCTACCGGGCGTGTCATCGGAACTAGCCATTCGACAATGCGCGGTGTAAGAATCCCGTATGCCTACACGATCGGTCTTCATCACCGGTGCTGCAGCCGGAATCGGACGTCACACTGCGCTCACGTTTGCACGCAAGGGATACCTCATCGGTGCGTACGACATCGACGAGGCGGGATTGGCCAGTCTTGTCGACGAGGTGAAGGCCGCGGGAAGTCGCGCGGTCACGGGCCACCTCGACGTCACCGACGCCGATGAGTTCGCCACCCGTCTCGACGAGTTCGCCGACAGCAATGGTGGCCGGCTCGACGTGCTGATCAACAACGCGGGAATCTTGCTGGCGGGTCCGTTCGAGGAGATCCCGCTCGCCACCCAGCACAAGCAGATCGACATCAACGTCAAGGGCGTGACCAACGGGTGCCACGCCGGGTTCCGGCATCTGAAGGCCACTCCGGGGTCGGTGCTGGTCAACATCGCGTCGGCGTCGGCGATCTACGGCCAAGCCGAGCTGGCCAGCTACAGCGCCACCAAGATGTACGTCCGCGGTCTCACCGAGGCGCTGGACATCGAGTGGGGCAAGCACGGCATCCGCGCCATCGCCATGTGGCCGCTCTACGTCCAGACCGCGATGACCAAGGGCGTCCGTACGGGCACCACCGACTCGCTCGGGATCCGCCTCGGACCCCAGGACGTCGCCGATGCCATCCTCGCTGCCGTCGAGGAACCCAAGACCAGCAAGCTCATCCACCGGGTGCACTACGCCGTGGGGCTCCAGACCAAGGCGCTGTCGCTCGGTGCGCGCTTCTCGCCGGCATGGCTGACCCGGGTGGTGAACAAGAAGCTCGCCCACTCCTGAGCGCATCCGTCGACCGGGCCGAAACCACCGTCGACCGGGCCGAAACCACCGTCGACCGGGCCGAAACCACCGTCGACCGGGCCGATATCGCCGTTGAGCGGGCCGAAAGCCGTAAGACGATGAGTGAGACGTGCCTCTACGGGTCTGATTCAGACGATCGACGGCCCGGTGAATGCAAGTTTCGGCCCGGTCGACGGGGTTTTCGGCCCGGTCAACGGACTGGCTAGCGGCCCAGCACCAGCGCCGCAGCGTTGTGGCCCGGGATGCCGCTGACACCGCCGCCGCGCCGAGCGCCGGCCCCGGCGAGCAACACCCGCCGATGGCCGGTTTCCACACCCCATGTGCCGACTTCTGTAGGTGATTCCGCCCAAGGCCATTGCAGCGGCCGGTGGAAGATGTGGCCGCCGGGCAGTCCTACCGCCGCTTCGAGTTCCGGCGGGGTCTTTGCTTCGATGCAGGGCGCACCGGTGCTGTCGGTGGCGATGACGTCGGCGATGGGTTCGTCGAGCACCGAGTCCAGGGCGGCCAAGGTGGCGGCCACGGCTTCGTCTTTCGCCCCTGGCCGGGTGAACAACTCCGGCGTCATGTGCAGTCCGAACAGCGTCAGGGTGTGCATACCGGTGAGATCGGGGCCGAGAATGCTCGGGTCGGACAGGGTGTGGCAGTAGATCTCACTCGGCGGAGTCGTCGGGATCCGACCGGCCGCGACCTCACGATGTGATCGCGCCAACGCGTCGAAGCCCTCGTGGATGTGGAAGGTGCCCGAAAATGCCGCGCCCACCGGGACGTCGGTATCCCGCAGTTTCGGCAGCCGCCGCAGCAGCACGTTGATCTTGAGTTGGGCGCCACGTGGCTTCGGTTGGAACTCAATATCATTCCCGACAAGTCGATCGAGAACAAAAGGGGCGCAGGCGGCGTGGATGAACTCGGCCCTGGCCGTGCCCTGGTCCCATTCCACGGTGCCGTCACCCGGGTCGACGGCGGTCACCTCGGCTCCGGTGCGGATGTCGGCACCGGCATCGACGGCTGCGGTGGCGAGGGCGCCGGAGACCGCGCCCATGCCACCCACCGGGACGTCCCAGTCGCCGGTGCCACCGCCGATGAGGTGGTAGAGCAGGCAGATGTTCTGGGCCAGTGAGGGATCGTCGAGATCGGCAAACGTGCCGATGAGCCCGTCGGTTGCGACGATGCCCCGGACCAGGTCGTCGCCGAACGTGTCGGTGATGATGGCGCCGGCCGGTTCGGTGGTGAGGCGTTCCCACATGTCCATGGCGGCGAGATCGCCCCCCGCGATCATCGCCATCTCATCGGCGCTGACGAGCGGTTGCAGCATGGTCGGGAAAACACCCTCGGCGATCGTCGACATCGCGGCATAGAACCGTTTCCACGCACGAAAGTCCGCGTCAGATCCCGTGACGGCTCGGAACGATGCCGCTGTCGCTGCTTCATCGGCTGTGTCCACGAGAATGCCCCTGGACGGGTCGGCGGGCAGCGGTGTGTACGAGGAATACCTGCGCCGGACGAGGGTGATGTCGAGTCCGAGATCGGCGATGATCCGCCGTGGCAGCAGCGACACCAGGTACGAGTAGCGGGACACTCGCGCATCCATGCCGGGGAACGGCCGGGCGGAGACGGTTGCGCCGCCGACGTGCGGGGCGCGTTCGAGCACGAGCACCTTGCGGCCCGCGCGGGCCAGGTAGGCGGCCGCGGTGAGGCCGTTGTGGCCGGCACCGATGACGATGTCGTCGTAGATCTGCATGCCCGTCATGATGCTCTCGGTCCGCATCGCCGGCCACGCGAGCCACGACGGTCTCTTCACCCGAGTCGCCGCTCGTCCAGGCCCGATGAATGTTTGAATTGAACAAAACACCCGATGCGAAAAAATGAGTCGGTCAATTCACGTATTGTTCAGGACGAGACCTCGAACACGCGGGGGACAATGGGGTAACAACTCGCAGCACGTATGCGACAAGTATGTGAGACCAAAACGTCCGTGTCGCGGTGGAGAGGTGTCGACGATGCACATTTGGGGAACCGGTGTTTTCGACAACGCGCCTGCCGTCGAATGGGCTGATCAATTCGACCGTACAGCTGCCGTCGGACGCCCTGCATTGGTCCGGTCGACGCTGGCAACCGCAGTGCGTGCTGACAATCAGCGCGCGTGGTTGGTAGCTCTGGGAGCAGCGACCACAGTGGTGGCAGCACTGCCCGGCGGCATGCTCCTCTCCGAGAACATCGGCCCGAAGTCAGTGACCGACAACCAATTTCAACCCTCCGCCGAATTGGCGGCGGCTGCAGTGGAAACGCTGGAGCAGTGCATGTCTGTGTACACCGAATGGACGCGTCTGTGGAGGCGTGCGGCGCTGCTCGACGACGCAGTCGCAGTTGTCGAAGCGGTGATCGAGGAGTTGGAAGAGCGAACTGCGCTGACTGTCAGAGTGCGCGAAGCTTCGTGAGCAAAGGCTCCGCCGCCTCGGCCAAGAACTGGTCTTGACTGTCGCCGCCTATTTGAACAAGTGCCACGTCCGTATAACCGGCCTCGATGAACGGTTTCACACTCTCGGCCAATTCATCCAGGTCCGGACCGCAGGCAATTGATGACGCAACATCCTCTGGCCTCACGAATTGTGTGGCGCCGCTGAACGCGGCAGTTGTCGGCAAATCGGCATTCACCGACCAGCCGCCGGCGAACCAGCGGAATTGGTCGTGCGCGCGCGCGACAGCGGCGTCTTTGTCGGGATCCCAACAGATCGGGATCTGCCCGATTTTCCGGGACTGCTGGGGATGGTGCTGATCCCACGACTTCACCAGATCGCCTGACGGCTCGGTGGAGATCATGTGGTCACCGAGCGGCGCGAGATGCTCGATCGATCTGTCGCCGGAGACGGCGAGACCGATCGGGACACCGCCGTCGGGCAGGTCCCAGATACGTGAGGAGTCGACGCGGAAGTACTTGCCGTCGTAGGTGACGAGTTCGCCCGCGTGAAGTTCGCGGATGATCTTCACGGCCTCGGCCAGCATCTCTTGTCGCTGCTCAACGCCGGGCCAACCCTGACCGACCGTGTGCTCGTTGAGGCTCTCGCCTGATCCGAGGCCGAGGATGAATCGCCCGTCTGCCAGCAACTGCATGGTCGCGGCCTTCTGCGCCACCACGGCGGGGTGGTATCGCATGGTCGGCGCCGTGACGTAGGTCGCCAGTTCGACCCGCTCGGTGGCGTGGGCGACCGCGCCCAACACACTCCACGCATAGGGCGCATGTCCCTGGGATACGAGCCAGGGAGAGTAGTGATCGCTGGAGACCTCGAAGTCGAAGCCCGCGTTCTCGGCTGACACGGCGTAGCGCACCAGGTCCTTCGGTCCACTCTGTTCGGTCATCAACGTGTATCCAAAGCGCATGACGCTTGAGTTCCCTCAGAGTCGAGCGATAAACCCCCGAGTACGGCGGGTGCGCGACCGTGCGAGCTTGTAACCTGTTTCACATTGGTGGACTTCGAGTCTCTCGAACACACACGGAACCGACAGTCCAGGAGCACACATGCCGTACATGCCGATCACCGAATCGATGTTCCTGCTGGCCGAATCGCGCGAGCATCCGATGCACGTCGGTGGTCTTCAGCTCTTCGAGCCGGCCGAGGGCAGCTCAGCCGAGGAACTCGGTGAGCAGATGTTCGAGACGCTGCAGGCGCAGACCGACGTCTACCGGCTCTTCCGGAAACGGCCCGCATCACCCGTGGCGCTGATGGGTACGGTCCGGTGGACGTACGACAAGGAGATCGATCTCGAATACCACGTTCGCCGAACGGTTTTGCCGCGCCCGGGCCGAATCCGCGAACTCCTCAAGTACGTCTCGGCGAACCACGGCGCGCTCCTCGACCGTTACCGGCCGATGTGGGAGGTGCACCTGATCGAGGGCCTCGCCGATGGCCGGGTCGCGATGTACACCAAGATCCACCATTCGCTGGTGGACGGAGTGAGCGCGCTCAAGTTGCTCGAGAAGACGCTCGACACGGACCCCGAGGCACGGAACGGGCGCGCCCCCTGGGACCCGGCACTGTTCGCGCGCAAACCCAAGGAGCCGGTGGAGGATTCGGGTTCACAGCACGTGGTCGGGCAAGTACTCAGCGGCGGGGCCAAGATCGCCGGTGAACTCGCCGGGCTGGCTCCCGCCGGTGCCCGTCTGGGGCTTCGGGCGGTTCGTGACCGCAACCTGATCCTGCCGATGCAGGCGCCCCGCACGATGTTCAACGTGCCGATCGGTGGCGCACGGCGATTCGCGGCCGATCAATGGTCGGCCACCCGGTTGCGCGAGGTGGCGGCGGGCCTCGACATCACGATCAACGACGTGGTCATGGCGATGTGCGCCGGAGCGCTCAGGTCGTACCTGATCGACCAGAACGAGCTGCCCGAACAGCCGCTGATCGCGATGATGCCGGTGTCGATGCACGCCGCGGGCAGCGACACCTCCGAGGGCAACGCGGTGACCGCCATCCTGGCGAATCTCGCCACCGATCAACCTGATCCGGAACGCCGGCTGGCCACCCTCGTGGAGTCGACGCGGTCGAGCAAGAACGTCATCCGCGACCTCAGCCCGCTGATGGCATTGGGCTACGGTGCAGCGGTGATGGCGCCGTTGGCCTTTTCTACGGTGCCCGGATTCGTGCGGTACACCCCGCCACCGTTCAACATCATCATCTCCAATGTGCCGGGCCCGAAACAGGATCTGTACTGGAACGGTGCGCGGCTCGACGGGGTCTACCCGGCGTCGATCGCCATGGATGGGCAGGCATTGAACATCACCGTGGCGTCCAACGGCGACAACATCAATTTCGGTCTGACCGGCGCACGGGCGACGATCCCGAGCCTGCAGCGACTGTTGACCCATCTCGACACAGCACTCGAGGAGCTCGAAAAACTCTGTGACATAGCCCGATAATCGTGTGGCGGACCGTGCGCCGGCCCGCTCACGATGATTGCCCCTCGCGTCAGCGGGGTAAGCGGTTCGTCATGGACACCACGACCGATGGGCCCGACGCCTTCACCGAGTATCGGGGAACGCGGTCGCGGGAATGCCCCAAACGCATGGTGTTCGGACCATGCGGTGGCGTGCGCGACGACGCCACGTGTGAGATGGACGCCCACATCTGTCCGTTTGCCGTTCTCACCGAACCCATTCCGTGGCCACAGCCGTTGACCAGTCCGGCGTCGCCGAGTGAGTTGATCAACGCCTCCCGTACCCGCCCGGTGGTGCTGTCCGACTTGTCGGTCCCGGCCTTCGACCGGGGCGTCCTCGAACAGGTGGCATCCATTCTGGGTGAGAGCAGCGATGCCGTCCTCGTCGGCGAACACCAGAACCGGCCCGACTACCCGCCAACCGTGATGGCGCAGATCATCCGCGGTGTGGGTGGATGCCCGTGGGTGACGCTGACCTGTCGCGACCGCAACCGGGTGGTACTCGAGCAGGAACTGATGGGTCTGGGCCAGGCCGGGGCCGACGGCGTCTTCTGCGTCACCGGTGACGGCCGGGCACAGGGTGTTCGACAAGATGTGACACAGGTTTTCGATCTGGACGGAACCCGGCTCGCGGCGCTGGCGGCACAGGCTGATCTTGCCGTGGGTGTGCCGGAGGCTCCCGAAGCCGTGCCGACCAGCATCCGCCCGGCGCGTTTGCTCGAGAAGCAGAGGGCCGGCGCCCAGTTGGCGGTACTGAACCACGTCAGTACACCGGAATCGCTGAGGGCGTTCATGTCCGCAGCGCGGGCGCTGGGCGTCACGATGCCGATCATCGCGGGCGTGGCCGTGTACACCGACGAGCGGTCAGCTCAGGTGCTGGCGGCTTTTCCCGGTCTCCACCTCGACCACTCGCAGATCACCAGGGTGCTGGCCGCTGACGACTCGGTCGAGGCGGGCATCGAGACCGCGGTAGTCGAAGCAGTTGCGCTCCTCGACATCCCGGGTGTGGTGGGCGTCAACCTCTCGGGGTTGGCGTCGGCGGCCGGTGAGGTTCCGGCCGCGAAGGTCAAGGCAGAGATCGGACGGCGGCTACGTGAGCGCCTGGCCGATGGGGCACAGTCGGTGAAGGCGGCACAGTGGTAGTCGATGCAGAGGCGATGAAAGACGAGTTCGATACGGTCCCGTCGTGGACCGTCCGGGCCGTCGAGACGCTTGGTCGCGAGTACGCCATACCCGCCGCATGTCGCGGCAGCGGCAGCCCCGAAGCACTTCGCTGGCTGGCGGGCAAGCTCGCTCTCGACACTGAGACCAGACTCGTCGATGTCGGGGCGGGCATGGGTGGGGCAGCCGAGTTCGTCGCGCGAGAGTTCGGGCCCGAGGTGGTGCTGGTCGAGCCGATGATGGGCGCGTGCCAGGCCGCGCAACGGTTGTTCGGCCGGGCCACCGTCGCGGCCGCCGGCGAGAATCTCCCGTTCCCGTCCGAGACATTCGACAAAGCGTGGTCGCTCGGAGTCCTGTGCACCAGCAGCGATCAGCCCAAGATGCTGCGCGAACTCCGACGTGTTATCCACGCCGATGGGAGAGTCGGTGTGCTCGTCTACATCAAGACGGTCGACGACCTGCCGAACCAGCCCGAGGGCAACAACTTTCCGACGCGCACTGGTTTGGACCGGCTCGTGGAGGATGCCGGGATGCGCATCGTCGATCGCGCAGATCTGGCCGACTTCGCTGCTGCCCCCGAGTGGTGGCAGCAGCGGGTCACCGAATGCGACGACCTCGTCGCCGAGCGCCACCGCCACGACAGTCGCTGGGACAACGCATCCGAGCAGGAATCGATCATCACTGGATTGATCCGGGACGAACTGGTGATCGGCACGATCCTGATCCTGGAACCGACCGAATCGGGGAAGCCGGCGGTTGCCGTTTAGTGTGTTGGGGTGTCTGAGGAGCTAGCACCACGCGTCGGGGTCGACCTGAAGACCCAGTTGGTCCGGTTTGTGATCACCGGGGCCGGCTCAGGCGTCCTCGACTTCGGGCTCACCCTGTTGCTCCAATACGGGTTCGGTATGCCCGAGTGGTTCGCGAAAGCCGTCGGGTTCATCTGCGGCACCACCACGGCGTACCTGATCAACCGTCGGTGGACCTTCGCCGCCGAGCCCAGCGCGCTTCGCTTTGTCGCCGTCGCGGTTCTCTATCTGGTGACCTTCGTGGTTCAGGTCGGCATTTACACCGGGCTGTCGAGGGTGTGGGAGGAGACTTTCGTCTACAGCCTCGCTGCCTTCGTGATCGCTCAGGGAACCGCAACTGTCATCAACTTCGTTGTGCAGCGAATGGTCATTTTCAAGATCCGCTGACCCCCGCCCGTTCCCCGATCTTGGTGGGAAATGGTGAGGTCCACCTGGGCTTATGCTCGCCCGAACCCACCAAGATCGGGGAGCCTTGGTCAGCCGTTGACCTTGCTGATCACCGAGTCGGCGAACATGTTGAGGTTGTCGATCTTCTTCTGGAGCGGTTCGGTGTCGTCGCCGGTGATGTACGGGATCCGGAAACCGACGATGACATCGGTGATGCCTTTGTCCTCGAGGCGTTTACAGCCGTCGGGTGTGTACGCGTCGTAGGAGATGACGTGGATCTCGAAGGGGTCGTTCAGCTTGCCTTCGGCCTTGCGGATGTCGTGGATCTTGTCGAGCAGGGCGTCGAGTTCCTCGGGCGGGCCGCCGCCGTGCATCCAGCCGTCGCCGCGGATCACCGCGCGCTTGAGTGCCAGATCGGCGTGCCCGCCGACGAGCAGTGGGATCGGTTTGGTGGGCGCCGGGTTCATCTTGATCTTCGGGATGTCGTAGAACTCCCCGTGGAACTCGAAGTACTCGCCGGTGCTGAGCCCGCGGATGATGTCCATGCACTCGTTCATTCGTTTGCCACGACGCTTGTAGTCCACGCCCATGATGTCGTAGTCCTCGGCCCACGGGCTGGTACCGACACCCAGAGAGAACCGGTTGTTCGTGAGTACGGCCACCGACATCGCCTGCTTCGCGACCAGCGCGGGAGGACGGATCGGCAGTTTCAGCACAAACGGGTTGAATCGGATCTTCTCGGTGACCGCGCCCATGGCTGCCGCCATCACGAAGGTCTCGATGAAGGCCTTGCCCTCGAGGAACTCCCGACTGCCGTCCTCGGTGTACGGGTACGTCGAGTCCGACTCCTCCGGGTAGGCGATGGAGTCGGGGATGGTGAACCCCTCGTACCCGGCAGCCTCTGCCGCTTGAGCCAGTGGCAGGTAGTAGCTCGGATCTGTCATCGCCTCGGCGAATGTGAACCGCATGATCCTCCTAGATGTGTTCCCTGAGCCTGGTCGAGCCAGACCCGTCTCAGTTCAGTAGAACACGTTCTAGTTTGGCTTGGGAACGATTCGGCAGCAGTCGGTGGCTGTTCGTATCGAGACCGCCCGAATCAGGGTCGCGAGAACCGTTCCCGACGGCCCAGCGACTGCAGACGCAGCCACTCCCGGAAGCCGGCCAGATCCCGTTGCTGCACAAGGAAATACCAACCGAAGCGGGCGTATTCCTGCACCAGCAGCTTGCGCATACCTGGCCGGCTCATCAGATAGCCGCGATTGCGGTAGGTGAAGAATCGCTTGGTGTCGTTGTCGGGATACTGGGTGTGCATCCGCCCACCCATGATCGGCCGGAACTCGTCCGTGCCGTCTGGATGGAGATATGCGGTGGTGAGGCAGGTGCCGAAGTCGAGACCCGACCGCACCAGTCGGCGGTGCATCTCCACCTCGTCGCCGCGGACGAAGAGGCGCAGGTCGGGGACACCGACGGCCTCGATGGCCGATGCGGAGAACAGGGCGCCGTTCATCAATGAGGCGATGCCGGGCAAAAGGTCTGAGGTCTCGTCCCCGGCGAACAGTTCGGATCGCTTGCGGCGCCACACCAGTCCACGTCGCAGCGGGAAGGCCAGCGTGTCAGGGTCGCTGATGTTGCACACCACCGGCGACACCTCGGAAAGCTGATGCGTGACAGCGCATTCGAGCAGCGTGCCGAGAACGTCGCTGCCTTCGGGCCTGCCGTCGTCGTCCGCGCACCACACCCAATCGGCGCCCAGTGACAGCGCGTGCAGCATGCCGAGCGCAAATCCGCCGGCGCCGCCGAGATTGTGCTTCGACCCGATGTAGGTGGTGGGAATGGTCTGCGCGGCAACCAGTTCGGCGACCGCGGGTTCGTCGGCGTTGTCGACGACGATGAGGTGGTCGACGGGCCGACTCTGGTTGGTCAGCACCTCGAGCGATTGCCGCAGCAGCTCGAGGCGACGGTGGGTGACCACCACGCCGATCACGCGGTCCGCGGTCTGCGCGCCCCCGGAGGGGGCCGCGGCGGGCTCAGCCATCCTTTTCGACCTCGGCCAGGACTTCACGCACGTGGCGCGCGGCCTCCGGTCCTTCGTAGGCGTGCACCACTTCCTCGATCCCGCCGTCCATCCGGATCGCGCCGTGGTCGATCCAGAGTGCGCGGTCGCAGAGTTGCGCGAGGAACTCGTTGGAGTGGCTCGCGAACACCAGGATGCCGGACCGTGCGACCAGCTCCTGCAGGCGGATACGTGCCTTTTTCATGAACTCAGCGTCGACGGCACCGATACCTTCGTCGAGGATGAGGATCTCGGGATCGATCGAGGTGACCACCCCGAGCGCCACGCGCACGCGCATACCGGTGGAGTAGGTGCGCAGCGGCATCGACAGGTAGTCACCCAGTTCGGTGAACTCGGCGATGTCATCCATCTTTCGGAGCATCTCGCGGCGGCTCATGCCGAGGAACATGCCCCGAATGACGATGTTCTCGTAGCCCGAGATCTCGGGGTCCATTCCGACACCGAGGTCGAACACGGGTGCCACCCGACCCTTGATGCTGCATGCACCGCGAGTGGGTTCGTAGATCCCCGACAGCAGGCGGAGCAGGGTGGATTTGCCGGCACCGTTGTGTCCGACGAGTCCGATGCGATCGCCGTGTTCGAGGTGCAGATTGATCTGCTTGAGTGCCTCGACCACGACGACATTGGAGTCGTTGGCGCCGATCACGCCCCCGGCGCGGCCGAGCACCGACTTCTTGATGGACCGGGTCTTGGCGTCGAAGATCGGGAAATCGACGCAGGCGTCCCAGGTATCGACTCGAACTGAACTCATGACCTCACACCCAATACGCAACGCGAGCACGGTAATTACGCAGCACCATCAGTGCCACTGCCCAGCCGCCGATCGTGCAGGCGATGACGATCAGCCAGTGGTAGAGCGCCACCGACTCGCCCAGCAGCGGACCGCGGGTGATCTCGAGGTAGTGGTACATCGGATTGATCTGGACCAGCTTGACGCGGCTGGAATCGGCCCCGACATTCTTCTCGAGATCGGTGGCACTCCAGATGATCGGCGTCATGAAGAAGACCAGTTGCACTGCGGTGGCCAGTAATTGACCGATGTCGCGGAACCTGGTGGACAGAATGCCGAACACGATGGACACCCACACGGCGTTGAGTACGAGCAGTGCGATGCCGGGGATGACAAACACCACGGTCCAGTTCACCGGCTGCGGGAAGATGATCAGCAACACCGCATACAGCGGGATGTTGTGCGCGAAGATGATCAGTTGCCGCCAGGTGAGGCGGTACACGTGCACGCTCAGCGGGGCGGGGATCTGTTTGATCAGCCCCTCGTTGGTGGTGAAGAGCTCAGCACCTTCGAGGATCGATCCGGAGATGAAACCCCAGAAGATGAACCCGAGCATGACGTACGGCAGGAACGTGTCGATCTCGTTGCCGAACAGCTGCGAGTAGAGAAGTCCCATGGCCACCGCAGTCACCGCTGTGGCGATGGTGATCCAGAGTGGGCCGAGGAGGGAGCGGCGGTATCTCTGCTTGATGTCCTGCCAGCCGAGAAGCAACCACAGCTCCGACTGGCGGAAGCCCGCTGCGAGGTCGCCGAATGCCCGGCGGAAGGACCGGGAATCGGACTCCGCTGAGGGCGGGCGCACCGGCTCGCGATCGACTGCTGTTGACACGAGAGACGAGCCTACCGTCAACGCCGGCCCGCCCCGGACGCCGCAGTTGTCGATCTCGGCAAACCGGGCGCCGCAGGCCCGCCGGCGCCAGGCGTCGGATCAGAGGTACTGACCGGTGCCCGCGACCCCGTGAGGAGGCCCACCGGGGCCACCCATCGGACCCGACGGCGGCAATTGCCCCTGACGCATCTGCTCGAGTTGCGCCCGCGCGGCCATCTGCTGGGCGAACAGCGCAGTCTGGATGCCGTGGAACAGTCCTTCGAGCCAGCCGACCAGCTGCGCCTGGGCGATCCGCAGTTCCGCGTCGGACGGCGTGTTGTCATCGGTGAACGGCAGGGCCAGCCGTTCGAGCTCTTCGCGCAGCTCAGGGGCCAGACCGTCTTCCAGTTCGCGAATCGACGACTGGTGGATCTCGCGCAGCCGAACCCGGCTGGCATCGTCGAGAGGTGCCGCCCGAACTTCTTCGAGGAGTTGCTTGATCATCGTGCCGATCCGCATCACCTTCGCCGGCTGCTCGACCATGTCGGCGACACCCTGCTGTTCGTCACCTTTACCCTGGTCGGAGTTCGCCGACGGCACCACAACGATGCCGTCGTCGCTGTCGGACGGGGGTCCCTGGTTGAAAATGTCTTCGGCCATGTCCCCATTGTCCAGATGTCCCGATCTCGTGTTCGCAGCAGGCCCACAACTCAGGTGGCAGCGTCGGAAGGACGGTCTATGGTGACTGCCATGGCTTATGACGTCGCACGCGTACGGGGATTGTTCCCGTCGCTTGGAGACGGATGGATCCATCTCGATCCCCAGGCCGGGATGCAGATCCCGGACTCGGTGGCGACCACGGTGTCCAAGGCGTTCCGTGGCCTGGTCTCCGAACCCGGCGGCATCTATCCCGCGGCGAAGAAGACGGCCGGCGTCATCGACGCGGCACGGCAGGCCGTCGCGGATCTGGTCAACGGCGATCCGCGGGGAGTGGTGCTCGGTCCGTCGCGTGGGCAGTTGCTCAGCGTTCTGGCCGAATGCCTCAACACCCGGGTGTGGCTCGGTTCGGAAGTGGTGGTGAGCCGCCTCGACGACGAGGCCAATGTGGTGCCGTGGCTGCGCGCCGCCGATCGGTTCGGCGCCAAGGTCCGCTGGGCCGAGGTGGACATCGAGAACGGCGACCTGCCCGTCTGGCAATACGAAGGTCTGGTCAGTCGGTCCACGAGCGTGGTCGCCATGCCACTGGCGTCGTCGACGCTGGGGACGGTGGTCGACGTGGCGGCCGCGGCGGTCACCGTTCACGCGATCGACGGACTGCTGGTGGTGGACGCCACCAGCGCAGCGCCGTACATGCCGCTGGACATCGAGGTGCTGGGCGCGGACGTGCTGGTGGTCAGTGCGAAGCGCTGGGGCGGGCCGTCCACCGCAGCGCTGGTGTTCCGTGACCCGGAGATGCTCACCCGCGTGCGGCCGATGTCGCTGAACCCGGATGCACAGGGGCCGGAACGGCTCGAGGTCGACGGACATCAACACGCGTTGCTCGCCGGCCTGGTCGCATCGATCGAACACCTTGCGGCGCTTGATGAATCGGCTACCGGAACCCGGCGCGAGCGGCTGGTCCAGTCGATGACGGGCCTGGCGGAGTACTCGCAACGATTGCTGCGCTACCTTCTCAACTCGCTGCGGCAGCTGAACTTCGTGAACGTGATCGGCGATGCGCCGGTACAGATTCCGGCGGTCAGCTTCACTGTTTCCGGGGTCACCGCGGACAAGGTGGTCCGGCGGCTGGCCGACAACGGCATCAGCGCGCTGGCCGATGTGAACAGTCGCGTGTTGTCCGGGATCGGTGTCAACGATGTGGGCGGTGCCGTCACCATCGGGCTCGGGCCGTACACCACGCCGTATGAGGTCGACCAGCTCGTTCGCACTCTCGGTTCACTAGGCTGACGCCACCACAATCGTCCCGCTGAGGCGCCTCCGAGGGCATGTTTCCCTCGGTGCCCGCCCAGGGACCCGATTCTGGTGGAAAACCCCGGGGATCAGACGGTGAGCAACACCTTGCCGGTGACTTTCCCTGATTCGAGCAAGGCGTGTGCCTCGCCCGCCTCATCCAGTGAAAATGTTGCTCCGACAACAGGTTTGACGCGACCATCGGCGATCATCGGCCAGGTGGTCGCGATGGTGTCAGCAACGATCGCCGCTTTGTCCGACTGCTCACGACCACGCAAGGCCGTCGCATGGATGGTCCCGCGTTTGGATAGCAAGGCACCCAGGTTCAGTTCGGCGTTGACGCCGCCCTGCATGCCGATCACCACCAGCCGTCCGTCAGCGGCCAATGCAGATACGTTGCGGCTCAGGTACTTTGCCCCAATGATATCGAGGATGACGTCGGCGCCGCCGTGTGTCTTGAGCACCTCGACGAAGTCGTCGTCGTGGTAGTTGATGGTGATGTCGGCGCCGAGATCGCGGCACAGTTCCAGCTTTTCGGCTGAGCCGGCGGTCACGGCAACCGTGGCTCCGAGAGCCTTCGCCCACTGGATGCCGTGGGTGCCGATGCCGCTTGCCCCACCGTGGAGCAGCAGCAGTTCACCTCGCTGCAGATGAGCGGTTCGTTTGAGGTTGGACAGCACTGTGCAGGCAACCTCGGGAAGGGCGGCGGCCTCGATCAGGTCAACTAAGCCGGGTACGGGCAGCAAGTGCTCGGCGGCCACTGTCACGTATTCGGCGTAACCACCGCCGGCGATCAACGCGCACACCTGTTGTCCGATTTCCCATCCCGTGACCTCGGTGCCGAGTTCGGCGACGGTGCCCGAGACCTCCATCCCGATGATGTCGCTCGCGCCCGGTGGCGGCGGGTAGTTTCCTTGGCGTTGCAGCAGGTCGGCGCGGTTCACGCCGGCGGCGGCCACTTTCACCAGAACCTCACCTGCAGCGGGGGACGGTCGTTCGACGTCGGTGATCACCAGGTTCTCCGGCGGTCCGAACTCGGTGACGGTCACTGCGCGCATGTTGCTCATGTCTCAACCAATACCCCAGTCCTGCCGTCGAAGTGCGGAACCGGAAGGCCGGCTGGTGCGTCACTTGTATGGTGACCGCGTCTTGACGAGCGAAAACGTTCGGCGGATCACCGTATTGGTGCGGGGTAACCTGTGCTTCACATTGCTGATCGGTGACCGGGAATGGACCATGACAGAGGACGATGTGCCGTGGCTTGACGAGGCTGAGCAGATGGCGTGGCGTTCGTTCATGGACGGCACCCAACGTCTGTTCGACGCCATCAACGATGCCCTGGTCACCACGTCGGGTCTCACCTTTGCCGACTACCGCATCCTGGTCCTTCTGTCCGAACACGACCACATGCGGATGAGTGACCTGGCAGATGGCGCGCTTGCCACCAAGAGCACCATCTCCCGCCGGGTGGACAGGCTGGTGGAGGCCGGCTTCATCGAGCGGATGGCCAAAGACCAAGACCGGGACCTGCGCAACCGGGAATGCCGCATCACCGACCTGGGTCGAGAGAAGTTGCACGAGGCGGCCAAGGGTCATGTGCTCGCGGTGCGCACCTACCTGCTCGACCACCTCGACGACCACGAGCGCGACGCGATGGCCACCACCTTCGCAAAGGTCGATACCTGGCTCCGTGAGAACGAACGACTCCGCGTCAAGTAGGCTCACTGACCGAAGGAAGCGTGGCAGAGCGGCCGAATGCACTCGCCTTGAAAGCGAGCGTGGGTGAAACCACCGGGGGTTCAAATCCCTCCGCTTCCGCTGCACGTCAGGGGCGGTTTCAATAAACCGCCTCTGACACCGAGGTTCCTCCTTTTATCCGGATCACCGCGCTCCACACCCTTCTGAAGTAAACGACCCATTTCCGGAGGGCGGGCTCGTCACCGCCTCGGTTTACGTGGGCCCTTCCGGGGGGTCTTTCCGGCGGCTTCTCTGGAAGCGCGCTTGGCAGCGGCCTTCTCTTTGGCCGACCGTTTCGGGGCAGGTTCGGACTGACTCCGCGACGACGTCGCCTTACGTCCGCGCACGATGCCGATGAACTCCTCGGCGAGCTCAGATGTCGGTGCCGGCCACAGAAGGCCCACCGATCCGGTTGGCGCGTCGGTCACTGGGCGATAGGCAAGGTCTTTGCGATGGTGCAGCCGGGCCAGCGACTGCGGGACCAGCAAGAGTCCGGTGCCCGCTGCGACGAGTTCGATTGCGTCGCTGGTGGTTTCCGGTCGATGTTCCACGGCGGTTCCCGGCCGTTGCCCGACCACCAGCGGTTCGTCGAGCGGCCACAGGAGTTGTTCGTCCGCCAGATCGTCGATGCCGATCTCATCGACTGCGGTGAAGACGTGGTCTTTCGGCACGACCACGACGGTCGTTTCCTGGTAGAGCTCGATGGTGTGGTGCGGCCCCGGGTCGTGGTGATCCAGGGCATCGGGCAGCCGGGTTATTGCCATCTGTATCCGCCCGTCGCGGATGGCATCGGCGCATGCGGCGACGTCGATCGGGACGAGTTCGAGTCGCACCTGCGGTAGGCGTTCACTCCAGGTCCGTGCCCATTTGCCGGGCGTCACGCCGGGCACAAACGCCAGCTGAAATGAAAAGGCATTACCTGGCGCGGTCACGCCCACAGGCTACCGGCCGATAGTCTCGGTTCATGAGTTCGCAGTCGATGAAGCCGGCCACCGCCGCCAAGAAGTTGGACGTGTACCTGCCGGCGACGCCCGCCGAGTTCCAGGAGGGCGTCATCACCCGTGCCGAACTCGAAGCACTGCAGGCGGACCCGCCGAGTTGGCTGCGTGATCTGCGCATCAAGGGACCCCACCCGAAGAACCTGGTGGCGATGAAACTCGGCGTTTCGAAGGGCGCGCTGGTGCGCCACGAGATCACCGAGGCGCTGACCACCGAGCAGATCAACGAACTCCTGTCCGAGATGCCCGATTGGCTCGAAGCCGAGCGCGCCACGCAGGTCGAGGTTCGCGCCGAAGCGGCCGCACCAAAGTCCATGCCTCCTGCCGACCGGCCACGTTCACGCAAGCGGCGATAAACGCGGTGTTGATCCGGGCATCGGCCTGATGGGCACAAAGACCTCGATGTCCTCGACGGCCACACCTGACCGTTCGATGACACTCGACAGCGCCTTGGGCAGAGTGATTGCGGCCCAACGAAACACGCGGGTGCCCGACCATGCGCCCGACCGGGTCGGTCTCCGAGTCTTTCGACTGGAACTCCTCGGCGCGGTCCATGTACTCGGGGATGTCGTAGTTCTCGGAGATCGCATCGCTGTTCTCCCCGTCGCTGCCCCACACGGCGGGGGAGATGCCGTTGTCCTCGCTCGGTCCGACGACCACGGCGCCGGCCCCGTCGCCGAAGATGAAAGCGGTGTTGCATCGTATCCGCTGCCCGGTTTGGTTTTTCGTCACACCAAATCATGCGTGGAATGCTTTGCTTGACGCGTGAAACATGTCTATCGCGGTCAAATCTTTCATGTCGCCGGCTCGGCGAAGGTCACCACGGCTGAAGAAGCGCTGGTCTTCGTCGCCGACGGGGCATTGGTGGTGGACAGCGAGGGCAGCATCGAGTGGTGCGGCGAGTTCGCCGACCTGCCCACCGAGCACGAGCACGCCGCGATCGTCGACTACCGGCCCGGTTTCATCCTGCCGGGGTTCGTCGACACCCACATCCACTTCCCGCAGACCTACGCCGGTGACTCCTACGGCGGCGGGCAACTGCTCGAATGGCTCGAGAGGTGCATCTTCCCCTCCGAATCCAAGTTCGGTGATCGCGACTTCGGGCGGGCCGCGGCAGTGGAGTTCACCAATCAGCGGGTGCGGGCGGGTACCACCGCGGCGATGGTGTTCGGCTCGGCATTCCCTGACGCGCAGGATGCGCTGTTCGAGGAGACGCAGCGCCGTGGACTGCGAATCGTGAGTGGTCGCGGCATCCAGACAAGAGGACCCGACTCGGCCGGCCCGCTGATCACCAGCGAGGAGAAGGCCATCGAGCTGACCGCTGCGGAGGTGGACAAGTGGCACGCCGCCGACACCGGAGACGTCGCGACTGCGCTGCTGCATGTGGCACTGGTGCCGAGGTTCTCGCTGTCGGTGACCCCGACGACGATGGCCGCGCTGGGGGAGCTCTACACCGACCTGCGGTCGAAGGGTGTCTACGTCCACACCCACCTCAACGAGAACAACCGTCCCGGCACCGGTGAGGTGGACGCCACCAAGGCCGACTACCAGGTGAACTCGTATCTCGACACCTACGACGGCAAGTTCCTGCCCGGCTCGAAGGTCGGTGGCGAATCGCTGCTCGGACCGCGGACCATCGTGGCCCACTCGGTGCACTGTCAAGACGGTGAGCTTGCTCGGATGGCCGAGACCGGCACTTCCATCTCCCATTGCCCGGTGTCCCAGTTGTTCCTGGGGTCGGGCACGATGCCGTGGCTGCGGACAGTGGAATCAGGCGTCAACATCTCACTCGGCACCGACCACGGTGGCGGTGACGAATGGCTGATCTCGCGAGTTGCCAACGACGCCTTCAAGGTTCACATCACCGAGCCCGGTGATGCCGGGGTGTCCATGCATCCGGCCGAGATGTTGTTCGTCGCGACTCTCGGCGGGGCCCGGGCGTTGGACATGGAGAATCGCTTCGGGAACTTCGACACCGGCAAAGAGGCTGATTTCCTGGTGATCGATCCCGAGCGTTGGCCGTCGCTGGCCAACGCCATCGACAACGGCGCCCGCGCCGATGACGAGAAGATGGCACGCGACCAGATGCTGTTTGCCTTGCTGATGCAGCTCCGAGAGCCGGCGATCAGCGCCGTTTACGTCAAGGGCCGCAAGATCGACGACGTCTGACTCCGCTGTTGTGACCGAAAGATCGACTGAGGCAACGGTACTCGTTCCGTTCCACGATGTACCGGATGCCCAGTTCGAGTCGTGGTTCGAGGAACTCGCCGCCCGTATCCAATCGGCACCCGGTCATCTGCAGACCTTGTCGGCGGAACATGCGCAGCGGGCTGTTGCCCTGACGTTCGACACCGAGGAGTCGTTGCACCGCTGGCTGGATTCGGCGGAGTGGGCCGACACGCTGAAGATGGCTACAGAGAACGGTATTCGGCGGGAGTTCAGCGACCTCGTGATCGTCGAAGGCCAGGTGCCTCCCACCGGGGTGGCGTTGTTCCGTCACAAGGTCGATCAAGAAAACGTCGACGGGTTCATCGACGCCCAGCGCACCTTGATGGATCTGAACGCCGCCGCACCCGGCTATGAGTTCGCGGTGCTGTTCGGCCCCAGGGAGCTGGCTGACGGTTCCGACGAATGGAGCGCTGTTCTCAAGTTCCGCAACGACGAGTCGCTCGCCGCCTGGGTTGACTCACCCGGCCGTGCCGATGCCCTGACTCAGCTGCGGTCGCATCTTTCGGAGGAGTACTCGGCGTCGTTCGAACACAACACCTTTGGATCCATCATGCGGGTCACCGACGGAAAGCCCACCGTCACGCCCGAATGGAAGGTCGCGATGATGGTGCTGTTGGTGCTCTATCCGACCGTGATGACCCTGTCCCGATTTGTCGGACCGGTGCTCGACGGATGGGGCGCCGACCCCTGGCTGTCGATGTGGCTCAGTCAGATCCTGTCGGTGTCGCTGCTGACTTATGCGCTGATGCCGCTGGCCACGTGGGCTTTCGGCTTCTGGCTCGACCCCGCCCGGGGCTCGACGGTGAGAGTGTCTGTGGCCGGTGCAGTTGCCGTGTGTCTGCTCTATGCGCTGACGCTCGCCGTGTTCGCCTCGGTGCGATGGCTGCAGTTCTGGGATTACGCCTGAGCGTCCCGTAGCCCGAGGACGTCTTGCCGGCCTTCTTCGGCCCTCCTGCGAATCCGACTAGGGGCGGCGGGGCCGACCGTCGGGGTCGATGCGCCATCGCCCGACATCGCACTGGCCGTCGTCGTTGTTCCCCGTGGCCATGACCGAACCGTCGGCTCGTAAACCGAGGGTGTGCGTCGAGCCGGCCGCGACGGCGACGATATCCCGCCACGATCCGACGTCGCATTGTCCACGGGTGTTGTTGCCTGCGGCGCGAACTCGACCTCCTGCGTCGATCCCGACGGTGTGATGACTGCCGGCGCAGACCGCCACGATGTCACGCCATCTGCACGCGTCTGCGATCCCGGCGCCGCGGTCACCGACTGCGAACACCCGTCCATCGGCATCGAGCGCGACGGTGTGCAAATAGCCCGCCGCGACTGCCCTCACCCGGCGCCATCCTGTGACCTCGCACTGAGCTCTACGGTTGTTGCCCACTGCAACCACGGTGGCGTCCGCCCGGACCCCCACCGTGTGCCAATCCCCGGCTGCCACAGCAACCATCTCGCTCCATCCGTCGACATCACAGGCACCCTCGCGGTGACGTCCTCGCGCGCTTGCTGATCCGTCTGCGAAGACAGCCACCGTACGCCGCCAACCAGCAGCAATGTCCGCCACGTTCACCCAGTCGGCGACCTCGCACTGCCCATCGTCGTTCCACCCGGTGGCGACGACGGTACCGTCCGTGCGCAATCCGACAGTGTGCGATCGACCCGTATTGGACGCCGTGTGCACATTCCCGGCCGCGACCGAAGCTACGCCCCGCCAATCGCCCACCCAGGTCTCTGGAGCCAGCAGGTCGCCGGCGGCAACCACCGAGCCATCGGCCATCACACCGACCGAATGGCGCCGTCCGGCAGCGATGAACTTGCTCATCAGCAGCACCCTAGTCGGCAACAAAGACCGAAGATCCTGCACTCCACTCGGTCAGATCGGAGCTTTTTCGGTATCTATCGATGCTCTGAGAATCGTTGCCGAACGTCTTCCGGACGGCAGCGGCGAGTCGTCATCGTCTCCTGCGACCAGTTCTGGACTGTGGAGTCGATAGTGTCGGCCGCGGTGCTCGACCCGTGCCTGGCCGGCTTCGAGGACGTTTTGTACCCAGTCCGAGTGGACCCCGTAGTTGAGCACGACCGAGACGGACTGGCCGGATCTGAACACCATCACCGGTGTCTTGAACGTTCGGCCACTCCGGCGGCCGATGTGTTCGATCACGGCCATATGGGGCACGCGTCCGGCCCACAGCCGCACGATGTGGTTGGTGACATGCTTGTTGAACTGCGCCAACGCCCGCATGCCGGACGTGCCGATCGCCGACGCCAACCGGGCTGCGAATCTGGCCAATTCAGCTGCTGCATTCACGTAGGCCCCCGGATTGATACCCCGCTTTGTTGAGAACACGGTAGGACGAGCGCGCGGGAAGCACATCGGGGAGAACCCTGAACCCCGGCCAGTGGTCCGATTCCGCGGTGCTATTCGTCAGAGTCCGCGGTAGTGAGCGCCTGGGCGAACATGACGAGAATCCCGCTCGGCCCGCGCACGTAGGTGAGCTTGTAGATCCCCTGATAGTCGGCGACGCCGCGGAGCGGGTGGTGGCCGTGCCGTGCTGCGATCGCGAGGGCGTCGTCGATGTCGTCGACGGAGAAGGCGATGCGGTGCATGCCGATCTCGTTGGGCAGCGTGGGCGGCGTATCAATCGCCTCGGGGTGGATGTACTCGAACAGTTCGATCTGTCCGTGTCCGTCAGGAGTCTGTAGAACGGCGATCTTCGCGTGGTTTCCGTCAAGGCCGACAGCGGTGTCGGCCCACTCACCGCTGACCGTGTCACGGCCGAGGAGCGTGAGGCCGAGATCGGTGAAAAAACTGATCGCGGCCTCGATGTCGCGTACGGCGATACCGACGTTTTCCAGCTTGATGGTCATCAGTGGGTCTCCTTCTTGTCGGTTCGGGGGGGGGCGGCTCCCCGAGGTCAGTCCCAACCGGAAGACGGTTCTGATCTCGCGTTCTCGACATCGGGGCTGCCGGAGTCGGCATGCGAAACACACCGAATTGCGGATCAGGCCCATCCACCCCGGTGCCCTGCACCGAATTGCATCAAGAGCCAGCGAACATCACATGGATTTTGAGGAGCGTCGTGGAAAACCCCGACATGGAACTCGATCTGACGGCCCGGATGGTCGCCGTGGCGGGCACCCTGCGGTCGAACAGTAACGGCGTCGACACACTTGCGCAGGCCGTCACCAAGACGGCGGTGGACTGCATACCTGGCACCGAGTGCGCAGGTGTCATCGCGTGCCTGGGCCCGCACGGCGAGCCGGTGGCGGGTAACGGCCTGGCAAGCCAGGCGGACCAGCTGCAGCACGAGCTACGCGAGGGCCCGGCCGTGCGCCCCAAAACCGATCGCTCCACCGTGTGGATCGACGATTTCGACTCAGAGGACCGATGGCCACGATTTGCCGCGCGCGCCCAGGAGTTGGGGATCGCCTCGATGGCGAGCTTCCGGCTGTTCTCCGGCAAGGACGACCTCGGGACCCTCAATCTCTACAGTTCGACCAAGAAGGCGTTCGATGAACGCGCTCGGACGCTCGGCGAGGTGTTCGCCGCGCACACCGCCGTTGCGTTCTCGGTACTCCGCGAGCGCGAAAACCTGTCTGTCGCCCTCACCAGCCGCGACCTCATCGGTCAAGCGAAGGGGATGGTGATGGAGCGCTACGGCATCGGCGCCGATGAGGCGTTCGCGCTGTTGGCAAGGCTGTCCCAGGAGTCGAACACCAAGGTCGCCGAGATCGCGAGGCAGGTCGTAGAGGCCGGATCAGATCCGAGCTGAACCGACCTGAGGGTGCGCCTCAGCGCCTCCTCGTCGCTGCTGCTCGAGCCGCGTAACCGATGGCTGCACCTGCGGCGATCCATGGTCCGCCGACAAGGATCGGATCGATCCATGCGTGGTTCTTGTCCACGCGTTTGGTTCCGGTGCGCGACGCCAAGCCGTGGTGGGTGAACTCGCTTCGGATTCCGGTCTGGGTGATCGGGTTGTCCGGCCGCATCGTGAGGAAGGACGCGAGATGGGCCTCTGCGGCGTTCACGCGGTCGGCCCCGAGTAGGAGCAGCCAATGCGCCGCGCGACCTTCGCTGTACCGATAGGCGACCTTGCGGATCACGCCCGACAACCCGGACGGAGGCGTCGACGTACCGAAGACAGGCGTGAGGAACCGATGTTCGATGGATCTCTCCCTCGGCCATTTCTCGGGCTGCCGTTCAGGGAAGTCCCAGTGTGCGCCGGTCGCTTCGGGGTCGAACCGTTGCTGTGGGACCGCCGGGCGGTCCTTCGGGTCGAGGTCCACGCCCCACCCGGGAATCCTCGCCCGCAGCTCTTCGCTCGACGGGGACGCGGGCCTCTTCGAGGTGTAGGTGGGCACCTGGTCGGTCGGTTTCTTCGGGGCTGGTGATGTCATGACTCTCCTCAGGCCGCGTCGGTGACGATGATCGGTTTGATGCACTCGTCCAGCTTCGACGAGAAGATGTGGTAGCCCTCGGCGATGTGCTCGAGCGGGATACGGTGCGTGACAATGTCGTTCGGCTTGATGTGACCATTTCTGATGTGCTCGAACAGCCGTGGCCATTGCCGTTTGACGGGACACTGGTTCATCTGGAGGGTCAGTCCCTTGTTCATCGCGTCGCCGAACTTGACGGCGCTGAACATCGGTCCGTACGCACCCATCACCGACACGGTTCCGCCTTTGCGGACCGAATCGATCGCCCAGTTCAGCGCAATGGGAGAGCCGCCCTGCAACTTGAACTTCGACGCCGCGACGTGCTGTAGAAAGTTTCCGTCCGCTTCTGCGCCCACCGCATCGATGGCCACGTCGGCGCCCAGATAGTCCGTGGACTTCTTCATCTGGACCACGATGTCGTCGTACTCCGCGAAGTTGAGGGTTTCGGCGTGCGCGAAGGTGCGGGCCTTCTCGAGTCGGTACTCGAGGTGGTCGATCACGATCACCCGTCCGGCGCCCATGAACCAGGACGAGAGGGCGGCGTAGAGACCCACCGGTCCCGCACCGAAGACGGCCACCGTGTCGCCCTCACGGATGCTGCCCAGCTGTGCGCCGAAGTACCCGGTGGCCAGAGCGTCGGTCAGCAGCAATGCGTCTTCGTCGTCCATCCAGTCGGGGATGATTGCGGGCCCGACGTCGGCGAACGGGACCCGCACGAACTCGGCCTGGCCTCCGTCGTATCCACCGCACGTGTGCGAGTAGCCGTAGATGCCCCCGACCGCGGTGGCGTTCGGATTGACGTTGTGGCAGTTGGAATACAGTCCGCGCGCACAGAAGTAACAGGAGCCGCAGTAGATGTTGAACGGCACCATCACCCGGTCGCCGGGCGTCAGGTTCTGGACCGACGAGCCCACCGATTCGACCACCCCGATGAACTCGTGTCCGAACGTCATTCCGGGGCGGGTGTCGGGCATCATGCCGTGGTACAGGTGCAGATCTGACCCGCAGATCGCAGCCCGGGTCACCCGCACGATGGCGTCGTTGGGGTGCTCGATGGGAGGGATGTCCTTCTCCTGCACGCGCACCTTGTAGGACCCCCGGTAAACCATTGCCTTCATGCTGTCCTCCGCGCCTTTTTGTCTATTGGGGGTGGGCCTACCCCGCGCGACACGGCACTAAACGGTTGTTCATCTCGCCCCGGCGCAATGGACATGCGCCGCACCGTGTTTCGTCGAGAGAGTGGCGGTGTGTCGCGAGCAGGAAATCGCCGACGAATTCGGTCCAAATGGACGGCCGCAGCGACGATGAAGAGCCTCGGGCAGCGTGTATCGAGGCCGGTGTGAGCTCGGCCGCCCCACGAGTATGGAGCGCTTCGGTAAAGCTCTGGCTTAACTATGAATACAACCTGGTTACGGACGTTTAACTGCTCCGGCGCCGGGTATTCGGCCGACACGGGACGGATGCGGGTGCAAGAGGATCGGCCGCGCCGAGACCCGACAGAGGTCGGACGGGCGTTTGCCCAGAGAACATCTCCATCAATGTGAAGGGTTAGCACAATGAGTACACGGAGTACCCGCACCCCGCGCACCACCAAGCGTTCCCCGGTCCAACTGGCCGCACTCGCGGTCGGCGCGGTGTTCTTGCTTGTCGGAATTCTGGGCTTCATCCCAGGCATCACCACCGACTACGACACCATGTCCTTCGCCGGCCACCATTCGGAAGCAAAGTTGCTCGGGATCTTTAACGTTTCAATTCTGCACAACCTGGTGCATGTGGCCTTTGGTGTCGCAGGAATCGTTCTCGCAAGGGCGGCAGCCACCGCGAAGTCGTACTTGATTGTCGGCGGCGTCATCTACCTGGCCCTTTGGTTGTATGGCCTGGTCATCGACAAGGACTCGGCCGCCAACTTCGTCCCGGTGAACTCCGCCGATGACTGGCTGCACTTCGCCCTCGGTGTCGGCATGGTCGCCCTCGGCGTTCTGCTCGGACGCAACCGGCACACGTCTCGTGTGTGAACAACGGGATTTCGCCACAGGAGTTCAAACGCAGCTCGCGGTAGCGGGGCGCGCGTAGGGCTCCTGTCACACAACAACATTCGGCTTCCCGGCGGCCCGCTTCAGGGCTGTCGGGAAGCCGCTTGTGGTTGCCGGGCTATTGCCATCGGTGCCCGATGTGACACACTGAAGAAGTCGGTTGAAGAGGAGCCGCCCTGCGTGGACCGGTGAATAAGCTCGCCGTAGCGCTTCTAGCCCGACAACTTTTAGGGGTCGATCGTGGCGCACAAAATTTCTAATTCAGATTTCGTTTCCGATAGTGCTGAACTCGCCGGCGGAACACTCACCATCGCGACTGTGTCGCACGGAAGCATCGTTGCCCTCACCGTGTGGGGCAGCATCGATTTGCTGACGGTTCCCCAGCTCACCGAGGCGGTCGATGAAGCAGTCGCCGGACGCCCTGAGGGTCTGATCATCGATCTGACCTACACAGATTTCCTTTCGTCGGTCGGTATGGCTGCGCTGGTCAACGCACACGACGCGGTTCTTCCGTCCGGCGGACGATTCGGTGTTGTCGCCGAGGGTTCGTCCACGGCTCGTCCCATCAAGCTTGTCGGACTCGACCAGACCATCAGTCTGTATGCGACCATTGAGGACGCACTGCAGGCGCTGACCGAGGAGTTGGCCCCGGCCACTCGCCGCGCTTCGGCGTAGCGGGTTCGGGCGCGCGGTGCGCCTGCACGCTCAATGCGTGCGAACCGAGTAGATGGAGCCGTGCGTGGGCAACAATCAGGGCAATGAGATCCACATCGCTATCGCAAATCTCGCCCGTGGTCTGCACAATTCATCGCTGGCAGGAAGCGATGTGGACACCGTCCTGGAGTCGATCACCGCCGGAGCAGTCGATCACGTGGGCGGCACCATGTATGCGGGCATCCTGCTGGTGGAAAAGCGTAAGAAGAAGACGCAGTCCGTCGCGGCCAGCGATCCGGTTGTGGAAAAGCTCGATGCCATCCAGATGGATGTCGGCGAAGGCCCTTGCCTCGAGGCAGCGTGGGAACACACCACCTTCAGGCTCGATGATTTCACCACCGAAAAACGGTTCCCCAAGTTCATCGCCGAGGCATTGGCGCAGACTTCGGTCAAGTCCAGCCTGTCGTTCGAGCTGTACAGCAACGAGCAATCGATGGGTGCCCTCAACCTGTTCTCGGACGAGACCAACGCATTCTCCCTCGCTGCCGAGGAAACCGGCCTGGTGTATGCCACCCACGCCGCTCTTGCGCTGTACCGGGCGAGAGAGAAAGAACATTTCACCAGCGCACTGGCCAGCCGCGATGTCATCGGGCAGGCCAAAGGCATGATCATGGAACGGTTCAACATCGACAGCCTCCAGGCCTTCGAGTTGCTCCGAAAACTGAGCCAGGATTCCAACACCCCGATCGCCGACATCGCTCGTCAGTTGGTCGACACGGATCATCCTGCGCGCGACTCGAGCGCCTGACCGGAGTTTGCGAACTACGACTTCCTGTTCGGTGCCGGTGACTTACCCGTCGCCTGGAACACCACTCGTTGCCCGATGAGTACGGCGTGGTCTGCGAAACGTTCGTAGTAGCGGCCGAGCAGGGTCACGTCCACTGCGCAAGGCACGCCGTGTTGCCAGTTGCGGTCGAGCAGCACGGTGAAGAGATGCTCGTGCAGCGCATCCATCGCGTCGTCGTCATCGCGTAGCCGCATCGCGTCTTCGGGGTTCTGGCTCTTGAGCGCCTCACTGGCATTGTTCGCCAGGTTGACGGCCAGACGCCCCATCTCGGCGAAGTATCCGTGGACGTCTTCGGGCACAGCCTTGTCCGGATGGCGGCGGCGGGCGACCTTGGCGACGTGCAGCGCAAGAGCGCCCATCCGGTCGACGTCGGCTACGATCTGGAACGTCGAGACGATCGCGCGCAGATCGCCGGCAACCGGGGCCTGCAGCGCCAGCAGTGCGAACGCGCGCTCCTCGGCATCAGCAGACATCCGGACTATCTGCTCGTGGTCGGTGATGACCTCCTCGGCGACGGCGAGATCGGCGCGCAGGAGCGCATGCGTCGATCTCTCCATGGCCTCACCGGCCAAGTCGCACATCTGGCCGAGCAGCTCGTGCAACGCGCTCAGCTGAGCGAGGTAAACGCCCCTCATCAGCCGCAGCGATTCGTGTTCATGACGCCTCTACTCGCGATGTGTCTCGGCCCGGTCTCCCCTGGTGAGGAGCGGTAGGTGTTCGATGCGGCCGGCAGCACCGGCCAGTGCTCCACTCACAGTACGCAGCCGTGCCGACGTCGATCCGTGGGTTCGCAGAGATGCGCGGTCGAGTTGGTCACGACCGCGGTCGAGAATGGTCAAGGGGAGGGCCGCGAGCACGTTCCCAGGCGGGCGGCGGGCGACCACCGGGTGAGGCCGCGTGGGCGCGGTGCGGCGGACGACCTCCCATTGAATGCCGATCTGCCGCAACTGCTTCGGTGACACCTTGTCTTGTAGTTTCGGCAACAACACGTCTTCCTCGTCGCGCACATCCTCCCGGAACCCGCGATGCGGTCCGGTGGACTTGTCGATGGCATGCAGCAGCCGGTCGAGTTCGACGTGGTCGCGCTTCTGGCGAACCAGCACACTCCGGGACCCGCCCAACTGGGACTCGGTCTGGTCGGCAATGGATCTGGTCATGGTCGCTCCTGGTCGGACACGGATTGTTCGAGCGGTGAGTACCCAGGGAACGTGCTCTCAATCAGTGAGACGGAACCGACTCAGAATCGCTACTTCGCAGCGTAATCGACCAATCGGTGGTGTCATCGTTCGACGGAACGTAAGGTCGCCATAGTCCGCGGGTAGCGGACGGCAACGTGGCAGCCACACCCGACGTCGAGCCCACGGCGAGGGTGTCCTATGAGGCCCGTGATCGGGCCGGCCGAGGGGTCTGAAAAGTGCCGAGAACTGTTCGAAGTAACCCCACACCGACGACACTGCCGCACCGGTGCGGAGGCAGTAATGGCTGAGCGCGGTGCAACACCCAATGTGCCCACGCTGCGCAGGCGAGCCCTGCGCGCGATAAGTCATCTCTTCAGTCCGTTGGAACCCGACGACTACCTGGAGATGATCAATCCGCTGTGGACCACGAAGGAACTTCGTGGCCGAGTGGAGGAGGTGCGTCCGGAAGGGGCCGAGGCCGCGACCGTATGGATTCGTCCGGGCTACGACTGGCCGGGTCACCTGCCGGGACAGTATGTCCGGCTGGGGCTCGTCATCGATGGCGTGTTCTATTGGCGCGCTTACTCTTTGACGTCGGACCCGGAGCCGCGTGACGGTTTGATCGGGGTGACACCAAAGCTGGTGGAGAACGGCGTCGTCTCGCCGTACCTGGTCCAGAAGATCAAGCCGGGTGAGATCGTTCGGTTGGGTGAGATCGAGGGCGTGTTCACCCTTCCCGAGCCGTTGCCCGAGAAGATGCTGTTCATCAGTGCCGGCAGCGGCATCACGCCGATCATGAGCATGCTGCGCAGCCTCGATCACCGCGATGAGGTGCGCGACGTGGTGGTGCTCCATTCCACCCGCACCGAAGAGCAGTGCATGTTCTTCAAAGACCTTGAAGACATGGACGAGCGGCATGAGGGGCTGCGCCTGATCATCCGGCGAACCGGGGAGGAAGGCCGGATCAAACCGGAGGACATGGATGATCTCGTCCCGGACTGGCGTGAGCGGGAGACGCTGTGTTCGGGGCCGGGCGAATTGCTGGATGCACTGGTCGAGCACTGGGACCGCCACGATGCGTCCGACAAGATCCATCTCGAGCGCTTCCAGCCGATCATCGGTGGAGCGGCGGGCGAAGGTGAAGGCGGCAACGTCACCTTCACCAAGAGTAAGAAGGAAGTCGAGTGTTCCCCGGGAACACCGATTTTGACTGCAGGCGAAGAAGCCGGACTGGAACTGAAGTTCGGATGCCGCATCGGAATCTGTCACACCTGTACGGGCACCCTGCGGTCCGGTCAGATCAGGGATCTGCGGACCGGGGATGTCAGCGAACCGATCAACTCGTCGGTGCGTATCTGCGTGAACACCGCCGAAGGCGACGTCGAAATCGAACTGTAGAACTTTTAGGAGTCACCATGACCATCAACGCCGAACGAATCCGTCCGATCACTCCGGACCCAGAGAACCCGCTGGCGCATCTGAGTGACGAGACCATCGAACAGCTGGGCAAAGAGTTCGATGCGATCCATGACGAGGTCTACGGCGACCTCGGTGATCGCGACCGCGCCTACATCAAGAACGTCATCGCCACCCAGCGTCAGCTGGCCGTCGCCGGCCGTGTGCTGCTGCTCGGGTCGCGGTCGAAGGTGTCCTGGGTGGCGGGCACCGCGTGCCTCGGGATGGCCAAGATCCTCGAGAACATGGAGATCGGCCACAACGTGATGCACGGCCAGTGGGACTGGATGAACGATCCGGACATCCACTCGTCGGTGTGGGACTGGGATACCGCATCCACCGGCGAATCCTGGCGTCACTCGCACAACTACATCCACCACACGTTCACCAACATCCGCGGCAAAGACAAAGATCTCGGCTACGAGATCATGCGGATCGACCCGCACCAGCGCTGGAACCCCGTTTACCTTGCCCAGCCGTTCTACAACTTCCTGCTCACCGCGTTCTTCGAATGGGGTGTGGCACTGCATGATCTGGATCTGGAGGCGATCCGCAAGCGGGAGAAGTCGATGTCGGAGCTGTGGCACGACATCAAGGGCATCGGTGTGAAGGCGCGCCGCCAGGTGATCAAGGACTACATCGGCTGGCCGGCCATCAGCGCCGGTGCGTTTGCGCTCACCCAGATCGCGTCCGGTGGGCGGATCGAGCAGCCGAAGACGTCGCGCCTCGCGCGCAGGCTGCGTCGCGTCCAGGGCGGAAAGGGTGCGGTGGGCAACGTTGCCAACGTGATGGACAAGGCCCTCCCGGGCGTCGAGCAGACCTTCATCGCGACGTTCGCGGCGGACTTCACGGCGAACATCATCCGCAACGTGTGGGCCCACGCCATCATCTTCTGCGGCCACTTCCCGGACCAGACGTACACGTTCAGTCAGAAGGAAACCGAGAACGAGACCCGTGGTGGCTGGTACGTCCGGCAGTTGCTCGGCGCGGCCAATATCGAGGGCAGCCCACTGTTCCACGTGATCAGTGGAAACCTCGGCTACCAGGTGGAACATCACCTCTACCCGGATATGCCGAGCACTCGCTACTCAGAGGTGGCACCCAAGGTCAAGGACATCTGTGAACGGTACGGATTGCCTTACAACACAGGACCTTTCGGGCAGCAGTGGTTCCAGGTGCACCGCACGATCTTCCGTCTCGCACTGCCGGGCGGAAAGCCGCGTCCCAAGCCGGGCCCGTTCCAGCGGCCGCCGCACAGCGGATCCGGACAGGACCCCCGGCCGAGCGAAGCGGCTCGTTTCCGTAGTCGCGTACCGGCCTCACACCCCAACGCCGGACCGGAGCACGAATCCGGGGGCGTCCAGGTGTCGCCGCCGCCGCGCGACTGAGTATCCGATCTGAACTACTGACCACCGGTGCATGAGCCGAAGACGCTCGTGCACCGGTGGTGTGCTCGGTAGGCTCGTTTTCATGGCACTCGATGATGCGACCACCGCCCTGCTCGCCGAGTTGGCCAAGGCCGGCGGACCGCCGATCGCCGAACTGAGTCCGGCCCAGGCGCGGTCGGTCAGCACAGCGCTCGGAGACCTCAGCGGAGCCGGCCCACAGCTACATACGGTGCGCGACGACACGATTGCGGCCGACGACGGCTACGACATCCCCGTACGCGTCTACAGCGCCTCCGACAGCACTCGCGGCGTCATCGTCTTCTTTCATGGCGGCGGTTGGGTGATCGGTTCGGTGGACCAGTACGACGCCCTCTCGCGCCGGCTGGCTCAGGCAACCAATTGTGTTGTGGTGACGCCCGATTACCGCCTCGCACCCGAACATCGTTTTCCGCACGCGGTGCGCGACGCCTGGGACGCGACGATGTGGGCGTCGGCGAGCTGGCCGGACGAGCCGCTCATCGTTGCCGGCGACAGCGCAGGCGGAAACCTGGCCGCAGTGGTCGCACAGCGGGCGGTGGCCGAATCGGGTCCGCCACTGGCCCTGCAGATCCTGGTCTACCCCGTCACCGGACACGATGTGAACACCGTGAGTTACCTCGACCCTGCAAATCAGTTGCTGCTGGGCCGCGACACCATGATCTGGTTCTGGGACCACTACGCCCCAGACCCGGCCACCCGGCTCAGCCCGGAAGCTTCTCCGCTGGAGGGAGACCCGGCCGGCACTCCGCCCGCACTGGTGTTGCTGGCCGAACACGATGTCCTCAAGGACGAGGGCGAGGCCTACGCGTCGTCGATGGCCGACCGGGGAGTACCGGTGCAGTTGACGATCTTCGAGGGACAGATGCACGGGTTCTTCCAGCTGATCAACGTGCTCCCCGGCGCCGAGCAGGCGGTGCAGGCGATCGTAAACCATCTGGACACGGTGCTGGGAGTCTGACACCACTCGCCGGCGTGCAGCTCGCGGCCGGGTGACCTAGCATTGCCGCTGCAGCGGTTCACGTCCACAACTGACTTGATGTCGACACGTGTCCCGCGAGGAGATAGACATGTCAGAATCCGATTTTGTTGTCCCCCTGGTGGATATCTCGCCCTACGTGCGGCGCGGAACCGATGAGGAACGCGCAGAGGTCGCCCGGAAGATCGACAAGGCCTGCCGAGAGGTCGGCTTCATCCAAATCCTCGGTCACGGAATCCCACCCGAGATCACCGACGCGTTCACCGCCGCCATGGACCAGTTCTTCGCGCTCCCACTTGACACGAAGAAGGCCTACCGCACACCGCCGCGCATCAATCGTGGGTATGCGCCGCCCAAGACCGAATCGTTGTCATTGAGTCTGGGGGTCGAAGCGGCCAACCGGATGAACGATTTCTTCGAGGCGTTCAACGTGGGCGTCGCGGCAGCGCAGTACCCCGATCACGATCTGCCGGCCGACGACTATGCCGACAACCTGTGGCCATCTGAGGCCCCGGAGTTCAAAGCGGGCGTCGAACCCTACTTCGCCGAGGCCGCCAGGGTGGCCCGCACGCTGACACGGGTGTTCGCCGACGCACTCGATCTCGAACCCGATTTCTTCGAACGGTTCACCGACCATTCGCTGGATGTGTTGCGTATGAACAACTATGCGCTGCCGCCCGGCGAAGTGGAGCTCGACGGCGAGCTGACCGGGATGGGGGAGCACACCGACTACGGCATCGTGACCGTGTTGTGGGCGGACCAGGTCAAAGGGCTGCAGGTGCTTGCGCACGACGGCACGTGGCACGACGTGTCGCCTGCGGATGGAGCGTTGCTGGTCAACCTCGGCGATCTGATGGCCCGGTGGACCAACGAGCGCTGGATGTCGACGCTGCACCGGGTCAAGCCGCCGATCGTCGACGGCACGATCGAGCGGCGCCGTTCGGCCGCCTACTTCCACGACGGCAACATCGACGCCACGATCAGCACGTTGCCTTCGTGTGTGGGTGCGGGGAGTCGCTATTCGCCGGTGACCGTTGCCGATCACATCGCAGGCAAACTGGCGGGGTCGCGTGCCGGGGTGGCCAACGCTGCTGCCGGACGCGAAGCTGCCCGGCTCCGTTCGGCCGGCGTCCGCTGACCGGAGTCTGGATCAGAGCCAGTCGCGTTTCTTGAACAGGATGTACAGCGCCAGAACGGCCACGACGATCACCACGGTGCTGGAGATGAAGCCGCTGTAGTGGTCGAACCCGGGGTAGGGGATGTTCTGTCCGTAGAAGCCGGTGACGGCGGTGGGAACCGCGATGATCGCGGCCCATCCGGTGAGCTTTTTCATCACGGTGTTCAGGCGCGCGTCCTGGAGGGACAAGTTGGTCTCGAAAAGCGTTGTGACCATGTCCCGCAACGATTCCGTCCACTCCGTCGCGCGCAGGACGTGGTCGTAGAGGTCTGAGAAATTGGGATCGAGTTCGCTGGGTGCGTTGTTCTCCAGCCGGCTTCGCTGGATCATCGCGACCACCTCGCGCATCGGCATCACCACTCGGCGTAACGCGACCAGGTCCTTGCGGAGCCGGTACGTCTGCTGTTGTAGCTCCCGGCTGTTGTACTTGTCGTCGAAGAGCAGCGTCTCGAGGTCCTCGATGCCGTCGTCGAGTCGTTGCACGGCGTCGAAGTGCCCGTCCACCACCACATCGAGAAGCCCGTGGATGAGCGCGCCGATGCCGTACTGCTGGCCCCCCATCTCGTCCCAGCGGGTGGTGACCTCGTTCATGTCGAAATGGTCGGACAGTCGCACGGTGATGAGAATGTTGTCCTTGATGAACAACGAGATGCGGTCGCTGTGCAGGGCTGCGCCCTTCCCGGAAGTAGGGTTCGCGTCGACGTGAACGGCGTAGACGGTGACAAACCGGTGCGTGGGATAGACGGTTGCCTTCACGCGTTCTGCGTCGCCCAGGGCATCCTCCACGGCCCAGGTGTTCAAATCGATTTCCGCGGCGAGCTTGCTCAGCGCCTCGTGAGTGGGATCCACAAGGTCCACCCAGACGAGTCTGCTGGCGTCGCCGAGGCAGTCGGACACCATCTCGAGGGCAAAATCCCGCTGTAGCTCGCCGTGTATCCAGACCCGGCCACTCACGTTCTCTGTCACGGACCCATCGTGCCAGCCGAGCTTGCCGGTCGCGTCGCAAAGGGCGGGGGTAACTGCAGTTAGATTCTAGTTAATAAAACTGCTTTCCGGAGAAAATATCCAAATGATCTTGCTGTCTATTGCCCCGGGCTCCGCTGGCGTCGCCAGACTTACCGTCTGATTCGGCATGACGAAATGGCCGGAACGCTTGCCGAAAAGTTCACATAAGCCCCGGTTGTTCGGTGTGAAGTCGACCACGAAACTGGCTGCGTAGGATACGAGCATGCTGGTCAGAACCCTGAACGATCCGGGATATTGTTCGCATCTGTACGTAGTTCGTCACCTAGGGGCTGCAGGATGGGTTCAACAATGAATGGTGATACATAATGATATTAAATTACCGTTCGCCATCTTTAGCCAACCGTATTTTGTCTCAGAATCTGTTTGACAACCTGTCTGAATGAGCGTTCACTCGAATCAAGCGGCCGGTGTCACAAGAGTTTCGCCAGAGTGGAACCACTTGATGCGGCCAGGCAAATCGGGGCGCGGGGTCCGTTGTTCGCCGGGTGGACGTGAGTGGTGCCTGACCGAAGTTCGGCAGTCATTGATCTCTGAGACCCAGGATTGGGCTGAGCCAAGTGCGTATGAACCCGCAATACAGACCTGCAATCGTCCGCAAATCTCCCCTGAAGAAGGTGTTGCTGGCCGCGACGTCTGTTGTCGCCATGTCACTCGCCGCCATCACCTTCACCGCCACGACAGCGACGGCTGCCGCGGTGGCTCCGCCGCTGGGCACCGCCGAAGAGTTCGCGGTACTGGCCTACTCGGGCATCACCAACACCAACACAACTACGATCACAGCCGGCGACATCGGTACCACCACGTCGACCATCACCGGAATCGGTCCTGGCGCAAATCAGATCGTCCCTTCACCGACTGTTCGCAGCGTCCCGGATTCGGAGCTCGCGCGTGGGTCGGCGAACACCGCGTACAACAACATGGGCAGCCAGAGCGGGACCACCCTCGGGGGTGTGGAACTCGGTGGGCGCACACTGTTCGGCGACACCTACGACACTGGCGGTGTACTGGGGCTCACCGGAACCCTCACGCTCGACGGGCAGGGGCGAAACGATGGGGTGTGGATCTTCAAGAGCACATCCGCGCTCACCACGGCCGCCAACAGCAGCGTGGTTCTGACCAACGGGGCTCAGGCGTGCAACGTCTTCTGGCAGATCCCCTCTGCCGCAACGATTGGTACCGGCACGAACTTTGTCGGGACGGTCATCACGAACAGTGAAGCCATCACGGTTGGTCAGGGCGCCACGATCGACGGTCGTCTGATCTCGCTCAACGCTGCCGTGACCCTGAACAACAACACGATCTTCAATTCGGGGTGTGAGGACGAGCCGACGGAAACCACCACGACGACAACGACCACAACGCCGGACACCACGACCACAACGCCGGACACCACGACCACCACAACTGAAGAGACGACCACCACCGAGGACACCACCACAACAACGGATACGACCACCACAACTGAAGAGACGACCACCACCGAAGACACCACCACATCTACGACAACGTTGCTGCCGAACGAAAACACCTCGACCACAACGACATTGCCGACGCTCACGCTGCCGTCGATCCCCGGACTGCCGGCTCTGCCCAACATCCCGGGTCTACCGAACATCCCGGGCCTGCCCGGAGCGCCGGGCGGACCAGGACAGCCGGGAGCACCGGGTGGACCAGGGACACCGGGACAGCCAGGAGCACCGGGCTACAACCAGCCGGCACCGGAATCAGGGGAGTACACCGCACCCCAGGCGCCGTCACCGGGTCGTCAGGTTCCCAACGTGCCGCGTGGTTCGGTCAACACCGGCGACGGGAGCAGCGCAAGCGCCCTGAGCGTTCAGTGGCTCCAACAATTCGGCCGCGCAACGGCTTCCAGCGTGCAGGTCTCCTGATGATGCCACCGGACGCGTCGACCGGAACCGGCGGTAGACGCACAACACCTCGCCTGTCGGCGGTGCTCGCAGCTCTGTTGCTCGCGATCACATTGGTGGCCACAGGATGTGCCGGTCAATCGTCGCCTGGCAGCGTCGACGTACCGACGAGGGACGCCGTCGTCAATCCTGCGGTCAACGCCGCGGGACTGACCAAGTCGATTCCCACCCGGATCGAGGTTCCTTCGATCGGCGTCGACTCGTCGTTGATGGGGCTCGGACTCGATGCGCAAGGGGCGATGCAGGTTCCGGCAGAAGGTTTCCCGGCCGGCTGGTACACCGGTGCGCCGACGCCGGGGGAGACGGGTCCGGCAGTCATTGCCGGACACGTGGATTGGGCAGGCGCTCCAGGCGTCTTCTTCGAGCTCACCAACCTCGAGCCCGGTGCCGAGATCTCCGTGACCCGTGAAGATGGCAGCATCGCTCGATTCGAGGTCACCGAGGTGACGACGTTCCCGAAGGACGAGTTCCCGACGGACCTCGTCTACGGCACGCTCGACTACGCGGGACTTCGCCTCATCACCTGTGGCGGCGCGTTCGATGAGAGCGCGAGCAGTTATCAGGACAATGTAGTCGCATTCGCGAAGCTGGTCGGAACGGGCTGACCGAACACCCGATCGATGGGGCGCGGGACACCTGACGGTGTTCCGCGCCTTTCGCGGTCGCTGGTCAGTGTTCGGTGCTGAATCCAGCTCGCAGTGAGTGTCTTTCTCGAGCGAGCTCGACCAGCCTGTCGATCAAGGAGCTGTAGTCGAGCCCGGTGGCCTCCCACAGTTTCGGGTACATCGAGTGGGGTGTGAAGCCGGGGATCGTGTTGGCCTCGTTCAGCAACCAGCCGCGGCCGCCCTCTTCGAAGAAGAAGTCCACCCGGGCCATCCCTGAGCATCGCAGCGCCCGGAACGATCGCACAGCCAGCTCGCGAACGCGTTCGGCCTCGTTCGCCGGCAGCTCGGCCGGAATCATCAATGCCGCAGCACCGTTGATGTACTTGTCCTCGTAGTCGTAGAACTCGGCGCCCGGCCGCACTTCGCCCGGCACCGACGTCTCGGGCTCGTTGTTGCCCAGCACGGCCACTTCGATCTCGCGTCCGACAACACCTTCTTCGATCACCACGACTTCGTCGTAGCGCAGCGCCAGTTCCACCGCAACAATGAGCTCGGCCTCGTCATGGGCTTTCGAGATACCCACGGAGGAACCCAGATTCGCGGGTTTGACGAACATCGGGAAACCGAGTTCGGCGACTGCGCGATCCACCAGCGTGCTGTGGTCCGACGCGCCCACCCGGTACTCGATCCACCGGCACTGAGGGATTCCGGCCTGCGCGGCAACGATTTTCGCCAACGCTTTGTCCATGCAGACAGCCGACCCGAGAACGCCTGCCCCGACGTACGGGATCCCGGCCAGCTCCAGCATCCCCTGAACGGTTCCGTCTTCGCCGTGGGGGCCGTGCAGCAACGGCAACACGACGACGGGTAGCCCGTCCGGTGACGCGAGCAGCTCTGACAGCGGATCGACTTCGGTACCGGCGGGCTCGAGGGCGTCGGGCAGTGAGACGCCAGGGTCGGACAGGGCCGCGATGGCCTTGTCGTTGCGGAACCACGTGCCGTCTTTGGTGATGCCGACCGGCACCAGGTCGTACTTGGACCGATCGGCCGCGGCGAGAACGTGCGCTGCTGTCACGCAGGACACATCGTGCTCGGCGGAGACACCGCCGAACAACACGACCAGGCGCAGGAGATCGGAAAGTACGGGCGAAGACATGGCAGACACAATACGGGCCGAAGGAGGTGGCAAACTACGCCCAGGTGCGGGATGGGTCGTCTCGACACCCACGTTGCCGGTAGCGTCGACGCGTGCGATTCAAGGCGAGTGATGTGGCAGCGGCGACCGGTGGACGTCTGATCGGACCCGACACGACCATCGACGGTGCGAGCATCGATTCACGCAGCGTGCGCCCCGACCAGCTGTTTGTGCCGATCGTCGCCGAGCGCGACGGCCACGACTTCATCGGTAAGGCGCGCGAGGCCGGGGTCACCACCTATCTGACCAGCCGGGGCGCTGAGGACGGTAGCGGTACGGCCGTCGTGGTTCGCGACACCGCATTGGCCCTCGCCGACCTCGGACGTGCCGCGCGCGGGCGGTTGACCGGCCCGGTTGTGGGAGTCACTGGCTCAGTGGGAAAGACCTCCACCAAAGACCTGCTGGCATCGGTGCTGGCCACGTCGTACGTCACCGCGGCCAACGAGCGCTCCTTCAACAACGAACTCGGCTTGCCGTTGACCTTGCTGGGCGCACGCGACGACACCGAGGCCGTGGTCGTGGAGATGGGTGCACGCGGAGTCGGGCACATCGCGCTGCTGTGCGACATCGCGCGGCCCACGGTCGGGATCGTGACCAGGGTTGAAGGTGTGCACCTCGAACTCTTCGGCGACATCGAGTCGGTGGCACGGGCGAAGGGCGAATTGATCGAAGCGCTGCCCGACGACGGTTTGGCCGTACTCAACAACGACCACCCGCTGGTGGTGGCCATGGCTGACCGCACGTCGGCGACCGTATTGCGTTACGGGTTCACCCCCGACGCCGACGTCTACGCCGACAACATCTCGCTGGACGACGAACTGCGTGGCAGTTTCACTCTGCACAGCCCCTGGGGAAGTGCGGCCGTCACCCTTGGTGCCCGCGGGGAACATCAGATCTCCAACGCGCTTGCGGCGGTGGCCGCTGCCGGCGGCATCGGCGTCCCGGTGGACAGGATCGCCGCAGGATTGGGACAGGCCGCGATCTCCGGTCTGCGTATGGAACTCACCCGCACCGAGGGTGGCGTGCTCATCCTCAACGACGCCTACAACGCCAACCCGACATCGATGGCCGCAGCGCTGGACTCCCTGGCGACGCTGGCCGCCTCGCGTCGTGTCGCGGTACTCGGCGTGATGGCCGAACTCGGTGAGTCGGCGCCGGCAGAACATCTGGCCATCACCGAGCGCGCCCGAGCGCTCGGCGTGGAGGTGATCGCCGTCGATGCACCCGATTACGGTCCAGACGCCCAGCATGTCCAGACCGTGGAACAGGCTGCGGCAGCACTGTCGGATCTCGCCTCGGGCGACGCGGTGCTCGTCAAGGGCAGTCGCGTGGCCGCACTGGAACGGGTGGCCGCGGCTTTGACCGCCGGCTGACCCCGCCGAGCCCACCATGACCGACGTTCCGGCAGCAGGGCCCGCACCCGTCGGTCGAGTCGACTCACTCACCGGGATCCGTTCTCTGGCTGCACTATTGGTGTGCGCCACCCATGCGGCGTTTTGGACCGGCAAGTACACCGACAACGTCGAGGGGTGGTTCTTCGCGCGCCTCGAGGTGGGTGTCGCGATCTTCTTTGTGCTGTCGGGCCACCTGCTCTTCACCCCGTGGGTCACCTCGCTACGACAGTCTGGAACGGCGCCGGACGTCGGCCGGTATTTCTGGCACCGGGCCCGTCGCATCCTTCCGGCGTACTGGCTCACCGTGCTCGGCGTTTACCTCGTCTTCGTCTGGAAAGAGGACAACTCCACCCTCGGTCACGGAGCCGAGGGCCTGGTCCGCAACCTGACCCTCACGCAGACCTACGGCTTCGGCTTCCTCCATTCCGGCCTCACGCACATGTGGAGCCTGGCCACCGAAATTGTCTTCTATCTGTTGCTGCCCGTATTCGGGTGGGTGATCTCCCGGTTGTGCGGCGGGCGGTGGCGTCCAGGCGTGATGATCGCCGCGGTGATCGTGCTCATGCTGGTGTCGCCGGCCTGGGCGGTGGCCACTCATCACATCACCGGGCTCGACGTCACGGCTCGGCTGTGGGCGCCCGCGTTCCTGATCTGGTTCGCCGGGGGGATGCTGCTGGCAATCCTGGGTCAGCTGATGCGTAATTGGCATCCGCTGCTGTCGGTACTGGTGGCGGTACTCGCGTTCCAGCTCGCGTGCACGTCGATCGCGGGAGAGCCGACCATCACCCCGAACTCGCTGTCGGCGACCATCGTGAAGTCGGTGCTGTACCTCGTCATCGCGGTCGGACTGATCGCGCCGCTGGCCATCGGCGCACGTGACCACTGGTGGAGCCGGGTGATGTCGCGGCCGGCGGTGGTGTGGTTCGGCGAGATCTCCTACGAGTTCTTCCTCGTCCATCTCATCGTGCTCGAACTGGTGATGGACATGCTCGGCTATCCGATCTTCTCCGGATCTGTGGTCGGGGTGTTCATCGTCACTGTGGTGCTGGCCACCCCCGTGGCCTGGGCGTTGCACCAGGTCACCGCCCCTTTGTGGCACAAGCGGAAGTCGGCGGTCGTGAGCGTCCGGTAATACTGGTTGAAAGCGCTTCACCGGGAGGTCACATGACCGACAGTTCTGCATTCACCGCCGACGGTGGTGCTGCCGCGGATATCCGCCGTTGGTGTGACCACACCAAGATCCCCGGTCGGCACCCCGATCTGTCGGACGCAGCCTCGATCCTGATCGCATCCGGCTTCCTCGCCGATTCGGCGCGGGCGGTGCTGGTGCGTCGCGCGACGGCCGGTATGCCGATTCCCGCGATCGGCGGATTCGGTGACTTGCGCCGGCTGCATCGCGAGCTGGATCAGCTCGACGACTACCTGCGCAATCCCCGAATGCCCCGGGTCGGCGCGATGGTGCTGCGATCGCGGATCATGACCCTGACCCGTCGGCGAGAGACCGCGCGAAATCTTGTCACCGCCTCCAAGCCGGTGTTCGCGGGCACCGTGCGCGGCATCCGCCGAGAGCGTCGCGACGGTCTCTACCTCGATATCCCGGACCGTGAGCGACTGTTCAACGCGCTGCTCTTCACGCCGACTCCCAACAGCCTGGACTCCGGTTATCTGCGTCGCGCAGGAGCGATGGCTGCGAACACCGCCGCAGGCGTGATCGGCCAACTCACCGACGGGCGGTCCAGAGCAGGCCAGTGGGTGGCGGAAAAGGCTGCGATCATCGAGGGGCCAGACGATGACAGTTCGTCGACAGCGCGGTTCGTCGACGGGTACGAGACGTTGCTCTACATCGCCGGTAGTGCCTACGACCGGATCGTTCGGTCGCCTGTGTGGCGTAGCGACCACTTCTCGGTGCAGCGCACCCAGATCAATCTGCATGCCGAGCTGGCGGAGATCTCCGCCGACGTGATCAACCTCCGTACAGTCCGGATCGAGTTGGACCGGGTTCGTGTGGTCGCGGCATCCGATGAGCGTCTCGGTGAGCAGCTGCGTTCACGCGAGGCCGAGCTGCGTCCGGTGTGGTCGCAGTTGATCGCGCGGGTGGCCGCCCTGGCCGATGTCGCCGACGCGGTGGCCGCGGCCGCTCACGAACTGCGGATCCTCGAGCAGGTCAACTACGCCGGCACCATCGACCATCGCATCGATCAACTGATAGGCCGCTCCGGCGAACGAGAACTGTCGGCCGAGAACACCCGACGGCTCAGCGAACAGCTCGGCATGGGTCGTACACACCTACGTGACTACCGAAACATCCTGCAGGGCAACGTCAGTGGTGTTCTGGGCCCGGCGTTCGAGGAGCCCGTGCTCCCCGCTCCGAGTCGGGCAGCCACCAACCCTCAGCTGAGGAAGAACGCAGACGGGTGATCGGCGAGGTCGTTCAGGCTCGCGACCACTGCTGTAGGTAGGACTTCTCGGTGTCCGTCAACCGTCGTAGTCGTTGGTTCTCGATGTCGACCACGGCCATCTGCGTGCTCGCGACGCAGGCCGGCTTGGAATCCGGGCTCGCTGTTGCCGACCTCACCTCGTAACCGATTGTGAAGTCGACTGAGCGAAATCTCTTGATCCACATCGCAATTCGAAGCGGGCTGTCTTCGTGACGCAGCTGGGCCTGATACCGGATCTCGACGGTTACGATCATCGCACTCTTGATCAGCGGCGCGTACAGCTCGCCAACGCTCAGCAGCCAGGCGACCCGCGCCTCCTCCATGAGGGTGATCATGCGGGCATGGTTGATGTGTCCGAACGCATCCATGTCCGACCATCGAACCGGAACATCGGCGATGAATGCGAAATCGCCTGGGTCTCTCGGCGTCTCAACAGCCATCGTTCGTCCCCTCCGTGTCGGTCGGCGGCAGTCGGCGTGCCACCTGGTTGAGGGTAGTCGCCGGGGAGGCCGCGAATATGTGAGGCTTCCATCATTTCGTTGCTCTCAGTACTCACGCTGGGTAGTCTTCGCGGGTCAAGAAGTCGGCGATCTGAAGGAGTGGTCCGTGCCTCGCACCATGTTTGTGGCCCGCTTGTTCGGCGCCTTGGCCGCATGCGGAGCGATCCTCGCATCGACCTCCGTCGTCGCCACCGCCACCCCGCTCGTTGGTGAGGCGACGATCGAGAAGGTTGTCAAAGTCGGCGCCCAGCGTGAAGACCTGACCATCTCATCACCGGCAATGGGCGGGGACGTACACGTCACGGTGTTGTTGCCCCGCGACCGGTCGTCCTCGCGCGGCAGCCTGTACCTGCTCGACGGCGCCGGAAGCAAGTCGTCGACCGTCAGCGACTGGATCGAAAAGGGCGGCGCTGACCGGTATTTCGCCGACAAAGACGTCAACGTTGTCCTTCCCGCGGGTCGCGGTGCGTTCTACACCGACTGGCAACGTCGTGATCCGGAGATGGGCAAACCCAAGTGGGAGACGTTCCTGACCAAGGAACTGCCCCCTCTGATCGACGAGACGTACAACAGCAACGGCAACAACGCGGTTGCGGGGCTGTCGATGGGCGGCCAATCGGCGTTTGCGCTCGCCACCCGGCATCCGTCGCTGTACACGGGCGTCGGTTCCATGAGTGGCTGCCCGCCGGTGAGTGGCCCCATCAACGAGAGCTACGTCCGTGCGACCGTCGCCAAAGACGGTGGCGATGCCACCAACATGTGGGGACCGTGGGGTTCGCCCGGTTGGGCTGAGCACGACCCGTCCGGTCGTCTCGATGCGCTGCGCGGCAAGCAGATCTACATTTCGGCGGGCTCCGGTGTCCCCGGTCCACTCGATCGACTCACTGTGCCCGACCCCGGGTTCACCAGGGACCAGGCCGTTGCCGTCGGCGGCTATCTGGAGATCGGCGCCTACCGGTGCTCGATCGAGTTCGCCGTACGGATGCGGGCCGCTGGGATCCCCGCCACCGAGAACTTCCAGGTGATCGGCACACATTCCTGGGCGTACTGGGCCGAGGACCTCAAGACTCTGTGGCCGGCGCTCTCGCCCGGTCTGTAGTCAGTTCGAAACGATCAGCGGGACGCGCGGTCGCGGGCGAAGGCCAGGAACCGGTCGTTCTCCTCGGCGTGGGTCACCGTGATTCGCACGCCCTCGCCCGCGAAGGGCCGGATGATCACCCCGGCATCCGTCGCGTCTTGGGCGAATTTCGTGCTGTCATCGTCGAGGTCGATCCACACGAAGTTCGCCTGACTCGGCGGCACGTTGTATCCGGCGTTGCGAAGCTCGCTGGTGACCCGCTCGCGCTCGGCGACCACGGAGTCGGTCCGCGCCAGGAGTTCATCTTTGGCATGCAGGCTCGCGATGGCAGCCGATTGCGCCAGCGAGTTCACGCTGAAGGGCACGTGCACCTTGAGCAACGCATTGGTGACGGCCGGGTCGGCGATCGCATAACCGACCCGCAGCCCGGCCAGACCGTAAGCCTTGGAGAACGTGCGCAGCACAACGAGGTTCTTGTAGCGGCGGTGTAGTTCGACTGCGTCGTAGCGTTGGGCCTCGGTGGGCCTGACGTACTCGTAGTAGGCCTCGTCGAGCGCCACGATCACATTGGACGGAACCCGAGCCATGAAGTCGTGAAGGGAAGCTGAGTCGACGACGGTGCCGGTTGGGTTGTTCGGGTTGCAGACGAACACCAGCCGGGTGCGGTCGGTGATGGCATCGGCCATCGCCGCCAGATCGTGCACCCGTCCGTCGGTGAGTGGCACCTGAACCGGTGTTGCACCAGCGACCCGGGTGGCCAGCGGGTACGTCTCGAACGACCGCCACGCAAAGAGCACCTCGTCTCCAGGCCGCGTGGCGATGGTGATCAGGTTCTGGCAGAGGGTGACCGACCCGCAGCCGGTCTGAATATTCTCCGGGGCCACATCGAGGTGCTTGGCCAGCTCGCTGGTCAGCTCCACCGCACCGTTGTCGGGGTAGCGGTTGACGCCGGACGCGGCCTCGGCGATCGCGGCTGCGACACCCGGCAGGGGGCCGTCGGTGGTCTCGTTGCTCGCGAGTTTGAGAGCGCCGGGAACGTTCTTGCCGGGGACGTAGGCGGGCACGTCGGCGAGATCGGGGCGGATATGCGGGGTCACCCCAACCAATCTAGGGGAGGCCGCCGACTGCCCTCACCAGGGCCTCTTGCCGTTACGGAGGTGGCACGACGAGGCGGTTTGCTCTGGCCGCCGCGGACTGTGTAATCTTTTGCTTCGGCAGTTCGAAAGGACTCCACCAGGAGGCGTGCCAGAGCGGCCGAATGGGACTCACTGCTAATGAGTTGTTCCGCTAAAACGGAACCGGAGGTTCAAATCCTCTCGCCTCCGCCAGTGCAACCAGACTGACGTACAACTGAACACGAGCACGCGCCCGTAGCTCAACGGATAGAGCACTTGACTACGGATCAAGAGGTTAGGGGTTCGAATCCCTTCGGGCGCACCATATTATGGCTTTCACCAGGCCAAATGCACTGTCGTTCTCGGTGAAATTGCCTCTGAAACCCGATCTACTCATCACTTTGAGTTGAAAGTGATGAGTGATTCCAGCCGTCGCGGGCCGTGTCTTGGTGGATGTCGGTCGGCCTCAGGGACAGGATTTTGTCGCCTCCGTCTGGCGAATTCCATCCCCCGCATCTTCTCCGATGACCGCATGTGCAGCGACAATTCACCAGCGCTGGCCCGCGCCGAGATTGGTGTGCTGATCACTCTTGATTCTCACGACGTTCCTCCACTGCCACTGCGCCCGACCTCGTTGCTGGCAACGTGAAGTCTACGTATGGCCCATGGTTGCCCGAGTCGCTCGTCGCGATCGATGCTTGCCCGACATCGTTCCCGCCGCCCACGTCGAGATGACGGAATTAGTAGCTACGCGCTGACTGTCGCACTGGAAACTGTTAACCGGCCGGGCCGCATGCATGGGTTCTGGCGACGAATTCGGTGTTCCCTTCTTCGACATCGCCACGGTGATAGCACGGAAGGTTCCGGCCGTGCGGCAGCTCGCTCATCGTGCTCGTAGTTAGCTGACGGATCACGCCGCTGGAGTCACCGGTCCCGCGAGAGGGAGCATGGAGCTCGTGTCCGCCTCTGTCACGGCAGCACAGACAGGCAATTTCGAGCGGCTGGGTGAGTCGAAGCGGTTTGCCTTGTGGCCGGCCGAGCCGTAGTGACCGCGCAGGTTCATGACCTGGTGCGGGCTGATCCACCGCGACGGTCACTTGTCCCTTCGAAGTCTGGGACGCAAATCAGGGCACTTTTTTTGCGAATAAGCACTTCTAAGACACTCGCCCGTCGTTATGCTCCTCGACATTGCCTTCAAGCGAGGAGTACTCACATGGGTCTGTTCCGTACACGAGTTCCGTGGCGCGCGGTTCTCGTCAGCGTCGCCGCAGCCCTGGTCGTTACCAGCTCGGTGGCAGTGGGAGGCGAAACGGCGTCAGCCGCTCCCGCTCCGCGCCCCTCTGAGCCGCTCTACGGTGTCGGCAAGCAAACCAACGTCGGCGTGGTCATGGACGACGGCGTGCGCCTCTCGACCAACGTTCTCTACCCGACCACCGCCTCCGGCGCCCCGGCGGAGGGCCCATTCCCGGTGTTGCTGGTCCAGACTCCGTACGACAAGAACCTCCCAACGCTGGGCGGCGAGGACGATTTCTACGTCAAGCGGGGCTACATCCAGGTCGTCGCGGACATGCGCGGCCGTGGCGGTTCCGAAGGGGCCTGGGACTTCTGGGGACCCCGCGAGGGCAAGGACGGTGCCAACCTGGTCGAATGGGCGGCCCGGTTGCCGCACTCGAACGGGAAGGTCGGCACGTTGGGCTGCTCCGCTCTGGGCATTACGCAGCTCGCCACCGCAAACGCCGTCGGACCAAACTCGCCGTTGAAGACCATCGCACCGGCCTGCTTCTCCGGGGACGTCTACCGCGACGCCATGAGAGGTGGCCTGCCCAACCTGCTCGGCCTGGCCGTCGTGGCCAGCGGCATCTTCTCCGCCACCGGGGTGACCGGTCCCGTCACCACCTGGGGAACCTCTGACCCCACGCGCATCCTGTCGTCCGTGTCGAACAACCTCGCGGGTGTCGACAACCAGATTCTGCAATGGGCCAACGAATCGCTCCAGGGCGGTGACCGGCTGTATGACGGCGAGTATTGGAAGCAGCGCGAGTTCGCGAACTTTGCACCAACGATCGTGCGTAACGGCATCACGGTGCTCATGTGGGGCGGCTGGTTCGACCAGTTCCAGACCACCCAGTCACAGATGTACTCGGCGCTGCAAAACGCTTGGGCCGGTAGGCCGTACGACTCACCTATGGCGTCGGGACAGCCCGCGTCAGGACGCTATCAGTTGTTCATCGGACCATGGGAACACACTGAGATCGCATCACCAGAGTGGAGCAAGACCGTTCAGCTCGCGTGGTACGACCGTTGGCTCAAGGAAGTGGACAACGGCATCGACAAGACCGAGACTCCTCTGCACATGACGCTCACCGGCAGCGGCACCGGTACGGGCAGCTGGTACGACACCAGCACGTACCCGCTGACGGGCGCGAAGCCGACGACGTTCTGGTTCGGCGGCAAAAGCACCACCGCGGCTGCACCGTCGACCAACAACGGATCGCTCCAGTCGACGCCACCGACCGCGGTGACCGGCGCCGACTCGCTCCAGTGGGTCCCCGAGTCGGTTCCCTGCAACCACCAGAATCAGACGATGCCGATCGGTGATCCTCTCAAATGCCGTGACAACGATCTGCTGTCCCAGGTCGGGGCGCTCACCTATACCTCCGCGCCGATGGAGAGGGACCAGATCATCGCCGGCCCGTCCGACGTCACGGTGTTCACGAGGTCCACGACCAAGGACGCCATCCTCGCGGCGTCGCTCCAGATCGTCTCGCCGGATGGGTCGAAGTCGAACGCCATCGCGTCGGGGCGGCTTCGCGGTCAGCTGCGGACACTGGACCGCAATCGCACCTGGTTCACGCCGGCAGGCCAGCCCTGGCTGCCCTACCAGCCGCTGACCCGAGACAGCCTGCAGCCGATGTCGACGACGGGGATCAATCAGCTCGACATCGGGCTGGACCCGGTGTTCGCCCGCATCCCCAAGGGGTACTCGCTGCGAATCACGGTGCGCTCCAACGAGCCCAACTCCCTGATCCCGCAAACGATGTTGCCCGATCTCGTCGGTGGCAGCTACGAAGTCCAGCACAACAAAGCCGCGGCGTCGTTCGCCAACATCCCACTCGCCGACCCGACGGCGGTCCAGGAGCCCTGCGTCATCTGCAACTAGGCGGTTCGGGCCGGCGGCGCGGTGATACGTTCCGCGGAACCAGGAGGCTGCAGCCGGGGCGCCGAAGGTTCGGGCTCGGAGCTGTTGCTCGCCAGAGTGGACCAGAACGTGTTCCGATCCGTCATGGAACCGCCGCAGCCGCGCGGCCGGCGCTTCACCCGCTGGGAGCTGGGACTGCCGCGACAGTGGCCCTGTATCAAGTGTCTCAGCGGGCCCGCTTCGCGCAGATCTTGCCTGAACGCGATCGAGGTGCGCTGAGCTTCAGCATCGCCGCGATGCAACTAACCACCTGCGAATGCTGCAAGACACAGAAGCAGGTAAAGCGTTATAATAGTTAGGTGATTATGGGACGAGAAGACTCGCTCATCCTTGGAAGGACTGCCCGGCTCGCGGAAGCGATCGACGGCACACAGGAAGGCCGATGGCCATGACGCACGTCATCACTCAGAATTGTTGTAACGACGCCGCCTGTGTTCCGGTGTGCCCGGTCAACTGCATCCATCCCACGCCGGACGAGCCCGATTACGGCACCGCTGAGATGCTGTACATCGACCCGTCGAGTTGCATCGATTGCGGCGCGTGCGTCGATGTCTGCCCCGTCAGCGCCATTGCACCCGACTACGAGCTGTCCGATGAGTTCGTCCAGTACGAGCAGATCAACGCGCTGTACTTCAAGGATCCGGCCCACGCCGACTACGACCGAAATCCCGAGCGTCCCGCCGCTCGACTTCTGGACAGCTCGCCGGGCCCCCTTCGCGTGGCAATCGTCGGTTCGGGTCCGGCCGCCTGCTACGCGGCTGAGGAGCTCCTGTCTCAGCGTGCCCTGGGCGCGAAGGTGGACATGTTCGAACGACTCCCGACCCCCGGCGGGCTCGTGCGGTTCGGTGTCGCGCCCGACCACCAAAAGACCAAGCAGGCCGCTGACACCTTCGTCAAGACATTCCGACGCAAGGACTTTCGGCTTTTCCTCAACACCGAGGTGGGGCGCGACATCACCCACGAGCAGCTGACGGACCGGTACCACGCGGTGATCTACGCGGTTGGCGCGATGGCAGACCGTTCCCTCGACGTGTCCGGCGAGGACCTGCCCGGAAGTCACTCGGCGACCGAGTTCGTCGCCTGGTACAACGGCCACCCTGACTTCGCGGAACGGACGTTCGACCTGTCGGGGGAGCGAGCGGTGATCCTGGGCAACGGCAACGTCGCGCTCGACGTCGCCAGGATCCTGGTGAGTGACGTCGAACGTCTCCGCAAGACGGACATCGCCGATCACGCACTGGAGCAGCTCGCGAAGAGCAACATCAAGGAGGTCGTCGTCGTGGGGCGTCGCGGTTCTATGCAGGCCGCCTTCACGACGCCGGAGCTTCTCGGCTTGCGCGACCTGCCCGGCGTCGATCTGCTGGCACGCCCAGATGAGCTCTCGATGGAGGAGATAGAAGAGGGCGACGAGAGCTTCTCCACGGGGCGGGTCAAAACTCAGCTCCTCGCCGAGATGGCGACCAAGCCGCCGACGCATCCGAAGCGGATCACGTTCCGGTTCCTCGCATCGCCCACCGAGATCCTCGGCGACGGTTGGACAGAAGGCGTTCGTCTGGTCCGAAACAAGCTCGTTGAGCACGACGGCATGGTGACTGCGGTCGCGACCGACGACATCGAGGATCTGTCCTGCGGCCTGGTGCTGCGATCGGTCGGCTACCGCGGCCGACCGGTCGAGGGACTGCCATTCGACCAGAAACGCGCCGTCCTCCCGAACGTGGCTGGGCGTCTGATGGAGCCCGAGACCCTCGATCCGATCCGTGGTGTGTATGCGACTGGATGGATCAAGAGGGGGCCGTCGGGTGTCATCGGCACCAACAAGAAGTGCGCCAAAGAGACCGTGCAACTCCTGATCGACGACTACCTCGCCGGGACGCTCAACGAGCCTGCCGGTGACGCCGACGCGGCCGAGCTCCTCCCATCCCACCTGGGTGTGCAGGACTGGAAGGCGATCGACACGCATGAGAAGGCTGCAGGGCGCGAGGCCTCGCGGCCCCGCGTCAAGCTCGTGAGCATCGACGAAATGCTCGCCGTCGCGCGGGGTTCCAGCTGATGGCAACTCAGCGCGACGAGATCCACGTCGTGGCGGCTGAGTGACGCCCCTCGACTCGCCGCTTCATTGACGTCCGACCTGGTGTCAGTGCCACCACTCGGTCAGCGCCGAGAGGTGGCGGCGCATGCGGTGGCGCGCGATCCCTTCGTCACCGGTGATCACTGCGTCGGCGATCCGACGATGCACGTTCTCGACCTGTAGGCGTGCCACCGGATCTACCTCTGCGGACCTTTCGCCCAGGTGCCGGCGCCAGAGCTCGCTGAGGATGCGAAGGAAGAGTGCGAGAACGGGGTTGCCCGCGAGATCGGCGAGCTCCGTATGGAAGTGGTCGGCCTTGCTCTGGTCGCTGCCCTCGCCCGCGCTCATTCGCCGCACGGCCAGGTCGAGTTGCTCCGCCAGCCCCGGTTCGTTGTGTCGGCTGGTCACCCGGGAAACGATGCCCATCTCGATGGCGTCGCGGACAGCAACGAAGTCAGGGCCTGAGACCTGCATGTACTCCAGGTAGAGCGCCATGGTGTCGATGCTGGCTTGTGGGTCGGGAGCGCCGACCACGAGTCCACCCCTCGGTCCGCGACGCATCCGCGCGATCGAGTGGTACTCGAGAAGGCGCACCGCCTCGCGCAGGACGGCACGGCTGATGCCGTAGCGCTCCAGTAGGTCGGTCTCCGAGCCGAAGACCGAGCCGATAGGCCAACCGGCGGCGGCGATGTCGTCCCGGATACGGTCGGCGACGACCTCGGCGAGCTTGGTGAGGGGCTCACCCTCCTTCACGGGTGCGATCACTGACCGGGCCGTACCGGAGGCAGGTGCGCGGCTGTGGGTTCGCATCCATTCGGAAAGGCCGTCGAGGAACTCGCTGCTCCGGGCCTCGGCCTTGCCGCTGTCGCCGGCGATGACTGCGTCGGCGATTGCGATGTGCTGGTCCACGACCCACGCACGCGCTCGGCGGTACTCGCGGGTCCCGACGCTCATGGGCTCTGAGAATCGGTATGTGAGCCGAACGAGCACGTCGATGAACAGCTGGTATACGGGATTGCCGGAGAGTTGACCCACGACGACCTGCAGGCCCTCGGCACTGCGGTCTTCGGGATGGTCGGTGAACCGCTCCGCATCGACGGTCTGGCGGACAAGGGTGATGCCCTCTTCGGTGATCCGCTCTGCGGCCAGTCCGGCTGCCAGGGGCTCGAGCAGACGGCGGGCGTGCATGAGGTCGTCCAGGCTGGTCCCCACGTACTCGAGGTAGATGACCAGGGCTTGGGCAGCGGGACCGGCGTCGGGGGCCGTCGCGAACAGCCCACCGTTGGGGCCGCGGCGCATTCGGGCGACCTTGTGGTGTTCCACCAGCCGCACAGCCTCGCGGAAAACGGCGCGACTCACGCCATACCGCTCGCGCAGGTCGGGTTCCGAGCCGAGGGATTCGCCGATCGGCCAGCCGCGTTGCACGACCTCTGCCTCGATTCGCCGGGCCACCTGTGCGGCCAGTTTGCCGACCGCCGGCTCGTCGGGACGGTCGAGAGCGTCGGCCTCAGCGGGGGGATCGTTCCTGGACGGGTCGGCTTGAGCGACGGACATCGGCGGGCTCCTGGGTGACTCCGGAAAATGAGTATACGTGATACCTACCATGCCCGGGTTTTGTAAGCCTCGAGGAGGTCTGTGCCGCACAAAAGTAACATGTCCGGATAGTTCGGGAGCCTCTAATCGGCGCGCGTCAAGTGGCGTCGAGCGCGTACGCGGGCCGCTGCAAGGCCCGGACATTCAGTCGGCGTCGCAGAGGAAGCAAATGCGGACCGCGAGCGCCACCTGCGAGTAATAAGGGTCAAGGCGAGCCGGCTACGGGGCTAATCACGTTTTCGGCCTACGTGGTCATGAAGCCGGGAGGGAGAAGTCGGTCGGGGATCTTCACGGCCATGAACATGATCTCGTCACGGGAGTATGAGCGCTGATGAACGGTGTCAAGGTGCGCCTGCGTGGAACTCACCACCGCGTCATCGGTCAACCCGTACATCATCTCGCCGCAGGGACACGTTACTCGTAATGCCATATATCCATTGTCCAATCCTTCGGGTATGCCACCCGATGTTTGGCTGCGTGCCCGTGATCTGATGAACAGCTCAAATCGAAGTAGCAGTGCGGCCCCAGTTCTCGCATGCGATAGAGACCGGCTACTGATACCGCGTGATGCAACCGCGGATACGAGCCGGCCAGAAGCCGTCGTCAGCGACAGTCTTTGAGCCCGAGAGCCGCGATCGATGACGACTGCTGGTCCCTGTCACCTCGGGCGAGGGACCAGCAGTCGTCGGTGGTCGGTCGTGCTCATTTCATGCTGATGGCGATCGACTTGACTCGCAGGAATTCCTCGATGCCTTCATGGCCGCCTTCTTTGCCCACTCCGCTGAGCCCGAAGCCGCCGAACGGGCGTCCGGTCACCGAGTTGGCGGCGCCGTTTATCAGAATCTGGCCGGCCTCGAGCTCGGAAGCGACACGGACGGCCCGTTTCAGGTCGTTGGTCTGCACGTACGCCGACAGGCCGTATCGGGTGCTGTTGGCGATCTCGATGGCCTCCTCCTCGGTCGAGAACTTCATGATCGCCAGCACGGGGCCGAAGACTTCGTTCTGCGCGAGGTGCGACTGGGGATCGACATCGGTGAATATTGTTGGCCGGAGGTAGTAGCCCTCGGCCAGCTCGCCGCCGATCCGCTCGCCGCCGGTGATCAGCGTGGCTCCGTCCGCCTTGGCCTGCTCGATAAAGGACAGGATTCGTTCGACGGAGGCCGCGTTGATCACCGGGCCGGACATCGTGGCCTCGGCGAAGGGGTCACCGACGACGACCGATTCGGCGATGGACTTGGTCTTGGCCACGACTTGGTCGTAGATCGACTCGTGCACGATCATGCGGGTCGCGAAGGAGCAGCCCTGGCCGCTCATCAGGATGAGCGAGAAGGTCGCGCCCAATATGCACGCCTTCTCGATGTCGGCGTCCTCGAAGACGATGTTCGCAGACTTGCCGCCCAGCTCGAGCACCGCGGGCTTCATGTCCGCCGCGCACCCGCGCAGGATGTTCTCCGCCGTCGCGGGACCGCCGGTGAAGGTGACCTTCTTGACGAGTGGATTGCTGACCAGCTGGGCGCCGGCTTCGGCCGTGCCGGGCACAACGTTGATGACGCCGGGCGGGAAGCCCGCCTGCTCGACCAGATCCATGAACAGCTGGCCACTGAACGGAGTCAGCTCGGACGGTTTGACGACCACGGTATTGCCCGCGGCGACGGCCGGCGGGACCTTCATTGCGAGCGAGATCAGCGGGCCATTCCACGTGATGATGATGCCGATGACGCCGTACGGCTCGGTCAACGTGTAACCCAATTCGCCGTCGTACACCGGGCTGCCAGTGACCTCGCCCCGGAGTTTATCGGCAGCGCCGGCGTAATACCGAGTCCACTCAGCGGAGAGGGGACCAAAGCCCTTGGCGCGCGTGAACGGTGTGCCGTTGTCGAGTGTCGCCCGGCGGGCGAACTCCTCGGTGTTCTCTTCGATCAGGTCCGCCAGCTTGAGCAGCAGGGCGCGACGATGAGCCGCTGGAGTGCGCTTCCAGCTCTTGTACGCCTCGTGCGCCGCCGTGACAGCCTGCTCGATCTCGTCCTTGTCGGCCAGGGGGATCTTCGCGTCGACGCGGCCAGTGGCGGGACTGATGTGGTCGTGGGTGCCACCGGTGCCGGTGGCAAGTTTCTCGCCGTTGATCCGCAGGTGGACGGTCGGGGGGGTGCGGTCGATCTCGGTCATGGGTTGGTGACTCCTGCTAGGTGGAAACAGATAAATAATTAATACAGATGATTGATTGTACCATTTGACGTGATGCGCGTCACCAAGTCAAGAGATGGTGGTGCTCGTCCCCATGTTGTTGCCGTTTACCGGCGAACCGTCAGGTCGCGACCGATGATCTGCCGCATGATCTGGTTGGTGCCGCCGTAGATCTTCTGCACGCGGGCATCCAGATACGCCTTCGCGATGGGGTACTCCATCATGTAGCCGTAGCCGCCGAACAGCTGCAGGCAGCGGTCCACCACTCGGCTTTGGACCTCTGTCGCCCATAGCTTGGCCTTGGACGCCTCGACCGTGGTCAGAGTGCCGGCGTTGAAAGCCAGAATGCACTTGTCTATGTACGCGCGTGTGACGTCCAACTCGGTGGCGATGTCTGCCAGGACGAACTGGGAGTTCTGGAAGGTGCTCAACGGTTGACCGAAGGCCTCGCGCTCGTTTGTGTAGTTCAGGGTCCAGGAGAGGGCTGCATCGGAGGCCGAGATGGCCATCATCGCGATCGACAGTCGCTCCAAAGGCAGGTGCTGCATGAGCTGTCGGAAGCCGCCGCCGACGGTGCCCAGCACGTTCGCGTCCGGCACGAAGACGTCCTCGAAGAACAGCTCGGCGGTGTCCTGCGCCTTTAACCCGAGCTTGTCGAGCTTGCGACCGCGGGAGAAGCCGGTCATGCCTTCCTCGATCACGAGCAGTGTGAAGGCGTCGGTACCTCCGGCCGGATCGGTCTTGGTGACCACGACGACGAGATCGGCCTGAATGCCCGACGTGATGAATGTCTTGGAGCCGTTGACGTTCCAGCCCCCGTCGACTTTGACCCCGTTGGTCCGGACGCTCTTGAGGTCGCTCCCTGTCCCGGGCTCGGTCATGGCGACGGCCATGATCGCCTCGCCGGCACACATGCGTGGCAGCCAGCGCTGCTTCTGCTCGTCGTTGCCGAGTCCTGCGACATACGGGATCAAGATGTCGTCCTGCAGTGCGAAGCTCGACCCCAGAGATGCCGCGCCGACCTTCGCGAACTCCTCACAGACAATCATCCGGTAGCGGATGTCCTCGACCCCCGCTCCGCCGTATGCCTCGGGGCCGGAAAGGCCCACGACGCCCTGGCGTCCGGCGGCCAGCCAGACATCGCGGCCGGTCGCTCGGTTTTCGTCCCACTCCTCGAGGTGAGGGGTCACTTCGCGTCGGACGAACTCCGCAACGACACTGCGGTACTGCTCGTGGTCCTCGGTGTACAGGTCGCGGTCCATCTCGACTCCAGTTCGACTCGGGCGAGAGGCGGACGTGATCGCGCCTCTTCGACACATGACACACTAATGGCTTAATAAGATAACTAATAGCTCTACTGGGTTGTGCTGCCGAGCGGGCCCCTGATGTTAGGAGATATCCATGACCAGCGCTGTCATCGTCGACATCATCCGTACCGCCTCCGGCAAGGGCAAGCCCGGCGGGGCGCTCTCGGGTGTCCACCCAGGGGACCTGCTGGCGCAGACGCTGCAGGCGCTCGTGCAGCGCAACGATCTCGATCCCGCCCTGGTCGACGACGTCATCGCCGGCTGCGTAGTCCAGGTCGGTGATCAGGGGCTCAACATCGCACGGACCGCGCTGCTCGCGGCCGGCTTCCCGGAATCGGTTCCCGGTACGTCGATTGATCGCCAGTGTGGCTCGAGTCAGCAGGCCGCCCACTTTGCCGCGCAGGGCATCATGGCCGGTGCCTATGACATCGCGATCGCCTGTGGTGTCGAGTCGATGAGCCGCGTGCCGATGGGCATGAACGCCCAAGGAGGCGACCCCTACGCCCCGCTGACCAAGCGGTACCCCGAGGGCCTGGCCAACCAGGGCATCGGTGCCGAGTTGATCGCCGCCCGCTGGAAGTTGTCACGCGAGGTGCTCGATGAGTACTCCGCCAGGTCCCACCAGCGTGCGGCCGCGGCTGCTGCCGCCGGTGGGTTCGAGCACCAGGTCATTCCCATCACGCTGCCCGATGGATCGGTGCACATCGTCGACGAGACGGTGCGGGCCTCCACGACCGTCGAGGGCCTTGCCGGGTTGCGTCCGGCGTTCAGGGACGAGGGCTACGCGCAGCGGTTTCCGGAGATCGAGTGGTCGATCACGCCGGGCAACTCGTCGCCGCTGACCGACGGTGCGTCGGCCGCACTGATCATGAGCGAGGAGAAGGCAGCCGCCCTGCGTCTCAAGCCGCGTGCCCGCTTCCACACCTTTTCGGTCTCGGGATCGGATCCGCTGCTGATGCTGACCGGCGTCATTCCGGCAACCCACAAGGCGCTCAAGCGCTCGGGACTGAGTATCGACGACATCGATTCCTACGAGGTCAACGAGGCCTTCGCTCCAGTCCCGCTGGCTTGGGCAAAGGAGTTCAACGCCGATCCTGGCAGGCTGAACCCGCTCGGCGGTGCGATCGCGCTCGGTCACCCGCTTGGCGGCTCCGGCACCCGGCTGATGGCCACGATGTTGGGACATCTGGAGGCAACCGGCGGTCGCTATGGACTCCAGACGATGTGCGAGGGCGGCGGTATGGCCAACGCCACCATCATCGAGCGCCTCTGACGCTCGCCGCAACGCTCAGAGCTGCCACGGGCCTCTGCACAGCACAAAAACGGACGCCACCCGAAGATCAATGGGAAGGGGCCCGTCGCTGGAGGCGACCCGGGTCTAGGGCATTGCTGGGGGAGTCGCGGCAAGCCAGTTCGTCAACGGCGAGGTGTGGGGGCGCCCAGCATCCCGAGTTTGTCGGGCGTCACCCGAACAAATCGACAAGCGGTTTGTTCCGCTCGTCGAACAGGAACAGGTACTTCTTGGCGCCTTCCATCTGGCGACGCCAGTGGGCCTCGGCCTCGTTGCCATCGCGCTTCTCGACGAGGTCCACCAGCTTGGCATACGAACGCAGGGTTTTCTGGAAACGGGCTGGCTGCTCGCTCTCGCCCATGCCCTGCGCGACGCTCAACTGCAGATGGATCGCGACGATGTCGGCCAGGACGGCGCCCTGGATCGCGAGCGTCTTGTTGCCACACCGTTGCATGATCAGCTCGTGGAATCGGTAGGTGATGCCGCTCCACTCCGCCGGGTCAGGCGTCTTGTCGAAACCGGCAGCCAGCATCGTGCGGATTTCCTCGATGACCGCACGCATATCAGCAAGGTCTTGATTGGTCCGGGCCTTGGCGAGCAAGCGCGCGCACGGCGGTTCGGTCACCACGCGTGCCTCGTAGACGTCTTGGATGGTTGTGCCTTGCAGCTGCAGAAGCAGGCCGACGTGGCGTGCGGCGACCATCGGGTCGGGCTCCAGAATCCTTGCGCCCCCGCGGGCCCCACGCCGCACGCCAATCAGTGACTCGGTCTCAAGAATTCGAAAGGCTTCGCGGAGCGTAGGGCGCGAGACGCTGAATTGCTCCATCAGCTCGACCTCGGAGGGCAGTGTCTCACCGGGCGTGAGGTCACCCTTAACGATCTGGCGACGCAGGTGATGGGCGATGAGTTCTGCGGTCTTGGGTGCCCGCATCGTGGTGCCTACACGCTGCACTGCGGGCGTTGGGATCGAGCCGAGGTCGGTAGACATGCAACTAAATATACCCTTAGAGCATTAAGTTCGTACCCTTTGGTATGAGTAAGATGATTCTACTGTTGGCGGCGAGAGGTGGGTCATGGGTGTGGATGTGCGCCTGTTGACCACTCTTGCCTGCGTACTCTCAGTCGGGCTCTTGCTGTTGGCGATCTCGACCCATCGCCGGCGCAAGAACCACTTCGTCGGCGCCGGTGCGGAGTATGCGCAGTATACGGGCCTAATCGCGCCGATTGCGCTGGGCGTTGCAGCAGCCAGATCCGGGAATCGGTCGCCACGCGATCTCCACCTGGCAGTGGCCCGAATGGCTCTCGGGGCTAAAGCCTCAGGAGGTTTGGCTCCAAGGGGCCTGTTGGTCGTCAGTAACTGGCCGGTGTCGGCGAGATCATGAGCACTGACATCTCGTTAGAGGTTCGTGGCCCGGTCGACGCATCGCCTCCGCGGCGGCCCGGATCGGTGAGGCGCACCACCACCATCGACATGACCTGGCCCGGCGGTCTGGGTACGGAACTGTTGTTGCGTGGACGGGGGCGTGACCTGCGGACCACCTCTGACAGGGGCGATCGTGAGCCGGCGGAAGAAGTGCTCTCGGAGGAGACCATGGAGGTCGTGGTGGCTGCCGATCGAACAATCGCCACAATCGAGACGGCGCCGTCGTGGCCTGAACTCCAGGCTCTGGTGCGGGCTCCGAGCGGGAGTGGCTACCGCGCGGCACTCATGGAGGTGCTGCCGCCCTCCGAGATTGACGACGGGCCACTGCGTCTGCTCCTCGACGATCTTCCCGGCGCGACTCTGATCTCCGGCTTCGCGTTCGCGCAATGGATTTCGGCCGATCAGCTGCTCGCGTCGGTCAAGGGTCGGTCGGACGGGCCGGGTCGGAAGATGGAGGGCGTCTGTACCGGGTTCATGCCGGGTTCCAGCGGCCTGGCGCCCGACGGTAGTTCTCGATGGACACACCGTACGCAAGCGGTCAATGCTCTCGAGTCGAGTCCTGACCCGCTTGCGTGGCACAAGATCCGGAAGATCGATGAGGTGTCTATGCGTAGGGCGCGTCGCATGGATGTCTGGGTCGACGGAGGAACCATTCACGTCGATGCGATGTTCCAGGACTCCGCGACACGTCCTGACGGTGGCCGTGTTGCGGTGCACGAGTACACCCTCACTGCCACCGCAGACCGGGACACCGGCTTGCTTCGCTCGATCGATCCGGTACCCCGGGTGTTGCCGTATGCCGAGTGCCCGCTCGCCGTACGCAACGTTGCATCGCTGATCGGGACTCCGGTCACCAAACTGCGGGCCGTCGTGCTCGACCGCCTCAAGGGCGTTGCCGGTTGCACGCACCTCAATGACGCCATGCGCGCCATGGCCGACCTTCCGCGGCTCGCAGCGCTGATCTGATCTGTCTTACAAGAGGGCGAGCGTCTCATCCGAGACCGGGGCGGCCAGCAGGGCGGCCCAGCCGTCGACGTAGTTGTGCAAAAGCGCCTCGCTGATCTCGTGGTGGCTACGGGCGTGCTCGCCGAGCAGATTGAGCACACTGTTGTAGAGCTGGAAAGCGCGTCCGCGCCTGATTCGCTGCGGCAAGGTGCTCAGGGCCTCGTCGACGACTTCCTCGACAGCAGCGGAGCCCCACGCTTGGACGTCGTCGGGCCAGAAGTCTGCGTATGCGCGCGGGTTCTCGCTCAACCGAGCGAGGAACGGTACGAACATCTCGCCGGCCCGGATGCTGCCGATCAGCGGGCGGACGATGAGCCACACCACAGCACGCGGATCGATCAACTGCCCCGCGTCGCGCATCGCGGCCAGCGCAGTGAGTCGATGCTTGTCGAGTTCAGCGTGGCGATGACGGATCAGGGCGTGCACGAGGCCGGTCTTGGAACCGAAGTGGTACGTGATGACCGATGAGTTCGATTGGCCCGCCGCGTGCTGGATTTCTCGTAAGGTCACGCCCTCGATGCCCCGCACTGCGAACAGTTGCTCGGCAGTTTCCATCAACAGGACCCGCGTCGACTCGCCGGCCGCGTGTTTGCGCTTGTGGGTGCGCAGCTCGCGCTCGCTTTCGGGGGCGTCGGTGTCCATGCGCCTTCTCCTGCAGATCTGGTTGCGGTGCGTCCAACTTTTTAATGACTATCTCTGAAATCGCACGTACTGTCGAACGCGAGCAAACCTAATCATCAGATCTTAGAAACACTGGACAGTTGAATCAGTTAATGGAATGCTCTAATTGACAGCGGACACTTCGAGGCGCGCAGGTCGCGACCTCCCACGTTTGGAGACACCCATGAACAACAAAATCTGGACGAACTCCGGAGACTCGCACTTCCTCGAGCCCGAAGATGTGTGGGAGTCGCGCCTTCCCAAGGCGATGGCTGATCTCACGCCCAAGTCGCAGAAAGACCCCGACGGCGAGTACGAGACGGTCACTGTCGACGGTCAGACCTTCCGGCGGAAGCTGCCGAACTCGGCGGTGGTGCAATTCACCGAGGAGAGCCACAAGCCGCAGGGTGTGCGCGACGCCAAGGCCCGCCTCGGAGACCTGGACAAAGAAGGCGTCTGGGGCGAGGTCATCTTCCCGAGCCTCGGAATGTGGGCCTCCACGTTCCGCACCCCCGAACTGTTGAAGGCCTGCATGCGCGCCTCCAACGAGTACGCCCTCGAGGAGCTCGTGCCCGTCTCCAACCGCTACGTGGTGACAGGTCAGGTCTCCACCCTGCGCGTCGAGGATGCCGTCTCGGAGATCGAGTGGCTTGCCGAGCACGACTTCAAGAGCGTCTTCCTGCCAACCACCCCTCACCCGAGCGCACCGGACTGGCACCGCAATGACTGGGAACCGTTCTGGGATGCGTGCGCGGCGTCCAACATCATCCCGGCCTTCCACATCGGGACCGACCCGGTCGACATGACCGCAGGTGGCGCGGGCTTGGTTTACCGCGGGCCAGGTGGTGCGGTCATGAACTACACCGAGACCACTTTCTCGGGCCAGCGCGCCGCGATGAAACTCGTCGCCTCGGGCGTCCTGGATCGTCGCCCCAACCTGAAGATCCTCATTTCCGAGGGTGGTGCCACCTGGATCCCCTTCCTCGGCGACCGTCTGCTCGAGGGCTACCGCCAGCACCACATGGCCGTCCGCCCCAAGCTTGACCGTGACCCGAAAGAAATTCTGATGTCGCAGGTCTACGCCTCCTTCCAGCACGACGAGACAGCTGTCGCGGCGCACGACGCGATGGGCTACAAGAACGTCATGTTCGGCTCGGATTACCCCCATATGGAGGGCACCTTCGGCCACACGCAGAAGACGCTGCAGGGCCTCTTCGCCGACGCCTCCCCCGAGACCACGCTGCGCATCACGCAGGGCGCGTTCTACGAGCTCTTCCCCCACGTGCCCCCGGTACCGACCAGCACCGACGTGATCCAGGGCTGACGGGTGACGTCTTCGACCCCGGACGGGGGCCTGCGCGACGTCGCCGTCGTCGGCGTCGGGCGCACCGAGTACTACAAGCGGGGCGAGTCCTGGCCGCGCACAACCACGCAGATGGCGTGCGAGGCGATCCTCAACGCGTGCGACGACGCGGGCATCTCCGTCAAGCAGATAGACGGGTTCGCCTACTACTCCGGTGCCAGCGCCGGGTACGTCGACAAGATGGACACGGCCGATTTCATGGAGACCCTCGGAATCCCTGAGGTGACCTTCACGGCCGCTCTGACCAGTGGGGGAGGAGGTTCGGCCGGTTCGATCGGCCTGGCTCGCGCCGCCATCGTCGCCGGTGACGCGACGTACGTCGTATCGCTCATGTCGCTGCAACAGAGCAAGGCCCGCCTGGGCACGGTGTTCTCACAGGTCGCGCTCAATCCGACCAACTCGTTCCTGCAGCCCTCTGGGCTGGCGGGACCGGGCCACCTGATGTCGCTGTTGGCGCGTCGTCACATGCACCTGTATGGCACACGCCGCGAGGCGTTCGCCGAGGTTGCGATCTCGCAGCGCGAGAACGCGATGAACCGTCCGGATGCGCTGATGAAGAAGCCGCTCACGAGCGAAGACTATTTCAGCGCCCGGATGATCGCCGAGCCACTGTGTCTGTTCGACTTCTGTCAGGAGACCGACGGGGCCGTCGCGGTGATCACCACGTCGATCGAACGCGCTCGGGATCTCAAGCAGAAGCCTGTGCCGGTCGTTGCCGCCGCCCACGGTGGTGTCAGGGAGTGGGGCCGCGCGTTTGCGTGGATGGGAATGCCGGACGAGTACTTCGCCTCCTCAGGCAACAAGCCGATCGCCAGGCGACTCTATGAACAGTCCGGTCTCACCGCCGACGATCTCGACGTTGCACTGCTCTACGACCACTTCACGCCGATGGTCGTGATGCAGCTCGAGGACTACGGATTCTGTGAAAAGGGTGAAGGCGGCGCATTTGTCGAGTCCGGAGCAATCCGCTACTCGGCGCAGAAGAAGCCCGGGCAGATCCCGGTCAACACTCATGGCGGCAACTTGTCAGAGGCCTACATCATCGGCATGACGCACATCGTCGAGGGCGTGGAGCAGATGCGCGGCACCGCGATCAACCAGGTCGAGAACGCCGAGCATGCGCTCGTCACCGGAGGTCCCGCCAGTCTCCCGGTCTCGGGCCTGATCCTTGGAAGGGACGACCGATGACGGTTTCCACCGCACTGCCCGGTGACATGGTGCGCATCACGACCAACCCGATCACAGAGGGGTTTTGGCTGGCCGCCAAAGAGCGTCGTCTGGTCGCTCCGAGGTGCACGTACTGTGAGACCTTCCGGCTGCCTCCGACGCCGTATTGTCCCGAGTGTCAGTCCGAGGGTGTCGAGTTCGTCGAGCTGAGCGGCCGCGCGGAGGTCTACAGCTTCGCGGTCGTCCACGGTTTTCCGGGACTGCCGGACATCACCCTTGTCCCGACTGTCGTGGACCTCCCCGACGCGCCTGGGGCCAGGCTCGTCAGCAACTTGATCGGCATCGACCCCGCCGACGTCGAGATCGGCATGCAGCTGGTCGTCGACTTCCACCCGATCCAGGACGACTGGCTGCTGCCGGTCTTCCGGGTCGCCGATTGATCGACTTCTACCCACATCCACGAAAGGACGGACACCATGAGTGACCACGACGAAGACAACAGCCTGCACGAAAAGCCGCTGGAGTTCCTGCAGAGCATCGCGAACACCGGCGGTAGCTGCGACGGACAGGCGATCATCCCCAAGGACGGGCACTACGAGTGCTGGTGCTCTTGCGGCGAGTGGTCGGTCGAGGCGCCCACAACCGAGGACGGGCTGCACGCGGCTCGCATCCACACCGGCAGCATCCCGGCTTGAGCGAGTCGACGGGCGGTCACCCGGGGTTCGATGAAAGCGCTCGCCCTTGGCGCAGCAAGACGCTGCCTGGGGGCGAGGGCTCGTACGGTCCCGCCTGGGCGGAGCTGACCGACGCCCTCGCTGATTTCCTCGACCGCCTCGCGGCGGCCGCTCCCGATGAGGCGATGGTCCGGTCGCTGACCGGCGAGCTGGCTGCCTGGGCAGACAAGCTCGAGCCGCACGCTGTTGTAGAGCGGGAGAGGGTCTTCGGTCGCCGGACGGACCTGGCCGGCCGCGGGCAGACAATGTCACCCAAGGTGGTGGTGACCGCCAGCACGCCCGACACCGTGGAGGCCACGGTCCGCTTCGGCGACTACTTCCTGGGCGGCAACGGGGCGGCGCACGGTGGTGCGGTGCCGCTGATGTTCGACGAGGTGCTCGGCCGGTTGGCCAACTCCGCCGGCCGCCCCGCGCAGCGAACTGCCTTCCTGCACACCGACTATCGGTCGATCACTCCGATCGGCAAAGAGCTGTCGATCAGGGGCTGGGTGGAGCGTGAGGAGGGGCGTAAGCGGTACCTGCGTGCGACGCTCCACCAGGGTGACGTGCTGTGCGCTGAGGCCGAGGGCCTGTTCGTCGCGCTGAAGCCAGGGCAGCCCTGAGGGATTGGGAAATCGCACCCCATACGGCTAGATGATTTTTCCGAATCTTAAATGTTTTCTTCCATGTTAGGAGCCTCATGACCGAAGCAGTGATCGTCAGCGCTGTCCGTACTCCGATTGGTGTGGCGTACAAGGGCACGCTCCGCGACACACCGGCTGAAGAACTTGCCGCACTCGTCGTATCCGAGGCACTGGCTCGGTCAGGGGTTCCCGCCGAGAGCGTCGATGACGTGATCCTCGCCGAGGCGCTCTACGGAGGCGGAGACACGGCTCGTTACGCGGCCCATGCCGCGGGACTCCAGCATGTTCCCGGGCAGTCGGTCAATCGGCACTGTGCCGGTGGCCTCACCGCAATCGGGAACGCCGCGGCGAGCATCAGAGCGGGCATGGATCGGGCGATCATTGCCGGTGGCGTGCAGTCCAATTCGATGGCGCCGCAGACCGGATGGCGGGAGGCGGGTTCCAGCGACTACACGGTGGGACTGAGGCCGACGTTCCCTCACACCGACGATGCCAACGACGACGTCACGCTCACCACGGGATGGAATGTGGCGCAGGAGGTCGGTATCTCCCGAGAAGAGATGGACGCGTGGGCTCTGCGCTCGAACCAGCGTGCGGTTGCAGCGATCGACGCCGGCACGTTCGACGATGAGATCGTGCCGGTCAAGGTGACTCAGGCGGATGGCTCAGTTCTCGATTTCGCAGTCGACGAGCAGCCCCGCCGCGCCACCTCGGCCGAGAAGCTGGCCAGTCTCAAGGGCCTGCACCCGGAGATCGACGGGTTCTCGATCACCGCCGGTAACGCGTCGGGTGTCAACGATGCAGGCGCCGCAGTGATGGTCGTCAGCCAAGAATTCGCCGACGAGCATGGCCTGACTCCGCTTGCCAGGGTCGTGGCGTGGGCGGCGATTGGTGTAGATCCGCGGCTGACCGGTTTGGCAGGAGTCTCGGTGATCCCTCGAGTGCTCGAGCGAGCCGGCTTGGCGATTGACGACGTCGATCTGTGGGAGATCAACGAAGCCTTCGCGGCCGTTCCAGTCGCGGCCTGCAAGCTGCTGGGCCTCGACGAGGCCAAAGTCAACATTCACGGCAGCGGTTGCAGCCTTGGTCACCCGGTGGGGGCGTCCGGTGCTCGGATGGTGACGACTCTGGTCCATGAGCTCAAGCGCCGTGGCGGGGGTGTTGCCGTCGCTGCCATGTGTGCAGGCGGCGGTCAGGGTGGCGCGGTGGTCATCGAGGTCTTGTGACCGCCAGCTGACGAGGTGGTCCGCGACGATCGTTGCGGCGCAGTGATCCTGGGATGCTCGGCTGGTTTCCTTGCGTAAACCTAGCAGTCGGCCCGGCCTATATGAGTACACTCATACGCAAAGCGATACTGCGACACTGGAACTGATCTAGGCGGCAACGGTTCTTACTGTGCGCCAACGGAAGTGAGAAGGTTCGGCATGACGACCATACGACCGTCCTTTTGCCGAGTGTGCTCGAATTACTGCCCGATTCTCGTAGAGATCGAGGACGAGCGACCCGTCAACGTCCGCGCGGACCTCGATGGCATCACTCACAATGGCTACACGTGCGTGAAGGGCCGCTCTTTCGCGGACATGATCACCAGTGACAGCCGCCTCTTGCACTCGATGAAACGAAGCGCCGACGGCACGCACGCGGCAATCGGGTCGAGCGAGGCGTTCGATGAAATCGCGCAACATCTCCGGCGCATAGTCGACCGGTACGGCCCCCGCGCAGTGGCGCTCTACTCCGGAACGAAGGGCCAACAGAACGCCCTCAGTCACCCGATGGCAACGGCGTTCATGCGAGCCCTTGGCTCGCCGATGATCTTCACGTCGAACACGATCGATCAGCCTGGCAAGCCAATCGCCCGTGCCTTGCACGGAACATGGATGGCGCCGCCCCAGGCTTACGACAACCCGGATGTGGTGCTCTTTGTCGGAATCAATCCGCTCGTCACGTATTCGGGTGCGCCCAGCGGCAATCCGAATACGTACCTGAAGGATCTGCGCAGCCGCGGAGCGAGAGTCATCGTGATTGATCCGCGCCGAACCGGGGTGGCAAAACAGGCAACTCAATTCATCCAGCCGACGCCCGGACAGGACATCGGGTTACTTGCGGCCATGATTCGGGTGATCCTCGACGAGGAATTGTTCGACAAGACGTTCGTGGAGGAGAACGTCCAAGGTCTGGACTCGCTACGCGAAAGGGTACAACCGTTCTCGCCCGAAAGGGTCGCTGCCCGAGCGGGAATCACCGCCGCCGAAATTCGGCGCGCCGCACGCACCTTCGCTACGGCTGGACGCGGATACGCGGTAGCCGGCACCGGCCCCAGTATGGGTACCGCCCAGAGCACGCTTGTCGAATACCTGGTCCTCACCTTGGACACTCTCTGCGGGCACTATCTTCGGGCCGGCGAGACGGTCCGCAATCCTGGGACGCTCATCCCAACACTGCCCGCCATCGCGCAGGCGTCTCCAGCGAGGCCCAACCCCGTAGTCGGGGCACCAATGCGGGTGCGCGGCCTGGCCGGTACCCCTGCCGGGCTACCCACTGCCGCTCTTCCGGAAGAGATCCTGACTCCAGGGGAGGGGCAGATCAGAGCGCTGATTTGTCTTGGGGGCAACCCGGTATCGGCGTTCCCCGACCAACTCAAGACCATCGAAGCGATGAAGGCTCTCGATCTGCTCGTCACGCTGGACGTCGATATGTCCGCTACCTCGCAATTGGCGGATTACGTCATAGCCCCGACGATGAACCTCGAGGTGTCAGGCGTCAGCCTGCTGACCGACGCCATGCTGCTGTTCGCCACGGGGTACAAGGGCTTTGCCGACGCTGCCGCGCGGTATTCTCCTCCGGTCGTTGCACCGCCCGAGGGGGCTGATGTCGTCGAGGAGTGGGAGTTCTTCTACGAGGTTGCCCGCCGGCTCGGGCTCCCGATCAGCTTCAGCGGCGCTTTCTCCTTCAGCAAATCCGCACTACCTCCGGCCGAACTGGACATGGTCACCAAGCCGACCGCCGATGAGCTCTTGGAGATCCTGCTCGCCGGATCGCGGATCCCTCTGTCGGAGGTCAAGCGCCATCCGCACGGCGCGCTCTTCCCGCCCGATCCAGCCGTCGTGGTGCAGGAGAAGGAGCCGGGGTGGAATGGCCGGCTGGACGTCGGCAACGCCGACATGATGGCCGATCTCCAGGCCGCCGAAAAGGACGATCTGGCAGTTGTTCTTGCAGACGGGTTTCCGTTGCGGTTGATCTCCCGGCGCCTGAACCACGTCGTGAATTCGTCGCACAATGTGGACGCCACAAACCGCGGCAGGTTTTACAACTTCGCGTACATGAACCCAAAGGACATGGAATCGCTGGGGTTGTCCGACGGTGACGTGGCGGAAATCGAATCGGTCCGCGCAAGCATTTCTGCCGTTTTCGCTAGTGACGAAACTCTCCGTGAGGGCCTCATCTCGATGGCCCATTCCTTCGGCGGCCGGCCAGACCAGGACAGCCAGATGTTCGACATCGGGTCTCCGACCAATCGACTGCTCACCATCACCGATGTCTGGGAGCGCTACTCCGGGCAGCCCCTCATGTCCAACGTCCCGGTACGAGTTCTGGTGCCTGAGACGCGTCGATCAGCGCCGGCCTGAGGTGACTGCGTTGTCGGTGAGTCGCCGATGACGCGAGGACTCGGATAGGCAGTGGTCTGTCGGTGCCGCGCCATCGCTGCCGGTAGGAGGAAGGGTCTAAACACGCAAGCTCACCCCGGAGGGGTGAGCTTGCCTGCTTCAGTCGTCCGACCTACGCCAGTTCGAAATCGAACATCTGCGCAGCAAAACACGCAGCTCAGCGCGGGCCGAATCGCATTCCTGCATCGAGGCGCAGGCACTGACCGTTCAGCATGCCGTTCTCGGCGATCGCGACTGCGAGCTTTGCGTACTCGTCGGGGCGTCCCATGCGCTGGGGAAATGCGTTGCCGGCCACCAGCGGCGCAATGACATCTTCCGGCAGACCGGCGACTGCACCGGTGGCGAACAGACTGGGCGCGATGGCCAGCACACGGATGCCGTAACTACCGAGGTCACGGGCCATGGTGAGGGCCATCCCTGCAATGCCGGCTTTGGCGGCCGCGTAGGCGACCTGACCGATCTGCCCCTCGAAAGCTGCGATCGAGGCGGTGTTGATGATGACTCCCCGTTCACCGTCGGCGTCAGGCTCAGATTTGCTCATCGCGTCGGCCTGAAGGCGGTTGAGGTTGAATGTCGAGACCAAATTGAGGTTGACGACCTGCTCGAAGTCTGCGAGCGAGTGCGGTCCCTTCTTTCCCAGTGTCTTGGCTGCGATCCCGCCGCCGGCTGTGTTGACCGCGATGTGGAGGCCACCGAGATGTTCGACAGCCTCGGTCAAGACGCCCTCGATGCCGGTGTGGTCGGTGATATCGCCTGCGAAGAATGCACCGTCTACTGCTGTGGCAATCTCCTCACCGGCACCTCCCGGGCGATCAATGATCGCGACCCGTGCCCCGCGCTCCGCGAGCGCCTCGACAGATGCACGCCCCATGCCCGAGGCGCCCCCGACGACAATGGCGAGCTTGCCTTTGATGTTCATTCTGTTCTCCTGGTTCGTTGAAAAGTTTTGGAGCGACGACGGGGCCGGCAGGGGGCCCGGTCAGAAGCCCATGTCGCGACCGATGATGTCCTTCATGATTTCCGTGGTGCCGCCCAGGATCGTCGAGATGCGAACGTCCTGGTAAGCCTTCGCGACCGGGTACTCGAGCATGTAGCCATACCCGCCGTGCAGCTGCAGGCACTGGTCGACGACCTTCTTGTGCAGTTCGGTGCACCACCATTTGGCTTTCGCGGCGTCCGTGGCCGTCAGGGTCTCGTCGAGTACGCGGCGGATGCACTCATCGACGTAGATGCGGGCGATATCGAGCTCAGTGGCCATCTCGGCCAGCGTGAAACGGTTCGCCTGGAAGCTGCCGATGGCCTGGCCGAACGCCTCGCGCTCCTTGGCGTATGTCTTGGTCTGCTCGAACGTTCGCTCGGCGCCGGCGATCGCCGAGATCGCGATCGACAGTCGCTCCGAAGGCAAGTTCTCCATCAGGTGATAGAAACCGCGGCCCTCCGTACCGATCAGATTGTCGACGGGCACGCGGCAGTCCGCGAAGAACAGCTCGGCGGTGTCCTGAGCATGATGGCCCATCTTGTTGAGCTTCTGACCCCGCTCGAAGCCGACGGTGTCGCGTTCGACCATGATCAGTGAGAAGCCCTTGTGGCCGGCCTCAGGATCGGTTCGGCACACTACGATCACGGCGTCGGAGATGATGCCGTTGGAGATGAAGGTCTTCTGCCCGTTGATGACCCACTCGTCGCCGTCGCGGACTGCGGAGGTCCGGATACCGGCCAGGTCGCTGCCCGCCCGCGGCTCACTCATCGCGATCGCGAAGGAGAGGTCACCGGCGGCCAGTGGCGTGAGCCAGCGCTGTCGCTGCGCCTCGGTGGTGAGGCGCAGCAGATACGGCGCGACGATGTCGTTGTGCAGCGTCAAGGCCGGTCCGGTGAGTCCGGAGACGGCGAGCTCTTCGGCGACGATCGCGTTGTACCGGAAGTCGTCGACACCCAACCCGCCGTACTCCTCGGGAACAGAGAAACCGAGCACTCCGGCGGTCGCTGCGGCCTTGTACACCGAGGGATCGATCTGTCCGTTGCGCTCCCACTCGTCGTGGTACGGAGCCACCTCGCGAGCGATGAAGTTCTTCACGAGAGCGCGAAAATCCTCGTGCTCGGCGGTGAACACGGTGCGTGTCGCAGTCATCTGGGATCCCTTCAGGAAGTGTTACCGAGAGTTTAATCAGTAAACTCATTTAATGCTACTGTCTCTGCCATAGATGCTGACAAGCATCGGCAATTGGCCGGTCTCGGGCCGGGGTCGGCGAGCCGGGAATCCGTGAGTCAGCAATCAATCGACTAACCAGTGACAGCAGACAAGGACAAGGGGTTCAGATGTCAGACGAGGTGCTGGTGGAGCGTCGTGACGGCGTCCAGATCATCACGATCAACCGACCCCAGGCGAAGAACGCCCTCAACGGCGCGGTCGCGGTGGGCATTGCCGCCGCTGTCGACGAGCTGGACGCCGACGACGAGCTTCGGGTGGGCATCCTCACCGGCGCGGGCGGTACGTTCTGCGCCGGCATGGACCTCAAGGCCTTCCTGCTCGGCGAGAGTCCGACTGTCGAGGGCCGCGGTCTGGGCGGTATCACCACCCGCCCTCCCCGCAAACCGCTCATCGGTGCTGTCGAGGGCTGGGCCGTGGCCGGTGGCTTCGAGCTGCTGCTGGCGTGCGATATGGTCGTCGCCGCGGCGACGGCCAAACTAGGCGTCCCCGAGGTCAAGCGGGCTCTGGTCGCCGGCGCCGGCGCCGCAATGCTGCTGCCGCAGCGCATCCCGCAGGCCATCGCACTCGAGCTGCTGCTGACCGGTGACCCCATAACCGCCGAGCGCGCCGCAGCCCTGGGACTTGTCAACCGCATCACCACCGACGGTGGCGCCCTTGACGGGGCCTTGGAGCTCGCTGCCACGATCACCGCCAATGGTCCGCTGGCGGTCGCCGTGACCAAACAGATCGCCCGTGAGTCGTCGGACTGGACGACAGAGGAGGGATGGGCGAAGCAGGCCGCGATCATGGAACCGGTCTTCACCTCCGAAGACGCCCGAGAGGGCGCAACCGCCTTCGCCGAGAAGCGCCCGCCGGTCTGGAAAGGTCGATGATGAGCGCCCGCGACCGGTTCCGGCAGCTGCTGGATGAGGCACCCGGCGACGTCGACGCCATCGAGTTCAACGACGAGTGGATCACGTGGAACTCGCTCCAGCAGGTCGACCGCGACCTCGAGCGTGAGCTGGGCTCCCGCGGCCTGGGCAAGGACGCGCGGGTCGGCGTGATCCTCGAGAACACCCCGGAGCACGTGGCCACCCTGGTGTCGCTGATCAGCAGCGGACGTTGCGTCGTGACCCTGAGTCCGCTACAGCCCCCGCAGCGGCTCGCCGCCGACCTGACCGCGGCCGAGGTGCCGGCCCTCGTCGGGTCGTCCGAGGCGCTGGCGCGTGCAGGTGTGCGGCAGGCCGCGGGCGACGCGATCGTCCTCGAGGTGTCCTCTGGCGGGGCCCGGCTCACGTCCGATGCCCAGCGTGGGCCTCGGCCCACCGATACGTCGCCGGGCATCGTCGTAGAAATGCTGACCTCCGGCACCACAGGACCGCCCAAGCGGGTTCGTCTGAGTGAGCGGCAGTTCGACACGGCGCTGACCGGGAGCGTGCCCAATCCGCCGGAGGGGACTCTGTTCCGCAGCGGTGTCTCGCTCGTCGTCTCCCCGCTGGTGCACATCGGCGGATTCTGGGGTGCGGTGGGTCCAATCTTTGCCGGACGCCGCATCTCCCTCATGTCCAAGTTCTCAGTGGACGCCTGGGTCCGCGCGGTCGTCCGCCATCAGCTCCGGGCCTGCGGCCTCGTGCCGGCGGCGTTGCGCTCGATACTGAGCGCGCAGGTCCCCGCTGGGCAGCTGTCGAGCCTTCAGGTCATCACAACCGGCACGGCGTACTGCCCGCCGGAGCTGATCGACGAGATGTTCAAGGTGTACGGAATCCGGGTGCTGCCGACTTACGGCGCGACCGAGTTCGCCGGTGCCGTGGCGATGTGGACGTATCCGTTGCACGAAAAGTATTGGGCCACCAAGGCAGGCAGTGCCGGACGCGCCTTGCCGGGCGTCAGCCTGCGCGTCACCGATGCGGACGGCGTGGAGCTGCCGACCGGTGAACAAGGTCATCTGGAGATTCGCTCCAAGCAGACGCCGGTGGGAGAGCACGAGTGGCTCCGCACCAGCGATTTGGCGGCCATCGACGAGCAGGGCTTCCTGTGGATCCGCGGGCGCGCTGACGACGCGATAGTCCGCGGCGGCTTCAAGGTGCACCCCGATCACGTCCGCTCCGTCATCGAGAAGCATCCGTCGGTCCGTGAGGCCGCGGTCGCGCCCAAGGCCGACGAGCGACTGGGGCAGGTCCCGGTTGCCGGGGTCGAGCTGGAGCCCGGGATGCCCGTGCCGGATGAGGCCGAGCTACGCGATTTCTGCCGCGAGACGCTCACTCCGTACGAGGTTCCGGTCAACATCGTGATCTTGAGTGAGCTGCCCCGCACGCCCTCGTCCAAGGTGAGCCGGGTCGACCTTCTGGAGCAGATCGAGGAGTCTCTACGGCAGAGGTTGACGGCTTGACCGTCGACCTCATCGACGGCCGCCGGCCTGCGCCCGAGCCGTGTCGAGACCTCGTCGAAATCGGTTTAATCATATAACGATTTATGCTAGTGTGACGGAGACCTCATCCGTTGCACTCGCAGAGACGTCAGCAGGAGAAAATCGTGAAAATCAGAGTCGGGCAGTCGCTCGTCAGCGCAGTCGACACCACCACTGTCATCGTCACCCGCGTTCCCGACGGCGATGTCGATCTCACGTGTGGCGGCGTGGCCATGTTTGCCAAGGGAGACACCGCCCCTGAAGCGGCGGCAGACCCTCAGCTGATGGGGGGAAGCCTCCTCGGCAAGCGCTACGTCGACGCCGATGACACGCTCGAGGTGCTGTGCACCAAGCCTGGAGAGGGCACTCTCGCCCTCAACGGCAAACCGCTGATGACTGCGGAGGCCAAAGGCCTCCCATCCTCGGACTGAGAGGCCCGCCGTGCGTCTGACAATGCTGCTCGACATGGCCGCCGACGGATTCGGCGACCGCGTGGTCGTTGGAACTCGCGCCGACGGGATCACTGCTCTGCAGATGCAGAGCCGTGCCGCCGCCGGTGCGGCGCTGGTGCGCGAGGCCAGAGCCGACGCGATCGTGTACATGGCGACAAACGGTCCGTCTTTCCCGGTCGCGATGTTCGCGGCGGCGCGCGCCGGTGTGCCGTTGGTGCCTATCAATTACCGGCTCGGCGTCGAGCAGCTCGCCCAGGTGCTGTCGAAGCACCCGAATGCCTACGGCATTGCCGACGGGCTCGCCGCCGACGCGCTGGCACGCTCCGGCATCCGCTCGATCACCACCACCGAGTGGCTCGGCGCGACCGCGGCCGGAGCCGAGCAGGGTGTTGAGATCGAGGAGTTGTACGGCGACGTCGAGGCGCCTGCGCTGGTGATCTATACCAGCGGGACCACGTCAGAGCCCAAGGGTGTCCTGCTGCGGCACGACAACCTGGTCTCCTACGTCCTCGGCTCGGTCGAGTTCATGGGTGCGACAGAGGACGATGCCGCGCTCGTGAGCGTCCCGCCGTACCACATCGCTGCGGTCGCCAATGTGATCTCGAATCTCTATGCCGGCCGCCGCACGATGGTGCTCGAGCAGTTCACGCCCGAGGAATGGCTCGACATCGTGAGGGCAGAGCAGGTGACCAACGCGTTGGTGGTGCCCACCATGCTCTCGCGCATCGTCGAGTGCGATGCCGACAAGGCCGTACCTTCGCTGCGCGGCCTCGCCTATGGCGGCGCGCCCATGCCGGCCGCCCTGATCGAGAAGGCCCTCGACGCTTGGCCCGAGGTCGGCTTCGTCAATGCCTACGGTCTCACCGAGACCAGCTCGACCGTGGCCGTCCTCGGTCCAGACGACCACCGCGCGGCCCTTGCCTCTGAAGATCCGCAGGTGCGTGCCCGACTGTCCTCCGTCGGCAAGGTGCTTCCCGGCATCGACCTGGAGATCCGCGACGTCGACGATTCGGTGCTCCCGCCCGGGGTGGCCGGCCGGATCTGCGTCCGCGGCGACCAGGTCTCCGCCGAGTACGCCGGCATCGGCCGAGCCGTCGACGAGCGCGGCTTCTTCGACACTCGCGACAAGGGTTTCGTGGACGAGGAGGGCTATCTGTTCATCGGTGGCCGAGTCGACGACACGATCATCCGTGGCGGCGAGAACATCGCGCCCGCCGAGATCGAGGAAGTGATCCTGCGCCACCCCGACGTCATCGACGTCGCGGTCGTCGGCGTTCCCGACGAGGAGTGGGGCCAGCGGATCGAGGCTGCAGTCGTCGTGCGTAGCGGGTTCACAGTCGATGAGAACGATCTGCACGACTACGTCAAAGCGTCGCTGCGCTCCAGCAAGACGCCGAGCCGGTTCTTCTTCTGGCCCGAGCTGCCGCGCACGGAGACCGGCAAGTTGGTCCGTCGGAACGTGTTGGCGAAGGTACTCGAGGACGAGACGACAGTACCCGGCTGAATCTGTCTGCAAGGCTCATCAGGCCCCGTGACTGACCCGCCCGGGGTCAGTCACGGGGCCTCGTCGTTGTTTTCAGCGGCGCCGGTTGGCCGGCTTCAACGCCGGGTTGAGTGCGCCGCCATCAGACGGCTTCACGTTGCGGCCGGGCTCGACGATGGCGTCGATCGCGTCCAGGACCTCGCTGGTCAAAACGAGGTCGGCGGCACCGAGCTGGGACTCGAGCTGTTGCAGCGTCCGCGGTCCGATGATCGCGCTGGTCACCGCCGGATGGCTGAGAGTGAAGGCCAACGCCATCTCGATCAGCGTCAACCCATGCTGCTCGGCCAAGGCGTACAACTGTTCCGCAGCAGCCTGCTTGGCGAGGTCTCCCGGCTCCGAACCGGTGGATCGGAGGAAGGTCGTGTCGCGGTGGGAGGGGGTGGGAGCCTGCCCGGGCCGGTACTTGCCCGACAAGAACCCACCGGCCAGCGGTCCCCACACCAGCACGCCCATGCCGTACCGGGCGGCGACCGGAAGCACATCGGCCTCGATCCCGCGGGTCAGCAACGAATAGGGCGGCTGCTCGGTGGTGAACCTGACCAGATTGCGGCGTTCGGCCGCCCACTGCGCCTCGACGACCTCGGCGGCCGAGAATGTCGAGCTGCCGACGTACAGCACCTTGCCGGCGCGCTGTAAGTCGTCGAGGGCCGAGAGCGTCTCCTCGATGTCGGTGCCCGGCGCCGGCCGGTGCATCTGGTAGAGATCGATGCGATCAGTACCGAGGCGCCGGAGGCTGTTCTCGACGGCCGTCACAATCCAGCGCCGCGAACCGCCACCCCGATTGCGTCCGCCCATGTCGAGGCGGAACTTGGTGGCCAGCACGACATCGTCGCGGTCGACGCCGACCAGCGCCTTCCCGAGCATCTCCTCGGACACACCGCGGGAGTAGACGTCGGCGGTGTCGATGAGGTTGATCCCGGCATCGAGCGCGCTCCGAACCATTGCGGTCGCGTCATCCTGGGTGGTGCGGCCGAGGTCGCCGAAGTTCATGGTGCCGAGGGCCAGGGTGCTGACCTGCACCCCGGTCCGGCCGAGCGCGCGGTGCTTCATGGAATCTCCGGGGTGTGGAAGGTTCCGTCCTGAGGCCAGTCCCGGTTGACCTGCGAACGCCACTGAGGGGCACGCTTCTGGAGGGCAGCGGTGCCGCCCTCGAGTGAATCAGGCCGACCCATCAGAATGCGATGTGCCTCGGACTCCATGTCGTCGATGAGTTCCATGTCCCCGTCGGCTGATGCCCACAGGATTCGTTTGCTCAAGGCCAACGACATGGGCGAGCACTCCTTCGCCATTTCTCGCGCCATGTCCAGGGCGGCCGGCAGCACTTCGACTGCAGGCAGGCTACGGCTCGCGACGCCGAGTTCCACGGCCTCGGTGCCGGCGAACAGGCGTCCGGTCAACAGCACTTCTGCGGCCTTGGCCATCCCGACCGCTTTGGTCATCGTCCAGTGCGATATCGCATCTGGGACCACGCCGCGTCTGACCTGCACGATTCCCCACTTTGCCTCGTCGGCGATGATCCGCAGGTCACAGTGCATCGCCAACGTCATGCCCAGTCCGATCGCGTGGCCGTTGATCGCCGCGATCACCGGCTTGCGGATCTGGAAAGCCAGGGGACGTGGCGGCGACGAGCGGTACTCGCTGTGGTCGCGGGGCGCCTGAAAGGCTCCGCCCTCACGCTGGAGGTTCGCGCCGGCACAGAATGCGCGACCAGTACCGGTCAACACGATGGTCTTGACCTCGTCGTCAGCATCGAGCTGTGCGTAAGTCTCGGAGAGCAATGCGATGGCTCGACCGTTGAGAGCGTTGAGCTGATGCGGACGATTGAGCGCCACCACGCCGACCCCGTCCTTCACTGTGACGAGGACGGGCCGATCCGCGGTCGGTTCAGCGGCCACGAGTCAGACTGGCCGTTCGCTCGGTGCGTCCAAGATCCCCTCGCGAAGTTCGGCGGCTGGTAGGCCGACCGTGCACCACACCTGCGTTCGCTTGAGGTACAGGGAGGCATCGTGCTCAGCCGTCAGACCGATGCCGCCGTGGTTCTGGATGTTGTCTCCGGCATTTCTGGTGGCATGGTCGCGGCCGATCGACAGCGCGGCCAGTCCGAGCAGGTGGGTATCGCTGCGAGTCTTGGCATCTGCCAAAGCTGCCAAGGTGACGATTTGCGTGGAGGCCTCAGCTCGAACCGCCATGTCGGCGCAACGGTGCTTGACCGCTTGAAAAGTCCCGATCGGGACGCCGAACTGCTCGCGCACCTTGGCGTAGGAGGCGCTCATGTCGCGTGTGGCCTCGGCGCTGCCTGACAGGATCGCGGCGAGAAGAATCGACACGTAGGCGTTCCCATCGAACTCGTCGGACGCAACCTGGACGAGAGGTTGACCAACTACTCGTAGATGTGCCGGCCGTGTCGCAGGGTCGACCCCGTTCTTGACTTCGACCACCTCGATTGCGGCGTCGTCGTAAATTGCGCTGACGCCGTCGGCCACGGCCCAGGTCGTCGCCTCTCCGAAGTCGAGGGTGCGGTACAGGTTGTCGCCGACACGTTCCAGGAGGCCGACTGGTCTGACCCCCGACAAGATCTCCTCGAGCAGGTCTCCGCTGTTGGCCGCGAGGGCCGTTTGGGCCGCGAGGGCTGTCCCGAGGAAGGGGCCGGGGACGAGGCCGCGGCCGAGCTCGCGAAAGATGAGCGTCTGTTCGGCCAGGCCGAGGCCTGCTCCTCCGTGGTCGTCGGGCACATCGAGCCCGAAGAACCCATTGCGCGCGGCCGACGACCAGAACACCTCGTCAGTCACTTTGTCTGAGGGAGACAGGCTGCGCAACCGCTCGGCAGGACCCGATTTCTCGATCATGTCCCGCGCTGTCTGAGCGATGGCTGTCTGTTCTTCGTCAGGAAGGAGGTCCACGGTGGTCACTGTCCTTTCGGCAGGCCCAGGACCCGCTCGCCGATGATGTTGCGCTGAATATCTTTGCTGCCGGCAGCGATGGTCTGGGCGAAGCTGTGATGCCACACCTTCGACGGGTCCTTCGGTCCTTCGAAGCGTTCGGCTGAATCGGCGCCGAGGATGTCGATCGCCAGCTTCTTGACTCGCTGATCGAGCTCGGCGTAGAAGAGCCTCAGCATCGAGCCTTCCGGTCCGGGCTGAGTGCTGCGGGCATTCCTGGTGATGTTGGCCAGACCCATGGCCGAGAGTGCCGTGGCTTCGGCTCGTGCGGTGGCCAGGCGCTCGGCAATCGCGTCATCGCTGATGCGCGAGCGGCCTCGACGGTCGACGCGCGTCCGGGCCTCCTCGGTCAGCCGGTCGATCTCTCGCGCTGTCTCGACCTGGTCCTTCATGAACCCCGTGCCGCGTTCGAACGAGAGCGTGGACATGGCGACGCTCCATCCGTCGTCGACCTTGCCCACGACGTTCGAGAGCGGAATCCGTACGTTGTCGTAGTAGACCTCGCACAGTTCTGGTTCGCCGGTGACCAGCTCGATGGGTCGGACCGTGATGCCGGGAGTGTGCATGTCGCACACGGCCCAGGTGATTCCGTGGTGGCGCTTCTCGCCGCGGCTGGTACGGATCAACAGTTCCTGGTAGTCGGCGAACTGGGCATAGCTGGTCCAGATCTTCTGCCCGTTGACGACCAGATGATCGCCGTCGATCTCGCCCCGAAGGGACAGGCCGGCCAGGTCGCTGCCTGCTCCGGGCTCGGAGAAGCCCTGACACCACACCGTTTCGCCCTTCAGGATCTTGGGCAGATGAAACGTCTTGAGCTCTTCGTTCGCACGGGCGATGAGGGTGGGGCCGGCGTGATTGATGCCCACGAAGCACACGCCGATGTAGGGGGCATCAGCCCACGCCATTTCTTCGAACCAGATCATCTGCTCGAGCAGTGACAGGCCGCGGCCACCGTATTCCTGTGGCCAGTTGATTCCTGCCCAACCGCCGTCGAACTGCGTGCGCTGCCAAGACACGTCGAAGTCGCGAGCTTCGGCGCTGACGGGGGGACGGGGTGTACGAGGCACGTTCTCGGAGAGCCACGTGCGGACCTCATGGCGGAACTCAGCCAGTTCGGGGGGCATCGCCAGATCCATGAACTCTCCTGAAATGGTATAGGTAAATGATCTATCTCATTTAAGCATTTGATGCGAAGATGGTCTATACCACCGAGCAGGGTGGATTTCGGAAGGGAGCACGATGGGTCTGAAGACGGAGATCGACAGCGGGGTCTGCGTGATCTCACTCAATCGGCCGGAGCGACACAATGCTCTTGACGATGCGACCGTCGAAGCGTTTGATGCCGCGTTCCACGGTGCCGTCGACAACAGCGACGTGGCGGTGATCGTTCTTCGCGGTGAAGGTCCGTCGTTCTGCTCCGGTCGCGACACCACTCAGCTCGGTCGACGAGTCGAAGGTGAGAGCGACTTCGCATTTGTTCGGCGTCACCAGGACTCCCGGCTCGCGCAGGCAGACTGTCCCAAGCCGGTGATCGCTGCGCTGAAGGGACATGTCCTCGGCGGCGGCCTCGAGATGGCCTTGGCGGCCGACATCAGGGTTGCGGCGCCGGATGTGCGGATGGCTTTCCCCGAGATCAAGTACGGATTGATGACAGACACGGGCGGATCGGCCTTCGCGACCATGTTGGCAGGCCCGTCGCGTGCCAAGCTCATGTTGATGACGGGCCGACGTATTGGCGCTGATCAGGCGCTTGCATGGGGCCTGATCGATGAGCTGGTGGCCCCTGAGGATCTGGACGACACCGCGCTCTCGCTCGCCAGGGAGATCGCGCAGCACGCGCCGATGGCACTGAGCAGCATCAAGCAGGTGGTCGATGAGACGTGGCACGCGGCTTTGCACAGCGGCGTCCGGGCAGAGCTTCTCGCTCAGATCGCCCTTTTCTCCAGTCCGGAGTATCTCGACATCAAGAACAAGCGGCAGGAGTTGGCACGATGACAGGTCTTCAGAAGGCGCCGGCATTCGGCTCGGCGGCACTTCCAGCCGGAACGTATGACGGTCAAGTTGTCTTCATCACCGGCGGCGGTACGGGCCTGGGCAAGGCGATGGCCATCGAGTTCGCCCGCCTCGGGGCTTCGGTCGCCATCGCCAGTCGCAAGGAGGAGCACCGGGCGGCCGGTGTGGCGGCGATCGAGGCTGTGGGCGGCAAGGGTTTGGGCGTCGAGGTCGACGTGCGCCAGCCGGCGCAGGTCGCGGCGGCGTTCGACCTGGTCGAGTCAACGCTCGGTCCCGTGGACGTGCTGATTAACAATGCTGCCGGGAATTTTCAGGTGAAGGCGGAAGATCTATCGATCAACGGCTGGCGTGCTGTGACGGGAATCGTCCTTGACGGCACCTTTATCTGCAGCACCGAGCTTGCGCGGCGGGCCAAGAAAGCTGATCGCCCGGCCGGCATCCTGAACATCGGTGCGACCTATTCCTGGACCGGCGGTCCAGGAACGTCCCCGTCTGCTGCCGCGAAGGCCGGGGTGACCAACCTGACGCAAACCCTCGCGGTGGAATGGGCGCCCTATGGCATCCGTGTCAATTGTCTCGCGCCGGGTGCGTTCCCGCACAATGATCATCCCGACGCGCTGATCGCTGCGCGCAACGGCGGATCTGCCGACCCCGCGACACGGGTTCCGGCCGGCCGGGTCGGTGAGCTGCACGAGCTGGGCTGGACTGCAACGTTCATGTGCTCTCCGTATGCGGCCTACCTCAGTGGGCACACGTTGGTGCTCGACGGGGCGAACTGGCTGCGCAGGGGATTGCGGATGCCGGTGTTCGTCCCTTTGGACGAGCAGATGGCCGACCCAGATCATTCTTGACGACCCACGGGCCACAGAGGGACCTCGCGGGTCGTCGTTCTCGACGGCATAGCTCGGTCACCACGCGGTAACACCAGCCCATGAAGTTCACGGTGGAATACCCGGTCAGCGCACCAGACCATGACCCGGCGGTCGTCAGCGGTGAGGGGATGACCTCTATCGCACAAGCGGTAGAGGCGGGGGGTTACGAGGCCATCGCGTTCACGGAGCATCCCGCTCCCTCGAAGAAATGGCTGGACGCCGGAGGCCACGAGTCGCTCGACCTGATTTCTTCGTTGTCCTACTGTGCGGCGATCACTCAACGGATACGTCTCATGACCTACCTGCTGGTGCTGCCCTACCACAAGCCGTTCATGGCAGCCAAGGCGTTCTCGACACTCGACAGGCTGTCCGGCGGGAGGGTCACGATCGTGGCCGGCGCAGGGTACCTTCGCTCGGAGTTCCTAGCCCTCGACGTGAACATGGAGAATCGTAACGAGCTCTTCGACGAGGCCATCGAGGTCATGCGCGGAGCATGGACCAAGGTGCCGTTCAGCTACCGAGGCAAACATTTCGAGGGCAGAGGCGTCGCTTCGGTTCCCGGACCGGTCCAGGTCGGGGGACCCCCGATCATGATCGGGGGCAACAGTGCGATGGCAAGACACCGCGCCGCCCGTCATCAGGGCTGGAGTCCGCTGCTGGTCGGCCACGAGATCGCGCAGACCACGCGTACGCCGGCCCTGGCAACCATCGAGCAGCTTGCTGTCCGAGTCGCCGAGGTCCGCGAGCACGCAATCATCGAGCAGGGCGAGGGAACTCGGATACAAATCCAGGTTCAGACGCCGGAGTCTAAATACCTCGGCAGCAGCACCGGAAGCATTGAAGAACATCGTGATCATCTCGGGCGGCTCGCAGACGCAGGAGTGGATTCCTTCGTGCTTGCGCCGCCGGGGGACAGCGTCGCGCAGACCGTCGAGGCGCTACACGGCTACGCGGAGACGTTCCTGCAGAGATGACCTGATTCCCTTGAGCTCGATGGCTCAGTGAGTTCGCTTTCGGGTCGCCCCGCGATGCGCAGGTAGGTCGCGCTCGCCGGCTCACTAGTCTTTCGTGGTATCCAAACCGGGCGTGATCACGCGTCGGCCGCCATCCACGTCCAACACGCTTCCGGTGATGAATCCGGCCCGGTCGGACGCCAGGAACTGCACCGCGCCGGCGATGTCCTGCGGGGTACCAACGCGCTGAGCGGCAATGTCGCGCGCAATTCGTTTGTACGCACTCTCGTCGAATGCGGCATCGAAGAACTCGGTACCGGGTACGAAACCGGGTGATACGCAATTGGCCGTGATCCCGAGGTGCCCGAGGTCGCTGGCAACCTGGACGATCCACCGGTTGATGGCGGCCTTACACGCGGCATAAGCGACTTCCCCGCCATTGCGGTGCGCAGTGGCCGAGGAGATCGCGATGAATCGCCCGCCGCCCCGCCGTAACAAGTGCCGTAGCGCGCGCTCGAGTAGCACCGCGGACAGGATGTTTGCGTTGACCGTGTTGTGCCAATGGGCAGCGATGTCCTCCAGAGTTTCATGAGCGTCGTGGTTACTGCTTCCTGCATTGGCCACGACCACGTCGATCGCCCCGAACCGTTCCTCCAGGCGCGCCGCGAGCTCCCTCAACTGCGCAGGGTCGGTCACGTCTGCTGCCATCGGTATGACGTTTTCGCGCCCATCGACTGCAGCTTCCAGAACTGCTGTGCGTCGTCCGACGATGACCACCGTCGCGCCGGACGCGGCGAAGATGTCGGCGATAGCTCTGCCGATACCTGTACCGCCGCCCGAGACGACCACGACCTGCGGTTCTGTGCTCATGACGGGTCCTTCTTCCGTGCCGTGTTCAGTGGTGTGTCGGACGTCAGGCGAAGCGTCTGATCTCGACGTCCAGCAGGTCGGTCAGGTTGTCGGCCGGCGGCGTGGGTAGTTTGACCGCGCTGTCACGGGTCGGAAGCAGCACGACGGCCGTCCCCGGGGTGTTGACCTCGCCACGCTGGTTGGTGCAGGTCAGCTCGAGGTGGACCTCGTGGCGTGCGCCCTGCTCGTCGGTGACCTCACGCTTGTCCACGACCGTGCCGGTGACGCACGTCGTGTCGCCCATGTAGTTGAACTTGCGGTGCTGGCACGACAGCTTCCAGAGCCACGCGTCGTCGCCCATCCAATCGGTGACAGCGTGCGTCAGCCACGTCTCGCGCATCGCGCCGTAGTCGTAGTTCATCGGGATGCCGAGCTCGGTGGCGCGCTCGGACTCCCAGTGCAGACGCTGCACGGTGTCCGGGATGTTGCGCGAGTTGGGCGGGTACAGCCCGGGGATCTTCTTGCGGATCTTGCGGGAGATGCCAAACGCCCCGGGGGGAGTGAGCTGCATGCCCCAGCCGACGTGCCACACGACCACATCGGTCATCGTCAGTGGGCCCTTGACGCGGGGCTGGATCTCGTCCCCGATCGCAACGTCCTCGAAGTAGCGCGTCTCGGCGCCCCGGATCGTCTCGGCGTCGTATGCGGCGTCGATCTCGGCGATCTGCTCGTCGGTGTAAGGCTTCGTGAAGTCGATGGGGTCGACTTTCTTGGCGTTCGCGCGCGAGGTGTGCCGCTCGGCGTTGATCCACGTGCCGCGCTGGATCGTGACGATGTCTCCGTCACCGTTCGCGAACAGGAAGTCATTGGTCACGTGCGCGGTGCGGTTGCCGAACTTGCTGGGCTTCTCCTGCACGCCCACCTGGGCGCGGAGGACCTGGCAGCGGTCGCCGAGCATGAGGGGCTTGTAGTACTCGAACTCCATGACCGCCTGGTATGAGCCGAGGCCCGCGAACGGGTCGCCCTTGAGGGCAGCCTTCTGCTCCGGAGACAATGGCGGCGCGGCGTTCTCGCCCATCGTGTACATGAAGTTGGGCGGGGCGATCAGGCCACCCCAGCGGGTGTTCTTGCCGTAGTCCGGGTCGCACCACAGCGGGTTCGAGTCACCGTAGGCGTAGGCGAAGTGCCGCACGTTGTCGGTCGCGACCTCGTGGTTGTGCGGCGTGAGCGGACGCTCCGGGATCCCGATGCGAGCGCGCGAGCGCTCGAACGCACCGTCGGTCAGCACGCCGAACGTGCTCTCGGTCGATGCCGGACTGCTATCGGTGGTGCTCACGCATTTCCTCCTGGGGGCGGGGACTCTCGACACGAGACTACAAGCAGTTATATAATTTATCTATACCGAGGGAGGGGCTGACGTGCAGTTTGGGATGTTGTGGCCCGGCGCCGACCTGGCAGCCGAGGCCGAGAAGGCCGGAGTGTCGGCCTTTTGCACCGGCGAGTTCGTCGATCTCGAGGCGTACTCGACGCTCGCGGACATGGTCGACAAGACCACCGATGCCCTGGTGGGGACGTCGATCGCCTACGCCTTCGCCCGCACGCCGTACGCCCACGCAGCCGCAGCACGCTCGTTGTCGAAGAAGGCCCCGGGCCGCATCTTCATCGGGCTGGGATCGGGCGCGTACTCCATCAACCGTGACTGGTTCGGCGTCGAGGCCGATCGCCCCGTCGCGCGGATGAGCGACCTGGCCGGCGCGATCCGGGCCTGGCTGCACGCCGAGAACGGCAAGCCGGTGGTCTACGACGGTGAGTACTACCAGATCAACGCGAAGGTGCAGGCGCCTGTGCTCGGCCGCCTCGACGTGCCGGTGCTGTTCGCCGGATTCAACAAGGTCATGGCCGCCGCCGGAGCACGCGTAGGCGACGGCGTCATCGGGCACGGGCTGTTCACAGCCCAGTGGTGGGACGAGGTCGTCCGTCCGGCCACGGCCGCCGGCTTCGCCGAGCGCGCGGACAACGACCGCCCCGCTCCGGTCGAGCACGGCTGGCTGATCACCGCGATCGACGACGCCGACCCCGCGCGAGCGATTCAGGACGCCCGCCGCATGGTGGCCTTCTACCTCACGGTCAAGACGTACGATCCGTTCGTCGAGGCCCACGGATGGGCCGATCAGGTCCATCAGCTCCGTGCCGCCTTCAGGAAGGGCGACATGGACGGTCTCGCGGCTGCGGTCACCGACGACATGCTGGCGGCCATCGCGGTCTGCGGCACTTCTGCCGATGCCCGGGAGCAGTTCGCTGTCCGTCAGGCAGAGGGCTCGCTTGCTCGCGACGTGACCTTCCTAGCGCCTCCGTCGTTCCTGGTCAGCGACCGGCGGCGCGCGGTCTACGCCCGTAACAGCCTGGTGCTTGTCGCCCCGCCTCGACCGAGGAGCCCGCGGATGACTGACAGCGGCCCCAAACCGGCCTTCATCGACGCTGCCGGGGCAGTGGACTGATGCACCTGACGCGGCTTGCCGCAGAGCTGGGTCACCGGCGCGCCGTCGTGATGGCGCACTCCGGTGAGAGCTTGAGCTACGCCCAGCTGGAGGCGGAGTCGAATCGGATCGCACATATATTTCACGATCTCGGGCTCAGGACCGGCGACCACATCGCGATCCTGATGACCAACCAGATCGAGCTGTTCCCTGTCGTGTGGGCAGCGCAGCGCAGCGGACTGTTCTACACGCCCGTCAACTGGCACCTGACGGCCGACGAGGCGGCCTACATCGTCGACAACTGCGAGGCGACGGTGCTGATCTCGTCGCCTGAGCTCGAGGCGGTCGCGACTCACTGCGCTGCGGCGGCGTCGCGGCCAGTGGCCCGGATTGTGATCGGCTATGAGGAGGGCGCGGAGCCCGCCGGTGCGCTGCGCCTGGAGTCCCTAGTGGCCGAAGCGTCGCCCGAGCCGCTCGAGACCGAGCTCGAGGGCTACTACATGTTCTATTCGTCGGGCACCACCGGACGGCCCAAGGGCATCCTGCCGGAGCTCAATGGTGCGCTGTTCGGCACCGGCCATGCGATCGACCACATCATGGCCACCTCGTTCGGATTCGGTCGCGACACGATTTACCTGAGCCCTGGCCCGCTGTACCACGCAGCGCCGCTCGGGTGGTCGGTCGGAACGATCCGCAGCGGCGGCACGGTCGTGGTCATGGAGCGGTTCGAGGCTGCGCACGCCCTTGAGCTGATCGATCTGCACAAGGTCACCCATGCCCAGTTCGTGCCGACGATGTTCGTGCGAATGCTCAAGCTCGACGAGAGCGTGCGTCGGATGCACGACGTGAGCTCGCTGCAGGTCGTGGTCCACGCCGGGGCACCGTGCCCGGTCGATGTCAAGCGACAGATGATCGAGTGGTTCGGACCGAAGCTGGTCGAGTTCTACGCAGGGTCCGAGGGAACCGGCTTCTTCATGATCGACTCCGCGACCTGGCTCGAGCGCCCCGGGTCGGTAGGCCGTCCGGTGGTCGGCAAGCCTCACATCTGTGACGACGACGGGCGTGAGCTGCCGACCGGTGAGATCGGAACGGTCTGGTTCAGCGACACCCTTCGATTCGAGTACCACAACGATCCCGAGAAGACGGCCGGCGCGTGGGACGACCGCGGCTGGACGACCCTGGGGGACCTGGGCCACGTCGACCCCGACGGCTTCCTCTACCTCGCCGACCGGCGCACCGACCTGATCCTGTCGGGTGGGGTCAACATCTATCCCCGCGAGATCGAGGACACGCTGATCGCTCATCCCGCTGTGACCGATGTGGCGGTCATCGGGGTGCCAGACGAGGAGTTCGGGCAGGCCGTCCATGCCGTCGTCCAACCGGCCGACCCAGCTGCTGCCGGCGACGACCTCGCAGCCGAGCTGATCTCGTTCGTACGCCGCCACCTCGCCCACTTCAAGGCGCCGCGGACGCTGTCGTTCACAGACGAGCTGCCGCGTCTGCCCAGCGGCAAAGTACTCAAGCGGAACCTGAATCGATGACCGGGACACAGTCGATGGCGGATTGGGAGCTCGCTGCCCGGGAACGGGTGCGGGACACGTACGCGGCGTACACCCACGCCGGGGACCGGTTCCGCCTCGCGGAGCTCGCGGCATGTTTCACCGAGGATGGTGTTCTCGAGGTCAAGGGTGACGGGACGGCGGTCGGTCGGGAAGCGATCGTGGCGATGTTGTCCGGCGCTCGACGCGATCCGGGCTCTGCCGCGGAAGTTCCCCGGATCCGGCACTTCGTCGCCAATATCGCCTTCACCTCGGTCACGTCCGAGCGGATCGGGGCCTCAGCGTACTTCCAGGTCCTGACCCAGCGGGGCCCTGACCACTGGGGTCGCTACCGCGATGTATTCGTGCCGGTTGGCGCCCGCTGGCTGCTGTCCCATCGTCTGGTGGCAGTGGACACAGTCATGCCCGGCAGCTGGTATGAGCGAGTCCACGCATCGTGACCCCTTAGTCGCGAGGCGCAGGGCCGGATCGGCATCGACCCCTTACGCGGGGCCGCGGCCCGTGGGAACGAACAAGACCACCGGAACCTTCTGCACCCGCCCAGTTTCAACACGCGGAGTCTGTATTAGGTGTACTCAGATAGCCAGAAATTGTTTCTTGAAACTCAACATCGGGCTAGGTCTAATAATGTAGTGTACGAAATAGGTCCCCCCGAAGGGGGCGCTGAGGTCGCCATGCTGGCCGCCCGCACCGGGAATGCTCTCCGAACCGACAGCAACCTGGCGTGCGTGCTGGGGCGCCTCCGGGACGCGCGTTGACAGGCAGATTTCAAGACTCTCCGCGCCATCAAAAACAAAGGAAGGCGATTCCCATGACACGACGCTCGGACCGTAGTGCCCCATTTCGAGTAGCAGTGTGGGGGCCTGGTGGTATCGGCAAAGCGCTGATCCGCGAAGCCATCGACAAGCCGGAGATCGATCTGGTCGGCGTTCTGTGTTTCAGTGACGAGAAAGACGGTCAGGACGCCGGCGAGTACTTCGGCTACGGCACGGCAGGCGTGCGGATGACCAAGGACAAAGAAGCGATTCTCGCCCTCAAGCCCGATGTCATTCTGCATGCCACACGGGTCACGGCCCCGGTGGACATCGACTCCGACGTCACCGACGACGTGGTCCGCATGCTCGAATTGGGCATCAACGTGGCCAGCGCGACCGCCTATCACTGGCTGCCGGTTCACGGAGCCGATTTCGTGGAGAAGGTCGAGGCTGCGTGCCGTACGGGCGGCACGGCGCTGCACTCGAGCGGGATCAATCCCGGCCTGCTCAACGAGCGCTGGGTCTTGGGTCTCACCGGAGTCTGTACGAGCATTGACTCGATCAAGGTCCAGGAGATCTCCAACATCTCCACCCTGCCGACCCTCGACATGCTGGTCGACCGGATCGGGGTTGGCCGACCGCCCGAGGACGTGCGGCAGGAGCACACGGGAGGCGCGCACTATTACCACGAAACGATCACATTGACCTGCCACCTTCTCGGCATGCAGGTTGACCGCGTCGACTACGAGCGCGGCTTCATCGTGGCCGAGGAGGATCGGGAGATCCCTGTGCACAAGACGGACGGCTCCACTGCAGTCGTCAAGGTCGCGAAGGGGATGGTCGCGGGAAAGCTCGACCGATATGTCGGCCATGTGGACGGGAAACCGTTCTTCACCCTCGAGGAAATCTTCTTCGTGGACGAAAAGGACTCCCCAGTCGAGATGAACGGGATGCCTTACCTCGCGACTGCTCGCATCGAGGCGAAGCCGACCTCGGTTGACGCTCGGATCGCCATGGCCGCCTCGGTGATCGAGAACAAGATCCTGCAGGACGACGGCACACGGCCGACATACAACGCGACAGCGGTGTCACTGATCCAGGCCATCCCGATCGTCTGCGGGGCGCAGCCGGGCATCATCTACCCCTCGACCTTTGCGCACTACTACCCAGACCTGCGGGACTTCCCGAGCCCGCTGATCGATGCCTCGCCGCAGACGGCGTCAACAAGCTGAGACTCCAGCTGGGCTGAACTCGAGAACCATGGTCGCCGGTGGGGCCGGCGGCGCGGCCGCCCGCTATGGGACTCGAGTAGAGTAACCTTAATTACGTGGCCGTGTGGCCGGATCCCCACTCTCTGAGAGCAACATGCAGGTGGGCAGAAGCGGCAAGGGTCAACTTGCGGCGAACTCGGCGCTGCTGTGATCGGCGCCATGTACAGGAGAAATTTCGATGGCACGAACGGTACGGATCGCGAACTTCTCCGGCGCAATGGGCGACCGGTTCACCGCGCTCGAGGAGGCCGTCCGAGGGGAGCCGGTCGACGTCGTGATCGGCGATTTCATGGCCGAGATCACCATGTCTGCCATTGCGTCGGGGCTCTCACGCAGCGGGCGGGGAGCACGAGAGTTCTACGCACGCGTCTTCCTCGCCCAGGTCGAGCCGCTACTGGGCGACATTGCCGAGCGGGGGATCAAGATCGTGGTCAACGCCGGGGTGTTCAACCCGGCCGGCCTGTCGGAGGCGCTGCGCGCGGTGATCGCCGAGCGGGGCGTAGACCTTGCGGTCGCCCATGTCGTCGGCGACGACCTGTTGGACCGCACCGCGGCACTCGTGGCCGAGGAGCAGCTGACCCACCTCGACACCGGCGCGGCTTTCGATCCCGAGGGTCCCGAGGTCTTCGCGGCCAACGCCTACCTCGGCGGCTGGGGCATTGCCGCAGCGCTCGGGGCGGGCGCCGACATCGTCATCACCGGCCGGGTCGCCGACGCCTCGCTCGTTCTGGGCCCCGCGGCCTGGTGGCACGGCTGGGGTCAAGACGACTGGGACCGGGTCGCCGGCGCCGTGGTCGCCGCCCACATTGTCGAGTGTGGGCCTCAGGCTGCAGGTGGCAACTTTTCCGGCTTCACCACGATCCCGAACAACACGTTGGTGGCTTTCCCGATCGCCGAGGTCGACGAGGACGGGTCCTGCGTGATCACAAAGCGGGCGTCGGACGGCGGAGCGGTCACCGTCGACACGGTGACAGCTCAGCTCATGTACGAGATCCAGGGACCGCGCTACCTGAACCCGGACGTGGTGGCTCACATCGACCCAGTTCAGCTGACCCAGGAGGGGCCAGACCGCGTCCGGGTGTCCGGCATCCAGGGCGGCCCGCCGCCGGCGACCACGAAGGTCGGCATTCACCGGCTCGCGGGCTACCGCGGCGCCACTTGGATCTACCCGACCGGCCTGGACATCGAGGCCAAAATCGATGTGCTGCGCCGGCAAGCCGCCGCAGCCGCGGAAGGCCTGAACCTGACCGAGGTCCTCGTGACACCGTGCGGGCGCCCGGCAGAGGATCCCGCCGACCAGTACGCCGCGACCGTCGCGGTGCAGATCGCGGCCTCGTCGGACGAGCGCGGGCAGGTGCGCGAGTTCCTGGGCAAGTTCACCTCGTACGGGCTGGGCAGCATCCCCGGCTACTACCTCGACATGACAGGAGCGTCCGGGGCCGAGGTCCAGCGAATCGACTACTGGCCGGGACTGGTCCGCCAGGAGGATTTACAGCACGAGGTCGTGCTCGCCGACGGGCGACGAATCCCTGTCGCCGTCCCGAAGACCGCCCCGTTCGACGGCCAGCCCGCACCTGTCGCAGTCGAGGCTGCGGGGGAGCTCGGCGAGACCCGGCGGGTGCCTTTCGGTGAGATCGCCTACGCCCGTACCGGGGACAAGGGCGGCAACGCCAACCTCGGCGTCTGGGTGCCGCAGCCGTATGCGGCCGCGTACCCGTGGCTGGTGGGCTTCCTGACCGAAGACCGGCTCCGAGAGCTGCTCGGGCTCCGGGAGGGTGTCGCGGTGGAGCGGTATCCGATGCCGGCGATCCACGGCCTGTCGTTCGTGCTCCGAGACTTCTTCGGCACCAGCGGCTCCTCGTACCTGGGGCTGGACCAGATCGGAAAGTCGCTCGGCGAATTCCTGCGCGCCAAGCACGTCGACGTCCCTATCGGCCTGTTGGGCGGCGTCGCGAACTAAGCCTGCGTGCGAAAAGAGGATACTTTTTATGCCGAAAGTCCGATATGCTTGGCTGGCCGCGCAGTGCTGCGAAAGTCGGTGAGGAGTACGAATGACTCTCACGTTTAGTGACGAGCAAGAGGAACTGCGAGCGTCAGTGCGCCGGTTCCTGCTGGACAAGGCCCCGACGGAGGCGGTGCGCCGGGCCGTCGAGACCGACGAGGGGCACGATCCCGCGGTTTGGGGGCAGATGGCGAACCAGCTGGGGCTGCACGGCATAGCGCTGCCCGAGGAGCACGGCGGGATGGGCTTCGGCGCAGTCGAGCTGGGTATCGTGCTGGAGGAGCTGGGGCGCGCCCTGAGCCCGGAGCCGTTCCTTTCCACTGTCGCCCTGTCCGGTCGCGCGCTCGCCGTCAGCACGGACACCGCGCTGCAGGAACGGTGGCTGCCGGGGATCGTCGAGGGCACGGTCACCGCGGCGCTGGCGGTGGCGGAGCCGGGTGGCGGCTGGAACGCCGACGCGGTGTCCACCGTGGCCGAGCGGTCCGGGGACGGGTACGTCCTCACAGGGACAAAGAACTTCGTGATCGGCGGTGAGTCGGCGGACCTGCTGCTCGTCGTCGCCGTGGCGGACGACGCCCCCGCACTGTTTGCAATCGACGCGGTCGCCGGCCCGGAGGGGCTGACCCGCACGCGGCTCGCAGTACTCGACGAGACCCGGAGGCTTGCTCGGATCGACCTTGAAGGCACGCCCGCGCAGCGGGTCGACGCGCCGGCGGGTCACCTTCGTCGTGTCCTCGACCTCTCGCTCATAGCGCTCGCAGCGGAGCAGGTCGGCACCGCGCAGGCCTGCCTGGATCTGAGTGTCGAGTACGCCAAGGTGCGCGTGCAGTTCGGTCGCCCGATCGGCTCCTTTCAGGCCATCAAGCACAAGTGCGCCACCATGCTGGTGCAGCTCGAGGCCGCCCGGTCTGCCCTCTACCACGCCGCGTCGCTGGCCGCCGACCCCGATGCGGACCCGGTCGAGCTCGCCGCGGCTGCCGCCGTCTGCGCCGCCTGGGTCGGCGACACCGCTGTGCAGATTGCCAAGGAAACCATCCAGATCCACGGCGGTATCGGCTACACATGGGAGCACGACTCCCACCTGTTCCTGAAGCGGGCCAAGTCTTCCGAGCTGCTCTTCGACACACCAGCAGTGCATCGCGCGCGGCTGGCAGACCTGGTCGGGATGTGAGGAAAAAGATGACGCTCACCACCACGCCAAACAGCACCACCGAGACGGACCAAGAGTTCCGCGCTCGGCTGCGCGCCTTCCTCACCGAAAACCACCCCGGCAAGCCGCCGCGTGAACCCGAAGAACGCAGGGCCTGGCAAAAAGATTGGCTCGCCGCCCTCTTCGACGCCGGCTATGCGGGGCCGAGTTGGCCCAGAGAGCACGGTGGGATGGACCTGTCGTTCGCTCGCCAGGTCATCTACCAGGAGGAGTACAGCAAGGCGCGGGTACCCGGGCCGCAGGGCACCGGGCTGGGCATCGTCGCGCCGACGATCATCAAGTACGGCACGGACGACCAGAAGGCCCGCTGGCTGCGCTCGATGCTGCGCGGCGACACCGTGTGGGCCCAGGGCTGGTCGGAACCGGGGGCCGGGTCTGACCTCCCCGCGCTGCGGACCACCGCCAAGCGTGACGGCGACCACTACGTCGTCAACGGGCAGAAGGTCTGGAATACCCAGGCGAGCCAGGCGGACGTGCTGTACACGCTGGTGCGCACCGGAACCCAGGAGTCCCGGCAGAAGGGCATCAGCTACATCATCATCGACGCCAGAGCCCCGGGTGTTCTCATCCGCCCGCTGCGGGACATCACAGGTGGCTCGCACTTTTCGGAGATCTTCTTCGATGACGTCCGGGTTCCGGTGGCGGACCGGATCGGCGAGGAGAACGAGGGTTGGAAGCTGGTCCGCACCTCACTTGGCCATGAGCGCGCCGCGGGAGCGATGAACCAGGCCACCACGTATCGGCGGGTGGTCGACGAACTGATCGCGTTGGCCAGAGAGCGCGACGTAGCTGCGGACCCGCTGGTGCGGGACAAGTTGGCGGACTTCGAGATCCGGGTGCGGATCATGCGATATACGGGCATGCGGATCATCTCGGACATCATCGGCCGGGGAGAGCCGGGTCCGGCGTCGTCTACCGCGCGGTTGTTCATCACCTCGTTTGAGCAGGATCTGCACGAGTTCGCGGTGGATATGCTCGGGATGGACGCGCTACTGCTCAAGGAGGACCCGGGCGCGGTGCAGCGCGGCCGGTGGACCCGCGGCTTCCTTTCCAGCCGCGCAGCGACAATCGGCGCGGGTACCTCCGAGATCCAGCGGAACACGATCGGCGAGCAGGTCCTCGGCTTGCCGCATGACCCTGCGATGCCGCCTCGCTGAGGCCTCCGCCGCCCGCTGTTTCGAACGCCAACCTGGAGGAATCATGACCGACGAGCGAACGGACACCCCGCACATCCGGACCGTCGAGGATGACGGTGTGCTCATCGTCATTTTCGACCGGGACGCAAAGCTGAACGCGATCAGCCCTGAGATGACCGCGGTCCTGTGGGACGCAGTGCGGAACCTCGGCGACCGGGAGGACCTGCGGGCGCTCTTGATCACCGGCCGGGGCCGCTTCTTTTCGGCAGGGATGGATCTGGCGGCCAAGACGCCGGTCACCACGGCGAAGCGGGGTTCGGAGTTCCGTCGGGCATACCGTGACCACCACCTGCTCTACGACGAGATCGAGTCGGTGGAGAAGCCGGTTTTCGTTGCCGCGCAGGGGCCTTGCCTCGGCGGAGCGCTGGAGATGGCTTGCTCGTGCGACTTCCGTTTCGCCTCAGAGGAGGCGCGCTTCCAGCTGCCCGAGGTCAAGCTCGGTGCGATTCCCGGCAGCGGCGGGGTAAGCAGGCTGACGCGTCTGGTGGGGCCGCACTGGGGCAAGTGGATCGCGATGGCGGGGCGCAGCGTCGACGCGCACCAGGCTGAGCGGATCGGATTGGTTCACGAAGTGTTCCCGGCAGATGGTTTCAACGAGGCGGTGTTGTCGCGGATCCGCGAAATCGTCGCCCTACCTGCAGAAGCGCTGGGCGCGGCCAAGTTGGCCGTAGACCTGGTCGCAGGCACAGACCGAGGAACGGCTCGCGACATCGAGCGGCTCACAAACACCCATCTCGTCCTCGCCGACGGCTGGCCGGACCGAGTGCCGGGACAACCGGGCGGGGACTGAAGAAGGCGAGGGGTCCTCGCGTTCCTGCCATGATCATCTTGTGAGCGCCCTTCGACCGGTTGTCTGCTCAACCACAGGCAGTAGGCAGGGGTGTATCAGTACGGACCCCGCGTTGTCCGATGACCCTCATCGACCAGGCAACACTGGCGGCCTCCTGCAGTGCGTGACCAGCACTGAGCGTTATGTCGTGACCGGAATCGGCAACTGAGCAAGCCTCGACGTGCGCGCTGGGTCCATAGAGTGGCGCTTCTTGAGAAGCAATGGCCGAGCCTGAGCTGCAGTCGAAGCTGCCCAACACACCTGGCGCGTCACCAAGGGGGCCCGGAGGACAAAGAAAGTCGTCCGATCCCATGATGACCATGGTAGGCACGTTGATTGCCCGAGTCGCGTCATTGAGGTTCAGGAAGAACCCGTTCAACTGCGCCACGGAGAACACGTCTTTCGTTGCTTCGTCCTTTGCTATCACCGATGGGTCGGAATGCGGGACATCAAAGAACGAACGTCCGCGGGTATTTGGTCTGGTTGTCCAATATCCCGGGTCGGTGATCTTTCCGGCGAACTTCGGATCGAGCACAGCGGGATAGAGAGAGGTTCCGAACCCCATCGCTCTCTCGCCCGACACATGGTGAACCATGCCGGTGACGATGAGGCCGCTGATGTCGCGGTATCTGATGGCCTCCGCCCATGCAGTCATTGAGCCCAGAGAATGACCGACGAGAATCACCTTTCCGAAACGAGGCCATCCAGGGTCACCGGACGAATCGCCTGTCCCCAAGAGGGCCTGCACTACCTGATGTAGGGCGTCACCGGCTTTTTCGATGGTGAGATCTGCGCTTGGCGGCCGGGAGCTTTCACCAGTACCGAGAGGATCGATGGCGAATGTCGGGATGCCGGATGCCGCGACCGCTCGCGCGTACGAGTAGTCGGTTCCATTGACTTCCCCAAAATCCCAATAGCTGTGGTCGTACGTCGCGCCTGGAACAAGGAGCTGAATCGTGGATTCGTCTCTGACGTCCGCCGGTGCTGCACAAAGAACGCCAGATATAGAGAGTGACTTGGCCCCGCCGGGCGTCAGCGAGACCGGCACCGTGTGCCGCTCACAGTTCACCTCTCCTGATTCTCTCTCCAGGCCGGGACTTGCCTCCGCGGTTCCCGCGAAGCTGAGTAGAAGGCCGAGCACTACGCTCGCAACTGCCGATGCCTGCAATCTTGTGGTGCGGCGAGATCGTTTCATGGTCCTGTGGATCTCAATTCATACTCTCGTCGTTCTGTGGACAGAACATCGCGCCACTTTGTTTGGGGCCGAACTGGTTTGGCCTGATGGGAAGTTCTCGACAGGGACTCGTCGGCCAGCCGCTTTGGGCGTTCAGGCCCGGCGAAACGGCGAATCGAGGTCTGAGCCTGTTGTGGATCGGTGAGGATCTCCGCCATGCTCGTTCAGCCGACAACCTGCCGCGCGTGAAGATCCGTGATGACCTCGGTGTCGTATCCGATCTCCGTCAGGATGGTGTCGGTGTGCTCGCCGGTGAGGCACCCTCCCTTGGTCTGAGTGGTGGAACGGGAGAACTTCACCGAGGGGCCGAAGCGAAGGTGTTCCTCGAAGATGGGGCTCGTCGCGGTGCCTGCATACTCGGCGGCGAGCTCGGGGTTCGTCTGCATCTGATTCTCCGGCATCGCCTCGGTGACCTGGACGCAGCCCACACCGGCGTTGAGAAGGCGTTTTTCCCACTCGGCGGCGGGGTTGTGGGCAAAGACGTGGGTGAGGGCTTCGGCGAGGTCTCGATCGTGATCAGTCCGGTCCTCAGGGGTGGCGAAGCGGGGATCGTCAGCGAGGCCTACGAAGTCGGCCAGCGCTTCGGTGAGGGGCGCCCAATCCTTGGCGGCGGGCGCAGCCAGGCAGACCCATCCGTCGGCGGCGCGATACATGCGGTAGAGCGCGTTCCACCCGATGCAGTCGTCGTCTACCTCTGGCGTCTGTGGGCGCCCGGGGAAGTCGACAAGCCGGTCGAGCAGCACATGTGTGCCGGTGGCCAGCATGGTCACCGTGAGGGGTCCGGTGGGTCGAGACCGCTGACGGGCCAGCAGACCGAGCAGAATGGTGGAGGCGACACTCAGAGCCGCCAGGCCGTCAGCCTGCAGGCTGGGCACGGCGGTCGCGGAGTTGAACTGGCGCATCGCCGACTTCTTCTCTTCCAGGGTGTGCACCGACCGAGTGGCACCGGGCGCATCGGTGAGGGCCAGGCCCACCGCGGCGGAGATGGACGGGGCGTAGGCGGGTCGGTGGCCGTACGGACCGCCGACCCCGTAGCCGGGGGCGTTGACGTAGATCAGGTCGGGGTTGATGGCGCGCAGTGCGTCATAGCCGATGCCGGCTCGTTCGGCGGCGCCGGCGCGGAACGACTGCAACACGACGTCGGCGCGGCGGACGAGCTCGTGCAAGATCCGCAGGCCCTCGTCGGTGCCGATGTCCACCGCGATGGACTCCTTGCCCTGCATGACCCGGGCTCCGCCGGACTCGGGGAAGGGCAGCACGTTGCGGATCGTGTCCCCGGACACCGCCTCGACTTTGATCACCCGCGCGCCCAGGTCGGTCAGCTGGGTGCTGCCGAACGGGCCCGCGAACATGACACCGAAGTCCAAAATGGTCACCCCGTCCAGCGGCAGGGTCGGCGGAACGTCGGTTGCGAACGGCTCTCCCGTGGACTCGGCCAGATCAGCGCGAATCTCGGCGCCGTGTTCGTCGAGGCGGGGAGCGGGGCGCGGCGGGAGGAAGGGATGCCCTTCTACGTGAACCAGGGCGCCGGGACGACGGACCCGCCCGTACTCGGGATCGTCGACGACAACGTCGCGACCCTCCCACTGCAGCTGCGGGTGGTCGAGCGCCTCGGGCCCACGGCGGAACAGCTCCGCACTCAGGTTCGGGTTGGTCTCGAACACCTGCTGCCAGTCGGCGAGCGTCCGCTCACCTACTCTCTCCAGCATCATCTCCCACAGCTCGGTCCGCAGCTCCTGCGTCTCCAGCTTGGGGATGCCCTTCCACTTCGGGTCGGTGAGCAGAGAGCCCAAGCCGAGCTCTTCCAGCATGGCCACGAACAGCCGCGGGCCCACCTGCGCGAACTGCAGGAAGCGGCCGTCTTTGGTCGGAGCCGCCAACAGCGGGTAGGACATCGGGCTGCGCGGCTCGCCGGCCGCGCTGTAGGGGGCGACGGTGTGGTAAGCGCCTGGCCAGCGGATACCGACCAGCTCACCGAACCAGTTCCAGGCATCGATCATGCTGGCACCGCGGACCAGGTCAGCTTCGACATGCTGGCCGCGCCCGGTGCTCTCCCGGTCCAGCAACGCGGCCAGGATGCCGTGTACCGCCGTCTGTGCCGCACCCCATGAGGCGTTGGGGACAGAGACGAAAGCGGGTCCCGGCCGCTCGACCATGTTGGCCTTGGCGTGGAACATCCCGAGCTTGGCCATCACCAGGGCCTCGTAACCGGGAAGATCCGCCCATGGCCCTGACATGCCGAACCCGGTGATCGCACAGCTCACCAGTCGGGGGTTGACAGCCGCCAGCCGCTCTGCGGTCAACCCGCGGCGCGTCAGCGTGGCCGGACGCATGGTGGTGACGCAGACGTCGGCTCCCGCCAGCAGTCGGTCCAGTTCGGCCCGCCCGGCCTCGTTTCGGATGTCGATCACGATGCTGCGTTTTCCACCGCTCATCGCCGGCCAGGCCGCCGAGGCCCGCAACGGGCTGCCGCCCGGCGGCTCCACCAACACCACATCGGCCCCGGCGTCGGCCAGGAACTGGGTGGCCTGACCGCCCGGTGCGGTCGTGGACAGGTCCACGACCTGCAATCCCGTCAGCGGACCCGGCCCGTCCTGGGTGTCCACCGACGCGACTTCGTGAGATGGGTTGTTAGTCACTGTGTTCCTCCGGCCAGCGGAATTGTTCCGCGTATTTCTTGAATCGCTTTGGGGATCGTGTCTTGTGGCCACACCGGGCAGAGGCGATGGCGCGTACTTGATAACCGGCGAGCCGCCGCGGCACGGGCGGTTCAGCTGACCCGAATGTTCCTGGGCGGGAACAGGGGAACCTCGTGCTGGAGCCGGATGCCGGGCGCAGCGTCGCAGACGTAGGGGATCGCTGCGACGGCCGACAGGGGAGTGGTGCTGAGGCCTCCTCCGACCCGGAACAGCTCGTTCTCGAGCACCGGGTTGCCGGTGATCTTGATCTGTTGTGTCACACCCGGTTTGCCTTTTGCCAAGGCGGAGTTCGGCCAGTCGGGGGCAGCATCCTCGTGGAGTCGGAGGATCTTGTTGTAGACGAGCACTGGCGAATCGCCCAACATGGCCTCGACCTTCCACCAAGCCGCCGCTGTCGCTCCTGCCTTCGCAAGGCCGTAGGCGGCGGTCTCGTAGTCGTGGTCGACGGCGGCGGTGTCCCAGGTTTGGCGGAACTCGTCCACCCCGACACCTATGAAGTCGGCGATACCGCGGAGGGTGTTGATATGCCACGACGCCCCCACTTCCGAGGTGAACATGGGGGGAAGGTAGTCCAGCGGCTTGTTGAATCCGTACATGTCGAGCGACTCGGTCGCAGAGTAGCGACGCACGTTGGAGATCTCGATGAGGTCGATCCGATCCACGTGCCCGGCGACGTTGAGCAATGTGAATAGATGTTGACCGAATCCGAACCCCGGGTCCTCCCCGGTCAGGAGGATCGAGCTCTTCCCGCGCTCGCACGCCTCTTGCACGGGATCGACATGCTCCGACTGCCCATGGACGGGGTATTGCAGCTCGAAGTGCGAGATGGTGACCACGTTCGTGCCGCGTTCGAGGAATGGCACCACGTCGCCGGTGGTTTGCGTCTCTCGATTTGCGCTGCTGGCGAAGTAGGCCAGACAGTCGGCATCCAGCGACAGCAATTCCTCGACGTCATCCGTCAGCCGCACGCCCGTCGGTCCGACGCCGGCGAGGTCTCCGGCATCCATTCCGACCTTCTCCCTCGACCAGGCATGGACGCCGACCAACTCGAGATCGGGATGATCTATGACCATCCTCAAACCGTCGCGCCCCAGATACCCGGTTCCCCACACAATTACTCGCCGCATCGCCATCGACTGTCTCCCTGTTTCACACGAAAGTTCTCGGGGCGGTCCGAGTCGGCCGCCGGACCTGCTCACGCTCTCCTGGCCTAGGTCCAGCTGAGCGGGAGCTTGTCGATGCTCATCAGGCCGGCGCCGTGCATGCTGAGTTCCGTGCCTGGGGTGACGTGATAGTCAGGAATGGCCTCGTGCCACTCCTCGAAGGCGATCTTCAATTCCAGGCGGGCGAGGTGGGATCCGAGGCAACGGTGCGGCCCCATACCGAAGATCGCGTTCCGGGACACGGTCCGGTCGAAGTCCACCTCGTCAGGCCTCTCGTTCTCCTCCGGATCACGGGATACGAGGGAATTGCACAGCAGTACTCGATCGCCCTTCCGCATGTGGACGCCGGCGAATTCCATGTCCTCGATGACGGTCCGCGCGTTGTTGGTGAAGGAGAAGTACCGCAGCAGTTCTTCCGCGGCTGCCGCCGAATAGGAGAGGTCCTCGACCAACTGCTGCCGGTACTCGTCATGGCGCGCGAGGAAGTTGAAGGACCACGTCATCGCCGTGGCAACGGTCTCCAGCCCAGCCATGAAGAGCAACATCGTCACAGATATCACGTCGGACTCGCCCATCGGCTCGCCGTCGACACGCGTCTCGAAGAGTCGGCTGACCCAATCCTCGCGGGGTTGAGCCTTGCGGTCCGCCACCAGAGCCGTTATGCGCGCGTGTACCTGTTGATACGCATTGATCGCAGCTGCCCGATCGGAGACCGGATCATCCGTGTGGCGCATCATGTCGTTGTTCCACGACACGAACTGCTTTGTTTCCTCGACCGGCAGACCCAGTCTGTTGACGAAGAATTGAGTCGGTAACGGCACGGCGTACAGCTGACAGAAGTCACCCGAGCCCAACGACTTCGCGGTCTCCAGCAGCTCGCGGGCGATGCCTCGGATGTCGTCCTCCATCTCGGCGACCTCCTTCGGCGAGAACATGCCGGCGATGGCCCGCCGGTACTTGGTGTGCTCTGGCGGATCGAGCTCCTCCGGGATGAGCGGATACTCTGTCGGCTTCGCTGGAAGCCCACCCGGATTGTTCGAGAAGAGGTCGGGCCGCTGGAACGTCTCACGAATGTCTGTTGCCCGCGTGAGGACCCAAAAGCCTTCCCAACGAGGGCTGAAGAAAGCACGATCGTCCCCGCGGAGCCTCAGCAGGGATTCGAATGGGTCGGCCAAGAACTCAGGGTCAGCAATATGGTCGAAGTCCCGGACCAGGTTCTCCGGAACGTGTTCCGGGACCGTAAACGCAGATGTCACAATCGCTCCTGTCGTCTTAATGAGTGAACTAAATGTACACCCGACGTGGCGCGGGTCACAAGCGCGGACAGGAGGCGCAGCTTGATCGCCCGGTCGATCCCGAATGAGCCGTTCTGGTCTTTTGATGGACAGGACGGGTCGGCGTGAGTAACGTAATTAGAATACTCATTAATCGATTTCTGAACTGCCGTCGAGGCGCGTGCGGCTCTACGCGTCCGTGGAATCCGCGCGGCACCCCGCTCAGTCCCAGGGGTTTCGACGACCTCACCGCCGCGGGGCGTTAGCCCCGAAACCAACGAACGACCCAAACCCACGAACGAAGGAGTTCCACCATGGCCGGATCGCTTGAGGGCCGCGTCGCGTTCATCACCGGTGTTGCGCGCGGCCAGGGCCGTGCCCACGCCGTTCGGTTGGCACGTGAAGGTGTTGACATCATCGGTGTCGACATCTGTGAGAACTACCCACACATGACCTACCCCAATGCTTCGGAGGCCGATCTGGCCGAGACCGTCGAGCTGGTCGAGAAGCTGGACCGCCGGATCGTCGCCCGCAAAGCTGACGTCCGCGACTACGACCAGCTCAAGGCGGCCTTCGACGAGGGCATCGCCGAATTCGGCCGCGTGGACATCATCATTGCCAACGCCGGCATCATCCGCCTGGGCGAGGAAGAGGACTTCCTCGCGGAGTGGAAGGAGGTCATCGACACCAACTTGACCGGAGCCTTCCACACCATTCGCGCGGCACTTCCAGCACTCAAGGAGGGTGGGAGGGGCGGCTCGATCGTCATCACCAGCTCCACCGCGGGACTCAAGGGCACCAGTAGCCCGCGGGCCAGTTATCAGGCCTACAGCGCGGCCAAGCGCGGTTTGGTCGGGTACATGCAGGCCCTGGCCAACGACCTGGGACCGGAGTGGATCCGGGTTAACACCATCCACCCCACCGGTGTGGTCTCGGGAATGACCCAGAACGAGCCGATGGACCGGCTCATGGCGCAGGCCGCGGCCGGCGGCAACAACGACATCTCGGGCATGCAGAACCTGCTGCCCATCGGGATCCTCGAAGCCGAGGACATCGCCAACGCCGTCGCGTGGTTGGTCTCCGACGAGGCCAAGTACATCACCGGTGTACAGCTCCCACTAGACGCCGGGTTCACGGTGCGCTGACTACCGGCCAACCAAGTCGTGCGCCGGCATCGGCGCCGTTCGACAACCAGGAGGACATGTGAAGGTCACCATCAACACCAGCCAGTGCGCGGGCCATGCCCGTTGCAACGCCATCGCACCTGACGTCTACGAACTCGATGACGGCGGATATGTCCTGCCCTTTGACGGTGAGGTCCCCGCTGAACTCGAGGTCTCGGCACGTAAGGGCGCAGAGGTTTGCCCTGAGCGGGCCATCACCGTCAGCTGACCCGCGCTCGGCACCTCTTTTCGCCGAGCGGCGCCGATCGGGCGACCGTCGCTGGAGCGTGCTCGGGGACCGGCTGCGTGCATCGAGAAAGAAGTGGTCATGAGCAGTGGGACAACGCCCGGCACGGCGGCCGGGCCCGAAGGCGCAATGATCCCTGGCGGCGGCGGGCGTCTGGTTGTCGTCGGAGGAGGACTCGCGGCGACCCGGATCGTCGAGGAGTATCGACGGCTCGGCGGAGACGGGGCGGTCAGCATCGTCGCCGCTGAGCAGCATCTTCCCTACGATCGGCCTCCGCTGACGAAGGCCGTGCTGCGCGGAGAGCGGGATGACTCACCGCTGCGCGAGGAGTGGTCGTCGCTCGACGTCGACATCAAGCTCGCGCGTCGGGCGGTCGCCCTCCACCTGGGCGACCGGTCGGTCCTCCTCGATGACGGGGAGGAGCTGACTTACGAGGCCCTCGTGATTGCCAATGGCGCGACCGCACGCACCCTTCCCGGCCTGACCGGGCCAAAGGTGCACGTCGTCCGGTCTCTCGATGACGCGCTGGCGCTGAGGCGCGACATCGCGGAGCACGGTCGGCTAACGGTGGTTGGCGGCGGGTTCATCGGCTGCGAGGCTGCTGCCAGTGCTCGGAGCATGGGCGCGGCGGTCACGCTGGTGGAAACGCTCCCCACACCGCTGGCTCGGGTACTGGGGACGCGCGTGGGGGCCGAGGTCGCCGCCCTGCACGAGCGGGCCGGCGTCGAGCTGCGCTGCGGCACCGCGGTCGTGGAGGTCAGGTCGTCCCGCGACGGCCGCCGCGAGCTGCTTCTCTCGGACGGTTCCGTCGTGGATGCCACGGTGGTACTGGTCGGTCTCGGTGTCGTTCCTGACACGGGGTGGCTCACGGGCTCCGGCATAGCCGTCGACGACGGTGTCTTGACAGATGCTCGAGGCCGCACCTCGCACCCGGGAGTGTGGAGCGCCGGGGACGTCGCCCGGTGGCGGGATCCGCACTCCGGCGAAAGCGTGCGGGTCGAGCACTGGACGAGCGCCGCCGATCAGGGAACGACTGTGGCCCGCGACATCCTCGGTCAGAGCGCTCCTCTGAATGAGGTGCCTTATTTTTGGAGCGACCAATACGATCGAAAGCTGCAGATGCTCGGCAGCCCAGAGCCGGACGACGACGTCGAGCTGATGTCGGTGGGGCCGAGCGGTGATCGGCTCCTGGCCGTCTACGGGCGCGACGGGCGGTTCACCGGAGTGGTCGGGGCGAGCGCGCCTCGCTGGGTGATGCGCATGCGCAACCTGCTGGCAGCGAAGGGCAGCTACGACGACGCTCTTGCACTTGCCCGGTCCTGAGACTGCACCGGCGGTCGCCGGTACCTCCCGGGTCGCGGATGACCATGTGGTGAGGCTCCCGCAATAACGTCAACTGCATTGCAATCCAGTGCTATTCGGTGCGTCGCGCACGAGTATTTTGTCGACTTTCCCCACCCTGTTCGACGTCCCTGTCACCAACTCAGGGCCCGGTGGAACAACTGCAACCACGCGGTCACCGGTTGACCATTGCGCTGGTTCTCGCCCTGCCGAACGGCTGAGGGTCATTCATTTCCCCGCAGCGCGCAGCCCAATGCGTCAATGTCGAAAATGCGGATGGTCGGCGCATGGCGCCGATGACATCGTGTCCGCATGCGTTCGGACGTAACCGCTGAAGGCGTCTCCCCTCACCGTGTCAGCTTGAATCGGACATTGACTCTTAATTGAGTCTCCTCTATTATATGACGAAGTTCACATCTCCGATGACGAGTGATCCCCGCGATGCTCCGTCGGGCCCTTTTGGACGATCCGATCCGGGCAACAACCGGGACGGCCCCCATTCCTGAACCTGAAAATGAGGTACGCCACGGTGACGCACATCGGATTCCTTCTGCTGGGGCTGGGCAGCGGTGCAGTATTCGCCGCCCTGGCCCTGGCCCTCGTGATGACCTACCGCAGTTCCGGCGTGGTGAACTTCGCCACCGGTGCGCAAGCCCTCCTCGCTGCGTACGTGTACGCGTTCCTGCGTCGGGGAGAATTACTCATCCCTATCCCGGGCTTGCAGGAGTCGGTCAGCATCGGCGGCGATCCGGGGGTGATCCCTTCGATCCTGATCGCAATGGCCATCTCGGCGTTGTTCGGGATGCTCCTGTACGTGGCCGTGTTCCGGCCTCTACGCAATGCTCCGCCGATCGCCCCGGCCGTTGCGTCCATCGGCGTCCTGCTGATCATCCAGGCCTCGATCGCGACCCAGGTGGGCACCCAGTCTCAGTCGGTGACACCGATCCTGCCGCGGGACGTCGTCGAGTTCATGGACATCCGCATCCCGATGGACCGGGTGTGGTTCGCTGCGATCATCGTGGCCGTCGGGATCGCCCTCACGCTGTGGTTCCGGTTCACCCGGTTCGGACTCGCAACCCGGGCGGCGGCCGAGTCGGAAAAGGGCGCGCTGGTGTCAGGGTTGTCTCCGCAGCGGATCGCGCTCGCAAACTGGGCCATCAGTGCGGCGGTCGCCGGGCTGGCGGGAGTCCTGATCGCGCCGATCGTGCCGGTGGTGCCTGGCGCCTACACGTTGTTCATCGTTCCGGCGCTGGCTGCGGCCCTGGTGGGCAACCTGACCGCAATCGGACCGGCCATCGCCGCAGCGTTCGCGATCGGCATGGTGCAGTCCGAGCTGACATACCTGCAGACCGATTGGTCGTGGCTGCCGTCCAGTGGCACGGCACAGCTGGTCCCTCTGATTGTCATCCTGGTCTTCCTCGTTCTTCGGGGGCGGCCGCTGCCTACGCGCGGTGCGATCGTGCAGCGCTCACTGGGCCGAGCCCCTCGCCCGCGCAACCTGGTCATCCCGGTAGTAGTCGGCGTTGCGATCGGGGTGGTGGCGCTGCTGGTCACCAGCGGCGGGACGCGATCCGGCGTGATCTTCACCCTGGTGTACGCGTTCATCGGCTTGTCGTGGGTGGTCGTCACGGGGTATGCAGGTCAGATCAGCCTCGCCCAGCTGTCCCTGGCCGGGGTCGCCGCCTTCTCGCTCAACAGGTTCGCCGAGGCGTGGGGAGTTCCCTTCCCCTTGGCCCCTCTCCTCGCGGCGTTGGTTGCCACCGTCATCGGGGTGCTCGTCGGCCTTCCGGCACTGCGCATCCGAGGCCTCCCCGTCGCTATCGTGACCCTTGCGCTTGCTGTCGCGGTGGAAGCGTTGTGGTTCCGCAACACGGACTGGAACGGTGGGCTCTCCGGGTCCCCCATCAGCTCACCCGAGCTCTTCGGCGTGGACCTCGGGATCGGCAGCGGAGATAGCTATCCACGGCTGACCTTCGGTTTCATGTGTCTGATTCTGCTGGTGATTGCCGGTCTTGCTGTCGCTTTGCTGCGGCGGAGCCGGCTCGGGGCAGCCATGCTGGCGGTACGGGCCAATGAGCGGTCTGCAGCCGCGGCCGGTATCGCGGTCTCTCGAACTAAGATCATCGCCTTCGCCATCGGCGCCTTCATCGCGGGTCTCGGTGGAGCCCTTCTCGGGTACGCCCAAACGACTGCCACGGCGGACACGTTCTCGGCAATCGTGGGCCTGAGCATGTTCGCGACCGTCTATATCGCGGGCGTGACCTCGCTGGCCGGTGGCATCGTTGTTGGCGTCATCGCCCCGGGTGGCATCCTCTACACCCTGCTCAACAACTCATTCTCACTTGGCCATTGGTACGAGATCGTCGCAGGAATCGGTCTGATCCTCACTGTGATCATCGAACCCGAGGGTGTTGTCGGGCCCTGGCACCGCATGGTGGACCGGATCCATGACCGGTACACACACTCACGCCGTCGGGTGCCCGAGGCGTACGACGACAGCTTCCTCGAAGATGAGGCAGCGGGCACGGCTACCGATGTGGGTCCCGGGCCGGGCACACCTGCGATCGGCGACGTGGTCCTTCGAATCGACTCCGTCGGGGTGCGCTACGGCGGTGTGGTGGCGGTGAACGATGCCTCGTTCGATGTACGCGAGGGCGAGATCGTCGGGCTCATCGGTCCCAACGGCGCCGGCAAGACGACTCTCGTCGATGCCCTCAGCGGGTTCGCTCCGGCGACCGGACGCGTCGAACTGCTGGGTAAGAACATCAGCGAACTCCCACCGCACCGACGGATGTGGTCCGGCATGGGGCGCACGTTCCAGGGGATCGAGCTGTATGAGGACCTCAGCGTCGAGGAGAACGTCGCGGTCGGTCAGGAGGCCGCTCGCCATGGCGGTCCGCACACCGAGTGGTCAGAGGACGAGGACTACATGACCGGGCTGTTCCGGGTGCTCAAGCTCGATGATGTCCGAGACCGGCCTGTGCGCGAGCTTTCCCAGGGGCACAAGCAACTGGTGTCCGTCGCGCGGGCGCTGGCCGGCCGGCCACGGATGGTTCTGCTGGACGAGCCGGCGAGCGGCTTGGACAGCACGGAGAGCGCATGGCTGGGGCAGCGGCTGCGCGGGGTGCGTGACTACGGAGTGACGATTCTGCTCATCGACCACGACATGGGGCTGGTGTTGGAAGTGTGTGATCGCGTTGTTGTTCTCGACTTGGGGGCGGTGATCGCAGACGGTCCGCCGTCCGCGATCCGGACCGACCCCAAGGTCAAGCAGGCCTACCTCGGAACCTCGGACGAAGGGGAATCGTCGGATGCCACCGTCGCAGCCCCCTCCTACTCAGCGGCGGTGACGAAATGAGTGGCGCGCTGCTGGAATGCCGGGGCCTGGACGCCGGCTACATCAAGGGCAGTCCCGTTGTCCGTGGTCTCGATCTCGTCCTCGAGGCGGGCAAGGTCACGGCGATACTGGGACCGAACGGTGCGGGCAAGACGACGGTCCTGGTGACCGTTGCCGGGCTGCAGCCCTCCCTCGGGGGTGAGGTGCTGATGAACGGGGAGACACTGCGTAAGGGCAGCGCCCGAACTGCTGCCCGCAAGGGAGTCGTGCTGGTCCCCGACGACCGAGCGCTGTTCACCGGCCTCACGACCCGGGACAATTTGGCTCTCTGCCGTCGCCGCGGCGGGACGACCATCGAACAGGTTCTCGACTTCTTTCCCTCCTTGGCGAAGCGCTACAAGGTCGAGGCAGGCAAGCTCTCCGGTGGGGAGCAGCAGATGCTGGCAGTCGGCCGGGCACTCATGCTCGGCCCGCGTGTCCTACTGATCGACGAACTGTCCATGGGTCTCGCGCCGGTGATCGTGGAGGAACTCCTGCCGATCGTGCGGCGAGTGGCTACCGAGACCGACGCGGCGGTGGTCCTTGTCGAGCAACACGTGCGCCTGGCGTTGGGGGTTGCCGACAACGCCGTTGTCCTGGCGCACGGGGCAGCCGTGCTCTCTCGTCCAGCGGCCGAGCTCATCGCCGACCCCTCGGTTCTCGAGCGGGCCTATTTGGGTGAGACCGTAGACGCCGCATCCTGAGGGGGTCGCCGGTCTGCGAGCTGGCGAGTGAGGTCTGACCTGATGTGGTCTGGGGAGGCCGGGGCTCAAGGCACCGGCCTCCCACACGCCCCCTGATGTTGTCGGGCACCTAGCCCGGCCCGACAAACTCGTCGGGAGGGGTAGCCCAGCCGCAGAGTCGAAGTAATATCCGCTATCTCATCGAGACAAGAGCCTCGCGTGCGACGTGCTCCAGCCGGAGTAAGCGCATCGGGACCGGGGGCACCATGATCCACGTCATTGACAAGGGCGCAGCGGCCCATCGAAAAGACACACCACTGCTCTTCGTTCACGGTGGAAGCCACTCGGCATGGTGCTGGGAAGAGCATTTTCTCGACTACTTCGTGAACGTGGGCTATCGCGCAGTGGCCGTGGATCTTCGCGGCCACGGCGAAAGCCCCACGAGCAAGCCGCTCAACAGCTGTTCCATAGCGGATTACGTCCAGGACGTACGGTCGGTCGCCCAGGGGCTACCGACCGAACCCATCTTGATCGGTCACTCGATGGGCGGTTTCATCGTCCAGAAGTATCTCGAGACGCGGAGCACGCCTGCAGCAGTATTGGTGTCGACGGCCCCGCCCCGTACGTTCGTCCGCGCAGGCCTCCGCACCGCCTTCAGGCAGCCGTGGATCAGCCTGAAAATAGCGATGACTCGCAATCCGGCACGAAGCTTCGGCACTCCCGCTTCCGTGCGGAAGATGCTGTTCCGCCCGGATACCCCAGAGGAAATCGTGCAAAAGTGCTTCTCACGCATCGGTCCAGAAAGCTATCGCGCAGTGTGTCAGGACATGATCTACCGGGATCTCGTTCGACCCAACGTCGTGACGACGCCGATGTTGATACTCGAAGGAGAAGAGGTCTATTGGGGCAAGCAGCTCGCACAGGACACGGCGACGGCCTATCACACCGAACCCGAGTACTTCCCCGACATGGGCCACAACATGATGCTGGAGCCTGGCTGGGCCTCAGTTGCCGAACGAATCCATCAGTGGTTGACCGCTCGACATCTGTGACTGCCGCGAGTTGCGGAAGTCGGCTTCATAGTGGCCAATTCGGCGGCAGCTAAGGTTCGCTGGGGAGCGCCCAGTAGTCGTCGGCGCCGCCATGTGGATCGAGGCGAGAACTGCTGCGCTGACGTCGAATGGGCAGACCCAGCAACACTCGAGCTGGCTCTGAGGCCCCGAACCGGATCGATGGAGCCGTCGATGATGGCCGATCCCAACTCTCCCCGGTCGACCGAGGCGTTGAAGGTGCCGGACACGTGTTGGTCGTTTGATCTACTGCACCATCTGGCCCCCTCGTTCACGTAAAGCACGTCGGCGGCTGCCGTGCCCTTGCAGTGAACTCGACGACGACGACGATCGAACCATGCCCTGCCTCGAGGAAGATGCGGACCCTGCCGTTTATCGGCAACTCATGAGGCCGGCCCGATTGCGATCGACTTGAGCTCGCGGTAGCTCGCGAGCCCCTCTGGTCCCATCTCCCGGCCGAGGCCCGACTGCTTGTAGCCGCCGAACGGCGCATTGAAGGCCTGCGGCGCCCCGTTGATGCTCACCGCCCCGGTGCGGATCCGTCGTGCGACCGCGATTGCACGGTCGGCGTCACCTGACCACACGGAGCCGGACAGCCCATAGATTGAGTCGTTGGCGAGCACCACGGCCTGGTCGACGTCGTCGTAGGGGATCAATGCGACCACTGGGCCGAAGATTTCCTCTTGGGCCACCCGCATCGAGTTCGTGACGTCGGTCAGGAGCGCCGGTTCGACGAAGAAGCCGTCCGAATCGGGGCGACCGCCACCGATCACCCGCGCCCCCTCTTCGGCGGCCAGGCGGAGGTAGCCTTCGACCCGGTCGCGCTGACGCTGGCTAACCAGTGGACCGATCTGGGTCTGCGGATCAAACGGGTCCCCCACCGGGAGTGCGGCGAGCGCGGCTGATAGCGCGTCCTCGATGTCCCCCTTGCGGCTCCGTGGGACGAGTACCCGCGTCTGGGCGATACACGCCTGACCGTTGATCAGCATGGCCATCGGCAGGATCGAGCGGACGAAATGGTCCGGGTCGGCGTCGTCGAGGACGATGGCCGCGGACTTGCCGCCCAGCTCAAGGGTCACGCGACCAATGCGCTCGGCGCAGAGGCCCATGATCCGGCGGCCGGCCGCAGTGCTCCCGGTGAAGCTGACCTTGTCGACGTCGCGGTGGCGAACGAGGTGCTCCCCCACCTCCCGGTCGGCCGGCAGGATGCTGAGCACGCCGTCGGGCAGACCCGCCGCCGACAGCGCGTCCGCGAGCAGGTAGGCGGTCAGCGCAGTCTCCGCCGGCGGCTTGAGTACGACCGAGCACCCAGCCGCGAGCGCCGGCGCGATTTTCAACGTCTCTCCAGCCAGCGGGCCGTTCCACGGGGTGATCGCGGCGACTACGCCGACCGGTTCGCGCGCCACAATGCTGCGATAGGTGCCGTCCGTGCGCACTTCATCGGTGTCCTCGTCCGCCACCAAGCCGGCGTAGTAGCGCAGCTGCGCCATAGAGCTAGGGATCAGGGCCATCGCCGCGAACCAGCGCGGACAGCCCAGCTGGCGGGTGGCCAGGTCGACCGCGGCGTCGCCGAGCTGCTCTATTGCATCTGCAGCCGCGCGCAGAACGGCGGCCCGCTCCGCGCCGGTGCGGCCGGCCCACACGCCGGCATCGAAACTGCGACGCGCGACTGCCACAGCAGCGTCCACGTCACCGATTCCGGCGAGCGTGACGGTACCGAGCACGTCACCGTTGGCAGGGTTGATCGCCTTGTGGTCGCTGCCGTCAATCGAGCGGGTCCAGGAGCCACCGACGAAGACGTTCGGGCGGTTGTAGAGATCGTGCGAAATGGTCATTACTCGTTCCATATCCAACAGTGGGTGTTACCTAGCATTCGGATTGAGTGGACGCCAATAGGGACGTCAGGCGGCCCGCCTCAGTCCTCCGGAAAAGTGATGATGCCCCGGATGTTTTTGCCGGCGAGCATGTCGTCGTAGCCCTCGTTGATCTGGTCCAGCGTGTAACGGTTCGTGATTAGCTCGTCGAGCTTCAACTTGCCGGCCAGATACAAGTTCATGAGGAGTCGGACGTCGGTGAGGGGCTGGCAGGAGCCGAATAGCGCGCCGCGGACGACCTTCTCGTAACTCGTCATGTAGACGGCAGGGAGTTGGAACATCTCCGTCACCTTGCCGACCGATGTGATCACCACTTGGCCGCGCTTGCCCACGATGTCCATCGCCTCGGTCACATTCTGGGGGCTGAGAACACCCACGGTGATGATGGCGTGCTCGGCCATGCGGCCCCACGTCACCTCATTGACGAAGGCTGCGGCCTCCTGCGCGTTCTCGAACGTGTGGGTGGCACCGAAGCCGGTCGCGCTTTCCCGTTTGAACGGGGAGGGGTCCACCACGACAACACGCTCCGCGCCCGCCATCGCAGCGCCCTGGACTGCGTTGGAGCCGACACCCCCGGCGCCGAAGATGACCACGGTGTCACCGGGCTGGACCTTGGCTGCACGCACAGCGCTGCCCCAGCCGGTGGGCACCCCGCAGGCGAGCAGGGCACCGGCCTCGAACGAGATCTCGTCCGGGAGTGGGATCACCGAGTACTCCGAGACGACCATACGATCGGCGAACGTTCCCAGGGCACAGAACCCGCCAAGCTCCTCATCGCCCAGCTGCAGGCGGAAGGTGCCGTCCAACATCTGGCCGGTGCCTGCGTATAGGCCTTGGTCGCAGAGGTTTTGCATGCCCGAGGCACATGAGGGACACACGCCGCAGGCGGGGATGAAGGTGACGGTGACACGGTCGCCGACCGCGACGCGCTCGACGTTTGGTCCCACGGCTTCCACCACCCCCGCGCCCTCGTGACCGCCGACCACGGGATAGCGCGGAGGCGCGTCACCGGTTCGCGCGTGGTCGTCGGAGTGACACATGCCGGCGGCGTGGAGACGGACGAGAACCTCATGCGCCTTCGGCTCGGCGTAGGTGACGTGGGTGATTTCCCAGGGAGTGCCTGGAGCCCGCAGCACAGCGGCCCGCGTCTGGTTCTTCATCAGGAATTCTCTTCTCTGGGTAAGTGGGAGTTAAAAAGTGGGCGACCTCGTTCGGTGCCCAAGTCGAAAATTAGTCTCACGAGATAGATGAGTATCATGTTTTAGCGGCGCCGGTAGTCGATTCAGCCGCTGCTCCAGAACGTTCGGAAATGTACACCCTACGAGGTCTAATCACGTCGGACGTCGAGGAACATCCGCTGGTTCGCTTTTCCAGGAGGTCTGTGAAACGGCCGCTCTGTCGATGGTGGTCTGCCTTCGATGCCCGTTCGAAACACGCGTAATATTCTGTGCTTCAGTCACTTTCATCGCCACTGGCGAGAAGTTATCGGACTCCGGGGCAGGAACAGTCAGGCGTGGCTGCCAGATCGACTGGATCTAATCTAGTGAAGATGGGCGCCCAGACGCGGGCTGACCTTTGCGCAGCTAGGCCCCGACATCCGTCCCAAACGGTAGTCTCAACAACCGTTTACACAACACCCTCGGACAGGGATTCTATGAATGAGGGTCCTTATATCTGGGGCGATCAGCACGCGATTCGCAACCTGCGGATGCTCGGCAAACCGGAGACGGGCGGCGGAGTCAAGCGGCAGTCTGCGACTCCGGGCCCTCGATGCCCGAGAGGGCGGTTCCAGCTGAGCAATCGGGACCGGCACTCCGCACTCAAGCAGCAGCCTTCTACCGCGACTTGTGGTCCGACCAGCGCTGCGCCGCCCGCCACCACGGGCAATTGGTAGTCGACCTGACCGCATGAGTCTGGGCTGTGCGAGCGTTGGCTCACATGCGGGCGGGGCAGAGGGGCTGCTCTTCTGAGTGGGCCGCGCACCACGGTTGCAAAAGACGTCTGCAGCGGGGATTGAGTACACGAATAGCAGTTGATGATTGATCGTCTCGATACGCGGGCCCTCGAAAAGTATTTGATTGCCGTGGGGCGCTCCTGCTGGACGATCCGCCACGTCCAAGGGGCTTTACCTGTGTTTTCGCGGACTCCCGACATGAGGCCGCCCGGCTTTTTACGTCGTCCGCAAGGGGTCAGCGGATCGACGACATCGAGCCGAGTGTGATCTATATCTCGACATCTGGTGCGGAGTGATCTAGGCTTCAGCTGAATTGACTACCCTGAATTATGAGGAGTTGCAGTGACGAAAGTCTGGAAGAAGACGGGTGGCGCCATCGCCCTCGGTCTGGTCGCGGTGCTCGCGGCGGCCTGTGGGGACGACGGCGGTCCGTCCGACAGCTCGCCGTCGTCTGTTGACGTCTCGGTTCTGGGGAAGGCCAACCCCGCGACCGGCAGTCCGGTGAAGGTCGGAGTGTTCAGCGTCGAGGGCGGAACGGCGGTGAGTCTGCCCGAGGTCGGTGACGCGTCAGTGGCCGTCGTCGACTACGCCAACGAGTATCTGGGCGGTCTCGGCGGGCACAAGATCGAGGTGGTGCGTTGTGGTGACAAGGCTGACGGTGCATCGTCTGCGGCTTGTGCCAACCAGTTCGTCCGTGAGGGCGTTGTCGCGGTCGTCTCAGGTCTGTCGGCTACGGCGGATCAGGCGGTTCCGGTGATTCAGGGGGCTGGAATTCCGTGGGTGTCGATGTCGGCGTCGGCGCCGGCCGAGCTTGCCGACGACAACGCGTTCTTCTTCTCTGCCGGCTTCGTCGGGTCACTGGCCGCTCAGGCGGTCTACAGCGCGGAGCAGGGTTGGAAGACGGTGACGCTCATCGGCACTGAGAACCCGCAGGTGGTCTCGGCGGTAAACAGCATTGGCAAGAAGTTGTTCGACGATGAGGGCGTCAAGCTCAACCTCGTGACCGTGCCAAGTGGTACGCCTGATGCGTCCTCGCAGGTTGCTGCCGCGCAACAGACCAACCCGGATGCCCTCTCCATCATCGGTGAGTCGACGCTGTGCCAGACGGTCTTGAGTGCCGCCTCGACTGTGGGAACGAGCGTGCCGAAGATGGTGCTTTCGACCTGTGTCACCGATGAGGTCAAGAACGCCGTGGGCGAGTCGGCCATCGACGGCGCCGTCGTGTTCGCGAACTACGCGCCCACCGGTGACAACGAGGAAGCGAAGCTCTACCAAGCGGTCATGAAGCAGTATGCTCCGGATACCTCGACGGCGGGCCTGACCCCCAATGGATATAGCGTCATGCTCGGTTTCGTCCGTGGGGTCAATGCAGGTGGGCTCGGGACCGGTGATGTCACGCCGGTGGCGATCTCGCAGGCGCTGCGGGGCGCAGTCAATGTACCGCTGCCGATCGGTCTGGGGGAGACCTTCTCCTGCGACAAGACGCAGTTCCCGCTCCAGGGGGTCAAGGGCACGTTCTGCACGTCCACGCAGTTCGCCTCGACGTTTTCCTCCGGCAAACAGGGCACGCCTCAGCCGCTCGACGCGGCTGAAGCGCTAGCCAGCTAGGGCGCGGGATTTAGGCGCAACGGAGCAATCCGTTTTGCAGCGTGCTGATCTGACGTAATGCTGCTCGCGCTGGGGAAGCCACGTTTCGGGACCACTCGATTCGAGGCTTCCCCAGCGTGCGTTCAAGGCCGAATGGGGCTTCGAGGTCGCTCGCTGTACTCCGCCCAAGCACCCGGGCCTGCGTCGAACGCCAGGCCACAAGTCCATTGAGAACATCAACAGGAAGGCGATTTCTATGACGCGACGTTCGGACCGTAGTGCTCCATTTCGGGTGGCGGTGTGGGGGCCTGGTGGTCTCGGTAAAGCGTTGATCCGCGAGGCCATCAACAAGCCGGAGATCGACCTCGTCGGCGTTCTGTGTTTCAGCGACGAGAAGGACGGTCAGGACGCCGGCGAGTACTTCGGCTACGGCACGGCAGGTGTGCGGATGACTACGGACAAAGAAGCGATCCTTGCGCTCAAGCCGGATGTCATCTTGCATGCCACACGGGTCACCGCCCCGGTCGACATCGACTCCGAGGTCACCGGCGACGTGGTCCGCATGCTCGAGTCGGGGATCAACGTGGCCACCGCGGTCGCCTATCACTGGGTGCCGGTTCATGGTGCCGATTTCGTGGAGAAGATCGAGGCTGCCTGTCGCACGGGCGGCACGGCGCTGCATTCGAGTGGGATCAACCCCGGGACGCTCAATGAGCGCTGGGTCGTCGGTCTCACTGGTGTCTGTACGAGCATCGACTCGATCGAGGTTCAGGAGATCGCCGACATCTCCACTCTGTCGAGTATCGACATGCTGGTGAAGGGTATCGGGATCAGCCGAACGCTCGACGACGTGAACCAGGAGACCAAGCACACGCAGGGCAGCCGGTGCTTCCATGAGACGGTCACCTTGACGTGTCACACCCTCGGCATGCAGGTCGAGCGCATCGACTATGAGAAGGGGTACATCCTGGCAAAGGAGGATCGCGACATCTCCGTTCGCAAGCCGGATGGCTCGTCGGAGATCCTCAGGGTTCCGAAGGATACGGTCTCGGGCATTTCCTCCCGATATGTCGCGCAGGTGGCCGGGAGACCATTCTTCACCCTCGAGGAGATCTTCTTCTTGGACGAGAGAGATACCCCGGTCGAGACCGATGGGATGCCTTACCTCGCAACGATTCGCATCGAAGCACAGCCGACCTCGGTGGATGCCCGGATCGGCTTGACTGCGTCGGTACTCGAGGGCAAGCACTTGACGGCCGACGGTATCCGGCCGACGTACAACCTCACTGCGGCGTCACTGATCCAGGCCATCCCGATCGTCTGCGGGGCGCAGCCGGGCATCATCTACCCCTCGACCTTCGCGCACTACTACCCAGACCTACGGGACTTCCCGAGCCCGCTGATCGATGCCCCGCCGCAGGCGGCGTCAACAAGCTGAGGTCCGGCCTGGCTTGACCTAGAGGTTCAACCTCAGAGGAGACCCCGGGCGGGCGGTCTGCGCTGGCCTGAGACTCGGCCGATCCAGGACTACCCGGTGGCTCAGAGTTCGGTCCACAGTGCCCTGTTGAGAAGGGCGCATGACGCCGGCGTCCTGACCGGTTCACTGGCCGGTCGACAGCACCTTCTTCAGGGCGTCCCGCGGCACCGCGGGTGGGGAGGGCCTGGCCCGTCGTTGGTAAGCCCAGCGAACCGAGAGCAGATTTAGACCACTGATTACGAACCCGGAGGCGACCTGAAAGACGCGTCGACCCGGCCGCGAGTCGACTGACGCTCCGCTGATTAACCCCTGTATGGGGCACGACGCACCCGAATTAGGCTTTCACACTGCGACTTTCAAGATAGATGGCCTGTATCGGCAGGTTCGGAAAGGTGAGAGCTGCACAATATTCGGTCTCGGATGTGACGCGAGTCTCGACATGCACCGTTGCATACCTTAGGCTTCAAGGCGAATTGATTACCCTGAATTATGAGGAGTTGCAGTGACGAATGTCTGGAAGAAGACGGGTGGCGCCATCGCCCTCGGTCTGGTCGCGGTTCTCGCGGCGGCCTGCGGAGACGACGGTTCGTCCGGCAGCTCGTCGTCTGTCGACTTGTCGGTTCTCGGCGAGGCAAACCCGGCGACCGGCAGCCCAATAAAGGTCGGGTTGCTCAACGTCGAGGGCGGGACGACGGTGAGCTTGCCCGAGATCGGTGACGCGTCTGTGGCCGCCGTCGACTACGCCAACGAGTATCTCGGTGGTCTCGGCGGTCACAAGATCGAGGTGGTGCGCTGTGGAGACAAGGCCGACGGTGCCTCGGCCGCGGCCTGTGCCAATACCTTCGTCCGGGAGGGCGTCGTCGCGGTCGTTTCGGGACAGACGGCCACGGCAGACCAGGCGGTTCCGGTGATTCAGGGGGCAGGCATTCCGTGGGTGGCGACCGGGGCATCGGCGGCCACCGAACTCGGCAACGACAACGCGTTCTTCTTCGCCTCCGGCTTCGTCGGGACGCTGGCCGCCCAAGCGCTGTACAGCGCGGAGCAGGGCTGGAAAACCGTGACGGTCCTCGGTGCCGAGAACCCGCAGGTGGTCTCGGCGGTGAACAGTGTTGGCAAGAAGCTGTTCGAGGCGCAGGGCGTCAAGCTCAACCTCGTGACCGTGCCCAACGGTACGCCCGATGCGTCCTCGCAGGTTGCAGCCGCACTACAGACCAGCCCGGATGCTTTTGACATCATCGGCGATGCGACGCTGTGCCAGACCATCTTGAGCGCGGCCTCGAATGTGGGAGCGAACGTGCCGAAGATGTCGACTGCCGCCTGCGTCACCGATGAGGTCAAAAGCGCCGTGGGCGAGTCGGCTATCGAAGGCACGGTCGTGTTCGAGCACAACGTCGCCACCGGTGACGACGACGAAGCAAAGCTCTACCAGGCAGTCATGAAGCAGTACGCTCCGGACACCTTGAAGGCAGGCCTGACCCCTAGTGGATATCGCGCCATGCTCGGTTTCGTCCGTGGAGTCAATGCCGGTGGGATCCCGGAGGGTGATGTCACGCCGGCGGCGATCTCTCAGGCGCTCCGGAGCGCAGTTGACGTACCGCTGCCGATCGGGCTGGGGGAAACCTTCTCCTGCGACAAGACGCAGTTCCCCCTCGACGGCGTCAAGGCCACGTTCTGCACGTCCAAGCAGTTCGGGATGACGTATTCTGCTGAGGGTTCGGGCTCGCCGCAGGTGGTCGACGCAGCCGAAGCCCTCTCCAGCTAGGCCGTATGAGACTGCGGTGGGACGGCACGTGTTCGTCAGCGGCGCACTGATCTGAGGCCATCCCTTGTGCGCTGGGTAAGCCCCGACTCGGCAGACCAGTCGAGTCCAGGCTTACCCAGCGTGCCCAGGGCCTGCTCGAGCATGTAGTTGTTGCGATGTCCTGAGAAAGATGCCGCAACAACTACATTGACGCCACCGCTACGAGATGGAGATCGTCGATGTCCCCCGGCACTAGTCCGGGGGGCGGTTCACCGGGCCGCCGGCCGATGAAAGATCGCCAACTGTGCAGTCGCAGCGGCAATCCCGAGACCGGCAGCCACTGCGGCGGCCTTCTTCCCACTCAGTTCGCTGTCGAGGCCGAGTGCGCGATCGACACTCAACCTCCCGGGGCCGATGCCGGCCAACGCGATGGCTGCGACGGCGAGGTTGGCCACGTACTCCCAGCCTTCAGAGGTGATGAAGAACCCGTTCTGCGCGTGAACGGAGCGGGCGGCCACGGCCATTGTTCCGACAACTGCAGCCGCGGCAACGGGGGTCGCCGCACCCGCAACCAATGCCGCTCCGGCGCCGACTTCGACCGCTGCGCTCGCCTTTGCCTGCAGCTTCGGCTGCCGAAAGCCGATGGATTCGAACCAGCCGGCCGTTCCTTGGATGCTCCGCCCGTGTTTGACTCCGTGGGCGATCATGGTTCCACCGACGGCGGCGCGCAGCAATAGTTGCACCCCCGTGTGGTCTGTCCGCACGGAACGGTACAAGCGCACATCACGTTGTCTTTTCATCTTCATCCATTCATCGTTGGGTGTCGTGCGGCCGATATGGGGATCGTTCTGTCTCCCAACCCTAGTCGCTGATTGTACGGCCACAACGGCTGACTCCCGTATTTCTCGACGACTAGTGAACGCGTCAGAAACATTGTGTCCCATCGACTTAGGTGAGATCAGTCGGAACTACGATCATCCTCCGATGATCCCGATTGTCTACCCCCGCAACCGTTTCGGGCACCGAGTGGACCTGCGCGAACCGCCGATCGTCCACCTGGGCCTCGGTGATCGAAGGGTTAGCGTGCTCGAGTCAGTCCCGCGCACCGGACCCCACAGTTGAGGGGCGGACGAAGCGTTCAGTGTGAATCGGGTGCTGAGAAGACCGGTGAGCGCAGGTATCATGAATAAAGTCACCGGAAACACCGCTCGGCCATTGCCGAAGTCACCCATCACTGTGCACAACGTCCCCGGGAAGACCGGTTAGTGGACCGCGTTGAGTGAGGTGCGGATGAGGCTCCAGAGCCGGCGCCCAAAGGTTTCGACGTCTTCGTCGGGACCGTTGTCGTCCGCGAGCCACGACGCAAGCACCCCGACAGACCCGTAGGCCACATAGCGGGCAATGTCGTCCACCATCTTCGGGTCCGCGCTGTCGACCCGTTGCGCGATCTTCGGCAGCAACGCGTTCATCAGTGGTTGCAGTGGTGAGCCGCTGCTGTATCCGTCGACGCTGGCACTGGCGCGGACCAGTCGACGGTAGAGGACGCGATGAGCTGCGAACTCGGACAGGATGTTCAGCAACGTGGTCGGTGGTGTCACGGAGTCGAGATCGGCAGGCTCCGGTGAGATCACCGACTCGAGGTGGGCGGATAGGGCGTCGGAGTAAAGATCTCGAAGATCGGGGTAGTGCTGGTAGACGGTCGGGCGGCTGACGTCGGCGGCGCGCGCGAGTTCGCTGATCGAGACGTCCTTCGAGTCCTTGGTCTGCAGCAACTCGATCGCTGCCTTGCACAACCGTTGCCGGGTCTTGATGACCCTGCCGTCCTGTGTCATGCCGAGCCTCCTCGCCTCCGGATCGACAGCATACTTTACATTTGTAAGATCGATAAGTATCTTACAAATGTAAATTAAATCTGCCGAGTGATCGAGGTAGTCATGAGTGACACGGCGACAATTCAACGCCCCCAGGATTCGGGGGGCCCGCAACCGGCTGATGCCGGCAAGAAGGCGCAGAAGAAGAAGCTGCTCGGCGCACTGGTCTTCCCGCTTTTCATGATGTTACTGATGCCTCTGCTGTACAGCTGGGGTCTGCATTCACCTTCCCCGCATGACTTGAAGGTCACCGTGATCGGGACCACCAGCTCGATCTCGCAGACCGCAGCCGCTCTCGACACGCAGGCCGACGGCAAGTTCCGAGTCGATACCGTCGCTGACGACGCTGCCGCCCGCGAGCGGGTACTCGCTCTGGAGACGCGAGCAGCGTGGAACCCGGCGACCGGGACGTTGTATGTGGCGTCGGGCGGGAATGCGCTGGCAACGCAAGCAGCGGAGGGCTTCTTCGAGCAGGTGGCAGAGGCGCAGGACGCCAAGGTCACCGTGATCAATCTGCAGCCGCCAGGCGACGACGACGCGCTCGGCAACACCATGATGTTCGTTGCACTCGCCGCGATCCTGGGTGGTTTCCTGACGGCCACGATCTTGCGGCTCGCAGTGCCCGGCCTGAGCTTGCGGGTCGAGGCGATGATCCTCGCCGCCATGAGCGTGGTGTCGGCGACAATCCCGATGTTCATCGCCTACTCGGTGTACGGCGCCTTCCAAAGTGGCTTCATCAAGGCGTGGCTGCTGCTGTTCGCCGGCGCGTTCATCGTCGGAACCTTCCACCTCGCCGGGATGCGGTTGATCGGTCCCGCACAGATGATTCCGACGATCGTGCTGCTGATCATGCTGGGTATCCCGGCATCAGGTGCCGCGGTGGCACCGGAGATGGTGCCGGGATTCTTCGGCACCCTCAGCCGGATCCTGCCGACGCCGGCCTTGATGGAAGGCCTCAAACGAATCGTCTACTTCCCCGACGCCAGCCTCGGCGCGACCATATCGGCGCTAGGACTGTGGGGTCTGATCGCGCTGGCGATGCTGGGTCTCGCCGCACTCAAGCACTCGAACGAACCCGCTGTCGGCGAACGCCACGAACGGTGGTTCCGGCACTATTTCGGCGACAACCACACCGTGACCACCGAACAGATGACCCGCCGCAAGCAGCTCGCCGGTGGACTGTTGCTGCCGCTGTTCATGATGACCGTCTTACCGCTGTCGTTCATCGGCGCTTTCCATTCGCCGAGCCCCCATGACATGAAGGTTGATGTCATCGGCAGTACATCGGTGGTCGAACAGACCGTCGGGCAGCTCGAACAGGTGACCTCCGACAAGTTCGACTTCGGGCGGTCAACGGACCCGGCGCAGGCGATCGACAGAATCGAATCGCTGGAGATTCGCGGTGCCTACGACCCCCAGACAGCTACCCTCTACACCGCATCGGCAGGCGGACTGCAGGCCAGCGGTGTTGTGCAGCAGTACTTCTCGTCGGTCGCCGCAGCGAACGGCCAGGAACTCATCGTTGATGACGTCGAGGCGCCACCCACATCCGACCTGATCGCAACCGGCGTGCTCTACATCGCAATCGGCGCGATTCTGGGTGGATACCTCGCTGCCGCCGTTGCGATGACGGTCGGCGCCGGACTGCCGTTGCGCTGGAAAGTGGGGTCCGTGGTGGGTGTCTCCGCCATCGCCTCCCTCACCCAGGTATTGGTGAGCTATCAGTGGCTCGGGATATTGTCCGGCCACGAACCCCTGGCTGCACTGGTGCTCTTCCTGATCGCGGTGACGTGCGGGCTGGTCCACATAGGCGGCGCGATGATCATCGGCGATGCCATGGTCATGGTGAGTATCGCGGTGTTCTTGCTACTGGCGGTACCAGCCTCGGGGGTGGCGATCAGCACCGACATGTCTCCAGATTTCTACGGCTTCCTGCACCCGCTGTTACCGACATCGCAAGGCATCGATCTACTCAAACGGGTGGTCTACTTCCCGGACGCCGCCGTGGGAGGAGATCTGCTCACGATCTTCATCTGGCTGACGATCGGTGTGGCCGCGATCGGCGTCGGTCTGATCCTGCAGAAGAAGGGCAAGGGCCCCAAGCCCTCCCAGATGTCGATCTAATCGTGTGCCAGCACCTCTAGCAAGACGTCGCCGGCTTCTTGCGGCACCAGGTGTCCGACTCCGGGTAGTTCGATATATGTGGTTTCGGGTATGAGTCGCGTGAGGCGCATCCCGTTGCCGACGGGCATCAGTTTGTCGCGGTTTCCGTGGATGACGGTTGTGTGTGCTGTGATGCGTTTGAGGCGCGATGGACCGTTCCATGCGGCAATTGCCCTTGCCTGGTTGAGGATTCCGCTTCGCGGCGAAACCCGTTGCATGGCCTGGTCGGCGATTTCTGCGATCACCTCGGGGTGCGCGTCGGCGAACCCGTCACCAACTGACTGCCCCCAGGCGTCGATGAGGAACTCGCGCACGTCACTACCGGGTGGCGGTTGCCTCATCAGAACGAGAAGCCCGTCGAGGCCCGGCGCGATCTGGGCGGGCGTTGGCGGTCTGGTCGCGACCAGGATCAGTTCGTCGACGAACTCGCCATGACGGATGGCGAACTCCTGCGCGATCATGCCGCCCATCGAGATTCCCAGAACGGTCGCCTTGGTGATTCCGCACGCTCGCAACACATCTCGTGCGTCGTCGGCGAGATCGCCGAGCGTGAAGGGTGCCCGCGCTGAGCGTGACCACCCAGTTCCTCGGTTGTCGATTCGGATGACGCGATAGTTCTGCTCGAGCGTGCGCACCCACTCGTCGGGCCAGAGCAGGCCGCTGGCGGTGAACCCGTTGAGCAGAAGTAGCGCTGGTCCACTGCCACCCTCATGCCAGTTGACCAGAGGGCGTCGCGTCTTGCGGCGACCTTCAGGTCCTCCCAATTCGGTCTCGCGCATCTGTGCTGCTGCCGATACCTCGCGCTGGCGACGGCTCGCGGCAGGGGTCTTGTAGCCAACGAGTTTTGTACCCAAGTTCAGAGGGGCGGCAACCGTACTGCGAACGATTGCTTCGTTTCGGATCCCTAGCCCTGTCGCCCAAGCCAGCGGCCGGCTGGTGGAGAACGGGATCAACAACTGGCCCAGGCGCTGAGTGGCGGCCTCAGACAGCTGCGGCGTGAACGGTTTCATTAGGTCACTCCTGGGTCGATGTGAGTTAGTTGACGTCGCAAGACTTTGCCGGTTGCGTTACGCGGAAGCTCGTCCACGAACTCGAATACCCTCGGCACCTTGAACTTCGCCAAATGCTGTGCGATGTCCTTCTTCAGTTCGCGCACGTCGATATCGCTGCCGGGTCTGGTGACGATGACCGCTTTGAGGGCCTGCCCGAATTGGTCGTCGTCGATGCCGACGACAGCAACTTCGGCGATCCGCTCGTCGCGACTGAGGAAGTCCTCGACTTCAGAGGGATACACGTTCTCGCCGCCTGAGACGATCATGTCGTCGTCGCGGCCGACGATGAACAACTTGCCAGTAGCGTCGAAATAGCCCTTGTCCCCGGTGGACATCTGGCCGTTGATGATTTCTTTCCCGCCGCCGCCGGTGTATCCGTCGAAGCGGGCCGCGTTGGCGACGAAGATGCGACCGATGGCGCCGGCCGCGAGTGGTTTGCCCTGGTCGTCCGTGATGGACACGCGGACGCCGGGGGCCGGCCGTCCGGCGGTGGTGGGATCGCCTCTCAGATCTGCGGGGCCCGCGACGGTGGCAGTCGCGACCTCGGTGGAGCCGTACACGTTGTAGAGCACGGGCCCGAACCGGTCGAGGACTTCGGTGGCCAGCCGAGCCGGCAAAGCAGACCCGCTGGAGGCGATGATGTCCAGCGAGCTGGTGTCGACCGCGGCGAGCTGTGCTGGGGGCAGAGCGCAGATGCGTTGCAGCATCACCGGGACGACCACCAGTGCACGGGCCCGGCGACGCGACACCAGCGACAACGTCTGTGCGGCATCGAATTCCGGCGCGGTGACGATGGTGGTGGACAGGCCGAGGCCGATCAACAGATTGGCCAGGCCCCAGGCGTGGAAGAAAGGTGCCGACACCACGACAGTGTCGCGCAGCCGCAGTGGGATTGCGCCCAACAACGCCGCCACCCCGTCGACGCCGGAACCGCCCGAGGACCGGGTGGCGCCTTTGGGGCGCCCGGTGGTCCCGGACGTCAGGATGATCAAGTTGCTTTCGTGCCGGGGCCTGGAGAGATTGGCGCTGCGGTGGATGCTGCTCAGCAGCATGATCTCGGTGGCGTCAATGGTTTTGAGCCCTTCGACTCCCCTGAGAACACCTCCGAAGTCGTCGTCGTGGAGCACGGTGGTCAGTTGTTCATCATTGATCGCATCGGCCAGTTGTCCGGGCCCCATCGCGGTGTTCAGCAGGACGATGTCGGCGCCCAATTTGGCAGAACCGAGGAGCGCGTAGACAAAGGCCGGCGTGTTGCGGCACAACACTCCCACCCGACTCTTGGGACCGACTCCGGCGCGGGCAAGACCGCGTGCCAAGGCATTCGTGTCTTGCCACAGGTCACGATAGGTGACTCGATGGCCGGGTGAAGAGATCGCAGTGACGTCCGGATACCGTGCCGCCGAAGCTGCCACAGCGCCGAGCATCCCGTTGCCGTGGGCCAGCGCAGCGCGCATCGCCCGCCCAATACGATCTGGTCGCTCCCACACCGAGGTGTTGGCTTTCATCAGAATGAGCGACGTACGAGCGTCCATCATCGGGTGGTGCCCTCGTCGCCGACGCCCAGCATGGTTGCCGACGACCACGCCTCGATCACTGGGTGGGCGAGGATCAGGATGTCGTGGAGTTGATCATTCTCGTCACGTGCCTGATCGGTGAGCAGTGCTTCACCGACGAACCCGAGCTCATTGAACAGATTGATGACCCCGGATTGATCGGCGAGAACTTCCGTTGTCAGCTTCGCCAAACCCGAGTCGACTGCTGATTCAAGGCCGCGGCGCGCGAGGGCGGCGCCGATACCCTTTCCGCGCCACTCCGGGGCGACGACGAGACGGATCTCCCCTACATGCGCCGACCATCCCAGCCCCGGTATCACTGCCAGCAGGCCCGCAACCTCCTGGCCGACGTGGGCGACCAGCACGAGGCAACCGCGGCGGCTGCGCCAGCTGTCGATGACGTCAGGATTTCCGAGGTCCTCCTTGAGAAACAGGTACTCTCCGCGCGGTACGCGCGCCAAGAAGACGTTCACCGCAGGACCATCCTCTGCGGTCATTTCCGCGACCACGGGCGGGATAGATACGACAACCATTCGAATGTCCCTCTCGTTCAGTTCTTTGCGATCAGCCAGGAAATGATCGCCGGCACACACTTGGTGCGGGCTTGACGTCCTACGAACAGCCCGGCGTGCCCTGCCGGCAGGATGAGCTGTTCCAGGTCGGCATTGACCAAGAGATCGGCTAGGGGGGAGGTGGCCTCGGGCGGGACCAGATTGTCCCTCTCACCGACGACGCTCAGGACTGGGCAGTCGATGTCCGCCAGGTCGACCGAGCGCAAACCGACTGGAAATCTACCCGTGAGGAGTAGACCCTGGCGGATGAAGATGTTCACGACCTCTTCAAATATGTTGCCAGGGAGGGGAATATGGTCGTTTGACCATCCGATCAACGCATTGTGGGCGGCCAGGGATTCGTCGCTGGCCAGGCTTTGCCACAGGCCCGAGTACGTCGTCAGCGGTGCGGTCGGCTGAATGAGTCGGAAGATTGCGCGGACCGCACCTGCCGGGACGTTGCCCGTCTCGTCCAACAGATTCTCGGGTTCGAGCCGACCTTGCTCCAACAGGGACGACAGCGGGCCCATTTTGCCGAGATCGATCGGAGTCGCCAGCAACACGAGGCTTCGAAGCGGAAGATCAGCATTGCCGGCCGCGGAGATCAACGCGAGCAGGGCGCCTAGGCAGTAACCCAGCACGCTCACATCAGCAGTACCCGACTCCGTCCGGGCTGCCTTCAAGGCCAGCGGAATGTACTCGTCGCAGTAGAGGGCCAAACCGTTGTGTGCATCTACTGGTTGCGGCACCCCCCAGTCAAGGAGGTACACGTCGAATCCCTGGTTCAGCAAGTCCGCGGCGAGACTGCTGCCTGGGCGAAGATCGAGGACGTATGGCTTTGTTATCAGGCTGTGAATCAACACCAGTGGTGTTGCGCGAGTTCGTTGTTCCGAATCATAACGATAGAGACGCACCGAATCCCGCTGCCAAACAAGGCTCCGCGGACTGACGGCGGTCTCACCTCCGCCAAAGCCGCCGATGTGCTTGAGCCCGTTACGTGCACGAATCTGTGCACGCTCCATCTCAGTTGTTATCTTGGCGAGCACGTTCGACGGAACGAGGGAGACCATCGCGCACCTCCTCGGTGTCATCCGTGCGAGCATCATCGAGCTCTTTGCCCAGTTTGCGTACCCGATGCTCGACCGCGGCAAGCTGAATGAGCAACCGGTTCTGGTCGGTCGCCGTGGGCAGATTGAGCCCGTGCAAGATGTGCCGCGAGAGGCGCTCTATTCGACGCTCCACGCCTCGGCGACCGCGACTGACGACCGTCATCCCGACCGCAAACGCCTCGTGCGTAGTGACACCTTCGAGTAACGGGCCGGCTTTGCTGTCCACGGCTTGAATGCCACGAAGCCACCAGGGTTTTGAGTTGCTCATCGGGGTGTCGAATCCGGGTCGTCGAAGTGGTTGATAGGTGGCGCTGTGACACAGCCGCGAACCGTGGCTGTCACAGGTTCTGAGCCGTCAAATATTGGTGAATGCGCTCGGTGACCACGGCCCAGCCGTGATCTTCCATCGTGGCCGCGAAGATTCGGGGCTACCGCGCGATAGCTCTCGTTGACGAAGAAGTCGAGAAAGTGCTCGTCGCAACGCCGTGCCGAGTGGCTTCCACTGTGGACGAAGAGTAGTGGTGTGTGCCTTGGCTGCGCCGGTGCACCTTTGTCTATGACGTCGATCATGGTCTCCCTGCCCTGCTGCACCTACTCGGGTGGGAGCAGCATATTGCATTGGATCTCTAATCCGTTAAATGAGATAGAGGATAATACTGTTTTATTGTTCGACCCACGGCGGAATTGTGACCCTGAATCCAAAATCGTTGACAGCTTGATTACCGCTCGGACAGTGGAAGGAAACCGGTTGCAACGGGCCCATCTTGTGTGACCAAGATCAATCTACTTGCATCTTTGCCCTCTTCAACTGCAGCGTCAGGGGGGAGACGGCCTGCCCCAGCGTATCCGCTGTAGGCGTTAGTTGCATCATGTCCGGTTCAAAATGTGATCTGGGTCTCGACAGACGTTCGGGATCAGCCTAGGCTTCTGGGTAATTGATGACCCTCAATCATGGGAGCTGCAGTGACTGGTGTCTGGAAGAGAAGCGGTGGCGCCATCGCCCTCGGGCTGGTCGCGGTGCTCGCGGCGGCCTGCGGGGACGACGGCGGTTCGTCCGGCAGCTCGTCTTCGTCTGTCGACGTTTCGGTTCTGGGGGAAGCCAACCCCGCGACCGGCAGCCCGGTAAAGGTCGGCGTGTTCAGCGTGGAGGGCGGGTCGTCGGTGAGTGTGCCCGAGGTCGGTGACGCGTCTGTGGCCGTCGTCGACTATGCCAACGAGTATCTCGGCGGTCTCGGCGGTCGCAAGATCGAGGTCGTGCGTTGTGGTGACAAAGCAGATGGCGCATCGTCTGCGGCCTGTGCCAACCAGTTCGTCCGAGAAGGCGTCGTCGCGGTTGTCTCAGGTTTGTCGGCTACGGCGGACCAGGCGGTTCCGGTGATTCAGGGCGCGGGCATTCCGTGGATTTCGATGTCGGCGTCGGCGCCGACTGAGCTTGCCGACGACAATGCGTTCTTCTTCGCCCCCGGAGCGCTCGGGACGCTGGCCGGTCAGGCGGTGTACAGCGCGGAGCAGGGCTGGAAGACCGTGACCGTCATCGGCACTGAGAATCCCCAGGTGGTTTCGGCGGTGAACAGTCTCGGTAAGAAGCTGTTCGAGGATCAGGGCGTCAAGCTCAACCTCGTGACCGTGCCGAGCGGTACGCCGGATGCGTCCTCGCAGGTTGCTGCCGCACTTCAGACCGACCCGGATGCCCTCGCCATCTTCGGTGAGGCGACGCTGTGCCAGACGATCTTGAGTGCTGCCTCGACTGTGGGAGCGAGCGTGCCGAAGATGTTGCTTTCGACCTGTGTCACCGATGAGGTCAAAAACGCCGTGGGCGAATCGGCTATCGACGGCGCCGTCGTGTTCTCGCACTACGTCGCCACCGGTGACAACGAGGAAGCGAAGCTCTACCAGGCGGTCATGAAACAGTATGCTCCGGACACTTCGACGGCGGGCCTGACCCCTAGTGGATATAGCGCCATGCTCGGTTTCGTCCGTGGGGTCAATGCCGGTGGACTCGAGGCCGGTGATGTCACGCCGGCGACGATCTCGCAGGCGCTGCGGGGTGCGGTAGACGTACCGCTGCCGATCGGACTGGGGGAGACCTTCTCCTGCGACAAGACGCAGTTTCCCCTCCCGGGGGTCAAGGGCACGTTCTGCACGTCTTCGGAGTTCGCCTCAACGTATTCGACGGAGGGCCCGGGCTCGCCGCGGGTGGTCGACGCGGCTGCAGCCCTCTCCAGCTAACACGCATGAAATGCGCTGCGGCGGTATCAGCTACCTGCTCCACCCATGACGACAGGACCACGGCGTGACACCTCCTCCTTTTGCCGTCCGAGCGCTTGGACTGGTTGTAAACCTCATATCCCTTGAAAAGATGACCCCCGACGACGTCATCAAGCGCCAGAAGCCCATGTCGCGCAACGCATTGACCCGTTGGGTGTACGGCGCGGCAGACCCCACGGTCACCATGGAAACGGGCGCGGTCGATCGGACGTCGCATTCGATATCGTTGAGGGTTTACCGGCCTCGAGGAAAGCAAACCACCCGTCCCCGTCCGGTCATCGTCTACTTTCATGGAGGCGGATGGGCATTGGGCAACCTCGACTCCGGTACATGGTTGTGCAGCAGGGTCGCCGCGGCGACCGACGCGGTCGTCGTGGCAGTCGATTACCGGTTGGCTCCGCAACACCCGTGGCCAGCCGGTCCGGAGGATTGTTATGCGGCCGTGATGGACATCGCGAACCGAGCTGCCGAGTTTGGAATCGACCCGACACGGCTGGCAGTCATGGGAGACAGCGCGGGCGGCAACCTCGCGGCCGCCGTGTGCCTGATGTCGCGGGACCGCTCCGGGCCTGCAATCGTTCATCAAACACTGCTCTACCCGGCAACCGACTTGCGGTGGCAGAGCGCTTCAGCTGACCTGAATGCCAATGCCCCGGTCCTCGGCAAGTCGGATTTGTTCGCGTTCCGCAACTGGTATGCGCCGCGCGAGGAAACGTGGACGGATCCCTACTTATCCCCACTTCTAGCCGACCGTCACGTCGGCTTGCCGCCCGCCCTGATACAGGTCGCAGATAACGACCCCCTCCGCGACGACGGGGCCAACTACGCGGCGAAGTTGCGCGACGCCCACGTCCCGGTGCGATTCACCGAGTACGTGGCGTCGCCGCATGGCTATTTCGGCTTCCCCAATATCTGTCGGGCCGCGCCCCAAGCCTTGGCCGAGATCTGCGCCGAACAACGCGCGGCCCTGTACTGATACTTGTGTCATGGCGTTGCTGCACAATAGCTTACGTCAATACACGTCGCGTGATGCGGCTACTGCGGCGTCGCCATTGAGTTGAGGAACCCCGTACGTGCGTTCTCCTCATCACGCAACACGGATACGCCTAGAAGTACTGAGCCCCACCGTCGACCGAGAGATGCTCGGCGGTGATGAAGCTCGACTCTTCCGATGCCAAGAACGCTACGGCGTCGGCGATTTGGTCGGTCGTAGCGGCGTATTGGTTGAGAAAGGGTGTGCCCATGCCGGCCAGTCGTGGGTTGGCCTCGTTCGTCTCTGCGATTCGCGCTTGCATGTCGCCCGAGCCCATGGGGGTGTTGACGGATCCGGGATGCACGCTGTTGACTCGGATGTTGTGGGCACCGAGCTCGGCGGCGAATGCACGGGTCATGCCGGTGACGGCATGTTTGCTGGTGGTGTAGTGAATCATAAACGGCTGCATCTTTTTACCAGCGTAGGAACTGATCAGGATGATCGAGCCTCCGCCGCGCTCCACCAGGTGAGGCGCCGTGGCCATGATGGTGTTCCAAACGCCCGTCACGTTGATGTCCATGTGATCGCGGAAGATCTCGGGTGTGGCCTCGTCCCATGTCGCCGGAATGCAGATACCGGCGTTCGCCACCACTACGTCGAGGCCACCGAATTGAGCCACCGCGTCATCGGCGAGCGACTTCAGCCCGTCGAGGTCGCGTACGTCACCCTGCCGTAACAAGGCTTTACGGCCCTGCGCCTCGATGAGGGCTGCGGTCTCAGCAAGGTCGGCAGGTGTTGGTGAGTCGTAGGGCACTCCAGGCAGAGGGCCTGCCAGGTCGACGCCGACGATGTCAGCACCTTCGCGTGCCAGACGCACCGCGTGCGCACGGCCCTGCCCGCGTGCGACGCCGGTGATGAATGCGACTTTGTTTGTGAGTTTGGTCATTTTTCGAATGCCTTTCTGCGGCTGCGTAAATGGAGGACGCTGACATGGCTCATGAGGTGGTTTCGCCGAATCGTTTCTCGAAGCCTTCGGGGATGATGATGTCGTCGCGGGTGAGGTCGTGAATGCTGCGGCGTCCCAGTCCCATCAGGGCCGAGTCGATTCCGCCGCGCATGATGTCGAGGACGTTCTCGACGCCGGTCTGGCCGTTGGCGGCCAGGCCCCAGAGATAGGCGCGGCCGATCATCACCGCATCGGCACCGAGGGCGAGGGCCTTGACGACGTCGCTGCCGCGCCGTACCCCGCCGTCGAGGAGCACCTCGATGTCCTTGCCGACGGCGTCGGCGATCGGTCCGAGCATGCGGATGGTCGCCGGGGTGCCGTCGAGGTTGTTGCCACCGTGGTTGGAGACCGAGATGGCGGTGGCCCCGATGTCCACGGCGCGTTTGGCGTCATCGATGCGGGTGATCCCCTTGACCATGAACGGCCCGCCCCACTGTTCGCGCAGCCACTGCAGGTCTTCCCACCGCGGCGGCGCGGTCTGCATCCACTGCCCGTATGCGCCGAAGAAGGTCGGTGCCTGCTGGGCCTTGTCCACCACGTTCGGGGCGGTGAGGTCGGGGATGATGGGCTTGCCCTTGTTGAACCAGTCCCAGGCGTAACGCGGTCGCATCGCGATCTCGGGAGCCAGTTTCAGCAGGGCCTTGAGGTCGACCTTCTCCGGGATCTCGGGGCTTCCCCAGTCACGTCCCATCGAGAACGACCAGTCGGTGGTGACGATGAGACCTTTCGCGCCGGCCTCGCGGGCCCGTTCGGCGCGCTTGAGGATGTCCTCGCGAGAGTTGAGCCAGTAGGCCTGGAAGAAGATCTTGTCGTTGACTGCGGTGACTTCTTCGATCGGTTTGGAGGCGAAACTCGACAGACCCATGGCGGTACCGCGGGCGGCGGCTGCGCGCGCGACGGCGACCTCGCCTTCCTTGTCGACAGCTTGCACACCGGTCGGCGAGATCATCACGGGAAATGAGATGTCTTGACCCATCACGGTTGTCGACAATTCCCGCTCGGCATGCGCGCCGACGACGTGGGGCGCGAACCCGAGTTCGGCAAACGCATCCACGTTGTCGTTGACCGTGATGCCCTTCTCGCTGCCGGCGATCAGTGACGAATACACCGACTTGGGAAGTCGCTTCTTCGCTCGCCGCTGGGCTTCGGCGACACTCTCGAACCAGGGATTGACCATGGGGTGTTGATTCCTTTGCTCACCGGCGACATTGCCGGGGTTCTTCGATTGTCGAGCGTCTCGAGATCGATCGAGGCTCTCGCGAAGGGCAGTCCCAGTTCGAGCGCTCACCCCAGGAGCATGAGGGGCTGCGGGCGACCTAGGCCATCGTTGGGCGCTATTAGGTATTTCATATAACTATAATGGCACTCAGTGCATAAACGCCAGGGCCATCTGAAGGCGCTGTAGCCGGCCCGGAAGAAGTCGACGAAATGTGATGCTGTGGCTGAATGGCCGACCATCTCGATGGTGCCGGAAAAGTCCACCGGGATACATGATTCGGCGAGTGTCGGTCAGTGCAATCCACAACTGTCAGTCAGTGACCGATCAGAACTTTCAACAGCACGATTACCGCCGCGACCGCAGCAGTGGTCAGCCCGCCGAGAAACACCCGGAACGAGGGCGGGGAGCCGCGGAGACGTTCGGTCGCCGTGCGGACCATCGCGATACGCACCACGACGACCGCTCCCGCCCCCAGCTGGGCCCACCAGGCGGGCAGAACGTCAAGCCAGGCGAGCGCCAAGATCAGTGCAGGGAACGCGCCTGACGACGCGATGGGGATGGCGTCCCGGATCTCTGCGCGCGCGAAGGACCCGCGTTCGGACTCGCTGACATGTGGATGAGCCTCTGGGATGTTCGAGGTGGCTACGAACTGCGCGAACACGTGGGCCAGCAGCGTCGTCACCGTGGTGCCGACGACGAACAGAGCCGCGGCGCCGGTCTCGATGGTGTGCTGTCCGGCAGCGACGACCGCGGCCAGGGTGAGTACGTTGCCGTACACGTACGCAGACAGGCGGGCCGATGCTCGCGCGGCCGTCAAGGGTCCGGCGTTGCGGCGAACCAGGCGTTGATGGAGACCGCTGGGTGACCATGGGGAGGTGCTGCCGCTGCTCATGGCAGGCATTGTCGCAGACCAGGAAAGGGTAGATCCGTTCGGTGACCCCTGCTATCGGTCCGTCCACACTCGTACTGCTGAGCAGCGGGTACGCAGTTCAAGTCCGGCTGCCGAATTCCTTCGGGCCGCGAAATTACGTCCTGCATCGTCTCTTTCGCGACCCGTGGGCCGGCATTGTGTATCAGACGGCACCACAAGAGTGGTAGTCCTTGAACGTGGCAACTAGAGGTGACGTGCGGGCATCCGCACGGCGTTGGGCGAGGAGCGGCATGGCCCACCTGACTGGTGACTCCTTTACGCCGGACTTTTCGAGAGCGCCGATCCTCGCGCGGGTCGATCAGGTCGCTGCTTTATTCGACGCGGATGTCCACGAACTGTTGACGGGTCGGGCGGCACTGATGGGTACTTCGCGCGCCGGGCAGCAGGCTGTCGGCGGGGGTTCCCGCCTGCTGCGGTGCCTCGACGAGTGGGTGGCGATCACGCTGTCTCGGGGAGTTGACACCGACTCGCTGGATGCGCTCCTCGAAAGCGACGAACCGATCGGCGACCCATGGTTGAGGCTGGAGAGATCGCTGGCCGCCATGCATGCCGGCGACATCGTCGAACGAGCTCAGCTGCTGGGGATTCCGGCCTCGGTCCTGGGATCGGTTACGTCAGGTTCCACCGAGGTCAGCAAACCGTGGCCGTCTCGCGGACCGCGTGACATGTCGGAGCTTGTGGTGGTCGACTTGTCTGCGATGTGGGCGGGTCCACTGTGCGGGCAGCTCCTGCAGTCTCTCGGGGCCACAGTGATCAAGGTCGAGAGTCCGCACCGGCCTGACGGGGCCAGGGCCGGCCATCCCGACTTCTTTGCGTGGATGAACGGGCGCAAGCTGTTCTACTCGTCGGAAATCGATCACCGCGCCGCCGGGCTCGCTGGTCTTCTCGATGTGGCGGACGTGGTGATCGAGGCCTCCCGCCCGCGAGCGCTGGAACAGGCCGGTCTTGCCGCACACACGAGAGCCCCGCGGGCAGGGCGTGCTTGGGTACGCATCACCGGTTACGGGAGTGCAACTGATGTGAGCAACCGCGTGGCGTTCGGTGATGACGCCGCCGTAGCCGGCGGGTTGGTCGGGCAAGGTGCTCGGGGCCCGGTGTTCTGTGGGGACGCAATCGCCGATCCACTGACCGGGCTCGAAGCCGCACATGCAGTAGTTGCCTCGCTCGGTCGTGGTGGTGGTGAACTGATCGACGTCGCGATGGCAGGAGTGGCAGCCGAGTACGCGAAGGTGCCGGTGTTGGACGATGTCGACCCCTTGGGCGACGGCGAGATCCAAATCGCGGCACCACGGGCTCCGCGGTTTCCTGAACCGGTGTTCGAGAGCGTTGACGACAAATGGGTCATCGACCTCGTTGAGAAACGCCGCGGTCCGGGATGTTGATCAGAGACGCGCGACAAATCACCGGTGAGCCGATCGCGGTGAGTATTGCTGATGGTCGGTTGGCCGAGGTTGGCACCGAACTTGCGGCGGTGGGTGATGAAGAAGTCCTCGATGCACGCGGAGGCACGCTTCTTCCCGGACTTCACGACCACCATCTGCACCTGCGCGCGACGATCGCAGCATTTCAGTCAGTGAAAGTCGGTCCGCCGCATGTCAAGACAGCGAGACAGTTGAAAGCGGTGCTCGATCAGAGTGCACCGCGCGCGGACGGCTGGATCCGTGCGGTCGGCTATCACGACAGTGTCGCCGGCGAGTTGGACCGAAATCGACTCGATGAGTTGTTCAACCACGCCCCGTTGAGGATCCAACACCGCAGCGGCGCCTTGTGGATGGTGAACACCCTGGGCCTGGTCGCACTGAACCAGCCGGACCACCCCACCGGCCGCTTCTTTCGGCAAGACGCACAGTTCGCGTCGATCACAGCCGGCGAACCTATGGACTTTGCGCCGCTCAGTACCCGGCTGGCTGCATTCGGCGTCACCGGGTTCACCGAGGCGACACCTGATCTCGGTCCCCACGATCTTGCCGCACTCGAGCACGCCATCGATGAAGGCCAGTTGCGGCAGCGAGTTGTCGTACTGTCCCGGCCTGGCGGACAACATTATTCACATATCGAGATCGGTCCGGTCAAACGTATCCTCGATGACAGTTCGTTGGACCTCGACGAATTGACTCTCTGGATCGCACAGGTGCATGCGGACAACACTTCGGTCGCGATGCATTGTGTGACCGTTGTGCAGCTTGTTGTCGCCGTTGCCGCTCTCCGGGGAGCAGGTGTCCGATGCGGCGATCGAATCGAGCATGCAGCCATGGTGCCCGAGGAGATGTTGTCGGATCTGAGGGAGCTCGGGGTCACCGTGGTGACCCAACCCAACTTCGTGGCCGAGCGGGGCGATCAATACCTCGTCGATGTGCCAGCGCCGGAGCGGCACATGTTGTGGCGGGTGGCGAGTCTGCGACGAGCAGGGGTGCCAGTGGCCGGGAGTACCGACGCACCGTTCGGTGAGTTCGACCCCTGGGCAGCGATGCGGGCAGCAAGAGACCGGGTGACAGTTTCGGGTGCGGTGCTGTCCGGAGATGAGAGAGTCGATGCAACAACGGCTTTGAACCTGTTCACCGGTGATCCGCATTCCCCGGCACGCCCCCGGAAGCTAGCGAAGGGAGCCCGGGCGGACCTGTGCCTGATGTCTGCAGGACCCGAAGACGTCCTTGCCGAGCTGTCGGCCGACATCGTCGCGACGACAATTGTTGGCGGCCGGATCATCTGGCCGTAGGACAATTGAGTCAATCAACGATCGCGTCGACGAGGCCCCAGTCCAACGCAGTGGCGGCGTCGATGCGACGCCCGCTCATCACCAGATACGCGGTGCGCCAGCGGCCGATCCGCCGCGGAATGCTGACCGTGCCTCCGGCCCCGGGGACCAGCCCGAGGTCCAGTTCGGGTAAACCGAGAAGCGTTCCGCGATGGGCGCTGACGTGCCCGCAGTAGGCGGCCATCTCCAGGCCGCTGCCCAGTACGGCGCCGTGAACTTCGGCGCGACAGCGGGCCCCGAGTCTCGAGGTCAGCGCGTCGAGAAGCAGCGCGGGGCTGTGCCGGGTCCGAGCGAGGTGTGAGTTGGCGGGATCGGTGAACATGCCGAATTCCGACAGGTCGCCGCCGCTGCAGAACGAGCGGCCCCGGCCCCGCAACATCACGGACTCGACTGATCGATCGAGCAGCGCAACCGTCAGTCCGTCGATCAGTCCGGCGCGCAGCGAGTTGCTGAACGCATTGTGGCGATCCGGCCGGTTGAACATGATGCTGACGTCAGAATCAGTGCGGGACAACAATACTGAGTCGTCCTGAACGTGGCGACGGCGCGGGCCCTGAGTGGCGAGCCACTGTGCGAACTCGGGCCCGGCCTGCAAGGTCGAGTAGGCCAGAGATTCGGTGATCAAACCAGCTGCGGTGTTGCCCTGCGAAGATCCTGCGCGTAAAACGTCGTCGCAGATGGTCGCCGCGACAGGACGTGCAGCGATCCGCTCGATGATCAGGGCGACTGTCTCGTCGATCGAGGCGACCTGCACCAGACGAGGGTCATCGGCGACCTGATCGGTCAGGGTGAACGACGCCCGATCGAGCCACTGTGCCGCCGGCCCGGAGGTCGGCAGCGGCCCACGGCACACCCCTACAGTCGGGCCGGTCAACGACCACTCGTCGGCAACCGGCAACAGCGGATCAAGGAGGTCGATGATCGGCAAGTCATCAGTCACAATCGGCCCTCCCATCGCGATATGAAGACTACTCGAATCAACTAGCGAGCACTGCGAGTGTTCAGCTTGGGCGATCCATCCACCAAAGGTGCCGACCGAGACCAGACCATGACAAGAGACGAAGGACCCATACGGCAGGACATCGACAGGGTGTTGGTGCGAACAGTATGTTCGCACAGTGCGTGTGCAAAACGACTAGTTACTCTGTGGGTGGACCTCGACCCAGACGGCATTGACCAGCGACGCGGCTAGCGTGGGTGACCACGACGATCGAGCACCAGGAATGGTGCGACGGCGCCATGCCGGCAGTACACCGTCAGGCTCGCCGAAGCGTTCTCTATGAGATCGACGTTTGTGAGCGAAATGTGTTGTGGCCTCAGCGGTGGCCGTCACCTCTCGACCGGTCGGCTTCGACTTGCTGACCCATCACTTACCCATCACTTTGAGCTGGATTTCCAGAGACGGACATGGTGGTCCTTGGACACTCCAACCAAGTTCTTGCTGCTCAGCAGTACAGCCGTGGACTGCAGTGGACAGGTAACGATGTACGAGTCGAGATCAAGAGGTTAGGGGTTCGAATCCCCTCGGGCGCAAGTCGATACGGCCTGCACCTTCGCTCACGCGAGGTGTGGGCCGTCTTCATTTTTTGGGGTGTTCGGTGGCGGTGGATGGTCGGCGTTGGGATTCGTCCTGCGCTAAATCCATTTAGCGCAGATGCCGGCCGACCGACCTCGATAAGTACAGCCCCTAACGGCACCGGGCATGAAGTTTGCCATCAGTGTCGGTACCGCGTTGTTCGAAACTCTCATCGGGCCCTGGCCACCACCCAACTGCTCGTCGGCCGTGGAGCAGCAACCTTGTAGATTCCTTCTTCTAGGGCGAGAGATGATCTACGGAGTGCTTGCAATCGTTGTCGCGCTGAATGCCGCGGACGGTCGCTCACGCTCATCAACTCACGCGTCGGCGACGGCGCCGATCACTAACACCAGCGTATTTCCAAGGTCTCTTCGTTTGATGTCGCGCCGCCCCCGCGGGGGGTCCATGCTCTCTACGTTCGTCCGGCGCGGAACGCCCTTGCCAGGGCGTGACCCCCGCAACCCGTGACTGAGACTGAGTCACAAGTGGGGCTTCGTGGCAGTCCTCCAGGGACCGGGTGGCACCCCTGCGAGCTCTCCCGCGACGGCCGCAAACGCGGAACTTCTGTCGCCGACGTGATGGGGCGACCAGTGTTCGTGACCCGTAGTGGCAGCCGGGCGACCCCATTTTCGTAGGGCGAGAAGAAACGGTCGCAAATGGTACGCAACTAAATTGCGCACAACTGAGTGGTGCACTACTGTCTTGGGTGTAGCAAGTATCCGGGTCCCGGGCGGCTCGGCGTCACCAGGTTTTGCAAGGAGAATCACAATGAATGACAGCAAAAACGCGACCACAGACCTTTTGAACCGCCTGATCGGCGGCTACTGGTCCGGGTATGCCCAGCACAAAGCACACGTCGCTCTTGTCGATTCCTGGGGACTGGAAGGTCTGGCAACCGCGATGCGCACGCACATCGACGACGAACCTGAAACAATCACGGCCCTGCTCGAGCGGCTCCTCGACCTGGGAGGTCAACCAGACTTCACCATTGCGACGCCCCAGATAGGCGTGGACCTGAAGCAAGTCCTTCACAATGACTACGAGGCCCAGGTCAATGTTCGACCGGCTCTGAACAGTGCCGCCGAGCAGGCTGCAGCTGCCCACGATGCGACAACCCGTTCGCTGCTCGAACAGATCCTCAAAGACGAGGAAGCGCATCTCAATTGGCTTGCAACCGAAGTCGAGCTGTACGAACGGCTCGGGGACTCGCTGTACGTCGCGAACCGGCTCAACTAGACACAACCCGACTGGGAGTCGGTCGTCGAAGCCAGGTGGCTATTCGATGACGATGTCGATGCTGTCGGAGGGCGTCGGTGCCGTTGTCGAGCATTGTGGCGAGGAGAACGGTGTCGGGCGGGTCGGCGACCGAGGTATGGAACGGTTTGGCCTGGATGGAGGTGAGACCTCACGGTGTTTGGCATGGGGCGAGAGCCCCGCGGCGACGTGCGTCTCATGGGCGAGGTTCATGAAAACCCACAGGGCCGCAGAGGTTGGATACGCTGGAGTAGGTCGGCCAGGGTACTCGCCAACATCACCGATTCGGCCGATCTGTTCGCGTAGCTCAGCACAACCCGCTCGTCGTGGACTTCGGGCGCAGTTTGAGGATGGACAGCACCGGGGTGAAATCAATGCCGACCGCGACCAGAACGAGTGGCTTGTCCCAACGTGCCAGCACAAATGAGCCCGCGGGCCGCAGCGCTGAGAGGGGTCATCCCCACGGTTGCGTCGTCGCAGAGTCGATTTGACGCGCAGCCGCCCTGGGTGCATTTGACCGAAATGGCTGATCCACTGAGAAAGGGATCCGCACCGTCGAGAAGATCGAAGATCAGTTCGACGCAATTGTTTTCGCGACGGGATTCGATGTATCCATGGAGGGCACACCGATTCCGATCACCGGCCGCGAGGGCCGCGTCCTCGCTGACGAATGGAGTGCAGGCGCGTACGCCTGCAAATCCGTCGCCGTCTCGGGATATCCGAACATGTACTTCACTTTCGGTCCGAACTCCGGCCTGAACCACAGCTCAGCGTTGGTGTGCAATGATCGCCCGCGAACTGTTAGTTTTCGGACCCTGCTGGCGGCGCGAGCGATGTGATCGTCGTGGGTGTCAGGACAGCCGGCAATCTCCCACCGCGTGGCAGAACGAGCGGTCCGGTCGTGGTTGAGTCGCGGTATACCGTCGGCGATGTGTTCATTGGACCGCAGCGCGACGAGGGAAGTTGCAAGGAGACTCGGCCCATTGGTGCAGAGCTCACGACGATGGGGCTTTGCGCCCCCCAACGCAGCTAGAACCTGCGTTGGGGGGGCATGAGGATGTTCTCAGCGGAATCAGATGGTCCCGCTATCTCGGTTGATCGGTCCCGGACGGCTTGTATGCGCTGGTCGAGGACGGTCATGCCGATGATGCCGTCGAGTGGAGTTCGTGCGGCGACGTGGTAGGCGAGCACTCCGCTGGCGCTCAGGCCGAAGAGAAAGATCGGTCGGTGTGTGCGTTGGCGTTCGGCGGCAACGAAGGCAACGACAAGGTCATCGGGCGGAAGGAACTGTTCTAGTTCGCGCCATGACTGCTGCTCTGCGTAGGTGCGTGTGGGGGCTTTGGTGGTCACAGCGGTGTCGCCTCCTGGGAAGATGTGGCTTGCTCAATCGTTTTGGCGCCGTGGCCGCACGGCAGTGACTGTTATTTCCGGCGGGGCAGGGATGCGATCGCGTCCGGGCCGGCGTTGGTGGCGGTGTGGCGGTGGTCGAGGGCGATTGTGGGGTGTGTGGGGCAGGTGACCACGGCGGTGACCTGCTCTCCACAGTCGCGGTGTCGGACTTCCCATGACCCGCCGGTACTGGGTGCTCGGTGTTTGTCGCCCCAGTTCAGCAGGGCAATCAGGACGGGAAAAAGGTCGAGTCCTGCGGCGGTGAGTCGGTATTCGTGGCGGGTGCGTGTGCCGGGTTCGCGGTACTTGCGGGCCTCGATCACGTCCGCGTCTTGCAGTTCCCGGAGCCGGCGTGCGAGGACTGCCTCGCTGATGCCGATGTGGTGTTGGATGTCGTCGAAGCGATGGACCCCGTTGAACAGTTCGCGAATGATGAGCAACGACCACTTCTGGCCGACGATGTCGAGCGTCGCTTGGACCGAGCAGTTGGTGGTGTCCACATCGAGCCATCGCATAGCTCAAGCCTAGGTTGTTCGGTCTTCGCCGCGGTCAGTCGCCGCTGTGCATGGCGTTTGATGAGTGCGGTCGCGGTGCTGTCATCGCCGAGATGTTGCGGCGCACTTCGTCGAGGTGGTGTTCACCGACGTCGCGGGGCGTCATGTCGTGGCGCACGCACAACGCGGCGGCGGCCGCGGCGGCGATGGCGTGCTGTGCGCCGTTGCCCATGAACTTGGTGACCGACCCCGCGACATGGGTGACGCTGATGTGTTTACCGGCCATCATCACGTTGTCGAGGTCGGCCGAATACAGACACCGGAACGGCACGTCGAACGGGAGTCCGTCACGGGTGTCCCATTTCCAGTCCTTGAGGCGGAAATCGTAGGTGTCGTCGATCGGATAATGCAGGCAGAACGCCCCGGAGTTTGTTGCCACCGCATCGTCGAAGTGGCGGTGCTCGCGAATGTCGTTCTCCGTCAACACATGGTCACCCAGGTAGCGGCGAAATTCGCCCTGTCCGGGAACGAAAGCAACCCAGTCGAGCGCCAGGTTCGACCACGTGTCCGGTTCCAGGGCATTGACGTTCGCGAAGGTCCCGTAGATCGCGCACAGCAGATGGTCACGGATCTGTTCGCCTTGGGTGTACGGATTGAGGAACTGGCCGTACTCCCAGAAATGTGTGGCAGGAAAGAGCATTCGGCGCCGCGTGGCCGGGTCGGGATGGCGAAATCGTCCTGCCACGGGGCCCGGTCCGTTGTCGATGCCCGGCTCGACGAGTTGGCCACCCAGGTTCGCGTAGTCCTTGGCCACCTCCAGGGCCCATGGCACCTCGGGGAAGGAGACGGGTGCATCATGCTCGCGGGTGCGAAAGAACAGCGTGTGCCCGTGATGCTGTTCGAGACGCTCTGGAGGCGCCGAGGGTTCGTCGTGCTCTGCTGCTGACTCATTTCCGTACAGAGTGCGCGCGCCCGCCAGCAGGCCGATGATCGCCGTCCCGCTGCAATCGATCACGACAGGTGCCCGCAACCGGAGCTCGCGTCCGGTCCGTTGGTCGCGCGCGTCGACCGCGGTCACCCGGCGCTCCTCGGTGATCACGTTGAACACCCGGTGTTCAAAGAAGACCGTGACACGGGTCTGTGCGGCGAGGACGTCGTGGGCGGTCAGATCCCCATCGGGGTTGCGGGCCGACAACTCGTTGACCAGCGGCCCGGTTTCGCCACGTGGGGTGATGCCAATCTCCACACTGGCATTGCCGCCCAGAACAGGCCGGTCGTGGACGAGAGCGACCCGGAGGCCGAGCCGGGCCGCAGCCAGCGCGCCGGCGCATCCCGTGACACCGCCACCGATGATCAGGACGTCGAATGGGCCACCGTCAGGCGGGATATCCGGCAGCCCGAGAAGTTCTCGTCGCCATCGCCGCAGGACCACTGCCTCGTCGGGCGGGGGTGCGTCGTCGAGGCTGAGATAGATTGCGTCGCAACGCGCGTCGAAACCGGTGAGGTCATGGAGAGTTATTTCTGTTGCGCCGCTGGCGATGTGGACGGTGGGTGCGTCCGCGGGCTCCCACGCCCAACCGTTACCACTCGCTCCGAACGGCTCGGCCAGCGTGCGCCCGCCGATCGTGACGGTGAAACGTCCCGGGTGATGCGAGGGCACCCAGTCCTTGGTTCTGACCCACACGCGATAGTGGCCCGCCTGGGGAATCTCGACGGTGGCGTGAGCGTCGGCGACAGGTGTGCCCAGGCCGTGCCCCAGCAGGTACGGTGCACCCATCTCGTGCGCGAACTGTGAATCGAAGGTCCAGCCGCCGCGGTCGTGAAAGTCTTGGGCCTGCACGAGGACGTGGCGAGGCTGGGGGGAGTCGGTTGCTGTCGCGGTCATCGGGTCAGCGCTGTGAGTTCGTCGAGGGTCAGCACCGCGTGGACCAGTCGGGGGAGTGTGATGTCGATGGTGCTCTTGTGGCCGGCCGGGCTAAAACCCACACAGCAGTCGCTGACGACAGTGGTGTGCAAGCCCGCTTCGAGCGCATCGCGGGCGGTGGAATCGACCTCGATCTCGGTGCGGGCGCCCGCAACGATCACCCGATCGATCTGCCTGTCGGTGAGCGCGGCCAGCAGTGCCGGGTTGGTGAACGCTGATAGCCCTGGAAACGGCGCGATCAGCAGCTCGTTGTCGGCCAGATCAACGGATTCGTCTACCGGCTGTACCGGCTGTACCGGTTCACCGCCGGCGCCGCGATCTGCACTCTGTTCGGCCGCGTCAATGGCGGCAGACTGGTCCCGTGAGGCGACGATGACGGTGATGTCGGCCTTGCGGGCCCAGCGCCGTAACCGAACACCGTTGGGTGGGCTGTCTGGTCGCGTGTTGTGCGTTGGAGCCACGACAATGACCGCGGTGTGGCTCGGGTGGTAGGTGTTTTGCGGACGCATTCTCCATGCGACCAGTCCCCGCATCACCCGGTCGACCGCGGTGTTGAACACACTCACGATGCGAACTCCGCGGTCGTGATCAGCTCATCGACCACCAGGGGGAGCGAGCCGCCCAACGCGGCATCCTGATCGGCCGCTGTCCACGCAGCGACGGCATCGGCGAGCACACTGACTCGATAACCGAGGTCCACGCCGTGGCGGGCGGTGGATTCGATGCACGTGTTGGTCAACAGCCCACCGATCACGACGTGCTCGGTCCCGATCGATTGCAGATGTGCGTGCAGATCCGTCCCCCCGAAACCGCTGGACACGTGGTGTGGTGTGGCAACGAACTCCCCGGCGGCGGGGGCGAGTTCAGGGTGAAATCGCCCTCCGAACCCGTCGAAGAACCGACTCAGGCGCATCAGGTCCTGATTGGGTGTCGGATGTGCGTGCACCCCGCACTCGCTTGCGCGTGAATGTGGGGCGAACACGACGGGTACCCCCCGGCCCCGCGCTGATGCGATGGCTTCGCGCAGATTGTCGACCAAACCCACCTGGCCGGAGACTTCACGAAGCAACGGCCATCCCTTACCGCGGCGGGAAACGAAGTCGTTCAACGGATCCACGACAAGCAGAGCTGATGGCATGCGGCCCCCGGCCGGTCGGGGCGATCGGAGTCGATCGCCATTCAGTTGACTTTCAACCGTGAAGTTAGCCACCATAGCCCTGACTGTCAACAGTGCAGCCAGCGGTCGGGTGGAACGCTGTCGCTATCACAGGCAGCACGACTCAGGAGGGGACGAGTGGTCACCAAACGCGCCGTCTGCACGGTCTGCGACATCGCCTGCCAACTGCAGGTCGAGGTGGACGATGGCCGGGTGACGCGGGTGTCGCCGCCGGCGAATCCGGTCATCGCCGGCAACTTTTGCCTGAAGGGCATCGCTGCCCCACGGCTGTACGACCGACCTGACCGGCTCACTCGGCCCCTGCGGCGGGTGGGTGAACGCGGTGACGGCGAGTTCGAGCCGGTGTCGTGGGACGACGCGATGGGTGAGATCGCCGAGCGGCTCACCAGGGTCATCGACTGCCACGGCCCCGAAGCGTTCGCGGTGTCGACCTCGAATTGGAACACCAGCGTGGAGAACGGCATCGGCCGACGGGTGATGAACCTGCTGGGCTCGCCGAACTGGGTCAGTGGCGTCGCGATGTGTATGGGTAACACCGCCGCGGTCAACAAACTCACCTACGGCTGGTTTCCCTGGCCTGACCTGATCAACACCGATCTGGTAGTGCTGTTCGGTCACAACCCGCGCAAGCACTCCTGGACCCCGATCTACCGACTGATCCGCCAGATGCAAGCCAAGGGTGGCACTCTGATCGTCCTCGACCCGCGGGTGTCGGGTCAGGCGTCTCGAGCCGACATCCACCTGCAACTGCGCGGGGGCACCGACGCAGCGATGTGCCTGGGATGGCTCAACGTCATCATCAGCGAAAAGCTCTACGACCATGACTTCGTTCGTGACTGGACCGTCGGATTTGACGACATCGCGGCCCGGGCGGCGGAGTATCCACCCGAGCGGGTCGCCGAGATCACCGGAGTGGACGCCGAACTCATCCGGCGGGCGGCGCGCATGTACGCCGGTGCTCGATCGGCGGTCATCCCGTGGTCGCCGGTGGTGGATCAGCAGGTCTCGTCGACATCGATCATCCGGCTCCAGGCGATCCTGCGTGCCATCTGCGGTCACCTCGACATCCCCGGCGGGGACCTGCTCTACGGCTTCAACCCCGACATCCGCGCGGAGTCGACCATCGAGATGCACGAGGCACTCTCTGCCGAGCAACGGGCCAAACAGTTCGGTTACGACCAGTTCCCGGTGTATACCCATCGGGTCGGCGACATGCTCGCACCGCACACCGAGCGGGTGCACGGCTACCCCTACGCCAACATCATCATGGGCTCCTACATGGCCAACCCCAGCCTGCTGTTTCGTGCCATGGCGACCGGTGACCCCTACCCGGTGAAGGCTTTCATCACTTTGGGCAACAACACCCTGATGAGTTATCCGAACCAGCAACAGGTGCGAGCAGGGCTGCTCAACCAGGATCTGATCGTGGCTCACGAACTGTTCATGACCCCGACTGCGCAGCTGGCTGATTTCGTGTTGCCCGGCGACACCTGGCTCGAGCGCCCGAACGTGCATGACTCTTTCGGATGGCGTTCGTGGCTGGTCGCGTCCGAGCAAGCCGTCGAACCACCGGGTCAGAGCCGCAGCGTGTTCGAGTTCTGGCGTGATCTGGGGATGCGGATGGGCCTGGCCGAGCACCTGCCCTGGGCGACGCTCGAAGAGATGCTCGACTACCGGCTCGAACCGTCGGGGATGACCTTCAAGCAGTTCTGCGAGCGCTACGACATGAAATTGGCCCCCAAGCCCTACCGCACCTACCGCAAACACGGATTCGGTACCCCCAGTGGCAAAGTCGAGCTGAGGTCCTCGATCCTGGAGAACCTCGGATTCGATCCGTTGCCTTATTACCGGGAGGCGCCGCGCTCGCCGGACCATCCCATGACGGTGTTCATCGGCGTCCGCGAAGACCCGTACTTCCAAACCGGGCAACGCCAGTTGCCCTCGGCCCGCAAACTGTCACCCTGGCCAACGGTATTCGTCCACCCCGACGACGCCACGACCTACGGACTGACCCAAGACGCCTGGGCCGAAGTCGAGTCCGTCCACGGGGTAGTGCAGGCGAAAGTCGACATCCGATCCGACATGCTGCCCGGCCACCTTCGTGTGCCACACGGATGGTGGTTCCCGGAGCTGCTAAGTCACATCCCCGATGCCGGGGCCGACTTACACAACGACGGCATGTTGGTCGGCGATGGCCCAGAGCATCTCGACCGCGAGCAGGGAGTCCCGCACTTCAAGGGATTCGCCGGCCGCATCCGGCCCCTGGCGATGCCGCCCGCGCACATACCGCTCACCCTGTTCGGCGCGGGTGAGAACTGATCGTGACCCGACTCGACCAGTTGCGGCTCTTTGCCCGGGAACGCCGCGCCGCTACCGAGCAGTTTCTGCTCGGCCGGGCGTTGCGCACCGACCCCACCATCATCAACCGCATCATCACCCGCGTGGTCTTGACCAGAATCCCGCAGTTCCCGGCCGAGAAGGGGCGAACCCGCAAGGTCGACGACGCGGCGCGCGGTGGTTAGCGCCTCGTCGCCTACCGGCGGGCAACGCCAACGGTGTCCTGCTCCGCTCGACGAACTCGGACACCCGACTTCTACAGCGACCGGTGATTGAGTGCAACGGCCGGCGACAGTCCCCCGTCGTTGCCGTCGGATGCGTCCGCCACGGCGGGGGAGTTCTCGGCACCGTCAGCGCGGCCAGTGACAGTCGATGAGAGGAGCTCGCTTTGACCAACAGCAGCGCAACGGGAGTGCGACCGCCGCCGTTGGCTGGTCTGCGTGTCGTTGACTTCGGTCAATACATTGCGGGCCCGATGGCCGCGGTTCTGCCTGCCGACCAGGGCGCCGACGTAATCTGCATCGAGCCCGTGGAAGGCCCCCGATGGCCGGACCCGGCGGCCGAGACGCTCGCACGCGGCAAACGACGTGAGCGCATCGACCTGTCGACCCCGTCGGGGGCAGCGAGAGCGCGCGAACACCGACGGTCGCGGAGACTGGATCGAGGTACCGCTGCTCGACGCCACGATGTCTGCCGCGGCGGGACCGCTCCTGCGCGCCGTGGACCAGCCGCGGCGGTACAGCGAAATCCCCATCCCCTCACCGGTGCTGGACCGCATTCGCTGCCAGTGGCTTCGCCCGGGCACCGCCCGGAAAGCAGAACGGTTTGTTGGCGCACCTGCTGCCGCCCTTCTTCCGCAGCTACCTGACCGGCAGCGGTCGATCGCTGTTCGTCGCCGCGATCGATCACCGCGACCACGTCGAGGGGTTTCTGACCGCACTGTCGGTCACCGATGCGGCTAAACGTTTGGGGTTCGTCCGCGGCAGCGTGCTCGATGACCCCGCCCGCCCAGGCAACCTCTACGCCTACCGCCTCTCGATGCGATGGGTACGCCTGCGGCGCACGATTTCCGCGGCCCTGCGACACCAGGACCCCATCGATGTCGAGCAACGACTCGTCGACGCGGGAGTCCCTGCCGGAGCGCACCGAACGACCCAGGAGTTCGTCGGCGTCCCTGCGCTGATCGGCTCGGGTGTCGTCATCCACCCACCAGCCGGGCACGGCCCGGTGGTGCAGCCAGGCCCCTCGTCGACATCGCCGGCACCCAGACGCGGACAGCGGTGTCGCACACGCAGCCCGCGGCGGCGACCTAAGTGAACTGGCGAGACGAACGGCGCTTCGCCGCGCCGGTCAGCCCAACCCCCGCCACGGCCCACCAGGCCCGCCCGCCGTTGCACGGTGTGGTGGTTCTCGACGTGTCGAACGTGATTGCCGGGCCGGCCGCAACGCGCACCCTGGCCGAAATCCGTGCCGAGGTGACACGGATCGATTCGGTGACGCCGTCGATGGGTCCACGCATGCTGCTGCACATGGGTCTCGACGTCAATCAGGGCAAACGCAGCATCTGGTGCGACCTAAAGACCGAGTCAGGTCGTGACATCCGCGACCGGCTGCTCACGGCCGCCGACGTCGTCGTCTACAACAAGACATCGGCCCAGGCTCAGCGGCTTGGCGTGGCACCGGCAGATGTGCACCACCACAACCCTGACGCGGTGGTGTGTGCACTCACCGCGTTCAGCGGCATCCACGCAGGGGGGGGAGGACCGCCCAGGCTACGACCCGATCGTGCAAGCCGTCACCGGGATCATGTCGCGGTTCGGTGGTGCCGACACGCCCGCTCTGCATGGTCTGGCCGCCACCGTGGACTACCTCACGGGGTATTCCGCGGCGTTCTGGGTCTGTGTGGGACTCCTGGCCCGCCGCACCGGCTCGACCGACGTGATCGCGCACATCGCTGGTCCGCGCGGCCACCTGGATCCAGTTCCCGTTCCTGTCCCGCTCAGGCACCTTCGGAGGACGCATCACCCCGAACGGTAACAACCGATCAAGGTCGGATCCACCGTTAATCGGACCCCCCCGATTTACCTGCCTACTTTTGGGCCGGAGGCGACAATAGGGTGAAATCTTGGATGGGTGGAGGACTGTCGATCGCTGGTTCGTTGGGCGTGCGTCAGTGGCCGGCGGACAGCAACGCACGCTCTTTGGGAGTGGTGCCGCCCCAGATCCCGTATGGCTCGCCAGCAGTCAGTGCGTGTGAACGACATTCGTTCTGTACGGGGCAGTGCACACAGACTGCTTTCGCGTGGGCTTCGAGGAGTGCCCGGTCTCCTCCGCGCGAGCTGTTCGGAGGGAAGAACACCGTTACATCTGTTGTGCGGCAGCTGGCGTCGCGCTGCCAGTCCCAGTGCTCCATGACAGGACGGGGAAGTGTTGGAGTCGTGGTCCGATAGCGGGAGACGATGGCATCGGTGACGGTGTCTTTGGGCATGATCTCTCTATCTGGTCGTGCGAGCGAACGTGTTGTCGGTCGTGGTCGAAGGCTGGGGGTGCGGTGTGTGCGGATCACCGGGTTCGCTGGCTACTGCCCGGGCTGCTCTGTGTGTCGGGGCCAGTGGCGCCCGGGGGTTTGCTGTGGGGGCCACCACCTGGCGACGACGGGCGGTCGGGTAGCGGTGAGATGTGTTGCCGTGTCAGCGGTGTGGTCGTGGCGGGTAGGCGCTATTGCGGGTGCGTTTGATGGTCTCCTTGGCTTTGATCGTGGCTGCGGCTTCGATCGTTGCGTGTAGCGCGTAAGCGGGGATGATGGTGACGCCGTCACGATCGCCGATGACGGCGTCGCCGGGTTGGACGCTGACTCCTCCAACGGCGATGGGGCATTGCTGGCTATGGGGGCCATTTTTGTGGGGGCCGGCGGGGGTGACGGCTCGTGCGAAAACGGGTACGCCGAGGTGTTCGAGTTCGTCGATGTCGCGGGCGGCGCCGTCAATGACGAATCCGGCGAGGCCGCGTGCTTTGGCTTTGATGGCGATCATTTCTCCGATCAGGGCGCGCGTGGTGTCGCCAAAACCGTTGATGACCAGGACGTCGCCGGGTCTGGTGTGGTGGTCGAGTGCCTCGTGGATGCCCTGGTTATCGCCTGCGGTGGTCCACAGGGTGTAAGCGGTGCCGACGACGCGCGCGGAGTCCCACAGCGGCCTGATGGTGCTGTTGAGGGCGCCGAATCGATTCATCGCGTCGCTGAGCATTGCTGACCCGAACTCGGGGAACCGGGCCAGCAGCGTGGGGTCGCAGGGTGGGGGCGGGTGGTCGGTCATTTGATGGCGACGGCGTTCGCCGGTGAGCCGACGCCCCCGACGAGGTTGAGTGGTTTGACGGTGAGCAGGCATTCGTACACGTGGTCGTTCGCGCAGTCTGCGGCGAGGTCGCTGAGCTTCCAGAGTTCGCCGATGGGCAGGCCGAGGAGCGCGATGAGGTCTTGGTGCATCATGCCGTGGTCGGTGTCGGCGCCGAACGGTGATCCGGGTACTGCGGGCAGGCGTTCGAGGGCGAAGGTGTCTGAGGCGGCAAGCGCGACCTGCCGGTCGGCGAACCAGTCGATAGCGTTGTGCGACTGCGCGATTCCGGTGCACTGTTTTGATGCGCGGATTGCGGTGCGTTGGTCGTCGGTGGCGTCGTGGAGGTACCAGTGTGCCCACCCGGTGTGGATGAGTAGCAGATCGCCGGTGCGCAGTTCGATGTGTTGTGCGGTGAGTGTGTCGTCGAGTTCGGCGATGTCGAGTGGTTCTGCGGCGGCGTGGTCAATGGGGTGTCCGTGTGCGGCGCGGTGACCAGCGAGGTCGATGAGGATCCCGCGGCCGACGATGGGATTTTCGGACCAGTGGTTGACTCCGAGTTCGGGTGTGCCGGCGGCGATGGCCTCGTCTGGGGTGTTGTTGTAAAAGCCGTGTTCGGCGTGCCTGCGGTGCCGGAGGCCATCGAGGTGGCTGGCCGCTTGCGGCCAGAATCGCTCGAGGTAGTCATCGCGGTGGTCTCGGTGGCGGGAGATGAGGTGGTGCTCTGGGGCACTGCGCAGGGCCGCCAGGGAGGGGGTGAACGTGTTGAGGGGGTAGTCGAGTCCGAAGACTGCGCCGCGGCGGACCAGGGTTGCCGCGGTACGCACGTGGTCGCTGCTGGCGTAGTTGGCCATTCCACGGTCAGGGGTGGTGGGGAATGCGCCCCAGGTTGAGCGCGCTGGTGTGTGCGGCATGTCAGTGTCGGTCATCGCTCGGTGGTGTGGTGAGGTGTCGCGGCGCGTGTCCGGTGTAGGTGGGCAGCAGTTGTCGTGGGATGGGGCCTTTGTTGCGTCCTCCTTGCTGGGTTTGTTCCCAGCCGTGTGCGAGGATCCCGACCGATCGGGACAGGACGAACAGTCCCCGGCCCAGGGGCGGGGGGAAGCCGAGTTCGGCGTAGACCACTGCCGTGGCACCGTCGATGTTCATCGGAACCGGGCGGGCGCGGCCGATGGCGAGGGCTTCTTCGAGCGCGAGGGCGGCGTGCAGATGATCCCCGGGCACTGCGCCGTCTTCGCGTGCGGCGGCAACGAGATCAAGCAGGGGGTCGCGGCGAGGGTCGCGGGGGTGAAAGCGGTGCCCGAAGCCGGGCACGTACCGGCGTTCGGATCGGTGGTCGCGTACCACTTGCTCTGCGGTCGTGCGCATGTGCGCGGGTTCGCGGCCGGCCGAGACGATGGTGTCGAGAACGTTCATGCATTGTTCGCCGGCCCCTCCGTGTACGTCGCCGAGCATTCCCACTCCGGTGGCCATGACGTTGTTGAGCCCAACCCCGCACGTGGCAGCCATGCGTGAGGCGGCGATGGACGGCGCCTGCGGGCCGTGGTCGACGGCGGCGACGAGCGCGGCGTTGAGGAGTTGTTCTTGCCACGGCGTTGCTCGCTCACCGCGGATCATGAGCCATACCATCGCGGCGTAACTGGTCGCGGGGATGAGTTCTTGGATTGGGTAGCCGCGAAATCGGATGTGACCCGGGGAGATGTCGCTGATCTCGGTGGCCCACCAGTCGGCCGATTCGTGTGCATTGGTGGTGGCGTCGAGGGGACGTGCGGCGGCGTCGGTGCTCATACTGCTCCTTGGTTGTGCAGTGCGCTGATCTGTTCGTCGTTGAAGCCGAGGCTTGCCAGCAACGCGTCGGTGTCGGCGCCGAGCAGGGGCGGATCGGCGCTGGGCCGCAAGGGTTCGCCGTTGACATGAAATCCCGAGCCCAACACGCGGACGGTGCGGTCAGGCAGTTCCACGTCGTGGATCAGCTCTCGTTGTCGGATCTGCTCGAGGTCGAGTGTTTCCGGGACGGTGAGCACCAGCCCTGCTGGCACGCCGGCGTCGTTGAGGAGTGGTTCCCAGTCCCGCGCCGGTTTGGCGGCCAATGCTGATTCGATTTCGACACGCAGTTCGGTTCGGCGTTCTTTGCGGTCATCGCGGTCGGCGAATCGTGGGTCGTCGATGAGGTCTTCGCGGCCGATGAGCTTGCACAGCATCTCGAACTGTTCCTGCTTGTTGGCCGCGATGTTCAGGTGGCCGTCGCCGGTGTGGAAGGTCGCTGACGGTGCGGCGGTAGGGTTTTCGTTGCCGTTAGCTGTGGGGTGTCGACCGGCCACGAGGTAGTCCGAGACCACCCACCCCAGCGCGGTCAATGAGCTCTCGAGCATGGACACATCTAGGTAGGCACCTTGGTCGGTGCGCGCGCGAGAGGCCAGTGCGGCGCTGACGGCCATGGCCGCGGTGATGCCGCCGACGCTGTCGCAGACCGGAAATCCCACGCGTAGCGGCGCGGTGTCGGGCGTGCCGGTGGCGGCGCTGATACCCGAGAGGCCCTGGATGATCTGGTCGTAGGCCGGGCGGTCGCGCATCGGGCCTGTTTGGCCGAAACCGCTGATCGCGCAGTAGATCAATTGTGGGAATCGTTCGTGCAGTTCGTCCCAGGAGTAGCCGAGGCGTGCCAGGACACCTGGACGGAAGTTCTCGATCAGTACATCAGCGCCCTCGAGGAGGCGATCGAACACCTCCCGCCCGAGCGAATGTTTGAGGTTGACGGTGATCGAGCGCTTGCCGGAGTTCTGCGCGACGAACGACGCGCCGAGCCGGTTGCGGGACAGCTCCGGTTCGGCACCGAGCTGGCGAGCCAAGTCTCCGCCCTGGGGTACTTCGACTTTGATGACATCTGCGCCCAGCAGGCCGAGCTGGTAGCTGGCGTAGGGGCCAGCCAACACATTGGTCAGATCCAGCACGCGAATCCCGTCGAGCAGTGTCATGCAGCACCTCTCAGAAGCGAACCGGGCGCGACTGTGTGGCTGGTGCCACAGCTGGGGTCATTGCCCGGTACGGATCACTCTACCGTGGAACCGTTAGATGGTCCAGTAAAACCATCTGACGGTTCCATCTGGTGTCGGTGTTGAGATTTTGGTTCGCAGGGTCCATAGAATGGGTTGGACTATCGACGGTCCAGTGAGGGAGAAGCTACCGATGAGTGTTGCGGTGGAAGCGGAGAGCAAGGCCTCGTCCTCGGGCGATGCGGGGGTTCGCAGTGTGACGCGGGTCTTCGATTTGCTGGAGTTGTTCGACGCCGCGCACCCGACTCGCACCCTCAAAGAGTTGGTGGAGCACACAGGTCTGCCGAAGACGACAGTGGTGCGTCTGGTTGCCACGATGTGCGCCCGCAGCGTACTGACCGCCCGCAATGACAGCAGCTACAGCCTAGGTCCCGAGCCGCTGCGGTGGGCACGTCTTGCTGGCCGGTTGTGGACACCTCCTGATGAGGTACTCGAGGTGATGCGTGTGCTGAGCGAACAGACTGGTGAGACCGTCAATCTTTATGTCCGCCAGGGATTGTCTCGGATTGTTGTCGCGCAGTGTGAGAGCACCTCGACGGTGCGCAGTGTGATCCCGGTCGGTGCGCCGTACCCGTTGTGGGCTGGTGCCGCAGGCAAAATTCTGTTGGCCGCCGCGCCGGAACTGGTCGACGCTGTTGCTGCGCAATCGCCCCACGGCCCGGACTACGGTGAGGTCTTGCGGGCAGCTGTGGAGGAAGGCCAGGCTCGGGGGTATGTGTTGGTCCATGGCGAACGTGAACTGGGGGCCTCCGGGCTCTCGTGCCCGATCGAGGGACGCGGAACGGTGATGGCGGCGTTGACTCTGGGTGGTCCGACGGGGCGGTTTACCAGCGAGCGGGTGCCGGACTACATTGCACACACCCAGGCCGCTGCGGCACAGATCAGCCACATCGGATTGCCCGGCTTGGACTAGTGAGGCACAGCGGTGCGCGACGCCCGCAGTGGGGCGTCGCGCACGGGTGGGCCGATATTGCGTTTAGCTGCGGGCGTCGAGACGGCGGGCGACTTTTGACAGTGAGATGTTCACCAGCAGGTAGATGAGGCCGATCATCACGTAGATCGGGATGGCGTACTGACCGCCCAGGTATTCCACGGCCACCCGGCCGCTGCGCAGGAGTTCGGTGTAGCCGATGACGAAGCCGAGTGAGGTCTCTTTGACGACGATCACGACTTGGCTGATCAGCGCCGGGAGCATGATGCGTACTGCCTGGGGGAGCAGGATGAGGCGCTGAATCTGCAGCCGCCGCAACCCAATCGCGGCAGCGGCTTCGGTCTGACCTTTGGGTAGTGAGGCGATGCCGGCGCGGAAGATCTCACTCATGACTGCGCTGTTGTAGAGGGAGATACCGATCGTCAGTGCCCAGAAGGTGGGCACGATGATGCCAAACCTCGGTGCGCCGAGGAAAATGAAAAAGATCAGCAGCAGCAGGGGCAGGCCGCGGAAAATTTCGATCCATATCCGGGCGGCACCCCGGAGCAGTCGGTTGTCGGAGATGCGCAGTGTCGCCAGGACCATACCGAACCCGATGGACAACACGATCGAGACCGCCGCGCACAGCAGGGTGTTCTTCAGACCCCACAGCAGACCGCGCATCAGGTCGCGATCGAGCAGCACGCTCCACAGCTCGGGACTGAGCTGGCCGTGGCTGTAGAGCTGATACCCGGCCAGCGCGGCCACGCAGGCCACGATGATGCCGCCCAGGATCGATGCTCGGCGAACCCGCCGCTCACCTTCGGGTCCGAGTGCGTCGTACATGGCGGGCAGCGCCGGGGGTGAGGAGACTGGTGGACTTGGCAGGGTTGCTGTGGTCATCGGGCGACTGCGACTTTCTTCTCGACCCGCGTGGCAAGAGTGCCCGCGGGAATGGTGATGACGAGGTAGAGCACGCTGGTCGCACCCAAAATCCACAACACGTCCTGGGAGTCTTCGGCGACGAGACCTTCGGCGCGGGTGAGCAGTTCGGCGACACCGAACGCCGAAGCAATGGCCGAGCTCTTCGTCAACGCGATAAAGCAGTTGATGAGCGGGGGGATGGTCCCCCGAAATGCCTGCGGCAACACGATGAAGCGCAGCGACGTGCTGAACGTCAAACCGATGGCCCGGCCCGCTTCGAACTGCCCGGCTGGGATGGCGTTGATACCCGAGCGGATGGCCTCACAGAAGAACGCTGCATAGTAAATCGACAGAGCAGCGACCGCCGCCCAGAAGAACGGAATCTTGATTCCCAACTGGGGGAACCCGAACAAGGTCATAAAGTAGACCAACGCTGTGGGCACGTTGCGGAAGACGTCGACATATCCAGAGGCCACCCGCTGCAACACCGGGACCGGTGAGACCCGGAACCCGGCCAGGATCGTGCCACCGGCCAGAGCTAGCGCCGTGGACACGGCAATGAGCAGCAAAGTCATCCCAAAGCCCTCCACGAGGGCATCGAGGTTCTCGATCACGGTGTTCATGGCGTGTCCTGAGCAGAAGTAGGGAAAGGGTCAAAAGAATTGGCTGGTGCGGCCGATGACCGTTGCCGCTGAGGTGTCATCGGCACGTGTCGAGTTCGGGTAGCTCGGGTTGTTGTTCGGTGTAGCGACCCAGGCTCATGTCCCAGGACTGCCCAGCGGAACCGTCGGTATAGAAATCGGTGATGGCGGTGTTGAGGAACTCACAGAAGGCCACATCACCTTTCGCGATGCCCACGCCCCATCGCTCGTCAGTGAACGGGCGGTTGATCAGTTCCAAGTCATTGAGGTCTTTGCTGACGTATCCGGCCCCGATCGGCCCCTGCGTGGCCAGGGCATCGACCGACCCGTTTTTCAGGGCGTCGATGCATTTGGACGACACGTCGAACTCGACGAGGTTGGTGTCGGGGTATTGCTTGTGCAGTGATGCCGTCACAGCCCCGCCGAGTGTGGAGCACACCTTCACACCCCGTGGGGTCACCGGGTCGGTAATGTTCTTCGGGTTCCCCTTGGCGGTCACCAAATCGTTGTTGATGTTGAGATATGGTCCACCGAAACTGATGACCGTCCGGCGTTTGTCGGTCATCGACATCGTCGCCACCACCACGTCGACTTTGTCCTGCTGCAGCAATTGTTCACGACTGGCCGAGTTGGCTTCGATCCACTCGATGCGGTCGGCGGGTACGCCGAGATGCCCGGCGATGTAGCGCACCAGATCGATCTCGAAACCTTCCTGGATGCCGCGGAGGTTGCGTGCGGAGAGGCCCGGGTGGTCAAACCGGGTCCCGACCCGCAGCACTCGGTCGTCGGCGATGCGCGCCATCGTGGTCCCGGGCTCGAACTGCGGCGCTTGGGCGACGGCAGGGGTCAGGCCGGTGGTTTCGGTCGACTCGGTGCCGAAGACGGCCACCGCCGCGATACCGAGCACCGCCACGATGGGCACGATCGCTGATCGGGAAAGCTTCATCGGATCACTCTTCTCATGTCGTCGATTAGCCGATCAGTGCAGCACCTTGGACAGAAAGTCCTTGGCGCGCTCGGTAGTTGGGGAGGCGAAGAACTCCGCGGGTTGAGCCTGCTCCACGATTCGTCCGGCATCCATGAAGATCACCCGATCGGCAGCAGATCGGGCAAAACCCATCTCGTGGGTAACCACCACCATCGTCATACCCGACTTGGCGAGCTCCTTCATGACCTCGAGAACCTCAGTGACCATCTCCGGATCGAGCGCCGATGTCGGCTCGTCAAACAACATCACCTTCGGCTTCATAGCTAACGCCCGAGCGATAGCCGCTCGCTGCTGCTGACCGCCCGACAACTGCGCCGGCATCTTCTCGGCCTGATTGCCCACCCCGACACGATCGAGCAACGTGCGGGCAGCGGCCTCAGCATCCTTCTTCTTGACCCCGAGCACCTTCGTCGGCCCCAACATCACATTCTGCAGAATCGTCATGTGCGAGAACAGGTTGAACGACTGAAACACCATGCCTACCTCCGCCCGCAACCTGGCCAGCGCCTTGCCTTCCCTGGGCAGTTCCACTCCGTCGATGGTGATACGACCAGACTCGATCGGCTCGAGCCGGTTGATCGTCCGGCACAACGTCGACTTGCCCGACCCGGACGGGCCGATCACCACCAACACCTCACCCTGGTGCAGATTCAGATCTACATCGGTCAGCACGTGGTGCGCACCGAAGTATTTGTTGACGTTGTCCATCGCCACCAGCACCGGCGTCTGCGCTGCTGCAGCAGAGTCAGAACCCTGCGGGTCTGCGGGCCGATCAACGGTCGAGTGCATAGACAAGCTCCTTCATTCTGCGACCTGTGAGCGTTCGCTTAGATCGCACGGAGAGTGATCCAGGTCATGTTTACGAATATGGTCACGCTAGCACAAGACCATCAGGTGGTCTAGAGAAACTATCTAGCGGATCAGTGGGCGCGCTGCGGCGTGCGCGTACGCGGGGGCACCAACAAGGACTGTCTCCAGGCCTAGGCCCAGGCCGTCGTCAAGCTCGCCGAATGACCAGTGCTCCACTGACGCGACAGCGCTGAACCGTCGTACTGGTTCGGTGGCTGTCGTCGCCAAGGGGCTACTGCGCGCGCCAGCGAGCTCGGACGACAGCCCTGGGACGCAGTCGCGCCGCCGCTCATCGGTAGAACCCTGTGGACTGTCGCTGATGAAGGTCGGCGATGCGGCTGCGTGAGACCGATGTGATGGTCGCAACGGGAGTCGCTAGCTGGATGGGCTACGGGGTAGAGCTCCCGGGGGAGGCCGGCGACCCGCCCGGTGCGAAGTCCGAACCATCGACCCACGGGGTGTACGCATGAGAGGCACCGACGAAGACGGCGACTGGACACACTGAAGCGAACCACCGGGCGTGATGACGAAGTGTGGACCAGCATCGTGACGGTATGAATCGCCGGAATACTCGCGATCTTGTTCGTGCTGCTGTGGGTGGCAGTCAGCTTAGCCGCTGCCCGGCTCCACCCGTTATGTCAAGGGTGCCGAATTATGTTCGAGATCAGCCTTTTTCAACAAAGAAGAACGGGCTGGATGCCCGGCCTCGCCGTCCGGTCGTGTCCGTCGCTGCACTGTCCGCCCGGTAAGCCCGGCGGCAGAGTCATGCGATCATGGGTGCCTATGCGTGCCGCGCGACATCCACCGTAGGCACACGGTGAAGGATGTCAGATAGTTCGCAATCATGTTGCGAAGCAGTCCATTTCGTACGCTGATAAAACAGGTTACGCACCATCAAGGCTCTGGCGTTGATGGGTGCGTATGGTGCTTTCGGTGGCGGTCTTCCGCGAGCCATTGAGGCTGTCAGAGCGACAGCAGCGTCCTGGTGTGTGTCGGGGCACCGCGTGCCGGCCAGCATCTCAGGGTGATCTGGACTTTCCCATACTTCTTCAGACCTGTCGATTAGTTGGGTTGTTGGCGATCCTAGCGGGCTATCGAACTTCGTCCTTGGCGGAGGACATAACGCAGGAGCATCGTCACCCGACGGGGATCCATTGGGGCATATAAGGCACTGTCCATACGGCAGAAATGTGGTAACAATCTTGGATGGGTGGTCCGAGAGGCCTGAACGGGCGGGTGTGGACCGGTCTGACCTGGGTAAACCGGTTCGTTCTGGTGTCGCTTCTATCTGAAAATCGGAAGGTCATCGCGAGGTTCGGAGAACCTGAGCTGACTCACGGCAACTGCGACCCGTGGTCGAACCACCAAACATCTGCGCTAATCAGATTTAGCGCAGGAGCCGGGCGCGCCACCTGCCTCAACAGCCCTGGTGTGGTTCTTGATGCGGTGATGGGTCCTGGCGAAGATGGTCATGACGATCGAGCACCGAGTCTGGTATGGCGACGACGTGCGGTAGACATTGTCCGGCTTACGAATTCGGTCTCGACTAAATCGACGTTGTGGGTGCGAAATATGTGGTGGCGCAATAAATGCAGGCAGTCGGTGAACTCGCGGTTGTTGTAGCGGACAGCTATGGTCCGGAATCGATTGAGAGTTCCCTGTGCTCATGGAGGCTCGACGGAACGTGTGCCCTCATACGGGTGGAGTGGTCGCGGTGGGTGACTGCTCCAGCGGGAACGCACGTCGGACATACAAGAAACGAGTGAGTGTGCCGACGCTCGGCGAACTGTCCGAGCCGTCGAGTCTGTGGCGTGATGTCAAAACGTGCACGGGTTCGACTACATGACAACGTGGGTCTCTTCGGACACGTTCCCCCATTTCACCGCTCAATTGCTCGACGGCAACTCCTGCTCGAGCTGATGCGGGCTCACGGATACGTACCCATCGGCGGCCCACGTCAGGTCCAAGCAGTGGCAGCAGACGATCTCGTGGCGGGGCGCCTGCATGTTTCCGCCGGCGATCCGCTGCTGTTGCTTGAAGGCGTCACAAGGGATGAATCCGGCCGCGGACTCGAATGGTTCAGGGTGTGGCACCGACAGAATACGGTCTTCGACGTCGATGCGTCAGTGACTGGCGGCCCAGACGCCTCGGCGACCGATCTCCACACGGCGAGGTCACTCGTCGCGGAGTTGCAAGACACCCTGTCGGAACTGCGCCGTGAACTGGAACCGATCCCGATCGAACCGCAGGGAACCCGGCGTGAACTCGCGGTCCGTGACCGATCGGACTACATTGCGCTGCAATAGTCGATAGGGCCCACGGCGCTCAGGCGGAGCTTCGAGTCGGCGCTGACTTGCTTCGCCCATCGCTTACCCACCAGTTTGGGTTGAGTTCCCACAGACGGACTTGATAGCCCTGGACACCCGAACTGAACGACTGCCGCTCAGCGGTACAAACGTGGACGACTGTGGACGGGTGCAACGTGCGAGTCGAGATCAAGATGTTCGGGGTCCGAATGCATTCGAGCGCAACAGAATACCGCCCCTCATTTTCGGATGTGACTTCACTCGAGGATACGGTCGACGGCGTCGACGCCGAGGGTGACGAGTGTCGCCACCAGCTCGATGCGGTCGAGCGTCACGTCGCCGCGCAACCAGAGTGCGACCCCCTCGGTGGTGCCTCCGACCAGCACCCGGGCGATGAGTTGAGCCCGTGGATCGTCGGCTCGGTCGGCGGCGAGCAGGGTCAGCAGTTGGGTGACGAAACGGGCCACCGCGTCATCTCTCGCCGCGCGCAACCCGCGGTTTCCGGGTGCCTCGAGATATAGGCGTGCGACGCGTGGATCGTCGAACGCGGTGAGGATCTCCTGTACGGCGACTTCGATGATTCGGGCTCTGGACACGTCGCGGTCGAGTTCGGCCGATGCTGCGACGATGCGATCGGCCGCCTGTGCGAGAACGTCGGTCAGTGTCTCCTCGGTGAGGTCATCGAGGCTGGAGAAGCTCAGGTACAGATGCTTTTTGGAGACCGATGCGCGTTCGCAGATCGCTCCGACGCTCAGCGATTCGATGCCGCTCTCGTCAACGAGGTCGAGGACCGCTTCGATCAGCCGACGTCGGCGCGATAGTCGGCGTTCTGTAGCGCTCTGCCCACCGTAGGGCCGCCCGGCGGGCTCGGAGGTCGGCGTCACCTGCTCATAGTGCCAGTGCCAAGCACTCTGCTGTCTCACGCCGGTCCGAACGTTGACGAAGCACTGTGCTCGATCTAACGTAATGCGAAACCGAAACGATACGGTTTCAGAATGGGGTTTCGATGCTGTGCTGCGCAATGTTGGTGCTGTTTATGGTCGGTCTGCGCAAAGTCTTTGTTGGGCTCGCCTGGTGGGCGGGGCGAGAGTTCTCGTCGGTGACAGCGATGCCGCCGGGCGCACGGCGCGTTGTTACAACGGAGCTGCCGTCGTCTGCGGTGCTCGGGCGATGAGCTCAACGCCACTGGGGCGGCTGGGTCGTCGGGTTGCAGTTCCGCTGTTGCCGACGTCGCGCCCGGTGTTGTCGCCGGTGACAAGGGGCAAGTTCGGCCGTGTCGCAGGCGTGTACGCCGTGCTTTGGTCCGTTGCCCTGCTGGGCGCCGCCAGCGGTAACGCCGTGGCAGGCGTCGCAGCGACGGGTTTGCTGCTTCCCGGCGGTGGGCATCTGGCATCAGGTCATATCGCGCACGCAGCATTGGCATTGGCTGCATTCGGACTCGCCGTCTTGATCTGGTGGATGATCGGTGCCGTCATTGCCCCGATCATCGTATGGCTGGGGTTTCTGATCGAAGCGGTTGTGACGCATTCCCATTCGCATCTGTCGATCGCCTGGACCGCGATCACCGCCGGCGTGATTCCATGCGTTGCGACGGTCTCATTCGCTGTGCACGCCCTGCGTCATCGCCATCAACTGTTGGTCGCGCGCCGAGTGAACACCGAACTCGCAGGTGTCACCTTCTTTCAGACGTCAGTACCGTCGTCTCCTGAACCGTCAGTCGATGAGGCCTCGGCGGATGACCTCGCGCATCTTCGGTTTGCGCTCGACCTTGCGTTGCAACCATTGGCGGAGTTCGCAGGCTTCGACCGCCGCGATCAGTTCCGTGAGGCTGCTCTTCGTTACCAACTCTGCGTCCTGGGTTACGCGTTGTCGATGTACCGATACACCCGAACGCCTTCGTTCTCCGGGTACCTGGCCGAAGCGCAAGAGCAGTCGATTCTCAAAATGGGGGACAAGCGCGTATGGGGCTACTGGGCGCTCGAAAATGCCTGGGGCCGAATGTCTTTTGGCAGAGACCCAGTTAACAACCACGACAATGTGATGCTGACCGGATGGCAAGGGGCCGCAGTCGGAATGTACGAGAGCTTCGGCGACAGTAGGTTTTCCCGGCCGGGAGGGCTGACCTATACCTGGTCTGATCAACAACGGTATCGGCACGATTTTCACGACCTCGCAGAGTCGATTCACCGCAACATGCGTCGGTCTCCCTACACGCTGTTCTCCTGCGAACCGCGCTGGATCTATCCCGTCTGCAACACCTTTGGTATCAACACCCTCATCGCTCATGACCGACTACACGGCACCGGTTTTCATGCCGACCTCGACGACGCAATCGCGCGGGCGTACGAAAGCGAGTTCACGCGCCCCGACGGCAAACTCATCGGTGTTCGCAACGAGACCCTGGGTCTGTCGTGGAACATCTGGGCCAGCGACGGTGTCAGCCTCCCCACGATCTACTGGATGAACGCGTTTCTTCCCGATCAGGCACAACGATCGTGGTGGTTGACGAAACGTGACTCGTTGGAGTTCGACGGGGATCATTTCCGGCTCCCGCGGACGGCGGCCAACCGTTGCGATGTCGGCAACTACTCATTCGGTAGTGACTCTTTCGCCCAGACCTTTCTCTCGTTGACTGCTCGTGAGATGGGAGATGTTGATATCGCAGACAAGGCATTCGCGTACGTCGACGCAAGAGAACACGTCGAACGTGTCGCCGGGGTCGCACGGTACGACAGAATGTCCACGCAGGGCAACCTGTACTCGCTGCTCGCACGGTTTTCGCGGCCAGCGGCCAATCGTGACCTGATCTGCGCGGGCTTACCCACTCATTGGCTCTCGGGCCCTCGTCTCGCCGAGGCCGCCTATCCGGATGTTCTTGTGGCACGGGCCGTCACCGATGGCAGGGCACTGGATCTGGTTCTCTACCCCGGTGACGGTGGGGTACGCGCGACCTTGGTCGTCGATCAGCTCCGGCCGCACAGCCGGTACGCGGCGCTGGGAACGCTCGATGCGACGGTCGAAGCAGACAGCAACGGCCGGGCACGCATAGATCTCGACATCGAAGGACGCACCGCCGTCCGATTGGAGCCCACCTCATGAAACTACGTCCCGGTCACCTCGTCTCTCGACGGATCAACATGTTGGATCCGGTCACAGATGCCGATGAAATCGCTCGGCTGTCTCTGGTCACTTTGCACGGCAATCCATCTCTGACCTACGCCCTGTTCACCGTCGCGTTCATGAAACAGGTGGCGGTGCCGGCTATGGCCCGAATCCTGTACCGCCGCGGAGGCGGGGACATCATGCGGTTCCCAGTCCAACGCAACGACGACACTCTGCTGTTTTTCGGGCAACTGCTCGATCACGGAGCGACGTCGCCGACCGGACGTGCATGGGTCGCGCGACTGAACCAGATCCACGCGCATTTCCCGATCCGCAACGACGACTCGCTGTACACGCTCTCAACTCTTGCTCTCGACCCACATCAGATCACCGCCGGTCTCGGGCATTCACCCTTCACGCCCCTAGAACTGGAAGGGCAGTGGCGCTTCTGGCGTTCGGTGGCTGAGCTGCAGGGTCTCAAGGATGTGCCCGAGACACGCGACGCCCTTCACGAGTGGGCACGGTCCTATGAACAGCGCGAGTACGCAGCGACCAGCGATGGTCGCGCCGTGGCCCGCGCGCTGATCGACGCGTTCGCAGAGCAAGTCCTACCCAGACACCTGCAGCCCTACGCGGCCCAGATCATCTCCGCGTTGTGCCCATCTGATCTTCGGCAAGTTCACGACCTACCGCACCCCTCGTGGCTGCTCCGGTGCGCAACCAGATTGGCAGTTGCTGCTTACGCTCGGTCCACGCCGCTGCGCCTGGTCGACCTCGACCGGTCCATGGTCAACACATTCGGAGTCCGAAAGTACGGCGAGCGAGTGCCGTCCCAAGTTGGCTACCGACGGTCGCAGCACGAAGATCAGCCCCAGTGACTAGCGAAAGGTCACCAGACATCCCGGCACTGGTCTGCACTCGCCAGGCGGCCTCAGTTGACTGGAGGGGACTGTATTCAACCAGGTGCTGCATGTCGGGCAAGACCAACCACACACTCCGGTGTGAGGTTTTGCAGTAGCTGGTGCCTCACTGAGGTGGCTTGGCCAGCCGCGACGCTCGGAAAGGATCGGTGCAAACGATCACCCGTTCGCACGCGGATCAACAGTCCTTCCCGATGGCAGCTATGACCTGTACTGGGGGTGCACCACCGTTCCGAATGTCGACGGAGTCGAGCAGTGGGGCACCCTGGAACCCACCGGTGCGGTGTCTACAGCCGACACCACGCGGCTGGTGTTGCCTGGCCCGACACCCAGTACCCCGATACCCGTCGCGACCGTACCGTCGACCGCGTTTTTGCTACGACGCAAACTGCCTTCCGCCCGAGGTGGCAGACATTGTCGACGATCTGTGGAACGAGTACACCTCACCATGACGGTCCTCAGCGGCCTCGCCACGAGACGAGCACCAGCTGAGCTGTCGCCACGCGGGCTGTGTGCTGTACCGCCGGAACGTATCTCACCGCTCTACCGGTCGGAGCAACACTTGTTGCATCGCGCTCGCTCTGATCAGGGTGTGTGGATGAACGTCAGTCGGATCGCGCGGCGATCACGCCGACAAACCCGCACATCCCTCGATGCTGTGGGCGCCTCGATTCTCGCTGCCCATGCGAACAGTTTGCCGCTCGATGAGGAAACTATTTCGACTTCGTGCCTGTCAGCCGAAGATCGCGGTCAGGGCCGGAGCTACGTCGTGGTGATCGCGGATCACGCGGCATCGTCCGCGGCCGACGACTGCCAGGTCCCGGCCGAGGTCCAGATCGTGTTCGCCTGAGGTGTCGAGCAGCACGTCCAGACGTGGCAATCGTGCCGCGACACCCCGGGGGTCTGGTCCGGCGTTGTGCACGCAGTCGCTCAGTAGCAACACCCTCGCATCGGCGGGTGGTACGCCGGTCACCTCGCTCGCCGCGACCTCCAACGCGAACGCGACGTTGGTCAGGCCCTGCGTCGGCAGGGTCAGCAGCTGATCCAGCACGGTCTCGGAACTGACTCGTTCTCCGAACCCCACCAGTAGTGCTGCATCCGACCAAAACGCAACGACTGCAACGTCATCGCGCGCCAGTTCGCCGACCATCGCGCCGACGGTGGCCGCCGCGGTCCGCACCTGTTCACCTTTGGTCGAGCCGGAGATGTCGACGACGAGGACGATGGATCGGCGGTTGCGGACTCGCTCTCGCACCAGGATGTCGTCGTCGGTCGGCAGCGGGTTGCCCGCGATCGCTTCGAGGGTCGCGTCGAGATCGAGTTCGTCGGTTCCACCGCGCCAGCGCATGGTCGTCAGTGTTCCTGCACTGGCGCGCCGCGCGCGACGTTGCCGCATCGGTTGCGTGAGCGCGAGTCTGCGCGCGATTTGCCGCGCGCGCCGGCGCCCGGCCTCGTCGACGACGAGGGCGCCGTCCGCAGCCGTCAGGTCACCGTCATCGTCCGTTTCGCCCGGCGCCGACGTCCCCGGCAGTTGCACCGGCTTACCCGAGGGGCCTTCTTTTGGGATCAGCGCGAATCCGCCACGCCCATCGGCGGCAGGCTTGAGCAGTGCAGGTTCTTCATCGAGTTGCTTTGGTTTGCGCCGCAACGGTTTCAAACGAGCGCGGTCGTGGCCGGCACCCTTGCCCGGCCTCGACACAGGACTGTCCGCCGGAACCGCTCTTCAACCGGGTTCGGCAGCAGCGGGCAGCAGGATGAAGTGGTCGTGCCAGATCTGATGCAACACCGCTTCGGGTGTCTCGAATGTTGTGTCGTCGAGATGGATTCGACCGGACAGGGCAACCAGCATGGCGTCGAGCACCACTGCCGTGTACTCCTCGGGCAAGCCGCGCGGCGGGGCCAACGAATCTGCGGCAGGTACCTCGACCCCGCGCATCTGCGCAAGCTGCGCCACCATCAGCGCGACGTCGATCGCGCCCCGGACGCTGCTGCCCTGACGGATGTCGTCGCGCTCGCGAGTCGCCCTGGTCACCGCGACCGCATCGGCCACGACCCTTGCGGAATGGACTTCGGTTCGGCGGGTGACGATTTCGCGTTCGGCCGCGGCGTCCTGGTAGGTGATGACAAGTCGGCACATCCGGTCGTGGACGGACGTCGACAACCTGGTGGTGCCGATGTTGTCGTACGGGTTCATCGACGCCACGATGCGGAAGGTCGGCAGGGCGGTGACGCTACCCACCCGTGGCACGGTGATCACCCGCTCGGCCATGGCGGTGAGCAGCGTGTTGAGCGTGTCCTCCGGCGCCCTGTTGAACTCCTCGATGTAGAGGAAGCCGCCGGTGCGCATCGCCTCGATCAAGGGGCCTTCGACAAAGTTGTCCGCCGTGTAGTCCTCTTTGAGAACCCGCGCCGGATTGTGATGCCCCACAAGGCGGCTCGGTGTCAGATCGGCATTGCCTTCGACGAACACCAGTGGAATGTCCCATTCGGAGGTGATGGCACCCAGAAGCGTCGACTTGGACGTGCCCGGCGGGCCCTCGAGCATCAGGTCCCGGCCGGCGCCGACTGCAGCGAGCAGAAGGTCGGTCTCCCGTTCACGGCCGACCACCCTGTGTGCGATCCGCGACCGCACCTCCGACAACGACGCTGCTTCGACCACCGAGGCATTGTTCTGCACGCCCTAGAGTCTTCCACCTGCGTCGACAACATGAGTGGTTCCGGTTACGTATCGGCCGTCGTCAGAAACCAGATAGAGGATCGCGTTGGAGATGTCGATCGGTTCGACCATCGTAACCGGAAGCCGGTTCATCTGGGACGCCGCCTCGTCGAAGTCGGCACGGGTTGGGTTCTCGAGGTCGGGCCGGAACAATCTGTAGGTCGGCTCGTTGAGGATCATCGGCGTGGCGACAGTCGTCGGATGAATGCTGTTCACCCGAATTCTTAGCGGCCCAAGCTCTTTCGCGAGTACGCTCATCAGGCCGACCAGTCCGGATTTGGCCGCGGAGTAGTGGGCGATGTTCTCATTCACGCTGATCGACGCCAATGAACTGGTGATGACGATGGAACCGCCGCGACCCCCCGCAACGATGTGGGGGGCGGCCGCACGAATCGACTTCCACACTCCGGTGAGGTTGATGTCGATCATGGTCTGCCAAGTCTCTTCGTCCATCTCGAGCGCGGGTGCCATGCTGTTGATCCCGGCGTTCGCGATAACGATGTCGAGGCGGCCGAGTTGGGCCACACCATCGTCGGCGGCCTTCGTCAGTGCGGCCAGGTCGCGCACGTCGACCTCCGACGCCACGATCCTGCGATCGAGGGCCTCGACCTCCTTGACCGTCTGCTCGAGGTCCGCAGCGGTTGCGGTGTCGTACGGAACGGTGGCGACCTGTTTCGCGGTGTCCACAGCGATGATGTCTGCACCCTCCTGCGCGAGCCGGACCGCGTGACTGCGTCCCTGACCTCGTGCAGCACCGGTGATGAAGGCGACTTTGCCCTCGAGTCTTCCCATATCGACACTCCTTGCGTTGTGACCCAGCTCTCACGTTCGAGGTTATGTCACCTAGTGCCAAAACGCCAGGGTGGATTTGCCACGAGCCGGCACACCGACCGGCGAGGGTGAGACGATAGTGAGATGACAGACGGGGATGTCTACGCCGCGGCGACCGACACAGTTGATCGAGGCGGCCGTCCAGCGTCGACCAGCGCACACCAGCTGGCCGCCGCCGCCCAGAAGTTGTTTGTGGAGCGGGGCTTCGAAGAGACGAGTGCGGAGGACATCGCCACGGCGGCAGGAGTCAGTCGCCGCACGTTCTTTCGCTACTTCGCGACGAAAGCCGATGTGCTGTGGGTCGAGTCAGCCACTGAGTTTCGCCGATTCACGTCTTTTCTGGCCGCCGACGACGGGTTCACCGCGCCGCGCGACGTCGTCGAGGCCGCGATCGTCTCTGCCCTCACCTTTCAGCCGGGGGACGAGGAATGGGCGCGCCACCGTGCCCAGTTGGTCCTGACGGTGCCGGCAGTGCAATCCCATGCTTCGGTGCTGTATCGGCAGTGGCGTGAGGCGGTCGCCGACTTCATCCGCTGTCGGGGTCTCTGGCGCGACGATGAACTGTTCGAGACCGCCTTCGCCCACTCCACGACCGCCGCCATCATGACCGCGCATGAATACTGGGTATCGCATACGGAAACAACTCTGCCGCAATGTCTTCGGTGGTCGATTCGCCTGCTTGTACCAGACAGTCCTCCGCCTCCCGGATGATGCTGGATCTGCCTCCGTCGTACGTCGGCAAAACCCGATTTCCGCCGCTTGGCGGCGTTGGCCGAGGGTTGCGCGACTATCACGAAAGTTTCGAAGACACTCGTCGTTTAGTGCCAGCGTAGACATGTGCTGGTTCCGCGTCGGAAATGCGTACCGCTGGTGAGCGGTCGATGGCTCGCAGCGTCGATCCGCGGGCTGTGCGCACCCGGGAGAAGCTGGTTGACGCTTTCCGCAGGCTTGCGCAGTCGGCCGGCCCCGGCGACATCACGGTCTCCGCGCTGACCGAGGCTGCCGGTGTTCACCGGTCGGTGTTCTACAAACACTTTGCGTCGCCGGATGATCTGGCGATCCACATGTTGCGTGATCTCTTCAGCGCCATCAGCAGCACTGATGTGATGATGCGCAGTGAGTTTGCCGTGGGAGGGCTCGAGGCGAGCCAGAGTGCGATGTCGGACATCGTGCGGTTCGTCGGTGCCCGTCGGTCGCTGTATGCCCCGCTGCTCGGTCCGCAGGCGCCGGCCGGCGCCGTTGCGCGCATCACGGACGCGTTCACCGAACTGACCGTCGAAGCGATTCAGCAGATGACGACTCGCCCGCCGTCGGTCGATCCGCAGGTGGTGTCGCGGTTCTCGGCACACGGAGTGATCGGGGTGGTGGGTCGCTGGCTCGATGATGCGCATTCGCCGCTCTCGGACGAACAGGTCGTCGAGCAATTGATGTTGTGCTTCCCGGGCTGGCTGACCGCGTCGTCGTCATCGCCATCCGAAGGCACGGGTCGGCGACGCACCGAAGAATGATCGACCAATCAAGAAAGCAGGCAAGACATGCCATCGTTTGAGAACAAGGTAGCCATCGTCACGGGCGCGACCACGGTTGAACCGGGCGGCCTGAACATCGGTGGGGCAACAGCCACCGAGTTGGCAGCAGGGGGAGCCAAGGTCGCGTTGGCGACGTGAATATCGCTGGGGCGCAAGCGCTTGCCGACCAGCTCAATGAACGACACGGCCGCGAGGTCGCGATCCCCGTCGAGACCGACGTGAGGTCCGAAAATCAGATCGAGCGTCTGGTCGCCGCGACGGTCGAGATGCTCGGTGAGCCGACGATCGTCATCAACATCGCCGGCATCTTCCCCGCCGACGACGGAGACGTTGCCACGATGACGGTGGAGACCTGGGACAACGTTTTTGCCGTCAACCTGCTCAGCGTCATGCTGCTGAGCAAGCACACGCTGCCCTACCTGCGAAAAGCCGGCGGAGCCATCGTCAGCACGGCATCCACCCACGGTTCTGCCGGTGATACCAGCCTCAGTGGCTACGGATCCTCGAGGGCTGGTGTCATCGCACTCACGAAGTTCCTTGCCACCCAGTACGGCCGGGAGGGCGTGCGTTGCAACGCGGTCAGCCCGGGCACCACAACGTCTCCGCCGGCTCAGCAACTCCCCGAAGAAACAAAGGACATTTTCCGGCGGCAGAACTTGAACCCCGAGATGCCCACCCCGGAGCAGCAAGCCAAGGTGTTCGCCTTCCTGGCCTCAGATGACGCGGCCGGCATCAACGGTCAAGAGGTCAAAGTCGACGCCGGCTTGCTCTCGCATCAACCGATGGTCGCCGACATGAGCGCACTCGGCGCCACCACCGTCTGATCGTGCGGGACCGAGGTAGCTGAACCACCGCACCGACGGTTCCGTTGGGCGAGGTCGACTGCTCGCGTGCAACGCCGGTTCTGCTCAGGCCGGCATGTTCTGGGCGGGTTCTGGCTGGGCCGCGGTGCAGCCGCCGTCCACGGCTTGTAGGGCGGCCCGGTGGTCGGTGTAGGTCGCGTGGAGGAGCCCGCGGTACCGGTCGAGGTCGGGCATGACCGAATGGTCGGCGGTGATGGAGATCGAGATGGTGTCGTTTCGGTTGGACGCTGCATGGGCCAGGGTCGAGAGCGGGGTGAGTGGTTGGATGCCGAAGCCATTGATGATGGGGTGCCCGAAGATGGTTTGTGACGGGTTCGGGTTGTAGACGTTGGACACGATGATGTTGGCGGTGGCCCGAGTGGGAGGGGGCCTCCGGGCGTGGCTGGAGGCTTGTCGGCGGGTGAGCCACCCGAGCATTCGTAGCAGGGCGGCGGGCGCTACTTCAAGGAGTGGCGCGGTGTCACTCGAGGTCAGTTGAGCGGCTCTGTTCTTCTCCTGGTTGCTGGCGTCGGTGATGAGTCGCAGTCGGCGAACGGGATCTGGTTCGTTGATGGACAGATCGATGACCAGGGGAGTGAACTGATTCGACCCACTGGCGGGTGCCTCGCGGCCGTTGTCGATCGCTCGGGTGGACATCGGTGCCAGGGCTGACAGTGTCTGGGGGCGTTCGTCGTGTTCGGTCAGGTATCGGGTGACGGCGTCACCGATCACCGACAGCAGCACCGTGTTGACCGTGGCGCCCGGCACGCTGCGCTTCATGGCCCGAACCTCGTCGAGTTTCATTTCGTACATCGTGGTCGCGCGGGGCCCGGTAAATCCGGTGTTGAAACGTGTTGCGGGCCAGTGCTTGAGGGCCACCGAGTGGGCGGCCCGCGGACGTGATGAGACGCTCTGGCCGAGTGCGATCAGAAACCGTATCCATGTCAGTGGCAGACGTACTCCGGCACGTACGAAGTGACTGACCCAGGAGCGTTCACGGGCAGGAAGAAGGTAATGAGTGGTCTCGGTGGGGATTCTTTCGTTGCATATTGCGGACATCACGGACGCCATCGATATCCCGTCGATCGCGGCGTGGTGCAGTCGCAGCGCGACCATGGTGACCACACCGCTGCTGTCGGGGTGATCGACGATGTCGGGGAGCACGTCCAGCGACCACAGCGGGCGGTCGGCCAGCACGGGTGCATCGGCTATCGATGACAACATCTGCTGTGCCGATGACCAGATCATCCCGGGGTTGTGGACGGTGACGTGGTCATCGAGGTCCAATTGGGTATGTCGGGTCCAGTAGGGCGTCCCGATATCGCCGGGCAACCGGACCAGCCGGGCACCGAACATGTCTGATGCTTTCAGCCGAGGTGTGATGTAGTCGCGGACGTCAGCGGCAGTGACAGCCAGCGGGCGGCCGTCGGTGGCGGCGATGACCATGCACGACAACACTGTCGATTCGGTGGCAGCACCGGTGAAATAGATGTACGCGGCATCATGCGCGGACAGTTCACCCCATGCTTGCTCAACCATGTCGATCAGGCCTTTCGCAGCCCCCGACGTGCCCGCACCCGAGTCCCTGAGCGGGAGGGGGGATCACGTCGGCGTCGGTCAACAGCGCTGCAACGTAAACGAACGCAAGCGCCGCCGTCACCCACACCGCAGCTCCGATATCAATCCACCACAACACCCGTTGAGTATGACGGATGCGAAAAGAGTTGACACGACTAAAGATTCAAATGATCGTCACGATCACAAGCCAGAGGTGCGGACACAAAGAAGAGTCGCTCGGCTATCAGCCGATGGACCGCGCTGACGTGCCTAAAGTGCTATGCCGTCGCGACGGAGGCTCCCACTCGCCGCGGGGCTTTGCCTCAGTTACCGGATTGATGAAGGAAGCTTCTGGCCCCCAGCCTTCGAGCAGGCAGCAGCAACCTTTATGTGGCCATATCAGTGCGCGCAAGGTGCCACCCTGACGCAACCAGAAACAGCCCCACAAGGCCGAACACAATCTGTGGCGGATTGAACTCTCGGATCACCGCGACTTGCACGGCGATCCATACCACCAGCATCACTCCCGCGATCAGAGTTGTTACGGCGGCTTGGGGCATGGAACGCCAGAGCGTGAAGGCCGCCAAGGTGGTTGGCACACCGACCACGAGGGCCAGGGCGATGCCGGCGAGCACGGGACTTTCGAAGGGCAGGCGCTGCCCGATCTCTCTTCCGAAATCGGCTCCACCACCGACGACTCCGATGGCTCCGGCGAAGGCAAGCAGTCCGGTGAGGCCGGCGACGATGGTCGAGACGACCTGCAACCGGTGATTGGTTGTGGTGCTCGTGGTGCTCGCGGTGCTCGTGGTGCTCGTGGTGCTCGCGGTGGTCGGGGTTTGTGCGGTGAGCATTGCTCGTTCTCCTGGTGATGTGGTGAGCGACAAGCGATTGTTCCCATTGGACCGTGAGGAAGCGGCTGTCGGAGAGAGTCGTTTGACGCCCGTTGAAGTGACCAATTGCCATGTGCGTGTCCACCGTGCCGGTGGACACTTGAGTTGTGACCTCGGAGTACTCGACGTTGGTGGTGGGCCTGGAAGAAGTGGGGGCCCGTCGCTGGTGGGCCGCTCTCCTGGCGACTCTTGCATCCCAATCGGGGAATGCGTACATGCGTTTTGTCGGTGTCGTCGATGGGAAGCAGGAGTACTTCAGCGCGACGTTCCCGGTTCCCAGGACATGGGGATCGATTCCGCCGCAGGAGGCTTGGGCGCCGGGTATGACTCAGGCCCTGTCAGATCTGCAGAAGCAGCTGCACAGCGACGGGTGGCAACTACGGGAAACACAAGATGACCCGTGGCGTTCGGTCTACACCCGCGCGTGACCACGGCCGAGGTGCCATCCGGTGGCCATCAAGAACAGTCCGATCACCCCGAATACGAGCTGCAGTGGGTGGAACACATCGTCGGCGGTCATCTGCACCGCGATCCACGTGACGAGCAAGGCTCCTGAGATGAAGGTCGTCGCGGCCGCATGAGGTGTGCATCGCCACAACGTGTATGCGCTCAGCAGCATCGGAATGCCCACAACCAGCGCCAGCGCAAGTGCGGCCAACAATGTTCTCTCCCAGGGCAATCGCGTCGCCGCCCGTCGTGCGAACTCGTCCTCGCCGTCCGCGATGGCAATGGCAACGGCGAGTGCCAGACCACCTGTCACTGCGGACATGGGCGCCGCGACCAACGACCATCGCCGATCGGAATACGAGCGAATCGTCGGTATTTGGTTGCTGCGCATGGGGATCCGATCTCGTCAGCCGATATCACGGTGTTTGAGCAAGTAGGAGCCGGTGAACGCGCCTGCGATTGCGACTGCACTCATCACCATTGCAGGAGAGGCTGACTGTGCACCGGTCACTGTGGGTGTGTGGCTGAAGGGGGACAGCTCGACGAGGTCGACGTCCAGGTCGATCAACGGCCCGAAGATGGTGACAATCGCGACGACGACAAGTACCGACCACGACCAGGGGCCGGCGTGGCGTGTGATCCCGAACAGTACGGTGGCGATCGCGCCGATGACCCAGATTGCCGGGGCCTGCCCGATGGCGGAAGTGAATATTTTCCAAGCGTGTGCGTTGTCCCCGGTATCGATGACCTCACCGATCGCGAGGACGCCTCCAGCAATCGCCATCAATGCTGCGGTCCCGACAACCGCGACAAGGAGCTGGGCCGCGAGCCATCGTGACCGAGACGGAGCAGCAGCCAGAACATCTGAGCGGCCGGCCGCCTCGTCTCGAACCATATCGGCAATGACGTAGATGCCGAAGGCTGCGGCGAGCAGTCCAATATAGGTGAGTTCAACCGAGTACAGACTGTCGACGACCGAGCCAGAGTCACCCAGCGCTTCGAAATAGTCATTCATACCGCTGTCGCTGAGCATGGTGTCCGCGTTGGCCGCCACGTTGCCGACCACCAAACTCAGTGCGGCGGTGCCCGCGGCCCACATGTACCAGCCCGACCGTAGCGACCTCCACGCCAATCCGAGGTGGCTGTGCAGATCGGTATTGCTGGAGGTCGACGTTCGCGACCACGTTGCCCCAACCACATGGCGGGATTCGGCAAAGACCCAGGCCCACATAGCGGCTATGAAGACGACGTATCGCCGCCGCCGGTCGTGGCTTCGCCGGTCACACAACGACATTCTGGGCGAGATTGACTCAGGACGCCGCTAACCAGGACTGTCGCGTTACGTAGTTGCATATCTTCACCCTAAAACCTCACACTGATGTGAGGTACACGCCAGTGAATAGTGATCTCAAACACGTCATCCCCTGGGGGCAGCACATGAAAATCGGTGAACTCGCCAGAATCACGGGCGCCAGCGTGCGTTCACTGCGCTACTACGAACAGCAGCGGCTGCTGCTTTCGCGCCGGACCACCGGCAACCAACGCGTATACGAGGAGGACGCAGTCGAGCGCGTCCTACTTATCAAAGAGTTGTTCGCTGCCGGTCTCAATGCCGATGGTGTGGTGCAGCTACTTCCGTGTATCGACTCGGGAACTGCGACACCGGCAATGGTGGAGCGCCTGGTGTGCGAACGCGCTCGAATCGACGATGAAGTGAATAGGTTGACCGCCACGCGTGACCGGCTTGACCGGTTCATTCTTGAGACCCGAAACAGCGTGGCGCCTTAGCCTTATAGTCCCGGTTGAGCGTGTCTGTACTTCGTTCCCTCGTTGCACACTTGAGCGAACTGCCTTGGCGGCGAGTCGTCGTCGATGGCGTTGACGGCGCCGGCGAAACGAATTTCAGCACTGCGCTCGTTAACCAGCTCAACGAGCACCATAGCTCGGCATCATTGGAATGCGGCACGATCCCGATGGAGTTCGGAGAACCAGCCGGATCAACAAGGTGCGCAGTCGAATTAGGCCCCGCTGGGTGAGCCCGGTGGCCGCCGCATCGGGACGGTGATCGGGTACTGGCCGATCCGCGGGCGATCTTTAGGCGCCGCAACGGGAACCGTGACGACAACCAGGCCTCGGCGCCCTGTGCGGAGCGAGCAACAACTTCTGCGCTAATCAGCTTTAGCGCAGGAGGCGGGTGCGTCCAACGCCAATGAACCTGCTGTGTGGGCTGGTCCAGTCAGGGAGCAGCGGTCGACCGGAATGCCCGCGGGCCGCGAAGCACCGCCACGTCAGAGCGCTGCAGCAGATGCACCGAGCGGTAGGGAGTCAGGCGGGTTCCGTCGTGGGGTATATGGCGTGTTCGAGCACTGAATGCAGCGCTGTGTCGTAGGACTGCGGCAGAGGTCGTCGGCACATTTGTTGAGCTTCTTTTTTGGGTACGCCCAACGCTCGCAGGACGTCGACTGTCATTTGATCGACCGCGGTCTCGCTATCGCGAGCAGGGTTGTCTAGGAGTAGGCGGCCCAGCGCGAGCAGGGATCCGGCTACGAGCGCTAAGGCGACCTCAACATCGTCGACGTCGAACTTTCCCGCCTGAGCTGCGGCCTGAATGTCGCGCCGTGAGCGTGGAGCGAGACCGTGTTCGGATGTTATCGACATCAGTGCTGAGTTCAGTATTACCCGGCTCAGATCGGGTTCTAGACGGAACAGTCGGCCGGACAGTCGGAAGGATTGCGTGAAAATTTCCACCGGATCATCGAGTCCGGCGGTCAAGGTATCGAGGTAGGCGCCGACCGATTCGAGTGCACTGTCGAGGGCCGCGCTGAATAGGTCTTCTTTGCTGTCGAAGTGGTTGTAGAACGAGCCCATCCCGACATCGGCGGCTTGGGTGATCTCCAGGACCGGTGCGTTGATTCGGCCATTGGCCAAAAATCCTTGTGCCGCTGTTACCAAGGCGGCCCGGGTGCGTGCTTTGCGGCGCTCGAGCCGACTGCTGTGTGTCATTTTCAGCCCCTGCCTTCTCAGACACTTCCAGCCTGCGGAAAGTGTGCCGCGACGGTCTTCAGAGTGACGATATCTTGATTGGTGTTACCGCTCTACGCGTGTGCGACCGTCAGCCTAGTTCTCTGATCGTGAGTACCAGCGCAAGGACTGCAAGGATGCCGAAGAGGACAGCTGGCGCGGCCGCCTTCGGGGGTCCCCATGTCGTAGGTGGGCGACGAGTGCGCCGATGAGCAACACCGTTAAACCGGCGGCGGCGGCCACTGCGAGAGCGGGGAGCCACAGTCCGATGATGAGCCCAACGGCTGCCGCGAGTTCAGCGAGCTAGATGAGCCGGTAGCTGGTGATCGAGTAGCCCAGATGGTGCCCTCGCTCTCGCATCGGGGGCACCGCGGCGACCTTGGAGCCTCCGATTACCGCGAATGCGACGGCGAGCACCACGTCCACGACAATGGTGGGTATCCCGAGGTCAGGCATCGGTGGACGCTTTCTTTGTCAGGCTGTTAGGGACAGGCCCGGGTGTGAATGGTAGTTGCCGGACGAACCGGTCGGTGCGTCCGCGGTGGGCGGAGGGAGGGGCATGAGGTGGCTTTACTTTCTACGGTGGCGGGTAGTGGACAAAATTGGGCGTCGCAGAATCAGGGCGAGGTGTGCGGTGCTGCTGCGTCTTCGAAATCCTGGATGCGGACCAGCTTGACTCGTCGGCGGCCCTGCGTACGGCCGGCAGACTTTTCGGCGCTGTCGATGCGGTGCCAGCCGTCGGCGTCGATGCGGTTGGCCCCCCGTTCGGCGATTAGGGGAGCGATCATCTCGCGGGGCGCGGTCGGCTGGGGGAGGCTGCCGCGGGTGTGGTCGGCGAGTATGGCGCGGGCGGTGTGCTGTCCGTCGAGCCGGTTCATGCCGATGCCGCCGGTTGCCCCGCGTTTGATCCAGCCCGTGACGTAGACGCCGGAGATCGGATCTGCATCTGGTGCGGTGAGCACGCGGCTGTCGGCGTTGGGTACGACGCCGTGCGAGTCGTCGAACGGCAGGCTGTCGATGGGAACGCCGTGGTAACCGATGGCGCGCATGACCAATGTCGTGTCGATGGTGAAGCGTTCGTCGGTGGCCGCGACCGTGACGCGGTCTGCTGTGATCAGCTCGTTTCGGACGCAGGTGATGGCCGAGACAGATTCTTGCCCGGTGAGGGCGATCGGGGAGACCAGGTAGCGGAAAACCACCCGCTTGTTTGCTCCGTTGCCCCCGCGTTCTGCGAACTCGCGTGCGATGCGGATCTTGCCGGCGATCGTTGAGTCCAGTGATCCCCTGGCTAGGCCCTGTTCGCTGGCGGCGTCGAGGGTCAGTTCGGCCGGGTCGATGATGACATCGACCCCGTCGATGTCGCCCATGGCGAGGAACTCGGCATTGGTGTAGGCGGCTTGGGCGATGCCCCGTCGCGCTAGGAGGATGACTTCGGTGACGCTACTTGTGCGCAGCTGTTCGAGGGCGTGATCGGCGATGTCGGTGCGGGCGACGATATCTGGGTCGGTAAGCAGGATTCGTGCGGCATCGAGAGCGACGTTGCCGTTGCCGACGATGACCACCCGTGGGCATGTGAGGTCGACCTCCAGGTCAGCGAAGTCGGGGTGCCCGTTGTACCAGGCCACGAAATCAGTTGCCGGTATTGATCCGGGGAGATACTCGCCAGGGATTTGCAGCCTTTTGTCAGTGGACGCGCCGACGGCGTAGATGACGGCCGAATAATGCTTGCGCAATTCCTCGTGGGTGATGTGCGTGCCGACCTCGACGTTGAGGAAATACTCGAAACCGGCCTTGTTCGCGGTGGCGGCGAACGTTCGCTCTACCCCTTTGGTGGACGGGTGGTCAGGAGCTACACCGGCACGAACAAGTCCGTATGGGGTGGGGAGGCGGTCGAACATGTCGATGCGGACCCCCCGATGTCGCAGTAATTCTTCGGCGGCGAAAAAGGCGGCCGGACCGGCCCCAACTATTGCGACATGTAGCTGCGTATCTGCAGGCAAAGGAGGCTGCTTGGCAGGGGGAACTGGGCGATGGTGCACACGGTGGTCGGTGTAGTAGGCAGCGTTGATCTCGAGATAGCGCTGACTTTTGTCGCCGAGTTGGTCGTCGGGGACGATCGCTGAGACCGGGCACTCGTCGATACAGGCACCGCAGTCGATGCAGGTAGCTGGGTCGATGTACAGCATTTCTTCGGTGGCAAACCCGGGTTCATCGGGCGTGGGGTGAATGCAGTTGACCGGGCAGACGCTGATGCAGCTGGCGTCGTTGCAGCACGGCTGCGTGATCACGTGGGGCATGGGCAGGTACCTCGGCTCCTCGGGTGTTGCAGGAAATGCAGGCGTTGTGCGGGTCAGGGGGTGGTTTGGTTGCCGAGTTCGATGACGGCAACGAGATCGCCACCGTCGACTTGCGCGACGCGACCGATCGCGAGGCGCCTGACTGTCCCGGCGCGTGGCGCGGTGATGGAGGCCTCCATTTTCATGGCTTCGATGCTCGCGATCGGCTGACCCGCCTCGACGGAGTCTCCCTCTGCCACTGTCATAGTGACGACGCCAGAGAACGGGGCCGCGACATGCGAAGGGTCTGTGCGGTCAGCCTTCTCTGATGCGGGGGTGTCGGGGGCGATCGCGCGGTCGCGTACCGACACTGGCCGCAGCTGACCGTTGAGGATGCACATGACCGTGCGCATCCCGGCCTCGTCGGGTTCGGAGATGGCCTCGAGCCCGATGAGCAGCTCGACGCCGGCGTCGAGCTGCATCCGATGCTCCTCGCCTTGGCGAAGTCCGTAGAAGAACTGATTGGCCGACAAACCGGTGGTGTCGCCGAAACGTTCCCGGTGAGAGAGGAACTCGGCGGTGGGGCCTGGGAACAACAGCCGGTTCAGTGTGGCACGCCGCTCACCGGGCCGGTTCAGGGCGCGTTGGTCGTCGTGGCTGAGTTCTGCGACCGGTTGCGCGGCGGTACGTCCCTGCAGGGCCTTCTCGCGGAAGGGTTCGGGCCAACCGGCCGCAGGGGTACCCAGGTCGCCACGGAGAAACCCGATGACCGAGTCGGGAATGTCGAACCGGCTTGGGTCGGCAGCGAACTCGTCAACTCCAACGCCGGCGCCTACCAGGTGCAGGGCCAGGTCGCCCACGACTTTGGAACTGGGAGTCACCTTGATCAGTCGCCCGAGAAGAGCGTCGGCGTCGGCGTAGGCTCTCTCGATCTTTTCGAATCGGTCCCCCAAACCGAGGGCAATGGCCTGCTGGCGCAGATTCGACAGTTGCCCACCGGGAATTTCATGGGTGTAGACCCGGCCAGTGGGTGCGGGGAGACCGGACTCGAACGGCGCGTACACCTTTCGCAGGGCTTCCCAGTACGGTTCGAGGTCGCAGACAGCTTCAAGGTTGAGGCCGGTATCGCGGTGGGTGTGGGCGGTGGCGGCCACGATCGCCGACAGCGACGGTTGGCTGGTGGTCCCGGCCATCGGGGCTGATGCGCCGTCGACGGCGTCGGCGCCCGCGGACCAGGCGGCGAGGTAGGTGGCGAGCTGGCCGCCGGGGGTGTCGTGGGTATGGACATGCACCGGAAGGTCGAAGTTCGAGCGCAGCGCCGCAACCAGTGTGGTGGCCGCGGCCGGGCGCAAAAGACCGGCCATGTCTTTGATCGCCAGGATGTGGGCACCGGCGTCGACGGCTTGTTCGGCCAGACGAAGGTAGTAGTCGAGGGTGTAGAGACGTTCGGCCGGGTCGGCGAGGTCTCCGGTGTAGGACAAAGCGACTTCAGCGACCGCCGTTCCTGTGTCGCGGACGGCGTCGATAGCCGGTCGCATCGCGTCGATGTTGTTCAGTGCGTCGAAGATTCGGAAAATGTCGACGCCGGTCTCGGTGGCTTCGGCGACAAAGGCGCGGGCGACCGTGTCGGGGTAGGGGGTGTAGCCGACGGTGTTGCGTCCCCGGAGCAGCATTTGAAGGCAGATGTTTGGCACGGCCTCGCGAAGTGCAGCCAGCCGTTCCCAGGGATCTTCGTGTAAGAACCGCAGCGCAACGTCGTAGGTCGCGCCGCCCCATGCTTCTATCGACAGTAACTGGGGGGTCAGGCGTGCGACATGCCCGGCGACAGCAACCAGTCCTGAGGTGCGAACCCTGGTGGCGAGCAATGACTGATGCGCGTCACGGAAGGTCGTGTCGGTCACGGCCAGGGCCGATTGGTCTCGCAGGGCTTTCGCGAACCCGTCTGGTCCGAGGGTTGCCAGGCGTTGGCGGCTGCCCTCAGGGATCGGCGCGGTCATATCGATGTCGGGCAGTTTGTCGCGTGGGTAGATCGCTGATGGACGGTCTCCGTGTGGCTTGTTGACCGTCACATCGGCAAGGTAGGTCAGTAATTTGGTGCCACGATCACCTGAGGTGTGGGAGGTGAGTAATTGGGGGCGTTGCTCGATGAAAGATGTGGTGATGGTGCCGGCGCGGAAGTCAGGGTCGGCCAGAACTGCCTGCAGGAAAGGGATGTTCGTTGCGACTCCACGGATGCGGAACTCTGCTACTGCGCGTTGGGCGCGGGCGACGGCGGTTTCGAAGGTACGGCCTCGGCAGGTGAGTTTGACCAGGAGTGAGTCGAAGTAGGCCGTGACTTCGGCGCCGAGAGTGGTTCCGCCGTCGAGGCGGATGCCGGCGCCGCCGGGGGTGCGGTAGGCAGTGATACGCCCGGTGTCTGGGCGGAACCCGTTGGCGGGGTCCTCGGTGGTGATGCGGCACTGCACGGCTGCACCGTTGATACGGACAGCGTCCTGGTGCAGGCCCAGATCGGAAAGACGTTCTCCGGCCGCGACGCGCAATTGGGCGTGAACTAGGTCGATGTCGGTGATTTCCTCGGTAACGGTGTGTTCGACCTGGATGCGGGGGTTCATTTCGATGAACACGTGGTTGCCGTCGCGGTCGACGAGGAACTCGACCGTCCCGGCGCAGGTATAGCCGATGTGACGGGCGAAGGCGACCGCGTCATGGCATAGACGGGCGCGCAATGTGTCGGGGATGTTGGGGGCGGGGGCGAGTTCGATGACTTTTTGGTGCCGGCGCTGCACCGAGCAGTCACGTTCGAATAGGTGAATGACATTGCCGTGAGTGTCGGCAAGAATCTGGACCTCGATATGGCGAGGTTCGATGACGGCTTGCTCGAGGAATACCGTGGCGTCGCCGAAGGCCGACTCGGCCTCGCGGGCGGCGGTCTCGATGGCCTCACGCAGCGCTGGTCGTTTGTCGACGCGGCGCATTCCTCGCCCGCCTCCGCCGGCCACAGCTTTGACGAACACCGGGAACGTCATGTCTTCGGCGTGCGCAAGCAACTGGTCGACGTCGGTAGATGGGGGTGAGGAGGACAGAACCGGCAGCCCGGCCTCACGCGCTGCCGCGACGGCCCGGGCTTTGTTGCCGGTCAATTCGAGGACGTCTGCCGATGGCCCGACGAAGGTGATTCCCGAGTCGGCACATGCTCTTGCGAGGTCGGGGTTTTCCGACAAGAACCCGTAGCCGGGGTAGATGGCGTCGGCGCCGGAGCTGACCGCGGCATCGATGATGGTGTCTACCGACAGGTAATTGCGGACCGGGTGACCGGGCTCGCCAATCTCGTATGCTTGGTCCGCCTTGGTGCGGTGGGGGGAGTTGCGGTCTTCGTGTGGGTAAACCGCAACGGTTGTCACGCCCAGTTCGTAGCCGGCTCGGAAAGCACGAATGGCGATTTCGCCGCGATTGGCGACCAGCATCTTGGTGAACACGATTGCCTTTCAGCCCCGGGGCGCGTGGGGTAGTTGCGCGTCGGCCAGCGCCCCGGCAACAGCAAATCCGCCGGCAACAGCGCAGCCGGCGGTTCGTGTGCGGCGGGGCAGATGGGCGGTGAGAGCGAAAGCGCCTGTGTCCCAGACGTCGACGGCGACACCTGCCCGAAGCATCGGCCGTACCAATGCCGGTGCGAATCTGGTCGCCGCCAGCAGACCACCACCGACGTAGATCTCGCGGATCCCGAACGTGCGGGCGGCCGCGCGGGTGGTCGCGAGTGCGGCGTCCGGGCCGGCGAGAAGCTCATTGGCGCGGGTCGGTGCAATCATGTGCGCCACTCCGATAGCTGCGCGTGCGGCCCCGACGATCGCGGGGAGGTTCTCCAGGAGCCGGTTCGGTGCGAAGGAGCGCCGGGATGAGGGCACGAAAGAGCCACGAGACATGATGGTTTCCCTACTTTATGGCGAGGTGGGCTAGGACGAGTGAGCGGTCAGGGGCACGCCGGCGACAACGGACGCCGCGACCTGATCGATGTCTGCGGAGGTCAGTTCGCGATCGGACCCGTAGATGAACCGGTCCGGTCGAACCAGGACGCCACGGACGCGGCTACGGCGCATCTGACGTTCGAGGATGCGTTCGGTGTCGACGTAGTGTCCGGCAGGGACATGGTGGGTCGCGATCGCGGAGGAGTACTCGAGCTTCACCTCGGCTACACCGGCTGCGGCCAACGCCGGCGGGATCGGCGATTCACCGAACCCGACCCACGTCCAGCGGTTGTCGAGGACGGTGTCCAGGCGTACCGGTGTGTGGTCTGCACCTGACACCCAGGGTTGCTTGATGAACGTGCCGCGAAGACTTCGCCGTGCCGGGGTGTTGCTGAAGAATCCGCCGTCGGTTCCCAGCCGGTACAGCGGTTTGAGGCCGATGCCGGTGAGCCAGTTGCCCACCAACGGTGTCTTCGCGGCCGCCATGAACGCGGCGTCGCGCACATGTGATGCGGCGTTGCTGCCGAGCATGACCATGCCGCCGATGCGGAGCGAGAACTTTGTGAGTTGTTCGACGTTCAAGCGTCGTTCTGGCTCATAGGATTTCAGTAGATCTGGCCCGGCTCCGGCATTGAGGGCTGCGTCAATTTTCCAGCACAGATTGGCCACGTCGCGGACGCCCGAGGACACGCCCTGCCCGGCGAACGGCGGCATGATGTGAGCAGCGTCGCCGGCGAGGAACACTCGGCCTCTGCTCCACTGTTCGGCTTGTCGGATGTGGAAGGTGTATCCCCAGCTCCGGTAGATTTCGACGTCGTCGTAGTTGATGCCGCGTTCGGCGAGAAGTCCACGCAGCCCGGCTTCGGTCTGCAGCTGTTCGACGGTTTCGCCTTTGTTGACGCGAAACTCAACTCGGTGGTATCCCATCGGACATGGACAATCGACACCTGGGCGTTTCGGATCGGAGATGAACGTGAAGTCCAGGGGCGCGTCGGTGGGCAGGTCGTACCAGGCGCGTAACTGGATGTCGAACCATGGTTCCTCGATGTGCTTGCCGGGCAGTGCGATTCCGAGCATCTTGCGGACCGGACTCGATCCGCCGTCGCACGCGATGACGTACCGACTGGTGATGGTTTGGTCCGCTCCCCCTTCGACGGGACGGAGAGTGAGAGTCACCGAGTCGGTGTCTTGGGTCAGGCCGACTGCCTCGACGCCGGCCAGTATCTGAACGTTTGGGAATCGTTGAATTCCCTCTCGGAGTATGCGTTCGAGTTCGGGCTGGTGGTAGAACGCGGTGCCAGGAACACCTTGATCACGACTTTCGTTGCCCTGCATCGACATGAAGGTGCGGTCGCCGTGCTTGAAGTGCACGCGAATATCCGACGACATCGTCTTTTGCATCTCGTCGAACAATCCCAGTCCCTGCCAGACACGGTGGGCGTCCTCATCGGAGGCGATGGCCCGTTGACGGGGGTAGATGGCTGCTTCGCGTTCAACGACGACGGTGGAGATGCCGCGCTGGCCTAGGAGGTTGGCGGCCGTAGCTCCGGTGGGGCCCAAGCCCACGATGACGACATCGACGGTGCGTCCCCCCTCCAAGGCTGGGGTCTGTGGGTGTTTGGTCGACTGATTTGTGCTCATGTGAACCTCGCCTGGAACGATTCGAACCCCTGGAGGCAGTTGTTCGACAGTGGGACCGGATTGGAAACCTCGATGGTCTCGACTCGGGAGATCAGGACCTGCAGGAGTGTTTGCATTTCCAGCTTGGACAGTTGCATGCCGACACAGGTGTGCATGCCGTGCCCCCAGCCGAGGTTGCTGCCGCGGCGGTGCAACGAGAATGTCTGGGGGTTGTCGAAATGGCGCTCGTCCATATTGGCTGCCGCGTAGAGCATCACGACGCGGTCACCGGCTCGAAGTCGGACCCCACCGATGTCGGTGTCGCGCGCGACACTGCGGGTGAAACCCCGGATCGGTGAGGAGACCCGTACCGCCTCGACCACAGCGGTCGGGATCAGTTCAGGTTCAGCCTTCAACTGGGCGTAGACATCCGGATTCTGTCCCAGGCTCCACAAGAGTTGCCCAGTGGCCAGGATGGTGGTGTCCAGACTCGGTGCCACGAAGTCGATCACCATGGTGCGCGCTTCGGATCTGCTGATCTCGCCGCGGTCGGCAGCATCGAAGACACTCGAAGCCCATCCATCAGGGGTGACCCGGGCCCGGCGCAGTCGCATCGTGTACAACAGCAACCCCAATGCTGTCGGAGTCGCGTCGATGGCTCGTCGGTTCAGCGGACCGAGGATGTCGAATGTGCCCGCACCCCAGGTGAGTAACTGCTGCGGTCCCACTTCGACACCGACGAGGTCGGCAACCGCGGCGATCGGGAGGCGGGAGGCGAAGTCGGCAATCCCGTCGAAGGAGTCCCGTTCGAGCAGCCGGTCCACGGTGGCACGCGCTTCGTCACGAAGGATCGGTAAGGACGGCCTGATCGCACGCGAGACCAACGACTGCATCAGGATTCGGCGCCGCGTCGAATGCCGATCGTCATCGCTGGACAAGACGGTTTTGCGTCCCAATAAGTTCGCCACCGGGTTGGCCGCGACACCGGTTCCGCTACGGAAGGTGGAGTCGTCGCGCAACGCGGCCCGCACGTCGTCGAAACGGCCCATGGCCCACACCTTGTGTTTTGGCAGCCACACCACCGGGCCGGCATCGCGAATCTGCCGGTACACAGGCTGGGGGTCGATCAGCGCTGAACGTCCGTACAGATCGACGTCAACGACTGGGCCGTCACGACGTCCCGCGCGCCGCGGACCCACATGTAGCACCGTCATTGAGCACCAACCGATTCCGACGTGTTTTGACTGTCGGCGATATGCCATGTGATGGCATAGCCGCCGAGGATCCTCGCCGCGTCCGATTCAGATACCGACGCCGGTATCGTGACCGTCACGGCGCCATTGACGACGTTGGCCCGTACGTCGGGGGTGGCCTCGGGGTACCCGCTGGCGGCGAGCTCGTCGGCGACCACTTCCCGGGCCGCGTCGGCCCGCAGCGGCGGCTTGAACGGTTTCCCGATGTCGGTGACGGGCAACGATTCTCGGATGTGGATGGATTTCGGCATGGCGGCGCGTTCGACGATGTGCTGCTTTGCCCATGTGTGGAGGTCGTCGATTTCCACTGGCTGCGACACCGTTACGTACACGACGGGGACTTCACCCGAATGTTGGTCGGGTCGCCCGACTGCGCAGGCGTCGATGACCGAGGGATGCTCGCGCATGGTGTCCTCGATGACGGCTGGGTCGATGTTGTGACCGCCGCGGATGATCAGATCTTTGGCCCGTCCGGACAAGTAGATGAAGCCGTCGGCATCGATACGTGCCAGATCGCCGGTGGCGAGCCATCCGTCCGTCACCACGCCTGAAGGGTCCACCACACGGCCTGCTTCAGTTCTCCTGACGTATCCGGCGAACACCGCGGGCCCGGCTATTTCCAGCTCGCCGGTGCTGTCGACATCGTTGATCGGTGCTCGGGATTCTGCGTCGACAACACGTACATGCTGATAGGGCATTCGTTGTCCGACCGACCCCGGGCGGGGATGATCCGGGAAACTTCGTGCGCTGGCACAGGTTGCCTCGGTCAGACCGTAGCCCTCACACAGTCGAACGCCGGTGTGCGTCTCGAACGCGGTGCGCACCGCGGGCGGCAGCGGAGACGCCCCGACGACGGCGAACTGCAGACTGGAGATGTCGGCGTCGAGCGGCATCTGCGCGAGCACCGAGTAGACGGTCGGCACACCCGACAATGCGACGATGCGGTAGCGCTCGATGAGTTTCCAGAAGATGCCGTAGAGCGGGACGTCGCGGTAGCCGAGAGGACCTGCCCACAGCACATGCTGGCTGCGTAGCAGGGGCGCGAGTGTGGTGACCATGAGGGCATTGACATGGAACAGGGGCAACGCCGCGAACAACGTGTCACCGGGGGACAGGCTACCGTTCGCGGCGATCATCCATGCGGTCGCAACCTGATTGGCATGCGTGTGCGCTGCCAACTTCGGCGCGCCGGTGGTCCCGCCGGTGTGAAAGAACGCCGCCAGATCGTCGGCGGCCGGGGGGGCTGCGGGTAGCCCGTCGTCCGGTAGGGCTGCCGCGTGGTCGGTGAGGTAGGCGACGGTGACGCCGTCGAGGGGCTCGAGCACGCTCGCAGCGACGTCTGGATCATCGGTGTTCAGTGCGAACAGTGTTCGGACACCGGTGCGCACGGCGAGCGAACGGGCCAGCGCCCACGCCGTCGGGTCCAGTTCAGGACCGGCGGCGACGATGACCGACGCCTCGGCCAACTCGGTCAGGGCTGCGGCGTGATCGAGCGAGAGGGACGAATTGATGGGGGCGGCGATGCCGACGGCTTCGGCAGCCAGTGTGATCGCATGCAGTTCACTGCAGTTGGGCGAGAGCAACACCACCGCGTCACGACGCGCGACTCCGACGCTGTGCAGCGCGTGGGCAAAACGGTGCACTGTTCTCAAAAGCCCCGAGTACGTGAGGGTGCGTGGGCTCTCCCATCTGGTGGCATCGGGTAGGTACGACGCGGCGATTTGATGGGCGGTTCTGGTGGCCGCTCGCAGAACGATGTCGTACGTGGTCGCCGGTAAACCGCGCTCGGACAGCGCTGTTCGCTCTATGTCTGCCAGATCGTCGGGGCTGTCGTAGCGTGGCCACAGAAGGTCGTCTGTCATACCGATACTTTCTTTGGGTCGGTGCAGTGTGCACGCTGGTAGGTGGAAAGCAGAGCGCCCACATCCGCGTCGGTTCGGGCTGAGGCCATCACGACACGATCAGGGCGGAGCAGGACTGCATATGTGTGCTGCGAGCGCATCACCGCAGACGGGGATGGATTCGTCGACGGCACACACGCGAGGTCATCGACGTCTATGTGGGTCAGTCCCATATTCGCGAGTCGGGTGGCCGTGTGGTCGCGCAGGGGACCGCGCGTGATCAGCGCATAGCGCCGGCCGAGCAGGTCGTCGAGCCGGCGGGCGCCGTCGGGGGTGCGGACCCACGGTTGCGGGAACAGGGTTCCGTTGAGGCGCGACCGCATTCCGCGGCGCTGGACCAGTGGTCCGTGGTTCAGTGACGGGCTGTTCTCGGGTAGTGCGTCGCCGATGCGAGGGATGTGGCATGCCGCCGTGACCAGTGCCCTGCGAGCGGAGGCAAGGTGGTCTTGCCCGCCGGTGAGGGCCCATCCGACTGCCAGGGCCATCAGGATGATTCGGGTGGCGTGCGGTTTTCGTTCGGATTCGTAGGTGTCGAGCAGCGACTCAGGTGCAGAACCGTCGAGAACGTCGGCCAGCTTCCAGGTCAGGTTGTGTGCGTCGCGCAGTCCAGAGCCGAGTCCCTGTCCGACGAACGGTGGTGTCTGGTGGGCGGCGTCGCCGGCAAGGAAGACTCGGCCGTTGCGCCAGGTGTGAGCCACCCGCGCGCGGAAGGTGTAGAAGGCCTGGCGCATGATCTCGGATTCGGCGAGTTCAGCCTTGGTCATCCACGGCGACAACAGCTTCTGCAAGGTCTGCTCGGATCGGAGTGCATCGAGGTCCTCGCCGTCGTGGACACGGAACTCCCAGCGGTATCGGTTGCCGGTGACGGGCATGAACGTCGCAGCGCGGTCGGGGTCGCAGATCTGGTGGACACCGCTCCACACGTCCAGCGGCGCCGGAGTGAGGACGTCGATCACCAGCCACTGTTCGTCGAAGTTGAAGTCGCGCATGGTGATACCGAGTTTCTGGCGCACGGGGCTGTTGGCGCCATCGCACCCGATCACTGCGGCCGCGTCTATGAGTTCGTCGCTGCCACTGTCATTGTGGTAGCGCACCGCCGGCCGTGCGCCGCCGGTCACATCGGTGACCTGGCAACCACGCCGCAGGTCGATCAGGTCAACGGCCGCTGCCTCCTCCAAGAGGATACGTTCGAGGTCGGGCTGGTCGAACATGCTGTCTGGAGGGAACCCGTTCCGGCCGTCATCGGTGTTACGGGTGAACTCGGTCATCACCCGCCCGCGCCCGTTGATCAGCCGCATGCCCGGCATCGCCCGGGTGTGCGGCGCGAACTTCTCATCGACGCCGACGGCCTGCAGTATCCGGAACACCTCGTCGTCGAGGTGCACCGCCCGCGGCAGCGGATACGGTTCGCGGTGACGCTCCAGGATCACCGTGGCAACACCGCGTTTGGCAAGGAGCAGAGCGCAGGCGAGCCCGACGGGGCCCGCGCCGACGATCACAACGGGGCCGTGCTGGGCGGTCATGCGTAGGTGACGTGGCAGCGTTGACGGCCCAGATCGATGGCACCGTCGTCGGTCGCGATACGAACCTCGACGACGTCACCGTCTTTGAGGTATTTCGGGTTTGATGCCTGACGCTTGAAGAAGGTTTTCCATTTCACATGCGGCGGAATGAGTGCACCGATGATCTCGATCGGTTTGGGTGGCGCGGCCAGTGCGGTGCCACCGGGAGTGCCGGTGAGCAGGAGATCTCCGGCGTCGAGCCGTTGAAAACCGGTGAGTACGGCGAGCGCGCGCACCGGGTCGATGATCATGTCGCCGCCAACACGACCGTTCTGCCGGCGTTCGCCGTTGACCCAGAGTTGCAGGCGAAGCTGGTCGAACCGGCGCCATTCCTCGTGCGTCAGCAGCACCAGTCGAGGGCCGACCGGGGTGAAGGTGGGGTAGGACTTGGATTCGTAGAACTGGGTTTTCGGTAATTGCACGTCGCGAGCGCTGACGTCGTTGGTGATCACGACTCCCGCGAAGTAATCGCTCAGGGTGTCGGTGGTGATGGAAGTGCCGACATCGATCGAGGCTCCGGCGACGAGGCCGATCTCCACTTCGTAGTCGAGCAGTGTGACGTGCGCCGGCTTGACGATGTCGTCGAACGGACCGGTGATCGAACCGGACGATTTGCGGAAGAAGGTGGCCGACACCCTGTCGGGGTTGATGCCCGAATCGGTTGCGTGGCTGCGGTAGTTGACCATCTGCGCGACCACCCGGCACGGAGCGGTCACCGGGGAGAGCAGAGTCAAATCTGCCACGGGGGTTGCGCCGGATTCGCCGTCCGTGGTTGCCGCGTCTATGGCGGCGCGGTCGGCCAGTAACTCGCCAGTGGTCTTCGCGGACGTGCGAATGGGGTAGGCGTTCTGGTCACGCTGGACCCACCAGCTGGTGTCTGTGCGCAGGACGGTTGTGGTCATGAACGTGCCACTTTCAGTAGGCCCAGAAGGCGGTGGATGTCGAACTCGTTGTCGTCGCGAAGGCCGGCGAGCATGCCCTTGACCAGATCGGGGTCTGGGTTGGCGCCGAGGAAATCGCGGGTGACGGGCGGCCCCCATTGCGACAGGCCGCTTGCGGTCATCGGCGCCCATCCCGCCTGAATGGTGCTGTCGAACATGTCCCCGTCAGCAAAGTGCTCCACCATGAACCGGTCCGGGTCCCGCCAGTAGTCAAAGAGTTGGCTGCCTTGGATGTGGCGGCCGATTCCCCACGCGTGGTGATAGCCGCGGTCGGCGAGGTAGGCACCGCCGGCGGCGACGGCATCGAGGTCTGCGACCTGATACGCCGAGTGGACATATCGAGACATCGGCCCCAAAGTCATTGCCAGCGTGTGATGGTCGGCCGGTTCGCCACCGCGATCACAGCGCATGAACGCCATGGTCGGGCCGCGGTCGCGTTGGCCGGGGAAGAAGAGGAAGTCGCTGACGATCAATCCCAGCATCTCTTGGTACCACGAAAGATTCTCGCGAAAACGGGGCGTCTCGATCACGACATGCCCCAGGCGCTGCACTCGCGCGGGCTCGCGCGGCGGACGCTGAATCGCGTTGACCCGCTCGACCTTCCCGCTGAAATTGAACGTCAGAGAATCTTGGTCTGGCAGTGACGGTAGATCGGTCATACCGGCCACCACGCGAATCGGCATCCCGGACGGGTCGGTGAGGTCGATGGCCGCGCCACCGAGATCGCCGAGAGGGTAGACGCGCCGCCCGGTTTCGCGAGACAGTCGCAGCAGGTCATCGCGATCGGACGCACGAAACGCCGGTCCGATGAACTTCGATCGATGTGATCGCCGGATCAGGACGCAGGGCGCTCCGGACCATGTGCCGCGCAGGGACAGCTGATCAGCGGTTCGCGAGACGGTGGTGAATCCGAAGTCGTGCGCGAACCGTTCTGCCTGCGCGATGTTCGGTTTCTCGAACTCGAGCCACGCAATGTCGACAACCTTGACAACAGGCGCCGCCGCTCGATCCTCGGGATCGCCAGGGCGAGCGCCGTCATCACTGTGCAGATCTGCATGCGGGGTGCTTGCTGGGACCGTCATCGTTGACCTCCAATGTATTGAGTAAATCGTCACTTATGACTAGGGCGGCAGTCAAGGGCGATGGCGAGTTGGAATTTCGTCAGTTGTGAACGCGGTTGTGCTGAACGTCACGTCGCATGGTGCACGTTCTGTGTGGACGGGGTTTTTGAGGAGTGCTATTGCACCGAAGTGGCTGACAATGTACTCATAGATGAGGAAATAGTCAGAACCGGGGATATGTTGTTCCGGCACGGCGACGTCGATGCCTGGCCGGTGAAGGCGACGCGGCTTCGAACCTCAGAACAGTCGGGGCGCCATCCGAGTCGTGCAGCCGTAGTTCCGTACGGCGGCAAGCGATCTCTCGACAGCGATAGGTCGCCCGGACGCGGCGATCAACTATGTGCACTAGTGAGAGGCGTAGGTCAGTGGCGGACAGGGCCAATGAAGCGATTGAGACATGATCGAGCCGCCGGAGCACGGGCGAAGCCCTGTCACAGTCGGATTCATCGGCATCCTGGTGATCCTGATGATGTCGACGTCGGCATTCTTCTTGACCTCGCTCCCGCTCCTCGGGGCCGGCATCACCTATTCAGCGAACTTTTCCGAGGCAGCAGGCCTCAGACCGGGCGCCGAGGTGCGAGTGGCCGGGGTCAAGGTGGGCGCCGTGCAGTCGGTCGCGCTCGACGGCTCCAAAGTCCTTGTGCGCATGAAAGTTCAGGGAACGTGGATCGGCGACCAGACCACGGCGTCGATCCAGATCAAGACCGTCCTGGGCCAGAAGTACATTGCCCTCGATCCGCAGGGCAGTGAACTCGCCGATCCCAAGGACGTCATCCCGCTGAGCCGGACCACCTCGCCGTATGACGTGATCGAGGCGTTCTCCGACGCCGCCGATCAGATCGAGGAAGTCGACACCAACCAGCTCGCGACCAGCATGCGCACGTTGTCGGATGCCTTCTCGGGCACACCGGCCGACCTGCGTGCCTCGCTCGACGGGCTCACCCGGCTGTCGGAGACCATCGCGAGCCGCGACCAGAAGGTCCAGGAACTGTTGGAGGCGACCAAGGACACCTCCAAGATCCTCGCCGACCGCAACCAGGAGTTCGAGCGATTGATCAACGGTGCGGGCCAGTTGCTCGAGGAACTGAACAATCGTCAGCAGTCGATCTCACGGCTGCTCTCGAGCACGATCACGCTCTCCGATGCCCTCAGCGGAATCGTCAAGGACAACCAGGAGCAGATCGGCCCGACGCTGGAAACTCTGCGTCAGGTGATCGAGATCCTCAACGACCAGAACGAGAACCTGCGTCAGTCCCTCACCTACATGGCGCCGTTCTACCGACTCTTCACCAACGTGATCGGGAGTGGCCACTGGTTCGACGGAATCATCACCAACCTGCTACCCCCTAGCTTGCCGCAGCAGAACACCACGCGTTTGCCGATCAAACAGAAGCAAGGAAACAATGGCGTCAGCAGCCTGCTAGGTGGCAGATGAGGTGGCAACAAGACAACTTTGTAGGCGAGACGTAACTTGCTGCGCTGGGCAGAGTCTCGGCAAACCGACTCAGTGCCCACCAACACCTGTCGCTACCCGCAGGGATCGCGCATTACTGAACCTACCGACTGGAGCCTTTGACCTGTGATCAATTGGCTCCAACTCGCAGACGAGCTGACGTCGTCGCCCTGGCTCTACCTCATCTTGATCGTGGTGTCACTACTCGACTCGTTTTTGCCAGCGGTTCCCAGCGAGCCCGTAGTCGTCGTCGCCGGCGTAGCTGCGGCGACCGGGGACGCTAATTTGATCCTCGTCGTCGCTGCCACCGCCGTAGGGGCTTTCGCTGGAGACACGATTCCCTACGGGGTTGGTCGTGTCGCAGCAGATCCGATACTCAGACGCCTTCTCCCGGACACCAGGCGGCGTAGGGCGTACGACTGGATCCACTCCGAACTCGATACTCGGGCCGGCTACGTTCTCATTACCTCCAGGTTTATCCCGGTCGGACGGTATCTGGTCACGTTGTGCGCAGGCATCACCAGACTGCGCTGGCCGAAGTTCGCCACCTACACCGCGATTTCCGTCGCGGCCTGGAGTACTTACACCGTGCTCGCCGGCTACCTAGGAGGCGCCGCGTTTCAAGATAACCCGCTCCTGGCGGTCGGTGCAGGGTTCGCGTTAGCGTTACTCGTTAGCGGTGCAATAGCACGCGCAAGGCAATGCGCAAGGTCTGAACGCCCCGCTTGAACAGCCGGTTCGACCACGAATTCGCCATGTACTGAGTAACGACAGCACAATTCTCTTCTCTCTCGCGCTGAAGGTGACACGCCCGCGGGTGTCGAATGCCCTGGTGCGCCGGGCGAGCTGATGGTGACGAGGTCTCCTGAGGGGACAACACGGACCACTGTGATCCCTACGTTGTAATTCAGCACATCGATTAGCCCATCTGGCCATCGTTGGTGGACACCGGCGCTGGGACCGGCACGATTGTATTCGCGCGGCCGAGCCGCACGTTAATAGCCAGTAGTGATTAGTCATCAGCGCACGTTCACTGGCGGCGAAACGTCTTCGGCCGACCCGCCTCCGTGGGGAAGCCAACTCCCCGCTCACTCGATCAGCCGTGGCCGCTCTCCAGAACGAGGATGTGATGTCGTAGGCGCAATTATCCACCGTCCCCTGTCCTAATGACTCTTTGTTCGCGGCCCCGCTTGCAGGCATATGTGATGGCCGATCACTGAACGTATTGCGGCACGACCGATCACGGTCGAAATCAAGTCCTTCCGGCCTCGAGTATGTCTGGAGGATCTGGGTTGGATGAACTGGCGAGAGCCACCTGTCCGGTTCGCGGTAGACAGCAGCACACGGAACCCGCACGCCGGAAATGGTGAAAAACAGTGGTCCTGTCGCGTAGGTAGCGACCACGCAGGGTTTGTCCAGATCGCAACCGTGCAACGGTTTGTCGCGCTTGGCTGCCGGGCTCGTCAGGGGAGGGGCGGAGACTTGTTGGGTGGGGTGGAGACAGAATTGCTTCAGGCGGCCAACGAGGTGGGTCGGCGCAAACGGGGCCGTCCGATTGTGTCGAAAGTCGATGTTGACGCTCGGTGTGAGGCCGTGCTCGATGCCGCCAAAACTGAAATCGATGAGCGGGGCGACAGTTTCGGGTTGATCGGGATCGGTGCTGGTCGAGCGCAAACGTTTCGAGCGCGAGCTTCGAGGTCTCCGCGCTGATGGTCGGCACGTACGTCAGTTCGACGCGAACTCCTCGGGGTGAAAGCTGAGTAAGTTGCCGCAGGTGTCGTCAGAGATTCCATAATGGCGGTGCCGACGACGGTCGGGGTTGGGTGACTGGACTCTGACTACTCGGCACCTCGGACCGTTGATCCTTCTCTCAACGTCGGCCTCGCTGTGACAAGCAGAATGCGCCGGTTTGAATTCAGAGACGGATAACGTTCACCGCGAAACGAACTCGGACCCGGGCGTACCCCTTGAGGCGGCCACATCTAACCCAGGATCTACCTATGTGAGTTGCTATTGTTAGCGGCTACCCCCGGCTTCGACACGACCAATGATCGCGTCGATACGGTCGTGCTTTTCCGACGGATGTTCGACCACGCCGATTGATGGACCGCCCTCTGTCGTGCCCCACGGAACGAGTACATCAAAGTCGAGACCGCGGGCAAGCGTGAGGCTATCCAAGTAGTCGCCGCGGAGGGCGGGTTCGAGGACGACGGCCTTCCATTGTCCGTCTTCGATCCAGATGAAGTCACCGGTGAAGAGAAACCGATGGGTGCCGTTATCCCAGAGAAAGGACGTTGTTCCGGCCGTGTGTCCGGGTGTGGGGATGACTTCGAGATCATTGTCAATCATCGTCCGTTCCTTGAAGTTGCCAGTTACTTTGAGTGACTTGACAAGTTCTGCGTGATCTCTTTCGTGTCCCCAAATAGGCACGTCTAGTTCGGGTTGCCCATACATGGCCTCGTGGCCGTGGTTGACGAGGAGTCGCGTGGGCGCCCCCAGGGCGCGTATCGCACTTGCTGAGCTGCTGACGCCGGGCGAGTTGTAGACGATCACATTGCCTTGGGGACGCTCCAGCACGTAGGAGCGTAGAAGCACGTTGTGTTGGTAGGGCAACCGCGCGGTCGGGGTGGCTAGTAAGCCCTGCACGGGCGATTCCAGGAGTTCGCTTCCGAACGGCGTCATGTCATCCTCTTTCTCGGCCGAACGCACCCGAGTTCACAGATGCGTTATGGTCCATTGGCTTCCTACGGTACGAGTTGAAGTCGACTTCAAGTCAAGGTGGATCACCTGAAGGGGCCAATCGGTAGTATTGGTCGCCTGCTGAGAACGACGACTTGACAAGCGGTCCTTATATCCCGCTCGCTCGGGATCTGGCGGTCGGTGGAGCTACTCGTGCGCAATACCTCCATCGCTGGAGTATGTCCCATCTCGGTGCTTGTGAAGGCCCTTGGTTCGAGGCGCGTATGGCGCGTCTGCCGAAAAATACTGCGCCACAGCGATTATGACGATCATAGACACTACGACAGCGGGCTCGATATGAGAGCGGGGTGAGATGCGAACCTCGGGGAGGGGGCAAGCAGGGTGCCATCGTTGTCCCCGCCCGGTGGAAATCGTTGGCGCTGGCGGTGTTTGGGGGCTACTTCTTGGCAGTTACTTGCGGGGAGCTGCTGGCAAGGCCACTTGCAACGACGAGCAGTAAGGCAACGATGGACAGGTAGCTCCCTGCCCGCAAATTGGGGATCTGGTCAATGTAGGCCGACCAGCCCAACGGTCCCTTGGTGCCGAAAACGAGGAAGACAAGCCCCACAATACCTGCGATGATGGTCGCGGTGGCGATTGCCTTACGGGCCAGAACTGACGATGCGAACGCAAGTATTGTGCAGATGATTGCAGTGGTCCAGGCTAGCCATCCGAAGTAGCTTTGCTGGAATCCGTTGGTGGGGGCCATGCCCGAGTGCACGGCAGCGTCGAGACCACTGAAGTCGAGCGCCATTGCCGGGATCGGCGGGGCGGGGCTTGCGGGTATGAACAACCACGCCGGTCCCCAGAGGGAGATCGCGAACAAGACCGCTGCACCTAGGGCGGCGGCGAGCGTCCGGATGTTGATGGATTGGGTCTGGGTGGGGGTTTGCGTGGTCACGGTTGCTCCTGGGAAGTGTGGGTCGGTGGTGGGGGGTGACGAGTTTGTCGGCACCTCGCATGGGGTCACGAGTTCAGGTGCCTGCGGTTCGTTGCTGACGTGTTATCTAAGGGCGGAGGACGGTGTCGATGGAAACCTCACTGCCATCTAGGTTTTCGTATTCGTTACCTTGTCGGCGAGGATCGCTTTCATCAGCGGTCGGTGGTAGCGCATTATCGGACACTGTCCGGTGCTGAAGGATAACGACTTCGCCCAGCCGGTTCCGAGGCTGAGGGAGAGGCTGCCACGCTTGGCCAGGTCATCGACTCCGCCGGGATCCCCGGTGACGTAAAGTCCCGGGATGCCAATCGCGCCACCGGCATGGGTGAGTTCCATCAGGGAGTTCAGCACTGTGGCCGGCGCCGGCGATGTAGACGCTGCTTCCCGGGCCAGCTCCGGCGGTGACGCACCAGTGGTAGTCGGTGGGGAAGATTCGACGTCCGGACCCACTTCGACCACCTCACCGGTGATTTCGTGTCCGAGTACGAGTCCTTCGGGTGCCGTCGTGCGCCCGCGCACCAGTGCTGGTCGCTGCCGCAGATATTCGTCGACACCACACGCAGGATCACTCCATGCGGACACGGCCGTCCGATGTTGGCCGGATCAACCTCGGGGCCGTCCTTGACCGCGAAGGTCGGATGGTCGATATCGCGGACTTCGACTACCCCCGGCGCGGAGTATGTAACTGCTCGATTTCTTGTCATGGGTTGCGCAGATCCTTCTCACGTGCTTGGAGTGTCCTCGGCGGCGAAGGGTCACCGTTGTACGGGCGGAATACCGTACGACAGCATCGTTTCCGGTGACAGACCGTCCCATTGACTCAGCCAGCCGGGGTCGTCGAAATCCCAGATGATTGCGTCGCGCTCTTTGTCGTAGATCATTTCCATGTCGGTGTAGAGCTCGACGAGCCCGGCGCCCGGCTCGACGAAGTAGGCGGCGATGTTGTGGCCGGCGCCGTGTCGAACGGGACCCCAGAACAGGCGTGACCCCGCTTTGTTCAACCGATCGGCGAGGTGGCCGAGGTCAACGATGCTTTGCGCCTGCCAGGCGTGGTGATGCATGGATGGCTCTTCATCGGGTGCTTTGACGACAGCGATACCGTGATGTTCTGGGTTGCATCGCAGGAAGAAGGCGAAGTCTTCTCCGATCCGATCGGAGACTCGGAAGTCGAACACCTCGACGAGGAACTTCGTCATCGCGATCGAGTCTTTGACCTTGAGGTTGATGTGGCCGTAGCGGTCGGGCCCGATGCCACCGTCTCGTTGGTCGAGGATCGCCATACCCGTGTAGATGTGCCAGGTGAAGCCCATCGGGCCCACGAACGCGAAGCCCTGGTCGATGTGCTCCTCGATCGGTTGTTCGGCAACGATCTTCCATCCGCCGCGCCGCACCTTTTCTCGGATCGCCATCAGGTCGTCAACGCTCGCCGCGACTAGTCCGATGTGGTCGACGCCGTTGGCGTCGGACGACATGTAGACCAACTCGTGGTGTGTGTTTGATGCTGCCAGATAGGATTTCGTACTGGAGTTGTCGACGGTCTTGAGACCGAAGACGTCGGCCGCAAGTTTCGTCGAGGCAGCCAGGTCTGTGGTGCGCAGAGCGATGTATCCCATCGCAGTGATCGATCCGGTTGGCGTCATCGTAGATTCCTTCTGTGTCGCGTCACGTGATTGAAGTTGTGACCTGTGGTTGAGTTCGGAGTCTGGTCGAGTGGTCGGGGGAGTCACTCGATCGGCTGGGTACGCAGCGCCTTCTTGTCGATCTTTCCTACGGCGGTGGTAGGCAAAGGTGATTGTGTGACAATGGCTTTCGGGCGCTTGTACGTGGCGAGGCTCTCGCGACAGGCTTCCCGAACGAGTCTTTCGTCGTAGTGCGATGAGGGATCGATGAAGGCGACCACGGCCTCGCCCCAATCGGGATGCGGGACGCCGACGACCGCAACAGCTGAGACGCCTGGGCAGGCGCTGATCACCTGTTCGACTTCGGAGGTGTAGACGTTCATGCCGCCGCTGATCACCATGTCGTTCTTCCGGTCGAGAAGGTAGACGTAGCCGTCGGCGTCGACGCTTCCGATGTCTCCGGTGTGTAACCAACCGTGCTGGAGGGTTTCTCGGGTCTTTGTATCCAGACCGAGGTATCCGTCCATCAGGTAGGGCGCCTGCGCGCAGATCTCCCCGATCTGGCCGGTGGCAACCTGATTGCCGTTGGGATCGAGAACCGCGATGCGTACCATTCCCGCTGGTCTGCCGCAGCTTGTCAACCGGTGCGGGTCTGCTGATTGGTGGTCCTGGCGGGTGAGGCGCGTCAGGAAGTTGGGGGCTTCGGATTGTCCGTACAGCTGCATGAACACCGGTCCGAACACGTCGAGTCCCCGACGAAGCCGTTCTGAGGTGATCGGTGCCGCGCCGTAGAGAATCGTGCGTAGCGCGGATTGCTGCCGTTGTTTGCCGTCTTTTTCGGCTGCGTCGAGCAGGCGGTAGATCATCGTAGGGACCATGAACAGAAAGGTGACCGAACCATCGTCGATCTGCCGAAGGACCTCGTCGACGTCAAACTTCTGCTCTATGGTGATCGTTGCCCCGCGGCAGAGCCCCGCTTGGAGGAGAAATCCAGCCGAATGAGCGAGCGGGGCCGTCAGCAGCATCTGCTCGTCGTCGAGTAGACCGATCTCGATTTGATGGGCGAGCAGGTTGGCGGCCAGGCTCCGATGTGAGTGGACAACTCCCTTCTGCTGTCCGGTGGTTCCTCCGGTGTAAAGGATTAGTGCGGTGTCGTCGGCGGCGACGGTGATGTCGGGCAGATCACCTGGGTTGCTCGGCCGGCCATCGCCCGGTGCCGCCGAGAGGTTGACGACGTGGTCGAGGTCAGCAGCTTCGGCGATGGAGACGAAATGGTCGTCGATGATAGCGATCCGGGCGCCGGAATCACGGAGAATGTAGTCGATCTCGCCGGCGGTCAACATGTCGTTGATCGGGACCTTCGCTCCACCGGCACGGATGATGGCCTGGTCGGCGATCGCCCATTCAGCGCTGTTCTTCATCATCAGCGCGATGGGGTATCCACTGCGAACACCCATCTCGATGAGGAGATGCGCGAGTCGATTCGCCCGCTCGATGAGTTGCCCGTAGGAGAGGGTCCCGGTAGGAGTGACGATCGCGGCGCGATCGTCGAATCGGTCGATCGCTGTGGTCATGAGCGATCTCAGGGTGATGTCCATGGTCAGTATCCGCTGCTCAGTGGTGATATGACGTCGGCCTCGGTTACCCGGTGGGTGAGGGTGCCCAGGTGTTCGACGCTGAGTTCTACGAGGTCACCGGGCGTCAGCCACCCCTGGAACCGGCTGGAGTCGGCGACGAAGTGCTCGAACAGACACCCGGTCTCGACCGTGCCCGAGCCGATGAGGTCCCCGGCGCGCAGTCGGGTGCCTCGAGAGGCGTAGGCGATCATGTCCGGGAATCCCCAGTCGATTGTGTTCCACCGGCCGTCGGTGACGAGGTTTCCGTTGACGTGTGCGGTCATACGAAGGTCGAAGGCCTTCTGTGCGCGGTATGGTTCGATCTCGTCGGGCGTGACGAGATACGGGCCGATGGTGTTCGCAGTGTCCTTTCCCTTGGCCGGCCCCAGACGCAACGGCATTTCCTGGACCTGCAGGTCGCGTGCACTCCAGTCGCAGAAGAGCATGTAGCCGGCGATGTGTGACTCGGCCTCGGTGTAGGCGATGTTCGACCCGGATCTGCCGATGACCGCGGCGATTTCGAGTTCGAAATCGAAGCGCTCGCTGTTCGGTGCGATGGGTACGGGGTCGTGCGGCCCTATGCGGGTGTCCGGATTGGTGAAGTAGAACGGTGGGAACTGGGTGTGTCTGTCGTCGACGGGGAGGTCGACGGCGTCGGCGAGGTTGCGCAGGTGCTGAAGGAACCCTGCGCAGTCGCGGATCGAGCGGGGTTGCAACGGCGCGCGCAGCACGACAGCGGCCAGCGAGACCGTTTCGTGTGGGTGCTGGGCGAGTTGGTGACCTTGTTCGAGCAGATCGCCGTTCTCGATAAGAGAGACCATGTCGAGGCCGGGAGCCAGACCGATCACCTCGGCGCCGTCGACAATGCCGACGCGGTCGTCGCCGGTGCTGGATATGTAGGTTACAAACCTCATCGAGCGGTCAACTCCCGCGCAGTGCCGGGGAGCTGTGCCACTGCGGGATCGGACGCACCGACGGCGGCCTCCAGCCGGGCAGACAGGGTGTCGAGCTGGGCTGCGTCTTTCGCGCCGTCGAAGACGTACCGGTCCGGGCGGATGACGACGGCGTGCACGCCGAAACCGTTGAGCCACTGTCGAGTTGTCGCGTCCAGGTCCGTGATCACCACGGCACCCATCCGCGCCCAAATGGCCGTGGTCGACGAGTCGACGTCGCCGATGACGCTCGGGTCGCCGACGACGGCGAAGTTGTAGCCGACCATGTCGTCGAGGAGGGTGCCGTTGCGCAGCCGCGGCTGAATGCTCAGCGCACCCGCCGGGCCGTTGGTTTCACCGTGAAGTCCGTGCCCGAGTTCCGGGATGGGGAAGGGGATCTCCATCAGTGACGGGACGTCGTCGAGGGGCCCGGGGCTGGCGGCCAGGTGCTCGACTGCATTGGCCGCCCCGGCTGCGGCCTCCATGTAGACGCGAACATGGTGTTTGCGTTCGGACTCGTAGGTGTCGAGCAGCTGGTCGGGGGCCCCGCGCAGTCGGGCTACGACCTTCCACGACAGGTTCATCGCGTCCCGGATGCCAGAGCACATGCCTTGCCCGAGGTGGGGGGTCATCTGGTGGGCGGCGTCGCCGGCGATGAAGAATCGACCTCGTCGCCATGCATTAGGCAAGAGTGATTGCCAGCGATACACATCCGCGCGCATGATCCGGTAGGAGCCGGCAGCGTAGTAGGGCTGCAACAGGTCGTACCATTTGCTGGGCTGCTCAAAGTCTTCGGTCGCATCACCGTCCATAAGCAGGAACTCGAATCGAACCATTCCGCGTGCTCCCGGGACGACGGTGATGGGGTTGGGGAGCTCGGCGCGGGTGTAGGTGAACACCGAGGGGTTCGGTTCGCCCGCGATGGGGACGATGTCGAGGATGAGGGATCGATGAGTGGCGTGCAGATCCTCGACCTCGGCAGTGACCGATTCGCGGACAAGCGAACGTGCGCCGTCGGCACCGATGAGGTACTCGGCGGTCAGTACGCGGACTTGTCCGGTGCGTTCGTTGCGCACGGCGACTTCCACACCGTCGGCACTCTGTCCGATCGACTGCGCTCGCCAGCCGAACCACGTTGTCGCCGAGTCTGATTGATGTAACTGGCCGCGAAGGTGGCTTTCGAAGTCGGGCTGGAAGAATTGGTAGTCGCCGTACCATCCTTGATTGGTGGGAGTGGTTCGCCACGGAAAGCTCTGGATCAGTTGGCCGTAAGCGTTGAAGAACTGGTAGTTGCCGTCTGCCTGCCGGTGCCACGTCGGCTCAAGATGAGATGCCCCAAGCGACTGGAATGACCGCATCGTCTCGTCGTCGATGTGGGTGGCACGAGGATGGTGGGCGGGTAGGCGGAACGGGTCGACTATGGCTACCTCGACGCCGCTGTTGGCCAGCAATGTCGCGGCAGTGAGGCCGGTTGGGCCGGCTCCCAGCACAATGACCTGCGTGTTGTTGTTGTTCATGATGTCACTCTCAGAGTCAGGGAGTTCTGGTCGTCCGGTGTGCGATGTTTGCTCGCGTGATGGTGCCGCGGATCAGCTTCTTGGGCAGTGCTTCGGTGAGCAGATCAAGCGAGGGATCGGTACTGCGAGAAGTCGAGTAATAGATGTCGTCGCCATCGAGGCAGCACGCCACCGCAAACTCTCCAGGCGTCTCGATGACGTCAAGCACGTTGCCTTCGCGAACCCGCACGAACCGCTCGCCGGTCGTTGTGGCGACCCATACCGAACCATCGCCGACGGCGCAGATGCCGTCGGGTCGATGCCGGGCATCGAACAGGGCGGTCAGGTCGGTCCACACTCGACGATGGGTCAGGCTGCCGTCGTGTTCGATATCGAAGGCGGTGAGCCGGCTTCCGTGGGTTTCGGCCACGATGAGGGTCGAGTCGACAACGGCGAGGCCATTCGGGAACCGGAGCTGATCCGCGGCAACCCCGACGGTGCCGTCTGGGGCGACAGTCACCAGTCGGCCGACTGGTTCACCGCTGTGGGGGTCGGGGCCCATCTCGTCGACGTAGAGCCGTCCGTCGTCGGTGCCGACCATGTCTCCCAGCCGATCTCGTACGACCTCGGAAAGGTCCGCATAGGGCTGGAAGTCGTCGTCGACAAGTACATCGATGCGTTTGTCCCACCAGCGCGCTGCGGCCAGGTGCCCGTCGGGCAAAAACCACAGACCGTTGGTAGGACTGTCCAGGTAGCGGCGAAGAACCTCCGTGCCGCTAACTGAAACCAATTGCTTCGACTGGGTATCGGAGAACCAGAGCGCGCCCTGATGAACGCGCGGGGATTCTCCCCACAGGAGGTCGTCGCGGATGACGACCGGGGTCATTTTGTGGCTCCGCTGCCGTCGACCAACTTGGTGTGCAAGGTGCCGATTCCCTCGATCTCGCTGGTGAGCAGCTGCCCGGGCGAGAGGAAACGTTTGGGATCGCGGGCGAACCCGACACCGGATGACGTGCCCGTGAAGATTAGGTCACCGGGCCGTAGCTCAACGACGGTTGACAGATGGGCGATGAGGTCAGGGATGGGGAAGATGAGCTTCGACGTGCGGAAGTCCTGCACGACTTCGTCATCCAGCGTGCAGCGAAGTCCGACGTCGTCTCGGTTGGGCAGTTCGTCGGGGGTGACCAGCCATGGACCGGTCGGCCCGTATCCGGGGTGGGATTTTCCCAGACTGAACTGGGGATAGGGCATCCCGGCCAGCTGTAGAGTGCGGTCGGAAATGTCCTGTCCGATAGTGAGACCCGCGACATGGTCCCATCCCTGTGCCGGGCTGATGTTGTGGGCGCTTCGTCCGATGACAACCACGAGCTCGAGTTCCCAGTCGGTTGTCGGCCGGGCGAGAACGACGTCGTCGGCCGGCCCGCCGATGCACGACGGGAACTTGGTGAATACCGACGGGAAGTCGGGTATGACGAGGTTCGCTTCTTCGGCGTGGTCGGAGTAGTTCAACGAGATGGCGAACACTTGCGACGGATTCGGGGACGGCGGCCCGAGTCGTTCCTCCGGAACATCGCCGGAACCGCTCGCGCCGACCTCGTTACCCCACTCGCGAAACTCACCCCACACGGGATAGATATCAGCGATGTTCGCAGAGAAGCGGCCCTGACTGGCGTCCGCGACATCTACCGATGTGCCGTCGACAAACACCGTGAGGCGGCCGCGTACCGATGCAACAAACATAGAAATACTCTCAATTCAGTTGGGACAAGTGGATTGTCAGAGGAGTCGGCCCGGTCACCGCGAGTGCGCTCGCGGAAACTGCCGGTCGTGCTTCTTACGCTCTGATCACTGACACCGGCAGCGATCCGAGGCCGCGGACGGTGTTGTTGATGTGTCGGACCGGCGGCCCCGCCGCCGTGAACGTCTCTACTCGGTCGGCAAGTGCGGCGAACAGAGCGTGTGCTTCCATGCGGGCGAAAGCCTGTCCCGCGCATCCGTGAAGGCCGTAACCGAAGGCGAGGTGGTCACTTGCGTCACGAGTGATGTCGAACGTGTCAGCGTTGTCGCCGTAATGTCGTTCGTCACGATTGGCCGACCCGTACATCACCAGGACGCGGTCACCGGTCTTGATGTCGATGTTGTCGATGACGGTGGCGGCTGGCGCTACACGGGTGAAGTAGTGGACGGGACTCTCGAAACGAAGTACCTCGTTGAACGCGGAAGGGATGAGTGATCGATCCTCGCGCACGGCGGCCCATTGCTCCGGATGCTGACTGAACAGCCAGATGGCCGACCCAATGGAGTTCACAGTTGTATCCATCGCGGCGGCGGTGTACGCAGCCAGCAACTGAGGCGCGTGCTCACGTTCGATCTTTCCTGCATCAGCGGCTTCGTACACTGCTCGACCCATACTGCCTTCGGCGAGTTCGGTGGGCGCGACGGTGTGCGCCCACTGGAACATCTCACCGAGATCGGGTAGGGAGGCGACCATGCGGTCGTTGGCGGGTCCGAGTGAGTTGAACATCGCGTCGCCCCAGGGGAGTAGACGGGGTCGAACTTCGTGGGGAATACCGAGGAGGTCGGCAACAATGGACGGGGGAAAGATCTGGGCCAGCTCGGTGACTGCATCGAAAGTGCCGCGTGTGACGAGCGACTCGACGAGTGAGTCCGCCTGGGACCGGATGTGGTCGGTGAGCGATCGAATTGCCCGCGGGCTCAGACTTTCGGCGAGAACCGCTCGAAGGGTGTCGTGCAGTGGCGGATCGGAGGCGAGCACGGTGTCGACCGACATGGCGTTCACGTCGTCATTGAGCCCGACTCCTTGTGCAGCACTGAATCTTTCCCAGTCACCGAGCACCGTACGCACCTCGGTGTAGCGGGGCACCGCCCAACAATTGAGCTGGTTGAGCCACACAGCCGGGGCGGTGTCCCGAAGTGCGCGGAACGCTGGGTAGGGATCGTTCAAGGCGTTGTCGGAGAAAAGATCGACATCCGAGATACTTGCGGATGTGGTCATTGGAACACTCCTATCGGGGCGTTTGAGTTGGGTTTCCAGCGACTCGGTGTAGCCGGGAAATGGGAATACGCTTGTTCAGTGCGAGAGCGCCCTTAGCCCGCCCGCTGTCGTTCCACTGGAGGATCGCGGCAAGATCGTCGACGGAGCCATCGACGATCTCGGGCTGGCCGACGAAAGGTGCGGGCCCGCCCATCTTCAAAGAGAGTGCGAACTGGTCGGTCCAGAAGTACGGACGGTGGATCAGTTCATCGGCGGCGTCGCCAAGCATCAATGCTGCAGCAGCCACGCGGGCTTGATCGATTGCGTTCGACCACTGCGGGCTACGGCGAAGCGGGTCACCCATCGCAGCGACATCGCCGGCAGCGACAATGTTGTCGGTGACTCGGCAGCGCGAATCCACGACGACGCCGGGAGAGCAGTGGATGCCGGTGTCTTCAAGCCACTCGACGTTCGGAACGTCACCTACCGCGCTGACTATCACATCTGCGTGGAGCATCGTGTCTGAGAGTTGGACCGCCGGTTGACCATCATCGCACCGGACCAGCGACGCGCCGTCCGGATTGATGCGGATGTCCACACCGCTGGCAATGGCTTGCCGCGTGACCAGATCGGAGATCCAGGTCCCACACTGACGCAGCATCGGCGCCTCATTGGTGACTACTGTTGTGGACAGTCCCAAACCCACGCTGGCTGAGGCGATTTCCATACCCAACGCCCCGCCGCCGACGACAGCGATGGACGAAGCGCCTGTGATCGCATCGCGTAGACGGACGGCGTCGCGGAGGGAACGAACCACGTACTCATCGACCCCAGAGGCGTTTTTGCCGAGGCTGGCCAACGTGCGCGCTCGGGCGCCCGAGGCGATGACGAGCCCGCCGTATGCAATAGCTCGACCGCTCGCCAATCGGACGGCCTGACCGTCTCGATCCAGAGCCACGACTCGGTCACCGAGCACGATCTCGACGCGCGAGCGGTCCAGCGGTGGCAACTGCGCCGAGTCGGGCTTGTCAGCGCCGGTGAGGACCCCCTTCGACAACGGGGGTCGAGCGTACGGCTCAGCATTGTCAGAATCGATGAGAACGATCCGGCCCCGGTGGCCCAGTCCAAGAAGTTCTTCGACTGCGGTGACGCCTGCAATCGACGCGCCGACCACGACGACCGTGTCGTCCAGACCGACCATCTCAGGACTCGTCCAGCAGCAAGGCCGCCACCGGACAGCTACGTACAGCGCGGCGAACTGCGTCCTTCTCATCCTCGGGGGCCGATTCCGACAGGACTTCGAGTTCGCCGTCCTCATCGAGCCGGAACATCTCCGGCGCCCTCTCTTCGCAGAAACCGTAACCCTCGCAACGGTTTCGATCGACGGCAACTTTCACTACGGGCTCCTCGTCACATCGACACATCAACTGTGCCCAGTGTCACAAGTCCGTTCGCCCATGTCAAGCAGAAGAAGAATTCTGGTTCTGTTTGAGTAGACCTAAGATGGATGGGTGCCACAGACCCAACAGCAACTCGCCCAGACCGCGGTGAGCCCGCCGAAACAGGCGCGATCACGTGCTGCCTGGGGGCGTGTCCTCGACGCCGGGGCCGCGATCCTCGAAACGGACGGTCTGGATGCGTTCACGATCAGCGCGGTCTGTGAGCGAGCCGAGGTGTCGGTCGCGGCGATCTACTCGCGCGTGCAGAACAAAGATGCACTGTTCCTCGCCGTGTACGAGAACGCGCTCGATCAGATGACCACTGAACGACGTGTGCTCGAGAAAGACGAAGAATCGTATGAGGATGTGCCCACAGCGGATCTGATCTCATTCGCCGTGACAACCGTGGCAGACATCTTCCTGACGCGACGAGGTCTGATCCGGTCCATAATCTGGCTTTCCGCATCGCACGAGGAGGTCCGACGGCATGGATCGGAATGGATGACAACCCTGGGGCGCACCTTCACGATGTTGCTTCAGAGTCGTGAGGACGACTACACCCACGACGACGTACCCGCGGCTCTGAGCGCGTGCTACCGCACCCTTTGGTCATCAGTGGCGATGTACGTCGCATACGGTCCCGATTTCGCCTCCGAACTCGACACCGCGGATGACCAGTTCAAAGACGAACTCCGCGACACCGCAATCAGATACCTACTCTCAGAGCCGCCGAAACGGGAGGCAGAGTCCGAACGGTAGTGACGACGCGGTCTGCCGGACAGCTGAACCGCCCGTACTGCACCAAACCCTGCCCGTTTACGTCGACTCCATCTGGGCTCGTGATCCGCGGATAGCCGAACGTGAAGCGTCCCCGGCGCAAAGAGACGCCGGGACGACCTGGTCAAGTCGGTGCACACCACGGTTGCTGTTATGGCGCTGATGGAACGCGTTTCGGGTGTGCAGGTGACGCACTCGGTGCTTCACGAGTCGACGTTCCTGACTGCATTGGTGAGGCCGGTTTGACGGCCCTGTGAATCAGTCGTCACCCAGCCGTTCGCATTGTCTTCGTCACTGGTGGTGAAAGACAATGCGCCACAGTTTGTTACGCCGATAAGATGCCCTATGTCGGTTAAGGGCTATGACCTTGATAGAAAGCGACGTCACCGGCGAACTTCGGGCGCCTTCGCGGGAACCCTTGATAGCGTCGTCGTCGCCCTGCGCCGAAGCGAACGGCAGCTTCTGCGCTAATCAGCTTTAGCGCGGACTCCGCGTGCGTCACGCTGGCCATTCGTCACGAAGCCCGCGGAGTGATTGCGATGACGTCCGTTTCAGCGTGCACTCGGAGACTTGCAGCGTCCGGCAGACTGTGCCGGGTTGATCAGGTCTCTCCGAGACAGTGGTGCTGAACGTGCCGTGGTCTTTGGTTTGCCGGTGAAGAAGAAGTGGTCGACTGCCGAACCTCTCAAGCCCAGTTACTACCTCGATGACAATGCGCCGTGTCACTACCATTCGCTGACCGACGTGCTCGTACTTGACTCTCTTGCGACTTTCGATGAGGCGCCCGGTTTCACTGTGGCGCCGCTCATCTGCGGTTTTGATCCGACAGACCGTTTGGCGGTCGACCATCTCGAAGCAGTGTGGGCCAGGTCTGACCGATGGGCCGGCATCGGGGAGGTGTTGCTTCGGCACGACGACCTGACCAACCTGTCGCGGGGCGAAACCCCTGTCGCGGACCACCTGGCCATGGACAACGTCTTCGGCTTTTGCGACGATAAGAAGGTTCCCATCTCGGTGCACCACGATTCCAGCTCGGCGGGGCGGCCATCTGAGCAGGAGTACGTCGAACCGTTCGAGAACGCGATACGGCGACACCGCACCACCCGCATCGTGTGGTGCCACGCGGGGGTCTCGCGTCGAGTGCATCCCGATGGCCAGATCGAGCTCGTCGAGAGCCTCTTGTCTCGGCACCACAATCTGACTGTTGAATTGTCGTGGATTCTTCTTGATTCTGTGGTCCACGGCGACGGCGGCGTGCATCCCGACTGGCGCACCTTGATATGTAAGTTCGCTGACCGGATCGTTGTCGGTTCGGACAGCGTGGCCGACCCGAACACCATCTCGGATCGCGCTACGCAAATCGACCAGCTACTGAGGGCTCTTCCTGGGTCGGTCGCCCAAGCCGTTGCAACAGATACCGCTGGCGAATTGTGGTTCAGTTGACATTTTTCACCACTGGTGGGTTCCAGCCTGGGTTGGTCGGTCCGTACAGCCGCAACATGAGACGGAAATCGCCTGGGGGACAGGGAAGCCAATTGGATGAGCGCCCCTCTGAAGGTGCCTTGTTCTGGAGGTGGATCGTCAGTGATCCATCAGGACCGATCTGTAAGCCGGGGGTTCGATCGGTGATCGCGTAACGGCTGATCTCGTTCTCGTAGAGAAGACCTTTCGAGTGGTACACGGTCAGCGACCAGAAGAAGGCGGCGGGCGGGCGATCACCGTTGGCAAAGGTCAGTGTGTAGGCGTGGGCTCCATTGAGCTGGCTCTGGGTGTCGTCGACCTCGCACACCGGGTAGAGGGCTTCGGCCGCCGGGTTGATGAAGATCTGGGAGTATGCAACCGCCGCGCGAAGGAGATAGTTCTCTCCAAAGGCTGTACCAACGTCGTTGATTGCCCAGCCGTTGACGGCGCGGCCCAATGTCTTGACATGACTCGCGATGTCGCTCATCCCCTGCGCCAATCCGCTTGCGATCGAGTCGCGAACCGGGGGGTCGGCCGTGTCCGTGATCGCTTCCTGTAGCCGATGATGGGCCGAAGCGACCCACGACGGGATGTCGTCAGCGGCAAGCCCGTCGATGGCGTGGCCTACGGAGTGGACGAAGGACTCGGGTTCGCTCACCTCGGCCTCACGATTACGACTCGCCAGGCGAACCGCATCCGCTGCCGTCTCCACGGGTGGGCTCGGTGGGCCGACTAGCTCGATCTCGTCTTGGAGACCCATGACGAGCGCCACGTCGTCGGGATCGGATGGATCCACGAGTATCCGGATGGCCACCATGACAAAACGGGATCGGCATTCGATGATCTCACCGGCAGCCGAGTCGTGTGCGCCGGAGTTGTACCGCCGGATGAACAGACGCGGCAGCGTCGGTCCGACATTGCGTTGTCCGAGAACAGCTGTGGTGGATGAATCGGCTTCACCGATCTGCACGCTGTAGTACCGATCTGCGAAATCAGGGAGGCGAAGCTCGAACTCTCCCTGATCGAGATCCAGGAACGCCAGCGAGTAGAGCGTGTCGACGTTCGGTGCCACTCCCGCGGTCAGCGTGGGGTCCGAAAGTCGTCGTTGGTGGCCGAGGTTGTTGAGGCGAGCCCCAGCTGAGGTCGCAGACCGGGGGGCCTCCGGGTCCAAAGGCAGAGTGAACCGCAGCCTGAGGCGTTGGGCAAACACCACCGGGAACCCCCAGATCTGCAAATCGCGAGCGACATCGGCCAGGGAGGCTTGGTGTTGCTGCATTACTTCCCGCCTTCATAATTGAACTGAACTCAACTAGAGTATAGCGAGTGGGCCCGTGATGATCGGGGCCGTTCTACCGAGGTGGAGGCGACGTGCAATACGGGAAGAAAGGTGGCCAACAGAGACGATTCCCGCGGTGGGTGTACGAGCGGGGCAGTGAGCCGGATGCTCGATTCAGCCTCGCGAACGAACGAACCTACCTCGCTTGGATACGAACGTCCCTGGCGCTCATGGCGGCTGGGGTTGCGCTACAGGCGTTCGGGGTTGGCAGGGGATCGATTCCGAGTACCGCTGCGTCGGTGTTGATGATCGGCGCATCGATCCTGTTGCCACTGCAAGCGTGGTGGTCGTGGGCGCGAACCGAGAGCAGCTTGCGAAGCGAAGGTTCGCTGCCGTCGCCCCGGTTTGCTGCGCCGCTCGCATTGGTCCTGTCGGTCGCGGCTGTCCTCGTGCTGTGGTCGGTGCTGATATGACGGACGCGCCAGGGCATTCACCGGCTGCCGAACGAGTGGTGCTCCTTGATGGCGGGCTGCAGATGGAGCGTACGGCGCTGTCGTGGCAGCGAACCAGTTGCGCGTTGGTTGTCATCGCGGTGGTCGGCATCAGATTCAGCGCGATGACCAACCAGTGGCTACTCGTCGCATTGGAAAGTGTCATCGCGCTCAGTGCCGCAGCGCTTTTCGTTCGCTGCATGTGCCGGCCGGCATCGACTCACCGAGACCTGGCCATATTGCAGACGGGCCGAGTTCATCTGACCCACAGTGCCGGGGTGCCCATGCTTATGCTGACCGTGATCGTGTCGCTGATGGGGCTGACAGCGCTCGTCGTGGCGATGTCGATGAGCCCACTTCGGTGATCCAAGGCATTCTTACCGCGAATGCACTGTGCCGCCGCATATCTCACGCGATGTGAGATACGCGGCGACCGGTCGTCGTGCTCAGCGAGTGAAGAGCTGCTCCCATTCCTGGGATTTCTTGTCGACGTACTGCGGCGTCAACTGGCCGGGATCGGGGGTCTGAATGGAATGTGCGTCCGCGGTCGCCCCGGGAATGCCCGGGAGGGCGGTCGCCACACCGATGGCTTGTGCGGTTTGACCCTCGCGGCTGACCATGAAGTCCGCAAGTACCTGTGCCGCGTTGGGATGTGTGGCGACGGAGGTCACGTGGCCGAAGAACGGTGTCCCCCATGAAGGCTTCGGAAGGGCCCAGTTGACCGGGGCGCCAGACGCGACCTCGCGTATCAGCGGTTGCACCATCGGGGCGACCACGATCTCGCCGGAGGTGAGCGCCTGTGCAACACCGAGTGCACTCGGGTAGATTCTCGGTTCGAGAGCCGCCAGCTTCTTCTCGTAGTCGGCGCCGAAGTTCTTGGTGTAAAAGTCGTAAAGGTCCACGTATGAGGCGATTCCGACGGGGTTGACGATTCCGATCTTGCCCGCATACTCGGGGTTCAGGACATCCGCGGGGTTCGACAAGCCCTCGGGAACCGTGTTGGTGTTCCAGCCCATGCCGAAGGTTGCCGCCACGTCGAGGAAGAACTTGCCGTTCTTGATGCTTGCCTCGGGCTGATACTCGGGATTGCCGAAGCTGGGCCCGCGAAGGTCCTGGGAGTAGGCGCCGGAGTCAGATGCCGCGGCAATCCAAGCCGTATCGGTGACGACATGAACGTCGGCAGTTCCCTTTCCTGTCCGGTTCTCGGTCTCGATGCGGGGGTTCAGGTCTGCATCCGTTCCCCGGACGAACTCGAGCTTGATCTCTGGATACTGTTTGCTCCAAGCTTCTTTCAGACTCTCGAGTATCGCGATGTTCTGACTCGAGTAGAGCATCACGGAACCTTCCTTCTTCGCGGCGGCAACGACTTCGTCCCAATTGCCTTCGACCGACGCCGTGTTTCCCGAACCGCCCCCGCAGGCGGTGATCACCGTGCCCAGTACAAGGGCTGCGCCCAAACAGGCTGCGCGTAATCCACGTTTGTTCATGGTCTGGGTTCTCCTTTGGTACTTGAACTGAGATCAGTTCACCACCTAAGATCGGGTGATGTCAATCACGTTGTATCGGCGGACGCATGGCGGAATGGCGACTCGCTTCGGGGAAGGGGGTTGCGCATCGTGAGTGAAGAAGGCAGTGACCGTGGTCGTGCAGGTTTCGCCCGGTACCACCCCATGCGCGCGGACCAGCTGTCCTCGTCTACTGCGAAAGATATTGTGCCGCTAGGCGACAAGTCGAAGACAGCCTTGGCTTCGTCTTTGATGCAGCTGGCAGTGATGTACGGGCTTCCGTCGGTGTACCAGTACGCGAGCATGTGTGCAGCCTGCGCTCCAGAAGGCGGTCGCGGAGCCTGGAGGCTCAACCTTCTCACCCACGAGCGCGACATCGCCGGTGCCGGGTACCAGCCGTTTCGGGTGCCGAACGTGGACACGCTGTACTCGAACGCCTGGATCGACCTCACCGACGGTCCGGTAGTGCTCGAGCTCCCCCGGTTCGACGGCCGTTACTACACCCTGAACTTTCTCGACGCGTACAGCAACGCGAGCAACATCAGCCACCGAACTCATCCGAACACCCCTCGACGGGTCCTCGTCGCAACCACGGACTGGGAGGGCCTCCCGCCCCATGGTGCGGAGGTCTTCCGGGTGGCAACACCAATGATGTGGCTACTGATGAGAATTCAGGTGTTCGGGAAGGCCGATCTGCCCGTCGTGCACGAACTGCAGGACTCGGTGACCATTTCCGGCGCGAGCGAGGAATCACGAACGTGGCCGGTGGTGTCTCAGCACGAGGTGGAGTCCGCCTGGAAACCGTTCTTGGTAGCGCTCGATGCATCGTTGCGCATCAACGGGGTCCCCGTCGAGGACTACAGCCTCGCGTCGCAGTTCCGGCTCCTGGGTGTCGGAGGCCAATTCGGTTGCGATCCGGAAACTTTGGGCCCCGCAGTCGCGGAAGGTGCCCTGGATGGCTTTGCGAGCGCGATGACGATGATCGAACAGTCGCGCCCGCTACTGGGTAGGCGACTCCCGGTTGGTTGGACACGCGTACTCGACAAAGGCGCGCACGGCACCAACTTCCTTGCGCGCGCGGTCATGAACTTCGTGGGCCTGGGCGCAAACGTCGTCGAAGAGAACTGCTCCTACAACACCTACGTCGACTCCGGGGGCGGGGCACTGGACGGATCGATTGGGGTCTACCGAATCGAGATCACAGAACCGCCTCCGGCAAAAGCATTTTGGAGCATCACTCTCTACGAGGCAGACAGTGGTTGGCTCTATGACGCTCCGGAACACAAACATTCGGTTGGGTCCGCCACGGGCCATGGGGGAGCCGACCGCCTGCTATCGCGTGCGATCTACATCAGTAGGCAGCGACCGCCCGCCGGAACCCACGAGGACTGGCTTCCCAGCCCTGCCGGCAAGTTCTTTCTGGTCTTGAGGATTTACCAGCCACGTGAGGAAGCCTTGTCGGAGGCGTGGACGCCGCCTCCAGTGCGTCCGGTTCAAATCTACTCATAGCGGACATCGCAACCCAGAGGACGGAAGTGAGTCCTACTCTGGTCCGATGCAGACGCGGTTTCGGCGTTGGAGACAACGGCGCCAACTCAACAAGCTCGGCCCACGCGCCGACATCGCGAGCCTGGCTCGCCCCTCGGTTCCCTCGGATGCGGTTCGCAGAGAGGCGGTTCAGGATTTCGTCTGGCAGGTCGAGATCAAACGTCGACTGACACAATCCCCGGGCACCCAGAAGCAGGTGGCGCGCGACCTCGGTATTCCTGTCGGATTGGTGAACCGGCTCGCACGCCGCCCATTCAGCATGACGATCACGGTGACCGTAGCCGCTGAGCCGGTCCCGGTGATCCTGGAACGCTCCGAACTCGAAGACGCCATGGGTAGCGCCGGCGCACTGGATGAGGCGATCGAAATCTGCACCCGTTACGACTCCGAGAGCTGACTCGGTAGGCCACTGTTTCAGCATCGGAGCGCCTCGAGGGTCGGCGCGCGATCGTCGAGAGTTCGTCGGTGTCGGACTTCTCGCGTCCACGCCGCCCTCAGGTGGTTGGTTACGGTGTTGTCGTGACGTCGTTGACCATTGACATAGTTCCGCAGCGCATCGCGCTACTCGACGGCGAGTTCAAGATCGAGCACACGCCGCCGGGTGTCGAAATGCCTGGTGCGCCTGACGGCCTGATGGTGGCAACGTCTCCTGAGGGGACAACACGGGTTCGCCGAGCTGAACCGGACGAGGCAGATCGCTGGCTCGCCTTCTACTCGGGTGGATCGGCACACGGGCTCGATGAGCCTGGGATGACGGTGTCGATTGCTGCGCCGCTGTCGGCGTCGGGTTGTCCGATCTTTGTTGTTTCCACGGCCGTCGCAGATGTTGTTCTGGTCCCGGGCGTTCAGCTGGGCAATGCCTGCGCTGCACTCCGATCGGTCGGGCACATCGTCTCGGTGTAGACCTTCATCCCGGTTGCGCGAGTCGCGTGAGCTTCGGGAATCATGGGCCCATGAGCACCAGAGACGACTCTTGGCCCGCCTTGCCGGTGGACTCGTGGATCGACACCAGGGACACCGTTCAGCTGTGGACCCAGATCGTCGGCAAGACCCGGATGGCTCTCGGGCCGAAACTCAACCACTGGTGGGGCGTCGCGCTGTACGTGGACGCGCGCGGACTCACCACGTCGCTGATGGTCGTCGGTAACCGCGGCCTCGAGATTCGCTTCGACTTCATCGAGCACGAGTTGCTGTTCCTGGTCACCGACGGCAGCACCCGCCGGATGAAGCTCGAACCGCGGACCGTCGCCGACTTCTACGCCGAGTACATCGGTCACCTCGACGCTCTCGGTTTCGACGTCAAGCTGGTCGGCACCCCCGTCGAACTGCCTGATGCGACTCCGTTCGCTGAGGACACCGTGCATGCGTCGTACGACGCGGACGCCATGTCTCGCTTCTGGCGGTCGCTGGTCAGTGCGCATGGTGTCTTGTCGAGGTTCCGTCGTGAGTTTCGGGGAAAGTCGTCACCTGTCCATTTCTTTTGGGGTGCATTCGATCTCGCCGTCACGCGGTTCTCGGGACGACCGGCCCCCAGGCATCCTGGCGGCATTCCGAACTGCCCCGACTGGGTCATGCACGAGGCTTACAGTGACGAGGTCTCGAGCGCGGGCTATTGGCCCGGGGGTGCCGAGGAAGGCGTCTTCTACGCCTACGCGTACCCCCACCCCGACGGATACGACACCCATCCGGCCGTCGAAGCTCCTGCGTCCTGGGACGCCGCGCTGGGGGAGTATGTGCTTCCGTACCATCTCGTGCGTCAGTCACCCGATCCCGAAGCCATGGTTCTGAAGTTCCTCGAGCAAACCCATCAGGCGGCGGCGGAAACGGCGGGCTGGACGTAGAAGGTGAGCGGCCTGCCGCCTGCCTCTTCCTGAGCAGTGCACTCCCTCCGGTTTGGACCACTCCCTCCGACTGCAACCGGAGGAAGTACACGAAGCCGGAGGGGATGCCGCCGCGCCACCCTGCGCCCAGATTGCCGGAACCCGATGAGTGATTGACATCACCTCAAGCACGGCCCTAAGCTCCTGAACCAAGATCGGTTCAGTTTCCGACGAAGGGTATGACCTTGAGAACACTCAAAGTGGTGGCTGTCGCGTTGGGCGCGACGCTGACCATGTTCGCCTCGGCTTGTGGCGGCTCGTCTCCATCCGGACCTGTTGAAGGGAATTGGGACGAGGTCGTCGCCGCGGCGAAGGAGGAGGGATCGGTGGTGCTCTATTCGACACAGCATCCCGAGAACCTCGAGAAGCTCAAAGTCGCTTTCCAGCAGAAGTATCCGGACATCGCCCTGGAGTTCGTGCGTGGCACCGACGTGGAGATGAACCCGCGTGTGGAGACCGAGAATCGGACCGGCAAAGGGACCGCGGATGTCCACATGGTGTCGGATCCGGCGTGGATCACCAATGCGGCCGACTCGGGTTCGTACTCCACCGAGATCGTGGGACCGGCATTCGACAACCCGGAGTACGAACGAGACCGGAGCGTAATCAACGACCGCTTCTTCTTGACGAGCGCAGCAGTCTTCGCACTCGGCTGGAACACCAATGCGCTGCCGGGCGGCCTCGCATCGCCGGACGATCTGTTCGCCCCGGCGCTCAAAGGACGGATCGGCGTGGTCAACCCCGCCGGCTTTGCGGCCGTGGTCGACGAATATCAGTTCTTCGAGAAGAACTGGGGGCCGGATGATTTCAACCAGCGACTCGCTCAGATGGATCCTCGGGTGTACCCGAGCGCACTGGGTATCGCGCAGGCCTTGAGTTCAGGCGAGATCTCTGCCACGCCGATGGTCCAGCCGCTGTTGCGCGAGGTGGCTGCCGGTGCGCCGGTGAACTGGGCGCTGCCCGATCCCGCGTGGGGCACACCCTGGTACTCGCACGTGCTCTCGTCGGCGCCGCACCCCAATGCCGCCCAGGTGCTGGCGGACTTCATGGTGACGGTCGAGGGGCAGACGGCGCTGTCATTCGGTTACGGCAGTGCTCTGCCAGACATACCCGACTCGGTGGCACGGGCCCAGGACATCCCTCTCCCCGACATCGCGGCACTGTCGCCGGAAAAGATCGCCCAGTTCCAGGAGCAGTGGGAAAAATCATTCCTCGGCTAGTGCGCACCTAGGTTCCCACATGAGCTTCACCGGAAGGACTTTGATCGATGCCAGGGACCTCTTGTGACCTGCTGGTGATCGGCGCGGGGATGGCGGGGCTGACCGCGGCGGCCAGAGTCGCCCTCGCGGGAAAGTCGGTGACTGTCGTTGAAGTCGGTGACGACGTCGGTGGATCGGCCAGGTTTGCCGGTTACGCCTGGACCGCGCCCGACCGAGAGGTCATGGCGCGACACAATCCGCATGGCGATCAGGCTTTGCGTGAAGCACTCGTCGACGGATTCGCCGGGGGCGTCGACTGGATCCGCTCCGTCGGCGTGACGGTCGGTCCAGCACAACCGATTCTCGGTTTCGGTCAGGGGCACAAGTTCGACACCAATCACTACCTCGACACGTGTAAACGGCTTGTGCTCGAGAACGGGGGGAAACTGTTGCTGCGCACCGAGACCGAGGAGCTGCTGACCGAGGGGGGCCAGGTCGTCGGCATACGAGTGCGCGGTCCAGGCGGCGCGGCGGACATTCGGACGAAGAACACGCTGCTGGCCACCGGTGGGTTCCAGGGCAGCAAAGACCTCCTGGCAAGGTATGTCCACCCGGAGGCCGGCAGTATGCCGCTGAGATCAAACCCCAACAGTGTTGGCGCCGGCCTGCGTCTGGCGCAGCAGATCGGCGCCGCAACGGGTGCCGACGGCGCGGGGTTCTACGGACATCTGATCCCGGCCGGTGTCGAGTTCAGAGACTCCGGCGACTTCGTTGACCTGTCGTTGTATTACAGCGAACACGCTCTGTTGTTCAACACTGCCGGCCACCGTTTCGTCGACGAGACCCTGGGCGACCACCTCACGACGATGACCCTGCTGGAACAACCGGGCGGCCGTGGTCTGCTCGTTGCCGATGCCCGGGTCCACCGGGAGTGGATGGTGGCCTCGTACGTGGAGGGCGCCGTGGCCGTCGACAAGTTCACCTTGGCGAGCAAGCGTGGTGGTCGTGTGGGTGTGGCCGAGGACCTGTCGGAATTCGAGTACCTGCCCGACGAGTGGGGTTACGACGGTCTGGCCATCGCCGAGCAGATCGCCGACTTCAACAACCGAGCCAGGAACCAAGACCCTCTGATCCCCGGCAGATCGCACGACGCACTGCCTCTCGACGAACCGCCGTACTACCTGATCGAGGCGGCACCGGCGATCACGTTCCCCTTCTACGGGGTGAATATCGACGCCCGGGCTCGTGTGCTCGACCCGAGCGGCACACCTGTCGGTGGGCTGCTCGCGGCCGGTTCGGATACGGGGGGTCTGTGGAACCGCGCTTACGCGGGTGGTCTGGCCACGGCACTCGTGTTCGGGCTTGCGGCTGGTGAGACCGTGTTGGCGTCACCGGGATCATGACCCAGCCGAGTACGTGCTGGTCAGACTACCGCAGAAACTGAAGTGCATTCAGTTCAAATAAAATCCCTGTCGGTGATTGACATCACAGCGCACGCAGTTTAAGTTCAAACTGACATCAGTTCAGTTTGGTGAAAGGCAAGTAATGTCCTTCCTCTTGGTGCACGGCGCAGGTATGAGCGCGACGTGCTGGGACCGCCTCGCCCCACTGCTTGCGGGGCGCGTTGTCGCCGTTGATCTACCCGGTCGTGGCACACGCGCCGACCAGGATCTCCGCGCGGTGACCCTCGACGACTGCGCGGCAGCGATCATCGACGACGTCCGCAACGCCGACCTGGAGGACATCACCGTCGTCGCACATTCGTTCGCCGGCGTCTCCGTCCCGCGAGTCCTCGCGCAGTTGGCCGACAGGATCAGGCATGTCGTCTTCTTGTCGGCGGTGGTGCCCGCCGACGGGACGCGTGTGATCGACGGCATCGATCCCGGTGTGCGCGAGGCGGTTCAGCAATCCATCGATGGGGGCCTGTACCAGCAGAACCCGGCAGCTGTGCCGGGGATGCTGTGCAACGACATGACCGAGGAGCAGACAGAGTGGACGCTTGCCCAACTGGTGGACGATGCGGCCGCATTGCTCTCCGAGCCGGTTGACCTCTCTGGTCTGAAAGAAGATGTGCCACGAACTTACATCCGGCTGTCCCGGGACGCCTGCTACACCCCAGAGCTTCAAGCCAGGTCGGCGGCTCTGGTGGGAGGGCAGACCTTGTACCTCGAGTCGGGCCACATGGCGATGATCTCCATTCCGGAGGTACTCGCGAAGACGCTGAATCACATCGGCTGACAACCAGTTCGACTGCTCGACCTCCATCAGTGGGAACCTCGCTCGAGAGGTCCGGAAGAGAAAGCATTGTTAACAATGAGACCCATCTCGAAAGCGATTGCGGCAGTTGCCATAGCAGCGTCCACGTTCGGTCTGGCCGCGTGCGGGGGTAGCTCGTCTTCCTCCGGTCCCGTGGAGGGTAGCTGGGACGACGTCGTCGCGGCCGCCAACAAGGAGGGCAGCGTGATGCTGTACTCCAGCCAGAAGCCGGCGAACCTCGAGGCGCTCAAAGCGGCGTTCAATTCGAAATACCCGGACATAGCAATGGATTTCGTTCGCGGTACCGACGCGGAGATCAATCCGCGAATCGAGACCGAGAACAAGACCGGAAAGGGCATCGCCGACGTACACATGCTCACCGACGCCGCGTGGATTCAGAACGCGGCCGACTCGGGCTCGTACTCGGCCGATCTCGTTGGCCCCGCACTGGACGCGCCGGCCTACGAACCGGACAAGAGTGTCATCAACGACCGGTTCTTCCTCACCAGCGCAGCCGTGTTCGCCCTCGGCTGGAACACAGGCGCGGTACCAGGAGGGCTCAATACACCGCAGGACATCTTGAACCCGGCATACAAGGGAAAGATCGGCATCGTCAATCCGACCGGGATCGCTTCGTACGTCGACCTTTATCGCTACTACGCCAAGACCTACGGCGAAGACTACTGGGAGCAGCTCGCTGCACTCGAGCCTCGTGTGTACCCCAGCGCGCTCGGTGTGGCGCAGGCGTTGACTTCAGGCGAAGTCGTGGTCTCTCCGTCGGTGCAACCACTGGTCACCGAAGTCGAGGCCGGCGCACCCGTCAACTGGAAGCTTCCCCCGACCCCTTGGGGCACACCCTGGTACAGCCAGGTCGTCGGCGTCGCACCCCATCCGAACGCTGCGCAGGTACTCGCCGACTTCATGGTCACCACGGAGGGTCAGACAGCGCTGAACCCGGGCTACGCCGCTGCGCTGCCGGACATCCCTGGCGCGGTGGCCAGAGCGCAGGACATCGCGTCGCCAGACATTGCCGAGCTGACACCCGAGAAGGTCGAGCAATACTCCGAAGAATGGCAAAAGCTCTTCCAGAGCTGACCGAACACCGCACGAACCCCCGATTCCGAGTCGAAAGGACGCCATGAACAGCTCGTCACCACAGTTCCGCGGGACCAACGTGTTGATCACCGGCGCGTCGAAAGGGATCGGGGGTGCGTGTGCCCGGGAGTTCGCGCGGCGAGGGGCAACCGTCTGGCTATCCGACGTCGACGACGCGGCGGGCCGGGATCTGGCCGACGAATTGGGCGCCGACGCCCACTACCTCCATCTCGACGTGACCTCAGAAATCGATTGGGCTACAGCGACTGCCGAGATATCGCGTCAGGCGCCCCTTGATGTCCTGGTCAACAGCGCCGGCGCGGCAATGAAGGCCCCGCTGGCAGAAACCTCGCTTGACCAGTTTCGCGTGATGATTGATCTCAACTTGATCGGCACATTCCTGGGGATCAAGGCAGCCGCCTCGGCGATGTCGCAAGGCGGCTCCATCATCAACCTCGCGTCGCTGCGCGGCGTACTCGCGACCGCCGAACTCGGGGCCTACGGTGCGTCGAAATTCGGTGTCCGCGCCCTGACCAAGGTGGCAGCGCTCGAACTCGCAGACCGCGGGATCCGGGTCAACGCAGTATGCCCGGGCAGTATCGACACCGCGATCACGTCGTCGGCGGGCTTTGCGGCCGACGACGTGGAGGCTTACGTGAAAAGCATCCCGATGCAACGCCGCGGCACTCCTGCCGAAGTCGCGAAGGTCATCGCGTTCCTGGCCGGAGACGACAGCAGTTACGTCACCGGCACCGACATGCTCGTGGATGGTGGCACCGCCGCCGGTGTCCGCACTCCGAAGAAATCAACGCAGAAGGTATGAGATGACCTCAGAATTCAGAGTTTCCGGTCTGACCAAGACCTACGGATCGAACACGGTCGTCGACCAACTCGACCTGACGATCGAGGAGGGCGAGTTCCTGGTCTTACTCGGTCCCAGTGGCTGTGGCAAGACGACGACCCTGCGGTGTCTGGCTGGACTCGAGACCCCCCAGGACGGCACGATCGCATTCAAGGACCGGACCGTGTTCGACGGCAAGGAACATCTCAATGTGCCCGCGCATAAGCGGAACATCGGAATGGTCTTTCAGTCCTACGCGCTCTGGCCGCACATGACGGTGCGGAAGAACATCCAGTATCCGCTCAAGGTGCGAAAGATGAAGCAGGCAATGGCCGACGGCGCCGTCGAGGCAGCGGCCGACATGGTCGACTGCGGCCAACTGCTCGACCGGTACCCGTCACAGCTCAGTGGCGGGCAGCAACAGCGCGTCGCAGTTGCCCGTGGCCTCGTCTCTCAGCCCGACCTCATCCTCTTCGACGAGCCACTGAGCAATCTCGATGCGAGGTTGCGCGACCAGGTCCGTTCGCAGATTCACCAGTTGCACCAAAACCTGGGCTTCACCGCGGTTTTCGTCACGCACGATCAGGCCGAGGCGTTTGCACTCGGCGACCGGCTCGCAATCATGAAGTCCGGAAAGATCGAGCAGTACGATGCTCCGGAGCACGTCTTCGAGAACCCGGTTTCGGAATATGTGGCGGCATTCATCGGAATGGGGAACCGCCTGGAATTGCGACGCGGCCACGACGGGTGGATCACCTCGGGAGGCGACTCGATCGATCTGCGCCATTCCGTGGTCCGCGGCGTTGCCGACGAAGGGACATCGGCAGTCGCCCGCTTCCGGGCGGACGATCTGCACCTACACCAGTCGATGGCCGAGGTGCCCGCCGGAAACGTTGCGCTGCACGCCGAATTGGTGACGTATGAGTACGGTGGCCGCCACTTCGATGTCACCGTCAAAAGCGGCAGCGAAGAGCTGACGCTGCGTGCCAATGCCTCCGAACACAGCGCCGCCCTTCGCCGCAGCAAGCCAGGTGCGCCGATGGTCGTGAGCTTCTCACCGTCGAGCCTTCGGGTGTTCGCCGGTGACGAGGCAGATCGCGCGGCGGCAGCGGACTTGGCGACCAGCCGAGCCAAGGAGACGGTCTGATGGCCACACTCACAGCCGAACCCCAATCGCCGCCGTCTCCGCGGCCACGCCCGTCATCACGGTCGGTCATTCCCGCACAGTGGCGCGGAAGGATCTGGTACGGCGCACTGTTGGCGATACTCGCATATCTGGTGCTCCTGCCGATGATCCGGCTGCAACTCTTGGCATTCGAGAACGGTGGCCAGGGTTACCGCACCACCTACGGTCGCTTCGACATAGCCGAGACGATCTGGACGACGATCGCACTGGCACTCGGATCCCTCGTGATCGCGATGGTGCTCGGAACCCTGCTCGCCTTCGCTGCGAGTAGGCTACCGGCGAAACTGGGCTTCCTGCGCATCATTCCGATTCTCCCCATCGTCATGCCGGCCGTCGCCAACATCGTCGGCTGGGCGTTCCTGCTCTCTCCGGGACCGGGATACCTGAACGTTCTCCTGCGAAAGTTGCCCTGGTGGAGCGGGTCCGACACCGGGCCGATCGACGTGTACACCGTGCCGTGGATCATCATCCTCACCGGATTCGGGCTGACCTCGTTTGTCTATCTGTTCGTCAGCTCGGGTATGCAGAACATCAGCTCCGAGCATCTGGAGGCCGCCCAGGTGAGCGGGTCGTCAACATTCGGTGTGTTCTTCAAGGTGGTACTGCCACTGCTCCGGCCGTCTCTCATCTACGGCGGCGGCATCGCTTTCCTGCTGGGGCTCGGTCAGTTCACCGGGCCGTTGCTGCTCGGCCAGAACAGCGGAGTCAAGGTGCTCACCACGGAGATGTACCGACGTGTGTCGGAGTCGCCGTCGGACTTTGCCGCAGCCGCGGCCGCCGGCTCACCGCTGGTCATCTTCGGTATCGCTCTGGTCCTGGTCCAAAAGTTGATGCTGGGCAACCAGACCCGCTTCGTCACCCACGGCGGCAAAGCCTTCGCGCCGCCCACGGGAAAGGGAACATGGGCAACGGTCACCATCTCGCTGTTTGCTCTGTTCGCGCTGGTGATCCCGCTCGTAGGGCTGATCATCGTCTCGCTGACCCCCTACTGGTCCGGATCGCTGTCCTGGAGCCTGTTCACCCTCGACAATTTCCGAGAGCTGCTGCGTACCGATGCCATCGTCGAGTCCGTCATCACCAGCGTTGTCACGTCGCTCGGTGCGGTCGTGATCGTGGTTCCCATCGGCTATCTGATGGCCAACCTCTTGGTCCGAGGCCGGCGATTCAAGATCCTGGCGCTGATCGGCGACCTGATGACCGCCCTGCCCCTGGGCATTCCGGCAGTGATCTTCGGCGTCGGATTCCTGCTGACCTACACCGAGCCGCCGTTCATCCTGTACGGCACCCGGACGGTCATCATCCTGGTGTACATCGTGCTGATGCTTCCGTTCGCGACGCGCATGCAGATGACAGCGATGCTGGCACTGGGCAACACCTACACCGAAGCGTCGGCAACCAGTGGTGCCTCACCCTTCGTGACGAACATGCGAATCATGCTGCCGCTCATGCGTCCTACGATCCTCAGTGCGGTTGCGTTGATGTTCATCCTGCTCACCCACGAGTTCGCTGCGTCGCTGCTGGTCCGTGCTTCCACGACGCAGGTGATGGGAACGCTTTTGTTCGACATGTGGCAGAACGGCACCTATCCGCTGGTGGCGGCCATGGCGCTACTCATGACGGCGGTGACGACCGGTGGTGTGGCAATTGCCATGCTGATCGGTGGCCGCAACGTGCTCAGCAAGCTCTGAGCCGACACAGAAGGCGAAGAGTAAATGACTGATGGCAGAACGCGTTTGCAGGGCAAGGTCGTGTTGGTCACCGGCGCAACCGGAGGGATCGGCGTTGAGATCGTGCGCCGACTCGCCTCCGAGGGCGCGACCCTGGTGGTGACCGATCTTGCGCTCGACGGTTGCGAGAAGCTGGTCGCAGGGCTGGATTCTCCACAGAACCATCAGGCGCTCGGTCTCGACATCGCGTCCGAGCAGCAATGGATCTACGCTGTAGATCGAGTGTCTGAACGCTTTTCGCGGCTCGATGCGGTTGTCAACAACGGTGCCATCGGAAGCCTCGAATCTGTTGTCGATGAGAGTCTGGACCGGTACAACAGGGTCATCGAGGTCAGTCAGACCGGTACCTGGCTCGGGATGAAGCACGCGGGAGCATTGGTCGAGCAGTCCGGTGGCGGCTCGATAGTCAACATCTGCTCGATCCTGGGCACAGTTGGTGGGATGGGGAACAGCTTTGCCTATGCCGCAGCCAAGGGAGCGGTCAGGACCATGACGAAGAACGCCGCCCTGCACTGGGCGACCAAAGGTGTGCGCGTCAATTCGATCCATCCGGGGTTCATCGAGACCCAGCAGTTGCTCGATCGGTATGAGGGCACTGAACGTCATCGCGCGATGCTCGCCAATACACCGATGGGCCGGCTCGGGCGGGCGTCCGAGGTCGCGGCAGCGGTCGCCTTCCTGGCCGGCGACGACGCCACGTTCATCACCGGTAGCGAGCTGAATGTCGACGGTGGCTGGACCGCCGCCTGACAGCGCCTGTGAGGAAGACCTGGTCGGCAGCAGGGTGGATGGATTGCGTGCTGTCACCGCACGGTGAAGACATCCACTCCTTCTCGGTGTTCGACGTTCAGCCTGCCGCGCTCGGCGAGGACATCGAGGTGTGCCAGTGTTTCGCACGTGGCGACCATCTGGTTGAAGTTGTCGAGGGTGTCGAACGGCCGCTCGCGGCGAGTCCAGGTGAGTGCCTGTGCGACAGCGAGTCCCGTTGGCGTACTCAGGCTATCGACAGCGTTGATGGTGGCCGCGAACCGTCGCTCGTGGTGCGCGAGGAGTTCATGCACCCGCGCGTGCACACCCGATCCGGTGTTCCCGTGCGACGGCAACATGATGTGGTCATTGTGTTCGAGCATCAGCTCGAGTGACCGAAGGTACTTGTCGAGGGGGAGATCCCAATCGCCGAGCTCGAAGCCGATGGACGGGGTAATCGTCGGCAACACATGGTCGCCGGTGTAGCTGACGCCGCGATCCGTATCTTGGAACACCATGTGCCCCTTGGTGTGTCCGGGAGTGTGAACCGCAGTCAACGAGTGGCCGGCCAGGAGCAGCGGTCCGTCGGTCAGCCAGGTGTCGGGCGGTTCCCAGTCCGCGGCCGCGAATGGCTCATCGACGGAGTCGTTGTACGCCCGTTCGGCGATCCGACGTGCCCCTGCCCGATTCAGTTCGCGGAGTGAACTCTCCGGGACGTTCGTCCCGAGTCGGGCGATTGCCTCGATGCCGACCATTTCGCCGCTCCCCAGATGGACTCGGCATCCGTGCCTGCGTCGCAGTTCGACGGCAAACGTGTAGTGATCACGGTGCACGTGCGTCACATAGATGTCGTGGATGTCGTCCGGGGCGCGCCCGATTGCCGAGAGCGCCCGCGTCAGTTCGTCGTAGGTGTCCTCGCGGTGCCAACCGCCGTCGATGAGGGCAAGGCCACTGTTCGTCTCCAGCGCATAGACATTGATCGCCCGCAGGCCGTCTCCGGGCATCTGCAGTGGGATTCGATGGATGCCATCGGCCACGGGGAAGCAGCCGGGCTCGGACCACGGCGCAGGGGTCACGACGTGGCGACGAGGGGAACCAGGGTCTTCTCTTCGCCATACCAGATCATCCGGCGGCCGCCCATGTCGCCGACGTTCGCCACAGCCGCTTTCCATTCCGGACTTGCCAGTGCGGCTTTGAGTGCCTCGGGGGATTCAAAGCTCAGGACCGACAGTCCATCCCAGCCTGCCGACTTGTCGTCGAAGGTCTCCTGCAGGTCCGTGTGTTGCCAACGCAGCAGTCCGGGCAACTTGTAAGTTGGTTCGGCATGCTCGCCGCGCCACCAGTCAATGAACTGTTCATGAGTCCAGGCACTTGGGCGCGTCCCCAGGACGATCAGGTTGTACACGATTGCTCCTAACTGAATTCTGTTCATTTTTGATGGCCGCCCCAAGAGCTTACGGGTTTGCGCGAGTATCAGGGCCGCACGATCCTCAGTGCGGCATCGGTGACCGTCGTGTTGATCTGTTCGAGGGTGAGTTTGCCCTCGGGTCGGTACCAGCGCCACACGCTGATGATCAGCGGCAGAACGAGTCGCCCGAGCATGCGAGGGTCTTCATCGATGAACGCCCCGCTCTTGATGCCCGACGCGATCAGCGCAGTCCACTTCACCTCGATCTCGTGAACGAGTTCGCGGCACCGGATCCGCTCGGCTTCTTCCTTCTCCGACTGCCGTGGCGTCGCGAGTAAGTCCATGTGATTCTGCAGGATTCGACGCTGTAAGGCGTCGGTCGGAGAAGCTTCCAATGCCGCCGTGATCGCAGCCCTCAGCGCAGCCTCGGGGTCGGATTCGGACGCGGTGGCCGCGTCGAAACGCTCGACCGAATCAGCCAGCTCGAGGCGCATGATCGTGAGCAGGCAATGCGCCTTCGACTCGAAGTAGTGGTACAGCGCAGTCTGCCCGATGCCGACGACGTCGGCGATGGACGCCCACTTGGTGTGCTCGTAACCGACCTTGCCGAACTGGTCGATCGCAACCGCGAGGATGCGGCTGCGTTTGGACCGCGGGCTCTCGCGTCGCACAGTGGCATCAACCGTCATCGTGGACCCCCGGGACGTTGTCAGGAATGTGTTTGTTCACGTTACCGCAGTTGACTTGAACTCGGGTCGGCTTGTGCGACCAGTTTGGAGGCCAGTCCGACCGCGTCGGGCCGCGACAGCTTGCCCACCCGATTCTGCGGCAGATCCTCGACCGTGAACAGGTATTCAGGCCATTTGAACTTGGGGAAGTCGGACCGGGCCAATTGGTCGGTGACTTCCTCGAGGGTCAACTGTGGGCCACCGGTGACCACCAGCGCTGCGGCCCTCTCGCCGAGCAGGTCATCTGGAACGGGCACCACGCAGACCTGGACCACCTGCGGAATGGACGCGATCGCCGCTTCGAGCTCGTTGATGTCGATGTTGCGGCCCCCGCGGATGATGATCTGCTTCTGCCGGCCCATCACCCGGATCGAACCGTCCTCGGCTACCTCGACGAGGTCCCCGGTGGGCAGAAAACCGTCTGCCGTCAGTTCGGGCGGTGTCGGGATGCCGCCGCGGGCGTAGCCGACGAACAGTGAAGGTCCCTTGACCTGGGCGTCGCCGATCTCGCCTGGCGCCACCGGAACCCCGGTCGCATCGACTGCCCGCACGATGGTCCCGGGGAAGGGGCGGCCGTCGCGGCCAAGGCGGATCGCCGGCGGGTCGTCGAGTTCAGGGGTGGTGTGCCCGAGGCACTCCGACATTCCGAACACCCGCAGAAAGGTGGTACCCAGGTGTGTTTCCGCCTGCAGCAAAGCTCGCTCGTTCATCGGCCCGCCGCCTACCGTCATCGCGCGCATCGAGGACAGTGCACCCGCGGCGCTCTCGACCACGGACAGCTGCAGAGCCATCGTCGGCACGAGCATCGTCCATGCGACCCGTTCGCGGGCCATCACCTCCAGCGCGACAGCGGGCGACCACTTGCCGACCGAGACCATGGTCCCGCCGAGGTAGGCCGGAAGGTACATCCCGAAGCAGTAGGCGGCCACCGACGACAGCGGCACGAACGCGCCGATCGGTTCTCCGGCCTCGAGCCCGACCACATCGATTGTGCTCTGGCAGGCGTAGCGGATCGCTTCCTCGGACTGCACAACGCACTTCGGGCGCCCCGTCGACCCTGATGTCATGGCGATTGCAGCACCGCCGCGCCATCGATCGGTGTCTCTGAACGCCTGTCGAGATCGGATCCGATGCGAGCCGAATGCGTTGCCCAGTACAGGGAAGTCTGTGTCCGAGACGGCCCAGTGGGTCAGCGATTTCTCCTCGGCCACAACCAGATCGGGGTCGATGTCTTCGATCGCGAGCTCGAATTCGGATTCGGCGGCGTGTGGGCTGAACACCGCGACCACACCACCACGCATACCCACCGCCAACGCGGCCGCCACGGTGTGCCAGGTGTTGTCGGCCTGGATGAGAGCAGTCGGAGGGCTCGTGTCGACGGCAGCGATCTGGTCGGCCAATTCCTGCGCGGCCGCAACGACCTCGGAAACGCTGTGGCTGCCGAGATCGTCGACGACAGCGATCGCGTCCGGGATGGACGCGGCCCTGGCGAGCATTTCCTGTGCGAGTAGCTTCACTGCGCTGTCTCTTTCTCGAGGCTTCGGTGTCGGGGAGCGGACGGGATGATCACCGCGCGTCCAGCAATCGAGCCGGCACGCAGCAATCGGTACACGTCGGGGGCCTCGCTCAAAGGGTAGGTCTCGGTCTCGGCGTGGAGGCGACCTCGGGCGGCGAGGTCGACCACGGCTGCCAGGTCGGTCCTGGTGCCCCAGAAGGGAGCACTCGCCTCCCATCCGTTGACCAGGCCGACGTCTTTGCCGACCGTGAGCCTGCCTCCTCCGCTGCCCACCATGACAACCCGGCCGCCGGGTGCCAACAAGCGCGCGGCCGGTTCGACCGTGGTCGGTGCCCCGGCGAAATCGAAGATCAGGTCGGCGCCTCCGAGTCCGGTGACGGCTTCGGCGGCGTCAGCGACGGTGAGATGAGCGGTGAGCGCTCCCAACGTCTGTGCCAGAGCCAGTGAACTGGCCCGGGTGTCCACGGCGACGATCTGGCTGACGCCCATCTCGCGGAGGATCTGGAGTGCGAGATGCCCGAGCCCACCGATACCGATCACCACGGCGACGGTGTTCTCGTCGATGAGGTCGGAGTTCGTGCGGATCGCGTGGTACGCGGTGAGTCCCGCATCGGCGAGTGGCGCGGCCTCGGCGTGGTCGAGTGAACCGATCGGCACCAACACGTCGGCCGATGGTACGAGCATCAGCTCGGCGAGTCCGCCCGGCCGGCCGAGCCCGTTTCCGATCGGCGCGAGCCTGCCGTTGGCGTGTGGTGCCAGCCGCAGGCAGTAGTTCTCCCGCCCGCGCAGGCAATTGCGGCAACTCCGGCAGGACCAGATACCCTGGACGACAACGGATTTGCCTATCCACGCTGGGTCGGTTGCCGGCCCGGCCTCGACCACCGTGCCGGCGACCTCGTGTCCGAGTGTCAGCGGCAGGGGGTAATCGAAGCGCCCTTCACCGGCATCCATGACGTGCAGATCAGAACGACACAGGCCGACAGCGCCGACCTCGAGGAGCAACTCCGTGCCTGTGGGTTGCGGCTCAGGGATGCTGCGCAATTGCGGGGGAGCGCCCCATCGGGTGAGTTGAACCGCCAACATCAGCGAGCGGTCCATCCGCCGTCGACGACCAGGGCCTGACCGGTCATGTAGGACGAGGCGTCCGACGCGAGGAAGAGTACGGCGCCATCGATCTCTCCGTCGGTTCCGCCGCGCCCGAGCATCGTGTTGCGGCGAACCCAGCCGGCCGACTTCTCGTTCTCGAAGAGTCCGTCTGTCATCTCGGTGTCGAACCAGCCAGGGACCACGGCGTTGACCCGAATGCCTCGACGGCCCCACTGGCCGGCGAGTTCCCTTGTCAGACCGAGGGTCCCGGCTTTGGAGGCCGCGTAACTGGCTCCTCCGATCGGTGCGGTGGACACCAGGCCGATGACCGAGGAGATGTTGATGAACGAAGCGTGGTCCCCGTCGGCCATCTGCGTGGCGGCGTAGGTGGACAGATGGAATCCTGCGACCAGATTGAGTTCGAGGATCGAGTTGAATCCGTCGACGGTTTCGTCCTCCGCGTTCGGCGGTCCGGGCCGTCCTGCGTTGTTGACCAGGATGTGAAGGCGCCCTGAGTCGCGATGCGCTCGGTCGACCAGGGCCCGCCGCTCGGCGTCGACCGTGACATCGCACCGAACCGGGACGATGCGATGGTCCGCCGCGGCCAGCTCTTCGAGTCGATCGAGCCGCCGCGCGGCGGCGTACACGGTCGCGCCCGCGGCCGCCAGGGTGCGGGCGAATCCCAGCCCGAGGCCCGACGAAGCGCCGGTCACAATTGCCGTGCGGCCGCTGAGGTCGAACAGTTCACCGGGTGTCGCAGCGGGGGAAAAAGTGTTTGCTGTCATTGTTTCCCGTCGTTTCAGTAGACCGCGGTCCGGCCGCCGTCGACCGGGATCACGGCGCCGGTGGTGTAGCCCGCAGCGTCACCCGCGAGATGCGTCACGAGGCCGGCGATCTCATGAGGATTGCCGAGGCGCCCCGCCGGGAGCCGGTCGATGATCTTGCCGATGAACTCATCGTCCCAATTCTCCGCCATATCGGTGGCGAATCCGCCGGGCATGATGCAGTTGACCCGCACTGTCGGGCCGTACTCTTGTGCGAACGCCATCGTGAGAGCGTTGAGTCCGTTCTTGGCGGCCGCATACATGGCCTCCGGAGGGCTCGGACGCACAGCGCCGATGCTGGAGATGTTGATGATCGAGCCGCCTCCGTTGTCGACCATCCTCGCCCCTGCCACAGCCATGAGCCGGAACGGTCCCTTGAGGTTGACCTCGATCGTCTTGTCCCACAGCGACTCCGTCACCGACACGAGATTCTCGGCGAGTGGGGCGATGCCGGCGTTGTTCACGACGATGTCGAGACTGCCGTACTCGGCGATGATCTGGTCCACGGCGGGTTCGATCGAGTCCCACTGTCCGACGTGGAGCGCGAACGGGTGGGCGCTTCCGGGTCCCGAGTCACCGAGGCTCGCGACGGCGGCCTCACATGCCTCGAGTTTGCGGCTCGAGACGATGACCGTGGCTCCCGCGTCGCGTAGGCCGCGGGCGATGGCCAGTCCGAGGCCGCGGCTGGCTCCGGTCACCAAAGCGATCTTGCCGTCCAAATATGGTGTGCTCATTTGTATTTCTTCACCTCGAGGCGGGCGATGGTGCGCAGGTGCACCTCGTTGGGGCCGTCAGCGATCTGCAGGGCACGTGTGATGGCATGCAACCGGGCGAGGATCGTATCGTCGCTCACCCCGGCGGCGCCGTAGGTCTGCACGGCGCGGTTGACCACGTTGTGGGCGACCTCCATGGCTGCGACCTTGATGGCAGCCACTTCTGAGCGTGCCGAGGCGTTTCCCTTGGTGTCCATCAGCCAGGACGACTTGAGAACCAGGAGCCGGATCTGATCGATCTCGATGCGGCTGCGGGCTATCCACTCGCGAACGACTCCCTGGTTCGACAGCGGTCCGCCGAAAGCGACGCGCTGCAGCGACCGGCGGCACATCATCTCGAGGGCACGCTCGGCCATACCGATCGCGCGCATGGCGTAGTGCATCCGGCCCGGCCCAAGGCGTCCCTGCGCGATGGCGAACCCGTCGCCCTCGCCTCCGAGCATGTTCGCCGCAGGCACCCGGACGTCGGTGAACTGAACTTCGCCGTGTCCCAGACGGTCTTTGAATCCGAACATCGGGAGGTCACGCAGCACCTCGACGCCGGGGGCATCGGCGGGGACCAGGATCATGCTCTGCTGCCGATACGTCGGCCCGACGGGATCGGACTTGCCCATGAAGATGATCAGTTTGCAATCCGGATCGAGGACACCGGACGTGTACCACTTCCGGCCGTTGAGCACGTACTCATCACCATCACGCAGGATGGTCGACGTGATGTTCGTGGCATCGGAGCTGGCGACATCGGGCTCGGTCATCGCAAAAGCTGATCGAATGCTGCAGTCCAGCAGGGGTTTGAGCCACTGCTCCTTCTGCGCGTCGGTACCGAACATGGCGAGGATCTCCATGTTCCCGGTATCGGGCGCCGAACAATTGATCGCCTCGTTACCGATGATCGAGCGGCCGACGACCTCTGCCAGGGGGGCGTACTCGAGATTCGTGAGACCGGCGCCGAGGCCGTCGTGTGTCATGAACAGATTCCACAAGCCCAGTTCACGCGCCTTCGCCTGCAGATCCCGCATGACCTGCGGTTGCTCGTGAGGGTTGTCATTGGCGGCAATCTGCGCGTCGTACACCTTTTCGGCGGGGTACACGTACTGGTCCATGAAGCTCTCCAGCGTGACGAGCAGTTCCTCGGTGCGAGGCGAATAGGAGAAATCCACGGTGAAACTCCTGTGGGTTGAAGGTCAGCTAACGAGTAGTGCGGTGCCGGTGTCGATCAGGCGGTTGATGGTGGCCGGCAGCTTCTCCTGATCGGGGTCGTGATGCCGACCCTCACGGTGCCGCCGCAGATTGTGTCCCATGATGGCCGCCATCTTGAGGCGCCCGAGGGCGTCGAACCATGTGAGTTCGGGCAGCGGTCGGCCGCCATCGGTGTAGAGCTCGATGAGCTCGTCGGTCGAGGGAAGTCCGGAGACCTCACGGCCGACACCTGGAAAGTTGCTCCCGTCGGCGAAGACAAAGAACCAACCCAGTTCCACTCGGGGGTCGCCCGCACTCCAGATCTCCCAATCGATCAGTGCCACCGGTTCGGTTCCCCGCGACAGGATGTTGCCCAGTCGGTAGTCACCGTGTACCAGTGCGGGTTTGATCGGTTCGGGTACGCCGCTCTTCAGCAGCTCCAGGAGCGTGTCCCCGCCGACCACCAGTTCGGGCGGCACTGCGGCCAGGGTGCGCGCCCACCGCTCGAGTTCGGCGGCGGGGGTCAAAGGCTCGTTGATGCCTGCGATCACGGTGAAGTCGATGTGGTGCAGCCGCGGCAGGATCTCGGCGGCCCGTCGCATCCGGCTCGCCGCAAGTGCCGGCTCGACCTCGGGATCGTCGAGCACCGGCTCGAGCGACTCACCCGCAACGAACTCCATGGCAAACCATGCCGGTTCGGTGCGGTCCACGGCCACGACGCGCGGAACCGGGACGTCTGTGTCCACCAGCGCCTGCAGGATGGTGGCCTGTCGCAACATGTCGTGTCGGCCGATCGAGCGCTGGCCTTCCGGAACTGCCTTGATCACGACGTCGCCACCATCGGTCGACACCCGGTACGTCAGTCCAGAATGGCCGCCGGGCAAGGTCTCGAACCCCGTCATGACCAGACCGCAGTCGGTCAAGAGTTTCTCGGCGACGCGATCTCGAAGGGACGGCGCGTTCATGGGCGTGGCTCCCGGGGTAGGCCGAGTACACGCTCGGCGATGATGTTGTGCTGGATTTCGTCTGTGCCGCCGGCGATCCTGTATCCGGGAGCACCGAGAACGTGCTCGGACCACGCGTACGTGCCCCAGACTCCGGAGTCGGACGTCAGGTCGCGGCCGAGCAGCAGACGGACGACCTCGGAGGTACGGGCCATGGTGTCGGTGGCCAGCAATTTGCCCAGCGACGCCTCGGGCCCTGGATCCTCACCTGCGACCACGGCCCCCGCGACCCTCATGTTGCTGATCCGCTGCACGTAGCTGCGGGTCACGAGATCGGCGACTCGGTCCTTTTCCAGGTCACTGAGCGGGCGGCCCAGGTTGCGGGCCAACTCGACGGCCTGGTCGGCGTTGGCGAGTCCGAGGTTTCCGCCGTCGAGGCGCTCGGCGGCCAAGACGGTGAGCGCCACCTGCCAGCCTTTGCCCACCGGGCCGAGCCGGTGGGTGTCGTCGAGTTGCACCCCTTCGAGGTAGACCTCGTTGAACGAGGTGCCACCTGTCATCTGGCGGATCGGGCGCACGGTGACACCGGGGGAGTTCATCGGGATGAGAAAGACCGTGAGGCCGTGGTGTTTCGGGACGTCTGGATCGGTTCGGCACACTGCGACCCCGATGTCGGCGACTGTCGCGCCAGAAGTCCAGACCTTGTGGCCGTCGATGGTCCAGGTGCCGTCCGATTCGACGGCGCGGGTTCGGACGGCGGCGAGATCTGAGCCGGCCTCGGTCTCGGAGAACAGCTGACAGGCGATCAGATCGGTGCGCAGCATCGCTCGGACGTACTGGTCTCGCTGATGAGGCGTTCCCCACTGAGCGATGGTGGGAGCCACGAGTTGCTGTGTCACCGAGAACATCTCAGTGCGTTTGGGGACGTCGAAGCCCTCTTCGATGCGGCGAAACGCCAGCGTGTACGAGAGGGGTAGGTTGTGGCCGCCATATTCGGTCGGGGACGACAGCGCGCCCCAGCCGGCGTCGAACTTGGCCCGTTCGTACTGTGAGATCTGCTCGGTGTGGGCCTTTTCCTCGGCCGCGGTCCAGCTTTCGAAGACCGCGACCGAATCATCACCCACGCCCCAAGGGGCCTCGGTGCGAGGTGCGGCGACGCTGTGCAGCCATGCCTTGGCCTGCTCGGTGAACTGACCGAGGTCAGGGAAAGTCTGCTGCGCGCTCATACCGTCAACACCGTGCATGCGCTGATCCCGGGCGCACCGTAGACATGGGTGAAGCCGGCCTTCGGAGTACCGAATACTTGGCGCGCGCCGGCTTCCCTGCGTAGCTGGGTGACGATCTCGTGGACCTGCCGAAGCCCTGATGCACCGATGGGCTCACCGTTGGCGATGCACCCGCCATCGGTGTTGACCGGTATGCGGCCTTGGATCTCGGTTGCACCAGCGGCGATCAAACTCTCTTGCTCACCCGGTTCGCAGAAGCCGCACTCGGCCATGTGCATGATCTCCGCGCCGCTCTCGGTGTCTTGCAGCTGCGCGACGTCGATGTCGGACGGCCCGATACCGGCTTGCTCGAAGGCGGCGTGCGCGGCGTCGGCGCTGACGCTGGTGGGTTCACCGTTACCCTGGACTGCCGGGCTGAAGACCTCGAAGGAGCCAAAACGTCTGGTGCGGTGAGAGATCGCGCGGAGCTGAACGGGACGACCGCCCAACCTGCGCACGGCCGCATCGCTGGCGACGATCACCGCAGCGCCGCCCTCGCCGGGCGAACAGAACATGTAGCGGGTGAGGGGATCGTTGACCATGTCTGCCGTCGCGATCGCTTCCACGCTCATTGCTTCGCGTCGCCAGGCGTTCGGATTGAGAGCGCCGTTACGGTAAGCCTTTGCGGCCACCCGGGCCAGGGTGTCGCGGGAAATGTTGTGCTGGTGCATGTATCGAAGAATCTTCGACCCGAAGAATTGTGTTGTCACCATGAGACCGGCCTCGCCGTATCCGTCTGGCAGGCCCCATTCGGCCGGCTTGGGGTCGAAGGCACCGCGCGGATGTTTGTCGAATCCCACGGCGAGAGCGATGTCCGCAGCCCCGGCGCGGACCGCGTTGACCGCCGAGAACAGTGCGCTACCGCCGGTGGCGCAACCGTTCTTCACGTTGGTGAACGGGATGCCGGTGAAGCCCAACTCCGCGACGAGCGTATCGGCCAGGCCCGACCCGTCGCTGCCACCGAAGGCCACCTGGACATCGGGCCACGTGAGCCCGGCGTCGTCCAGGGCGTTACCGATCGCGGTGACCGCCATCTGGCGGCCAGTGATGCCCGGCTGCCGACCGAACTGTGACAGCCCGGCGCCGATGATCGAAACAGTCTGCGTCACCGGCGAGCTCCAGACGGTGGTGTGGTGCCGACGGCAAACCGGGGCACCGGTGAGATGGAAACCAGGCTCACCGGTGCTCGGTCCAGTTCCGTGAAGTCGTCACAATCGAGGATTGCTTGAATCTTGATTCCCTCAGGGAGTTCCACATATCCCACCGCGAAGGGCGAAAAGCCCTCAGCGGGTGGGATATACGGTGGAGATTTGGGCGGGAAGCGCTGAATTGTGTACGCCCAGACGGTGCCGTGCGTGCTCAGCTCCACCGCGGTCGTGGTTCGCGTGGCACATCTGCTGCACATGTCGTTGACAGGGAAAGCGACTGTCCCACAGACGCTGCACTTGCTTCCGTCGAGCACCGCGCTTGGTGTCTCGCCCATTTTCTGTCCTCTCCGAAGTGGTGGTGATTGTCAGCCGATCAGCGGCCGACCCACTTCGGCTCACGCTTTTCGAGGAATGCGGTGACACCTTCCCGGCCGTCTTCGGACTGCAGCGCGTTGCCTACCGCGAGGTGCTCCATGACCATGAGGGACTGGATGTCTGCGTCGAGGCCGCGGTCGATGGTCATCTTCGTGAGCTTCATCATGAAGGGGCTCTTGTCGGTGAGCTGGGCGATGAACTCTTCGACCGTCTGGTCGAGTTTGTCAGCCGGGGCCGAGGCGTTGATGAGGTCGAAGTCGGCCGCCTCGATGCCCGAGAGGAGCTTGCCCGTGAGCATCAGTTCCTTGGTCTTGCGGATGCCGATCATGCGGGGCAGACGGTAGATCGGGCCGGCGCCACCGAACAGTGCGCGTCGGATGTGGAAGTCGCCGATCTTGGCATCGTCCGCGGAGATCGCGAAGTCGCACGAGATCATGAGTTCGAAGCCGCCCGCGGTGACGTAGCCCTCGAGCACTGCGACCGACGGGGTGTTCATCGAGTACAGGCGGTCGCAGACCTTGGCCGAGAGGACCGCGACGTCCATCGCGTTGGTGCTGCCGACGTAGTCGGACAGCAGGATGTCCAGGTCGAATCCCGAGCAGAAGGTGTTGTTCACCCCGCGAAGAACGAGGACCTTCAGGTTCGGATCGGCGTCGACCTCGGCGATGATCTCGTCGAGCCGGTACAGCAGCTCAGGAGTCACCGCGTTCTTCTTGTGCGGTCGGTTCAGCCACACACGGGCGACGTCTCCGTCTTTCTCCAACAGGATGTGGTCGGTGTCAACCATCTTGTACCTTTCGTTTGACTTCAAATTGAACTGGATTCACTTCAGTTTTACTCGCTAGACGCGACAGCGTCAATAGCCTTGGCCACGGAAACCCGATTGAGCGGGCCTGTCGACGATCAGATGCCGATCAACTCCGCTATGCGCGCGCGATGTGAGCGCGAATCACCTTGCAGCGCCTCGTTTCCCAGCGCTCGCCGGAAGTAGGAGTGGACGGGATGCTCCCACGTGAAACCGACGCCGCCGTGGAGCTGGATGGCCTCGCTCGCGGCCTCGATGGCAGCGTCGGTACACACCGCACCGGCTACTGCGACGGCCAACCGTGCATCGTCCGGATCGTCGGCGTACACCGCCGCGGCGTAGCGCGAGGCCGATCTGGCGCTTTCCAGCGTCATGAGCAGGTCTGCTAGTCGGTGTTTGATGGCCTGGAAGGAGCCGATCGGGCGACCGAACTGTTCTCGCGTCGCAACGTGGTCGAGGGTCAATTCGAGCAACCGATCGGTCATCCCGGTGTTCTCGCAAGCCAGTGCAAGTGTTGTGAGGTCAGCGATCCGGGTGCGGAAGGTCTCGACGTCCGCGGTACCGATCAGCGGAAGGGCCGAGACGCCTTCGAAGACGATGTCGGTCTGCCGCCGGGTGGGGTCGATGACCTTACGGTCGATCCGAGACGTGGTCTCGGCGCCGGCGGCGAAGATTTGACGCCCGTCAGGGGCTTCGGCCGACACGACGACCACGTCCGCCGCATTGCCGGCGACCACATGCGTTGCGCGGCCCACCAGCGACCACTGGCCGTCGGTCTTCTCGGCACGCACCCCGTCGTGCACGGGATCAAGCGTGCTCACGGCGACGACGAGTCCGTCGTCCACGGCTTGGGCAAGAAGTGGGGCAACGGCGCCGTCTGCGGCGCCGAGCAACAGTGCCTGGGTTCCCACGATGGCCGATGACAACACCGGCTCGCATATGAGGGCGCGGCCACATTCTTCGAGAATGATGCCCAATTCGACAGTCCCATAGCCTAATCCGCCGTTCGACTCCGGTACGGCAAGGGCTGCGACCGACATCTCGTCCACCAGTCGTCCCCACAGGTCCCGGGAGAAGCCGGGCTCGGTCTCGGCGATATCGCGGGTCGAAGCGACATCGCTGTGTTTGGTCAACAGGCCGCGCACGGCCGAACGCAGTCCCCGCTGTTCTGCGCCGGGCGTCAGAGCCGGCGGTTCCGAGCGGGGCCAGGGATCTGCGGCGGTCGACGAGGGTTGGTAAGTCATGTCGGTCCAGTCGAGTTGAGTTCAGTTTGGTGACCTGAGAGTAACCCGGGAAGGTCTCGACAAGAAGGGTTTTACTGAACTAAGTTCATTTCATGAGCATTTTGATCGAGGACTACTACGCCGCGGTGGACAGCGGGGCGCTCGAGGAAGCGGTGTCGCTGCTGTCCGAAGACGTTCGGTTCGCCATGGTGTTGCCTTCGGGGACAAATCGCGGCTCCGGGCGTGAGGCCATGCTCGACTATCTGCGAAACCGGCCGAAGGTCAACCGCAAACACAAGCTGCTTCGCGTGGCCGCAGACGAAGATGTGCTCTTCGCGCACGGCGCGGTGACGGAAAACGACACCACCACAACCGGCTACTTCGTCGGCGTGATGCATGTCGACGCAAACGGCGGCATAGACCGCTACCAGGTGTCGTTCGACCCCGAGTTCGGGCTGCTGTCCGACGTTGCCGCTGCTGAAGGAGCATCCTCGTGAGCGCGTTGATCCCGACACCCGTGCTGGCTCGCTGGTTCGAGTACATGGACTCCGATGACCCCGACCGCGTGCTGACGATGATCACCGACGACTTCATGATGTCGGTGCAGTTCTCCAAGGGCGGCGGTCAGTCTGCGGAGTTCGTCGGAGATCGCGACGGACTCATCGCGTATCTCGACCAGCGTGAAAAGAGCACGCTGGTGCATCACATCGACAGCGGCGCTGTGGTTTCTGATGTCGAACTCGTTCTGGGACGCACCACCCGCAACGGCGATTTCGAGGCGTCGTTCAACGCAACCGCTCAGCTCGATGCGGCCGGCAAGGTCCGCCGGTTGCTCATCGCGCGAACTCCAGAGGTTGCATTCGGCTGAGCGCGGCCCTCGCGCCGTTCACTCACCGAGCCGACACAAGGTCTTGCCGGTGTTGTCGCCGCGCAGCATTGCGATGAGCGCCGATGGCGCTTCCTCGAGGCCATGAAAAACCAATTCGCTGTACTTCATTCGGCCATCGCGGAGGTAGCCGGCGATCTCTGATCGCATGTCGGCCGCGAGGTGATTGAACGAGCCCGCACGAAATCCCTCGATCCGAATACCTTTCGAGACGAGTTGGAAGAGGTTCGATGGTCCGGGCGACGGCGTGGTGTTGTCGTAGTCGGCCAATGCGCCACACATGGCGACCCGGCCCCCGGGACGCATGTTGTCGAGTGCTGCGGCGAGGTGATCGGATCCGACACTGTCGAAGTAGACGTCGATCCCTCCGGGCGCAGCTCGCTCTACGAGTTCGGTGATCGGACGCGCGTGATAGTCGAACGCGGCGTCGAGCCCGAGTATTCGTTCCAAGTAGTCCGCCTTCTCACTGCTGCCGGCAGAACCGATCACCACCGCGCCACGCTGTTTGGCGAGTTGCGCCGCAATGCTGCCGACGGCTCCCGCCGCGGCCGACACCCACACCGTGTCGCCCGGCTGTAGGTCGGCGACCGCGATGAGTCCGGCGTACGCCGTCAGTCCCGAACTGCCCAACGGCCCTAGAAACCACTGCAGTGGTAGGTCTTCAGGGTCGAGAGAAGTCAGACCCCCGTAGCCGCCGATGGTGCTTCCGTCGGTGCCGATGACTGCGTAGTCGCGGTATCCGTACATGTGCGACACGATGTCCCCGGGCGCAAAGCCGCTGTTCTCAGATCTTTCGACCACACCCAGAGCCAGCCCGACCAGGGGTTCGCCGGGTTCGAAGGGCGGGAGATATCCGTTCGGGGTCGTCGATCCAAGCCTAATTCGGATCGACGGGTCGATCGAGAGCCAAGTGTTGCGAATCAGGACCTCGCCGGCGGCCAAATCGGGCAGTGGTGCGTCGGTGATCACCAGGTCACCGGTCTGTAGAGGTCCTTCTGGTCTGGATCTCAGGCACAGCAGGCGGTTGTGCGACGGCATCGAGGGGTCTCCTGTTCCGGCTACTAACGGCCAAATGACATGACTTCAGTTCAGGATATCTTGCAATTCTTACCCGCGGTCACGTTTGCTGAACTAAGTTCAGTTTCAGTGAGGAGGCGAACAATGACCGGTGCGACGCAGATGGGGTTCTTCGCACCTCTTCGCGTTCGGCGCCTGCGCCTGCTGCTGCTCGTGGAGCTCGGTGCCAGCGTCGGGGTATGGATCCTTGTACTCGCGGCCCAATGGATCCTCGCCGAAGCAGGGGAGTCCGCGACCACGGTCTCGGCCGTTCAGTTCGCGATCAGCATCCCGTTCTTCCTCTTCGCGCTGCCGATCGGGGCAATAGCCGAGTACACGAGCCATCGTCGGCTCCTCGTGTCGACCTCCGTGGTGCTGCTCATCGCTTCCGCTGCCCTGGTCGTCCTCGATGTACTCGGCGATGTCGGCGTCGGCGTGCTGATGGGCAGTGTCTTCGTTGCCGGGACGGGGTTGGCGATCGTCGCCATCGTCTGGCAGGCGCTGCTACCGCACGTCGTCAGTCGAGACATGATGACGGTCGTTCCCGCGATCGACGGCGCCGTGTTCAACGGGGCGCGGGCGATCGGCCCGCTGATCGGTGGAGCGATCCTCGCCGGTCTCGGCTCCACGTGGGCATTCGCTTCGGTTGGTGTCCTGTTCGCAGGCTGCGCCTTGATAGCGGCCTGGCAGGTGCCGGCCGCGGCCGGTGCCGGTGCGGCACCCAGCCCTATCGGCAAGGCAGTGTCTGGCGGCCTGCGCTTCATCCGTCACTCCCGGTGGACGCGGCGATTACTCCTGCGGCTGACCATCTTTGGAGTGCCGGCCAGCTGCCTGTGGGCGCTGTTGCCGCTCGTCGCACATGATCGCCTCCACACCAGCACGTTCGAGTTCGGGGTGATGTCCGGAGCCATCGGTATCGGGGCTGTGGCGGGCACGGTTGCGCTGATGCCCCTGCGGGCTCGGATGAGTTGGAACCGATTTGTCGCAATGGGCTCGGGCGCTTACGCGGTCGTTCTCGCAGGTATGGCGTTTGTGACCCGCCTCGACGTGATGCTGGTGCTGATGGTGGTCGTCGGCGCCTCCTGGGTGGGTGTCCAGAGCACTTGGATGATCGCGGCCCACCGTGTGGTCCCGCCCTGGATCAAGGCGCGCATCATCGCGTTCATCATGCTGATGTTCCAGGGCAGTCAGGCTGTCGGAGCGATCATCTGGGGTGTGCTCGCCGATGCCGTCGGTCTGGTCCCGGCCGTTTCCACCGCAACGGTGCTCATGGTCGTGGCCGCGGTCGGCGTCCTGCGGAACGGGATCTTCCCCAGTGAAGCCATCGCCCCGGATCCGGCTGACGTGACGTGGTCCGATCCACCGACCGACGGTTACGGCGACCGGCCGGTGACGATCGAAACCACCTACTTCGTTACGGCAAACAGAGTTTCGGCCTTCCTGCAGGACTTCGACGAAGTGCGGCGCTCACGGCTGCGGCTAGGAGCGCTGAGATGCAGGATCATGCAAGCGGCCGACCTCTCCGACACGTACGTCGAGTACTGCACGTTCAACCACTGGGCCGACTACGTCTCCCAGGAGACGGTACGACTGACCGTGCCGGAGCAGCGCTTACGGCGGCGTGTAGAGGCAACGCTGCGGTCCGAACCGGTGACGCGAGTACTCGTTGCACCCGAATGAGCATGTCAGCCAATTTGATTGAAAGAAGAGGTCCGATGTCACCTGAGTTCCCTCATCTGTTCTCCCCGATTGAGCTCGGCGAAATGACCGTGAAGAACCGGCTGGTGGCGCTGCCGGCCGGAACGAGCATGGCCGAGCGGGGTGTCCCCACTCACGGCGACACCGAGCATTTCGAGCGGTTGGCAGCAGGCGGTGTCGGTCTGATCGTCGGCGGGGCCACCGTGGTGCATTCCACGACCACCCTGCGTTCGCGCAAGCTGATCGAGGCATACATCGACGACTATGTGCCTGCCACGGCGGCGAAGGCGAAGGTGATCCATCGGCACGGCGCCCGCTTCGTGGTTCAACTGTGTCACCTCGGTCGGGAGTTCATCGGCGGAGAATCAGACGCGCCACCGTCGGCGCCTTCATCGATCAAGACCGCTCGCGACGCCTACCCGCCCCACGAGCTCACGGTTGCCGAGATCGACGACATAATCGAAGGCTGGCGGATCTCCACGCAGAACGTGGTGAAGGCGGGCGCTGACGGAGTCGAACTGCATGCGGCGCACGGGTACCTGCCGGCTCAGTTCATGTCGCCACTGACCAACAAACGCACCGACAGTTTCGGTGGCTCTTTCGCGAATCGAATGCGCTTCTCCAGGCTGGTGATCGAGGCAATGCGCTCGGTGGTCCCAACGGGTTTTGTTGTCGGCGTTCGTCTCAGCGGTGAAGAAGAAATACCCGGCGGGATGAACATCGATGATTGCGTGCGCATCGCAGAGGACCTGACCGACCTCGGGATCGACTACTTCAGCATCACTCATGGCACCCGCGGGAAGTATGTGAAGGACTCGACAAACGAGGACGCGGTGGCCATTCCGTCTGCATCGAGGGTGCGCGCGGCGACCGGTGTTGCGACCCTTGTCGGACAACGTATTCGGGACGCGGCCACCGCAGATCACGCCATCAAGTCCGGCCACGTCGACATGGTGGGGATGGCACGTGCACTCATCGCCGACCCCGATCTACCGATCAAGTCGGAGAGCGGCAGGCTGGACGAGATCCGGGGATGCCTGGGGATCAACCAAGACTGCAGGGCGTTCGATCCCCACCTCCACTGCGCGGTCAACGCAGAGATCGGTCGCGGTCGCCACCCGCAGATCGGCGTGAAGGTACAGAAGCCGAAAGAGGTCTACGTGATCGGCGGGGGCCCTGGTGGACTCGAGCTGGCGCGTGTCGCCGCCGGTCGCGGTCATCACGTCACCGTCTTCGAGCAGCGCACGGTTCTGGGAGGTGCCGTCCGCGTCGCCGCGGCAGCGCCCCACCGGGCAGCTCTTGGGGATGTCATCGACTACCTCCAGCGAGAGCTCCGCCGGCTGAAGGTTGATGTGAATCTCTCTGCCGGTATCGAAGTCGACGATGTGGAAGACATCCTCGAGGTGGCAGACCACATCGTCGTGGCCACTGGATCCCGGCCCGCAGACCTGCCAGTCGGTCTGCACGGGCGACCAGCGGCGACAGTGGACGACGTGCTGTTAGGGCGACTTCCCGATGTGACGAGTCGCCGAGCGGTGGTGTTCGACGAGGGGGATGGCTTCTGGCCCGCCTACAGTGCAGCGGAGGCGCTCGTGCGGCAGGGATGGCACGTCACCTTTGCGACCCCGCTGACCGGACTGGCGTCACGCGTGCCGGCCGAGAGCGCGGGACCATTACTGCGCCGTCTCGGGACGTCGGGGACCGAGTTCAAGGTGGGGCACACCCTGTTGGTTCCTGACAAGGCGTCGGGGGCGTTGCGCCTGCGACCGGTCTTCGGAGGCGCCGACATCGAGTTCGACGACGTCCTCACGGTGTGGCATCAACCGCGGGTACCGATGTCGACGCTGGGACTCGAGGCCGGACCGTCGGTCAGCATCATCGGTGACTCGGTCACGCCTCGCCGTCTGAGTCATGCCATCGCCGAAGGCTACCGCCTGGGTGCCGAAATAGGAGCCTGAGGCCGGGTTACCCACGTCTGCGCGTTCGCCTGGGCAGCTACTCGAACGGGCTGTCAGAGAGGCGACCCCAGATCACCGATCGCGTTGCGTAGACGGGGGACTATGGAGTCTAGTGGCTGGTTGGTGGACAGGATCACAACGGCGGATGTGGTTGTGTCGGTAGCGTTCTGAAGAACTGTTCGGGCAGTGGCCATTGCGTCGGTGAACTCTTGGTGCGCGTCGGTGATGTCGCCTCGTAGCCAGCGGCGCAGTACGTGGTTGTGGGCGGCGACAACTGCGTGCGCAAAGATCTCATGGCGCAGCTGTGCGGTGGAGTCGTTTGTTGTCGGTTGCAGGTGCCGGTTGAACAGTCGGACATATTTGGAGACGGTGGCGACCTCGTAGTCGCGCAACGCCGGAACAGTTCGGGTGAGGCGGTAGCGCGCCTGCGCCAGTTCGCCTTCGGTGAGGTAGCTGTCGAAGACCGAACGCGCAACGTCGATGACCGCGGACGGCATCGTCTCGGGGTCGGTTCCGGCGAGGTGGCTGTGGGCGCTCTGCAGCAGTGAGTCGTGGTCGGGGAACACGATGGCTTCTTTGGACCCGAAGTGGCGGAACAGCGTTGTCCGGCCAACTTTCGCGCGTGCGGCGATGTCGTCGACGCTGGTCGCGTCGTACCCGTGCTCTTCGAACAGTGCAAAGGCCGCCCGTGCAAGGCGTTGGCGGGTCGATATCGCTGCGGGCATGCCCTTTCCTACCACTGGTACTTGGTACCACAGTTATGGTACTAAGTACCGTAGAAGGCGCCCGAGGTTCGCGCGCACAGTGATCACGAGGAGTGTTCTGATGGCCGGCAACCCCGATTTTGATCTGTTCAAGCTCGGCGAAGAGCATGACGAGCTACGTGCGGCGATCCGGGCTCTTTC